>NZ_JAMXIC010000005.1 GCF_027587375.1 Arthrobacter sp. B2a2-09
GAGCCGCCGATCAGGAAGGTCGCTTCCTTGTCTTCCCAGCACTCGAAGATGTTCGGGCAGCCGGCTTCCTCGCAGACGGTGTGCAGGCCTTCCTTTTTCACGAGGTTCTTCAGGCCCACGAATTCCGGGCCCATCTGGACCTTGGCCTTGATCCACTCGGGCTTGCGTTCGACCGGGACGGCTTTGTTGCGCTGTTCAACGCGCAGCAGCTTACGGCCTTCAGGTGCCAGGGTCACTGGAGTGCTCCTTCGGGGCTGGATACGAGTGCTTCTTCGTGCTTGCGGAACTCTTCAATGAAGCGCTCGGCAATGTCGGCCGGGTTGATGGTCCTGCCGGTCTCGATGGACATGGTGGTGACGCTGGCGTCGGTGATGCCGCACGCGATGATCTGTGCGTAGGGAGCGAGGTCATTGCTGCAGTTGATGGCGACGCCGTGCATGGTGACGCCGTCCAGGACGCGGATGCCGATCGCGGCGATTTTGCGGTCCGGACCCTTGTCATCGGCGAGGACCCAGACTCCTGCCCGGCCTTTGACCCGTGTGGCCTTGATCCCGTAGTCCTCCATGATCGCGATCATGACGGCTTCGAGGCGCTCGACGTAGTCACGGATCCCGGCGCGGTTCTTCAGCTTGAGGATGGGGTAGGCGATGAGCTGACCCGGCCCGTGCCAGGTCAATTTGCCGCCACGATCCACGGGAACAACGGGCGTGCCGTCAAACGGGCGCTCGTGGTCTTCGGTGAGCTTGCCTGCTGTATAGACCGCGGCATGCTCAAGGAGCAAAACGGTACTGGGTTTCTCGCCGGCAACAACCTTGTTGTGGAGTTCGCGCTGGATATCCCAGCCCTGCATGTAGTCAACGAAATCCGGGGCAAGACCCAGCTGTGAGAACTCAAGAGTCATGGGGACAAGCTTAGACCCCGCTGGACGCAGGCCATGATTTTGTGGCCAAGCTCTCAGTCGTACTCGGCTGCTTGCGAGCCTCCGGGCCCTGGCCTGTGGATAACTTCTGCGGCAATCCGCGATTTCCGGTATTTGTTGAGGCATGGAGACTTTTTCGCCCGGCGAGGGTGGTCAGGGCCACGATGAAGCCATGCCCTTCCAGGGGATTGAACCTTCCGAGCCTGTGATCCCGGGCTTTGTTCCGGTCCGTGAGCTGGGCCGCGGCGGGAGCGCCACGGTGTGGCTCGCTACGGAGCGGCGGTCGGGGAACCACTTCGCCGTGAAGTGCCTCGGCCGAAAACCGGAGAGGATGGAGCCAGGCGAGGCCAAGTCTTCCATGCTCCGTGAGGTGCGGCTTCTGTCCAGGCTGGACCACGAACACCTCGTCAAGGTCCGTGGCGTCGTTGAGTTGGCAGGGTCCTTCGACGGCGGCTTGGGCGTGGTCATGGATTACGCCCCCGGGGGATCGCTTGGGCAGTTGGTGTCCAGCAGGGGGCGTCTTGGCGTGGGTGAGACGGTGACTATCCTGACGCCCCTGGCGCAGGCCTTGGCCTATCTGCATCGCCAGGGCATGACACATTCCGATGTTTCGCCCGGGAATGTGCTCTTCACCGCCCAAGGGAAGCCGCTCCTCTCGGACATGGGCGTTTCCCGCGTGGTGGGCGACGCTTCGGGGGTCCCGGACTCCGGCACTCCCGGATTCGTCGATCCCGGTCCGATTGTCCGGGGCGCCGCAGAACTCCAGCCGCAGCGCGATACCTACGCCCTCGCCGCCCTTGGCTGGTATTGCCTCACCGGTTCAGCTCCGGACATTGCGGCCCGCAGGCCGCCTCTGACATTGCTGGTGCCCGCGGTCCCTACCGCTCTGGCCGTTGCCATCGAGGCCGGGCTTCATCCCGATGGGCAACGGCGGCCTTCCGCGGCCGAATTGGGTGTTGCCGTCTACAGGAGCGCAGCGCCGGAAGCCGTGGACCTTTCCGTTTCGGTGCATGCGACGGTGGTTCCGGAACTGATGACCCGGCGTCGGGCTTCTGATCCCCGCTCAAAGCGCGCCCGCATCGCGGCGCTTTTCAGTCGCCTCCGCCCGTCGGGGGTGGGACACAGGCACCGGCGTGCGGTTGCGCCGGTTTCCGCACGACGGCGGGCGGCGTCCTTTGTGCTCGCCCTCGGGATAGTTGTGGGCGCCGGATCAGTAACCGCAGTGTTTTGGGGTGGCACAGTGTGGTGGGCCGGCGATCGTGGACCGGGAGCCGGGCCGCAGGCGTCTGGCCCGCCGTCGACGACTGGCCAGGAAGAGCGAAGCGCGAACGAGCCAGGCATGCCGGTGAATACTCAACAGGGAACCGTCCTCGACGAAGTTCCTGCGTCGGTGCTAGCCCAGATCCGATCCCAAAACCCCGGGGAAGCCGTCAGGGGACTATCGGCGATCCGGGACACGGCGCTACGTTCAGGCAGGTTCGAGTTACTAGACCACGTCAATGTGCAGGGCTCGGCCGCTGCTTCCTCGGATGGAAAAGTCAGGGACGCATTGACCCACGCCGGCTTGGTTCTCGCGGGCTTTTCCACCAGCTTGATTAGCGTGAGCGTGGAGGGCACTCCCGGCCCGGACCGTGCAACCGTTGCTGTCACGCTGGCGACCTCGGCCTATGCAGAACGGGACGCCTCGGGGAAGGTTGTCCGTGCGCAACCCCAGGGCGAACCACAGGAACTCAGGGTGGTTCTCCTGCGTGGCGAGGACGCGTGGAGGATCACGGAGATCCTGGCAAAGCAGGCTTGAGCAGGCTCAGGCAATCACTTGCCGCCGCTTGCCACCCATCGGGCGGCGTCCGCCAGAGCGGGGTGCTGCCAGGCAAAGCCTGAGTCCATCAGCCTCGCCGGTTCCATGCGCTGGTTGGCAAGGACAAGTTCCTCTGCCAGATGGCTACCGAGGGCGAGGCGCAGGGCGGGGGCAGGTACGCGTAGGAACGCCGGCCGGTGCAGGGCTGCCGCTAGTTGCGCAACGATGGCGTTGACATCGGCGCTTTCCGGGGCACACACGTTGACGGGACCTTCAAGCGAGGAATTAATCAGGTGTTCGAATGCTGAAACTTCATCCACCAGGGAAATCCACGGCCAATATTGCCGGCCGTTTCCTAGCGGTCCGCCCACGCCCATTTTCAACAACGGAAGGAGCGGCCCCAACGCTCCGCCATCAGGGCTGAGGACCACACCGGTACGCGGGGTCACCACTCGTACGCCGGCAGGTGCCGTGTGGGCGGCGGCCTCCCAATCGACGCATAGAGTGGCCAGCATGCCTTTGCCTGGCCCCGCGTCCTCACGGAGCAGGCCGGTACGGGACGAGCCGTAGTAACCCGACGCCGACTGGCTCAGAAACGTTCCGGGCGGAGTTCCCAGCCGTGCCATGGCAGCCGTGAGCGTTTTTGTTGTACGCAAGCGTGAGTCGATGATGTCCCGCACCCGTGCTTTGGTCCAGCGGCGCTCCCCGATGCCTGCCCCGGAGAGGTTGACCACGGCGTCTACGCCGTCGAGTACCGACTCATCCAGCTGCCCCGCGGCAGGATCCCAATATGCCTCGCCGGCTCCTGCGGGCGGACGGCGAACCAACCGGACGACGTCGTGCCCACTGCCGAGGAGACGCGCGGAGAGCGCGGTTCCGATGAATCCTGAAGCACCCGAAATCACGATTCGCATGCCTCATCACATCATGGCAAGCGTCACTTCGGCATTACGGCAGGCCTCAAAGGGCTCGCTTCTCCTTTGACTATGATCGAACAATGACCTCCTCCAGCTACCTCCGTTTCCCGCATGTACACGGTGATTTGATCACTTTCGTGGCCGAAGACGACATTTGGATTGCGCCCGTGGCCGGAGGCCGCGCCTGGCGGATTTCCGCCCAGCAGCTCCCTGCACGCAATCCCCGCTTCACCCCGGACGGCAAGCGGCTCGTCTGGACGACGATCGTCGGGCCCGCTCCCGAGGTGGTGACAGCAGAGGTCGACGGCGGCGGGTACCGGCAGTTGAGCTACTTCGGCCACAGCACCACCCGGGTCAAGGGATTCACCTCCTCAGGCGACGTTGTAGTCACCACGGCTTTCGAACAGGCTGAAGGGCGGCACACGCATGCCTACGCCTTGCCGCTGGACGGTGGCCCCGCCGTCGAGCTTCCCTTCGGCCCGGTCGAATCGCTGGCGTTCGGCCCGGAAGTGGGGGACGAGCGTCCCGTGGTCCTCGCCAGCGTGCTCTCCCGCGAGCCTGCCTGGTGGAAGCGGTACCGCGGCGGTACCGCTGGAAAACTGTGGATCGACGCCGACGGGAACGGCGAGTTCGCGCGCTTGGTTCCCAAGCTCGACGGAAACCTCGCTGACCCGCTGTGGGTAGGTGGACGAATCGCCTTCCTCTCGGACCACGAGGGCTACGGAAATCTCTACTCGGTGCAGCCGGACGGTTCGGATCTGCGCCGGCACACCGATCACGAGGACTTCTACGTCCGGCACGCTGCGAGCGACGGCAAGCGGGTCATCTTCGAATCGGCAGGCGAGTTGTGGATCCTGCCGACGCTCGAGACCGACGCCGAGGTGGTACGGCTGGACATCAGCCTGGGCTCGGCATCCCAGTCGCGCCGGCCCGCACCCCTCAAAGTTGCCGCCCACTTGGGCGAAGTCTTCCCCAACGCGGCCGGTTCAGCCAGCGCGGTGGAGTCCCATGGAACCATCCACTGGCTGCGCCACAAAGACGGACCGTCCCGGGTGGTCGAAGCGACTCCCGGCGTGCGGGCAAGGCTTCCCCGGCCCCTCATTGACGGTCGCATTGCCTATGTAGCGGACCACGACGGCGTCGATTCCCTGTACATCAAAAGGATTGCCCCGCGTTTTTCCCGGCCAGCCGTCGAAGCGCCAGTCCAAGACGCCGTACCGGCGCCACGCGAATCTGAAGAGTCCGGGGCCGAGCAACTGCCCCGCCCCGTCTCGGCATCAGCCATTGCGGGACAGCCCGTGACGTCCGGGGTTCGGCTGCCGCACGCGGAATCCGCTCCGGCTTCCGCGGACACTGAGACTGTCCTGGCTAGCGCCGCGGGCGGCGGAGCGGAAGAGTCACGGAGCGATTTCCTGAGGATCGATTTCCCAAGGGCGGCCCGTCCAAGCGCCCTCGAAGCCAGTCCCGATAGCCGATGGCTTGCCGTGGGTACTGCGTTCGGGGACGTCTACCTGGCCGATACGGCCAACGGCACCTTGTCGCTGCTTGTCAGCGTGGGGGACGGCAGCATTGACGGCCTCGCGTGGTCGCCGGACTCGCAATGGCTCGCATGGTCCGAGCCTGTGACGTCCTTCGGCTCGCGGAGCAAGTTGCGCATGGTCAACGCCACCAACCCGGAAGACATTGTGGATGTCACCGACGGCCGCTTCTGCGACGAATCGCCCGCCTTTACTCCCGACGGCAAATTCCTGGCGTTCCTCTCGAACCGCAGCTTTGATCCGGTCTACGACGGCCATGCCTTTGATTTGTCTTTCCCCAGCCCCATCAAGCCCTACCTCATCGCACTCGCTGCAGCCACTCCATCTCCTTTCGGCCCGGTAGTGGATCTGCTGGACGAGGATGAAGCGAACGCCCTACCCGCAGGGACGGACGGCGCGAAGGACGGCACGGGGGATGCTGCTGGGACGACCGCCACGGTCCGTGTGGACCGTGAGGGACTCCCGTTGCGTGTCATAGGCGTCCCGGTGCCACAGGGCAACTACTCGGCGCTTTCGGCCTCCAGCGGCGCACTGCTGTGGCTCGATACCCCGCTCTCAGGCGTTACGGGAGATGGCCGTGGCACGGTGCAGGACAAGGCACCCGCTCCGGCACTGGTCCGTTACGAGCTTTCGAAGCAGAAGCAGGTCACACTCGCCTCCGCGGTTGAGCGCTACCGCCTGTCCGGAGACGGCAAGAAACTGGTCTTCGTCAACGACAAGCAGGTTATCGCCGTACCGTCTGACGCCAAGGCTGAAGAAGAATCCGGCGAGCTTGTCAAGGTTGAGCTGAACCGGATCCGGGTGGTCGTGGATCCGTTGGCTGTGTGGGGACAGGCATTCGACGAAGCATGGCGGCTGCAGCGGGACTTCTTCTGGACCGAAGACATGGCCGGACAAGACTGGGACTCGGTCCACGGACGGTACCGTCCCGTCGTCGAACGCCTGGGCTCGCACGACGACTTGGTGGACCTTCTGTGGGAACTGCACGGTGAGCTCGGCACGTCCCACGCTTACGTGCGTCCGGCGGCGGTGGGCGAACCCGGGAGCAACGGACAGGGTAGGCTCGGTGCCGACCTCAAGCTTATGGAGGCTGGTTGGGAGATCACGCGCATCCTCGCCGGAGACTCTTCCGACCCCCTGGCCAACTCGCCGCTGACGCGGCCAGGAGCCGACGCGAAGGTGGGCGACGTTGTCCTGGCGATCGACGGCGTCGGGCTCTCCGCAGACCGAACTCCGGCCAAACAACTGGTGGGCGCCGCGGGCCGGACGGTGGAACTCACGCTCTTGAATGGCGGCGGGCACGGCGAGGCGGCAGGCCAGCAGCGGCGGATTGCCGTGGTTCCGGTGAAGGATGAGGAACGCCTGCGGTACCAGGAATGGGTGCACGCCAACAGGCGCACCGTACGCGAGGCCTCGGACGGAAAGTTCGGCTATCTGCATGTCCCAGACATGATGGCCAACGGCTGGGCGCAGCTTCACCGGGATCTCGACACGGAGACCGCGCTGGACGGGTTGATTGTTGACGTACGGCGCAACCGTGGCGGCCACACCTCGCAGCTCGTGGCTGAACTGATCGGCCGCAAGGTCACCGGCTGGAGCATGCCCCGCGGCGAGAAGCCGCGTACTTACCCGCATCACGCCCCGCGCGGCCCGGTCATTATCCTCACCGACGAATTCGCCGGGTCCGACGGCGACATCATCACGCAGGTGTCCAAACTCCGCGGCATCGGCCCGGTCATCGGCACCCGGACCTGGGGCGGCGTCGTGGGCATCGACAACCGATTCTCCCTGGCTGACGGCACTGGCGTGACCCAGCCGCGCTATGCCACGTGGTTCTCCGGCGGGATCGGCTGGAGCGTGGAGAACTTCGGGGTTGAGCCTGACATCGAAGTGGTGTTCCCGCCCCACGCTTATGCGGCCGGCACCGATCCCCAGTTGGAGTACGGGATCGGCGCGCTCAAGGAAATGGTCCAGGAGCTACCCACGGACCGGCCACCGCTGCGCGAAGGCTACCGCAAGGTCCGCCCGGCTGCGTTGCCCGCGAGGCCGCAAAAGGGCTAGCTGGAGGTCCACAAAAACGAAGTCCCCGCCCTTCCGGAAGGAAAGGCGGGGACTCGCTTTTTGGACAGGTTTCGGACGTGTTGCCGCTAGGAAGCGAGCGTGGCATCCAGCGTGATCGGGGTTGCCCGGAGTGCCTGGGAAACCGGGCAGTTGACCTTGGCGTCTTCGGCGAGGCGCTGGAATTCTTCTTCGGAGACGCCGGGGATGCGTGCGCTCACGGTCAGGTGGATGCCCGTGATGCCTTCGCCTGGCTGGAAGGTGACGTCGGCCTTCGTGTTGACCTCTTCAGGCGTGAAGCCTGCGCCTGCCACACCGTTGCTGAAGGCCATCGAAAAGCATGCCGAGTGTGCGGCGGCAATCAGTTCTTCGGGGCTGGTCTTGCCTTCTGCGGACTCTGCGCGGGCCTTCCAGGTGACGTTGAAGGTTCCGAGTCCGGAGCTGTCCAGGGTGGTGTTGCCGGCGCCTTCGATCAGGTTGCCGTTCCATACGGTGTGTGCGGTGCGTGTTGTTGCCATGTCCACTCCTCAGCGTCGTTGCGATTGGCACCCGGATGCCGGATGCCGCCGGGTTCAATCCTAGGGATTCGACGACGGCGGCGCACCGCTTGTCCGCTCTCAGAGGATTGTGACCGCCGGGATCACTGCCAGATCGTGGCTATGGCGATATTGATCAATGCCAGGCCGCCGACGCCGTGGGCCAGGCCGGTAGAGACCGGTTCGCCCTTCTTGACCTTGCGCGAGCCGATGACGGCAAGAACTGCGACTGCGAGGCCAATGGCGAACTTGATGCCGAGCTTGAAGTAGTTGGGGTTGGCGTCGGGCAGCATGGGCAGGATGCCCATCATCGCAATACCGGTGATCAGCTGGACGAATGCGCCGTCCCGCTGGCGCGGGTGGACAGTCGGCTGCTTCAGGGTGGCGATCCAGTAGCCCACGATCATGGCTGCGCCGACGATGTGCAAGAACAGCAGGACGTTGAAGAGGATAGTCATGGCTCCAGCTTAGCCAGAATCTTCTACGAGCCGTAGCAAAGCCACGGGGCAATATCCGGGCATGAAAAACGGGAAGGTCCCGACGGTTTCCCGTCGGGACCTTCCCGTCACGCGATTACTGGAATCAGAGACCCAGGTCAGCTTCGAAGGAACCTTCCTCAAGGCGGGCCTTGAGGGTCTGCAGGAAGCGGCCTGCGTCGGCACCGTCAACCAAGCGGTGGTCGTACGTCAGGGACAGGTACATCATGGAGCGGATGGCGATCGAGTCATCGCCGTTCTCGTCGGCAACCACGACCGGACGCTTGACGATGGCGCCGGTGCCCAGGATTCCCACCTGGGGCTGGTTGATGATCGGCGTGTCGAACAGCGCGCCGACAGAACCGATGTTGGTGATGCTGAAGGTACCGCCGGACAGCTCGTCCGGACCGATCTTCCCCTGGCGGGTACGGCCGGCGACATCGGCGATCTTGCCGGCCAGGCCGGCAAGGTTCAGGTTGCCGGCGTCGGAAATGACCGGGACCAGCAGGCCCTTGTCCGTGTCCACCGCAATCGCGAGGTGTTCCGCGTTGTGGTAGGTGATTTCCTGCTTGTCTTCGTCGTACGCCGCGTTCAGCTTGGGGTGCTGCTTCAAGGCTTCGGCCACGGCCTTGGCGATGAACGGCAGGAAGGTCAGCTTGACGCCGTTCTGGGCCTCGAAGGAGCCCTTGGCCTTGAGGCGGAGCTTGGCGATCTTGGTCATGTCGACCTCGTGCACCTGGGTCAGCTGCGTTGAGGTTTCGAGGGACTCGCGCATGCGGCGGGCGATGACCTGGCGGATGCGGGGAGCCTTCTCCACGGTCCCGCGCAGCGAGGAAGCCACCACAGGGGCGGCAGCAGGCTTGCTGGGGGCTGCGGACGCCGGCGCCGGAGCGGCGGCTGCTGCCTTCTTTGCGTCGGCCGCGGCGAGCACGTCCTGCTTCCGGATACGGCCGCCGACGCCGGTGCCCGTCACGGTGGTGATGTCGACACCGTTCTGGTTGGCCAGCTTGCGGACGAGGGGAGTGACGTAGCCGGACTCGGTGGAAGACGCTGCGGGTGCGGCAGCCGGTGCCGGAGCTGCGGGGGCGGCAGCCGGTGCTGCTGCAGGTGCTGGGGCCGCAGGTGCCGGGGCGGGTACGGCTTCAACAACAGGTGCTGCCGCGGCGGGTGCTGCTGCCACGGGTGCC
Source organism: Arthrobacter sp. B2a2-09 (assembly GCF_027587375.1). Classification (GTDB taxonomy): domain Bacteria; phylum Actinomycetota; class Actinomycetes; order Actinomycetales; family Micrococcaceae; genus Arthrobacter. The sequence goes on from NZ_JAMXIC010000005.1 coordinate 9,430, forward strand.
GGTGCAGCGGCGGCTGCTGCGGCGGGGGCGCCCGAGCCGATGACAGCAAGAACGGAGCCGACTTCAGCAGTGTCGTCCTCGTTGACGCGGATCTCGAGCAAAGTGCCGGCCACGGGGGAGGGGATCTCGGTGTCGACCTTGTCGGTGGAGACCTCGAGGAGCGGTTCGTCCACCTCGACGGTGTCGCCGACGGCCTTGAGCCAGCGGGTGACGGTGCCCTCGGTGACGCTTTCGCCCAGGGCGGGGAGAGTCACGTCGTGACCAGATGCCGGGCCGGAAGTTGCTGCGGGGGCTGCGGCTTCTTCGGCTGCAGGAGCCGGTGCTGCTTCAGGGGCCGGCGCTGGTGCCGGGGCTGCCGGTGCTTCTACCGCAGGTGCGGCTGCGGGCGCTGCAGCGCCGTTGCTGCCGCTGCCGATCCGAACCAGGGGAGCGCCGACTTCGGCGGTCTCGTCTTCAGCTACGAGGATTTCTTCGATGATGCCGGCAATAGGAGACGGGATTTCGGTGTCTACCTTGTCGGTGGAAACTTCGAGCAGGGGCTCGTCGACTTCCACTCGGTCACCAACCTGCTTGAGCCAGCGAGTGACGGTGCCTTCGGTGACGCTTTCACCAAGGGCGGGCAAGTTAACGGATTCAGACATGTCGTCCCCGTTCTCCTTATTGATCTTTAGTGCGGATGAGTGTTGCCTGCTGGGTCCTGCGCCCGCAGTTCGTGCGGGCGCAGGACCGGGTGTCTTGCGTAAAGACTTAGCCGTGGAGCGGCTTGCCTGCCAGTGCGAGGTGGACTTCGCCCAGGGTCTCGTTCTGCGTCGGGTGTGCGTGGATGAACTGGGCCACGTCCTCCGGATGTGCTTCCCAGTTGACGATCAGCTGTGCCTCGCCGATCTGTTCGCCCATGCGGGAGCCGATCATGTGGATACCGACGACCGGGCCGTCCTTCTGGCGGACGACCTTCACGATGCCGCTGGTGCCCAGGATGGAACTCTTGCCGTTGCCGGCCAGGTTGTATTCCTGGGTCTGGACCTGGTCCTCGCCGAACTTCTCCTTGGCACCCTTTTCGGTGTAGCCAACGGTAGCGATTTCAGGTTCGCAGAAGGTGACCTTCGGGACGTTCACGTCTTCGACGACCACCGGGTTCAGGCCGGCGATCTCTTCCGCGACGAAGATGCCCTGCTGGTACCCGCGGTGGGCGAGCTGGACGCCGGGGACGATGTCGCCGACGGCGTAGACGTTGCCGACGCCGGTGTGCAGGCGTTCGTTGGTGATGACGAAGCCGCGGTCGATGGTGACTCCTGCTTCTTCGTAACCGAGGTTGGCAGTGACGGGGCCACGGCCCACGGCAACCAGGAGGAGATCGGCTTCGAAGGTCTGGCCGTCTACCAGCGTTACCTTCACGCCGTTGTCGTCCTGCTCGACGCCCTGGAAGAAGACGCCGGTGCTGAACTTGATGCCGCGCTTCTTGAAGGCGCGCTCAAGGTTCTTGACGATGGCGGTGTCTTCGTTGGGAACGAGGGAGGGGAGGCCTTCAACGATGGTGACGTCGACGCCGAAGGACTTCCACACAGAAGCGAATTCGACGCCGATGACGCCGCCGCCGAGGACGATGACGCTCTTGGGGATGTAGTCCATGGTCAGCGCTTCATCGGACGTGATGACGCGGCCGCCGATTTCCAGGCCGGGCAGGGAGCGGGAGTAGGAACCCGTGGCCAGGACGATGTTCTTGCCCTTGTAGGCTGTGCCGTTCACGACGACGGTGTCGGTGCCCTGCAGCTTGCCTTCGCCTTCGATGACCGTGATGCCCTTGGACTTGATGAGTCCCTGCAGGCCCTTGTACTTACCGGCGACGATTCCGTCCTTGTAAGAGTTCACGGCAGTGATATCGATGCTGTCCAACGTGACGTTGACGCCGTACTTGGCGGAATCGCGTGCGTGGTCGGCCAGTTCGGCCGAGTGCAGCAGCGCCTTGGTGGGGATACACCCGTTGTGCAGGCAGGTGCCGCCGAGCTTTGCCTTCTCGACGAGACCAACGGTGAAACCAAGCTGAACGGCACGCAGAGCTGTGGCGTAGCCGCCGCTGCCGCCACCGAGTACCAGGATGTCGAATTCTTGCGCAGTTGCCTGATCGGCCACTAGGACGCTCCCTCGCGTGAGCGATGACACGCGACTACGCGTCATCTGGTCTTGGAACTTGTACTGCCGCGATTATGCCAGCACCGAAGTTCTCTTGCATTTGTGACTACCGTGGTTCACCTTAGCGAACCACTTATCCATGCTCCACCCTGCCGAGGCTTTTGTGGGGCGCTTGTGGCCAGACTCACGTCGGGCCGTGGGGCCGGTCATCAACCGGCCCCACTTGGGGACTTGCCTAGGCCGTCGCCAGCACGTCTTCGACGTAGGCGAGCAGCGTCCGGACGGTGCAACCGGTGCCTTGCTTAGGCGTGTAGCCGTAGGGGCTGCCGTTGTTGAAGGACGGGCCGGCGATGTCGACGTGTGCCCAGGGGATCTGCTTGCCCTCGGCGTCCTTGCCGACGAACTCGCGCAGGAACACGGCCGCGGTCATCATTCCACCGTGGCGTTCGCCGATGTTGGCGATGTCCGCCACCTGCGAGTCGAGGCTGGCCCGCAGTTCTTCCGGCAGCGGCATCGGCCAGACGAGTTCGCCCGCGCGGTCCGCAGCGGACTTGAGGGCGCCCGTGACGGCGTCGGAACCCATGACACCGGCAGTGCGGTTGCCGAGGGCGATCAGCTGGGCGCCCGTCAGTGTCGCGACGTCGATGATCGCGTCCGGCTGCTCGAGGCTGGCCGCGACGATTCCGTCCGCCATGACCAGGCGTCCCTCGGCGTCGGTGTTGAGGACCTCGACCGTCTTGCCGCCGTACACGGTGAGGACGTCTGCCGGGCGCTGTGCAGCGCCCGAGGGCATGTTCTCGGCGATACAGAGCCACGCGGTCACCTTGACGGGCAACCCGAGTCCCGCTACGGCCAGGACAGTATTAAGTACGACGGCGGCGCCCGCCATGTCGCTCTTCATGTCGCCCATGCCAAGGGCAGGCTTGATGGAAATGCCGCCCGTGTCAAAGGTGATGCCCTTGCCAACAAGTGCGATTTTCTTGGTGGCCTTGGCCGGGGCGTACTCCACCTTGACGAGGCGCGGCTGGCGGGTTGAACCCTTTCCAACGCCCAGGATTCCACCGAAACCGTCCTTTTCGAGGCGTTTCTCGTCCCACACGGTGACCTTGACCGGCAGTCCCTTGGAGAGTTCCTTGGCAGCTTCGGCAAAGGACTCCGGGTAAAGGTGGCTCGGCGGCTGGTTGACGAGGGTGCGTGTGGCGTTGACCGCGCGTCCCACGAGCAATGCCCGGTCGAGCGCGGGCTGGACGTCCTTGCCGTCAAACGCCGTGTGGATCAGGACCTTGCCGACTGGATCCTTGAGGCCGTCTTTGCTGGAGCGGTGCTCAGTATAGGAATAGGAACCCAGCACGGCGCCCTCGGCGACGGCCGCGACGTCGGCGAGGGACGCCGTCGGGAGGGCCAGTGTCACGGAGGACAAACCGGCCAGTTGGCGGACGGCGGATCCTGCAGTCCGGCGCAGGGTTTCCTCGGCGAGGAGGGCGTCGTCGGCGACCTTGCCGACACCTGCCAGGACGAGGACGCCCGAACCGGTCTCCGGAAGACCCGGCAGACGGTGTACCTGATCGGCTGCTCCCGTGATGCCGAGGAGGCCCAATGAGGCCGCGAGGGTTTCTGCGGCCTTCGCCCCCAGCGGGTTCGCGAGCAGTACCGGGCCGTTTTCCCCCTGCCCGACGGCTATCACGAGTGCGTCGCTGGGCGACTTCTTCAGGTCCTTGGCGATAGTGCCAAGGGTGATGTCTGTAGTGTTCACCACGAGGATTTGTCCTCATCTCTCTCTGCATGGCTTGGCCGGGCTGCATGTTAGGCGCCCGGCCCTGGTACCCGTCAGTTGTCCGCTTGTGACAACGTCCGTGGTTGCTTGGGTCCGCACACGGCGGCACGTCTCGATCGTAGTCTGTCTGCCGCGCCGGAAAGCAATTAAATGAGAGTTGCAGCACAACGGCCGACAGGAATGCGTGGCCGGTTCGAGGCGTTGTACCAATACATGGAGCGTGGCCGGCCGCCGAGGCAACTGCCGCGGTGTGCAGCCGCCTGCTCCTCCTGAAACTTGAAACTGCGAAAGGAACATGCCGTGTTTGAACGGATTTCCGGCTCACTCCTTGACCCCGAGTCGCTCTACGCGAGCAACATCGAGCTCTTCCACAGCCCGGATATCAGGGGCCTCAACATGCTGATGGGCTTCACGGGATTCGCTGATGCCGGCCACGTGGTCCAGCAGATCAACAGGGAACTGCTCGATACACTCGAAGTCGAAACCGTGGCTGTGTTCGACGCCGACCAGCTCATCGACTACCGCACGCGCCGTCCCCACATCAGCTTTGTCGAAGACCATCTGGAGGACTACAAAGCCCCTCAACTGGCGCTCTACAAGCTGAATGACGGCTTAGGCGAGCCATTCCTGCTGCTTGCCGGTTTTGAACCTGACCTCCAGTGGGAGCGTTTCTCGCGCGCCGTCGTCGGGATCGTGGAAAAACTCGACGTTAACCTGGTCACCTGGATCCACTCCATTCCCATGCCGGTCCCGCACACCCGGCCGGTCGGCGTAACGGTGCACGGAAACCGTCCGGAGCTCATCGAGGGCATTTCCACCTGGAAGCCGACTGTCGAAGTTCCTGCGGCCATTGGCCACATCCTGGAATTGCGGCTGATCGAAGCCGGGCGGAAAGTGGCTGGATACGTCATCCACGTTCCGCACTACCTGGCGGATGCCGAGTACCCGCCGGCAGCGGTGGCGGGACTTGAATACCTGGGGGCTGCCACATCCCTCATGCTGCCGACGGACCGCCTTCGTGAGGCCGGCAGGGAAGTGGGCAGGCAGATCGCCGAACAGGTGGAAGCATCCGAGGACGTCCAGCAGGTGGTTTCAAAGCTGGAGTCCCGTTATGACGACAAGGCCGAGGGGACAGTCCGCCGTTCCCTGCTCGCCGACGAGAACGACGAACTGCCCAACGCCGAGGACCTGGGAGCGGCGGTTGAGGCGTATCTCGCACGTAAAGATGCGCGCCCATAAAGCAGCTTTAATGCAGCCCCGGGCATAATGGAAGGGTGAACGCACCCCGCGCCTGGCTCATTTGGACGATAGGGGTGCTTGCCTACCTCGTGGCAGTTGCCCAGCGCACATCCTTTGGTGTGTCCGGACTGGAGGCTACCGAACGGTTCCATGCCAGCGCAGCGGCTATTTCCTTCTTCACGGTGCTTCAGCTGCTGGTCTACGCTGGCCTCCAGATACCGGTCGGGCTCCTGGTTGACCGCTTTGGCTCGCGCGCGATGATTGCCAGCGGTGCCGTGCTCATGGGCCTCGGGCAACTCCAGTTGGCTTATGCAGACGCCGTTCCGGCCGGCGTGCTCGGCCGGGTGCTCGTCGGCGCCGGCGACGCCATGACCTTTGTCTCCGTGATCCGCCTCGTGCCGATCTGGTTCGCGCCGGCACGGGTTCCGCTCGTCACCCAGCTGACGGGAATGTCGGGCCAGCTCGGCCAGCTCATCAGTGTGGTGCCGTTCGCGCTGGTCCTTCATTCGGCAGGCTGGAATACGGCGTTCCTCGCATTGAGCTCGTTGTCTGCGCTCGCCGTCGTCCTTGTCCTCGCCTTGCTTAGGGACGTTCCGCCGGGCCATCCGCCCCGGGAGAGCGGCCAAGGGCTACGCGCCACGGGTGTGACCCTGGCGCGTGCATGGCGGCAGCCCGGGACGCGCTTGGGGCTTTGGTGCCACTTCACTGTCCAGTTCAGCGGGAACGTCTTCGCCATGTCCTGGGGCTACCCGTTCCTGGTATCGGCGCAGGGCCTGAACGCTGCCACCGTGTCCGCCTTGATGGGACTCTTCGTGGTCACCAGCATTCTCGTGGGGCCTTTGTTTGGAACCTTCGTGGCGAGGCACCCGATGCGGCGCTCGGCCATGGTCCTCCTGATTACGGCGGCTACCGCACTTGCATGGGCTGCGGTTCTGCTGTTGCCGAGCAGGGCGCCCCTCTGGTTGCTGGCCTTGTTGGTGGTCGCCCTGGCCATCGGTGGCCCCGGGTCCATGATCGGCTTCGATTTTGCCCGGACATTCAACCCTTCCCACAGGATCGGTACTGCCACGGGCATCGTCAACGTGGGCGGCTTCGTCGCGGCGCTCCTGACGATCTATTTGGTAGGGCTCATCCTCGACATCCTCCACACCAGCGGTTTCTCGGGCGGGGAGCTGTACGGCCTGGCGTCCTTCCGCATCGCCTTGAGCGTGCAGTTCCTGTTCCTGCTCGTGGGTACGGTTTTGATCGTCATGACCCGTCGCAAAGTACGCCGCCAGATGGCGGCCCAGGGCGTACACGTCCCCCCGCTCCTCGTGTCGCTGGCAAACCAGCGACGGCGCCGCGTGGAATTGCGCCGCGAACGGCTCGCGAAGCAGTAGGGCTCCACGCCGTGGCCCTGGAGCGGCGGTGTTCCTCCACAGGCGCTTACTGAAACCTTTGTCCACATAGGGCAATTGAGGCCTGCCGTCTCCCATTATTGATGCCGATGCTGGATTCATGACAGCAGACAACCGTGTGACCATCTCCCGGCCCGAGGACATCCTCGGCTTCATTCCCCACGCCTTGGGACTCTGGCCGAAGGAGAGCCTCGTGGCCATCACCCTGCGCGGGCTGACGCTTGGCGCCACCCTCCGCGTGGACCTTCCGCCTGAGAGATCCGAACACGTGCTCGCCGCGTACTCACGGAGGATCGGTGAGTATCTGGAAGCGGACCATGACGCTGACGGCGTACTTTTGGCAGTCTTCAGCGACGACGGTTGGGACGACGCCGGCGTTGTGGGAGGCCAGCTGCCGCTGCTGGAGGCCCTGGACCTCGTCCTGGCCCGCCGTGGCTTGGCGCTGCGGGATGCCTGGTTCATTGGCTCGGACTACTGGCGAAGCGCGTTTTGCACCGATCTGGAATGCTGTCCTCTTCCCGGGCGTCCCGTGGACCAGATCCTGGACAGCCGGCTCAACGCGGAAATGGTGTTCAGGGGGAGCAATGTCAGGGAATCGCCACGGTTGCCGGGGCCGGGTGACGAGCCGGTCCTCGATCCGGAATTCATGCGTGCGGAAGGCGCCATGCTTGAGGAGTTGCTCCGGCGGTGGCGGAGCAGGAAGGCGTTCGAAGAAATGCTGGATGTGTGGACGAGGGTCCTCGATTCCAGCCATCCAGACGAATTTGACGACGAGGCTGCGGCGTTCCTCCGGGCTAGCCTGCGGGTTCCTGCATGGCGCGACGCCGTGGTGGTTCTGGCGGCTGCGGGGAAGGCAGTCGCCTGCGGCGGTGCGGAGGCCTTCCGCTTCTTTGGCCATGAGGGCGACGAAGGGGATCCCTTGGACATTCCGCCCGGTCTCCATTCCCCGCCGCCAGCAGGACGTAAGCCGCCAGAAGGGAAGGGGGCCGCCGGAGCCAGGGAATCGCGGACTGCAGCCACGGATGTCAGTGCCTTGAGCTACGGAGACGTGCTGCTTGGCCTCTACCCGGAGAACCCCGACTGGAAGCGGTTGACGAGCCTGGACCAGGTTCTGGCGATGCTCTCCCGGCACGGCGGTGGGGAGGCACGTGCTGCAACGCTTACGATCCGGGGATGGATTCAGTGGTGCCGGGGGAGCGGTTCGTTCGCCGCCGAACTCCTTTCGCAGGCGGACGCTGAACAACAGGGCTATCGACTCGCGGAACTACTTGCCGAGGTGGTGCGGCGCGGCACCGTGTGCGGCTGGGCCAAAAGCAAGTCGTCCGCGTGGCGGAAGTTCGGTGAGGGGGCGGCGTGACGCGAAGCCATGAGGCGACTCCGTAGCGTGACATTGCGGGAAATCCGTGCGGCACGTAATTGTCCGCACGGTAGCGGATATCGACCCCCGGAATCCAAAACCGTGAGACAATGGTTGCCGAGACCCGGTTGGGTCCGTGTTTCAAGTGCCGTAAACGTCCCCTGAATTCAGGGAACATTAAGGCGCCGTCGGGAGTTTTACCTAAAGACTCTGCGGTCGGCGATGGCACTTGATGTTACAGCGGACTTGACAGGGTCATAGTGGTGTTGCCCCTATGGTGATTCCACAGACCGCCGCTAGAAAGGTTTTCTGTGACCCCGTCTTCCGCTGAGAAGGAACCCGCCGCCCTGGCCGAACTGTCCGCCGAAGAAAAGAAGGCGGCTACAGCTACGACGCGTGCGGCAACGCGTACTGCCAATGCTTCGACTGCAGGTGCAGAGAAGCCGGCACCCAAGAAGCGCGGGCCCAAGCCCGGCGCCAAGGCCGCTGCCGAAGCAGCCAACAAGTCCGCCGGCGCCGACGAGGACTCCGAAGAAGTCGAGGATTTTGACGCCGCCGCTCCCGACGAAGCAGAGCTCACGGAGGAAGTCGAAGAAGGCGAAGAGGGCAAGAAGCCTGCCGCGACCGGTTCCGGTTTTGTCTACTCGGATGCCGACGACGACGATGCACCGGTCCAGCAGGTCATGTCTGCCGGCGCGACGGCCGACCCCGTCAAGGACTATCTGAAGCAGATCGGCAAGGTTGCCCTGCTGAACGCGGAGCAGGAAGTAGACCTTGCGCTCCGCATTGAAGCCGGCCTCTTCGCCGAAGAGAAGATCAACGCTGATGACGGCTCCATGGACCCGAAGCTCAAGCGTGAGCTCGAGTTCATCATCCATGACGGCAAGAGGGCCAAGAACCACCTGCTCGAAGCCAACCTGCGCCTCGTGGTCTCCCTGGCCAAGCGCTACACGGGCCGCGGCATGCTGTTCCTGGACCTCATCCAGGAAGGCAACCTGGGCCTGATCCGTGCAGTGGAGAAGTTCGACTACACCAAGGGCTTCAAGTTCTCCACTTACGCCACGTGGTGGATCCGCCAGGCCATCACCCGCGCCATGGCGGACCAGGCCCGCACCATCCGCATTCCGGTGCACATGGTGGAAGTCATCAACAAGCTGGCACGCGTCCAGCGCCAAATGCTGCAGGACCTTGGACGCGAACCTACGCCTGAGGAACTGGCCCTCGAACTGGACATGACTCCCGAGAAGGTCGTTGAAGTCCAGAAGTACGGCCGCGAGCCCATCTCGCTGCACACCCCGCTTGGCGAAGACGGCGACTCCGAATTCGGCGACCTCATCGAGGACTCCGAAGCCGTTGTACCAGCTGACGCCGTGAGCTTCACCCTCCTCCAGGAACAGTTGCACTCGGTGCTTGACACCCTGTCCGAGCGTGAAGCAGGCGTCGTCGCGATGCGCTTCGGCCTTACCGACGGCCAGCCGAAGACTTTAGACGAAATCGGCAAGGTCTATGGAGTCACCCGCGAACGCATCCGTCAGATCGAATCGAAGACGATGTCCAAGCTGCGCCACCCCTCGCGGTCGCAGGTTCTGCGCGACTACCTTGACTAAAGCAATGGACGCCCTGCCCTAACAGGCACAGCCCGTCAAAAAGTGGACCCCCGGATTTCCCAGGGGTCCACTTTTTGCATCTAGGGGCTGTTCCGCTCGAGTGCCTGGCCGAGGATGCGGGCACCTTCCGGGAAGGCGGAGGGGTTGGGTCCTGCGTAGTTGAGCCGGATGAACGGACCCGCCGGTTCGGCCGGGAACCACTCGGTACCGACAGCGATCATCACCCCGGCGCTCTCGCAGTCACGGGTCAGCCTTTCGAGGTCCGTCCCGTCGGGCAAGCGTGCCCAGAGGTTCAGCCCTCCCTGGGGGATGAGGCTGAGGTGGGCCCGGGGGGCGTGCTCGCGCAGGCTTGAGACAAGGAGGTCTCGGCGTGACTGGAGCTGATGGCGGAGGCTGCGCAGATGCGTCTGCCAGGCCGGCTGGGTGACGACATCGAGTGCCGCAGCCTGCAGCAATCCGCTGACATACATCGATTCGGCCGCGCGGTCCGCAAGGATTCGTTCGCGGGCGGGGCCGCGCGCGATGACGGCGGCAACGCGGATGGCAGGCGAAACGCTTTTCGTGAGGGAGCGTAGATAGACCACGTGGCCGGAGTCGTCACGTGCGGCGATGGGAACGGGGGCCGAAGTGATGCCGAAGTCGTGGGCCCAGTCGTCCTCAACGAGGAACGCGCCGTACTCCCGGACGACGTCCAGGACTTCTTCGCCCCGACGGGCGGACCATTGCGCTCCAGTGGGGTTGGCAAAGTTCGGTTGGGCGTAGAACAGCCGTGCGCCCGTCTCCTCAAAGGCCCTGGCTAATTCTTCGGGGTCCGGCCCATCCGGCCCGCTGGGCACCGGGACGATGCGGACTCCGGCTTGCGTCGCGGCCAGGATGGCTCCCCAGTAGCTCGGGGATTCCATGAGCAGCGGCTGCCCGTGGCCCACCAACGCGGTGAAGATGGAGCTGAGGCCGCCTTGGCTTCCTGGCAGCACGATGACGTCGCTCGGTGTTGGCGGGGTGAGTCCGGCCGGCGTCGCGTTGCCGAGTTCGTGCGCGAACCAGGACTGCAACTCGGGAAGCCCCGGCGCCGGAGGCCGGGACAAGGCAGCGTCACCCCGGGCCGCCCGGGCGAGAGCGGCCCGCACAAGCCGCTCCGGGAGGAGTTCCCGGTCCGGGTATCCGGAGTGGAAGGCAATAGTGGCGTTCGACGTGTCGCGCATTGTGGTGGGGGCTGAGCGGGGAGGGGCCTGCGGTGCACGCAGCGCTGCAGTTTGCCAGCCGTAATCCGAGGGGCGTGCTGTCCGGACGGCCCGCACGAAGGTGCCGACGCCGGGCCGGCTCTCGATCAGGCCCTGCGAAGTGAGCGCTTGCAAGGCTTTCTGCACCGTCACGGGGCTGGCCTGGTACTCGGCGACCAGTGACCGGGTGGACGGTAGCCGGGATCCCGGGGCCGCACCGGCGATCCATTCCCGCAGTCGCATCGCAATTCGAGAACTGCTATCGTTGTTCATGAGAGACAATAGTAGCGCTACTACGCTTGTTCGCCCAGTGATACCGTCCCGAACAGCCACGGGCCTTTGGTGGGGCCTCCTCGGAGTAGCGGCGTTCTCGTTCACTGTTCCCTTCACCCGAGTGGCGGTTGGTGGCCTGTCGCCCCTGTTCATCGGCTCCGGCCGTGCCGTCGTCGCGGCGATACTCGCGGCATTCGCCCTCGCGCTCACCAGGCAGCGCCTTCCCCGAGGTAGGCAATGGGCGCGGCTCGCTGTGGTCGCCGCCGGGATTGTTGTGGGCTTCCCGCTACTCACCTCATTCGCACTCACGACGGCGCCGGCCAGCCACGGTGCCGTCGTCATCGCCCTGCTCCCTGCAGCGACGGCAACTGCGGCAGTCCTCCGCGGGCGTGAGCATCCGCCGATCGCTTTCTGGCTGGTCACAGCCGTCGGTGCCGTTGTGGCCATAGCTTTCGCCATGGCGCAGCCCGGCCAACCAGCCCAGCCCGGCCAACCAGCGCAGTCGGGTGCGCTCGGGCAACTTAACTGGGCGGATGTGCTGCTCCTCGGTGCTGTCATTGCTGCGGCCATCGGTTACGCGGAAGGTGGCCTGCTCGCACGCGAACTCGGCGCATGGCAGACCGTATCTTGGGCGCTCGTCCTGGCATTGCCGTTGATGGCCGGCCTGACAGCACTCTCCATGTCCCAGCAGCCACCGTCAGCCTCACCGGTCCAGTGGGCTGCGTTTGGATACCTCGGAATCGTCAGCATGTTCTTCGGCTTCTTCGCCTGGTACCGGGGCCTCGCCATCGGCCCCATGGCCAGGGTCAGCCAGGTACAGCTGATCCAGCCCGTGCTGAGCATTTGCTGGGCGGGGTTGCTGCTCGGCGAATCCCTGGGCTGGACCACGATCGTCGGCGGCCTGGCCGTCATCGTTTGCGCAGGCGTCGCCGTCCGGGTCCGACTCAATCCGCAGCCCGCGGAACAGGGTCGCTGAGGACCAACAACACCAAGACCGCCCGTCACAAAAGTAGGAAGAATAGATCGCATGTACATTCCAGCGCATTTCGCAGCCGGTCCTGACGACATCCGTGACCTCCTGACACGGCCAGGTGCGGCAAATCTGGTCACGATGACGTCGCAGGGCCTCCTCGCGACTTTCCTGCCGCTCATCTACGATCCCTCGATCGGTGCACACGGCGCGCTCCACGGACACCTCGCCCGAAGCAACTCCCAATGGTCCGAGCCGGCGATCGGAGATTCACTCGTGATCATCCAGGGCGCGGACGCCTACATCTCGCCTTCCTGGTACGCATCGAAGGAAGAGCATGGACGCGTCGTCCCGACGTGGAACTACTCCACGGCGCACGTATACGGCAAGCTTGCCGTCCATGATGATGCGGTGTGGCTCGGGAACCATGTCAGGCGGCTCACCGACCTCAACGAAGCCCGTTCCGAGCGGCCGTGGTCCGTGGACGACGCGCCGGACCGCTACGTCTCCGGCCAGTTGCGTGCCATCGTTGGCATCGAGCTGGTGATCAGCCGAATCGAAGCGAAGGCCAAACTGAGCCAGAACCGGCCCGACAGGGACATCGATGGGGTCGTGGCCGGGCTTGATGCCCAAGGGCAAAAGGAGATCGCTGCCGACGTAGCCCGAGCCAGGCAGGAAAGACCGCGCCGGGACGCAGGCATCGCCTAGGCACGGGAGGCATCGCTTAACGCACCAAGGCCCCCTCCGTCCGGAAGGGGCCTTGGTGTCTCTGTGAAATTTTGTCAGCCGGGCCGCTGGGGCCAGCCAGTGATGGCTAGTCGGCCAGGACGGGTTCCTTCTCCTGAAGGCGAGCCGTCTCGTCATGCCAGTCCGAGGTCATCGGCCGCAGCGTGGCCTCAACTGCACGTGCGTGGTGGCCGCAGAAGAGCAGCTCACCGCCGGAGGACTCGAGTACAACGCGGACATATGCCTGGGCTCCGCAACGATCGCACCGGTCGAGTGCATTGAGTGTGCGGTCTGCAACTGCTGTTGTCATGGTCGGCCTCCTTAGTAGTTCTGTGTATCCATATAACCAGCATTCGAAGCAAAACCATGGCAAGGATGGGTCACGTTCGCTGTCCGCGTATCACATGTTCGTAACACCGGGAAGTGGCGTCCAGCACGATTTGGGAGTGGCAGCGCTCGTCTTGGCTTCGGGGCGGCTAGCCTAGGAGGAGTGTTTTTTGCCTCTGTTACACCCCCGAAGGAGCGCCCCGCCCGTGGCACCGAGTTCTGAATACAACGCCCGGCACCTTTCAGTCTTGGAAGGCCTGGAGGCGGTCCGCAAGCGTCCGGGCATGTACATCGGCTCCACCGACTCACGCGGGCTCATGCACTGCCTGTGGGAGATCATCGACAACTCAGTGGACGAAGCGCTGGCGGGCTTCGGGCACGACATCCAGATCATCCTGCACGCGGACAATTCGGTGGAAATCCACGACGACGGCCGCGGCATCCCGGTGGACCTGGAACCCAAGACCGGGCTCACCGGCGTCGAAGTTGTCTTCACCAAACTGCACGCAGGCGGAAAGTTCGGTGGCGGCTCCTACACGGCTTCCGGCGGTTTGCACGGCGTTGGCGCGTCCGTGGTGAACGCGCTCTCTGCCCGTCTTGACGTGCAGGTGGACCGCGGCGGCAAGACCTACCAGATGTCTTTCCGCCGGGGCGAGCCCGGACGATTCAAGGACATCGGTTCGAAGCCCAGCCCGACGTCGGTATTCGAACCGTTCGTCGAAGGCTCGGTGCTCGACGTCGTCGGAAAAGCCAAACGGGGCGTTACCGGTACCCGCATCCGCTACTGGGCAGACCGGCAAATCTTCACCCCGGACGCGAAGTTTTCCCTCGAGGATCTCGCGGCGCGCGCCCGCCAAACGTCCTTCCTTGTTCCGGGCCTCAAGCTCACCGTCTGCGATGAGCGCCGGCTCCCCGGTACGCCCGGCGAAAACGGGCCGCACCAAGAGATCTTCCATCACGACGGCGGCATTTCCGAGTTCGTCGACTTCCTCGCCGCGGATTCGGGCGTCACTGATATTTGGCGGCTCCACGGTGCGGGCAAGTTCAAGGAGACCGTTCCGGTCCTTGACGAAAACGGGCACAGCAAGATCGCCGAAGTGGAACGCGATTGTGAAGTGGACATCGCGCTGCGCTGGGGGATCGGCTACGAAACCACCATGCGAAGCTTCGTCAATATCATCGCCACGCCTAAGGGCGGCACGCACCAGGCAGGCTTCGAGCTGGCACTCCTGAAGACCTTCCGCAAGGCCGTGGAAACGAACGCACGCAAGCTCAAAGCGGGCAACGACAAGATTGAGAAGGACGACATCCTGGCCGGCCTGACGGCAGTGCTGACGGTCCGCTTGGCAGAGCCCCAGTTCGAGGGCCAGACCAAGGAAATCCTGGGCACTTCGGCTGTCAGGGCGATCGTTGCCAAGGTGGTCGAGGAAGAAATCACGGCGCGCTTGAACTCGGCGAACCGCAACGACAAAGCCCAGTCCGCCCTGCTGCTCGAGAAGATCGTCAGCGAGATGAAGTCCCGCATCTCAGCCCGCGTCCACAAGGAAACACAGCGCCGGAAGAATGCGCTGGAAACGTCGTCGATGCCCACCAAGCTGGCAGATTGCCGCACGGACGACGTCGGACGCTCCGAGCTGTTCATCGTGGAAGGTGACTCTGCCCTTGGCACCGCCAAGCTGGCGCGCTCCTCGGACTTCCAAGCGTTGTTGCCGATCCGTGGCAAGATCCTGAATGTGCAGAAAGCCTCGGTGGGGGACATGCTCTCCAACGCAGAGTGCGCGGCCCTCATCCAGGTAGTGGGTGCCGGTTCGGGCCGGAGCTTCGACATCGACGCCGCCCGTTACGGCAAGGTGATCCTGATGACCGATGCAGACGTCGACGGCGCGCACATCCGCACGCTGCTGCTCACGTTGTTCTTCCGGTACATGCGTCCGATGATCGACGAGGGCCGGGTATATGCGGCTGTACCGCCGCTGCACAGGGTGGAAGTCGTCAACGCGGGCCAGAAGGCCAACGAGATGATCTACACGTACTCGGAGGCCGAACTGCACGTCCTGCTGGCCAGGCTCGCCAAGGAAGGCAAGCGCTACAAAGAGCCGATCCAGCGCTACAAGGGCCTGGGTGAAATGGACGCCGAGCAGCTCGCCGAGACCACCATGGATCCGCGCCACCGTACCCTCCGCAAGGTGGGGATCGAGAACGCCAAGATGGCGGAGGACACCTTTGACCTGCTGATGGGATCGGACGTCGCCCCGCGCAAGGACTTCATTATTGCCGGCGCTGCGGACCTGGACCGGGAACGCATCGACGCCTGATCCGGTGTTCCTGGGTTAGGCGGGCCTGTCGTGCCCCGTTCAGCCCAGAAAACCCGGCACAATCAGCAGGCCTGTCGGCACCGCGAGCAACATGGCCGACGCTGCGAGGACCAAGGCACGCTGAGCTGCCGGAAGTGGCGGCTTGGGTGAGAGCAGCCGGCTGACGCGCGACGCCGTCGTGCGCGGGGAATCGGCGCCGCCGGTGCCACTCAGCGAGCTGTCTTCGGGGGAAGAGTCCCGCTCGCTTGTTCCGGGAGGGCCGAATCGCTCCACGGGACGCGCGGAACCGCTGGCCACGATCGCGATCGCCTTGATGAGCGTTCCCTTGCTCTCGGTGCGCAGCGCCACATCATCGGCGAGCATCTCGATCAGGGAGTTGACCGCCACCTGGGCGAGTCGCGTGGTGGGGAACCAGGGCAGTGCCTGGCGCCACGCCGCGAAGGCCCACAGAAGAAGGTCGTGGCGTTGCGAGAGATGGGCATTTTCGTGGATGAGCACGGCCCTCAGCTCGGCAGGCTCCAGGGCGGCCATGAGGCCGTCGGACAGTACGGTCACCGACCTTGCGCCGCCGGGCAAGCAGTATGCAACGGGGGACTCGTGGTTGATGACCACCGTGCCAGGGCCGTCGTCGGACGGTGAGGCTAGTAGCGCGAGGAGTTCGCGGTGCCTCCGCCGCTGCCGTTCGATCTTGACGTAGGTGAGCAGCAGGGTAAACACGAGATGGGCGCTCAGCAGCGCCGCGGCGGACAAAGCGAACAAGTGCCAGAAGCCCAGCGCCGTGGTGGGCTCGTTGTGAAGCACCATGCCGGCCAAGGAACGCAGGCCTGCAATGAGGTTGTCGCCGATGGGCTCAAGCCCGTAGACGAGCATGGCTCCGATCATGGACAGGCCACCGGCGAGTGCGATGGCTTGCCAGAGGACCATGGCCATGAAGGGTGCGCGTGCCGGCCATTCGGCGCGCGACAAGAGGACCGGAACTGGCCAAGCCAGCACCAAAGCAAGGACCGCCAGAAAATATGAGGTCCAGAACATGGGTGGTTAGTTTTTGCCGAGCAGCTTGCGCAGCGTGGCGGCTTCACTCTCGCTCACGGAACCAATGAACCGTGCCAGTACGGCTTCGCGGTCCGGGGCGGAGCCCAGGGCCTCATGCATGAGGTCCGCCGTGTGGTCGGCACGGCTGGAAACAGCCTGGTAGCGGTGCGGGCGGGTGCCACGTTCGCGCTCCACGAGGCCCTTCTTCTCAAGGCGGGACAAGACCGTCAGCACTGTGGTGACTGCGAGGTCCTTGCCTTGGTGTCCTGCAATGCCATCTGTGGCGGCAGAATCCTGCGCCAGCAGATCACGAAGTTTGTTGGCTGTCGCAGCCTCCTGGCCCGCCCAGAGGAGATCCATGACCGCCCGTTCCAGTTCGCCAAGACTTGCCATCAATGCATCCCTACTTTCCGCACTTCCCTGCCCCTTGCTTGAGCTGGGGGAAGTGCGATGATCCAACATTCCACCCTCAATCTACCGCTTTTCAGGCGGCGATTCTACGTGAGGTAGAACATGCGGCGCGGCGTGTCCTTGCGGCACTGTTACGCCACTGGAAGAGTGGTGGGGACATCGCAGGGGTTTGTTCTACACTGTGTAGAAGAAGTAGTTTCTACGCAACGTAGAAAATGGACGCCGCATAGCGGGCAGCCGGATAAATTAGGACAGCCATGGACGCCTTGGAAATCGCACGCTGGCAATTTGGAATCACCACGGTCTACCACTTCATGATGGTGCCGCTGACCATCGGGCTGGGGCTTGTGGTGGCCGTCATCCAGACCCTCTGGTACCGCACCGGCAAGGTTGAATACCTGCGGATGACCAAGTTCTGGGGCAAGCTCTTCCTCATCAACTTCATCATGGGCGTGGCCACGGGCATCGTGCAGGAATTCCAATTCGGCATGGCCTGGAGCGAATACAGCCGATTCGTCGGCGACGTGTTCGGTGCGCCCCTGGCCTTGGAAGCGCTTCTGGCGTTCTTTGTGGAATCGACCTTCCTGGGGCTGTGGATCTTCGGCTGGAAGCAGCTCAAGCGCGGTGTCCACCTCGCCTGCCTTTGGATCGCCGTGATCGGTTCGGTCTTCTCGGCCTACTTCATCATCGTGGCCAACTCCTGGATGCAGCACCCCGTCGGCGTCACGATGGTCAACGGGCGTCCCGTCATGACGGACGCCTGGGCGGTCTTCACCAACAACACCGCCATGGTGGCCGTGCCTCACACGCTCTTCGGCGCGCTGGCCGTCGCCGGTGCGTTCCTTCTGGGCATCGCCTGGTACCACCTCTGGCGCCGCCGCCACGATGGCATTGACACCGTCGGAGCGGACGGCCGGGCCATCGCGGGCGAAGCCAACGTTCCCGGACGGGACAAGGCCGACTACAAGGTGTGGATCAACTCCCTGCGGATCGGCGCCGTCGTCGCCATGATTTCTTTCGCCGGCACTGCCATCACGGGCGATTTGCAGGGCAAACTGATGTTCGAACAACAGCCCATGAAGATGGCCGCGGCCGAGGCCGCCTGCCACGACGGCACCGGATTCTCGGTGCTGAGTATCGGCAACCTCGGCTCCAAGAACTGCAACGACATCGTGGCCGTGATCGAGGTCCCCGGCATCCTCTCCTTCCTGGCCAAGGGCGATTTCAACACAGAGGTAAAGGGCGTCAACAGCCTCCTGGACGAGTACAAGGCCAAGTACGGCACCCACCTACCGAACAATCCGCTGTACGGCGATCGGGCCGGTCAGGAAATCCAGTACGTACCCGTCATGGAAGTGACCTATTGGGGCTTCCGCATGATGATCGGCTTCGGAGGCATCGCCGCTCTTGCCGCGTTGCTTGCCCTGTGGGTGACTCGCAAGGGCATGGTGCCGCAATCCCGCTGGATCATGCGCCTGGCAGTCTTCGGCATCCTGGCTCCCTTCGGCGCCAACGCCGCCGGCTGGATCTTCACCGAAATGGGCCGGCAGCCGTTCGTCGTCGCGCCCAATCCTGACGCGAGCGGCGTCGACCAGGTGTTCATGTTCACGGCCGCGGCAGTTTCACCGGGCGTCTCCGCCGCTGAGCTCATCACCTCATTGGTGGTGTTGGCCTCCATCTACGCGGTCCTGCTGGTGGTGGAAGTCCGGCTGCTGGTCAAATACGCCCGCGGAGGCGTGGTGTCCGCGATGCCGGAGCTCGCTGAGGCTCGCGGCAGCGAAAAGAAGGAAAAGAAGGACGACGACGGCGGGACCCCCGGCGCCCCGGGCCAGCCCGGCGACAGCGACGACGTCCTGGCATTTGCCTACTAGGAAGCAGAGGGATCTTTCGAATGGAACTGTTGCCAACCGTCTGGTTCGTGGCCATCGCCGTGCTGTGGACGGGTTACCTCTTCCTGGAGGGCTTCGACCTCGGCGTCGGAATGCTCATGAAGCTCTTCGCCCGGAACAACACCGATCGCCGGGTGCTACTGAACACGATCGGCCCGGTGTGGGACGGAAACGAAGTGTGGCTCCTGACCGCGGCTGGTGCCACCTTCGCGGCCTTCCCGCTTTGGTACGCCTCGCTGTTTTCGGCCCTCTACCTGCCGCTGCTGATTGTCCTGGTGGCCTTGATCTTCCGGGCGGTGGCTTTCGAGTACCGGGGCAAAGTAGACACCGCGCGCTGGCGGACCGTCTGGGACTGGGCCATCGCCCTGGGCTCGTTCACGGCCGCATTCGGCATCGGCGCTGCCCTCGCTTTGACCACCACCGGGCTGCCGATTGACGCGAATGGCGACCGCCAGGGCGGACCGTTTGCCTGGTTCAGCGGATACGCCGTGCTGGGCGGTTTCGCCGTCGTCGCGTTCGCCCTGGTGCACGCCCTGGCGTTCCTGGCCCTGAAGACCGACGGCGAGGTACGCCACCGTGCGCGCCGCTGGTTTGTGCGGCTTGCCCCGCTCGCATTGCTGCCGCTGCTGGCATGGATGGTGGCCGTCCAGCTCCTCAGCGGCAAGCCGTTGACGTGGATCCTCGTGATCCTCGGAGTCCTGGCAGCTGCAGGGGCGTGGGTACTCGCCCGCAAGGGAGCCGAGGGCAAGGCCTTCGGAGCCCTGGGTGCGTTCCTGGTGTGTGCCACCGCCTCCATCTTCGGTGCGGCCTTCCCTGTGGTCATTCCCTCCACCCTGAACCCGGCCTTCAACCTCACCATTTCCAACGCCTCGTCCTCGGCGTACACCCTGGGGCTGATGAGCATCGTGGCCGCCGTCGGGTTGCCCCTCGTCATCGCGTATCAGGCTTGGACCTACTGGGTGTTCCGGCGGCGGGTGAGCGCCGCACATATTCCGGCCGCACATGGTTTCCTGCCGGCTATCGCGGCGAAGGTCCTGGTCGGTCATGCGGCGCCGGGCGGACCAGCTGCCAAACGCGCACCCCGCGACGCCAGCGAGTAACGGATGAAGCCCCAGCTGCCGGCCGGACCCGCCACCCGATCCGCCTTGTACGTCCTTGGCTTGCTGTCATCACTCAAGGCTTTGTCCCTGGTCCTGATTGCGCAGGCGATCGCGGGGATGTTGTCCGGACTTGCTGCGGGCGGCATGGGGTGGCGCGAAGGACTCCTCTGGGGTGCCGCCGGTGCGGTCCTGCGGTCGCTGACGGTCTGGGGCCAGGGAGTCGCGGCGCGTCGGGCGGCCCTCGGGGTCAAGGAAGAGCTAAGGTCCAGGTTGCTGGGGCGCGCCCTCGGCGCCGGGGCTGCGGGACGAGTCGGCGAAGTGAACGATGGCGGTCTGGCCGTGCTCGCGACCCGCGGACTTGATGCACTGGACAACTACTACACCCAGTTCCTGCCCGCCTTGGTCAATTGCGCCGCGTTGCCTTTGCTCCTCGGCGTGCGGATCCTCTTCGCGGATTGGGTCAGTGCCGTGGTTGTGGTGCTGACCTTGCCGCTGGTCCCGCTGTTCATGGTGCTGATCGGCCGCCACACCGAGGACAGGGTCCACGAAGCCCAATCCACGCTGCGGAAGCTCTCGGGGCACATCCTGGAGTTGGCCAAGGGACTTCCGGTGCTGGTGGGACTGGGCCGGGCGGGCGAACAGCGCGCAGCCCTCGAGGACCTCTCCGAGGAATACCGCTCGCGCACCATGGGAACCCTGCGGACTGCCTTCTTGTCCGCCCTCGCCCTGGAGCTGATAGCCACCATCTCCGTCGCCGTCGTGGCCGTCTTCATCGGCGTGCGACTCGTGGCGGGCGACATGGGCCTGGAAGCAGGCCTGCTGGCCCTCATCCTCGCCCCCGATTGCTATCTTCCCCTGCGCGAGCTGGGCACAGCCCACCATGCCAGCGACGACGGGCGTGAGGCGTTGGCCGCAGCCAACGCCGTGCTGGAGTCGCCGGCGGGCCGTCCGCTGAATGATGTTTCCGGCACCGAAGTTTCCGGCGCTGTCGTGGTCACCGGACTGACGGTGAGATATGCGGGAAGGGGGACTCCCGCCGTCGGGCCCATCGACTTCAAGGCTCCAGTGGGGCGGATCACGGCCCTTGACGGCCGCAGCGGTTCGGGCAAGAGCACCATCCTTGGTGTCCTCGCCGGTACGATCGGCGACGGTCCGCAGGCAACCATCGAGGGTTCCGTTACCGGCCTGGGCGCCGGTGTGGTGGCTTGGGTGCCGCAGCATCCCGTCATGGTTGCCGGTTCCGTGCTGGACGAGATCGTCCTTTACCTGAACGGCGGCAACCCGGACTTCGCGTCCCAGGCCCTTGCGTCGATGGACCCCGGGTCCACGCCCGATACGGACATCGCGGGGGCCATGCGTTGCCTCGAGCAGGCTGCCGCGGAGCACCTCGCGTTCAAGCATCCCGCCGAGTTGAGCCCTGGCGAAGTGCGGCGGGTGGCCGTGGCCCGCGGCTTGGCGCGCCTCGACGCGGGTGCCACTGTCCTGCTGCTCGACGAACCCACCGCGCATCTCGACGTCGCGTCCGCGGACGCCATCCGTTCGGCAATCGCGGGGCTGCGAGGGTCCGCGACTGTCATCCTGGTTGCCCACGACGCCGCGACCCGGAAACTGGCGGACAACGTAGTGAAGGTCGACGGCGTGAACGTCGACGGCGGGGGGATCGACGGCGGAGAGATCGATCGAAGGACTGGGCAGGAGCAAGCCGGCCCCGTGAGCCTGGAATCCGCCGCACCCGCGCCAGCTCAGGTCCAGCGGGACGCGAACCCCGGAAGCACCCCGGACGGGGGAATTGAACCCCCCACCGCAATCGCCACGCTCAGGGCCCTCGCGCGCATCCTTGCACCCGTCCGCTACAAGTTTGCCGGTGCCGTGCTGATCGCGGCGCTCGCCGCCCTGTTTGCCGTGGCGTTGTCCGGGCTGTCCGGCTGGCTCATCATCCGGGCCAGCGAACAACCGCCCATCCTGTACTTGCTCGGAGCGATCGTGGGCGTCCGGTTCTTCGGCATTGGCCGGGCGGTGCTGCGGTACTCCGAACGGCTCGTCGTGCACGACACCGTCTTCGCCGCGATGACAAAGCTCCGGGGCGCGCTCTGGGCGACTCTCAGCGCCCGGGCGCTGTCCTTGCGGCAGCTCCTGCAGGGCGGCAATGTCCTCGGAGCGGTGGTGGACGACGTCGATACGCTGCGGGACGTACTGCCACGCGTTGTCCTGCCGCCGCTCTCCGCCCTTGCCGTCGCGGTGTCTGCAGTGGTCGCCTCGGCGCTTCTGGTTCCCGCCGCCGTGCCGGCGGTGGTCGCGAGCGCCGTGGTTGGCCTCGTCCTGGCTCCTCTTCTTGCCCTGGTGGCGGACCGCAACGCGGCGCGCTCAGAGCAGCAACTGCGCTCACTCGTGCTGCGCGACGTTGCCGCAGCCCTCGACGCCCGCGCGGAGCTCAGCGCCAATGGCGTGGCCGGCACAGTTCTGTCGTCCTTGACCCTGAGGGACAACGCCGCCACCGCAGCCGCACAGCGTTCCGCGTGGGCTGATGGTATAGGCCAGGGATTGACCGTGCTTGCCGGCACCCTGGGAGCGCTGGGGGCGGGCCTTCTCGCCGCACCGTCGGTGCAAACCGGAACTGTTGCGCCGGCTGTGCTGGCCGTCATCGTCCTTGTTCAGCTCGCGCTCGCGGAACCATACGGGGCGGTAGCGTCTGCTGTGCGGCAGGGTCCGGCTTTAGCCGCCGTATTGCGGCGGATCGCCCAGTCCGGAGCCTTTGACGCCTCAGAAGCCGACGGCGGCGTGTTGACGCTGCCGGAGCGACCCGACGGCTCTGCGGGGCTGCTGCTGGATGGCCTCGAAGCGTCCTGGCCCGGCGGCGCGCCCGTCTTCGGCGGGCTCAGCGCCGAAGCGGCCCCCGGACGATGGCTCGCGGTCACGGGGCCCTCCGGTTCGGGGAAATCCACCTTGCTCTCCGTGCTGCTTGGCTTCCTGCCCGCGTCATCCGGGAGTGCGTACGTCAGCGGGAATGCCGCGTGGTGTCCCCAGGAAGCCCACCTCTTCGACTCCACAATCCGAGGCAACCTGCTGCTCGCCCGCCCGGCCGACCGCAAGCCTTCAGAGGCGGACATGTACAAGGCCTTGGGCGCCGTCGGGCTTTCCGGATTGGTGTCCGGGCTTCCCGCTGGCCTTAATAGCCGCATAGGTCCCTCGGGTTCGTTCCTGAGCGGCGGTGAACGCCAACGGCTCGCCATGGCGCGCACGCTCCTGACCGGCGCAGCTGTCCTCCTCCTGGACGAGCCGACGGCCCATCTCGACGCCGAGGCCGGACGCCTGATGATGGCGGAGCTGCGCATGGGGCTGAAGGACGTCACAGTGGTCCTGGTGACCCACAACCCGGCCGACATCGCCGGGGGAGACGTCCGGCTGGACCTGGGTTCGCCGTCGGCCCTCCCGGCACTGGTGCACGGAAACTAGCCGAGGAGTCGCCCGAAGGTGGCGTCCACGGACTCGACGATATTGTCCACGAGCTTCCGCGCGTCGTCCTCCCGGATGAGCGGTGTCGATTGGCCTGCCCACAGCGACATCAGGCCCGGGATTCCCTGTGCCGCAGCGGCGGGCCGGAACTTGCCCGTCAGCCAGTTCTGGATCGGGAACGGGGCATGGGTGGCAGGATCGGCGAGCTCCGCGATGATCCTGTTGGGGATGCCGCGTGCCAAGCGGCCGCTGAGGGCACGGGTCAGGACCGTGTGGGCGGCGTCGGGTCCGCGCATCGCGGCCAGGTGCGCCGGACTGATGGCTGACTGGCGCGTGGCCAGAAAGGCTGAACCGATCTGGACCGCGTCCGCGCCAAGTGCCAACGCGGCAGCGACCCCGCGGCCATCAGAGATACCGCCTGCGGCGATGACTGGAACCGAGACGGCATCCACCACCTGGGGCACCAGGGCCATGGTTCCAACGAGCGAGTCCTCCGGGGCGCGCAGGAAGGAAACCCGATGTCCGCCGGCCTCCATGCCCGTGGCGACGATGGCGTCAGCGCCGCCGGCATCCAAGCCCACGGCTTCGTCAACGGTGGTTGCAGTACCCACCACCACGATGCCGTTCCGGTGGGCCTGTTCGATGACAGCCTCAGACGGAACACCGAACACGAAGCTCAGCACGGCCGGGCGGGCGTCGACGGCCGCTTGAATCTGTTCGTGCAGATCGGGCAGGTATGTGTCCGGTTGCGTGGGTGGTTCCACACCCACAAGCTCGAAATACGGCCGGAGGATATCCACGTAGGCGGCGAACTGCGGGGCGTCCACGGTTGGCGGCTCTTCGCCCTCGATGGGGAGCCAGAGATTCAGTGCGAACGGTTTCCCGGTGGCCTCCCTGAGTTCGCGGGCCGTGGTGGCAATCCGCTCCGCATCGTATCCGTAGAGGCCGTAGGAACCCAGCCCGCCGGCCTCACTGACCGTGGCAGACAGCTCCACCGATGACAGGCCACCGAACGGGCCAAGGACGATAGGCAGGTCAATATTGAAGAGACGGGTTGCCCGCGTGTCTTTCCACGACATTGCAGCGCCTAGCCGTCCACGTCGTGGAGGTGATGGACGACGTCGTGCAGGAAGTACTGCGCAAACGTCAGCACGGTGAACGTGGAGCCGTTGCTGCGGACCCCGGTGCGGGGCCACTCATCTTCGTGGACAGCGGCGAAGGAGTTGGCAATTTGAGTGCCCTCGGCGGCCAGCTGCGCAGCCACTTCCGCGGGGTCCGTATTGGCATAGTCGCCGTCGATCGCGGCCTTGTCCTGGTCCCAGTTGGCGAAATGGGCGTCGTCCTCGCGCAGCATCAGGTTCAGGCGCTGGTCGAAGAGGCTGAAGACATCCCGTACGTGGCAGGCATACTCCAAGGGCGACCACGTGTGTTCGTCCGGGCGCGTTGATGCGTCTTCCCGGCGCAGAACGGCCCGCCAGCGCGGCAGCATGTTCAGGACTGTCCCCGGCACGGTGGACGGGGTCACAGTGGCGGCGTCGAAGCCGCATTCGGGACAGGGCGTGGACAGGACCCAGGTCCAGTCCTTGTCATCGGGAATGATCGGCATGGCAGTAGTCTAGGGCTCGAATTCCCGATCCGGTCACACTACCCGGAGAGGGACCCATCCCAGGTCTGATCAGCCCGATCAGGAGTAAAGTTAGCTGCTGGGGAAGCCTGGAAAGTGAAACTGCCATGCTAAAGGATCTAAACGTCGCCGGCGTGCTCCCTGCCAGCGATATCGCCCGCGCCCGCGATTTCTACCGCGACAAGCTCGGCCTCGAACCGGATAACCCGGAGGCCACAGACAACCTGACGTACAAGTGCGCCAACGGCACGGCCTTCCTGCTCTACGAGACGCCCAATGCCGGGACCGCGAAGAACACCCAGTTGGGATTCCAGAGCACGGACCTGGACCAGGACATGGCCGATCTCAGGGGCCGCGGAGTCGTTTTCGAAGAATACGACTTCCCGGGCTTGAAAACCGAAAACGGCGTAGCCACCATGCCGGACGGCGAAAGGGGAGCCTGGTTCCTCGATTCGGAAGGAAATATCATCAGCATCGCCACGATGTAGCTCAGCCACGATGTAGCTCAGCTCAGTCAGGACAAAGCGCATTCGGGACTAAGCCTTCAACAGCTGCTTCCGGTCAATTTTCCTCGGCGTTCCCTTCTTCCCACGCCATACTCGCACCTACGGCATCCACGGGCTGGGAGAGGGGAACGCCGGAGCCGTCGCGGCGGCCATGCTCCTGTGGGAGGGCACGGGCAACGCCGGCGCTGGATGACGCCTTCGCCGGGCCGTGACCCGCCCACCCGAGCAGCAGTGTGTCTTCACCCTTGAGGAAACGGTGGGCCCGTACGCCTGCCGTGGCCCGGCCCTTGGCCGGATACTCCTCGAACGCGGTGATCTTCGCCGTGCCCGGAGCAGTCCCCGGCAGCGCGCCGTTGCTGCCCGCGATCGTCACGACGACGGCGGCGGGGTCGTTGGCGCGCACCGTGCCGAAGTGGATGACCTCGTCGCCGTCCGCAAGCTTGATACCCGCCATGCCGCCCGCGGTGCGGCCCTGCGGCCGAACGGCAGAGGCGCTGAAACGCAAAAGCTGCGCAAGCCGGGTCACGAAGACGAGGTCGACGTCGTCGTCCTGTGCAGGCTCCACGCCAACCACAGTGTCCTTGTCCTTGAGCGCAATGACTTCCCAGTCTTCACGGTTCAACGGGTAGTCCGGCTGGACGCGCTTGACCACGCCCTGGACCGTTCCGATGGCCAACACGGCATCCAGCGGCACGAACGCCACGAGCGTTTCGCCCTTGAGCAGGGTGATGAAGTCCTTCGCCGCGACACCCCCGGCAAGATTGGGCAGGCCGGACATGGGCGGCAGCGCCGGCATATCCATGACCTGTACCCGGAGCATGCGGCCTTGCGAGGTGACGGCGCCGATTTCGCCCCGCGCAGTCGTCTTGACCACGGAGCGGTAGACGTCATGCTTGCTCCGCGGGCCGGATTCGGCCAGTGGCTCCTGGTTGGAGGTCCGGGCGATCTGGCCGGAGGCGCTGAGGAGTGCCCAGCAGGGGTCATCGGGGATTTCGAGTGGAAGCGCGGCGGCCTTGCCCTTGCCGGCCGGGACGGCTGCTGCGAGCGCCGCGGCGACGGTGGGTGAAACAGCCTCGGACTCGAGGAGAACCGTGCGTCGCGGGGTGCCGTACTTCTCGGACACTTCGGCCAATTCTCCGGACACGAGCTCGCGCAGGAGCACATCGGACGCCAGGATCGCCTCGAGTTCGGCGATCTCCCGGCGCAGTTCTTCCTGCTCCTTTTCGAGTTCGATGCGCGAGTATTTGGTCAGTTGGCGCAGGCGAAGCTCGAGGATGTAGTTGGCCTGGATCTCGGACAGGTCGTAGATGGACATCAGCCGTTCGCGGGCCGCAGCTGCCTCGTCCGAGGAACGGATGATCTGGATGACCTCGTCGATGTCCACGATCGCGACCAACAGGCCCTCCACCAGGTGGAGGCGGTCCTTCTTCTTGCCCAGCCGGAAGGCTGTGCGACGGCGTACAACGGAAATGCGGTGGCCGACGTACACCTGCAGGAGCTGGAGCAAGCCCAAGGTCTGCGGCTGCCCATCCACCAGGGTCACGTTGTTGATGCCGAAGGAGTCTTCCATCGGCGTGAACCGGTAGAGCTGTTGCAGCACGGCGTTGGGGTTGAAGCCGTTTTTGATCTCTATCACGAGCCGCAGCCCGTGCTTGCGGTCAGTGAGGTCCATGACATCGCTGATGCCAGTCAGCTTTTTGGCGTTGACGGCATCCTTGATCTTCTCGATGACCTTCTCCGGACCCACCATGTAGGGGAGTTCGGTCACCACCAGGCCGGTGCGGCGCGCGGTCAGCTGCTCGATCTCCACCTTGGCGCGGGTCTTGAACGAACCGCGTCCCGTGGCATAGGCATCACGGATTCCGTCCAGCCCCACGATCCGGCCGCCTGTTGGCAAGTCCGGGCCGGGCACGAACCGCATGACGTCTTCCAACGTGGCGTCCGGATTGGCGATGAGGTGCCGGGCGGCCGCGATGACTTCCACGAGGTTGTGGGGAGCCATGTTGGTGGCCATGCCGACGGCAATGCCCGTGGTGCCGTTGACCAGCAAATTGGGGAAGGCCGCGGGCAGGACATCCGGCTGGGTGAGCTGGTTGTCGTAGTTGGGGACGAAGTCCACCACGTCTTCGTCGAGGTGCTCGGTCATCGTCATCGCGGCCGCGGCGAGCCGGGCCTCCGTGTAACGCGGTGCGGCCGGGCCGTCGTCGAGCGAACCGAAGTTGCCGTGCCCGTCAATCAGGGGCAAGCGCAGCGAGAAGTCCTGTGCCATGCGCACCATGGCGTCATAGATGGCCGCATCACCGTGTGGGTGCAGCTTTCCCATGACTTCGCCCACCACGCGGGCACTCTTCACATGCCCGCGGTCCGGGCGCAGGCCCATGTCGCTCATCATGTACAAGATGCGTCGCTGGACGGGTTTGAGGCCGTCGCGCGCATCGGGGAGCGCGCGGGAATAGATCACCGAATATGCGTACTCCAGGAAGGAGCCTTCCATTTCGGAAGTGACGTCGATATCGATGATGTTCTCAGTGAAGTCCCCGTCGACGGCGGCCGAGGCCGCGTTTGCGCGGGAGGGACTTTGGCTGCGTGCCATGGAGTCGGTGGATCCTTAAACGTGTACTGCGGAAGACTTAGCTAGGCTAAGCCTATGGTGGATCAGCCCGGCGCCGGCGTATATCCGGAATATTGGGAGGCCGATGTCGTGCTTCGCGACGGCGGAACGGCCCACTTGAGACCTATCTCACCCGAAGACGCCGACGCGCTCCAGGCCTTCCACACCGCGCAGTCCGAGACTTCCATCTATATGCGGTTCTTCTCGTTCAAATCCAGGCTCTCCAGCAAGGAACTGCGCCGCTTCACCGAGGTGGACCACAGGGACCGGGTGGCGTTCGTCATCACCATCGGCGGAGAGATCGTGGGCGTCGGCCGATATGACCGGCTTGGTGATCCCACCGAGGCCGAAGTGGCCTTCAACATTTCCGATGTCCAGCAGGGCCGGGGCATCGGCTCTATCCTGCTCGAACACTTGGCGGCGGCCGCCCGGGAGAACGGCATCCGCCGCTTCACGGCCGAGGTCCTGCCGGAGAACCGCAAAATGCTCCGGGTCTTCGCCGATGCCGGCTACGAGCTTGTGCGCAAATTCGACGACGGCGTCGTCAGCGTCGACTTCAACATCGACCCCACCGAAAAATCCCTGGCCGTCATGGAATCCCGGGAACACCGCGCCGAGGCCCGCAGCGTACGGGACTTGCTGGCGCCGTCGTCGATCGCTGTGGTGGGTGCCAGCCGCCGGTGGGGAACGGTCGGGCACCAGTTGCTTGAACACATCCTGGAGGGTGGCTTCACTGGCGCGGTCTATGCGGTCAACCCCGAGGCTTTCGAACTGGCCGGCATGAAGTCCTTCGCCCGGATCGCCGACGTCCCCGGACCGGTGCAGCTCGCCATCATCGCAGTGCCATACGAAGAAGTGCCGAAAGTTGTGGACGAGTGCGGGGCGGCAGGGGTCAAAGGGCTGGTTGTCGCCACCGCCGGGTATGCCGACGACGGCGAACGGGGGCTGCGGAGGCAGCGGGACCTGGTGCGCCGGGCCAGGTCCTATGGGATGCGCGTGATCGGTCCCGAGTCTTTGGGGATCGTGAACACGAACCCGGACGTTTCCCTCAATGCGTCGATGGCCCCGAGCCTGCCCAGGCGCGGGGGATTGGGGCTGTTTTCGCAATCCGCGGCCATTGGCGTTTCCGTCTACGCGGCAGCGAGCCGCCGGGGCCTGGGCCTTTCCTCGTTCCTGTCTGCCGGCAACCGCGCCGATGTCTCCGGCAATGACGTCATGCAGTTCTGGGAAGACGATCCGGATACCGTCGCCGTCGGGCTCTACTTGGAGTCGATCGGCAATCCGCGCAAGTTCTCCCGACTGGCCCGCCGCTTGTCGCGCAGCAAACCGGTCATTGTTGCCAAATCGGATGTCACCGGGCTGCGCCTTCCGCCGGGGCACGTGGTCAGGACCACGCTGGCGCCTGTGGCGGCCCTGGACGCGATGATGCGCCAGGCCGGGGTCATCGCCGTCGAAACCATCGAGCAGCTCATGGACGTGGCCCAGATCGTTTCCAGCCAGCCCTTGCCCAAGGGTCCGGCGCTCGCCGTCTATAGCAATTCCGCGGCCTTCGGGAAGGTCGTGGCGGACAACGCGGCGCCCCAGGGACTCGTCGTCGACAGGATTGTCACCGACGTAGACCTGGATACGGGGAAGTCCGCTGCGCTGGAGGGGTTGCGGCGCAGCCTCCGCGAGAATCTTGCGGACGATTCCGTGCATGCGGTGGTGGCGGCCATGGTGCCGTCCCGCAGCCTCACGATGGAAGCGATCGCCGGAGTGCTCGCCGAATGCGCGGCAGAGGCCGGCAAGCCGGTCGTGGCGGCTTTCACGGGAATCCTTGATAGTTCCGTGCAACTGGATGGATTGCTCGCCCCAAATGGTGAGTCCGGTCCGTCCCTTCCTTGCTACTCCAGCGCGGGCAGTGCGGTGGCGGCCTTGGCGGCAGTGGTCCGTTACGCGAAGTGGCTGGACCGGGATCAAGGCATGTTCGTGGAGCCTGCGGGTTGCGACCGAGAAGGTACCCGCGAACACATCGAACGGCTCTTGTCTTCTGTCCCGGGGGAACAATTGGTCCGGCTCGACGACGGCGAAGCGGCCGCGCTGCTGGTCCGCTACGGCATTTCCGTGGTGCCGTCCACTGTGTTCGAGAGTGACGACGAAGCGGTAGCCGCCGCCGAACGGCTCGGCTGGCCGGTGGTGCTCAAGACCACGGATCCTGCCCTCCGGCACCGCCTGGACCTCGGTGGTGTGCGGCTGGACATCGAGGACGCGGACTCGCTGCGGCGCAACATCGCGCAGATGCGTCGCACCCTTGAGCCCTACGGTTCATCCGCCATCGAGGTGCAGGCCATGGTTTCCGTCGGGCAGGGCTGCACGTTCCGCGCCATCGAGGATCCACTCCTGGGGCCGGTGGTTTCTTTCGGTTTGGCGGGAGACGCAGTGAACCTCCTGGACGATTGGGCGCACCGGGTGCCCCCGCTGTCCGCCGCCGACCTCCACGACTTCATCCGGGCACCCCGGGCTTCGCTGAAACTATTCGGCTACCAAGGGCTGCCCGCGGTGGACGTGGCGGCCCTCGAAGACCTCGGCGCACGGCTGGTCCGCCTCAAGGATGAACACCCCGAGATTGCCCTGGTGGAATTCAATCCCGTCCTGGCCGGGACCCGGGGCGCGAAAATCCTTGCCGCCGAGGTATGGATCGGGAACGCCGCACAGCGTACCGACAGCGCGCGCCGTGCGATGCTCAGCTGACCGGACAGTTGACCCTACGAGGGCCGGACGGTTATGAAGTCCCCAGCCGATCTGTGAAAATGGGGGAATGAGCTCGAAGTCCCCGACGCCTCCGTCCGGTCCGGCTACCACCGGGCACCATGCAGCACACAACCACAGCTCGCAGGGGCAGAGCCTGGACCAGGCACTTCAGCGGGCAGGTTTCTATCCTGTCCTTGTTGCCGATGTTGTGGCCGACGCCTTGGACGGGCGTGATTGCCTTGCGCACCTGGTGCATTTGGAAACGCATTTCGACCGTGCCGAGGTCCGGCGGCACATCACGGTCCTGGTCCTCACCGAGGACATGCTGGTGATCACCCACGTCGACGACCAGCAGCTTGACGAAGCCGGCGAGCAGATCGTTGCCCAGATTTCCACGGAGTCCGTGCCCGTGGCACAGATCCGCTCGGTGGTCCTCAGCTACATGTATGCGCAGCCGCAGAACTACACTCCAAGCGACCCCGTCAGGGAGCTGACCCTCTCGATTGCCTGGTCCGGTGGCCAACGCCTGGATGTGGGACCCGCGAGCTGCGGCGATCCCCAGTGCGAAGCCGACCATGGGTACACGGGCACCATTTCCCAGGAGGACATCGTGCTGCGGATCAGCTCCGAGGCCGACGGACCCAGGGCCGTCCAGGACGCGAAGATCTTTGCCCGCGCACTGCGGGCTGTCAACACTGGCGCTCCCGGGCCTGCAGTCCACCCGGGTACCCTCTCCGGTCCGCGACTCCGCTCGGGCGTCTTCGGCAACAGGCTGAGCCGCGGGCACCAGCGCTGATGACGACGTCGGAACCCGTCGCCCAGGACACCGTCCCTGTTTCCAGCACCGTCCCTGAGCTTCCCGGCGCGCCGCTGTATGGCAGCAAATCGATCGCCGAGGTCTTCACCAGCGCCGCAGCGAGCATGGGCCTGCCCGGCTTCGAGAACAAACTGCAATTGCCTGCATCGCAACGCGTCTGCGTGGTTCTCGCTGATGGCCTGGGACGCAATCTTCTGAAGCAGAAGGCAGCCCACACCCCGTTTCTGAGGTCAATTGCGAATTCGGGGCAGGGAGCCGTTCCGGTGTGGCTTGATTCAGCCTTTCCTTCCACCACGGCATCGTCCTTGGCCAGCCTGGGAACCGGCCGTACGCCGGGTGAACACGGCATGGTGGGCTATGACGTCCTGGATCCCGCCCAGGACAAGGTAGTCAACTTGCTCGGCAATTGGGACGCTGGAGTCGACCCCCTGCGCTGGCAGCCGTTCCCGACGATTTTCGAACGAGTGGCTGCCGACGCCGACGTCGTCACAGTGAGCCTGCCCCAGTTCGGCGCGTCACCGATGACCCGCGCGGCGCTCCGCGGAAGCCGGTTCGTGGGTGGCAGCTCGCTCCACGCCCGAACGGCAGCGGCGGGGGAGGAAATGGCCGCGGGAACCAGTTCGCTCATGTACTTCTACGTCAACGAGCTGGACAAGGCCGGGCACCGCTACGGCTGCCAGTCCGATCGCTGGGAGCACCAGCTCGAAGAAATCGACTCAACGGTCAAGAGGCTCTCTGCCTCACTGCCCGCGGGGACAACCATCCTGCTCACCGGCGACCATGGAATGCTTGACGTCCCGGAGTCGCAGCGCATCGACTACTCCGCCGATCCCGCCCTTATTGCCGGGGTCCGGCACACGGCAGGCGAGCCACGCATGGTCCACCTGTACCTGGAACCCGACGCGGGAGAGCTTCACCGGGATGCCCTGTTGGATGCCTGGCGCGCCCGCTTCGGCGACCGGATCTGGGCCTTCACCCGTGAGCAGGCCCTTGAGGCGGGGCTCTTCGGGGTCCTGCGACCGGAGGTTTCGCCCCGGATCGGAGATGTCATGATCGCCGCCCGGGACACTTTGGCGCTCTATGACGTCCGCCGCGTCCGCCCCACGGCCTTGGAAGTGGTGGGGCAACACGGTTCGCTGACCAAGGCGGAGCGCGAAGTTCCGCTGCTCTGCTTCCAGGCCGGAGGTCCCAAAGGCCGCCGTGGCTGAGCTCATTTTCTTTTCCGGAACCATGGACTGCGGCAAGTCCACC
The DNA here is from genome assembly GCF_027587375.1 of Arthrobacter sp. B2a2-09. Lineage (GTDB taxonomy): Bacteria > Actinomycetota > Actinomycetes > Actinomycetales > Micrococcaceae > Arthrobacter. The sequence goes on from NZ_JAMXIC010000005.1 coordinate 42,189, forward strand.
CTTGCCTTGCAGATGGACTACAACCACCGTGCCCGCGGCCGGGGCGGGGTCCGCTTCAGTTGCAACGACCGCGCCGGCGGTTCCGTCATCTCCAGCAGGCTCGGGCTCCAGACGGACGCGGTGGAGGTCATTGACGCTACCGATTTCTGGGACGAAGTTGTCCGACGCCGGACGACGGGCCTCAAGGTGGACTACCTGATCTGTGATGAAGCCCAGTTCTACTCGCCGGAGCAAGTGGAACAGTTGGCGCGCGTGGTTGATGAGATGGGCGTTGACGTGTTCGCTTTCGGAATCACGTCGGACTTCCGCACGCGGCTGTTCCCTGGATCCCAGCGTTTCGTGGAGCTCGCGGACAGGGTCCAGGTCCTGCAGGTTGAAGCGCTTTGTTGGTGCGGCCGCCGGGCAACACACAATGCGCGGACGGTGGACGGCATCATGGTGGTCGAAGGCGAGCAGGTCGTGGTGGGCGACGTCGCCATGGACGGTGGAATGGAGGCCGACCGAGCGGAGGCTATTCCGGAGCGAGCCGAAGCATCGCAACCCGTCGTCGGATACGAGACCCTATGCCGCCGCCACTACATGCGCAGGGTCACGGCACACGGGGCCAACCTCATGGCGAGCCGGGATCAGTTGCTGCCGTTCGACGTCGACGCTTGCCTTTGGCACGGCGCCAGCTGAAGCTGCTGCGAACTGAAAACTGCCTAGTCCCCGCGCGTTCCGAAGAGGATGTCATCCCAGCTCGGGATGCTGGAGCGCTTGGGCCGTGACGGTTGACGCTCGGCCGGCGCCGCATCGGAAGATTCTTCATCCTTCTGGCCAGAAGGGGTGGGCTTCGGCTCTTCGCGTTCCCGCCGGGGGCCTCCGCCGAGAAGTTCGTCCAAGCCGGCTCGCGGTGAAGCTGGTCCCTGGGTTGGCGCCTCGTCCTGGCCGGTCTGCGCGTCGTTGTCGTTCCTGCCGCGCAGTAGCGTCACGGGGCGCAGGGGACTTGGGATCACCGTAATTTCCCGGGTATCCGTGCTGACGCCATCGTGAAGATGGAGGGAGTCGTCTTCCTTGTCGTCATGCTTCGGGGCCAAGCTCAACCGGGACAGCATGGATGCACGTGCGTCACGGCGGCTGGGGGCGGATTCGGCTTCTACCTGCTCGTCCGTGTCTGTGTCTTGTGACTCTTTGTCAGCTGATTCCTGGTCCGCGGGTCCGTCTTCGGTGTCGCCGGGCCGCGGATGCGCAGCCGGAACGCCGCTGCTCAGAAGCAGGGCCAAGGCGTCATCGCTGTCTTCGTCAAGTCCCAGCCGCTGTCCGCGACGTGAGCGCAGCATGTCAAGGAGCCCATCGGCTTCCTTGGTGGCTGCGGCGGCGGCCGCACGGGCGGCGGTCCCGGCGTCGGCCTCAAAATCAAAGGGCCGGTCAGAGACGGCCGCGAGTCGTCGGGGCGGTACAGGGCCATCAAGGGGTTCCAGTTCGCTGAGCTGCTGGGCCCAGCGGTTGGCATTCTGGATGGTTTTGCGGGCGGGATGGAACGTCCACATCGCGGGTGGCTCTTCGCCGATGCTCTCCAGGCTGCCCGGCTTTGTTTCGAAGCGTGCGACGACGGTCCACGCCCCATCGCTCCGACGCCAGGAATCCCACTCCACCGCAGACGAATCGATCCCGTGGGCCCTAAGCCGGTGTGCAACCATCTCGCCCAGGCTTGCGGGGTCGTCGCCGAATGCTGCGCGGTAGGTGTCCTGGCCGGGGGCCGGGGCGGCGACTTCGACTTTGCGGGCTTGCTGGGCGATGTACTCGCGCTCGGCAAGAACGGGACCCTCATACCGCTGCACGTTGGCGAGCGGCAGCCCGGACAGCTCCGCCACCTCCGCGGCCGTAGCGCCGCTGCGGATACGTGACTGAATGTCACGGGGGGACATGGCGACGGGCGTGATGGAGGCGCGTGCGGCCACCTGGGCAGGTGTCCGGCTCGCTGCAAACCGCAACGCCTCATCAATCGGAAGCTGGAACATCTCGCCGCCGGTACCGCTCAACAGGAGATGTCCGCCGTCGTCGTGGACGCCAACCAGCCGTAGATCCCGCATAAAATCCTCCACCATGGCCTATCTGACATTCGAAACTCTGCCACCCGGTAGGACCTTTTCCTACTAGGACAAAGGGCGCGCCGCGATATTCCGCGATTTTCCGGCAGTCACCTACGCAGGAGACCACCGTTGGGGGTATGGACATTCGAGTCTGCCGGGAGGACAATCTGCCCGGTATCGGGCACAAAAATGTGGCTTGCCGCGTTACATCCTTAGACCGGAGCAGGTTCTGGTCGACAGGGCCGCAAGGCCTGCGTGAAACACCAGGGAGAACGAAGAAGGGACCATGGCAACGGACTACGATGCCCCTCGGAAGACGGAAGAAGACACCGAGGACTCGATTGAGGAACTCAAGTCGCATCGCACCGAGAAACAGTCATCATCGGCTGTTGACATCGATGAGACTGATCTGGCTGATGCCTACGAGCTCCCCGGGGCGGACTTGTCTGGCGAAGAGCTGCTGGTCCGCGTCCTGCCTCCGCAGGCGGACGAATTCACCTGTTTCAACTGCTTCCTGGTTAAGCACCGCTCCCAGATTGCGCGGGAGAAGGACGGGCATCTTTACTGCAAGGAATGCGAAAGCTAGCCGCGGGAACTGTTCTGATCCCCGGGGCAGGCAAATGAGGCGGGGCGGGCCTAAGGGGCGGCCCTAGGCGGCAGCCGGTTTGGACAGCGCTGCCACGAGTTCTTCGGGGCGGCGCGTGGACGTCAGCCAGTAAGGGGTGCGGTCCGCCGGGTCGGTGATTTCGATACGCACCACGGGATCTATCCAGCCGCGGAGGCACAGGAACGCCAGTCCATGGAGGCGGACACCGCGCTCTGCGGTGGCTTCGTCCTTGCGGAATGCGGTGACAGCGCCGACGAACTCGCGCTGGATGCTGGCGCGTCCCACTTGGACGGTGTCGCGGTCCACCACAATCGCGGCAGTGGACAACACCAGCATGGTGGTCATGATCGCGAAGAGAACCAGCGCGGCGATAATGCCCGCGGTGATGCTGATCGGCGCGAACATCAGGATGCCCGCGGCGGAGAAGCCGACCACGACAATCCAAATCCAGGCGGAAGGCCACAGCTTTTCCGTAAACAGGACGCCCGTTTCACTTGAGGAATGGTGCGGCACGGGTACGGAAGCAGTCGATTCAGGCATACCACCAGCTTATCGGGACTGTGGCCCCCGGAATTAACGCGCCCTTGCCCGGCGACCGCCCTGCGACCGCCCTGCGACCGCAACCGGGGCAGTATCCCGCGGACGATAGAATATGTGACTGTGAGCCACGAGACAGCAGTAGCCAACCCAGCAGACACCTCCGCCGAATACGGTGCGCCGACCCTTCAGGTCCAACTGAAAATGCTCGACGCCGGTTTGGAAGCGCCGTCGTACGCCCACCCCGGTGACGCCGGCGCAGACTTGCGCGCCCGCGCGGACGTATCGCTCGCTCCGGGAGAGCGGAAGCTCGTTCCTACGGGCGTCTCAATCGCCCTGCCAAATGGCTTTGTCGCACTGATCCACCCCCGATCAGGGCTGGCAACCAAGCACGGACTCACGGTGGTGAACGCTCCCGGGACGGTTGATGCGGGCTATCGAGGTGAAATTTCCGTGACGCTTTTGAATACGGACAAAAACCAGGCAATCGAACTCAAGCGCGGCGATAGAATTGCTCAAATGGTGATCCAGCGTGTCGAGTATGCGCAGTTCGTTTCCGTGGAAGAGTTGTCCGACACCTCGCGCGGCACCGGCGGCTTTGGATCCACCGGAGGCTTCGCGCCGGCCGTGAGCTAGCAACAACCCTCGGGCAATCGGCGCCGTACGGAGCTGATTGTCATGCTGCCCGCGAGTTGACGGGCAGTCTGCGGTTTACTGGGGGGATAGACCACTACTAAGGAGACAACCCGATGCTTTTTGGGCGCGGAAAGAAGTCCAAGGCTGAGCAGCCGCAAGACAACGGCACTGAGCAGGCCGATGCCACGGCGTCGCGGCAGGACGCCGGCACGGTAGCCAGTGGAGCCGCCAAGGGCGACTTCCGTCTGTCCAGGGGGCCATTGGATGCCAGCGAAATTGATAGCCAAGATGGCTACGTGGATCTTGGCGCCCTGCTGATCGAACCTTCCGAGGGCCTTCAACTGCGCCTCGAGGTGGAAGAGGCAACCCAGCGGGTAGTGGCGGTCACCATGGACCTCGATGGCTCGAGCCTCCAGCTCCAGGCGTTTGCCGCTCCACGTTCCGAAGGGCTGTGGGACGAGATCCGCGAACAAATCGGCCAGTCCGTGTCCAGCCAAGGAGGCGAAGTCGAAGAAATCGTCGGCACCTTCGGCACGGAACTCGTCGCCAAACTTCCTACCGAATCCGCCGACGGCGGGCGTGGCTTCCGGGCTGCTCGATTCATGGGCGTGGATGGACCCCGCTGGTTCCTCCGTGGTGTCATCGGCGGCCACGCCGCTTTGGATCGGGACGCGGCCGAAGGACTGGAGAACCTCTTCCGCAAGGTTGTGGTCATTCGCGGAGACAACCCCATGCCGCCCCGTGAGCTGCTTCAGCTGAAGCTGCCCAAGGACGCCGTAGCCCCCGGGCAGCAGGGTGCTCCCCATGAAACGCCGGAGCTTCAGCAACCCGAACGCGGCCCGGAGATCACCCAGATTGGCTGACAAAGCGGCTCGCGCCGCTGCCGACCCCGGCAGCCCGGCGTCCCGGCCCCTCACTGAGCTCCCCGTGCGGGGCCGAGTCGACTGCACGGGTTTCATCGAGTCGGTGACCTACCAGCCCGCCAATGAGCAAGCACACTTCTCGGCGATCGTCGTCGATCGGATTGCGCACAGGGGCGACACGGGTCCGTTGACCCGCTTGCGCGTCATCTGGCTCGGGCGCCGCAAGGTGCCCGGCATCGAACCCGGGACTGTCCTACGGCTCGAAGGCATGGTCACTCCGCGGGACGGGATGCCCACCATGTTCAATCCGCGCTATGAAATCCTCTCCCGGCAGGAGCACCAATGACCGTCGCCAACGGATCCGGCCCCCACGAAAAGCCTGCGCAGGAAAAGCCAGCGCAGGAAAAGCCAGCGCAGGAAAAGCCTGGCCCGGCAGAGGATTCCCGGCAGGGCACCCAGGGGCCAAGCATTGCGGACATCGCCGCAGGCTACGCCGAAAAAGCCGGACTCCAACGCAACAGCCACGGGCACGTGGACATCCTCAAATCGGCCGGGGGTGTTCAGGGGATAGCCGAAAGCATCGTGCCGGGCCTCGTATTCCTGATCGCTTTCATGGTCACCCGCGACCTTCCGGCCTCCCTGATTGCCTCTCTCGCGTCGGCAGCCGTCTTCACCGTGGTCCGGCTGGTCCAGCGGCGCCCGTTGACCCAGGCGCTTGCCGGGATCGCCGGCGTCGCCATCTCCGCTTGGCTCGCGAACACCACCGGCAAGGCCGAGGATTTCTACGTCCTGGGTTTCTACACGAATGTCGCCTACATCGTGGGAATGGTGCTGTCGATCCTGCTCAAGTGGCCGATCGCCGGCCTGCTGTTCGGCTTCGTCCGCAACGAAGGCTTCGAATGGCGGAAGAAACCGGAGCGTTTGCGGGCCTATGTCATCGGAACGTGGGTGGTCATTGCGGTGCTGGCACTACGGCTTGTGGTCCAGGTGCCCCTGTATTTCATGGGTGAGCCGGGCCTCGCCGCGCTCGCTACCATGAGGCTGATCATGGGCGCTCCGCTGTACATCCTGGGTCTCTGGATTGCGTGGCTCCTGACCCGGCCGGCGCCGGGCCAGAAGCCGGTCCGTGATACTCAGCCGTCGAAACCGTCGTCGTCGGACTGATCCGAAAACTCTTCCTCGACGTCAACTGAACCATGGTCCGCGGCGGACGGAGAGAGCAGGGACCTGAGGCCGTCTTCGGCCGCAATGGTCGTGACGAAGAACAGTTCGTCGCCGCCGTCGATCACGTCGTCGCGGCTCGGTGTGATGGGCGCATGGTCCCGGAGGATCGCCACCAAGGTGGCGTCTTCGGGCCATTCGATGCCGCCCACAGTGCTGCCGATGATGTGCGAGTCGTGCGGAACCGTAAATTCCACGAGCGAGGACACACCAGTCTGCAAGGTCAGCAAGCGGACGAGGTCACCGATTTCCACGGCTTCTTCCACGAGCGCCGTCATGAGCTGCGGGGTGTTGACGGCGACGTCGACGCCCCAGGAATCGTTGAACATCCAGTCGTTCTTGGGATTATTGACCCGGCCCACCGTTCGGCCCACACCGAATTCGGTCTTGGCCAGCAAGGACACCACAAGGTTGACTTTGTCGTCGCCGGTCGCGGACACGACGACGTCGGCCCCTTCCAACTTCGCTTCCTGCAGCGTGCTCAATTCGCACGCATCGCCCACCAGCCAACGGGCCCCGCGGAGGCCGCTGCGCCCAATGACCTCCGGTTTGAGGTCGATCAGCATGATCTCGTGCTTGTGGGCGAGCAATTCCCGCGCGATCGATGAACCGACGCTGCCAGCGCCGACAATAACGACTTTCACTCAGACTCCTTGGCGGGTGCGCTGGCGAGGACGCGCGCCACCTCGGCGCTGCGGTCCAGATTCAACATGGCGTGCACGGTGTCGCCCTCCTGGTACGCCGTTCCGGCCTGGGGCAGGACGCCCTCACCAAAGCGGGTAAGGAAAGCGATACGGATTCCGGATGCTGCTTCGATGGCAGTCAACGGGTGCCCGATCCAGCCTTCGTTGAGGTCGACTTCGGACAAAACCAGCCGACCGGAGGGTTCGCGGTAATCGCCTGCCAAGTGTTGCTCGGGCAGGATCCGGCGCAGGACCTGGTCCGCGCTCCAGCGCACGGCGGCTACCGTGGGGATGCCCAGGCGCTGGTAGATTTCGGCGCGGCCGGGATCGTAGATCCGGGCAACAACATGCGAAACATGGAAGGTTTCACGGGCTACCCGGGTGGCGAGGATATTGGAATTGTCACCGCTGGAGACAGCGGCGAAGGCGTACGCCTCTTCGCAACCTGCCTGCTTGAGGGTGTCCCGGTCAAAGCCGACGCCCGTGACTTTCCTGCCGGTGAATCCGCTGCGCAAACGGCGGAAGGCACGATCGTCCTGGTCGATGATCGCCACCGAATGGCCGGCGTCTTCCAAGGTGTGCGCCAACGTTGCGCCTACTCGTCCGCAACCCATGATCACAAAGTGAGCCACGGTTTCTCCTTCACTCTTATGCATGCCGCTCGGTAAGACTCTACCGGGGCAAGTCGCGGAAGCCAGTCCGCCGTCATGACATCGCGTTCGATTCAGAGTAGCTTTGCGGAGTGCTGACAATTCTCAACGCCGCGAAGCGGGTGTTGGTGGGGCGGCCGTTCCGGAACGACCGCCTGGCCCACACCCTGCTTCCCAAGCGCATTGCGCTGCCGATTTTCGCCTCGGACGCCCTGTCCTCTGTGGCGTACGCCCCCGACGAAATCCTGCTGACGCTGGCCCTCGCGGGCGTGAGTGCCGTGGCCATTTCGCCACTGGTCGGCCTCGCAGTCATGGTGGTCTTGCTCACGGTTGTTGCCTCGTACCGGCAGAACGTTCACGCTTACCCTTCCGGTGGCGGCGACTACGAAATCGCAAACGTCAACCTGGGAAAGTTCGCGGGCCTGACCGTTGCGGCCGCGTTGTTGGTGGACTATGTCCTCACCGTCGCTGTGTCGATGTCCTCCGCAGCGGCATACCTGACCACCGCGATCCCGGCCTGGCATGGGCAGCAGGCGCTCATCGCCACAGTCGGCGTCGTCATCCTGGCCCTGGTGAACCTGCGCGGAATCAAGGAAGCCGGCAGTGTCTTCGCGGTTCCCACCTACATCTTCATGTTCTCCATCCTGGGCATGACGGCCGTGGGTATCTTCCAAGCGGCCACCGGCCAACTCGGCCAGGCTCCCTCGGCGGCGTTCACCATCGTCCCGCAAGAGGGATTCGACCAGGGCCTCGTGGGCCTGGCAGGGGCGTTCCTGCTCCTGCGGGCCTTCTCCTCCGGCGCTGCCGCCCTGACCGGTGTGGAGGCCATCAGCAACGGTGTGCCGAACTTCAAGAAGCCCAAGAGCAAGAACGCGGCCACCACGCTGTTGCTGCTCGGAGTCATCGCCTCGGCCATGCTCGCGGGCATCATCTACCTTGCCAACGCCACTAAGGTCCACATCGTGCTGGATCCGGCCAAGGAATTCCTCCTGCACGGCCAACCGCTCCCGGATGACTACATCCAGAACCCGGCCATCAGCCAGATTGCACAGACCATCTTCGGCGCCGGGTCCATCCCGTTCTACATTGTTGTCGCCGCCACCGGCGTCATCCTCGTCTTCGCGTCCAACACTGCGTTCAACGGATTCCCGGTCCTGGGTTCCATCCTCGCCCAGGACGGCTACCTGCCCCGCCAGCTTCGGACCCGCGGAGACCGCCTGGCCTTCAGCAACGGCGTCCTGGCCCTTGCGGCCGGGGCCCTGGTCCTCATCATTTCCTTCAACGCCGATGTCACCAAGCTGATCCAGCTGTACATCGTTGGCGTCTTCATTTCCTTCACGATGAGCCAGCTGGGCATGGTGCGGCACTGGGGCAGGCAACTCAAGCTTGCGCAGGACAAGGCGGTCCGCCGCAGGATCGTGAAGTCCCGCACCATCAACATGGTCGGCTTTGGAATGACCGCGTTGGTGCTGACCATCGTGCTGATCACCAAGTTCGAACAGGGCGCCTGGATCGCCCTCCTGGCGATGTTCGTGCTGTTCCTCATCATGTGGAGCATCCGGGCGCACTACGACAATGTGGCCAAGGAACTGGCCGTTGACGAGGACTCTTCCCCGCGCGCGTTGCCTACCCGGGTTCATGCCGTGCTCCTGGTGTCCCATGTCCGCAAACCGGTGCTGCGCGCACTCGCCTATGCGAGGGCATCGAGGCCGTCCCGGCTCGACGCCATCATCGTCGACATCGACCACGCGGAAACGGCGCACACCGTCGAGGCCTGGGAAAAGCTGGACATCCCGGTCCCGTTGACCGTCTTGGCGAGCCCCTACCGGGAAACCGTCACGCCCATCCTGGACTACGTCAAGAACATGCGCCGCGACTCCCCACGCGACCTGATCGTCGTCTACATCCCGGAGTACGTCGTCGGCAAGTGGTGGGAACAGCTCGTCCACAACCAGACCGCCTTGCGCATCAAGGCCCGGCTTCACTTTGAACCCGGCGTCATGGTGGCCAGCGTTCCATGGCAATTGAAGTCCTCCGAAGAAGCAAAGGCATTGCAGGATACCTAATGACCCACCCCAGCAACACCGAATCCAGCTCGCCCACGGCCCAGGACGGAGCTGCCACGGAGCTGGTGGTGGACCTTGGCCCCATCGCCCATGGCGGCCACTTTGTCGCACGGCACGAAGGCCGGGTCATTTTTGTGCGGCACGGCATCCCGGGGGAGAAGGTGCGGATCCGGCTGACCGACGCGGGAGAGTCTTCCCGTTTCTGGCGTGCCGACGTCGTCGACGTCCTGGAAGCGTCGGACGACCGGACACGCCATTTCTGGCCACTCGCCGATTCCCTTGCCGCTTGGCGCAAGGGCGGTCCGCCCGTGGGCGGCGCAGAACTCGGGCACGTGACACTGGAACGGCAGCGACTGCTCAAATCCGAAGTCCTCGCCGAGCAGCTGAAGCGGCTCGCCGGCGTCGAACTCAATGTCGAAGTGGAGCCGGCGGCCGCTGGTGACTCTGGCTCCGGCGGCGATACAGGGCTCGGCTGGCGGACCCGCGCCAGCTTTGCCGTCACCCCCGATGGCCGGCTGGGGATGCATGCCCACCGCTCCGACGTCGTCATTCCGGTCCACGAGATGCCCTTGGCAGTGCCGGGCATTAACGACTTGCGGCTCTGGGACATCGATCTGCGGGGGATCTCGCGGGTGGAAGTGGCCGCGCCTGCCAACGGATCGCGTCCGCTCGTCCTTCTCGCCCCGGAAGAAGGTACCGATGCCCGGCGCCTCAACCGGATCCTGGGCCAGCTCCCGCATGAAGTATCAGTGGCCAGCTTCGACTCCGTCCGTGGAGAAGTCCTGCAGCTGCGGGGCAGGACGTGGGTCCAGGAATCGGCCGCCGGTCACGAATACCGCGTGACGGGAGAAGGGTTCTGGCAGATCCACAAGGATGCCCCCGGGACCCTGGTGGGCGCGGTGACGGGATTCCTGCACGACGGCGGCTACCTCCTTCCGGGATCGGCCGTCGCCGATCTTTACGCGGGAGCCGGATTGTTTACGGCGCCCTTGGCGGATGCGGTGGGGATCACCGGTTCGGTGCTGTCCGTCGAAGGATCGCCCGGGACCAGCCGGGACGCCCGCAAGAATCTGCATGGAGAGACCCACGTGGAAATTGTCCAGGGCAGGGTGGAACGTGTCCTCCGGCAGCGCCCCCGGAGCTTCGACGCCTTGGTGATCGACCCGCCGCGGGCTGGTGCGGGCAAAGCCGTGATCAGCCAGCTCATCGAGTCCGGGCCGCGGGCAATCGCCTATGTGTCGTGTGATCCGGCCTCCTTCGCGCGTGATCTGGGGTACTTCCGGAACGGCGGGTGGCGCCTTGAATCCCTCCGGGCCTTTGACCTGTATCCGCACACACATCACCTGGAGACCGTTGCGTTGCTGGTGCCCGCGGCATAGCCGCCACTACGATGGTGGAGAAGTCCTACGTCGCGCTTCACTTCTCCACCGGCCGGCAGTCGCTCAGCTTAGGTTTGCCTAACTAGCTAGCGGTCAACCACGCGACAAAGATGAAAGCTGTTGCGAGAGGAGTCCTGCCATGAGCACTGTGGACAGCTTCGGTTCCAAAGGCGTACTGAATGTAGCCGGCACCGATTATGAAATTTTCCGGTTGAACTCCGTTGAGGGCGCAGACAGCCTTCCGTTCAGCCTTAAAGTATTGCTTGAAAACCTCCTGCGGACGGAAGATGGCGCCAATATCACGGCCGACCACGTTCGCGCCCTGGCCGGCTGGGATCCGAATGCCCAGCCGGACACCGAGATCCAGTTCACCCCGGCCCGAGTCATCATGCAGGACTTCACCGGGGTTCCCTGCGTGGTTGACCTTGCCACCATGCGTGAAGCCATCAAGGACCTCGGCGGCGACCCCAAGCGCGTCAACCCGCTGGCTCCGGCTGAGATGGTCATCGACCACTCCGTGCAGATCGACGTCTTCGGCAACTCCGGCGCCCTCGAGCGCAACATGGAGATCGAATACCAGCGCAACGGCGAGCGTTACCAGTTCCTGCGCTGGGGCCAGACTGCTTTTGACGACTTCAAGGTTGTTCCCCCGGGAACCGGCATCGTCCACCAGGTCAACATCGAATACCTGGCACGCACCGTCATGACCCGCGAAATTGGCGGCGTCCTCCGCGCCTACCCCGACACCTGCGTCGGCACGGACTCCCACACCACCATGGTCAACGGCCTGGGCGTGCTGGGATGGGGCGTAGGCGGCATCGAAGCCGAGGCTGCCATGTTGGGCCAGCCCGTCTCCATGCTGATCCCGCGCGTTGTGGGCTTCAAGCTCACGGGCTCCATCCCCGCGGGCGCTACCGCCACCGACGTCGTCCTGACCATCACCGAGCAGCTGCGCAACCACGGTGTGGTCGGCAAGTTCGTGGAGTTCTACGGCGAAGGCGTTGCGGCTGTGCCGCTGGCCAACCGCGCCACCATCGGCAACATGAGCCCGGAGTTCGGCTCCACGGCAGCAATGTTCCCGATCGACGACGTCACGCTCGAGTACTTGCGCCTCACCGGCCGCTCCGATCAGAACGTCGCCCTGGTCGAGGCCTACGCGAAGGAGCAGGGCCTCTGGCACGACCCGTCGCACGAGATCAAGTTCTCCGAGTACCTCGAGCTCGACCTGTCCACGGTTGTTCCCTCGATCTCGGGCCCGAAGCGTCCCCAGGACCGCATCATCCTCACGGAGTCCAAGGCCCAGTTCCGCGAGGACCTGCGCAACTACGTGAAGGAAGACCTGGCCGACGGAAGCCTGGACGAAGCGATTGACGAGAGCTTCCCGGCCTCCGACTCGCCGTCGTTCACCGCCTCCGCGACGCACCTGGCCGACGTAGCCCCGCACGCACACGGCCCGAAGTCCAACGGCCGTCCGTCGAACAAGGTGGGCGTCACAACAGCTGACGGCCGCGAATTCGAGCTGGACCACGGTGCCGTTTCGATCGCTTCGATCACGTCCTGCACCAACACGTCCAACCCCTCTGTGATGCTGGCTGCCGCGCTGCTTGCCCGCAACGCCGTGGACAAGGGCCTCACCTCCAAGCCGTGGGTCAAGACTTCGGTCGCTCCCGGATCCAAGGTTGTCACCGACTACTACGAGAAGTCGGGCCTGACTCCCTACCTGGAGAAGCTCGGCTTCTACATCGTGGGCTATGGCTGCGCAACCTGCATCGGCAACTCGGGACCGCTCGACGCCGAAATCTCCGAGGCCATCCAGGCCAACGACCTTTCCGTCACGGCTGTCCTCTCCGGCAACCGCAACTTCGAAGGCCGCATCAACCCGGACGTCAAGATGAACTACCTTGCCTCCCCGCCGCTGGTCATCGCCTACGCCTTGGCCGGCACCATGGACTTCGACTTCGACGCCGATCCCCTTGGCCAGGACCAGGCCGGCAACGATGTCTTCTTGAAGGACATCTGGCCGAACCCCGTCGAGGTCCAGAAGGTCATCGATTCCTCGATCGACAAGGAAATGTTCGCCCGCGGTTACGAAGGCGTCTTTGACGGCGACGACCGCTGGAAGGCACTTGACACCCCGGCAGGCGACACCTTCGCCTGGGACGCCAAGTCCACGTATGTGCGGAAGCCCCCTTACTTCGAAGGCATGAAGGCGCAGCCGGAACCGGTAACGGACATCGCCGGTGCCCGCGTTCTGCTGAAGCTGGGCGACTCGGTCACCACCGATCACATCTCCCCGGCCGGTTCCTTCAAGTCGGACACCCCGGCAGGGCAGTACCTCCTGGCCAACGGCGTGGAGCGCAAGGACTTCAACTCCTACGGTTCACGCCGTGGCAACCACGAGGTCATGATCCGCGGAACCTTCGCGAACATCCGCATCAAGAACCAGCTGCTCGACGGCGTCGAGGGTGGCTTCACCCGCGACTTCACCCAGGCGGATGGCCCCCAGGCCTACGTCTACGACGCTGCCCAGAACTACCAGGCAGCCGGCACCCCGCTGGTGGTCCTGGCTGGCAAGGAGTACGGCTCCGGCTCTTCCCGTGACTGGGCTGCCAAGGGAACCGCGCTGCTGGGCGTGAAGGCTGTCGTCGCCGAAAGCTATGAGCGCATCCACCGCTCCAACCTCATCGGCATGGGCGTCCTCCCGCTGCAGTACCCGGCCGGCGAATCCGCTTCGTCGCTGGGCCTGGTCGGCACGGAAACGTTCTCCGTCGAGGGCGTCACCGAGCTGAACGACGGCACGACGCCGCGGACGCTCAAGGTCACGGCAACGGCCGAGGACGGCAGCACCAAGTCCTTCGATGCCGTGTTGCGCATCGATACCCCGGGCGAAGCGGACTACTACCGCAACGGCGGCATCCTGCAGTACGTCTTGCGCCAAATTTCGGCACACTAGCCGAAACCAGCACAGGCTCCGCCTGAGCTAAAAGGCAAGCTACAGCCCCGGCTGGTCATCGACCGGCCGGGGCTGTAGCCTTTCCTGCGGCTTGGTTCCGGCCAAGGCGTTAGAGTTGTATAGCACGTCAATCACCCTAAGGAGGGGCCGTTGGGACTCTTGGAGACAATCCGGAACCCGCAGGACCTGAGCAAGCTCACCAGCCAGCAGTTGGAGCAGCTTGCAGGCGAGATCAGGACTTTCCTCATCACCAACGTCGCTCAAACGGGTGGACACCTAGGACCGAACCTTGGCGTGGTGGAACTCACCATGGCGATCCATAAGGTCTTCGATTCGCCGCGTGACAGCATCGTTTTCGATACCGGCCATCAGTCCTACGTCCACAAATTGTTGACCGGCAGGCAGGATTTCAGCACCCTCCGGCAGCAAGGGGGCATGTCCGGCTACCCCGATCGTGCCGAGTCCGAGCACGACATCGTGGAAAGCTCCCACGCGTCCTCTTCCTTGTCCTGGGCTGACGGTATCTCCCGGGCCCGCCAGTTGACCGGTGAGGGCGATCGCTGCGTTGTCGCCGTCGTTGGTGACGGTGCCCTGACGGGCGGGATGGCTTGGGAGGCGATCAATAACATCGCCGCGGACAAGCGACGCCGCGTGGTGATCGTCGTCAACGACAATGGGCGCTCCTATGCTCCCACCGTTGGCGGCGTGGCAGACTACCTCGCTTCCCTTCGCCCCACGATCGATTCCCTCCGCGCGGCGCCCACTTACGAGGTGGTGTTGGACTGGTGGAAGAAGAAACTGCAGAGCGGCGGACCCATCGGCCAGTTCACCTATAAGAGCCTGCATGCCATGAAGAAGGGCATCAAGGATTGGTGGGCTCCGCAAGGCATGTTCGAAGACCTCGGCATGAAGTACATCGGCCCTGTCGACGGCCACAACATGCGTGCCCTTGAGCACGCGCTCACTACTGCCCGCAATTACGGCGGCCCCGTGATCGTCCACGCGATGACCGAAAAGGGCCACGGTTACGCACCTGCCCTCGCCAACGAGGCGGACCAGTTCCACGCCGTCGGGATCATCGATCCCGAGACCGGCGAACCCACCGAAGCCGGTGGAGCGCGTTCTTGGACGTCGGTGTTCGCCGAGGAAATCGCGGACATTGCCGATGAACGCGAAGACATCGTAGGCATCACCGGGGCCATGCTGATCCCTGTCGGACTGCACAAGTTCGCGGAACGGCACCCGCGAAGAGTGATCGACGTCGGCATCGCCGAACAGCACGCCCTCACTTCGGCCGCAGGTATGGCCTTCGGCGGACTGCACCCGGTGGTCGCCGTTTACGCCACGTTCCTTAACCGCGCCTTCGACCAACTCCTCATGGACGTTGCCTTGCACAAAGCTGGCGTGACGATCGTGTTGGACCGTGCTGGTGTGACGGGCCCGGACGGGGCCAGCCACCACGGCATGTGGGACATGGCGATGGTCCAGATCGTTCCGGGGCTGCATCTCGCGGCTCCGCGGGATGCCAGCCGCCTGCGGGAAGAGCTCCGCGAGGCGGTTGCCATCGCTGACGCACCCAGCGTGGTGCGCTTCTCCAAGGGCAGCGTGGGAAGCGAGATCGAAGCGGTCGAACGGCTTTCCGACGGCGTCGACGTGCTGGCGCGTCGTCCCGAAGGCTCCACGGAGAACGATGTCCTGATCGTCAGCGTCGGCGCGATGTCCGAGCTCGCCCTCGACGTCGCGTCCCGGCTCGGATCCCAAGGCATCAGTTCCACAGTGGTGGATCCGCGGTGGGTCCTGCCTGTGCGCAAGTCCATCATTGCCCTCGCAGCCCGGCACCGATTGGTGATCTGCATCGAAGACGGCGTCCGCGCGGGCGGCGTCGGCTCCCGGATCCGCCAGGAGATGCGCGCGGCCGGCGTGGACACGGCCCTCAACGAGGTGGGACTTCCGGTCGAATTCCTCGACCACGGAACCAGGAGCCAGGTGCTTGAGCGGGTGGGGCTTACCGCCCAACAGATAACGCACGACGTCGTCGCGCAGGTTCTGGGCACAAAGGTGCCTTTCGCGCGGCCCCTGCCAGGGCAGGAACATCCCAGCACAGGCAGTCTCCCCAAGCTGTGAGTCGGGACGCATCGCGATTGCCGGGCGGACTCCAGCCAGGTGACCTGGTGGTTGCGCGGAACCGGAAATGGGATGGCACCGCACACTGGGTTGTCCCGGGGAGTTATCTCGGCGAAGACATCTACGGCTGGTGGATCTTCCAGGGGCAGGGTGAGTTCTGCTCCCGACCGGGGGCGGCCTTCTACACCGCGTCTGACGCAGTGCTCCTCGTGCCGCGTTCAGGCGAATATGTTGCCACCTTCTATGACGACAGCTGCCCGGGGGATTTTCGAATCTACGTCGATCTCGCCATGGCGCACGAGTGGAAGACCATCGAGCCCGGGGTGTCCGAATTCCACGTGATTGACATGGATCTCGATGTCATCCGCTCCGTGCATAGGGACGTTTTCATCGACGACGAGGACGAATTCGACGAGCACCGCGTCTCCATGGCTTATCCCGACGGCGTAGTCGGGTCCATGCGGCATGAATGCGACGAGCTGTTCCGGGCGGTATCCAACAACCAGGCACCCTTCGACGGCACAGGTCCAAACAGTACCTGTGCGGAGTGGTTCAGAAAAGGACGGGCATGAGCGGCATCATCCGCACCTACAAACGCGACGACGAAGCGGTCCTGCATTTCCGGGAAGCTTGGTATGACGACGAATTCAAGCAGTTCGTCATCAACCACGGGGTCGTAGGACACCAGAGCAGCACTGATGAAACCGACGTCGAGGACGAATCCGCCGTCGAAGGACTCATGACGGCCTTTGCCGCGCAATGCGAAGAGGACGGCTACGCGGAGATTGCCGAGACTGAGCAGTTTTGGGTGGTCGCGCAGATAGCGCTGAAGACGAAGGACGGCACCGACCGCGACCGCTACCTTGAACGGAAGGCCAAGGCCGCGCTGACGAGCGAACTGGCATGGCGGGGCCTGGGTACCGTGGATCGATCCGAAATCGGCGACTCGAAGCTCAACATTTTCTGCCTGTGCCCGGACGTCAACAAGGCCGTCAACGCCATCAAGGTGTGCATCCGGGGAGAAGACCTGGACTTCACCAAGCTGAGCATCGCGGCCGCACCCCATGCTGAACCCACCGCATTCAAAGTGAAACACTCGCCGAAAACCGGCGCGGGCTTTACTCTCTAAGGACCATATCTCCGCTTTCGAAGGGACAAACATGGCGCCCAAGAGCAACTGGCCCGGACACACTCCGCTGCCCAAGGGCTTGTCCGCTCCGGCACGAAGGGCACTCGCCCATGAGGGGCTGGAGACCTTGGAACAGCTCGCCGAGTTCGGTGAGGGGCGGGTGGCGGCCCTGCACGGCATGGGCCCCAAGGTCATGGCCCAGTTGCACGACGCGATGGAAGAGGCAGGAATCGCCTTCGGATCCTGATCGGGCGGATTGGCCACCGCTGGCGTTGTAGGGTGAAACCATGACTGAATATCGCCGTCTTGGAAACTCCGGATTGACCGTCTCAGTAGTCGGTTTGGGGTGCAACAATCTCGGCCGGCCCAATACGGCCACGGAATCACAGGAGGGTACCAACGCGGTAGTGCATGCCGCTTTGGATGCCGGCGTGACCCTATTCGATGTTGCAGACGTCTACGGCCGGGAGCCCGGCCTGAGTGAGACCATGCTGGGCGTCGCCCTTAAGGGTCGCAGGGACGATGCCGTCGTGGCCACGAAATTCGGCATGGACATGCACGGCGCCAACGGCAACGATTTTGGAGCCCGGGGATCGCGCCGCTACATCATCCAGTCCGTCGAGGCATCGCTGCGCCGCCTCGGCACAGACTGGATTGACCTGTACCAGTACCACACCCCGGACCCTCTCACCCCTGTTGACGAGACCCTCGCCGCCCTCGATGACCTCGTGACAAGCGGCAAGGTCCGGTACCTCGGCCATTCCAACCGTGCGGGCTGGCAGATCGCCGAAGCCGAATACGTCGCCCGGATGCAGGGCGGTGCGCGGTTCATTTCGACGCAGAACCACTACAACCTGCTGGACCGTCGCGCGGAACTCGAAGTGTTGCCTGCCGCCCAGGCCTTCGGGCTCGGCGTCCTCCCGTATTTCCCCTTGGCGAACGGCCTCCTGACTGGCAAGTATGCTCCAGGCAGCGCCCCGGAAGGATCGCGCCTCAGCCACACGCGGACCAACATGGTCAACGACGCCGACTGGGTCCAGCTGGGCCGGTTCAGCCAATTTGCCAAGGAGCGGGACCTGAACGAATTGCAGCTGGCCTTCTCCTGGCTGGCGGCCCAGCCCGCGGTCAGCAGCGTTATTGCCGGAGCCACCCGCCCCGGGCAAATCGCCGAAAATGCGACGGCGGTGCGCTGGGTGCCCACGGCGGAAGAACGCGCCGAAATGGATGACATCTTCCCGCGGACGCCCAAGGTTGCCCTTTTCTAAGGAGCGTTCCATGAGCGGGGAGCGTTCCATAAACGAGAAGCAGGCACCGGCTGCAGCCCAGCGCGAGTCAGTGAGCTTGCTGGTGGACTGCGACACAGGAATCGACGATGCCCTCGCCCTTGCCTATTTGTGCAGCCAGCCGCAGGTGGAACTCGTAGCCGTGAGCAGCACTCCGGGCAACGTCGCGGCGGAGCAGGTAGCATGCAACAACCTGTCCCTGCTCGAATTGTGTGGCCGCCCCCACGTGCCTGTTGCCATCGGTGCCCGGTCGCCGCTGCGGATCCCGTTGACCACCACGCCGGAAACCCACGGGCCCCAAGGCGTGGGCTACGCCGAGCTGCCGGAACCGCGCGGAGAAGTGCACGAGGTCGACGCCGTCGAGCTCTGGGTCGAAGCGGCCCGGTCACGGCCGGGGGAGTTGACCGCCCTGCTGACGGCCCCCCTCACCAACTTCGCCCTCGCCCTGCGGGCCGAGCCGCGGCTACCGGAGCTGCTGCGCGGCGTCGTGATCATGGGTGGCAGTTACTTCTACCAGGGCAACACGACGCCCACCGCCGAGTGGAACACGCACGTCGATCCGCACGCAGCAGCCGAGGTGTTTGCGGCGTTCTCCAAGCTACCTGAGGAACGCCTGCCGGTGGTGTGCGCCCTGGAGACCACGGAACGGATCGAACTGGCACCCGAACACGTGGCCGCCCTGGCTGCTGAGGCAGGCTGCGCGGAGCCGGAACTTGTCCTTCCGGAACAGCTAGAGGGGCGGCGCAGCACCGCTTCCAACGAACTCGTGCGGCACGTCAGCGACATGCTGCGCTTCTATTTCGAATTCCATCGCCACCATAACCAGGGATACGTGGCGCACATCCACGACTACTTCGCCGCGTCCGTCGCCGCCGGAACCGCCAGATACAGCACCCGCACGGCAACAGTGCACGTTGAGACGGCCGCCCCGAGGCTCATCGGAACCACCGTGGCGGACTTCCGCGGACTGTGGGGCGAACCGCCCAACGCGCGCATCGTCTCGGAGAACCACCCCAGGGAGGCCTTTGCCGAATTGGTGAGCTCATTGGGCGGCCTTGCCCGGAGGCTGTCGGACGCGGCCGGGCGGGAACGTCCCTGAAACGAGGCGGAACATGACGGATCCGTTGGCGGCCCCACCGCGCTGGCGTCACCACCTCAAACGAGCTTCCAGCGCAGGACGCGACGTGATTGTCGACGCGACCCGCTGGAAACGTGTCGAGATCAGCGTGGTCCACGTCCTGACAGCGGGACTCTCACTCGGAGTCCCTATCGTCTTGGGCCTCGTCCTTGGCGACATCGGGGCGGGAATGGTTGCCGCGCTGGGCGCGTTGCTCGTCTCCGGCAGCGGTCACGTCGGCGGCCTGAAATCCAGATCCGTGGACCTGCTCAATACCTCCCTCGCCGGAGCCGGCGGAGCTGCAGCCGGCATGCTGAGCACTGGCTTGCAACCGTGGGGCAGCATCGTCATTGTCGCTCTCGCTGCCCTCGCAACCGTTTTTGGCGGTCTTCGGCCGAGCGCAGCCAAGGCAAGCACGCAAGCCATCGTCTTCATGATTATCGGTGCTTCCCTCGCCTCAAGTGCGGTGCCGATTGAAACCCTGCTGTGGTTCTTCGCGGCCGGTGCGCTCGGGGGAAGCTTGTTGACGCTGTTGGTGTTCGGCGTCGAATACCACCTTCTGGGCAAAACCGCCGCGGAGGTGGCTCCGGCCCGCCGTTCCTGGCACACGGACCTCGCCGCATGGCGACGCCGCTTGGCAACCCTGCCTGGATGGCAGTACACCCTGCGCTTGGCGAGTTGCATGATCGTCGCCCAAGTTGTGGCCAATCTCGTGCGAGGTCCACACTCCCAATGGATCCTGCTGACGGTTGTCCTCGTGGTCCAACGCGACCACCGGGCCGGACTATCGCGAACCTTCCAGCGAGGCCTGGGTACGGCGATGGGCGTCCTTGTGGGTGGGCTGCTCCTCGGTGCACTCCCGATCTGGGCGACGGTCGGCATCATCTGCGTCGTCGGGGCAGCCCGGCAATACCTCAAGGCCGCCAACTACACGGCCTATGCCTTGGTCATGACCCCGCTAGTCGCAGTGCTCAGCGGCCTGGGGCACCAGCTGTCCCCGTCGCTCCTGGGCGAGCGACTGATCGACACCACCATTGGCTGCCTGATTTCGCTGATCATCGGCTATGCCGCCTGGCGCCGTGCGCGGCAGGCAGCATAGCCGAATTCACTGGCAGTCGGGAACTCGTCCCGCGGCAGACGCAGCCAGAAAGCTACCCGGCAGCCGGTTTCGAAGCGATCCCGGGTGCCAGGAAGCGTTTGCCGTTGACACGCTCGGAGGCGCCCACCCGGTCCAAGTAGGGGGTGATCCCGCCCAGGAACATCGGCCAGCCGGCACCGAGGATGACACAGAGGTCAATGTCCTCAGGGCCAGCCACCACGCCTTCGGACAGCATGAGTCCGATTTCCTCGGCCAGGGCGTCCTGCGTGCGGCGCAGGACTTCCTCGGCCGTGGACGGCGCGGTGCCGAAGGACATGAGCGCCAAGGTGTCGGCCGGGATCACCGGGTTTCCGTCGGGACCGGGCGCCCAGAGTGACTTCACGCCGTTGTCAACCAACTTCTGCAGGTTCTGGGATACCGCAAAACGCTCGCCGAAGGCCGCGTGCAGAGATTCCTGGACGTGCTGGGCGACCGGAAGGCCCACTATCGCGCTGAGGGTGAACGGACTCATCGGCAGGCCCATGGGGCGCAGCGCCGAATCGGCGACTTCCGCCGGCGTCCCTTCGTCGAACGCGGCAATGACTTCGCCCATGAGCCGCAACAGGATCCGGTTGACGACGAAAGCGGCAGCATCCTTGACCAGCACGGCTGTCTTCTTCAAGCCCTTGGCGAGCTCGAACGCGGTGGCCAGCACGGCGTCGTCGGTCTTCGGAGCACGCACGATCTCCAGGAGCGGCATGACCGCAACCGGGTTGAAGAAGTGGAAACCGACCAAACGCTCCGGGTGCTGCAGGTCTTCAGCCATCGCTGTCACGGACAGGGAAGAGGTGTTGGTAGCGAGGATGCATTCGGGGGAGACGATGGCCTCCACCTCGGCGAAGACCTGCTTCTTCACGTTGAGTTCTTCGAAGACGGCTTCAATGACGAAGTCGGCATCGGCGAATGACTCTTTGGCGACGGAGCCGCTGACCAGGGCCTTGGTCCGGTTGGCCGCGTCGGAGCTGATCCGCTTCTTGCCGAGCAGCTTGTCCACCTCCGCATGGACGTAGGCGACGCCCTTGTCCACGCGCTCCTGGTCGATGTCCGTCAGCACGACGGGCACTTTGAGTTGGCGTGCGAACAACAGGGCGAGCTGGCTCGCCATCAGGCCGGCACCCACGACGCCGATCTTCGTCACCGGACGTGCGAGCTTGCGGTCGGGGGCGCCGGCAGGCCGCTTGGACCGTTTCTGCACGAGGTCAAGGAAGGCGTAGACGGTGGAACGGAACTCGTCCGTCTGCATCAACTCGGCGAGCGTCTCGCATTCCAGGGTTGCGGATTCCGCCTTGCCCATGGTCCGGTTGGCCTCAAGGATATCCAGCACCTTGGCCGGAGCCGGTGAGGCGTTTGAGGTCTTGGCTTCCACGAACGCCCGGCCCGCTGCCACGGCGCCGGCCCAGCGTTCGGCTACTGCGGGATCGGCCGGATCCACGGAGTTGCTCCGTTCCGGGGCGGCCTCGCCCGCGATCACTTTCGCGGCCCAGGCAATGGACTGCTCTACGAAATCCGCTGGTTCGAAGATCGCGTCAGCAATGCCTAGCTGAAAAGCCTGGGGGCCGGTGAGCGTGCGGTTGTTGCTCAGCGGGTTCTCGATCATGACCTTGACGGCGTTTTCTGGGCCGATGAGTCGCGGCAGGATGTAGACGCCGCCCCAGCCAGGGACGAGCCCGATGAAAGCTTCGGGCAAAGCGAGAGCGCCGGCGCCCGTCGAGACCGTGCGGTACGTGGACTGGAGGGCGATTTCGAGGCCACCACCGAGCGCGAGGCCATTGATGAAGGCGAAGCTGGGAACACCTAAGTCCGCGAGCGTCGCGTAGACGTCGTGGCCAAGCTGGGCCATCCACAGGCCGTGATCGCGCTCCTCGAGCCGCTTGACCGCCGAGAGGTCCGCTCCGGCTACCAGGAAGTACGGCTTGCCCGTGACACCGACGCCGACGATCTCGCCGCGCGCAGCGCGATCCTTGAGCCCTTCAAGTACCCTCCCGAGCTCGACGAGGGTATTGGGTCCAAGGGTGGTGGGCTTGGTGTGGTCCAGGCCGTTGTCCAGGGTGATCAGGGCAAACGTTCCGGCGTTGCCGGGGAGTTCGATGTCTTGGACATAGGAGTGGGTCACTGTCTCGTCCGGGAACAGTCCGGCCAGTTTCTGGAATTCGGCGGCGCTCATGCTGCGGCTCCCTTGCTCTCGGTGTCGGCGGAGGTCTCTATCTCGCTGTTGTAGCTGTTGTAGCGGTTGTAGTCCACGTGACGCGGGTTCTCCCAGATGACCGTAGCGCCCATTCCCAAGCCTATGCACATGGTGGTGATGCCAAAACGGACTGACGGGTCTTCCTCGAATTGGCGGGCCAGTTGGTTCATGAGCCGCACGCCGGACGATGCGAGGGGGTGCCCGACGGCGATCGCCCCGCCGTAGCGGTTGACGCGCGGATCGTCGTCGGCGATTCCGAAGTGGTCCAGGAAGCTCAGCACCTGAACGGCGAAGGCCTCGTTGATCTCGAAGAGGCCGATGTCCTCGATGCCGAGTCCGGCGTTCTTGAGGGCTTTCTCAGTGGCCGGGACCGGTCCGATGCCCATGACTTCGGGTTCGACGCCGGCGAAGGCATAGGAGACCAGGCGCATTTTCACGGACAGGCCGAGCTCCTCGGCAGCCTCCGCGGAGGCCAGGACTGCCGCCGTCGCACCGTCGTTCAAACCGGCGGCGTTGCCCGCGGTGACCCGGCCGTGGGCCCTGAAGGGGGTGCGCAGTTCCGCGAGGTCGTCCACCGTGGTCCCGGGGCGCGGCGGCTCGTCGATGGTGTTCACCGTCCAGCCCTGTCCGGGCTTCATCGTGGCGACCGGAACCAAGTCGGGCTGGATCTGGCCCTTGCCGTAGGCGGCGGCAAGTTTTGCCTGCGACGCCGCGGCGTAGGTGTCCGTCCGCTCTTTGGTGATCGACGGGAAACGGTCGTGCAGGTTCTCGGCGGTGTTGCCCATGTTCAGGGCGGCCGGATCCACGATCCGCTCGGACATGAACCTCGGGTTGGGATCCGCGCCGGCGCCCATGGGGTGGTTGCCCATGTGCTCCACGCCGCCGGCAATCACGACGTCGTACGCGCCGAAGCCGATGCCGCTCGCCGTCGTCGTGACTGCGGTCATTGCTCCCGCACACATGCGGTCGATCGCAAAGCCGGGCACGCTCCGAGGGAGCCCCGCCAGGAGGGCTGCGGTGCGGCCGATGGTCAAGCCCTGGTCGCCGGTCTGCGTCGTGGCGGCGATGGCGACTTCGTCAACGCGTTCGGCGGGCAGGCCCGGGTTACGGCGCATCAGCTCGCGGATGCACTTGACCACGAGGTCGTCGGCGCGGGTGCCCGCATAGATGCCCTTTTCGCCAGCTTTGCCGAACGGCGTCCGGACACCGTCCACGAAGACGACGTCGCGGACTGTCCGCGGCTTGGCGCTGTTCCCGGTTTGGCTCATGTGTGGCTCCTCGTTGAGACATGGATGCCGGACAGCCCGCACAGGGGAAGCCGGTGTCATTTACGGCCATGTTACTCGCCGGTAACTTAGCGCGCAAGGAGACCCTCGCTCACGTATGGAGGGTTTCCGGCGGACGCTCGCTCACGTATGGAGGGTTTCCGGCGGACGCTCGCTCACGTATGGAGGGTTTCCGGCGGACGCTCGCTCACATCACCCAAGGAACGCACTTGGAAAAGGGTCTAGATGTGAGCGAGGGTCGTGCCAGAAGGGCTTGTATGTGAGCGAGGGTCGTGCCAAAAGGGCTTGTATGTGAGCGAGGGTCGTGCCAGGAGGGCTTGTATGTGAGCGAGGGTCGTGTCTGGAGGGCTTGTATGTGAGCGAGCGTCACAAGGGGAGGCAGGAACCTCAGGCTAGGGGGCCGGGGTCGGTTCCTTGGTAGCCGGGTTCCGTGGCTCTTTGGGTTCCTTGGGCGGTAGCGGTTGCGGATTCAGGGACGCCTCGGTGAGGATCGGCGCCGTGATGGCGATTTGCCAGTCGCGGGCGCCGAGCGCGCGCAGCTCTTCCGACACGGACTCCACAGTGATCTCCGACGGCGGCCGCCACAGCACGCGCCTCATGTAATCCGGGGTGAGCAGGTTCTCGACGGGAAGTTTGAGCCCATCGGCCGCCTCTTGAAGCCGCGGCCGGGCAGTCCCCAGGCGCGCCGCGGCTTCGGGATCGCGGTCTGTCCAGACGCGTGGTGGCGGGGGAGCATTAGTTGGAAGATGCAACGGAGGTAGGTCTTCGGTGTTCCTCGCGCCGGCAATGCAGCGCAGCCAGCGTGGTGCTTCGCGCTGTGCGGCCCGCCCGTGGAAGCCCTTGGTGGCCAGGAGCTGCGGAACGGTCGTGGGCATGGCCTTGGCCGCGGCAACCAGGGCGGAATCGGGAATGAGGCGGCTGGGAGCAACATCCCGTTTGCGCGCAAGCTGATCCCGTTCGTACCAAAGCTCGCGCACGGCAGCCAACTGACGGCGGTCACGGATCTGATGCAGTCCGGAGGTCTTTCGCCACGGGTCCACCCGCGGGGCGGGAAGGCCCGCTCCGAGGATGCCGGCGAATTCCTGCTCGGCAAATTCAAGCTTTCCATCGGCTTCCAGGAGTTCGATGAGTTCCTCCCGCAGTTCGGCGAGGACCTCGACGTCGAGGGCCGCGTACCGGAGCCAGGGTTCGGGGAGGGGGCGGGTGGACCAGTCGGCGGCCGAGTGTTCCTTGGCGAGGCCGAAGCCCAGGAGCTGCTCGATGACGGCTGCCAGGCCCACGCGGGGCAGCCCGGCAAGGCGTGCGGCGAGCTCCGTGTCGAAGAGCTTGTCGGGCCACATGCCAAGCTCGGCCAGGCACGGAAGGTCCTGCGTCGCGGCGTGCAGGATCCATTCGACGCCGCGCAGCGCCTCGTTGATGATTTTCAGGTCATCGAAGGGTTCGGGGTCGATCAGCCAGGTGCCCGCGCCGTCGCGCCTGATCTGCACCAGGAAGGCGCGCTGCCCGTAGCGGAAGCCGGAGGCGCGCTCGGCGTCGACCCCGGCGGGGCCGGATCCCGCGGCGATGGCAGCGGCGCACCGCTCCAGGCCGGACATGGTGTCGATGACAAGGGGCACTCCCTCGCGCGGGGCATCCAGGTCGATAATCTCGGGTATCCGGCCCTCAAAGCCGTCTACCGTGATGTGTGGTGTGGGATCAGCAGCCGGAGCGCCGGCTGTGGTGGGTTCCAGATTTTCAGGGGTCATGGTGCCTTCAGTTTACCGACTCTGTGCTCGGCCGGTCCGGCCAGGGATTCCAGCGGACTTCCACGGCTTTCATGTGAGCCGCCGATTAGGCAGGGGCGTGACGCCGGGAGGCAGCGGAGGGAGCCCCGCGAACGTGCAGACCATGTCGCACCATGCCTCCAGATGGGCCTGGGCATCGGAAGAAGCAGGTGTCCATGATGCACGGAGTTCGATGTCGATGGTTTCCGGCCTTTCGGCCAAGGTGCCGAAACTCTCGGACAGGATGCGTGTGGCCGTTCCGCCCGCCGCGCGATAATCGGCTGAATGGTTCTCGAGGGCGTCCACGAGCCATGTCCAGGCAACGGAACCGAGCATGGCATCGTTGCCCATGTCGGCGTCCAGCTGGGCCCGGATGTATGTGACGATCCGGAATTCCCCGTCCCATACGGCTGAGCCGTCCGGATCATGGAGCAAGATGAACCTGCCTGTTGCGAGCTCATCGTCTTCATCGTCTGCCGTGCCGGGGGAGCCCGGGGTGTTCTCGTTGGAAAATGCCATGGCCGCGGGGCCATGGACAGGGGTCCGGCCGGGACGCGTCGACCGGCTGAATACCTCTGCTCCCATGGCCACGGCATAAGGGGCCAGACGGGAGGGAGCCGGGATTTCCGCGAGCCGCAGCTCGCTCCGGCACTTTGCTTTTCGTAGCGTTCCCAACGCATGCAAGAAATCCGCGGGAACCTGTGCGAGTGCGTTCACCTTCGCAGATTATGTGTCCGGGGCGGCGAAACCTTGAAGCCACGCCGCCCCGTCCAATGGGCTATGCCGAGGCCAGCTCGCGCTTTATTGCGGCAACGAAGGAATCGATGTCCTCTTCCGTGGTGTCAAAGGAGCACATCCAGCGCACCTCACGGTTCGCTTCGTTCCAGTCGTAGAACTTGAAGGAGGAGCGGAGGCGATCCGCAACGCCGGCGGGCAGCACAGCGAAGACTCCGTTGGACTCCGTGGCCTGCGTAGGCTCCACACCCTCGATGGAGTCGACGGCCGCACGCAGCCGTGCGGCCATGGCATTTGCGTGTTCCGCCGAGCGAAGCCACAGCCCGGACTCCAGAAGCGCGATGAACTGGACCGAAATGAAGCGCATCTTGGAGGCCAGCTGCATGTTCATCTTGCGTAGGAACTTCAGCCCATGGGCGGCCTGCGGGTTCAGTGCAACCACTACTTCGCCGAACAGCAGCCCGTTCTTGGTGCCGCCGAAGGACAAAATGTCCACGCCGGCGTCGCGGGTGAACGTCCGCAAGGGCACGCCAAGGTGGGCGGCAGCATTGGCGAGCCGGGCGCCGTCCATGTGCAGTTTCATGCCCTTGGCATGGATGTGGTCGGCGATCGCCCGGATTTCTTCCGGCGTGTAGCACGTGCCGAGTTCCGTGGTCTGCGTGATGGAGACGGCCAGGGGCTGCGCACGGTGCTCGTCGCCCCAGCCCCAGGCTTCGCGGTCGATCAGTTCCGGAGTCAGCTTGCCATCCGACGTCGGGACCTGGAGGAGCTTGATGCCGCCGATCCGCTCCGGCGCGCCGTTCTCGTCCATGTTGATGTGGGCGGTCGAGGCGCAGATGACGGCACCCCAGCGCGGGAGCAGTGACTGTAGGGACAACACATTCGCCCCGGTGCCGTTGAAGACGGGGAAGCACTCGATGCCTGCGCCGAAGTGTTGCTCCATGATTTCCTGGAGCCGTTCGGTGTACTGGTCCTCGCCGTAGGACACCTGGTGGCCGCCATTGGCTGCGGCGAGGGCCGCCAGGATTTCAGGGTGGACGCCTGAGTAGTTGTCCGAGGCGAAACCGCGGACGGAGGGATCGTGGAGGCGCCCACTGGCTTCCGTATCGAGGGCAGCCGGGAATTCTTCTGTAGTGCTCGTCACTTGTTCATTCACGCTTTCAGTCTATTTGGCCAGGAGGAGGCGCTGTCCGTTCAGTTCCGCTGCAGGTTGGTCGAAGAGCCCGACGGCGGCCGCCGCCAAGTCTTCAACGTCCGTGTATCCGGGGAATTTCCGCTCGGGATGTTCCTTCCGCATCGCCGCGTCCAGGAGCGACTTGACCACGAAGACGACGGCTGCGCTGTGTTGCTCCGTGGGTTCGTCCTTGTTTCCAGATTGATCACGGCGGAACCCGTCGGCCACGGCCAGCGTCCAAGTCTCGGCGGCAGCCTTGGCCGCCGCGTAGGTGGCGGCTCCTGCGGTCGGTGCGGCGACCGCCGTCGAGCTCACCATCGCGAAACGCCCATTGGGAGAGGACGCGAGGTCCTTGTAGAAGACCCGGGAGACGTTTCTCAGTGTGGTGACAGCGCTTTGCTCGAGGGCGGTCCAGTCTTCGTCCGGCTGGTCTTCGATTCCCTTGGCGCCGCGCCACCCTCCCACCAGGTGGATGACGCCGTCGACCGTTTCCGTGTTCCCGTGGATTTCCGACGCGAGTTCGCGCACGGACTCCAACCGGGAAAGATCGCACACCAGGGGAGTGACGTCGTCGCCCGCTTCGGCCGCGGCGGCCTTGATGCGGGCCTCATTCGAGCCGATCGTGAAGACCCGGTGCCCGGCCAGAGCGAAGGCGCGGGCGACAGCAATGCCCGACGAGTTGCTGCCACCGGTGACGACGACAGTCAGCGGGCCGCCGGTCATGAGGCTGGGGTCTGTCCGGTAGTTCCGGTGATACCGGTGGTTGATTCGATGATGGGACGCATTTTCTTCTCCAGTGCTTCGTAGAACATGGACAGGGGGAATTCGTCGTCGAGGACCTGGTCGGTGAGGCCGCGGGGCGGCCCGTCGAGCGGCAGTGCCTCTGGGCCCTTCGCCCAGACCGAGGCCGGGTGGGGAGTGACCGTACCGGAAATGAGCTTATACGCTGCGAGCCAGTGGGCGGCCTTGGGGCGGTCGATGGAGCGCCAGTACAGTTCTTCGATCCGGGCGCCGAGCTCGATCACGACGTCGGCTGCCTCGTCCCAGTCGATGCTGAGCTTGCTGTCGGTCCAGTGCAGGACGTGGTGCTGGTGCATCCAGGCGAAGAGGAGCTGGCCGCCCAGGCCGTCGTAGTTGCGGACCCGGTTGCCCGTGATGGCAAAGCGGAAGATCCGGTCGAAGATGACGGCGTACTGGACGAGCTTCGCGTGGCGCCGGGCGTCGGGGGAAGCGTCCTCGTCCTTCTCGATCCGGACGGATTCGCGGAAGGCCGTCAGGTCACAGCGGAGCTCTTCGAGCGAATAGAGGAAGAACGGCATCCGCTGCTTGATCATGAACGGATCGAAGGGAAGGTCGCCGCGCATGTGGGTGCGGTCATGGATCAGGTCCCACATGACGAACGTCCGCTGCGTGAGTTCCTGGTCATCCAACAGCTCGGCGGCATCTGCGGGCAGCTGCAGGGATGTCGTTGCGGCGGCCGCTTTGAGGACGCGGCGGAAGCGCGCGGCCTCGCGGTCGGCGAAGATGGCGCCCCACGTGAAGGCAGGTGTTTCCCGCACTGCTACGGTCTCGGGAAAGAGCACGGCCGAATTGGTGTCGTACCCGGGGGTGAAGTCCAGGAAACGGATGGGTACGAACAGCTTGTTGGAGTAGTCGCCGGCCTCCAATGCGCCGATGAACTCGGGCCAGATCACCTCGATCAGGACAGCTTCCACAAGACGGCTCGTGCTGCCGTTCTGGGTGTACATGGGGAACACCACGAGGTGCTGGAGCCCGTCTTCGCGGTGTTCCTGCGGCTGGAAGGCCAGCAGCGAGTCGAGGAAGTCCGGGACTCCGAAGCCGGCGTCGGCCCAACGTCCGAAATCCTCGACCAGGAGTTCAAGGTATGCAGCGTCGTGCGGGAACGCAGGAGCCAGGCTCTTGATGGCCTCCATGATGGTGGCTGTGTATTCCCTGGCAGCCTCGTGGTGGAGCGAATCCTGGATGGAACCGTCCTGGCCCTGGAACGCCTGGAGGGCGGTGGTTGCGGCCTTCAGGGAGATCCAGTCCCGGTTGTCCGACGTGATGCGCGGACGGGTGGTGGTAGCGGTGGTGGTCATCGTCGACGGTGCCTTTCCTCAAGAATTATTGTTCTGAGGCGAGCGTAGCAAGCAGTCAGAGTCACTAATTCAAAAGTGGCTCAAGCGTAAGAAACTCTTGTGCAACTGGTTCCGGCAGCCCCCGGAAGATCCAGCCCGGGGAGGGCTGGCCGTGGGGGACTGCCTGTAGCTTGGCCTTGGCTGGCACCTAGGGCCCGGACTTACCGCCCGGGATTACTGCCCAGGACTACTGCCCGGCCGGGGACTCGACAAGCTTGAGCGAAACGGAGTTGATGCAATACCGCTGGTCAGTAGGCGTGCCGTAGCCCTCGCCCTCGAAAACGTGTCCCAAGTGTGAATCGCAATTGGCGCAGCGGACCTCCACCCGTTCCATTCCCAAAGTGCGGTCATGAATGTATCGGACGGTGCCTTCCGCGAGCGGTGCCCAGAAAGACGGCCAGCCGCAATGGGAATCGAATTTCTCGTTGCTGGTGAAAAGCTCTGCGCCGCACGCCCGGCACTGGTACACGCCTGCTGTATGGGTGTCCCAATACTCACCCGTGTACGGGCGTTCCGTTCCGGCCTGGCGAAGAACCTTGAACTCCTCCGGGGTAAGTTCCTCGCGCCACTCCGCGTCCGTTTTCTCCACGCATTGCCCGTCCTTCGGGACCTCCTGGAGGGGAACCCCGGCCAAGGGGTCTGCGGCCTGGAAGTACTTCCTGTTTTCTGCAGTGCTCATGCTCTCTCAACGCTCACGAGTCGCCGATAAATCCCGAGCCCGCATACAGATGCAGTACGGGCAGCCCCAGCTGGTCCTGGGCCTTGTTCGCCCAGTCTGTATGGAAGGTATCGGCAATCGCATGCGGGCGGGTGACCACCACGGCCTGTGCCGCATTGAGTGCCTTGACCTTGGACACCAAGCCGGCCACGGCACCGCCGTCGACGATTTCACCTGTGACCCCGCCACCCAGCCCATCCAAGGCCGTGAGGGATGCCGACAAGGCCTCCGCAGCTTGAGCCCGCTCCGACTGGGGATCCGGTGCCTCTGCGACCAAGTCCCGGAATGCCTTGGCTACTTCAAGCATCGAAAGGCTTTCGAGGAAGTCCACCAGCAAGTGCCGTTCGGTGTTCGCGGGCACCAACACCACCAGGGGCGAGTCTCCGCCGTCGAGCAGTTTGGCAATATTGACGCGGTCGTCCGGGCCGAGAGGCTCTTCGGTAAGGATGACGATTGGATCACTCATGGCTACAGCGTAGACCTGAGCCGCGCCGGGTGGCATGGTTTGGCGCGGCAATTCTGTTCTTGCCGTGGCGTTGCCTCCCGAGAAGAAACACCGGCAGGGGGTGCTGTCCGGAACACGGCCCCGCAACCGGGAGAATGGTCATATGGCATCCAAGACCCGAGCTGCGCCAACCGTTGAGAACGGTGCGAAAATGTCCGCCCGCGCCAAATGGGCCGTTGCGGGGATCGTTGCTGGAAGCGGTATTGCCGGCTTGCTGGGCGCAGGGTCTTCGGCGCTCGCAGCCTATTTCGCCCGTCGCGTCATTACCCCCTCAGCGCGCGAGGCCGACCAGGAAGTGCTGGCGGTGGTGCGCGGTGACGATGGGCTCCAGGTCATCCTCGCAGCTACCCCGGATACCACCGTCGACGGGGTGTTCAGCCTCTACTTCGCGGGCGGGACAGGGTTCGCGCGGATCGGACGGATCGTGTCCTATTCGCCCGCGGAACGGACGGTGCAGCGGGAAGTCGAGGAAATCTACAGCGGTGATCTGGCAACAGCCCGGCGCGGCTGGTGGAGCGGTGCCGTTTACGACTCGCCGGCAGCGCTTGGCCTGGATTCGAAAGATATACAGATTGACGTCGAGGGTGGCAATGCGCCTGCATGGCTGATTCCGTCAGGCGCAGGGAAGCCAGCAAAGGTGTGGGCGATCATGGTCCACGGCCGCGGCGCTACGCGCCTCGAAGGCTTGCGCGCAGTGCGCACCGCGCGCGAACTAGGGCTCGACAGCCTGCTGGTTTCCTACCGGAACGACGGACTGGCGCCGTCTGCCCCGGACGGGCGTTACGGGCTGGGGTCCACGGAATGGCACGACGTCGATGCCGCCATTGAATACGCACTCGCCCATGGCGCCCACGAAGTGGTCCTGTTCGGCTGGTCGATGGGCGGGGCGATCTGCCTGCAGACGGCCGATCTTTCACACCACCGCCATGTGATCAGGGCCATGGTCCTGGACGCGCCGGTGATCAACTGGGTCAACGTCCTGGCACACCACGCACAGATCAACAGGATTCCCTACGCCGTGGGCCGCTACGGGCAGCTGATGTTGGGGCACCCGTTGGGACGGCGCCTCACCGGCCTGGCCGCGCCCGTCGACTTGAAGGCGATGGACTGGGATGCCCGCGCAGTCGAATTGCGGACTCCGACGCTGGTGATCCACAGCGTGGATGATGAGTACGTTCCCTACGAACCCTCGGCCAGCCTCGCCGAAAAGAATCCGGACATGGTCACCTTTGAACCCTTCGAAGGCGCGCGCCACACCAAAGAGTGGAACGTAGATCCGAAGAAGTGGGAGCGGCTGGTGCGCTCATGGTTGGCGCCACGGCTTGCGCCCCGTGGTGGGCCGGCGTCGGCTTGAGAGCCGCTGCTCCCGGCGCTTGCTAGGGGCTGCCGATCGGGGCAGTCCGGGCTCCGGTCAGCCGGATAAGGTCTGCAGGATCCACCTCAATGTCCAAGCCACGGCGTCCACCGGAAACAAGGACCGTGCCGAAGGTCAACGCCGATTCGTCAAGCACCGTGGGCGATGGTTGGCGTTGGCCCAGCGGGGAAATTCCACCCAGGACATAGCCGGTGCGTCGCTCGGCCGTTTTGGGATCGGCCAGGTTGGCCTTCTTCGATCCGAGAGCTGCGGCGATTGCTTTGAGGTCCAGGGTGCCACTCACCGGAACGATGCCCACCGCAAGCTTGCCTTCAACGTCCACCATCAAGGTCTTGAAGACCCTCTCGGGATCGATGCCCAGGACCTCGGCCGCCTCAAGCCCGTAGCTGGCCGCCGAAGGATCATGCGTATAGGGGTGCAGGGTGAAGGGAACGCCGGCCGCAGCCAGTACGGCTGTGGCCGGCGTTCCCTGTGAAGCCTGTTTTTTGACCATTCCCGGGTATCCGGATCAGGACAACAAGCGGTCCGCGGCGGCGACTTTGCGCTTGATCCGCCCTAGCATGGCCGTCATGCCACGCATGCGCAGCGGTGTGATTGCCCGGGTAAGGCCCAGCAGTTCCGGCATGTCGTCCGGAACAGCCAGGATCTCCGCGGCAGTCAGCCCATCCAGGCCTTCGTGCAGAACGCCCGCGAAGCCGCGCGTGGTGGGCGCCTCCGGCGGTGCCTTGAAGAACAAACGGTAGGCGACGCCGTCGGGCTTCTTTTCCTGTTCAATCGTCAGGAACAGGGGTGACTGGCACTCCACTACTTGCTCCAGGAGTTCAGGGTGGTCCAGCAGCCGTTCCGGCAAGGCCGGGAGCCCGCGCGAGAAATCAAGCAACAGCTGCAGGCGATCGGGCTCGGTCAGCGCCTGGAAGTCATCGACAATTTCCGCCAATGCGGCGGGCAAAGTATTGGTACTCATCACTCCCAGCTTACGCAAGTCCGGACCGGTCTGGCTCCCATTGCCTCAATATGGCCGGGCCAATTCGGCAAGGCGCCAATGTGGCAAAGCACAGAGATTCCGGACTACTTTCCGACGAGTGCGGGGATCGAGCCTCGCTCAGCGCCCTTGACGATCGGGACGCGCACGGCGTTGCCCCACTCCGTCCAGGAACCGTCGTAGTTGCGGACCGTTTCGAAACCAAGCAGGTACTTCAGCGCGAACCAGGTGTGGCTGGAACGCTCGCCGATGCGGCAGTACGCCACGACGTCGTCGCCTTCCGCGAGGCCGGCTTCCCCGAGATAGAGGGCCTCAAGTTCGGTTCGGTTGCGGTACGTGCCGTCTTCGGCAGCGGCGCGTGCCCACGGGATGGAGGCTGCGGTGGGGATGTGGCCCCCGCGCAGGGCGCCCTCTTCGGGGTAGGCCGGCATGTGGGTGCGCTGGCCGGTGTATTCCTCGGGGGAGCGGACGTCGATCAGCGGCTTGCCAAAGTGGGCCAGGACGTCATCCTTGAATGCGCGGATCGGGGCGTCGTTCCGGTCGATCACGGGGTACTCGCCCGGGGCGGGCTGGGGGACGTCGGTGGTGATGTCGCGGCCTTCGGCGATCCACTTGTCGCGGCCGCCGTCCAGGAGCCGGACGTCTTCGTGGCCGAAGAGCGTGAAAACCCAGAGGGCGTAAGCGGCCCACCAGTTGGACTTGTCGCCGTAGATCACCACGGTGGTGTCCCGCGAGATGCCTTTGGCGGCTGCCAGGACTGCGAACGCTTCACCGTCGACGTAATCCCGGGTGACTTCATCGTTCAGGTCTGTGTGCCAGTCGATCTTGACTGAGCCTGGAATGTGGCCGGTCTCGTACAGGAGGACGTCTTCGTCGGATTCGACGACAACCAGCTTGCCGTTACCGAGCGCGCCGCCTTCAATGGCTGCGGCAAGCCACTCGGTGGACACCAGACGCTCCGGGTGGGAGTACGCGGCGAACTTTTCGTTCTGTTCAACGGGGTAGGACATTGGTATGGCCTTTCACTGACACTTTCACTGACACCGGGCGGCGCCGGGCGATAGGACGTGCCCGGCATTAATCCCACATTATCGAGGGCCGGGGACTAAAGCTCCTCCCCGTTCATATGGTGAAATATGGCCTTCATCACGTGTCCGCCCGGGGCGTGGCATTGCCGGTATTCTTGCTGGGGACTTACGACACGAAGAACGGACCGCATTGGTACAGATCGAACAGCTCGCCGCGCGCACGCCGGCGGTCTCAGTGGATGAGATTCTCAAGGGTTTCTACCCTTCGCCACGGTTCGGAGAGGTGTCCTTCAACAGCTACCGGCCTGATCCGAACCAGCCGAGCCAAGCAGCAGCGGTCAAGGCACTGGAGGCGTTTGGGGCGACGGTGGGAGCCGGTGACGGAGACGGTCTGTTCAAACGCCTCTTCAGCAAGAAGGTCAACGGCAGGGCCGGCATCTACCTCGATGGCGGATTCGGCGTCGGAAAGACCCACCTGCTGGCTTCCCTGTGGCACTCGGCTCCGGGGCCGAAAGCCTTCGGAACCTTCGTGGAGTACACCAACCTGGTAGGTGCCCTGTCATTCCGGAAGACCGTGGAAGCTTTGAGCAGCTACAAGCTTGTCTGCATTGACGAATTTGAGCTCGACGATCCGGGCGACACAGTGCTGATGTCCCGCCTCATGCGTGAACTGGCCGACGCCGGCGTGAAGCTTGCTGCCACGTCCAACACTTTGCCCGGTTCACTGGGGGAGGGCCGCTTCGCCGCCGTCGACTTCCAGCGGGAAATCCAGGTCCTTGCGGACCAATTCGATGTTGTCAGGATCGACGGGGAAGACTTCAGGCACCGCGGCCTGCCCGCCGCTCCTGCACCTTTGAAGACCGAAGACCTCAAGCGGCAGATGCACGCCGAGTTCGATGGCCAGACCGTGGCCATGGACGACTTCCGCGGCCTGATCGACCACCTCGCCGGTGTCCATCCCAGCCGCTACCGCAAGCTGATCGCAGGAATCGATGCGGTTGTCTGGCGTGACGTCGAAACCATTACGGAGCAGGCCGTCGCCCTTCGCTTCGTGGTGCTGGCCGACCGTTTGTACGACAAGGACGTCCCGATCCTTGCCAGCGGCGTGCCCTTCGACAAGCTCTTCAGCGAGGAAATGATGACCGGCGGGTACATGAAGAAGTACTTCCGCGCCGTGTCCCGTCTGACCGCCCTGGCGCGTGAGGGCCAGATCCACGAGCCCTCCTAGGGACCCTGCTGCCCCACTCTAGGGCAGCAGGGCCCACTCTACTTTTGGGGTTCCCGGGGTTCCCTGTCTTTGAGGACCCAGCGCACGAGGATTCCGGCGGTAAGTGCCCAGAACGCGGCGCCGATCCCTGCGAAACTGAGGCCCGAGGCTGCGATCAGGAACGTCACGGAGGCTCCGATGCGTTCTTCGGCAATGGCCAGCGCCGAGGCGATGGCGGAGGCCATAGTGCCCAGCAGGGCCAGGCCCGCGACGGCTTCCAGGAGCCCTGCCGGTGCCGCCGCCACGACCGTCACCAACGCGGCGGAGAAGGCTGCCAACACGAGGTAGGCCAGGCCTGAAGTGAAGGCCGCGATCCAGCGCCGGCCCCTGTCCTCGCCCGCTTCTTCGCCTGCCGCCAGCGCAGCGCTCAACGCGGCCAGGTTGATCGCATGTCCGCCAAAGGGAGCCCCCAGCGCAGTCCCTGCCCCGGTCACCAGCATGGACTGGCGCCACGGGACGGTGTAGCCGAAGGACTTCAGGACGGCCACCCCCGGAATGTTCTGGGAAGCCATGGTGACAATGAACAAGGGCAAGGCGATGCCGGCCACCGTACTGAGCGTGAAAGCCGGCGTGGTCCAATGCAACTCAGGCAACAGGTGGTTCGTGGGGATGCTCACGCCGTTGACCACGATGTAGATTCCGATGACGGCGAGAGCCACCAACAGTGCGGCAGGGACCGACCAGCGGGGCGCCAGCTTCATCATGACGAGCCAGCAGAGGATCACGGGAGCCACCAGCAGGGGAGCGGTGCCCAAGGCTTTGAACGGGGCGAGGCAGAGGGACAGAAGCACCCCGGCGAGCATCGCCTGGGCGAGGGCCGTCGGAATCTTCGCCATGAACTTTCCGAGGGCCGGAATGAGCCCCGTTAGGGCGATCAGCACACCAGCGATGAGGAAGGCCCCGACGGCGGCCGGCCACCCGCCGTCGGGCACTCCGGTTCCAGCGAGCAAAGCCGCACCGGGCGTCGACCACGCAAGCGTGACGGGCACGCGCGAGCGCCAGGAAAGCCAGAGCACTCCGAGCCCGAAGGTGAGGGTGAGGGCCAGGAGCCCGCTGGCGGCCTGTTCCGGTGTGGCCCCGACCGCCCTGAGGCCTGCGAGCACCACTGCGAAGGATGAAGTGAAACCGACCAGCGCGGTCACAATTCCAGCCACAAGCGTGCGGGAGAGCTGCAGGGAAGCGGAAACTGGACGTGACTGTCCGGTGTGGAGAGGTGACGCTGGCATAGTCCCTCACGTTACCGGAGCCGCGGCTCGCCTGCCGAGGCGATGGCGGTTAAACGCCAAGGGCACCGGCGGCGCCTCGCGGCGGGACCGGTGCCCCGTTGACGTAACTGTATTCGGGAGCTCTGGCCGGTGGAACCGGCTACGGAGCCTCGTTGGCGGAGGGAGCTGTCCAGGCCGTAACCCTTTCAGCAAACCGTCGAGGTTACCCACGAACTCGGAAGCGGCTCTTGGAACCGCATCTAGTCGTCGATAAAAATCGGCGGCCTATTCGATGCCGTCCTTGATGGCTTCTTCATTGCCACCAACGAGGTCCTGAACTTTGCCCTTCAGATCGTCAAATAATCCCACGGGCACCTCCCTTCAATCACGGAGCCAGATCGCTCCTCCGTTTTCGATCCTAACCCGAGACTTTGGAGGTGCCAAGGGAAAATTTGACTGGAATGTCAAACGACTCCTAGACGCATATCGCAGCAGTGGGGCGTCTGCGGGCACAAAAAAAGCAGCTCCGGCGGAGCTGCTTGGAACGTCTTACTGCTTTTGACCAGCGATACTGGCCGGGTTTCGAGGAATTGGAGCGGACGACGAGATTCGAACTCGCGACATCCACCTTGGCAAGGTGGTGCTCTACCAGCTGAGCTACGTCCGCACATG
Organism: Arthrobacter sp. B2a2-09; assembly: GCF_027587375.1. Taxonomy (GTDB): domain Bacteria; phylum Actinomycetota; class Actinomycetes; order Actinomycetales; family Micrococcaceae; genus Arthrobacter. Next base: position 79,680 of record NZ_JAMXIC010000005.1, read on the forward strand.
ATGGACTCCGGCGGGGCCGGACTTTCATCAACAAGCAAGTTGCCTTGCCTTGGTGGGCGATACTGGGATCGAACCAGTGACCTCTTCCGTGTCAGGGAAGCGCGCTACCGCTGCGCCAATCGCCCGGATCGGCATAAGCCGACCGGCCCGTTGCCGGGACCTTAAAATACGAGAGCGGACGACGAGATTCGAACTCGCGACATCCACCTTGGCAAGGTGGTGCTCTACCAGCTGAGCTACGTCCGCACATGATGAACTCCGGCGGGGCCAGACTTTCATCAACAAGCAAGTTGCCTTGCCTTGGTGGGCGATACTGGGATCGAACCAGTGACCTCTTCCGTGTCAGGGAAGCGCGCTACCGCTGCGCCAATCGCCCAAATGCAATCCGGCTGGGACCGGAAACCAAGGTTTTCACCGAGGTGGGTACGGGATTCGAACCCGTGTATACGGCTTTGCAGGCCGCTGCCTCGCCTCTCGGCCAACCCACCGTGTAAGCACGATTCCTGGGGTTCCAAGAAGTCAATGCCGTGACAGTGTCCTGCGAGCGGACGACGAGATTCGAACTCGCGACATCCACCTTGGCAAGGTGGTGCTCTACCAGCTGAGCTACGTCCGCATAGTCTTCTTCGACGGCCTGCCCGCAGAGGGCATTCCGTCGCTTTCCGACGAGTAAAAACTCTATAGGAGGTTCCGGGAAACTCCAAATCGATCTGTCCGAATCGTAGGCAATGGGCGCTAGATCCTTGAATTGGCGCGGATTTTGCGAGTTACACCGATGTGATTCGAGTGTCTTTTCTCGGTAGTTGCCTTGCTCGTTGGGCCGTGACGCGCCTGGGTTTCGACTCGGAACGCTGCTCAGCGCTCGGTGAGTTCCCGAGGGACTTTTCCCGACGTTCTCCCGGTTTTTGAATTCCGGCCGGGGTCGGTTAGTCTTCTTGTGCACGGGCGATTGGCGCAGTGGTAGCGCGCTTCGTTCACACCGAAGAGGTCACTGGTTCGAACCCAGTATCGCCCACCAAGAAGAGGTCCTGTGCGGAACATTGTTCATGTTCCGCACAGGACCTCTTGTCGTTGCTCAGGGATTCGTTGCCCGATTCATGCGTGAGGCGCTGCCCTGACCACCCGGTTCCTTCCGAGTGACTTGGCTTCGTAGAGGGCCGCATCGGCGGCGGCAATCATCGCGGTGAGGTCGACGGCGTCGAACTCGGTTGAGGTGACTCCGTAACTCACCGTTGGAATGTGGATGTCGTCGAGGTCTTTGCTTGCCGCCAAAGAGCGATTGATGTCGGCCGCGATGCTTTCGGCCCGCTCTTGGCTGGCGCCCGGCAGGAGCAAGATGAACTCTTCGCCCCCATATCGCCCAACTAAATCGGTGGATCGTACCGACTCGGTGCACGCAGCCGCGAACGCCTGAAGCGCGGCGTCCCCGGCGGCATGACCGTACTCATCGTTGATCGCTTTGAAGTGGTCCAAGTCGGCCAAGATCAAGGAAGCGACGGAGCTTGTGGCCTGCAGGCGCTGGAGTTCCTTCGTAGCCAGGTCCATGAAAGTGCCACGGTTCAGGAGCCCGGTCAGGTTGTCGCGCGCGGCGCGTTCGCTGAGCCGGTTGATCAACTGATCGTTGCTGAGGGCGGTCATGCTGAAAGAGACGGCAACCAGAAGTATCAGCGTGACCAAGCTTGCCATCGATGGGCCAAAATACATGCGGAAATCCGGGCCGTTTGGTCCTTCGACGAGGTACACGGACAGGCGGCAGAAATAGTAAGCGGCCAGGAATCCCGCGGCCAAGGCCATCGACTTGTGCACATGGGAGTATCTGGAATCCAGCAGCCACAGATCGCGGGACGCCAACGCGATGCCCAGCGTCATGAATCCTAGATATACCAAGCCCCCGGACCAGGTGTTGTAACCAGGGCTTTCCAATACGGACGCGAGGGCCGTGATTCCACACGCCGTGGCAAACTGCCATTTCGGCGGCGGCAACATCCTCAAAGACCGGGCGCCGGTCCACACACTCAGCGCTCCGCCCACCAAGAGGACGTTGCCCGAGGGATTTGCCCAGACTTGATGTGGCGTCCCGTTGAGAAGGAAGGCCAGGTTTCCAGCAAGGAAGAACAAGAGGGCGATGCACCACCACCCGTTGTAGGACGACCGCGTGCGCCTGAAGGATGCATAGAACAGGAGGAGCAGGGTAAGAGCGACCACGCCAAGGGCCACTCGCAGTGTTGTTATATCGAGGACCAAGTTTTGCTCCCGTAGCCGAGGACGTGACCAATTATGGCACCGGGAATCAAAGAACCCTGTGCGCCATGCACGAGGGCCCTATTAATTACGGGGCGGGGCGGTGAAGTCCTGTCGGCAGCCACCAAGGCTCTGCATCTTCCTGTCAGTGGTGTGTGAAAGAGTTTTCCTATGACAGATCCACTGCTTGCCCATGCCACCGAATACGGCCGGATGTATGCCCGGTCCACGTCCGAGACCTTCTCGGTCCCTTCCATCACCACCGTGATCGGCCAGCAGGCCCACTCCCTGGACGGCTGGTTCGGCTACATGGGTGCCAGCAGCTTGGCGAAAGACCCGGAACTCCCGCAACATCTTTCCAGCCCTGCCAAGATGAGGCAGGCCGTCAACAAGGCAGCCAAGGCTGCGGAAGTTTACCGGGACGACGCTGCACGCCGTGGCGACCGCGTGCATAACTACTGCGAGCAAGTGGCCCTCCGCGCCCTCGGACGCGCGGACCGCGTGAAGGAAACGCGCGAAGAGCTCGCTTCAAATGGCGAAGAAGCCTTCGCGGCCCGCTTCGATGAGTGGTGGGAGTTGTACCAGGTGGAGCCCATTGCGCCCGAGATCACTGTGTGGAACTCCAGCGTTGGCTACGCAGGAACCCTGGACCTCGTGGCCAAAATCAACGGCAGGGTCTGCCTGATCGACTACAAGAGCAAGGGCACCACCCGCGATGGAACAGTGAAACCCCTCGACGACAAAGTGGTGATGCAACTGGTTGCGGGCATGAAGGCCGAGGAAAGCCTCGTGGATCCTGTGGCGGGGGAGTGGGAGCCGTGGAGATACGGGGAGAACCCCGTTCTGCTTGCGGTGGCTATCGGCGAGACCGAAGTGCGTCCCCAGCGGGCGAACCCGGACGTTCTCAAGCACCACTGGTGGAAGTTCTGCGCCTTGAAGCGGGTGTGGGAGATGTCTGCCGATGTGGCCGCAGCCGGAACGGCGCTGCTTGCCGTAGCTCCGCCGTCGTACCCTGCCGCCGCGGCGCCCGCAGGCTCAACTAAACTAGCTTAGGCCCCCTTCTGCGGGGACCGAAGCTTCGCCGATCGTGAGGAAAGACAGCACATGGCCATATTGAGTATCCGTATCATCGGCGATCCCGTGCTCCGCACGGTTGCTGATCCAGTCACGGATTTCGGGCCTGAGCTCGCCAAACTTGTGTCGGACATGACCGAGACCATGGAAGATGTGGACGGTGCAGGGCTCGCTGCCCCGCAGATTGGTGTCAGCCAGCGGGTTTTCACTTATCGGATCGGCGGCGTGGAAGGCCACATCATCAACCCTGTGCTCGAAAACAGCGATGACTTCCAGCCTGACGAGGTAGAAGGCTGCCTCTCCATTCCCGGACTCGCGTTCCCGGTTCGCCGCCGCAGGACCACCCGCGCCACCGGCGTGGACATGAACGGCAATCCCGTGTCCGTCGAGGCGGAGGGCATGCTCGCCCGCTGTTTCCAGCACGAGACCGACCATCTGGACGGGATCCTTTTCACGGACCGCCTGGAGGGTGAGGACCGGAAAACCGCCCTCCGAGCCATCCGCGCGGCGAACTACCACTCCGTGACTGAACGGACCACCGCCAAGAGGGCCAACACTGTGGGCTCCAGCTTCGGCAGTTTCGGGGCTGCCGAATGAGGGTGCTTTTCGCCGGCACCCCGGCTGTCGCAGTCCCTTCCCTTGATGCGCTGATCGAGGCGGGTTTCGAGATCGTGGCGGTGCTGACCAGGCCGGATGCCCCTACCGGTCGCAAACGGATCCTGACGCCGTCGCCGGTGGCAGCACGTGCGGCTGAACTCGGTATCGATATCATCCATGCCTCCAAGGTGGATGCCGGGACTACTGAGCGGATCGCTTCTTATGAGCCGGACGTTGCCGCGATCGTTGCCTACGGGGGCCTTGTCCCCAAGGCCGCGCTCGGAGTACCGCGACACGGTTGGATCAACCTCCACTTTTCCCTCCTCCCGGCCTGGCGCGGCGCCGCACCGGTCCAACGTTCAGTCATCGCCGGTGACGACATCACCGGGGCGGCCACCTTCCTCCTGGAAGAAGGCCTCGACACCGGGCCGGTTTTCGGGACTTTGACGGAAACCGTACGCCCCGAAGACACGGCGGGCGAGCTGCTGGAGCGGCTTTCGCTCAGCGGCGCGGTCTTGCTCACCCAGACACTATCCGCCGTCGAGTCCGGCAAAGCGGCCCCCCTGCCCCAGCAAGGCGACGTCTCACTCGCTCCCAAACTGACGCTCGACGACGGCCGCCTCGACTGGACGCAACCGGCCCTCGCCATCAACCGCAGGTCCCGCGGCGTCACGCCCGAACCGGGAGCGTGGACCATGCTCGACGGGCAGCGCGTCAAGCTCGAACCCGTCGGTTTGCGCCCGGACACCCGGGACCTTGCACCCGGCCGGGTCCGGGTTGACGGAAAGAACGTCCTGGTCGGGACCGGATCCCACGCAGTACAGCTCGGGAAGATCCAGCCTGCGGGCAAGAAGATGATGCCGTCGGCCGATTGGGCCCGTGGTTTGGCAACACCAGAAAGCGTGGAATTCGAATGAATGAGTCCGGCCGGCGCGGCCCCAATAACAGCGGGAACAGGGATGGCGGGGGCCACGGCAACCGCGGCCCCCGCGGCGAAAGCAACCGCAACGCCCAGGGCCGCGAACGCAACAGGGGCCCGCAGCGCGGTTTCACTACCAACGCACCGTCCCAACGGACCCGGCGCGCGGATCCTGCACGATTGGTGGCGTTCGAAGTCCTGCGCGCAGTCGCTTCGGAAGACGCGTATGCAAACCTCGTGCTGCCGTCGCGGATCCGCCACCACCACCTCGACAAGCGCGACGCCGGATTCGCCACCGAGCTGAGCTACGGGGCACTGCGCGGTCAGGGGATGTACGACGCCGTCCTGGCCAAGTGTGTCGACCGGCCGCTCGACCAACTCGATCCGGCAGTCCTTGATGCGTTGCGACTTGGTGCCCACCAATTGCTCGCCATGCGTGTTCCTGCCCACGCCGCGCTCGACCAGACTGTCGGGTTGGCCCGCGCGGTCATCGGAGCCGGCCCGTCGTCGCTCATCAACGCGGTGCTCCGAAAAGTCACCGCAAGGACCCTGCCCGAGTGGCTCGACCACCTGCTGGAAAACGAGACCGACGAGACCAGGATCGCCTCCGTGCGCCATGCGCACCCGGAATGGATTGTCAGGGCGCTGCGCCAGTCGCTCGTCATGCATGGCCGTCCCGCGAGCGAAATCACCGACCTGCTCGAGGCCGACAACGCGGCCCCCGTGGTGAACCTGGTGGCACTGCCCGGCATCGGCAATCTTGATGAAGCCGTGGAGAACGGGGCCACTCCCGGCGTACTCGTGATCGACTCGGCGCTGTCCAGCGGTGGCGACCTCGGGCGCATGTCCTCCATCCGCGAAGGCACCACGCGCGTCCAGGACGTCGGATCCCAGTTGGTGGCCCGCGCCGTCGCGGCCGTGGACCTCGGACAGGACGCCAAGGACGGCGAGAAGTGGCTTGACCTTTGCGCCGGTCCCGGAGGGAAGGCCGCGCTGCTGGCCGCCCTCGCCCGTCAAGAAGGTGCGACCCTCTTGGCCAATGAACCCGCAGAACACCGGGCAAAGCTGGTCAGCCAAGCCCTCTCGGCGGTTCCGGCGGATGCCTGGACCGTGCGGGTAGGCGACGGCCGCGACGTCGGCAAGGAACAACCGGAGACTTTCGACCGCGTGTTGGTGGACGTTCCCTGCAGCGGCCTTGGCGCGCTACGCCGCCGCCCCGAGTCACGCTGGCGCCGGACCCCCAAGGACCTTGCCGATCTAGGTCCGTTGCAGCGTGAATTGCTCAACTCGGCCATCGACGCCGTCAAGCCGGGCGGAGTGGTGGCGTACGTGACTTGCTCCCCGCACCCGGCCGAAACCACCGCCGTCGTCAGCGATGTCCTGCGCAAGCGTGACGACTTGGAGCAGATCGACGCCGGCGCAGCCTTGGACGCGGTCAGCCTGACCGGGAATCTGGGCGCCGGGCACGAATTGACCGCCCAACTGTGGCCGCACGTGCATCAAACTGATGCGATGTTCCTGGCGCTTATCCGGAAGAAGCCGTAACCTTCGGCGCCTTTCCCCGGCTGAAAGTCCCGCGTGCCTAAGCTGGAGAATTGCCAAAACCACCAGACCGCCACCAACACTGAGGGAACTGCCTTGACTGAGTGCTGTATCAACCCGAGCATCCTGTCCGCGGACTTCGTGAACCTGGAAGCCGAGCTGAAAAGAATCAGCAACGCCGACGCCGTCCACGTCGATGTGATGGACAACCATTTCGTCCCGAACCTGACGCTCGGCCTGCCGGTTGTGGCGCGGATCCAGGCTGTGAGCCCGGTCCCGCTGGACGCACACCTGATGATCGCCGACGCCGACCGCTGGGCGCCGGCCTACGCCGACGCCGGTGTGGCTTCCGTGACCTTCCATGCGGAAGCGGCGATGGCTCCCATCAAGCTTGCCCGTGAGCTCCGTGCCCGCGGTTCGAAGGCGGGGATGGCCCTTCGACCGGCCACTCCGGTGGAACCATACCTGGACATGCTCAGCGAACTGGACATGCTCCTCATCATGACCGTGGAACCGGGCTTCGGCGGGCAGTCCTTCCTGGACGTGACGCTGCCCAAGATCCGGCGGGCGCGTGCCGCGATCGAAGGTTCCGGTATCGGCGTCGCAATCCAGGTGGATGGCGGTGTCACGGAGGAGACCATTGTCCGGGCAGCCGAGGCCGGCGCAAATGTGTTCGTGGCCGGCTCCGCCGTCTACGGCCATGCGGACCCCGCAGCGGCTATTGAGCGGCTGCGCGCCGCCGGCCTCGCGGCAATGTGACAACAATGACGCAATTGCCTGCATATTGGTCCGGGAATACATCGGCCATGGCTCCAGTTGTGTCAGAATAGCAACACACATACGTGCTCCGGGGTCGGTGTAATTCCGAACCGGCGGTTATAGTCCGCGACCCGCGAGCCATCGCGTTTCCTTGACGGGAATCACGACGGCGGACGGTTGAACTGGTGGAATTCCGGTACCGACAGTTAAAGTCTGGATGGGAGAAGCACGTACAGTCATGCTTGGGCGTTCCGTGCGCCCGGCATTGCGCTGTCGTACACCCCCGGAGCCATCGCGGCATTCGAGGGAAGGAACGACATGGACTTTCTGCGATGGCTCTTCGAAGCACAGATTCCCGTAGGCGGATCTGTCCTTGTTCTTCGCGAAGTGCTAGGCAATATTTTCGGGCTCGCCAGCGCCCTGGGCGGCATGCGCCGCAAAGTCTGGGCATGGCCCATCGGGATCGCAGGCAACCTGCTCCTGCTGACGGTCTTTCTTGGCAACGTCTTCGGTGCCGCCTCGCCGGCAACCCTTTGGGGCCAGGCCGGACGCCAGATCATGTTCATCAGCGTCGCCGCCTACGGCTGGTACCGCTGGCGCCAGGGCCTCCAATCAGGCACTCACGGCCGCGCCATTGTGCCCGGCTGGGCAAGCCCCAAAGTGCGGATCGGAATGGTGGCCGCCATGATTGTGGGAACAGCCGCCCTGACTCCCGTCTTCGATTCCATGGGTTCCTACCCGCCTGTGTGGGCAGACGCCTGGACTTTCATGGGTTCCCTCCTGGCAACGTATGGAATGGCACGCGGCTGGACCGAATTCTGGCTGATCTGGGTTGCCGTGGACATCGTGGGAGTTCCGCTGCTATTCAGCGCCGGTTACTTTGCCAGCGCCTTTATGTACCTCTTTTACGGGTTCTTCACACTTGCCGGATTCTTTGTCTGGTGGCGCGCGGACCGACGTGAAAGCCGGCCGCTCAGGCCAACGGCCGAGCCGGAAACTGTAGGAGCCCTGTCATGAGCGACGTCTTGAACCTGAATTTCCCTGACGCTGAGTCCGCAGCCATGGAGACCGCACTGCACGTGGCCCTCCGGGGACACCGTGGCGCCAATCCTTTGGTGGGAGCGGTTGTGCTCGGGCCCAACGGAGAGCAACTCATCACCGGCTACCACCGCGGCGCGGGCACGCCACACGCCGAGGCGGATGCGATCGCCAAGGCGCGGGCAAAAGGCCTCGACCTGGCAGGGACAACCATGGTGGTGACCTTGGAGCCTTGCAACCACATCGGGCGCACGGGACCGTGCACCCAGGCGATCATTGACGCCGGTATATCGCGCGTGGTCTACGCCGTCGATGATCCCCACGATCCCGCCGCAGGAGGCGCCGCCAGGCTGCGTGCTGCCGGTGTGGACGTGCGGTCCGGGCTCGCCGCCGACGAGGCCTTGAAGCTGAACCGCGAGTGGTTCAATGCGGTAGAGGCAAGGCGCCCGTTCGTCACGCTTCACATTGCCCAGACACTGGACAGCAGGATCGCGGCCGCGGACGGGACCAGCCAATGGATCTCCAGTCCGGAATCGCTGGCAGACAACCACGGACTGCGCCGCCTGATTGACGCCATTCTGGTGGGCACCGAAACCGTCCTCGTGGACAACCCGCGGCTGACGGCGCGAGAAGCGGATGGCGAGGAATCGCAAAGCCAGCCACTCCGGGCCGTCATGGGGCTGCGGGAGGTCCCTGCGGATGCCGCGGTGCGGGGGACTGACGGCAAGTTCATCCAACTGCCAACCCGCGACCCTTCCGAGGCTTTGGAGTTGCTGTTCGCCGACGGCGTCCGGCACGTCATGGTGGAGGGCGGCTCCCGCATCCTGAGCGCCTTCCTTGCCGCGGGTCTTGTGGATGAATTGATCGTCTATCTCGCGCCCACCCTGTTGGGCGCCGGTACACCTGCCCTGATGGATCTCGGCATCTCCACCCTCGCCGACGCCCAGCACTGGAACTGGGACGACGCCGGTGGCGGTGCGGTCCACGCACTGGGTCGCGACCTCCGGCTGCATTTGAGGTCGGGACCATCGGACGGAAACAAGCCGGCGTGGACTAAGTCGCAGACCGAACACCATGAACCATTTCCGGGCAAGGACGCCTCGGACACCACCACAGGAGGACACTGATGTTTACCGGAATCGTTGCCGAACAGGGCACGGTCCTGTCCGTCGAGCACGACGGCGAGGCCAGCGCGACGCTGCGCCTGATGGCCCCGAGCACCACTGAAGGGCTTGGCTTGGGCGGCTCCATCGCCGTCAACGGCGTGTGCCTCACCGCAACGGATATCGACGGCAGGGAGTTCAGTGTAGACGTCATGGGCGAAACCCTCGTCCGGACCACCATCGGCGAACTGGCCGCGGGCGACACTGTGAACCTCGAGCGTTGTGTCCAGGCGGGCGGCCGCTTGGACGGTCACGTCGTGCAGGGCCACGTCGACGGCGTCGGGCAGCTTCTGGAGCGCGAGTCGCTGGGCAACTGGGACCGCCTCCGCTTCGGCGTGCCAGCTCCGCTGGCACGTTACATCGCCGAAAAGGGGTCGATCGCCGTCGACGGCGTTTCACTCACCGTCACTGCCGTTAGCCCGGCCGAAGAAGAGAACCCCTGGTTTGAAGTTGGACTCATTCCCACCACGCTGGACGAAACCGGGCTCGGGGCCAAGGCCATAGGCGGGCGCGTGAACCTTGAGGTGGACGTTCTCGCGAAATACACCGAGCGCCTGTTGTCCTTCCGGGCTTCAGCAACTTCCGGTGGGGCTGCCCTGTGAGCACCGTACACAACGGCGGTACCACCGTGGTGCGCCAGGGGCTAGATCCCGTTGAGAAGGCTGTGCAGGCCATGGCAGCCGGCCGTCCCGTCATTGTCGTGGACAATGAAGACCGCGAAAACGAAGGCGACATCATCTTCGCCGCCGAACACGCTACGCCTGCCCTCATGGGCTGGACCATCCGCTACAGTTCGGGAGTCATTTGCGTTCCCCTCGAGGGGTCGCGGGCTGATGCCCTGGCGCTGCCGCCGATGGTCCTGGTCAATGAAGACGCCAAGGGCACGGCCTACACGGTGTCCTGCGATGCTGCTTTGGGCGTGAGCACCGGTATTTCCGCCACGGACAGGGCCCTGACGGCCCGGATTCTGGCTGATTCCAGCAGCACGCCATCCTCGATCACCCGGCCCGGGCATATTTTTCCGCTCCGGGCCGTTAAGGGGGGAGTGCGTGAACGTCCGGGACACACGGAAGCCGCAGTCGATCTTTGCCGGCTTGCGGGACTCGCCCCGGTGGGCGTGATCGCCGAGTTGGTACATGACGATGGTGAAATGATGCGCCTGGACAGCCTCCAGGAGTTCGCTGCCGAGCATGGATGTCCTTTGATTTCGATCGAGGACCTCGTGGCTTATGTTGCAGCGTCGGAGGCTGAGCACCAGGTTGCAATTCCGGCAGGAAACGAGGAGCAGCGATGACCACAGCGACAACCCACGACGGCGGCACGGCCGCGCGCGCACCGCATCCGGTGAGCGGCGGCCCGATTGTCCAGCTACCCACCGCCTTCGGTGAGTTCGTGGCACAGGCGTGGATCGACCTTGAAACCGGGGCGGAGCACCTCGCGGTGAGCTCGCCCAACACACCCCGGACAGGCAAGGCCCCGCTGGTGCGCCTCCACTCGGAGTGCCTCACGGGCGACGTTTTCGGTTCGTACCGCTGCGATTGCGGCGAACAGCTGGCCTACGCCCTCGAGCTGATCCGCGAAGAGGGCGGTACCCTGCTCTACCTGCGCGGACAGGAAGGCCGCGGCATCGGCCTGGCAAACAAGATCAAGGCCTACGCGCTGCAGGAGGCCGGATTCGACACGGTCGAGGCCAACGAGCAGTTGGGGCTCCCGGTTGACGCCCGCTGCTACAAGGCGGCCGCCCAGATCCTTGCCGAAATGGGCCTTCACGAGATCCGTCTCCTGAGCAACAACCCGGACAAGCAGAACCGGCTTGCCGCGGCTGGCGTGAAGGTGGTCGAGATGGTGCCCACCGAGGTCCCGTCCCGTGAAGAAAACCTTCGGTACCTTCAGACCAAGAAGGACCGCATGGACCACCGCCTGACCCTCGGTGACACCGAGCCAGCGGGTACCCATGCTTCTGGCAGCACTTTTGACCTCGAACAAGACTGAACCGTACTAACAAGACTGAACGGATTACCACACACCCATGAGCGGACACGGCGCCCCCACCATCGACCTCACCACCCTCAACCCGGAGGAAACCCAGCGGCTGAAGCTCGCCATCGTGGCTGCCAGCTGGCATACCCAGATAATGGACGGGCTCCTCGACGGAGCGCTGCGCGCGGCGAAGGAAGCCGGTATCGCCGAGCCCACTGTGTTGCGCGTGCCGGGGGCGTTTGAGCTTCCCGTTGCGGCCGCACGGCTCGCGCCGCATTTTGACGCCGTCGTTGCCCTTGGCGTCGTCATCCGCGGAGGTACGCCGCACTTTGACTACGTGTGCCAGGCGGCGACGTCGGGACTTACTGAAGTCAGCGTCCGCACCGGCGTGCCGGTGGGCTTCGGCGTGCTCACGTGCGACACCGAGCAGCAGGGCCTGGACCGCGCCGGACTGGAAGGCTCGTCCGAGGACAAAGGGCACGAAGCCGTGACCGCCGCGCTCGCCACTGCACTGACCCTCAAGCAATACACCTAGCACCTTTGGCTTTGGGCATTCTGTTCAACGCCCCGGAGCTTTTGGTAACGCCCGCCGTCGTGCTCAATGTGGTGCTCCTGGTTATCGGCGTGACGACGGCCGACTGCCCATGAGGGGTCACTTGGTGCGAGCTCGCCGGAACGGTGCCAACTCGCCCGAGCTTTCCGGCGAGCGGGGCGCGTTCCGGCGATCCCGACGACGGCGGCCGCCCCTGGTGGGTCTTTCGGCGCGAGCTCGCCGGAACGGTGCCAACTCGCCCGAGCTTTCCGGCGAGCGGGTCGCATTCCGGCGATCTCGACGACGGCGGGCTAACGACGACCTCCTGATACAGCTCGGACGGAGCGGCCCCGCTATGCTGGGAACCAGGATCCGGGGCTACGTGCTTGGCCTCATCGACGAAAAGGGATGCGGGCGTACCAGTGCACATTGTGCGTTCGCTCACATCCCTTCCGTCATGCAATGACCCGACAGGCGGTCACCGGCCCCGAGCAAGTAGGCTGTAGGGCGTGAAGAATTTCGAGACGCTGTTCGCAGAACTGAGCGAAAAGGCAGCGACCCGTCCGGCAGGCTCCCGTACCGTCGCCGAATTGGACTCCGGAATCCACGGCATCGGCAAGAAGGTCGTGGAGGAAGCCGCCGAAGTCTGGATGGCTGCAGAGTATGAATCCGATGAAGCCGCGGCCGAGGAAATCTCCCAGTTGCTCTACCACCTGCAGGTCTTGATGCTCGCCAAGGGTCTGAGCCTGGAAGACGTTTACAAGCATCTCTAGCCACGTCCGCTCCGTCAGGACCTGACAAGGTCCCACCGGAGCCCCAGCGTGGCCCCCGTGCTTGTGTGAGCACAGTGCTTGTGAAAGCCCCGTGCTTGTGTGAGCACAGTGCCGTGAGCACAATGCCTGAAACATCCCCTTCCACTCCCCAAGAAAGTCTCCAATGCTGCGAGTAGCCGTCCCCAACAAGGGATCCCTGTCCGAAGCCGCCTCCGCGATGCTGTCCGAGGCGGGATACCGCCAGCGCCGCGATACCCGCGAACTGGTCATGGTCGATCCCGACAACGACATTGAGTTCTTCTTCCTCCGCCCCCGCGACATCGCCGTGTATGTCGGCCAAGGAACGCTCGACGTCGGCATCACCGGCCGCGACCTCCTGCTGGACGCGCAGGTCGAAGCCGAAGAGCTGCTTCCCCTTGGTTTCGCCGCGTCCACCTTCCGTTTCGCCGGTCCGGTCGGTGACTTCTCCGGCGTCGAGCAGCTTGAAGGCAAGCGCCTCGCCACGAGCTACGACGGCCTCCTACGCGATTACCTCGCCGAGCGCGGCGTCAAGGCCAAGGTGGTCCGCCTCGACGGCGCCGTGGAGTCTTCCGTGCGTCTCGGCGTCGCTGACGCGATCGCCGACGTCGTCGAAACCGGCAACACGCTCAAAGCTGCCGGAATGGAGATCTTCGGCGAGCCCATCCTCAAGTCCGAAGCCGTCCTGATCCGCCGCACCGGCGAGGGTGGTGCCGCAAACGGTACCGCGAAGGAGATCGAGGTCCTGATCCGGCGCCTGCAAGGCGTGCTCGTCGCCCGTCAGTACGTCCTCATGGACTACGACATCCGCAAGGATCTCGTGGAAGCAGCCGCTACCCTCACCCCGGGTCTCGAATCGCCCACCGTATCGCCGTTGCGCGACTCGGATTGGGTTGCCGTCCGCTCCATGGTTCCGAAAAAGGAAACCAACCGGATCATGGATGAGCTGTACGACCTCGGCGCCCGCGCCATCCTGGTCAGCAGCATCCACGCCTGCCGCATCTGACACGAGACAATCCAGGAGTAGCAATGGCTGTAGCAGTACGTGTCATCCCTTGCCTAGATGTCGACGCCGGCCGTGTGGTGAAGGGCGTCAACTTCGAGGGTCTTCGCGACGCCGGAGACCCCGTGGAGCTGGCGCACCGCTACGACAATGCCGGGGCGGACGAGCTCACGTTCCTTGATGTCACGGCGTCCTCCGGCAACCGGGAAACCACGTTCGACGTCGTTCGCCGCACCGCCGAGGAAGTCTTCATCCCGTTGACCGTCGGTGGTGGTGTCCGTGGGGTGGCTGAGGTGGACAAGCTCCTGCGTTTCGGCGCGGACAAGGCCTCCATCAACACGGCCGCCGTCGCGCGCCCGGACGTCATTGACGAGATCACCCGCCACTTCGGATCGCAGGTGCTGGTCCTGTCGGTGGACGCGCGGCGGACGAGGCCCGGTTCCGAGCCCACGGCTTCCGGCTTCGAGGTGACCACCCACGGCGGACGCCAGGGAACCGGAATCGACGCCATTGCGTGGGCCAAGGAAGCCGCGGACCGCGGTGTGGGGGAGATCCTCCTGAATTCCATTGACGCTGACGGCACCAAGGACGGCTTCGACCTCGAACTCATCCGCTTGGTCCGTGCAGCCGTGCACATCCCGATCATCGCCTCCGGCGGCGCTGGGGAACCGGCGCATTTCCCGCCCGCAGTGGAAGCAGGAGCCGACGCCGTTCTGGCAGCTTCGGTTTTCCACTTCGGTCCGGATGACATGATCGCCCAGGTCAAGGCAGCGATTCGCGAAGCGGGTTTCCTGGTCCGCTAGCAGTTCGACCCAACTGACTCGCAGTTGTTGTCGTTTTGAGCCCTCATAACGACAACAACTGCGAGCTAGTTGGGGTTTAACGGGCGGCCTTGGGTTTAACGGGGAGGTCAGAGGCCGACTTCGGCTGACTGGAGCAGGGCGACGGCGTCCGGCTGGCCTTCGAAGGTGACCAGCGCGTGATGCGTGCGGCCGTGGGCGTGCATCAGGAGTTCACCGGGCTCGCCAACGATGGCGACGGATACGGGAGCCCGCTTGGCAACATGGCGGGGACCGGTGGGGCGAACCAACACGATCCCGAGGTCCACGCCGCGGTAGAGAATGGCAGCGCGCTTGATCAATTCATCCCACAGGGCGTCCGAGTATTCCTCGTCCAGGGCCCGCGGAGCCCAACGGTCTCCGGCCCGGCGGATGTCTTCCGTGTGCACGAAATATTCAATGAGGTTGGAGGACTCGTCGAGCGCCTTGATCTTCAGGGGAGACAAGGCAGGCGGCCCTGAGCGGAAGGTGTTCACCAGTTCGGCGTAATCTTCCGTGGTCTTGAGCTTGGAGGCCAGTTTGGCCGTGGCTTTGTCCGAGGCCCGGGCGAGGCTCTTGACGAGCAATCCGATGCCGACTGCCGCTTTACGCTCACGCAAGTACAGGTGGGCGGCGAGGTCCCTGGTCAGCCACCCTTCGCAGAGCGTGGGGGAGTCAGGTCCGGCCGCCAGGAGGGTTTCGGCCAGTACTTCGCGGGAGGGATCGACGAAATGCATCACTTGTGAAACTAGCACGAGACGCGCTCTGTTGCGCAGTGGAACCGCCGCTGAATTTCGGCTCCACATGAGGCACTAGACTTGATCTGATGTCTGAGCAGTCAACACCCCCAGCCACGCCCGCTGCCGCGTTCGCCGCGGAGGCCGTCGTCGCGCCCGTAAGTCCACTCCCGCAAGAGCTGGCCGCCGCGCTGAAGCGCGATTCTGCCGGCCTTGTGGCAGCGATCATCCAGCAGTTCGACACCGACGAAGTGCTGATGCTTGGCTGGATGGACGATGAAGCTTTGCACCGGACCCTGACCAGCGGACGCGTGACGTTCTTCTCCCGCTCCCGCCAGGAATATTGGCGCAAGGGAGACACTTCCGGGCACGTGCAGTTCGTCAAATCGGTGGCCTTGGACTGCGACGGCGACGCCCTCCTGGTCCGCGTCGACCAAGTCGGCGCGGCCTGCCACACCGGTACGCGCACATGCTTCGATGACCGGAGCCTCGCCGCCGTGACCGGCGAGCGGGACTAGCCCACCACACACCATCCACTGAGGCAAGCACACAAGAAGAGTCGGAGAACACAAACCATGCAGGACCTTGGAATCATCAGCCCGGGCCTGGAGGAGTTCCGCGAACTCGCCGCACACAGCCGGGTCATCCCGGTCCGGCTCAGGGTACTAGCCGACGCCGAGACTCCCATCGGGCTCTACCGCAAGCTGGCCCAAGGCCAGCCCGGCACCTTCCTCCTGGAGTCGGCAGCCGTCGGCGGAGCATGGTCACGCTATTCCTTCATCGGTTCCCGTTCACGTGCCACCTTGACCAGCAAGGACGGCCAGGCGCACTGGATCGGCGAGCCTCCCGTCGGCGTGCCCGTAGACGGCAGCCCCGTCGACGCCGTCCGCGACACCATTGCGGCCTTGCAGACCGACCGCTTCCCGGACCTTCCTCCGTTCACTTCCGGCCTTGTCGGCTTCCTCGGATGGGAAACCGTCCGGCACTGGGAGAAGCTCACCAGCCCCCCGGAGGATGACCTCCACCTGCCGGAACTGGCCCTGAACCTTGTTACGGACATGGCTGTCCACGACAACATGGACGGCACCGTGCTGTTGATTGCCAACGCGATCAATTTCGACAACAGTTCCGAACGCGTCGACGAAGCCTGGCACGACGCCGTCGCCCGGGTGAAGCGACTGCTGGATCAGATCAGCACACCCGTGAAGCAGCCCGTATCGGTGTTGCAGTCCGAAGCCCTCGACTTCGCGTCCAGCGTCCAGGAACGCTGGGATGAGCAGGAGTACCTGAACGCGATCGATCGCGGCAAGGAAGCGATCGTCGACGGCGAGGTCTTCCAGGTGGTCATTTCGCGACGCTTTGAAATGGAGTGTGCCGCGGACCCGCTGGATGTTTACCGCGTGCTGCGCAACACCAACCCGAGTCCGTACATGTATCTCTTCAGCCTCGAAGATCCCGACGGCCGTGAATACACGATTGTCGGATCCTCTCCCGAGGCCCTGGTGACCGTGACGGGCAATGAAGTCATCACCCACCCGATTGCCGGTTCGCGGCCCCGCGGCAAGACCGTTGAAGCCGACAAGGCGCTGGCCACCGAGTTGCTCGCGGACCAGAAGGAACGCGCCGAACACCTGATGCTCGTGGACTTGTCCCGGAACGACCTCTCCAAGGTCTGCGTGGCGGGAACCGTGGACGTCACGCAGTTCATGGAGGTCGAACGGTTCAGCCACATCATGCACCTGGTGTCCACGGTGGTCGGAGAGTTGGCGCCCGGGGCGAAGGCCTACGACGTGCTCAAGGCGACCTTCCCCGCCGGCACGCTTTCGGGTGCCCCGAAGCCGCGCGCACTGCGCCTTCTGGACGAACTCGAACCGCACCGGCGTGGCATCTACGGCGGCGTGGTGGGTTACCTGGACTTCGCGGGCGACATGGACATGGCGATCGCCATCCGTTCGGCACTGTTGCGTGAGGGCCGGGCCTATGTCCAGGCGGGCGGCGGCATCGTGGCCGATTCCCACAAGCCTTCCGAAGCGCTGGAGACCGTGAACAAGGCGGCTGCCCCTCTGCGTGCCGTGCACACCGCCGGATCGCTCCACCACATTTCCCCGGACGCCGTTTCCGCGGAAACAGTCGTCGACGGGAACACCGCACCGTGAGCGCTGCCCGCCCTCAGTCGGCCACCACAAAGCCTCCCGTGTGGGCACGGAAGGGCAACGTCGTGCTCGCCATGGCAATTCTCGCCCTCGCCGTGTTCGGGACTACCACGCAGACCTGGATCAATGTCCGGCTCGATCCCGCTGCCGCAGCGAATGCCGATCTCCACGTTCAGGGGAGCAAGGCGGCAACCGCGGTTACCGCACTCGCGATCGTCGCCCTTGCCGGAGGACTGGCATCGTCCATTGCGGGCAAGGTTTCGCGCTGGATCATTGCAACCATCATTGTGCTTGCCTCGGCAGGCATCATTATTGCCGCGGTGACGGTCCTGGCTGACCCCCTTGGTGCGGCGCAAGGAACCATTGCGGCGACCACCGGCATTTCGGGCGGGCAGGCGGCGGCATCGTCCACAATGTTCCCGGTACTCGCCGTCGTGGCTGCCGGCCTGCTGGCTTTGTGCGGTGGCCTGCTGCCGCTCGCGGGCCGGCGCTGGAAGGCGCGCACCAAGTACGACGTCGCCAGCCGGGCAGCCCGCGCGGGTTCCGGACCCGTCGACGAGATCGATAGCTGGGACAGCCTCTCGCGCGGAGAAGACCCCACGTAAGACTCGACTGTCCGGACGTCGAACGATGTCCCGGGTGCGGTCAATAAATGGCAGAATGTAAGCAGTATTCATCCTGAGGAGATTTTCACATGAGCAAAACCACTGTGTCCGCGAGCAACGCCCCTGTGACCGCTGCGAGCCACAGCGACGCCATCGGCCACGGCAACAGCCCGGCCGCGTGGACCTGCGTGATTGTCATGCTGGTAGGGGCCCTGGTGTCCTCTATCGCCTTTGTTATTGCCAGCACCCCCATTTTCATCGCGGGCATCGTTGTCATGTTCGCCGGCCTGATCGCCGGCTGGGCCATGCGCAAGGCCGGCTACGGCGTCGACGGCAGCAAGCTGAAGAACGCCGGCCACTGACTGTGACCGTTCTTGATGACATCATCGTCGGTGTCAGGGAGGACATGGAGGCCCGTCGCCGCCTTGTTGGCCTTGACGAGCTGAAAGAGCGCGCCGCGGCCACGGCGCCTGCGCTGGACGCGTGGGCTGCCTTGGGCGGTCCGTCAGCCAGCCGCGACGAACTGAAGGTCATCGCGGAAATCAAGCGCCGCAGCCCCTCCAAAGGCGATCTCGCGAGCATCGTCGATCCCGCGGCACTTGCAGTGCAATACGCCGACGGCGGCGCCTCCGTGATCAGCGTCCTTACCGAACAGAGGCGCTTCAACGGGTCCCTGGCGGACCTCGACGCGGTCCGTGCCGCCGTCGACATTCCGTTGCTGCGCAAGGACTTCACGGTTGACGAATACCAGATCTGGGAAGCCCGTGCCCATGGTGCGGACCTCATCCTGCTGATCGTCGCGGCGCTTTCGGATGCACAGCTGCGCGAATTCAGTGCGTTGAGCCACGAGCTTGGCATGAACGTCTTGGTGGAAACCCACACGCCCGAGGAAATCGAGCGTGCGGCCGCAGCACAGGCACGGATCATCGGGGTAAACGTGCGCAACCTCAAGACGCTCGACGTCGACCGCTCTCTGTTTGCCTCGCTCGCCGGAAGCATTCCAGCGGGAGCGGTTGTGGTGGCCGAGTCCGGTGTGCGGAACGCCGACGACGTCGCGCACTACGCCGGTAACGGTGCCCACGCAATCCTTGTGGGCGAAGCCCTTGTGAGCGACTCCACCCCGCGCGAGCGGATCAGTGAATTCAAGGCGGCCGGAGCTGCCGCCATCGCCGTCAGGACCTGAGACGGGCCTGATTCGCGGCGTGGACCCGGACGGCGGCAGACAACGCGGCTGCTTGCTGTCATGTGACTCCTGGAAAAACTCAACTACCAACTGAACAGGACGGTGAGACTGATGGTGGACGCATCAACAGCCAACTCGCAAGAGAATGTGGCCGACGCATTCCTACAAGGTGGAGCCTCGCTCCGCAACGCCGCAGGACCGTACTTCGGCTCATACGGTGGACGCTGGATGCCTGAGTCCCTCATCGCCGCCCTGGATGAAGTCGAGGACACGTTCGAGAAAGCCAAAGCCGATCCCGGGTTCCTTGCCCAACTGAAGGACCTCAACAAGAACTACTCGGGCCGTCCGTCGCTGCTCACGGAGGCCAAGCGTTTCTCTGAGCACGCCGGCGGGGCGCGCATCTTCCTCAAGCGCGAAGACCTGAACCACACCGGATCCCACAAGATCAACAACGTCCTCGGCCAGGCTTTGCTCGCGAAGCGCATGGGCAAGACCCGTGTCATCGCCGAAACCGGCGCCGGCCAGCACGGCGTTGCCAGCGCCACCGCCGCAGCCCTGCTTGGACTCGAGTGCGTCGTCTACATGGGCGCCGAGGATTGCCGCCGCCAAGCACTCAACGTGGCCCGCATGCAGCTCCTGGGTGCCACCGTAGTTCCCGTGACCAACGGATCACAGACGCTCAAGGACGCTATCAACGACGCCCTCCGCGACTGGGTTTCCAACGTGGACAACACCCACTACCTGTTGGGCACCGCGGCTGGGGCACACCCGTTCCCGGCGATGGTGCGCTTCTTCCACGAGGTTATCGGTGAGGAAGCCCGCGCCCAGATCCTGGAGCAGACCGGCAAACTTCCGGACGCTATCTGTGCCTGCATCGGCGGCGGTTCCAATGCCATCGGCCTTTTCCACAGCTTCCTGGACGATGCGTCCGTGAAGATCTACGGCTTTGAAGCCGGCGGCGACGGCGTCGAAACCGGGCGTCACGCGGCTGCCATCACGCTCGGACGTCCCGGAGTGCTTCATGGTGCCCGGTCCTACCTCATGCAGGACGAAGACGGCCAGACCATCGAGTCACACTCGATTTCCGCAGGCTTGGACTACCCGAGCGTCGGTCCGGAGCACTCCTACCTCGCGGACATCGGCCGCGTCACGTATGAGCCGATCACGGACACCGAGGCCATGGACGCGTTCCGCTTGCTTTGCCGGACGGAGGGCATCATCCCGGCCATCGAGTCCTCGCACGCCCTCGCCGGTGCCATCAAGGTGGGCAAGCAGCTCACCGCGGGCAAGGAAAACCCGGCCGACACGATCATCATCGTGAACCTGTCCGGGCGCGGTGACAAGGACGTGGAAACGGCCGCGGCATGGTTCGACATGTTGGATGAAGACGGCAACGTCAAGGGCACCACGCTCTCCACGCGCAAGCCCAAGGGCCCGTCCGAACGCAGCAACCTTGAGATCAGCACTGAAGACGCAAGCGAGGACCAGAACTGATGACTGAGCAGATGACCAGCAAGTCCGCGGCCGCGATCGACCGTGCGAAGGCCCAAGGCCGGGCCGCGTTGATCGGATACCTGCCGGCAGGCTACCCCGACGTTCAGTCGAGCATCGACGCCGGTATCGCCATGGCCCGCAATGGCGCGGACCTCATTGAAATCGGCATCCCGTATTCGGACCCCGTCATGGACGGCGCTGTCATCCAGGCTGCGACCACGGAGGCAATCGCCAACGGTTTCCGCGTCGCCAGCGTCTTCGACGTAGTAGCGGGCATCACCGCGGCCACCGACGCCGCCGTGCTGGTCATGACCTACTGGAACCCTGTCATGCGTATGGGCGTCGACGAGTTCTCACGCAGGCTGGCCGAGGCCGGGGGAGCCGGACTCATTACGCCGGACCTCATTCCTGACGAGGCCGCCGAATGGTTTGCGGCATCCGACAAGTACGGGCTCGACCGGGTCTTCCTCGTGGCACCCTCGTCCACGCCGGAACGCCTGGCCATGACAGTGGAGGCGAGCCGCGGCTTCGTCTACGCCGTCTCCATCATGGGCGTCACCGGCGCCCGGCAGTCCGTCAGCAGCGCCGCGGAGAAGGTCGTGGCCGACACCCATGCGGCCGGCGCCGAACGAGTGTGCGTCGGGCTCGGAGTCTCCACCGCGGACCATGTCCGCGAGATTGCGGCATACGCCGACGGTGTGATCGTCGGTACCGCGTTGGTTGCAGCCATCCGCGACGGCGGCGTTGACGCCGTCGCTCAACTCACCAAGAACCTCAGTGCGGGCCTCGGCCGCGCAGCAGCGCCAGCCCAAAACACGGCACCAGCCCAAAACACAGCGCAGGCCTAGAAAAGGAAAAGCGTAGACAATGCAGAGTCTCCTCCACGTTGCGGCAATGGCTCCCATGAGCATTCCGAGCCCCTCATGGTCCGGATTTGATATTCCGCTGCCGTGGGGGACTCTCCGCATTCACGCGTACGCCCTGTGCATTCTCCTGGGCATCATCGTGGGCCTGTGGCTCACCGCCGTGCGCTGGAAGCGTCGCGGCACCCCCGAAGGCAGCCTGTGGGACATCGCCATCTGGGCGATCCCCTTCGG
The DNA here is from genome assembly GCF_027587375.1 of Arthrobacter sp. B2a2-09. GTDB lineage: Bacteria > Actinomycetota > Actinomycetes > Actinomycetales > Micrococcaceae > Arthrobacter. The sequence continues at coordinate 101,406 of NZ_JAMXIC010000005.1, forward strand.
CATTGTGGGCGGCCGCCTTTACCACGTGATCTCCTCACCGGACGCGTACTTCGGCCCGGGCTTCAACGGCACCGGCGACCTCTCCCTGATCCCGCAGATCTGGCGGGGTGGCCTGGGCATCTGGGGTGCCGTGGTTCTCGGCGTTGTCGGTGCTTGGCTTGGCTGCCGCCGCTCCGGCGTCAAGCTCACAGCCTTCCTCGACGCTGCAGCCCCCGGGCTGCTGCTGGCACAAGCGATCGGACGTTGGGGAAACTGGTTCAACCAGGAACTCTTCGGCGGACCCACCACGTTGCCGTGGGGCCTCCAAATTGACCCCAACAGCCCCAATTTTCCGGCCGGAATGCCTAGTGACACGCTGTTCCACCCGACGTTCCTTTACGAATCCCTCTGGAACATCATCGGCGTCGTGGTCCTCATTGTGCTGGACCGCCGCTTCCATTTCCGCCGCGGCAGGCTCTTCTGGCTGTACGCCATCTACTACACGCTTGGTCGCGTCTGGATCGAAGCGTTGCGGATTGACGACGCGGAACAGATCAACCTCTTCGGCATCACCACACGGCTCAACGTATGGACCAGCATCTTCGTCTTCGTCGCGGCCCTCATCATCTTCATCGCCCTGAGCCTGCGCGGCAGGCCGGAGCCGGACACGGCGTACCTTCCTGGCAGGGAACCCGCTGCGGTGACCGCCGAAACGGATGAGCCCGCCGCCGTTGACCCAAGTGCCGGGGACGATGAGACGGCTGCTGCTGATGAGACGAACAGCACAATTGTGACCGATACGAAGGGCCAAGATACGGACGGATCTGTCTCAGATACCGGTGCTCGTGGTAATCTCCGGAATAACCAAAGCGATCTGGGCCATACTGCTGAGCCAACGGAAACGGCCGAGGAGTCACATGCCGGCGTCACGTCGGATTCCGGCTCCGCGTCCACCGAAACCTCCGCCAGCAGCGCCCCCGGATCCGGGCCGGAAGCTGGCAGCACCAAGTAGCCAGCGCTACGGCACAGGGGAACCGGGCTACCGCCCAGAGGCCCCCGGCCACAGCGTCGTGGCACACTTGGCAGTCGCCCGGCAGCACACAGAGGCTCCGCGGTCAAGCTTGGGTCAGGGACATGCGTAACTGTTCGTTGCGTGTTGCCTGCTGACCTACAATTTCAAGTAACTAGCGCTTTGTTATGCCCGTCACACGGCAGGCAAGGTGGGGCCAACGTTGTCCCTTCCATTCGCACGATCTCGAGGAAGGACGTCTTCAATGACCCATCTTCATAACCCAAGCTGGTCCGAAACAGTCGAACCGCAGGGTGCCATCTCGCCCTTCAAGCGTTTCGCTGCGCTCCCGGAAGCCCAGGGACTCTACAACCCTGAGCAGGAGAAGGACGCTTGCGGCCTGGCCATTATCGCCACACTGCGTGGTGAACCCGGCTATGACATCGTGGAAGCGGCCCTGACTGCCCTGCGCAACCTTGAACACCGGGGCGCCGTGGGCGCCGACGAAGGCACGGGCGACGGCGCCGGGCTCCTCATGCAGGTTCCGGACGAGTTCTTCCGGGCTGTCACTGAGTTCGAACTCCCCGCACCCGGCCAGTACGTGGTGGGTACTGCCTTCCTGCCGGCCGAAACCCGCGAAGCCGAGACCGCAAAGGCCGGCATCGAGGCGCTTGCAACAGATGAGGGCCTGACGGTTCTTGGCTGGCGTGAAGTGCCGGTGGTCGGGGACCTGGTCGGCGCCATGGCCCGTGCCTGCATGCCTTACTTCGCACAGCCTTTCCTCGCGTCCGCCACGGGGGAGGTGCTGGACCGGAACGAGCTGGACTCCCGGGCCTGGCGTGTCCGCAAGCGTGCCCAGAACAAGTTCGGCGTGTACTTCCCGTCTCTGTCCTCGCGCACCATCGTGTACAAGGGCATGCTGACCACCGCCCAGCTGGAGCCGTTCTACCCGGATCTCTCGGACAAGCGCTTCAAGACCAAGCTGGCGATCGTGCACTCGCGCTTCTCCACGAACACGTTCCCGTCGTGGCCGCTCGCCCAGCCGTTCCGCACCATCGCCCACAACGGTGAAATCAACACCGTCAAGGGCAACCGGAACTGGATGCGGGCGCGCCAGTCGCAGCTCGCGAACCCGCTGCTGGGCGATTCCCCGGAGGAGTTGTACCCCATCTGCACGCCGGGTGCCTCGGACTCCGCGTCCTTCGATGAGGTTGCCGAGCTGCTCTGGCTTTCCGGGCGGCCCATCACGCACTCCATCATGATGATGATCCCCGAGGCGTGGGAAAACCACGCCACGATGGATCCGGCCCGCCGCGCCTTCTACGAGTACCACTCACTGCTCATGGAGCCGTGGGACGGTCCCGCGGCAGTGTCCTTCACCGACGGCAACCTTGTTGGTGCGACCCTTGACCGCAATGGCCTGCGCCCTGGCCGTTACTGGATCACCGAAGACGGCCTGATCATCTTCGCCTCCGAAGTCGGTGTGATCGAGGTCGAGCCAGCCAAGGTAGTCAAGAAGGGCCGTGTTTCGCCGGGCAAGATGTTCCTGGTGGACACCGAAGCCGGCCGCATCATCGACGACGCCGAGGTCAAGGCCGAGGTGGCCGCAGCCAACCCCTGGGCTGAATGGGTCAAGGACAACCTGATCGACCTCAATGAGCTTCCCGAGCGCGAGCACGTGCTGCACACGGCTGCGTCCGTGAACATCCGCCAGCGGACTTTCGGCTACACCACCGAGGAATTGAAGATCCTCCTGGGGCCGATGGCCCGCACCGGGGCCGAACCGCTCGGCGCCATGGGCTCCGACACCCCGGTTGCCGTGCTGTCCAAGCGCCCGCGCTTGCTGTTCGACTACTTCGTGCAGTCTTTCGCCCAGGTCACCAACCCGCCCCTGGACGCGATCCGCGAAGAGCTGGTCACCTCGCTGAAGTGCGCCATCGGTCCCAACGGCAACCTTCTCGACGTCGGGCAGGTCCGCCAGCCGCAGATCTCCCTGCCGTTCCCGGTGATCAACAACGATCAGCTCGCCAAGATCGCCAACATCGAGAACGCCGACGGCGACAAGGTCGCCATGAAGGTTCGCGGACTCTACCGTCCGGAGGGTGGCGAAGCGGCGCTTCGGAGCCGCCTGACCGAAATCTGCGAGCAGGTTTCCGGCGCGATCAACCGCGGTGTGCAGTACATCGTGCTGTCCGACCGCGACTCCAACGCGCAGTGGGCCCCGATCCCGTCGCTGCTGCTCGTCAGCGCGGTACACCACCACTTGCTCCGCAGCGCCAACCGCACCAAGACCGCCCTGGTGGTCGAGGCCGGCGACGTCCGCGAAACGCACCACGTGGCAGTCCTGGTGGGCTTCGGCGCTTCCGCCGTGAACCCGTACCTGGCCATGGAATCCGTGGAACAGCTCATCAGCACGGGCGAGGTAGTTGGTGTGACTCCGGAAGACGGCGTCTACAACCTCATCAAGGGCCTCGGCAAGGGTGTCTTGAAGATCATGTCCAAGATGGGTATTTCCACGGTGGCCTCGTACACCGGCGCCCAGACTTTCGAAGCGCTGGGCCTGTCCCAGGACCTCGTGGACGAATTCTTCTCCGGTACCCACTCCCAGTTGGGTGGCGTCGGCCTGGACGTCATCGCCGCCGAAGTTTCCGCACGCCACCAGATGGCGTACCCGGAAGGCGGCATCGAGCTGCCGCACCGTCCGCTGCTCGGTGGCGGCGAATACCAGTGGCGCCGCGACGGTGAACCGCACTTGTTCAACCCGGAGACTGTCTTCCGCCTGCAGCACGCCACGCGGGAACGCCGCTATGACATCTTCAAGTCCTACACCAAGGGAATTGACGACCAGTCCGAGAACCTCATGACCCTCCGCGGGCTCTTGAAGTTCAAGGACAGCCTGCGCCCGGCAGTGGCGCTTGAAGAAGTCGAACCGGTTTCCAGCATCGTGAAGCGCTTCTCCACCGGAGCGATGAGCTACGGCTCCATCTCCAAGGAAGCCCACGAAACGCTCGCAATCGCCATGAACCGGCTGGGCGCCAAGTCCAACACCGGTGAAGGCGGCGAAGACGTGGACCGCCTGCTGGACCCGGAGCGCCGCTCCGCCATCAAGCAGATTGCCTCCGGTCGTTTCGGCGTGACCAGCCTCTACCTGACCAACGCCGAAGACATCCAGATCAAGATGGCCCAGGGCGCCAAGCCCGGTGAAGGCGGCCAGTTGATGGCGCAGAAGGTCTACCCCTGGGTAGCCCGGACCCGGCACTCAACCCCCGGCGTAGGGCTCATTTCCCCGCCCCCGCACCACGACATCTACTCGATCGAGGACCTCGCGCAGCTCATCTACGACGCCAAGCGGGCCAACCCCTCGGCACGCGTGCACGTGAAGCTTGTTTCCGAAGTCGGGATCGGCACGGTGGCGTCCGGCGTCACTAAGGCGAAGGCCGACGTCGTGCTCGTCTCAGGGCACGACGGCGGAACCGGCGCCTCGCCGCTGAACTCGCTCAAGCATGCGGGTGTCCCGTGGGAGCTCGGCCTCGCCGAGACCCAGCAGACGCTCATGCTCAACGGGCTCCGCGACCGCGTCGTGGTCCAGGTGGACGGCCAGCTCAAGACGGGCCGCGACGTCGTCATCGCTGCGCTGCTGGGTGCCGAGGAGTACGGCTTCGCAACCGCGCCCCTCGTGGTTTCCGGCTGCATCATGATGCGCGTCTGCCACCTCGATACCTGCCCGGTGGGCGTCGCAACCCAGAACCCGGAGCTTCGTTCGCGCTTCAACGGCAAGCCCGAATTCGTGGTCAACTTCTTCGAATTCCTTGCCGAGGAAGTCCGTGAACTGCTTGCCGAGCTTGGTTTCCGCAGCCTCGAAGAGGCCATCGGCCACTCTGAGGCCCTTGACACCCGCGAAGCGATCGACCACTGGAAGGCCGAGGGACTCGACCTCGACCCGATCCTGCACGGCCTCGAGTTCGACGACGACGTTCCCCTGCGGAACCTCACCGGCCAGAACCACGAGCTCGACAAGCACTTCGACCAGCGCCTCATCGGCATGGCCGCCGAGGCTTTGAGCGACCGCACGCCGGTGAAGATCGCCGTCGACGTCATCAACACGGACCGTTCCGTGGGCACCATGCTGGGGCACGTCGTGACCAAGACGTTCGGCATCGACGTGCTCGCCACCGACACGATCGACATCACGCTGAAGGGGACCGCCGGGCAGTCGCTGGGCGCCTTCCTTCCGGCCGGCATCACCCTTCGCATGTTCGGCGACTCCAACGACTACGTCGGCAAGGGCCTCTCTGGTGGACGCATCATCGTCCGCCCGGACCGCACCAACGTTTTCCAGGCGGAACGCAACGTCATCGCCGGCAACGTGATCGGCTACGGCGCCACGAGCGGCGAAATGTTCCTGCGTGGCCAGGTGGGCGAACGCTTCCTGGTACGCAACTCGGGTGCCACCGCCGTCGTCGAAGGCATCGGTGACCATGGTTGCGAGTACATGACCGGCGGCCAGACGCTGATCATCGGCCGTACCGGCCGCAACTTCGGTGCCGGCATGTCCGGTGGTACCGCCTACGTGCTGGACCTCCAGCATGCCCGGGTCAACAAGCAGGCCTTGGATTCCGGCGAGCTGCAGCTACTTGAGCTTGACGACGAGGACCGCACCATCGTCCAGGGCCTCCTGGTCAAGCACCTGGAAGAAACCGAATCCGTCCTCGCAGGCCGCTTGCTCGAAAACTTCGATGACACAGCCGCCCGCATCACCAAAGTGCTGCCGCGCGACTACGCCGCAGTCCTGCAAACCCGTCTCGACGCCATTGAAGAGGGCCTTGATCCCGATGGTGAAGAAGTATGGTCTCGAATCCTGGAGGTAACCGGTGGCTGATCCACGCGGATTTCTGAAAGTCCGGCAGCGCGAGACGCAGCCACGCCGTCCTGTTCCGGTCCGCATCATGGACTGGAAGGAAGTCTACGAAGCCCAGGACAAGGGCGTGCTCAAGAGCCAGGCGGGCCGCTGCATGGACTGCGGCGTTCCGTTCTGCCACCAGGGCTGCCCGCTGGGGAACCTCATCCCCGAGTGGAACGACCTTACCTGGCGCGGAAAGGGCGAGGAAGCGATTGAACGCTTGCACGCCACTAACAACTTCCCGGAGTTCACGGGCCGCTTGTGTCCCGCGCCGTGTGAAGCATCCTGTGTCCTGGGCATCAACCAGCCCGCTGTGACAATCAAGCAGGTTGAAGTTTCGATCATCGACGACGCCTTCGAAAACGGCTGGGTACAACCGCTTCCGCCGACGCGTCTCTCCGGTAAGACAGTCGCCGTCGTCGGCTCGGGCCCCGCAGGGCTTGCGGTCGCACAGCAGCTGACGCGCGTTGGACACACAGTGGCCGTCTACGAACGCGACGACAAAATCGGGGGATTGCTGCGCTACGGCATCCCCGACTTCAAGATGGAGAAGGAACAGGTCGACCGCCGCGTCGAGCAGATGAAGGCCGAGGGCACCCGCTTCCGCACGGGTGTGGCGGTCGGAAGCGACGTGACGTGGGAGCAGTTGCGCCGCCGTTACGACTCCGTGGTGATCGCCACTGGCGCTACCGTTCCGCGCGACCTTCCCATCCCGGGCCGCGAACTCGAAGGCATCCATTTCGCCATGGATTACCTGGTGCCCGCCAACCGCGTGGTTGCCGGTGAAACCCCTGAGAACCACATTGACGCCCGCGGCAAGCACGTTGTCATCCTTGGCGGTGGCGATACCGGTGCAGACTGCATCGGCACATCCCACCGGCATGGTGCCGCGTCCGTCACCACCCTCGCGATCGGCAAGCAGCCACCGCTTGAGCGCGCCTCGCACCAGCCGTGGCCGACGTTCCCCACCCTCTTCGAGGTTGCCAGCGCACACGAAGAGGGCGGCGAACGCACCTACCTTGCCTCGACCGTTGAGTTTGTCGGCGAAAACGGCAAGCTCACCGGAGTCAAGGTTGCCGAGACCGAGTTCGTGGACGGCAAGCGGCTCCCGAAGGCCGGCACGGAACGCATCATTCCGGCCGATCTGGTACTCCTCTCGCTCGGCTTCACGGGTGCGGAACCTGCCGGTATTACCGAACAGGTCAGCGCAGAATTCGACGGCCGCGGCAACGTGGCCCGGGATGGGTACTACATGACCAACACCGAGGGCGTCTTCGTGGCAGGCGATGCCGGCCGCGGGCAGTCCTTGATTGTCTGGGCTATCGCCGAAGGCCGCGCCTGCGCTGCCGCCGTCGACAAGTACCTCATGGGCAGCACTATTCTTCCCGCGCCGGTGGCTCCCACCGACCGGGCTATATCGGTCCTCTAAGGACCGGCGCACGACGCTTTCCCAACTCCAACCGCAGCACACTACTAGGGTAGGTATATGAGACGCGCAAAAATCGTGGCAACGTTCGGACCGGCAATTTCCAGTTTTGACAACACCCTCGCGGTGCTGGAAGCCGGCGTCGACGTCGCCCGCATGAACATGAGCCATGGCGACTACTCGGTACACGACATCACGTACGAGAACGTCCGCAAAGCCGCCGCCCAGCTCCACAAGCCGGTTGCCATCATGGCTGACCTGCAGGGCCCCAAGATCCGCCTGGGTCGATTTGTCGACGGCCCCCACGAACTCGCCGTCGGTGACACTTTCACCATCACCACCGAGGACGTCCCGGGCACCAAGGACATTTGCTCCACCACCCTCAAGAGCCTTACCGAAGACGTCAACGTCGGCGACGCACTGCTGATCGACGACGGCAAGGTTGCACTGCGCGCCATCGAAGTTGACGACGTCAAGGTGGTCGCCACGGTGACCGTCGGCGGCTGGGTCTCCAACAACAAGGGCATCAACCTGCCCGGCGTTGCAGTCAACGTCCCCGCACTGAGCGAAAAGGACGAGGACGATCTCCGCTGGGCCATGAAGCGTGGTGTTGACCTTGTGGCGCTGTCCTTCGTCCGTGATGCCTCCGACATCACCCGCGTCCACGAAATCATGGACGAAGAAGGCCGCCGCGTGCCGGTGATCGCCAAGATCGAGAAGCCGCAGGCAGTGGAGCAGCTCCACGAAATCATCGACGCCTTCGACGCCATCATGGTTGCCCGTGGCGACCTCGGCGTGGAACTCCCGCTCGAGGAAGTGCCGATCGTCCAGAAGCGCGCCATCGAACTGGCACGCCGCTGGGCAAAGCCGGTCATCGTGGCCACCCAGGTTCTTGAATCCATGATCGACAACCCGCGCCCGACCCGTGCTGAGGCTTCGGACTGCGCCAACGCCGTGCTCGACGGCGCCGACGCAGTCATGCTCTCAGGCGAGACCAGCGTGGGCAAGTTCCCGATCGAGACGGTCAAGGTCATGGCCCGGATCATCGAGTCCACCGAAGAGCACGGTCTTGAGCGCGTTCCTCCGCTGGGTACCAAGCCCAAGACCCGCGGTGGCGCCATCACCCGTGCCGCCGTCGAAATCGCCGACCAGCTGGACGCAAAGTACATCTGTACGTTCACCCAGTCCGGTGACTCGGCGCGCCGCCTGTCCCGCCTGCGGCCCGTCAAGCCGGTGTTCGCCTTCACCCCCGTGGAGCACGTCTGGAACCAGCTGGCGCTGACCTGGGGCATCCAGCCCGTCCTGGTCCCCATGGTGGGCCACACTGACGCCATGACGGCCCAGGTTGACCGCAGCCTGCTCGAGATGAAGATCGTGGAGAACGGCGACCTCGTGGTCATCGCTGCCGGTTCGCCTCCCGGACAAGCTGGTTCCACGAACTCGCTCAAGGTCCACAAGGTGGGCGACCTCGCGGATACTTCCCACGTGGAAGAAGCCGCAGCCCGCAAGGAAAAGCTCGGACCGTGGCCGGAAAAGAAGAAGAAGGCCAAGTCCAAGGCCTGATCTTTCTTCGCTCGTTTAGGGGAGGCCCCGCCGTTTGGCGGGGCCTCCTTTGTCTTGTTTTGGGTCGTATCATTTCCGGGGACGACGAAGGGCGCCGCTTCCCGTGGAAGCGGCGCCCTTCGCGGGGGGAGTGCTAGTTGACCTGGTTGATGATGGTCTCGGCGACCTCGCGCATGCTGAGGCGACGGTCCATGGAGGTCTTCTGGATCCAACGGAATGCTTCCGGCTCCGTGAGGCCCATCTTCGTGGTCAGGAGGCTCTTGGCGCGCTCTACAAGCTTGCGCGTGGCGAACTGCTCCTGAAGGTCGGTCACCTCGTTTTCGAGCGCCCTGATCTCTTCATGGCGGGAAAGCGCGATTTCGATAGCCGGGATCAAGTCTGCCGGAGTGAAAGGCTTGACGACGTAGGCCATGGCCCCGGCGTCGCGGGCGCGCTCCACGAGCTCCTTCTGGCTGAACGCCGTCAGCAGGACCACGGGGGCGATCCTCGCCTTGACGATCTTCTCGGCTGCTGAGATGCCGTCCATGACAGGCATCTTGACGTCCATGAGGACCAGATCCGGCTTCAGTTCCTCGGCCAGCTGAACGGCCTTCTCACCGTTGTCGGCCTCGCCGACAACGTCGTAGCCTTCGCCCTTCAAGATCTCGATGATGTCCAGGCGGATGAGGGTCTCATCCTCTGCGACAACTACTCGGCGTGCCGGCTGGGATGCGGGCTTGGACTCCGTCTGTTCTGACACGGGATCTCCTTCAAGACGTACGGCGGGTTCTCAACCATCTTAGTTGCACCCGGTCCCTGCGTATGATTTATTGCTCGGCCGAGCCGGTTCTGGAAATTAGCCTATCTGCATGTAGAGTAGTTTCGCGCACTGCAACAGGGAGCGTTGAGTTCTGTGAAGAGCTCGACGTCGGTTAGTCTTGTTTCGGTGTTTCCGCGCCCGAGTGGCGGAATTGGCAGACGCGCCGCACTCAAAATGCGGTATCGAAAGGTGTGTGGGTTCGAGTCCCACCTCGGGCACAGCATTCCTCCTCGTCAGAGGGGGTTTTTGCTTTAACGTGTGTACAAAGCGTGGTGGCGTCCCTCTGACGCTAGGGGCGCGGGCTGGTGCCTGGCCGCCGCGGTGGCCTATTCAGGTGTGTGGGTGGCGGGTTCAGGGTCCTGGCTGGTGGGCCTTCTGCCTGCTCTGGGTTGGGGTTATGCGGTTCCTCGTTCCGGTTCTGTTGGTTTGTCGTGGATGGCCAACACCATTCCATGGTTCAGGGTCCGGGGGACGACATGATGAAACCGGCTCTGGCGCGGAGGTTTCTTCGGAAAGCTGCTCCTGGTCATATGGGGGAGCTGTGCCTGTCCGTTTGTCCTGCCAATGGGGGTGTGGACAGTGTCCACACTTACGTCTGCTTTATGGAGGTGCCTATGGCGGTCCGCCCCTGAGTCTTCGACGTATGTGCCCTCGATGCACGTGCGGGCTCGGAGCTCACACCACCGGATGGTCCTGGTTCCGGAAGCGGACAGCGGGCGCCTGGAGAAGGACCTCACGGAGGCCCGGTCCAGGGCCCCGATGCGGGTGAAGACGGGTACGAAGGAGCCTCCGACAATCGAGGGAATCCGGTGAAATGGCCATGGCCGCCGCGACCGGCCCGATGCAAAGATCGCGGGTGGCGCGGCCGGGGTCACTTGCCGGGGGTGATGGCCAGGCCGGCGGTCAGGGCGGCCAGCCCGAGCTCGAACTGCTTCTCGCCGGCGACCTCTGGCAGCTCGTCGGGGATGCCGGCGAGAAATGGAACCTCGGCTGGAGGCAGTTTGGCAACTTCCCGCCGCCAACTCGCCGCGTAGGTCGCTGGTGGCTGCCGGTGTGTGCGCGGTATTTCCCAGGCCGCGAATCCTGTGGCGTAGGTGAGGACGGCGTAGACCGCGTGGACGCCCTGAGCCGGGGGCATCCCGGCCCTGGCCAGGGGTCCGAGGAGAGCCTCGAGCCCGTGGAGGATGCCGGACCCGATTACCGCCCGGGAGAGGAAGATCATCGGTAGGCTCGGGTGCTCGATCAGGTTCAGGCGTAGTGCCCGTCCCCACGCGTGCAGGATCGCCCCGGCGTTGTCCCAGCCGCGATGGGACGCCCTCGGGACGTTCAGCGCGACGCAGTTCCTCCTGCCAGGTTGCGAGAGGTGGCGGCCGGCGGCACCATCGGACTCGCCGTGCGTTCGTCGGTCCGGTCGAGCAGCTGAGACAGCCGCATGAGCTGCTCGTCTCGCCATTGCACGCGTTCCGCCCACTCATCCAAGGGGAGCCGGCCGCGTAGCTGGGCGTCCGCACTTGCGACGAGGTCGGCAGTCCAAGGATCGTGCTGCCCCCGTTCGGCGCCCATGCGCGCGTAGGCGGGCCCCATCTTCTCTGCATGGGAAGCGATGCCGCCCCGCGTGTTAAGGTCCACGGTCTCGAACGGTCCCATGAAGGCCCATCGGCGTCCGAGGCCGTCCCGGACGACTCCGTCGATTGCCTCGACGGATCCAACGCCGTCGCGGAGCAGGCAATAGGCTTCCCTCAGCAGTGCGCCCTGCAGACGGTTGAAGATGAAGCCCTCCACCTCCTTCTGCACGGTGACCGGCTTGAGGCCGACCTCGCTGTAGATACGGTGGGCCTGCTCAAGTGTGGCCTCGGACGTGAACTCGGAGGGTACAAGTTCGATGACCGGAAGCAGGTAGGGCGGGTTGCCGGGATGGGCGATCAGGACCCGGTCGCTGGCAGGTGTGGACCGGGCGAATCGGCTGGAGACGATCGCCGAGGAGGAGCTCGCGAGGACAGTGCCGGGATCGCTGTAGGCGCCTAGCTGCTGGAAGAGCTCCTTCTTGACCTCGAGCCTCTCAGGAGCGCATTCCTGCGCTAGCTCGGCCCCGCGCAGGGCCTCCAGGAGGATTGTGTGGCAGCTGACCCGTTCGGTGATGGTGGCGATTTGCTCATCAAGCAGCCCGTTGTCCTCCAAGACATTCAGCCGCTCGGTAAGCTCCCGGCGTGCCCGGGGTAGGGCATCAGGGAACGCATCCCACAGCCGGACATTGAATCCGGCCTTGGCGAACAGTACGGAGAAGGCGACGCCGATCGAGCCTGCACCGACGACAGTGACGGTTCGGTCCATGATGTCCCGCCCCTCAGGCTTCCCACCACGTGCGGTCGTCTTCGTGGCTGTGTTTGAGGATGGCGACCACCGCGTCGACGCTGAGCGGGCGCGGGTTGTTGGCAGTGAGACGGGTGGCGAGCATGGCCTGTTCGGCGACGTACTGGAAGTCCTGGGGATCGAAGCCGAGGGCGGCAATGTTCAGCGGTACGCCCAGCGCCGAGAGGATCTCCTCGACCCTCAGTATGGCGGCCCGGGCCTGCTCCGGCTCTGGCGACGAGGGGTCGGCAACGCCGAAGATCCGCCCGATCTCCGCGAATTCCGCGACCCGCACCGGCAAGTTGAACCGCATGACGTAGGGAAGCAGAGCCCCGACCCCGAAGCCGTGGGGCGTGTGGGTCAGGTTCCCGATGGGGGACTGGATCGCGTGGGCCGAGGCGGTCCCGGCAGTGTTGATGGCCATTCCTGCGCAGAACGCTGCGAGCATCGTGTCCGAGCGCGCCTCGAGGTCGGACGGGTCCTGGACCACGCGCTCAAGCGAGATGTTCAGCAGCTCAAGCCCCGCTCGGCAGTACATGTCAGTCAGTCGGTTCTTCCCGACGTAGAGGTGATTCTGGATCTCGTCCACGCTCGGGTTCTTGGCCCGGTCCGTGAAGGCCTCAATGAGGTGCGAGAGGGCATCGGCTCCCGTTGCCGCCGTCAGGCCGGGCGGGCACGTGAGCGTGAGCTCCGGGTCCACGACGGCGGTGTGAGCCTCGAGGTGGGGGCTCGCGATGCCGACCTTCATGCCACGGTCGGAGTCGAAGACCACTGCGATGCACGTGACTTCGGCGCCCGTGCCGCCCGTCGTCGGGACGGTCACGAGCGGCAGTCCCGGACCGGGGACGAGGTGTTCGCCGTAGTAGTCGCGGATGTCGCCGCCATGGGCAAGCATGAGAGCCGCGACCTTGGCCATGTCGAGGCAGCTGCCCCCACCGACGCCGACGACGACGTCGACATCGGAGTCTTTGAACTTCTCCTGAAGGACGAGGACGTTGGTGCGGGGAAGGTCGGGCTCGGTCTCGGAGAATACGGACACTTGAGTTCCCCGGGCTTCGATCCCGTGGACGATCTCAAGGAAGTCGTCGGTCGTGGCCATCCGGGCATCCGTGCAGACCAGGGCGTGCCGCCCGAGCGACTCCACGATCCGTGGGATCTGGAGGCGCTGTCCTGGGCCGAAGAGGACCTCTTTGGGCTGGCGCAGCAGCCCGAGGCCAATAACGTTGTGGATTGATGAAGGGCTCATCAGTTCATCCCCTTGGTGTTGTCGATGGTGAGCGCGACGTACTTGCGCTCAAGGAACTCGTAGATGCCGTCGTGGCCGCCCTCGCGGCCGAGGCCGGACACCTTGATGCCGCCGAAGGGCGCCGCGGGGTCGGCCATGATCCCGCGGTTCACACCGACCATGCCGAAGTCCAGGTGCTCGGCGATGGCGACGGCGCGCGAGAGATCGTTCGTGAAGAGATAGGACGAGAGCCCGTAGGGGGTGTCGTTTGCGAACTCCAGGGCCTCCTGCACCGAGTCGACGGTGTAGAGGGCCGCGATCGGCGCGAACAGCTCCTCGTTGCGGAACTCGTGCTTCTTCGCGGGGAATCGCATGATGGTCGGCTCGAAGAAGAACCCGGGTCGATCCGCAGCCCCACCGCCGGAGAGGAGGTCGGCGCCGATCCTGAGGAACGACTCCACGAGCCCGAGGGCCCGGTCGCGCTGGCGCGCCGAGATCATGGGGCCGACGGCGACATCGGGGTCGAACCCGTCACCCACCTTGAGCGCCGCGGCTTTCGCGACGAACTTCTCGGTGAACTCCTCCGCGATGGCCGCATGCAGGATGATTCGGTTGGCCGCGACGCAGGCCTGGCCCGCGTTCCGGAACTTGCAGGCCACGGCCTGGTCCACGGCGAGGTCGATGTCGGCGTCGTCCAGGACAATGAACGGGCCATCGCCGCCGAGTTCCATGGAGGAATTCATGATGTTCGATGACGCCTGCTTCAGGAGCGTCTGGCCCACCTGTGTGGAGCCTGTGAAGCTCACCTTGCGTAAGCGGACGTCGTCCATCAGGGCCGAAGAGACGTCGGCGGACGTGGTGGTATGTATGAGATTGACGACGCCGGCCGGAAATCCTGCGTCATGGAGCGCTTGCACGAACAGGGCAGCTGTGAGGGGGGTCTCCCGCGCGGATTTCATGACCACGGTGCAGCCGGCGGCTAGTGCGGCCCCGGCCTTACGGGCCGACATGAGCAGCGGGAAGTTCCATGGCGTGACGAGAAAGCTCGGGCCGACTGGCTGATGGGTCTCGATGATCCTGTAGCCGCCCGGCGACCCGTCCTGGTAGGCGCCGTGGAGGTGCGCGATCTGCTCGGTGTACCAGAGGAAGAACCCGGCCGAAAGGGCGAATTCGGACTGGGCCTCGCTGCGCGGCTTGCCGCTCTCGGCCACCATGATGTCCGCGAACGCATCGGCCCGTTGCACGAGGATGCCGTATGCCCGATGGAACAGGTCGGCCCGCTTCCGCGGCGCCCAGGCACGCCACGACGCGGAGGCCGCCACCGCGGCGTCCAGGGCCGCCATCGCCTCTTCGGGGCCCCCGTCGGCAACCTCGGTCAGCACGGTCCCGGTAGAGGGGTTGTCCACGACAAGTGTGCCGCGTCCAGCCTGCCACCCGCCGTCGATGTAGAGGCCCAACGGCACGTGATGGCCGAGTACGTCGGCGGGAGTGTCGAGAGTCCATGTAGTAGTCATGATTCTTTCCTAACGTGATGGCGTGCTGTAGCTTGCTGTAAATGGTTTGCGGCTCGGCGCCGCCTGCAATCGGCCTAAAGCTGTAGCCGGCGTGTGCCGTTGTTCGGCGAATGTGCGGAATAATCGGCCAAGTTGCGGCGTTACACAGACACCCTTTTGGCTGGTCAGTATCAAAGGAGTTGCTAAGTGAGTTCCGAACGCGACCTCTTGCAGTCGTGGGAGCGGTCGCAGGCCGCGCTCGGTGAACCCCAGAATGTCGTCGAAGTACCGCTCGTTCCCGAGAGCGTCTTGGACGAGCACCTTCTGGAGATGTTCGCAGCGCCCTTGAACCGTTTCGCCCAAGACCTCGACGGGACGGGCCTCGCGTTCCTGCTCGCCGACTCCCGCGGCCAGATCCTCAAGCGGTGGGTCCAGGACCGCAAGGCCATGTCGCACTTGGACCGCGTGGGGACCGTGCGCGGCGCCGTCCTCGCGGAGAACGTCGTCGGCACCAATGGCGTCGGCACCGTCGTCGCGATGGGCAAGGCCGTGCAGATCCAGGGCGAGGAACATTTCGCCGAGTTCTACCACAACGTGGTCTGCACCGGTGCCCCCGTGCTCCACCCCATCACGGGGAGCCTGATGGCTGTCGTGACCTTGTCCTGCGACCTGACGCCCCGAGCCGACCTCCTTAAACCGCTGATCCGGTCCGTGACCACCCAGCTTGAGCAGCATCTTCTGACCGTCGAGCATCCGGCGTCCCGGGCGACGCTGAGCGCGTTCATGAACATCACGCGCCGGCACTCGGACCCGGTGGTCGCGTTCAACCCCCAAGGCATCATGCTGCAGAATGCCCTGGCCGGACAGATCAGCGACCCCGACAAGACCCTGCTCCGCCAGCTCGCAGCGGAGTCCCGTCCCGACGGACGGTACGCGATGGAGCTCTCTTCGGGCCTCGCTGACGTCGAGCTCAGGAACATCGGGGCAGGTAACAGCATCGTGACCGTGACCGAGCCTCCGCGGCGATTCCAGGCTGCACTGTCCAGGACGTTTCCGCGCATCGCCGGCCGGTCGCCGGGGTGGCTGAGCGTGATGAACGAGGTCGGGCGCCTTCGCGATCAGTGCAAGGCGGTCATTCTCGTCGGCGAGTCCGGCGTGGGCAAGACCACCTTGGCGCTCGGGACTCCGTTCAAGTCCGGCTTCTCGTCGGCTACGACTTCGCTCCTTGACGCAGCCGAATGCCACATCCTCGGAACCCGCGACTGGCTGCGCACCGTGTCCGATACGCTCCGCGAGGGACCCCGCAATATCGTGATCCGAGGCATCGAGACGCTCGACACGCCGGCACTGGATGGCGTCCGGGCCCTCCTTGAGTCCCACGCCCGCGCGAAGAGCGTCATTATGACACTGACGGGCCGGCTTGAGGACTCCGAACAGCTTCAGCTCAAATTCGAAGCCAGGACATTCTGGGTTCCGCCTCTCCGGGACCGTCTGGGCGACCTTGAGGAACTCTGGGGCGCTCTGTCCCAGGCGGTGGCACCCGCCGCGAGGCTTCGCCTGACCTCGGACGCCCTTGAGGCGCTCCGGCGGCACGAGTGGCCGGGCAACGTCAAGGAGCTCCGCCACATGATCAACCACCTCTCCGCGACCGGGAAGACCGACGCCGTGAACGCGACCGACCTCCCGATCACCCTGCAGAGCAGGAAGAACCTGAGCGTCATGGAGAGAGCCGAACTCGAGGCCATTCGGAAGGCTTTGGCCGAGGCGAAGGGAAACCGCGTCCGCGCGGCGGACATCCTGGGCGTCTCGCGGGCCACCGTCTACCGCAAGATGAAGGCGTACCGGCTCGACGCGGAGTGAGTTTTCCATGGCTATGCCATGGCCTTAGCGGCGACCACCAGCGGCCGTCGCCTCACCGCGCGAACAAGGGTCGGGACGAGCTCGCGGAGGAGGACGACGACGAGCAGCACCGCCGCTTGGATCACCAGTTGCAGCGGCTCGGGCGAGCCAAGGGCCCTCAGGAGCTGGCCGAGCTGCGTGAGGAACAGGGCGGCCACCGCTGAGGCCACGATCGCGGCCCGGCCCCCGGTGAGGGCCGTTCCCCCGAGAACGACGGCGGTGACGGTCGGCAGCAGGTAGCCGTCGCCGAAGAACAGCGGCGGCGTAGCCACATAGCCGGTGTAGAGGACTGCGGCGATGCCGTAGAGGGCTCCGGCGATGACGTACGCGACGGTCTGGTAGACGCTCACCCGCACGCCGATCACGGTCGCGGCGCCCTTGCTCACGCCGACCGAGGTGAGGCGGCGGCCGGTGATCGACTGCTGGGACATGAAGCCGGCCACGGCCACCACGAGGATCGCGATGAGGAGTGCGTTCGGAACGCCGACAGTCTTCGACGTGGCAAATTGCGTGAGCTCCTGCGCCGCACCGGCTGGGGTGCCGCTCGAGAGGGCGAACACCGTTCCGAGAAGCGCGGCGTTCGTGCCGATGGTCGCGACGAGAGGCATCACCCCGAAGCAGGTCACGAGGACGCCGTTCACCAGCCCAGCCAACGCGGGCAGCACGATGGCCGCGACCGCGGACGCCCAGAGCGGCCAGCCGAAGTTTTGGGGGAGACCGGAGATCAACACCCCTCCGAAGGCGAGCATGCCGGGCACGGAGAGATCTAGACCGCGCTGCTGGACGATGAGCGTTTGGCCGATAGCCGCGATGGCGAGGACGGCGGCGAAGGGCAGCATGCCGAGCACTGGTGCCGCATTCAGGCTGCCGGGCGCCACGAGAGGGCTGGCGAAGAAGAGGGCGAGGGTCGCGAGCCATATGGCTCCCGAGCCGCCGGAGACCAGCCGCTTGAGGCCGAAGCCTGTTTTCTTGGTGACATGGGAGTTCGTCATGAGTTCTTCCTGATGCTCCGAAGCTGTGCGTAGAAGACAGCTGCTCCGATGGTGATGATGCCGGGGAGCCAATAGCCCCAGGCCCCCGACAGGCCGAGAAACGCGGGCAGGCCCAATACCTGGGCCACGAGGAGACCGGCGGCAACGATGCTGATGAAGGAGCCGCGGCCCCCGAAGATGCTCGCTCCGGCGAGGACGACGACCAGGACGGACGAGAGAGTGAAGGGCAGTGCAGGTCGTCCGTCGCCGATGCCGATCTGCGCGAGCAGAAGCACCGCCGCGGGCACCACAAGCAGCGAGGCAAGGACGTAGGAGAGCAGACGGACCCGTCCGGCCCGGATGCCGAGCCGTTCGGCGGCGTCCGCGCGCGACCCTATGGCCCGCAGCTCGAGTCCCCAGCGGCTGCGCCGGAGAGACCATTCGAGGACGACGGCGACGAGGACGGCGACGATGGTTCCGACCGGGACAAAGCCGATGTTGGCGGACACAAAGTCGGAGAACTCGACCGGAACGCTTCCGCCCGGCGTGTCGCGCAGCATGAGGAAAGCGCCTTGGAGGGCGAGGGCGGTCGCGAGAGTCACGATGATGGGATTCAGGTTGAACCTCGTCACGAGCATCCCGTTGACGAGGCCGGTGAGGACGGCCCCGCCGATCATGAGTCCCACCCCGACGAGAATGTTCCCTCCATTGATGATGAAGAAGGACCCCGACACCACGAGGAAGCCCATGAGTGGTCCGACGGAGAGGTCGAAGCCTGCACCCATGACGACGACCTGTTGTGCGACGCCGATGAGGATCAGGGGTGCTGCCATGACCAAAAGGTTGTTGAGGCTGAAGGGCGATAAATACACCGTGTTCGACATTCCGACGAGTGCAGCGATCACGGCGATGAGCACGCCGAGCGCCGCTGCTGGTGACTGGTCGCCGCGCAGCCACCGCCGGAAGCGCGTGCCCCTCGACGTCGAGGGTTCCTCGCGCTTGCGCACTGAGGTCGAGGTCAGAGCGGCGCGTGCGATGGCCGCCTCGGTGACGTCGTCGCCGTCGAGTTCTGCGATGACCGAGCCACGCGACATGATGAGCACCCGGTCGCAAAGCCCTTCGAGCTCGACGCCGTCCGAGGAGAGGATGACAACTGCCGCGCCCTGGTCCGCTGCCTCGCGCAGGATCCTGTAGATGTCCACACGGGCGCCGGCGTCCACACCCTGCGTCGGCTCCTCGGCCAGCAGGACGGTTGGTTCAGCCAGCAGCGTCCTCGCGAGGACGACCTTCTGCTGGTTGCCGCCGGACAGCGAGGCCACCGGGGTCCGTGACGACGGCGTCTTGATGCTCAGGTTGGCGATCTGCTCCGCGGCGGTCTCTGCGATCCGGGAGTCGCTGACGAGCCCGCCCGAGGAAACCTTGCGCAGCGTCTTCATGGAGATGTTCTCGCCGACGCTGAGAGGCATGAACAGGCCCTCGCCATGCCGGTCGGACGGCACGTAGACGACTCCGGCGTCGGCCATCGCAGCGCTGCTCCCGAGCCTCGCCGGGCGCCCTCCGACGGTCATGCTGCCGCTTGCGTTTTCGATCCCGGCGAGGGCGCGGATCAGCTCAGTCTGGCCATTCCCCTGCACCCCGGCCAAGCCGACGATTTCACCCGCCCTGACATCAAGTGCGATGTCGTGGAAATGCGTTCCAGCGAGGCCGGAGATGCTCAGCCGGACCTCATCGCCGATCGACCCGACGACGCAACCTTTGGTGGGGAACACCGTGTCGAGGGAACGCCCGACCACGAGCTCAACAATCTCGTGCTCTGTGACCGATTCTGCCTGGAACGTGCCGCGGATCGCACCGTCGCGCAGGACCGTGACCCGGTCCGCGATCTGCTTCACTTCGGGAATACGGTGGGAGATATAGACGACGGCGGTCGAGCCCGCAACCAGTTCGCGGACCCGCTGGAAGAGCCGCTGGACCTCCTCGAGGCTCAGGTGTTCCGTCGGCTCGTCGAGGATCAGCACGCGGGGCTTGAGGGCCAGCGCTTTGGCGATCTCGACGACGAAGCGCTGCTCGACTGAGAGGTCCGAGACGCGGCCGGCGGCGTTAATTCCCATCTGCCAGGGGTCGAGATGCTCCTGCGCCCAGGCCGGAGCTTTCGCGAGCCGGCCGGCGGGCGTGTAGCCGACGCCGATGGCCATGTTCTCGGCCACAGTGAGGTCGGGCAGCAGCGCGGGATCCTGGCGGACGATGCCCAGGCCGAGGGACCGGGCCGCCTGCGGGGAGGCGGCGGTCAGCGGTTGGCCTGCGATCTCGACCGTCCCCTCGTCGGGCGCAAGGGCGCCGGAGGCGATGGCCATGAGCGTCGACTTTCCGGCGCCGTTCTCGCCGACCAGGGCATGCACCTCGCCGGCCGTAATCTCGATGGATACGTCTTTGAGCGCGCGAACCCCTGGGAAGCTCTTGACGATTCCGGTGAGCCGCAGGGCTACGGTGCGGGCTTTCGGGTCCCTGATAACGATGCCGGGGACCTTCGGATCCAGGTGCTGGGTTTCTGTCACTGTCTTCTCCTTTCTATGGCCTGCTACTGGGCCAGGTATCCGCCGTCGATGACCAGCTCAGAGCCTGTGACGAAAGTGGATTCATCGCTGGCTAGGAAGAGGGCGCCGTAGGCGATCTCCTCGGGGCGTCCCGGACGCCCCATGGGCGTCATCCCGACCACGAACTCGTTGACTTCGTGAGACTGCGCATCTGTCAGGGGAGTAGCGATGAACCCGGGGTGCAGCGAATTCACGCGGATGTTCTGGGGTGCGTAGGTGATGGCGGCGTTCTTGGTCATCGTGCGCACTGCGCCCTTGGTCGCGTGGTAGGCATGGGCGCCGGCCACGGCTGCGTTCCCCCAGATGGAGGAGACATTCACGATCGAGCCGCTCCTTTGGGCGGCCATGGCGGGTACGACTTCGCGCATCCCGAGCCACACGCCCGTCTGGTTGACCGCGACGACGCGGTTCCAGTCGGCCATCGCAAGGTCGTCGAGCTGCTCATAGGCGATGATGCCGGCGTTGTTGACGAGGACGTCGATGCGGCCGTGGTCCTCAAGGACTCCGGCCACGAGGGACTTCCACGTGGATTCTTCCGCGACGTCCTGCTGGCGGAACGTGATGCCCTCGCTGAAGTCAGCGTGGTTGGACTGGCTCGTTGCGATCACTGTGGCGCCCTCGCGGGCAAAGGTTTCGGCGATGGAGCGGCCGATGCCACGGCCTGCGCCTGTGACGATGGCAACTTTGCCCTGCAAACGGTTCATTGTGACTCCGACTGGATTGAAAATATTGAGAGGATGGTGAGCTGCCAGCGCCGGAGGTGGGGCCGGGCGCCGGCAGCGTGGTGCTACTTGGAGAAGAGAGCCTTCAGCTGGTCGACGCTCAGGCCCGAGGAGAGGATGGCGTCATTGGGCAGGTCCTTGTTGCAGACGGGCAGCTTGGCCTGGTTCGTGGAGTCCTCGATGATCTCCAGGTTGTAGGTTGACGGCTCGGTGTTGTTGATCCCGTTGAAGGCCGCGAGGCCTTTGTGGAGGGCAGGGACGGCCACCCAGTTCCGGGAGGACTCGGTCGCGACCTGGAAGGTCGGCTGCGAGGCGTGGTACTGCTGCCACAGGCATGCGAACTGGTTGGAGTCGTTCGCAGACCAGACGGGAATCGGCTTGCCCGCCTCGGTGAAGGCCTGAATGCCCCCGACCGAGCCGCCGCCATAGTCCGCGACAATGCCATCGATGGTGCCGAACTTGGTGATGAGGCCCGCGACGACCTGCTTCGTCTTGCCAGGCTCCCAGCCGGTGTCCACCGGGACATCCCCCATTTGGGCGTTAAGCAGCTTGATGTCAGGGTTCGCCGCGAGGGCCTTCTTCACGCCCTCGTATACGGCCTGCGAGTACGGGTTGCCCGCCTGCCCGCCAAGCATGACGAGGTTGCCCTTGCCGCCCATCTGCTTGATGGTCCAGTCCGCGAGACCCTTGCCATAGGTGTTGACGTCCTCCGAGACGAAGTCCACGTAATCGGTCCCGGGCTGTCCACCGGGTGAGGCGACGATCGGAACGAACTTCACGCCGGCCGCGGTGGCCTTCTTGATCGTGGGAAGGAGGGCAGGGCCGCCGTCCGCGAACGAGACGATGACGTTCACGCCTTGAGCGACGAGCGAGTTGATGTCGGAGATTGCCTTCTGGGTGTTCCCCTGCGCGTCGGTGTAGCTGACACTCGTGATGTTCGAGCATTTCTTGGCCTCGGCCTCGAAAAGTGCGCGGGTGGTCTTGCGCCAGGAATTGCCGCCGAAGCCGTCAGCATAGGCGACTTTGATCGGCTTCGTGCCGCAGAACTGGGAGATGTCCTGGACCTGGTTCTGGGTGCCGACGATGCCCACCTTCTGGCCGGCGGCAGTGTCGACGTTCTTGCTGCCCGCCGTCATTGCGGGGGAGCAGGCGCTCATGGCCAGGGCGCCTACTGCGACGAGGGACGTTAGTGCGGTCTTCTTGAACATGGCTCCTCTTTCAGGAGATCGGTGATTTCTGATTCCGCGGAGTCTGCTTCGGTGCGGACAGGGAATCAGGCCTGAGTGGAATTTCGGATGCTGTGTGGACGCATCCATGGGCGCTTGTGGCCTGTGGTTGTGCGTCTGGCGAAAGCATGGCGTGAATGCTTCGTATCCCCATGATTGCAACCGTTTCGCAAAGTGATCTGACTCACCTTGAGACTGGGATGCCTCATTTTGAGACACCCCCTTCTTCGGCCTCGACCGGTGGTGCAACCTGAGATCGGCGGGGGTGATTCGCAGCCCCCAGTACACCCCAAAGACCCCGCACCGCAGCGAAGCCGTGGGGTGAAGCAGCAAAGGAGCCACAATGTCGTCGCCGACACCGACCGATCTGCTGGGCGAGATCTATGCCCAGTGGATCACTGAATTAGCCAAATACCCGGACCTGTCCGTCGGGCTGCTGCGCATCATTTTCGATGACTGGCAGCGGGCCACGGCGGAGCCGGAGGACGTCACATACAAGCACACCACGATCGGTGGGGTGCCGGGCATCCTCGTCACCCCACGAGGCAGCGACGCGTCCCAGATGCACATCTTCATGCACGGCGGCGGGTTCGCCCTCGGATCTTCGAGCAGCCACCGCAAACTAGCCGGACACCTCGCGAAGGCCTGCGGAACGGCGAGCTTCGTCGCGGACTTCCGCCTCGCGCCCGAGCACAAGTTCCCGGCCCAGATCGAGGACGGCGTCAGCATCTACCGTGCCCTCCTAGACCAAGGTCATCGCGCCGAGGACATCACGCCTGTCGGAGACAGCGCGGGAGGCAACCTCGCGATCAGCATCACGATGGAGCTCCCCTCGCTCGGCCTTCCTCTCCCGGGGCAGGTCATCACCATGTCTCCGTGGCTGAACATGCACAACGACGGCGCCACGATTACGACGAACGATGCGACCGACTTCCTCATCGCACGCGAGGGGCTCCAGGCCAACATCGAACGGTACATCGATGGTGCCACTGAACCCACGGACCCCCGGGCCAACCCCCTCTACGCCGACCTCACCGGTTTTCCGAGGCTTTACATCTGCGCCGCCGACACCGAGTCTCTCTTCGACGACAGCGTGCGCGTGAACCGACTCGCTGCGGATGCCGGCGTGGACGTAACCTTCTCGGTCGGCCATGGCATGCAGCACGTCTACCCGTTCCTCGCCGGCCGGCACCCCCGCGCCGACACTGAGATCCAGCTCATCGCCGAGTGGTACCGGTCCGGCCGAGGCAACGCCGCCCTGGTCGATTCGGCGGCGTCATCCACTTCCCAGAACTGAAAGGAAATACGAACATGTCCACTAGCGACAACAACGGCCGCCCGCCCTACACGGCAGGGACTGACTACGACAGCATCATCATCGGGGCAGGCTTCTCCGGACTCGCGCTCCTCCACCACCTCAGGGGAATCGGGCAGCGCAGCCTGGTCGTGGACGCCCTGGACGGCATCGGCGGCACGTGGTGGGTCAACAACTACCCCGGAGTACGCACTGACAGCGAGTTCCAGTACTACTCCTTTTCGTTCTCCAAGGAAGTCCGCGACGAGTGGAACTGGACCGAGCGCTATCCCTCTGGCGCCGAAGTGCGCGAGTACTTGAACTTCGTGGCCGACAGGCTCGACCTCCGCAAGGACATCCGTCTGAACACCCGTGTGGCGGGTGCCAGATACGACGACGCCGCGAATGTCTGGACTGTCCAGTTCGAGGACGGCACCGCACTCACCGCGAAGTACCTCATCAGTGGCATGGGCGTGCTCTCTCAGCCGATCTGGCCGTCGATACCGGGGATCGAGAGCTTCAAGGGCGAGAAGTACCACACGGCCCGTTGGCCGCGCGAAGGCGTCGCGCTCGAAGGGAAGCGCGTCGGGATCATCGGCCTCGGGGCGTCGGGGATCCAGATCGTGCCCACCATTGCGCCGCAATGCGAGGAATTCTTCGTCTTCCAGCGGACGCCCAATTTCATCGTCGAGACGACCAATGACAAGGTTGACGGCGCACGCATGGCCGAGGTCCGCAGGGACTACGACGAGATCTTCGCTCGCGCTGCTGCCCACCCGTTCGGCGTCGATATGGCCTACGCCGAGAAGAGCGCACTTGATGTGACCGTTGAGGAGCGCGACCGCATCTTCGAGAGCAAATGGAATGAGGGCGGATTCCATTTCGCCAACGAGTGCTTCAACGACCTCGCCACAAACCACGAATCGAGCGAACTCGCGTCCGAGTTCATCCGCAAGAAGATCCGCGAGATCGTCAAGGATCCGGTGACGGCCGAGGCCCTGTGCCCAAACGACTACTCTTTCAACGGCAAACGGGTCCCGACGGGCCACGGCTACTACGCCACGTTCAACCGCGAGAACGTCCACCTGGTCGACGTCAAAGCGAACCAGATCACCGAGATCACGGAGCGCGGTGTCACGGTCGGCGACACGGAGTATGAACTCGACGTCCTGATCTTCGCGACCGGCTTCGATGCCATGACCGGGACGCTGACATTCATCGACATCGTGGGTCGCGACGGTCTGGTGCTCCGGGACAAGTGGGCCAGGGGGATCCGCAGCAATCTGGGCATCTCGGTCAACGGATTCCCCAACTTCTTCATGTCCCTCGGCCCCACGACCCCATACTCAAACCTACCCGTGCCGATCCAGCTCGGCGCACAATGGATCGCGCGCGCGATCGCCTTCGCTGAGAAGAACGGGATCGAACGCCTCGAGGCGACGCCGGAGTCGGAGGAATGGTGGGCCGCAGAGGTCGAACGTGCGGGCCGCGCGACCGTCATGTACTCCGAGGGTCTGAAGGCGAAGGCATGGTTCATGGGCGAGAACGTCCAGGGCAAGCCAGCCGAGTTCCAGGTCTACATGGGCGGCGGAGGCGTGTACCAACAGTTCTGTCGCGAGGCCGAGGACACCGGGTACGCCAGCTTCCTTGCCCCCGCACTGGCGGTCGAGACCGCCGCCGTCTGATCCTTTCTGCGCCGCCA
The DNA here is from genome assembly GCF_027587375.1 of Arthrobacter sp. B2a2-09. Taxonomy (GTDB): domain Bacteria; phylum Actinomycetota; class Actinomycetes; order Actinomycetales; family Micrococcaceae; genus Arthrobacter. The sequence continues at coordinate 126,557 of NZ_JAMXIC010000005.1, forward strand.
GGGACCATCCCTGGCGGCGAGCCGAGGGACGGCCAATCGATTCCAAAGAAATTCGATCCCCAGAGAATGGTGAGGGAACATGGGCAGACTGAGAGGCAAGATTGCAGTGATCACCGGTGCAGGGTCCGGAATGGGCCGCGTGACATCGGAGCTCTTCGCGCAGGAGGGCGCCACGGTCGCGGTGACCGACCTCAGCGTCGAGCGCGGGAAGGAGACCGTCGCGGTCATCGAAGAGGCGGGCGGTCGAGCGCAGTTCTGGCAGGTGGACGTTTCCCAAGAGGCTGGCGTCGCGCAGGTCTACCAGGAGATCGGTTGGGAATTCGGCACAGTGGACGTGCTGGTCAACTGCGCCGGCATCATCGGGGTGGACAAACCGACCCATGAACTGTCCGAGGCCGAGTGGGACTCACTCTTCGATATCGACGTCAAAGGAGTCTTCTTTTCCACGAAGCACGCGCTTCCATACATGATCGCCCAAAATTCGGGGTCGATCGTCAATTTCTCCTCGATCTACGGGCTGACGGGAAATGACGAGTTCACGGCTTATCACGTGGCCAAGGGTGCGGTGACCATGATGACTAAGCAGGATGCGGCGACGTACGGAAAATACAATATCCGGGTCAATTCCGTGCATCCGAGCACGGTGCTCACCCCGCTGGTCGAGGGAATCGCCGAGACTTTTCCCGGCGGCCTCCGTGAATACGAGAAGGTGAACACCGCAAACCAGTCCATCAGGCGGCTCGGCCAGCCCTTGGACGTGGCCTACGGCGTACTGTATTTCGCCTCAGACGAGTCCTCCTGGGTCACCGGCGTGAACCTGCCCATTGATGGAGGGTTCATGGCCCGCTGAGACCTGTGAAACGTTACCGGTAACGGCGCCTATTCGTTTTCAAACTAGTCCGGAGTTACGTGGGGTCTCGGCCCGGAGATCGATGAGTTTCCGGTCCGAGACACTCCTTTTGTGCTGTTCTTTGACTGCATAGCGAAGGCCAAGTTCATCGCGCAAGAAACCCGCGAGTACCCGCTGTACCAAAGCGATTATTGATTTAGTTGCCTCCCAAAGCACCTCAACGTAGAAACTTCAGATCTCCAGGCCTTAGACCGGATGGGCGCTTCATCTTCCGCACCCCAGCGGTCCCGTAGTTCGCGTCGAGTCAGAACGTTTTCGTACTCGTCCGTAAATGGATTGGAGCTGCTTTTCCGCGAGATGTTCCTGGACCCTGGTTGCCCGGACTGCTACCGGCGCGGCGTTCCGTCCGGCCGTGCCGGCGTCGGAGGCCTTCACTGTATGAGCGCGCGCCCTGCGATGCGGCGGTACATGGCGTTGACGGCGCGTTCGAAAACCGCCGGGTAGTCGATCCGACCGGGCAGGGCTACCCACTGGGCGCGGATGCCCTCGTTGAGTGCCAGCAGCTCAAGCATGAGCTGCTCGGCATCTTCGTCGCCGGAAATCTCCCCCCGGTCGATGCCACGCCGGAAGATGGGTGTCAGACCATCCAGGGCACCTTCAAGGTTTGCCGCGAGGCGGCCGGCGATGGGGTGGCCGTCCAGGAGCCCCGAGCCGCTCAACATCGCACGGAAATACACGTAGTCGGGCCGCTGGGCGGCTTCGCGAACTGCCTTGATGTACCAGTGAAGCAGGTCGCTGACGGTGTCGAGGTCCCCGATCTCGTGGAGCCCGTACGCCTGCTCGCGCCGCTCGACGATGGTGAGGAAGAGAGCGAGCTTCGTCGGGAAATGGTGGATGAGCCCGGCGTCAGTCACGCCGGCGTCGCGGGCGATGTCCGCAATGCGGGTGGCGTCGTAGCCGCGATGGGCGAAACGGTGCACAGCGGCTGCAAGAATCCGCTCCCGCCGTTCGTCGCCGCGGCGCTGTCTGCCGTCAACGGCCGGGGCTGCCCCATCCGCACCGGCCATCATGCCAGTTCCTGGCTCCGCCAGTGAAGGCCGTGGCCGAAGCGGAACAGCGGATTGTCCGTGTCGAAGGCGACGTCTTCCCGCGAGGCCTCAACCGCCGCCATCGTGCGCGGCAGGTCAAAGGGGAGCCTCCCCGGCACGTCGACCCGGCCCGACACCGCGTCCAGGAGCGCACGGTCCGGGACGCCGAAGGATCCCAGAAGTGCGTGTACGCGCCCGGGCAATCCGGTCAGGATCGCCGGGCGTTCGAGGAACACGTCGATGGCCGTCGGGACAAGATCACAGATCGCGCAGATCCGGGCGAACTCCTCGTCGGTGAATGCCAGCGATCCGCCGTGGAAGGCGCCCTCAAGGGCGTTCGCGGCCGGCTCGTACGGGGCGTCAATGCGGAGGATCGCCAGCTCCGCCTGCTCCGGCGACGGTACGCAGGTCGCGTAGTCGGCCAGGACGGCCGGATCGATGCCCTCCGCGTAGACCCGCGTCGCTTTTGTCAGCCCGAGGGGCTGCCCGGCGAGGGCGACAATGGAGGCGGCGCGGGCCCGTTCGGCGATCTCGACGTGCTCGCGCCCGCCGATGGCCCCGAGGCCGGGGGCGCTCACCCGCGGGGCGAACAGGCCGAGGCGCTCCTTCTCGCGAAGGAACCTGAGCACGGATTCCTCAAGGCGTTGTTCGCTGACGAGCCCGTCCTCGACGGCGCGGATGATCAGCCCGGGATCGTCCTCGCCGCCGAGCTGGTCGATCCCCGCGGCGAAGAGCCGGCCGACGCGTTCGACCGGGCTCAGGTCCAGAAGGCCCCATGAACGCACCGGCAGCTCGATCCCGAGCCTGGGCAGGCGCATTCCGGTGACGATGTTGAAGTCGGTGATGATGACGCCCTCGAAGCCGAGCCTTTCGCGGAGGATGCCGGTGATGAGCCCGCGTTGGAAGGCGAATCCGACGGCCTCGGCGTCGAGACCACGCGGGGCCGCGTATCCGGGCATCACGCGGGCGATGCCGAGGTCTACGGCCGCGGCGAACGGCGCCAGGTGCGCATCGAACCGCCCTCCCGGGTAGACGGTGTGTGCGCCGCGCTCGAAATGCGCGTCCTCGCCGCCTTGTTGCGGGCCACCACCGGAGAAATGTTTGACGGTACAGGCAACGCCCCCGTCCGGCCCTTGCATGCCGCGGATATAGGCAGCCATCGTCAAGGTGGCGTGATCGGCGTCCTCGCCGAAGGTGCCGGCGACGCGCGCCCAGCGGGGCTCCGTGGCCAGGTCCGCCATCGGATGTAGGGCGACGTCGATGCCGGCTGCACGCAGCTCGCGCGCCATCATCGCCGCGGACTCCTCGACGAGTTCGGCGGAAAACATCGCAGCGAGACCGACCGGTTCGGGCATGGAGGTGAAGCCATCGCCGCTCAGTGCGGTGGCCGTGTTGCGCACGCGCCCGTGCCGCGGATCGGACAGGACGCTGACCGGGATACCGAGGCGGGACCCGGCAGCCCGTGCATCGATCGCGCCGCGCCAGTCGGCAAGGGCCCGCACGCCCGGGGCGTTCATTAAGGTCAGGTGGGAGATGGAGCGTTCAAGGAGCAGCTCGGTCGTAGGCGTGAACCCGAACGGCGATTCGGACGGCGTTCCCTCCCAGAGGGTGCCGTCCTCGCCGACGACGACACGGGCGACGCACAGCGCCCCGGCCTTCTCCGCCAGGGTCATCCTTGCCAGGAGGGATTCGATGTTCGGCACGGCCATCCATTCGTTCTCGGTGCTTCCAGAGGTGTGATTTCAGGCTATACGCGGACAAGCCCCACCCTCCCCGAATTAACCTAGTCGTCACTAAGTTTTATCTAGTTCGTTGATCCGGGCTGTTCAGATGGGCTCAACGACGAGTTCTATGAAAGGAACCCCGATGGCTGTCCAAGCCTCACCAAGCCCCACTGCCCGCGTCCCGATGCGGAAGATCTACCTGCTCGCCCTGCTTGAGCTCGCCACGTTGGGCGCGCTCGTCACCCCCCTGGTGGTGTCCCTCTCGCTCAAAGTGCTTCAAATCGTGCCGGCCTCCGGCAAGGAGTCGGCGCTCGGTCTGGTCACTGCCATCGGCGCCATCTGTGCGATGCTGGCCAACCCACTGTTTGGCGTCCTCTCAGACCGTACCGCGGGCCGTTTCGGCCGCCGGCGGCCCTGGATCATCGGCGGGACAGTCGCGGGCCTCGGTGCCGCCCTCGTCATGGCCTTCGCAACAAATCTGCCGATCCTGATCATCGGGTGGGCCCTCTCCCAGATCGCCTACAACGCGACCCTCGCGGCGCTCTCCGCACTCCTCGCCGACCAGATTCCCGAGGCGCAGAGGGCCAAGGCCTCCGGCATCTTCGGCGCCTTCGGCTTCCTGGGCCTGGTGCCCGCCATGATCGTCGCCGCACTCTTCGCCACGCAGCTCTCGGTCGTCATCCTTGCCATGCCGGTGTTCGCAGTGGCGGTCGTCGCCGTCATCTGCATTTTCCTCAACGACCCACCCGCCGAGCGCAACACCATTCCGGCCCCCTCCCTGGGCGGCCTGCTCACGTCGTTCTTCTTCAACCCGCTGCGCGTGCGGATGTTCACTCTCGTGTGGATCCAGCGGTTCGCAATGCAGTTCGGCTACACCGTCATCTCCACCTTCGGCCTCTTCTACCTCATGCTGCGCCTCAACATGGAACAATCCACAGCCGCAGCACTGACCTCCGTGGCGACGTTGGCCTCGGCCGCCCTCAACGTGCTCGCCGCCTTCGTCTGCGGCTACCTCGCCTCACGGCGCGGGCACTACGGACCGTTCATTGCCGGATCTGCCGTTCTGATGGCCGCCTCGCTGCTGCTGAAGGCGTTCACCGGCGACCTGGTGGTCTTCTGGGTCGCCACCGTCCTGGCAGGACTCGCGCTCGGCGTGTACTACGCCGTCGACCTGGCCTTGGCCATGCGCACACTGCCCACGGGCGAGGAAGGCAAATTCCTTGGAATCTTCAACATGGCCAAGACCTTGCCCCAATCCATCGCACCAGCACTGGCGCCCTTCGTCGTCCTGATCGGCGGCTCCGACCCGGTCGCCGGTGGCGACAAGAACTACGTCGCCCTCTACCTCGTGGCAGCCGGCGCGGTCCTGCTCTCGCTCGTCATGCTCCCGGCACTAAGACCGGTGCTTGGACGGCGCAACAAGACCGAGAGCGTTGCGGCGATGGCCGAGGTGGCAGCATGACACCGGCCACGCTCGATGGTCTGGTCAACTTCCGCGACGTTGGCGGCATGCCGGCCACGGCCGGGACCATCCGCCGCGGCGTGCTCTATCGCTCAGAATCGGTATCCTCGCTCAGCAGGGACGGCCGCTCCGAGCTCGCCGCCAGTGGAATCGGCACCGTCGTGGACTTCCGCAGCGAGATCGAGGTTGCACGGATGCCCGGCATCGCACCCGACTCGAGCCGCCCCGTCCTGGTCAAGATGCCACTCCTCAACGGAGCCATGCCCACCTCGCTGGCCGATCTGCCGAGCCTGGACGGAATCTACCGCCAGCTCATCCAGGAAAGTGGCGCCATCTTCGCCCGTCTCGCCTCAATCGTCGCAACGGGCGGGGAAGGCGTGCTCGTTCACTGCACAGCCGGAAAGGACCGCACGGGCATGGGCATCGCGCTCCTGCTGCTCGCCGTCGGCGCCGACCGTGACGCAGTCCTCGCCGACTACACCCTGTCAACGCAAAACCTCTCCGGACCCTGGAGCAAGCGGATGCTCGAGGGCGCCCTCAGCATGGGCCTCGAGGTCACCCCGGAGGTGGAGGAACTCGTCCACGGAACCTCGGCCGAAGCCCTCACCGCAGCCCTCACCCTGGCCGAAAACAGGTTTGGCAGCGTCTCCGGATACCTCCTCGCCCACGGCCTCACCAACGACGACCTCTCAGGCCTGCGAGCTAGACTCCTCGAGGGCGGCGCCTGAGCGGGGGACCGTCAGGACCATCGATCCACACCCCCGGCCGCTGCGCTCGCTCGCGGACATGAAAGCATCCACCCGGGGCAATGGGCCACGGCACCGCCTTCCAGGAGGCACCACCCCCATTGCCCCCCACCCCCTATGGCTTCCATGCCCTGCGGCCGGCCCCGATCTGCCACGGTCCCTCCCACCACTAGGCCGGAACACAACAACACATCAAAACCGGCGCATTCAGGCCACTACGACGGCCCGGAGGACGTTGGCCGGAGGGATATTCACACGTTCACCAGCCGCCCCCAGACAGGCCCAAAACCGCCAAACCGGACTGTGAAAGAACCGCCATTTTAGTTGAAAGTCACACCGACACGCAGTGGGGTGGGTGCGCTGAAACATTGCGCCGAAACCGCCCTCCGCCGAAGCCTGGTCCCATCGAATCCGGTGCACCTTCGATAGCCTCGGCAGCGAAACAGATTCATCAGGGAATGTGAATCGAAGCGATAGGTGGCCGGCTTTTCGCGGCCGCTACATCACCCCTGGTGTTCGTTTGACGATCTCTCACCGGACAGGGGAGAACTCGACTAATCTTCGAGGATCTGATCGTCTCTGTGTGCGCCGTAGAACTCGGACTGTCGACGCATGAGCTCGTCCATGGACGTTCCTCGGTCGACGCCGTAGACCGTGCCCACGAAGTCGAGTTCGCGCTGCACTGCCCCGATGTCATCGTGTCTGTCCGGGGGCAGGATGCGCGCAGGGGTGCCGACCGCGATCCAGCCGATCGGCACGATCTCGCCCGGCGCGACCGTGGTGTTGACTTGGACCACACCGTGGATGCGGATCTCGGCGCCGGCACCGATCCGGCTTCCGGGGAACAGGGCGGCGCCCGTTGCGATGAAGGCACCGTTTTCGATCACGCTGCCGTTCACGTGAGCGTTGGGCCCGACCATCACTGAAGATCCCACCAGTGCGGGGTGACCTTCACGGCCTCGAATCAGGGCGTGTTCCATCACCACGGTGTTCTCGCCGATGCGGACCCGACCGTCCTCAGCGGTCAGGACGGCGCTGTGCAGCACCCGGGTACCTGCCCCGATGTGGACGTCTCCGACAACGACGGCCGATGGTGCGACGTAGGCGGACGGGTCTACTGATGGTTCCACACCGCGATGACTCAACAACATGGCTAGCCCTCCAATCGGGGACAGTCTAGACGACTTGCGCCGCCCGTAAGCCGATCCTTTACCGGACGCCAGCGCGTTGGAGCCTTTCGGATGCTTGCCTGGTGTGCGCCTACAAGGCGATGGGCGTAGCCAGCTCTACGTCGCGCGCTGAAAGGCAGCGCTTTTTCAGTTCACCATGTTCAATTGGTTCTCGTGGAACCTCTCGAAGATGCCTACACCAATGCCACCGTCATTTTGCGCCCGGCGCGGGTCGCTGTTCTGTTCCGCGGTGGTGATCATTGGCGCTCGTCGGCTCGCTTGGCGATCTCCGTTACCGGAAAGTATTGGGGTGGAGCTGGGTTCATTCTTGTCCCTTTCAAAGATGACGGGACGGTTGCCCCTGAAATTATTGACGTTGTTGCGGCTTATGATCCTGACCACGTAGTTACCGTGCGCCTGCCGCTCAGCGAGATGGAGCGAGTAAATCCGGGGTTTGTCGCCCTTCGCTCCGAGGATGGCAAACTTCTCGTCGAGGCTGAGGAACGCAGGTCCTATCTGGCTCGCCCCTATGTTATTGACCTGCCTGTACAGGACTCCGCGGCTTTGAAGGCCCGGGCTTTCGTGGCAGCGGCGTGTACCCCGTTTCGTTACGGCGGTCCGGATGAAGTTCAAAGGGAGAGCATCGAACACCTGGATTTCGAGGTGGGCGCACGACCCGGCCGGCTCATTGCCGCGGCACGTCCGATGCCCTCTGAATCGGTCGTTCTTGCCGGTTCGGAGACTTGGACGGGGTCGGCGTCGCTCTCCCTCGCGATCCGCACAGGAATGCTGCCCTTCGCGCTCGAGAAAGACCAGGATGAGCGCGAAGAACCTGATGAGGCCCAGATGATGAGGCTCGCTCTCGACCCCGATAGGTGGTCCAGGAAAGCGCCAGGTGGTCTCGTGGAGAGAATGAACGTAGGCGGGGCATCAACCGGGGAAAAGACATATTTTTGGTGTGACGAGCCGGACGGCGGCTTGACCACACTGCGGTATCGTTTTTCGATCGACGGCGGCGCCGTTGTTGTTGGTGACACCGCTGAGGATTTCGCGCTGGCTTACGCGTACGAGCGTCTGCTCGGCTTTGGCGTCTGGCTCAGCTCCGAGATGCTGACGAACGAAACCGTTGCCCGCACAATCCGGTTAGAACTCGCAAATGCAGGGATGCGTGTCCAGGGGTGGGCCGGCCGCCTCCTATTGTCCTCAAGCTCACTCGATAGAGCAGAATTGACGGGGCTTACGGAGGTGCTGTGTGGGGACAGCTGGGATGCTAACCCCTTCCCTGCCGCTTCCACTGACGCGATCGGAAGAAGCAAAAGTTTGCCTGACGGGGTAGAACTTGGCGTGCCTGAACTCCGCCTAGGGCTCCATCAAATGGCCGTGGCGGAGCCGCCTGAGACGCAACTCTCTGTCCCTGTCTCGGTTGCCCAGGACGGCACCACGTTTATGCGCGCACCGCTCGCAACCCCGCAGCCCGTGGCACTAATAAGGCCAAAGAACGAGCCAGTGAGGCCGTACTGGTATATAGGCGTGAACTTCTGGGAGACGTCCATGCCACACGGTCGAGGGTCCCACAGATTTTCGTTCAACCAGAGCGGCAGCCTTTCATAAATAGCGAGGTCAGGAGCAGCAGGGACGGGTTTGTCTTCCACTCCCAAGCCGGGGGACTTATTGGGGCCGGGGCCTCCTTGACGAGCCAGATTCCACAACCCAGGCTCAAGATTCTTGGCATGCAACCTTGGGTGCAAGCCATGGCTAATCAGGCAGGTCTTGAGGCAAAGTCATCTGTCCCTGGAATGCATGCCCAGCTCCTGGCCCGTCGACTCGGGGGAAGGCAGGCATTGGCTGCGATGGTTTCGGGGCCGTTTCACCCTGCCCTTAGAAGGTTCGCGTCAGGCGATCCGAAAAACCCGGCGGAGCGTACGAGCAAAGTCTTCCCTCTGAGGGACGGAGTTGCACTCGGGTATGACCCATATCCAAGGTTCGAAGCGCTGTGCAGGTCCGTTCCGGGACTGCGAGATGAGGATGTGCGAAGTTGGATCGATCAGCTTGCACAGGCCGATCTCCTCCGGCGTGGATTTATCCTTGATTGCTCCGACTGCACGCGGCCCTCGTTCGTGGGGATCGATCAGATCGGGCAACGTTTTCTCTGCGTCAGGTGCTCTGCAGTAAATGAGCTGACAGCTACACGGTGGAAAAATGACGGCAACGAGCCTGCCTGGTTCTACGACCTACACGCATCGTTCAGGGAGCTTATGACGACCCACGGGGATGTTGGGCTGTTCGCAGCCCAACACCTGAGAAGGGAAACCTGGGAGTACTCAGACACTTCGGAAATTGAGTTCCTCGCCGCCGGCACTGGCAAACCGGTGGCAGAAATGGATCTGATTGCGCACGTCAACGGTGAAGTCGTGGTCGTTGAAGCGAAGTCCAACGGGAAATTGGGAAACAGCCCAAGAGAGGCACGCTCCGCGGCGAAAAAGAAGATCGATATCGCCCGCTGTTCGCAGGCCCGTCAATTGCTAAATTCATCGATTAACGGCCGATAGGCACCCATACGTCGTCCTCCTGTCTCGGAAGCGGAATGGCCGTTCATCGAGGCAGACTTAGCCAGGACGCATTCCGCCTACGTTGGGCAGCGAGGCCGACTCACCCGGTTGGGCTGGCCCCGTAAGCAAGAAATTGGGTTCTAGAAGGCCGTGTATGAATCCTTATCAGGTCTCACGGCGAAGCCGGTTGGACGGTTCTGACCCCGATGAGGCGAATCGGGGGAGGTCCTTGGACCATGGCAATGGATCACTTGGAGGCCAGAACGGTATCGGGGGCGACGAAGTCGTCCCATCCTTCCCTCATGTAGTTGATGAAGGCCGGGCTTAGGCCGGCCTCTTCGAGGTGGGTTTGTGTGACCGGGAGTTCGGGGGAGCGGTGGTCGTGGTCGTGCTGGACGCGTTTGGGGAATCCGGGTTGGAGGATTGCGGCGCGGCCGATCATGACGAAGTCGCAGCCGGTTTGGAGGGCCGCGGCGGCTTTTCGTGCGCTCATGACTTTGCCTGATGCACCGAGTTTCACGTTTCCTCGCGGGAGGTCGGTGAACAGGCTGAGCAGGGTGCGGCCCTTGAACTCGTCTTCGTCGGTGGTTTTGTCGATGTCGTGGAGGGCCATGTCGAGGTAGTCGATGGATCCTGTGTGGATGGCTTCCGCCGCGACGTCGCGGATTTCTGCGACTTGAAGTCCGAACCGTTCGGTGGAGAGACGTAGTCCTAGCTGGAAGTCGGGGCGGCAGGCGTTCCGGATGCCTTCGATGATTTCGAAGATGAGCCGGGAGCGCCCTTCGAGTGTCCCGCCGTAGGGGTCGGTCCTGGTGTTGAGGGTGGGGGAGAGGAATTGGGCCAGGACGTGGCCGAATGCGCCGTGGAGTTCGACCCCGTCAAAGCCTGCCGTGTCGGCGCGCTGCGCGGCCGTGATGAAATCATCGCGCAGATGCTCGACCTCTGCCGTGGACAGTGTGCGTGCGCCGTCGGCGATGTCGCCGCTCGGCCCGGCGGGTATGCCGTTGACGCCACCCAGTGCGCGCGCCCCGCTGTGGTGGAGTTGCACGGAGGAGACTGAGCCGCCCGCGCGGATGAGGGCGGCGAGCCGGGCCAGGCCTTCCACGTGGCGGTCGTCGTAGATGCCCAGCTGTCCGTGGAAGCCCTTCCCTGCACGCTGGACGTTCGTGGCGCAGGTCATCGTCATCCCGTATCCGTCCCGGGCGCACCGTCCGATCCAGGCAATGTCGTGATCCGAGACCGTGCCGTCCTCGTTACTCTGTTTGTTCGTGAGGGGCGCGAGCAGGAGCCGGTTCTTCAATTCGGGGCCGCGGGTGAAGGCGAGGGGCTGGAAAAGATCCGGGACATTCATTCGGTTAGGCTCCGTTTCCGTGGGCGGGGCGGCGTCGGTTTTGGCGGCCGGTTTTTGGGAGTTCAGCGCGGAGAGATTTTGACGGTCGCGGATTTCGGTCCGTCGCCTTGCATGATCGGCACGGCGGAGCTCCCGGGGTATTTTTTCTCGTAGGCAGCATCGATGAGGTCGTCGAGTTCGCGGCGGGCAGGTTCGAACGTCACCTCGTGCTCGGCACCGGCGACGCGGATCCGTCCTGCTTGCTGGCGTAGGGCAGCCTGGTACCAACGGGAGTCCGGGCCATTGGCGGCACGGACGTAGACGTCGCCGCGTACGACGAGGGACCAGACCTGGGTCGGCGTTCCGTAGGTGACGCCATCCTCGCGGAAGGGGGATACATAAAGATCCTCGTTCTCGGCAATGGTGCGGAGGTCTTGTGGCGACCAGGAGGTCATGTTTGGTCCAGCTTTCTGTTGGGTGAGTGCGTCCGGCGCGGCGGCGGGGCGCCGCGCCGGCAACGGATGTTGGATTCAGAACCAGGTGGGTTCGCGTCGTGCGTAGGGCTTTTCGATGGCTGCGAGTTCATCCTCGGTGAGGTCCAGCTCGAGGGCCGCTGCGGCGTCGGCCAGGTGGTGTTCCTTGGTTGCCCCGACGATGGGGGCGTTCACTACCGGGTTCTTCAGCACCCAGGCCAGGGCGACCTGGGCCATCGAGACCCCGCGGGCCTGTGCGATGCGTTCGATCGCGTCGACGATGTCCCTGTCGCTGTCGAGCCAGAGCGGGTTCCCGTTGAAGTCCACGTCCGCGTTGGTCTTTGCCCGGTCGGTGCTCTTGTCGCCCCAGGGACGGGCGACGAAGCCGCCGGCGAGCGGACTCCAGGGGTTGCTGCCGACGCCCTGGTCCGCGAGCAAGGGGAACATCTCCCGTTCTTCTTCGCGCATGATGGGGCTGTACTGGTTCTGCATGGAGATGAATTTCGTGAAGCCGTGGGTTTCGGCGGCGTGCTGCATCTTGGCGAATTGCCAGGCGAACATGCTCGACGCGCCAAGGTAGCGGGCCTTGCCGGCCTTGACCACGTCGTGGAGTGCTTCCATGGTTTCTTCGACCGGGGTTTCGGGATCGTAGCGGTGGATCTGATAGAGGTCGATGTAGTCGGTGCCGAGCCGGGTGAGGGAGGCGTCCACCTGTTCCATGACGGCCTTGCGGGAGAGCCCGGATCCGCCGGGGCCCTCGTGCATGTGCTGGTGGACTTTCGTGGCAAGGACGATGTCGTCACGGCGGGTGAGTTCCTTGATTGCGCGGCCGACGATCTTCTCGGAACCGCCGAAGCTGTAGATGTTGGCGGTGTCCCAGAAGGTGATGCCCAGGTCGAGGGCCTGCCGGAAGAACGGTGCAGCAGCGTCGTAGTCGATCGCCCATTTCTCCCGGGATCCGTCTCCGTAGCCCATGGTTCCCAGGGAGATGCGGCTGACCTTCAGGCCTGATGAGCCCAGACGTGTGTATTCCATTTGTGCTTTTCTCCTCGTGTTTGATTCGGTGCGTTGCACCGGGGTAGTCAGATCTGAGTGGTTGTCGGGGTGTGGCGGGGCAGGAAGCGGCGCAGGGGAATGCGTAGGGCCACGGACACGGCGGCGAAGACAGCTCCGGTGACCGGGACCCAGGCCACGCCGAGGGCCTCGACGGTGAGCCCGCCCAGCGCTGCGCCCAGGGCGATGCCGAGCTGGATGGCGAGGACGGAGATGCTGGTGACTGTGTCGGGGGCCTCGTGGCCGACGACGAGGATGACCTGCTGATCGAACACCGCCGCGGCGGAGTATCCGGCTCCCCAGATCCCCAGGAGTACGACGGCGAACGAAAGGTTCACGGGCAGTACGCCCAAGCCGACGAGGCCGGCGACGATGAGCGTCGGGGCGGCCAGGAGCCCTGCGAACAGGGCCCGCCGTGGCACCCGTCCGGCCAGGGCTACGCCGGCCAGGCCGGCGATTCCCAGGACGGCGATGCCGGCGCCGACCATTTCCCCGAGACCCGCGTGTTCCAGGAACGGGGCGATATAGGTGAGGACGGCAAAGTGGGCCAGCAGCATGACAGCCCAGCCCCCCACAATCAGGCCGACTCCGGGCAGGCGGGCTGCCCGGGCGATGGAGAGCGGCCGTTTGGTGTCCGGGCTCACCTGGGGAATCGTGAGGAAGGCAAACACTGCCAGGGCCGCGCTCACCCCCGCCAGGATCAGGAACGCGGTGCGCCAGCCCCATGCCTGGCCTAAAAGGGTTCCCAGCGGTGTGCCGACTGCCAGGCCCAGGCTGGTGCCGGCGAAGACGATCGCCATCGCCCGGGGCGCCCGCGCCGGGCTGGTGACCCGGCCGACCAAGGGGGCCATGGTCGCCCACAGCAGACCGTGCGCAACACCTGCCAGGACCCGCCCGGTGATGGCGATCGGAAGGGTCGGGCTGAGGGCGATGAGGACGTTGGCGGCCGCGAAGACGGACAGGATCGCCGCGAACAGTACCCGTCGCGGGACGCGGAGCGTGAACCGGGTCAGGGGCAGGACGGTAAGGACGATCGCGGCCGCGTACGCCGAGGTCAGGGACCCGGCCCCGGCGATGCCGGTGCCAAGGTCCGAGGCGATGCGGGTCAGCAACCCCGAGGGCAGAAGTTCGGTGGTGACGCTGGTGAAGCCGCACAGGCTCAAGACCACCAAGGGCAACAAGGAAGAACGGGTGCCCGCAGGCGGGGTGGCTGTGGTGGTCACCATGGGTGGATCCAATCGATTGCAGAGACGGTGTTCCGTTTGAGACGTGTTAGTCCTGGCTGAAGGCGGCGTCGAAGCTGGTTTGGGAGGCGGGGTAGTCGTATTTTTTGAGGGCGGCGAGGGCTTCGGGGGCGCCGTGGAGGCGGTCCATGCCGGCGTCTTCCCATTCGATGCTGATGGGTCCGGTGTAGCCGATGGCGGTGAGGGCGCGGAAGGAGGATTCCCAGGGCACGTCGCCGCGTCCGGCGGAGACGAAGTCCCAGCCGCGGCGGGGGTCGCCCCAGGGCAGGTGGGAGCCGAGGACGGTGTTCCGGCCGGTGGGGCGGAGCTTGGTGTCTTTGCAGTCCACGTGGTAGATCCGGTCCTTGAAGTCCCAGATGAAGGAGACGGGGTCGATGCCTTGCCACATGAAGTGCGAGGGGTCCCAGTTCAGCCCGAATGCTTCCCGGTGCCCGATCGCTTCCAGGGTCCGGACGGTGGTCCAGTAGTCGTAGGCGATCTCGGAGGGGTGGACTTCGTGGGCGAAGCGGACCCCGCATTCGTCGAAGACGTCCAGGATGGGGTTCCAGCGGTCGGCGAAGTCCTGGTAGCCGGCCTCGATGACCTTCTCAGGGACAGGCGGGAACATCGCGACGTATTGCCAGATCGAGGAACCGGTGAAGCCGACCACGGTGTCCACGCCGAGGGCCTTGGCGAGGCGGGCGGTGTGTTTCATTTCCTCGGCGGCGCGTTGGCGGACGCCTTCGGGGTCCCCGTCGCCCCAGACCTTGGCCCCGACGATGGCCTGGTGGCGGAAGTCGATAGGGTCATCGCACACGGCCTGGCCCTTGAGGTGGTTGGAGATGGCCCAGACCTTCAGGTTGTACTTGTCCAGGATGGCGAGTTTGGACTCGACGTAGCCGGGTTCGTCCCAGCGCCAGGCGTCCAGGTGGTCCCCGGACACGGCGATTTCCAGGCCGTCATAGCCCCAGCCGGAGGCCAGGCGGGCGACTTCCTCGAAGGGCAGGTCGGCCCACTGGCCGGTGAACAAGGTATACGGGCGGGGCATTGGTTCTCCTTGCAAAAATTTTCGGGGGACTGCACTTGGCTGCTCGCCGGCGAACTACCGCGAACGGCGGGTTGGACCCGTGCTCTCGGCGGTTGTCCTCACTGACTACGAGCAGATCCAACATGGTGTCCGACCTTTATGCGCTATTTGATGCCGGTTGCGGGGTTGCCGGGGGTGCGTTGTCGGCGGGGGTCGCGGCGGCGAAGTTTTCGATCAGGTGCCGGGATCCGTTCGGGTCATCGGGTTCCACGATGCGGGCGATCCACCGGGCTACTGCTGCTTCGTGGATTTCGCCGATGCTGGAGTTGGCTGCGAAAAGCGTGTAGGCGTGGGTGCCGCCCGGGATGACGTGGAGTTCGCAATCGCCGCCGTCGCGCCAGATCGCGGACGCGAAGGCAACGTCTTCGTCCCGGAAGGGTTCTGCCGAGCCGACGGTGATCAGTATCGGCGCCAGGCCGCCGAGCCAGGGTGCCCGGGCCGCCGCATCGTAAGGTGAGACGTCGTCGGTGCCCACGGCGTCGCCGAGGACAGCTTGCCAGCAGACCTTGTTGCTGCGGGTGGCCCACAGCCCGAGGTCCTCGTATTGGCGGGCGGATACGGTGTCATTGCGGTCATCGATCATCGGGCAGTTCAGCCACACGCCTTCGAAGGAGGGGCCCCGCCGGTCGCGGGCCAGCAGCGCGACCCCGGCTGCAATACCGCCGCCGCCGCTCATTCCTGCGAGCACGACACGTTCGGGGTCGAATCCCAGTTCGCCCGCATGCTCCACGACCCAGGAAGCCGCTGCGTAGGCGTCTTCGACCGGAACCGGGGCCGGGAACTCCGGGGCAAGCCGGTATTCGATGCTCACGAGGGTCCCGCCATGCTGCTGGACCCACGGCAAGACAACGCTGACGTCAAGAAACCGGTCGCCCAGGACCATGCCGCCACCGTGGATGAAGATGAAGCCCGGACCGGTTTCGGCGTCGCCCGGGCGCCGCCACACACCCGCTTTGCCCAGGTGGCCGTTGTAGCCGGGCACCTCGATATCGCGGTGTTCGAGCCCGAAGCGGTCGAGGGTCTGCGCGTCTTCTCCTGCATGGCCACGATGAACGGGTATTTCCTCAAGCTTCAGCGCGGTCCAGGAAAGCATGTCGCTGGCGGTTTGGATCTGGGAATGGAACGGCGGGCGGGGGGTCTCGCCGAATTGATCGCGACCGCGAGCCGGTGCGGTCATCGGCGGCAAGTTGTGGTTCATGGTTCACTTTCTTGATGGGACAAGTGCTGCGTGGGCGGCCTGTACGTCGGTGCCGGGCACTGTTTTAGGCGCCGGCGTCGTCAGTCCCCGGGGGACAGGGGTGATGGTGCTTTTGTTTTTCGCTGATTCTTCGACGGCTGCCAGGACGCGCTGGACCTGTAGTCCTTCCTCGAAGGAAGGCGAGTGGGCGGTGCCGGTGCTAATGGCGGTGAGGAAGTCCCGGATCTGGTGGGTGAAGGTGTGTTCCCAGCCGATGACGTGGCCCTGGGGCCACCAGGCGTCCAGGTAGGGGTGTTCGGGTTCGGTGACCAGGACCCGGCTGAATCCCTGCTCCCGGGCCGGAAGCGTTGCATCGAGGAAGTGGAGTTCGTTGATGGATTCCAGGTCAAAGGTCAGCGCGCCGCGGGTTCCGTAGATTTCGATCTGCAGGCTGTTCTTCCGGCCGGCCGCCACGCGTGAGGCCTCCACCGAGGCCCCCACCCCGCCGGTCAGTCCCAGGGTGGCCCAGGCTGCGTCGTCAACGGTGACGTCCTCCATGCCGTCCGAGCCGGGCCTTTGGGTCACGAATGTCCTCAGCACCCCGGTGGCTTCGATGACGCTTTCGCCGGTGAGGTGTTGGATCTGGTCGATCGCGTGGGAGGCGATGTCGCCCAGGGCGCCGGTGCCGGCCGTTTCGGCACGTAGCCGCCAGGACATCGGCGTTTCGGGATCAGCGAGCCAGTCCTGCAGGTACGAGGCCCGGACGTGCCGGACCGTGCCGAGCCGGCCCTCCGCGATCAATTCCTTCGCCAGGGCCAGGGCGGGGACGCCCCGGTAGTTGAAACCGACCATCGACTGGACCCCGCGTTCGCGCGCGGTGCGGGCTGCTTCGGTCATGGCTTCGGCTTCGGCCAGGGTGTTGGCGAGCGGCTTTTCGACGAGGACGTGCTTGCCGGCCTCCAGCGCCGCGATGGCGATTTCGGCGTGCATCCAGCCCGGGGCGCAGATATCCACGATGTCGATGTCATCGCGGGTGATCACGGTGCGCCAGTCGGTGGCTGATTCGGCCCACCCGTATTTGGCTGCGGCGCCGGCCACCTGGGCGGCGTCCCGGCCCACGAGGACTTTCCGTTCGAAGGCCGGGACGTCGAAGAAGCTGGCCACGTTCCGCCACGCGTTGGAGTGGGCCTTGCCCATGAACGCGTAGCCGATCATTGCCACGCCTAAGGGAACGATGCGGCTCATTAGACCCTGCCTACGTTCAGGAAGGCGAGGCTCTCTGCGATGCCTTCGAAGATGTCTCCGGCGTAGTCATCGAACTCCACGACGCCCACTTCCAGGGACGTCGCGGCAGCAACGACGTCGAGCACCGGGACGGTGCCCTGGCCCGCCGGCAACTGGGCCTTGGTGTCCGTGGTGCCGGGGCCGTCCTTGATGTGGATGAACTTCACGCGGTCACCGAGGCGGGCAAGCAGTTCCACCGGGTTCTGGCCGCCGACGGCAGCCCAGTAGGTGTCCACTTCCAGGACCAGTTCCGGATCCAGCAGGCCTTCGAAATACTCCAGGGCCGTCCGGCCCTCGATGATGGACTCGAGCTCCCAGGCATGGTTGTGGTAGCCGACGCGGATGCCGTATTCGGCACCCTTCTTCGCGGCGGCGTTGAGCTTTGCAGCGGTGGCCTGGATGTCTTCGGCGTTCTGCCAGTGCTCGGCGGGCAGGTACGGGTCGATGACCGTGCTGATGCCGAGTTCCTTGGCGGCTGCGAAGATCTCGTCCTGGTCCTGGCTCAGCAGCGGAGCGTGGCCGGACGGGGCGCGCAGGCCGTTCTCTTTCAAAGCGGCGCCGAGTTCCTTTGCCGTGGCCACGAAATTGTAGGGTTCAACCTGCGTGAAACCGATCTCGGCAACCTTCTTGATGGTGCCCGGCAGGTCTTCCTGGATGGCGTTGCGCAAGGTGTACAGCTGAATTGAGTAGGTCATTGGGTCTCCAGGTGCTGACGTTTTCAAGGTGTGGGAGGGAGGCTATTGGCCGGCGAGGGATCCGCCGATGCCGCCGACGCTGAAGTATTTGTTCAGGCCGGCAAAGACGAGCACGGGAGGGATCATCATGACCAGGGCCACGGCCATGACGGAGCCCCAGTCCGTCGCGTTTTGCTGGAAGAAGGTCTGTACGCCCATCGGGAGGGTGAAGGTCTCGTTGGAGCGCAGGAACACCACTGCGACGAGGTAGTCGTTCCAGGCCAGCAGGAAGGAGAAGATCGCGGTGGACAGGATGCCGGGCAGGGAGTTGCGCAGCACGACCCGGGTGAATGATCCGAATACGGAGCAGCCGTCGATCCAGGAGGCCTCTTCGAGGCTGATCGGGATGGAGTCGAAGTAGGCGGCCATCATCCAGGTGGCCACGGACATGGTCGAGCCGACGTAGATGATCGTGATCCCTACCAGGTTGTCCACCAGCCCCATGCCTGCGAAGAGGATGAACAGCGGGACCACGGAGGTGATGATCGGCAGGGACTGGATGACGAACAGCAGCAGGGAGTATCCGGAGACGAGTTTGCCGCGGCCGCGGGAGAGGACATATCCCGCCGGGGCGGCAACGGCCACGGACACCAGCACCGTCGTCAGGGTCGTGATCAGACTGTTCTGAAGCCAGGTTCCTACGAGTGTCTTTTCGAAGACGGTGGAGAAGTTCTCAAGGGTGAAGCCGCCGGTGGCGGTGCTATTGGCGCCGGGGGTGAACGCGAGTGCGACGGTGACCATGATGGGGATGAGAACGACCGCGGTGACTGCCAGGATCAGGGTGAAACGCCACCACCGCCCCCGGTTGCCGGCGTCGGCCACAGCGGAACGGGACTTTGCCGGTCCCCCTGTTGCGGCAGCCGGGGCGGCCTGGTGGGTGTGAAGGACGGTGCTCATTATTCGGTGCTCGACTTTCGTATCTGCCGGTACAGGACGACGGAGACAATGACCAGGGTCATCGTCATGAGGAAGGCGATGGCGACGCCTGGCCCGGTCTGGAAGTTCTGAAACACCATGCGGTAGGCGAGGACCACCAGGGAGGTGGTGGCGTCGACGGGCCCGCCGCCGGTGAGCAGGTAGATGGTGGGGAAGTCGTTGACGCAGAAAATGGTCATCAGGATCCAGCTGATGTAGGTGGAGCGTGAGATCAGCGGCAGCGTGATCTGGGTGAACTGCTGCCACTTGCTGGCGCCGTCCATGCTCGACGCCTCGTACACGGTGTTATCCACCGAGGCCAGGGCCGAGGAGATCATCATCATCATGAAGGGGAAACTGATCCAGACTTTGAACAGGCACACCGTGATGGCTGCCAGCGTCGGGTCGGCGAGGAAGAGCGGCGTTCCCAGTCCCAGGGCGTTGAACAGGGCGGGCACGGGGCTGGTGGGGGTGGCGGTCAGCCAGTTCCAGGCCGTGGAGGACACCACGATCGGCACCACCCAGGGCAGCAGCAGAAGGACCTTGAAGAGGCCGTTGGCGGGGATTTTGGTGCGCAGCACCAGGGCCAGGGCCAGGCCGATGAGCCAGGAACCGAAGACGCCGACGAGCGTGAAGACCAGGGTGAACCTGGCGGCCTTCCAGAACGGTTCCGAGGACAACACGCTGGAGAAGTTGTCCAGACCGACGAAGGCCCCTGTGTCCAGTAGGTTCCCGTTATGGAGCGCCTGGATTCCGGCGTAGATGAGCGGGTAGCCATTGATGAGCAGCAGTAGGAGGACGGAGGGAAGTATCAGGAACGCGAAGGTCCTGCCGGTCTGCCGGGACAGTGTGCTTTGTTTCCGGGCGGTTCCGGCGGGTCCGGAAGCTCCGCCTGGCCCGACGCCTTTGCGGGCCCGGGCCAGGGATCTGGTGGTGGTAGTCATGGTGGTTCTCCTCATCGGGTCCGTCACTTGGTGACGGACTCGATGCCCTTCTGCAGGTCCGTCAGGGCGGTCTTTGCATCTGCCCGGGCACCCAGCATCGTCTGGGCGAACTGGGAGAGGGCCTGGCCGCCATCCACGGCGGCGAGGGATCCGAAGAGCCGGGGTGACTTCGTACCGAAGGGCTTGCCGACGGACTGCCATTCCTTGATGATCTGTACGTTCTGCTTGTTCTTCTGGAACTCCGGCAGGTCCACAATGGACTGCTGTACGGGAAGCAGACCCACCACGTCCTGCTTCCAGAATTCCTTCAGCTGGCCCAGGTACCAGAGCAGGAACGCCTCCGAGCCTTCCTGGGAGGGGGTGTTCTTGTACATCATGATGCTGCCGATGTAGTTCACGGTGCCCTTGTCCCCGTGGGGGCCGGCCAACGGGGAGGCCACCTGAAGGTCCCCGGAGGTGTCGCCGGTGCTCTCCGGCAGGCCCGGGGCGTACCAGCCCATGCCGATCTTCTTGTCCTTCCACTGGCTGGAGAGGTTGTCGAGGGTGTAGCTGACGGCGCCAGGATCGATGAGTCCCAGGGAAACCATTTCGCGGACAAACTCCATGGCCTCGATGTTCCGGTCTGTCACAACGTCGGGCCTGCCGTCTTCGTTGAAAAGACCGCCGCCGTTGTTGATCATCATGGACAACAGGTTTTGGTTGCCGAAGACGTTTCCGGCACCGGCGCCGATGCCGAACGCGGAGACTCCGATGCCCTTCAGTGCCTTTCCTGCTTCGAGCCAGGACTTCCAGTCCGTGGGGACTGCGACGCCGGCCCGGTCAAGCAGAGACTTCCGGTACCAGACCACGCGCGGGCCCTGGGACCATGGAACTGCAACGTAGCCCTTGTCGGTGTTCTGGGACTCGATGGTTCCAGGAAGGAAATCGTTGTACTGGCCGTTCTGTTTCAGTTTTGAAATGACGTTGTCCGCGTAAGCGATCTGTCCTTGTTCGGCGAACTGGAAGGCCTGGAAGCCGCCGCCCGTGGACAGCGCCGGACCGGTCTTGGACGCGATGGCCGAGGAGAAGGTCTGGTAGAAGTTGTTCCACTGGATGGTCTGGTAACTGGCCTTGCCAAGACTGCCCGTCGGGACATAGGACTCGGTGAGCTTCTTCGCGAGGTCGCTGTAAGCCGGCGGGCCCCAGGGCATATCCCAGAACTTGATCGTGCCGCCTGCGCCCTGTGAAGCGGACCCCCCGCCACAGGCCGCCAGCAGCGGGACGGACGCCGCTGCCGCGGCGACGCCGAGGAACCCGCGCCGGGAAAAGGCCGAGGTGGAGAGTGCGGATTTGATGGTCATGATGTTTCCTTCCAGAACCGGCCCCGTGGGGGCCGGCCGTCTCTACGTTGAGGTGGAACAGTGGTGTTGAGTTCGAACTGTGGTGTCCTGTGGTGGTGCTGTTCAGGGGGTTGCGCGGTGGCCGGTGAGGCGGTGCACGGCTGAAGCAACCTCGCCGAAGCGGGCCAGGTCCGTCGGCATCTGGCCGGCGTCGAGGTGTTTTTTCAGCCGGGTCCAGGTGGAGCGGTGCGCGGACTCGTAAAGGGTCGGCAAGAGGGTGGAACCGGAGGGGTTGGTGACCAGGATTTCAGCCGGCCAGGCGGCGTCGGGGTCCGGGACCGTGAGCTCGAGGCCCCCGGTGGAATTCAGGACCGTGACCGAGCAGCGCGGACGGACTGCCGAGGTCGTGATTCCCTGCAAGGCCATCGGGGCGCCGTTAGCGAGGCTGCCTGCCGCCACGTACCCGGTGGGTCCGTGCTGGACGAGACGGAGGGTCTCCAACCCGACGCCGAGGTCCTGGATGAGGGCCAGATGCTGGGTGAGGAGCTCCACGGATTGTGTTCCGGGGGCGGCGATGGCCACGGAGTCCAGGAGAGCCGCGTCGTCGAGGTACCCCTGCAGGGCGTGCCGGGCACCCTCGACCGCGGGGTTGGAAGACCATCGCTGATCCAGGGCCACGGCGGCTGCGGTCTTGGCCGCAGCCGCGATGTCCTCGACGGATTCGGCGACGGGATTGACGACGACGACCCCGCGGGCACCGTCCTGCGCGGCGGCAAGGACCCGCAGGGTCCAGCCTGCTTCCCCGTCGAGGGCACTGATGTCAGCGGCTCCGGCCGCAGGCCCGTAGGACACCGGCAGGGAGGCGACCACTGCGGAGACGCCTCCGGAGAGTTCTGCCTTCGGGTCGGCGTGGACTGTCAGCTTGGTGCTCATGCCGAAACTTCCTGTCTTGTGTGGGTAGGGGATTCGTAACGCGTGGCCGCGCCGTCGGCTATGGACAGGGCGAACTCGAGATCGTCGATGAGTGTCCGGGCAGGAGGCGCCTCGCCCTTGCCGCGGGCCAGCTCAGCGAGCTTGCGCCATTCCCCTTCGTAGCCGTTGTGGCCGTAGGGGCCCAGCTGAATGGCGCTTCCAGCGCGTGCTATCTGGGCTGTCGCTGACCCGGAGTGCACGTAGGAAGGGGTGAAGCTGACCGTCAGTTGCGCCTCATCACCGATGGCCTGGAAGGTCCACTCTGGCTTCCAGGTGCTGTTCATGGCTGCCCGCAGTTCGATGGTTCGGGTGGCGGTGCGAAGGGAAATGACGTAGCCGAAGGGTTGGAGGACCTCCGCGTGCAGGACTTCGACCGACTGGAAGTCGGGCACGAAGCGGCGTACGAGCGGCAGGTCATGGATCGCCAGGCCCATCACGCCGCCGCGCAGCATGGCTTTCGCGGCTGCCGGCTCCACATGGTTCGGCGTTGAGGCTTCCGGTGCAGACGCTTCCGGCCGGCCGACGATCTCGGTGGCGAAGTCCTCAAAACGCGGATTCGGCGGCAGAACGATGGAGGAACGGATCGTGTGAACCTGCTCCGGGAGGTTCCCCCAGGCAGCCTCGGCGGCCAACCAGCCCGGATCAAAGGTGTGCATGGCACCGACGATGATGGGAACCCCGGTTTCGGCCGAAACGGCGGAAATCCTTGCCGCTTCCTCGCCGTTCATGGCGAAGGGCTTCTCGCAAAGCACAGCCTTCTTCCCGGCCCGGCAGGCTGCTGTGACCTGGGCGGCGTGGAACTGGTGCGGGCTGCAAATGGCCACAACATCTACTTCGGGATCAGCCAGCAGTTCATCCATGCTGGTGCTGAAGCGCGCTCCGACCCTGCTTGCCACCGATTCGGCCACTGCGGGGTCGACGTCCATGATGTGGCGGACCTCGAACAAGTCCCGCAATCTGGCCAGCGAAGGCAAGTGAATCGCCTGGGTCACGGGGCCGGCCCCGAGAATGCCGACGCCAAGGACTCCGTTTGGCTCCGGCTCTGGATAAAGGGAATTGTGCACTTTTTGTCCTCGAAACTTGGTTGCAGTCCAACGGGATCGATCACCGCCGTTGGTGGGTGTGACGGTGACTGCCTTTCTCCTCCATCGGAGATCTGAGGCCCGTCACTCGAAAACTGTACAGCTGTTAGGTTTTAAAGAATATAACGCCTGTTCAGTTTTTGGCAAGGGTCCATTAGTCTGATGGGGAGGAAAGACGAGGAGCCATGAGCACACAACTGACATCCAGGGGTCCGTACCCGAAGGGAATCAAGCGCCGGCAGCAGATAGTCGAGGCCGCCGCCCGCGTCTTCGCTCAGTACGGTTACAACAACGGGTCTCTTCGGCAGATCGCCAGTGAAGTCGGTGTCAGCGCACCCACGCTGGTCAGCTATTTCGGCCAAAAGGAAGCGCTGCTCATCGCTGTATGGGACTACTGGAGCGAACAGTCGGCAGTCTTGAGTGCCGGTTATTCGGGACTGGCATACTTCGAGTGGCTGCCCCGGCTGATGGAGTATCACACTGCCCACCGGGGATTCATTGAGCTGTTCCTGACGTTGGCCACCGAGGCCTCCGATCCCGGTCATCCTGCACGGGACTTCATGGTGAACCGGTATGAGAAGGCGGTCGAAGAGATGAGCGGCCACCTCCGCGAAGCTCTCGCCAAGGGCGAGGTACTCCCGCTGAGCGACAGCGAAATCGAGAGCGAGGTCCGTGGAGTGATTGCGCTCCTGGACGGCGATGAGATCCAGTGGCTGCTGAACCCCGAAATCGATTTGGTCCGGCTCGTCAGCACCCATCTGAACGTCGTTTTGGCGCGGTGGACGGGACAGCCGGAGCGAAGCAGCCCGCCAGCCGCGCGGTGATCTCTTAGTTGACCGGGGTCACAGGGCCCGAGGTCCATTGCCTAGTCCAATCGGGCCCACGAAGCCAGAAATTGGACCAACCTACGGACGACGACGGCGGCGGTCAGGTTTGGTCGGTGGGCATGATCCAGAGCTCGGCGATGGAGGCGTGGCGGGGGCGGGTGACCATGTAGGCGACGCCGTCGGCGATGTCCGCGGGGGCGAGGACTTCGGTCTGTTCGTAGAACGGGGTCGTCATCCCGCTCTGGATCTCGGGTGTGTTGTGCGAGGCCAGTTCGGTGTCCACGCCGCCGGGTTCCAGGACGCCGACGCGGACGTGCCGCTGGGTGACTTCCTGGCGGAGGGACTCGGTGAAGCCGTTGACGCCGAACTTGGTCAGGTTGTAGACGCCGTAGCCGCCCCAGGCCACGCGACCGGCAACCGAGCTGATGTTCACGATGTCCGCGACCCGGCGTTCGCTGTTGTCGGCGGCTTTGAGCAGGTGCGGCAGGGCCGCGTGGGTGGTGTACAGCAGGCCCTGGACGTTGACTGAGATCATGCGGTCCCAGTCCCCAGGATCCGCGCCGAGGACCGAACCCAGAAGCATCAGCCCGGCATTGTTGACCAGGATGTCCAACTGCCCGAACCGTTCGACCGTCCCTTCGACGGCGGCCTGGGCCTGGGCGCGGTCGGTGATGTCCGCTTCGATGACCAGTGCGGTGCCGCCGTCGTTCTCGATTTCGGCGGCGAGGGCTTCGAGGCGGTCCCGACGTCGGGCCACGAGCGCCACGGACGCGCCGAGTGCGGCGAGTTCTCGTGCCGTCGCGGCGCCGATGCCGCTGCTGGCCCCGGTGACGAGGGCGGCAGTTCCCGAAAGTTTCAATGTCATCTTGGGTGTTCTCCTGGGGGGCGTTGTCGCGGGTTTTGGGCAGCCGGAGGCCGTGGTCGTCCAGCAGTGGGACGGAGGTGGTGGTCGTGCGTGGAGGGATGGCCGGTCCCGCGCCCCCGCGACGGTTCAGGGGGGGCGGGACCGGCTGGGGGTGCTGTTAGGCGTCGTCGTGGGCGAGGTTGCTGGAGAGTTCGCGGTGGGCGTTGGCTTGGTCCTGGAGCTCCTTGGCCCGGGAGTCAAATAGCCCGACGGCGTCGGCTCCGGCGGCGAAGCGCAGTGGTGGCTGCTCCAGTTCGGCGAGTTGGATGAGGGCGTGGGCGAGTTTGGCGGGGTCTCCGCCTTGGAGTCCGTTCATGCTCTTCCATGACGTGACGGTCTGTTCGGTGCGTTGGGCGTAGTCGTCGATAGTCGATTCGGCGTAGCTCGTGGATTCGGGGGTGAGGAGTTCGGTGCGGAAGAATCCGGGCTCGACGAGCATGGTACGGATCCCGAAGGGTGCGATTTCGGGGGCCAGAGACTCGGCCCAGCCTTCGACGCCGAACTTGGACGCGGCGTAGGCGGTCAGGAACTCCCCGCCGGCGATGCCGGCGGTCGAGGAGATCGTGACGACCAGGCCCGAGCGTTGGGCGCGCAGGACCGGCAGGGCGGCGCGCGTGACGTTCATGGGCCCGAACATGGTGGTTTCGATCTGCTTCCGGAAGTCTTCGGGGGTGATTTCTTCGAAAAATCCGGCGTAGAAGTTGCCGGCGTTGTTCACCAGCACGTCTATCCGGCCGAAGCGGTCGACGGCGGCCTGGATGGCGGCTGTGGCGTCGGAGGGGTCGGTGACGTCGAGCTTGACGGTTAGCAGGTCCTTGTCCTCGCCGATTGCCTGGGCGACTTTTTCGGGGTTGCGGCCGGTGGCGACGACCGCGTGGCCGGCGGCCAGGGCTGCCTTCGCGATGTCGGTGCCCATGCCGCGGCCGGCTCCGGTGATGAACCAGACTTTCTTCCCGGTCATGTCTTCCTTCTGTCCTGCTTTGTCATCGTGTTCACTCATGGTTCTGTCTTTCCTGGGTTGGGTGTTCCCGGCTGCGCGGGGGAGCGCAGGCCGGGGGTGGTGGATCGGCCGGCGGTGTCGCCGGTGGTGGTTTCGGGAGGCGGTGCCGCCCAGCTGGCGAGGAAGGCCAGCGCGTTTTCGGACGCGGAGCCGGGCTCCGCGGTGAAGGTGAACAGGGTCTGTCCCTGGTCGCCGGGAAGGTCCAGCGTCTCGTGCTGCAGGGACATGTCCCCGGCGAGCGGGTGGTGGAAGCGTTTGGTCCCTGTGGTGTGGATCCGCACGTCGTGTCCGGCCCATAATGCCGAGAACAGCCCGCTGCGGGTGGTCAGTTCCCCGACCAGCTCGTTCAGGGCCCGGTCGTCGGGGTTCCGGCCGGATTCAGAGCGCAGCATCGCGACCGCGGTGGCCGCGACCGCGGGCCAGTCAGGGTAGAAGTCTCCCGCGCCCGGTTCGAGGAAGATGTGGCGGGCCTGGTTCGGGACCCGCCGCGGGGTCCCGGGGTCGGATGGCGAGGAGGTGTTCGACTGTGCCGCGAGGGCGAACGCGGGTCCATACAGTGCCCGGCCCAGGAGGTTTGCGGCCAGCACGTCCGTACGGCTGTTCTGCACCACGGCGACCGCTCCGGTCATCCCGTCCAGCAGACGCAGCACTCCCGGACGGACCCGTTGCTGCGGTGGCCGGCGCGGGGTCCGGCGCGACGGCGTGTTGGCCGTCCTTGCCAGGTCCATCAGGTGCGCCCGCTCGGCCTCGTCCAACTGAAGGGCCGATGACACGGCCTCGAGTACGGCGTCCGAGACGCCCGCGGACGCTGCCGCGTTCCAGGCGGGTGTAATAGTCCGTGCTGACCCCTGCGAGGTGCGCCACTTCCTCACGGCGCAGCCCCGGCACTCGGCGCAGTTCCCTGTATGTGGGGATTCCGGCCTGTTCCGGGCTGATCTTCGCTCGACGCGAGATCAGGAATTCACGGATTTCCTCTTTTCTGTCCACATCCACCACGCTACGCAGCCGCGTCTGCCGGTGGCAGTGTCTATCAGACACCCCCAAAACCGGCCCGGAATATCAGGGCTTTACACCTTGTCGGTAAGTCTTCAAGCCCTTTGGTCCTTTCGGCTCGGGAACGTAGGGGTTCCGTCAGAACCTCCCAGCTTTCTTGGGTGAGGTATTTACTGATATCGGACTCCTCAGAAAGGGACATGACAATGACTACTTGGCTCATTACGGGATGCTCGACGGGTATTGGCCGCGCTCTGGCGGAGGCTGTTATCGCGGCAGGACATAACGTCGTCGCGACGGCGCGTGACCGTGAAAAGGTCGCGGACCTCGCGGAGGGCAACAATCGGGTTCTGGCTGTGGCGCTGGACGTCACAGACCCGGCGCAGGTGACTGCCGCAGTCGCAGAGGCCGAGAAGACATTCGGCGGCGTCGACGTCCTGATTCACAATGCCGGCTACGGCTATCGTGCCGCCGTCGAGGAAGGCGATGAAGCGGACATCCGGCTGCTGTTCGACACTCACTTCTTCGGATCGGTCGCCATGATCAAGGCGGTGCTGCCCGGCATGCGTGCACGTCGCAGCGGGGCGATCGTGAACTTCTCCTCAATCGCGGCGACGTACACCCCGGTTGGCTCCGGCTACTACGCGGCCGCCAAGGCCGCCATCGAGGGTATGACGGGCTCGCTCCGGGGTGAGTTGGAGCCACTGGGCATCTCCGCGACGGTCGTCGAACCGGGCGGTTTTGCCACCGACTTCGGGGGCCGGTCTCTCACTCAGTCGACGACGGTCATCGCGGACTACGCCGGGACTGCCGGGAAACGGCGTATCGAAACCGTCGTGAACTCTCCTGCCAAGGGCGATCCGGCCAAGGCCGCGCAGGCGATCATCCGTGCTGTCGAGGCCGAGGACACCCCGGCTTTCCTCTTGCTAGGCAGCGATGCGCTCGAGGCGTACCAGAAGATCGTGCAGGCTCGGCTCGACTCGACGTCCAACTGGGAAGCATTGAGCCGCAGCACCGACTTCGACGCCTGAGAAACGACGTTTGGCCACGGACGGGCACTTCCCGTGCCGTCCAACGCGTCCTTGCAGTGCCCCCTAGCAAAGAACCAGATTCTCGAACTCGCCATGATGTCGGTGCATCTCATGCGGCCAGCCACCAACACCGTGTTCGTCGATCTACTGGACCGCGAAGCCGTGTGGGCGCAACACACGGTCATCTACCAGGCAATCGCAGACCAGGACCCGGAAGCCGCCCGCGCGGCATTCCAAAACCACGTCGGATACCTCGACGACACCCGGCGCATGGCACTGGCGGACATCAGCGCGACGGACGTTTTCGTGGCAACATTGCCCGATTCGAGCCGCCTGGCAGCGTCAAGGCCCCGCGCCGAATAGCCGCCCAGAGCGGGCCGTTCATCCGGTGCTACCCATTGGCATGGGCACGGCCGCATGGAGCCCCTCTAAGACGGGGCCCCATACGGCCGATGCATGAGTGGGGCCGATGAACAGCCTGCCCCGGGGAGATCAGGGAAGCCGGATGGGTTTGAGTTCGTCGAAGCGGTCGCCCGGTCCCGGGTTCCCCGGATTGGTCTTGCCACCCAGCTGTGTCATGACGCCCCACACGGCGTTGAGGCCTGTGGTCACGGCTCCGTCGGCCCAGCCGCCGGTCCAGGAGATGCCGTCGCCGGCGAGATAGATGCCTCGGTGTGCCGGGTCCATTCCGTCCTGCATGAAGTGCGTGTAGAGCCGCTCCTGGTAGCGGTAGTGCCCTGGGAGGTTGTCACTGAAGGCGCCCATGAAGTTTGGGTCGTCTTCCCAGGAGACCGTGATTGGATCGCCGATGATGTGCGAGGCGATGTCCACGGTGGGATAGATCTGCTTCAGGGAGTGCAGCATGAGTCTGACCCGCTCGTCGGCATCCAGCGGCAACCACTTCAGGGCGTCGTCGTTCCAGGTGTAGGACAAGCAGATCAGGGCGGGCTGGTCCGGGCCGTTGTCCAGCAGGTAGGTGCCGCGCGTGAGCCGGTCTGTGAGCGTGGTACTCATGAGCTGGCGGCCGGTCTGTGGGTCGATGTCCTTCCAGAACGGCCTATCGACCACTACGAACGTCTTGGAGGACTGCATGTAGTGGCTACGCTCGATCGCCGTCCAGAGCTTGTGGCTGAAGAGCGACTCGTCGACATCGATGCGCGCCGAGAGCAGCCAGCTCTGGCACGTCGCAATGACCGCCGGATACTCCCGCGACTGTCCCCACTTGTCCGTGACGGCGATGGGTCCCTCGACCGCTGCAGCGGCGCCCCCACTGCCAGGAAGGCGCCGGATGGACGCGACGCCGGGCCGCGGGTGCCCGCCGTGAAGGGACGCGAGGCTTGTGCCTTCTGGCCAGTGCGCCAGGTCGGAGGGGGCATGGTTCCAGAGACGTTCCGGCAGGAGCTGCGCCCCGCCGATGATCCGGTGCTGGTCCGCGTCGGCATCCACGTACACGACGCGGAGGATCTCCAGGATGCTGTCCGGGAAGTTGGTGTCCCAGCCGCCCGTTCCGAACCCGACCTGGCCGAAGGCCTCCCGGTATTCGAACGGGAGGGACGAGAACGCCTTTGACGTGGCCAGGTAACCGGAGAAGGAGATGTCGTCGAAGCGCGGAACCAGTTCGTTCCAGAGCCTCTTGATGGTGGCGAGGTCCTTCGTCCGGATGGCTTCCTGCATGGCGCTGAAGTGGGCGCGTTCCTCCAGGCAGTCGTCCCAGGCGTTGGACACGTCCCGGAAGAACCCAGGAAGATCGTCGGGGGTCTCGGCATAGTGGGCCGTGCCGCCAAGTTCGATCACGGTGCTTCCGGCGGCAGGCGTCAGTGGGTTGGGGAACGGTTGCGTTTCGATGCCAACAAGATCCGCGTAGTGGAAGAACGAGGTGCCGCTCTTGGGGAACCGCATTCCGCCCAGGTCCGCCACCGGTCCGGGCTTGCCCGGCTGGGTGCCTCCGCGGAGGCGTCCTCCGATCCTTGAGGACTCGTACATAACCGGCCTGAGTCCCATTTTCATGAGTTCGTAGGCTGCGACGAGTCCTGACAGTCCGGCGCCCACAACGGCCACTTCGGTGCCGTACATGTCGGCCGGGACGGAACCTATTCCCGCTTCATGGGTGATGTAGTCCTCGTAGGGGAACGGGAAATCGGGGATGAGCATGCTCAGTTTTGCAGTCGGCGTGCTGGTGGCTGCGATGGTCACGGGGGTCCTTACTTGGGGTTGGCGCTGGCTGCGCTGTCGATGAACGGGGAGAGGTAGTCGGTGTCCAGCCGGGCCTGGCGAAGAGTGGACAGGGCAACGTCTGCGACGATGAGCGCGGCATCGTCACCGGCGGCCGCAAGGTGCCGCCCGTACGGATCGGCGATGGTGCTTAGGCCGGCGAAGTGTGGGCCGGTGTGGTTGGCGTACGCAATGAACAGCTGGCTTTCGAGGGCTCTGGTGGGTACCACCATCGCCGGAATCATCCGGGTGTCGAACGGGTGTGCGTCGGACTGGCCGCCTTCACGCAGGGGGACTGCCGTTGGAATGCAGAGCAGTTCCGCGCCCGCGACGGCCGCGGCGCGCGCAAACTCGGGAAACTCGATGTCGAAGCAGATTCCGAGGGCAACGTTGACTCCGTCGAAGCGGACGACGGCGGGGGGAGCCTCCCCGGCGTCGAACGCTTCCTTCTCGACTGCACCGAAGAGGTGCTGCTTGCGGTAGCGGGTCAGTTCGGCACCGTCGCGGTCAAAGAAGGACGCCGAGATATAGCGCCGCTCCCGGTCGTGTTCGACTGTGGAGCCCACGATCGCCAGGCCCGCGGATAGGGCGATGTCGGCGATCTGCCGCCGCTGGGCTGTCCCGTCGGTGCCGTGGACCAGGCCCGGAGCGTAACCGCTGACGAACAGTTCGGGGGTTACCAGAAGGTCCGCACCCAGTGCCTTTGCTTCCTGCGCCCGGGCAGCAAGCCTGATCAGGTTCTGCTGCGGCGAGTTGACCAGCCCGGTCGCTTGCAGGACGGCCACCTTGATCCGGCCGGTCACGTGGTGCCCTCCAGCCGGGAGCCGGGTTCCGGCGACGCGGCATCGTCGAGGTCTCCGTTGCACAGCCTTTCAACTACGCGGGTCAGCATGTCCACGCCGGCGCAGGCGTCGTCGTCGTTCGTGTATTCGCGCTCATTGTGGGAGATGCCGTCCACGCTGGGGACGAACAGCATGACCGTAGGGACGACATCCTTCATGTTGATCGAGTCGTGCCCGGCGAGCGTGAACACTCGGCGGTTGCTGAAGCCCAGCTCGGCTGCGCATTCGGCGGCCAAGGCCACACCCGCGGGCTGGTAGGGGTTGATGCCCCAGGCGTGGGACTCCTCGACCTCAATGCTGACGTTGGCCTCCGTCTCGATGGCGGCGATACCGGCGCGGAGCAGGGCCTTGGCAGTGGCCAGGACGCCCTCATCGGCGGTCCGCAAGTCCATCACGAGGTCCACCCGGGACGGCACCACAACGGGCGAGTTCGGATACACCGTCAACTGACCCACGGAGGTGTGCAGCACGGCACCGCTGAAGTGGTCCGCGATTTCCCGAAGCAAAACCACTAGGCGCGACGCTCCCAGCAGGGCGTCCTTGCGGTCGGCGATGACGGTTGAACCCGTGTGTGCCTGCTCGCCGTGGACCGTAACGGTGTATTTCGCAGCGGCCCAGCAGGCGTGGACCAGGCCGATCGTGGTGCCGGAGTCCTCCATCGACCGGCCCTGTTCAATGTGGATCTCCGCATAGGCGGCGGCAGCGGGCCCATCGCCAGTTCCTAGGTGCCCGATTTCGGTAAGGGCTTCGCGCACGCTGGTACCCGCGGTATCCGTAATGGACAGCGCGATGTCGGCGCGGAGCTTTCCGGTGTAGACGGAACTTCCCATCATGGACGGGGCGAAGCGGCAGCCTTCCTCGTTGAACCAGTCAACGACGGCAAGGTTGTACTTGGGAACCGCTGGCGGGGTGCCGTGGTCGGGCGATTTCGAGGCTGCGCGGTCGGCCAGCCTGCGGGCAGCGTGAAGGGCCGCGGCGACACCGTAGGCGCCGTCGTACTTTCCGGCCGTCGGCTGGCTGTCCAGGTGCGAGCCCACCAGTACGTACGGTGCGCCGGGGTTCCATTCGATCAGCGCGAAGAGGTTTCCAACTTGGTCCGTTTCCGTGCGGAACCCGTTCTGGGAGGCGAGGGAAGTGAACCAGGCACGTGCCTGTGCGTCCGCCGCAGTGCCGGCTTGGCGGTCCACACCGTGGCCGGGTGTTTCGCCAATGGTCGAGAGGCTGCGGAAGTCGCGGAGGAAGGACGCAGCGTCGTCTGTCGCTGCCCGGCTGATGTCGGCTGGCTTTTGGGACGGGGCGTTGGCGGGACGCGTTGCTGCGGTGGTCATGGCGTGTGCTCCTCGTTGTTGAACCGCGCGGTGGAAGACTGGGGCGGTGATTGCTGGGCTGTGGCCTGCGCTACCGGGATGGCATTGGTCAGCGGCTGGGTCCTGGCAAGTTCGTTGACGCGCCTTCGCACGGAGTACCAGCCGGCCATGAGGGCCGGGATGATGATTGCCAGGGAGGCGACCGTGTACGTGCCGATCGGGAAATCAAACAGCATCAGGACAAGTACCGCGGCCAGGAACGCCAAAGTCAGGTAGGCGGTCCAAGGCGCACCGAAGAGCCGGAAGGCTGGCCGCGGCATCAGTCCCGCCTTGGACAGTTTGTACAGTTTCAGTTGGCACAAAATGATGGTTGCCCAGGTGCAGAGGATGGCCAGGGCGGTGGCGTTGATGGTGATTTCGAAGGCCATCTTTGGAACGACAGCGTTGAGCCCCACGCCGAGCAGAGTGAAGGCTGCGGTGAAGAGGATTCCGCCGTAGGGCACCCCGCCGCGGCTCATCCGTTTCATGAATTGGGGTGCCGTCCCGGTCTGGGCCATGGAGCGGTAGATCCGCCCGGTGGAGTAGAGCCCGGCGTTGAGGCTGGATAGCGCGGCGGTGAGGACCACGAAGTTCATCGCGTCGCCCGCACCGGGCACGCCGATACTGGCGAAGAAGGTTACGAACGGGGACTCCCCGGCCTTATAGGAGCTATACGGAAGCAGCATCGCCAGCAGGGCAGTGGAGCCCACATAAAAGATGGCGATCCGGAAGATGACCGCGTTGACCGCTTTGGGCATGATCTTCCGAGGGTCCTTGGTTTCGCCGGCGGCTACACCGATCATGTCGATGCCGGCGTAAGCGAACACAATGCCCTGCACAATGATGACCGCGGGGAGTAGCCCGTTGGGCAGCAGGCCGCCGTGGTCGGTGATCAGGGAGAGCCCGGGCTGGTGTCCGGCGACCGGGAAGTTGCCGGCGAGGAAGATGCCGCCCACCAGGAGGAATGCCACGAGCGCGCCAACCTTGATAATGGCGAACCAGAATTCCAGTTCGCCGAATAGCTTCACGGAGATGAGGTTGACGCCGGTGACCACGAGCAGGGCCGCCAGCGCGAGGATCCATTGCGGGACACTGCTGAAGGCGGTCCAGTAGTTCAGGTAAACGGCGACGGCGGTAATGTCCACGATCGCGGTGAGCGCCCACGACAGTGAGTACACCCACCCGGAGATGTACGCTGCCTTTTCGCCATAGAACTCCCGAGCGTACGAGACGAAGGAGCCTGATGACGGGCGGTGCAGGACCAGCTCGCCGAGGGCGCGGAGGATGAAGAAGGCGAACACTCCGCAGATCGCGTAGACAACGGGGAGTACGGGCCCTGCTGAGGCCAGGCGTCCGCCGGCGCCGAGGAAGAGTCCCGTGCCGATGGCGCCGCCGATGCCGATCATTTGGACCTGGCGGTTGGAAAGGCCCTTCTTGTAGCCGGATTGCTCGTCGGGGCGGACAGCCGTTGTCCGCTCCTCGACTGGATCAATGGTGGTCATGGAAACTCCTGGCCGGTGAAAGTGTTGGGCTGCCACAGGAGCAGCTGATTTCGATCGTCCCAAGGCGATGGATCATTGCCCATGACAGGGGCGAACGTAAAAGCATGCAAAAAATGTACGAACGTACATGGGCCGTGGCGTCCGGTTCCGCGAGGATGTATGGAGATACTGTGGGAGGGGCGACATGACGGACGATGAGCAGTGGCTGACTTTGGTCGATGCCGTGGGCAGGCAGCTTCCTTGCCTCGTCGAGAATTTCCTGACCCGGATTCTTCCCGATCCCGCCTACGCCGATTCCGGCCTCACGCTTGAGGACCTGCGTCGCAGCAGTTTCAGCTCCTTCTCTGCCATGCTCTCGGCTCTCGGCGGGCGTGCCGAGGATATTGGCGCGCTTTCGGTCTTTGCCTCCGAACTTGGCGCCCGGAGGGCACGTCAGGGCGTTCCGCTGGACAGCCTGGTCCGGGCGATTCGCCTCGATTTCTCGGTGCTCTGGGATGCTTTGTCCGCACCGGAGCTGCGCGCAGACCCTGCGTTGTTGGTAAGGAAGGCGGAAGTCGTGTGGGCGACTGTCGACCGCTTCGCGTCCAGCGTCCAAGAGCGGTATTTGAGGGAGTTGGAGGAAATTGAGGGCGCCGATGCCGATCTTCAGCAGCAGTATCTGACCCAACTGTTGGCGCCGGCCGAGCCGTCCCCAACTGAGTTGTCACGCATAGCCGGTGCCCTCCGCATCAACCCTCACGCGATGTTTCTTGTAGCGGCCATCGACCGGAACGACGGCCTGCTGATCAGGAGGCGGGTCCGGGCGCGTCCGCCGCGGGACTTTCCTGTGCTGACCTATGACCAAGGGCACCACACTCTTGTCATCCGCCCCCGAACGGTGGACTCCAACGAAAAGCTGAGTTATCAGGAGGCCGCGCTGTTCGACGATGTGGCCGTCGCTGTGGCACCGCACGCCAACGGGATAGCAGGAGTGCGCACAGCAGTCAGCGCCGCCCGGGAAATCATGAAAGACCTGCCCATGGGCAGCAAGGGAGTCTTCACGCTCAGGGACCGTTGGCTGTCCATCACAGCACACCGACTCTCGCAAGTGGGCTGTAACCCTGAAACCCTGGTCTTTTCGGCGCTTGGTCGATGTAGCGACCCGGAGCGGGAACGCCTCCTGGAAGCGGTGCGAGCGTTCCTGGAGCTCGGCAGCCTCGTAGCCACGGCAGACAGGCTCGCCTGCCACCGGAACACCGTTGTCAACAGGCTGGCGGCATTTGAAGGTTACACAGGCCTGGACCTTCAAAAGCCACGGGACAGTGCGTTGGCGCTGCTTGCCATTGGGGGGTAGGGGCGCAGGTTCCGGAGTCGATATTCCCGTGCTGGCATCACGAAGGCCCCGGCGTGGAGACGGCTCAAAGCCACACACTCCTGTGTGGCTTGAGCCTCCGTCTCTGGACAAGTCGAGCGTGCTGCCAGCAGCGCGTCGCATGGCGGCGTGTGGCGGTCACATGCTTCAGTGCACGAGCAGCGTTTCGAGCGGTTCACCCACGGCGATTCGTGCCAGCAGTTCCGGCTCGGCCGCGTCCGAGGCGAGTGCCCGCTCCAAGACCGCTGTCGCCTCCTCCTGGGTCAGCACAATCACGCCATTATCGTCACCCAGCACCCAGTCTCCGGGATGAACCTCGACTCCGCCGAACAACACGGGAACGTTGACCGATGATTCCTTGGCGTGCAGCCGCTTGGTGGTGAGGCACGAGGTGCCGCGGGCGAAGACCGGCAGGCCGGTGCTCCGCAACTCCAACAGATCCGTGGCTCGTCCGTCCACAACGATGCCAGCCGCGC
Source organism: Arthrobacter sp. B2a2-09 (assembly GCF_027587375.1). Lineage (GTDB taxonomy): Bacteria > Actinomycetota > Actinomycetes > Actinomycetales > Micrococcaceae > Arthrobacter. The sequence goes on from NZ_JAMXIC010000005.1 coordinate 162,221, forward strand.
CCTGGGCCTTGGCGGCTGCTGCCGTTACTGCGCCGACGGGCGCATGGCGGTGGTCGCCATCCATGTCGATCACCAGCACTGCTCCTGGGTACAGCTTTAGGAGTGCACGGTTCATGGCGATCGCATCGTTGTCAACGATTCGGACTGTCACCGCAGGCCCGGCCACCTTTACGCCGTCGAGCAGCGACTGGATTGCCGGATCAACAAATCCGTCCTCAAGAAAGTGTCCGATAGTGGGGTAGCTGACCTCGGCAAGCCGGGCTAACAGGCCTGCCGAGGACCGAAGCTCCGCCGTAGATGCCTGGCTCATGCGAGCACCGCCACGCATTCAATCTCAAGGGATACTCCCCAGAGGCTCACACAGACGGAAGTGCGCGCGGGCTTCGCGGAGCCGAAGTACTCCGTGTAGACGCGGTTGTACTCCTCGAGTTGGTCCTGGCTGGTCAAGTACGTGTTGACCTTGACCACGTGCGCCAGGCTGGAACCTGCTGCCTCCAGTACCGCACGCAGGTTTTCGATCGTCTGCCGGACTTGTCCTTCGAAGGTCTCCGGTTGGTCGTCCAAACCGGTGATGGCCGGGATCTGGCCGGAGGTGAACACGAAACCGTTGGCGATGACCGCGTGGGAGAAGGGTCCGACGGCGGCTGCCTGGCCGGGGACTTCGCCGAACCGCGTGATGGCGGCCGTCGCGGGTACCGGGTTCGTCGCTGGGGAATCGCTCATTTCGCCGCCGCTTCCGCCGCATCCACCGGGGCGACGTCGACGGCGTCGATGTTGCCGTGGCGGGTTTCCGTCAGGACGAACAGCGCCGCCAAGGAGATCAATGCAGCGGCTGTGATGTACCAGGCGATGGAGGAGCTCTGGTGGGTCAGGCCCAGGAGCCAGGTGGTGATGAACGGGGTAGCGGCGCTGCCGAGGAGGCCGGAGAGCATGTAGGCCACGGACAATCCGGAGTAGCGGACCTTGGAACCGAAGAGTTCGGCCAGGAACGTGGCGATGGGACCGTAGTTGGCTGCGAAGGCGGTCATCATTCCGAGGTAGGCGACGAACAACAGGGGTACGGACTTGGTGTCCATGAGCCAGAACATCGGGAATGCGAACAGCGCCTCAGCGGCCACTCCGGCGTAGATGATCGGCTTGCGGCCGTATTTGTCCGAGAGCTTCCCGAAGAAGGGGATGAGCACAAAGCACAGTGCGCAGGAAGCCAGGACAACCCAGAGCATGAGGCTCTCCGAGTGGCCGAGGTCCTTCTTGCCGTAGGAAACGCCGGAGGCAACCAGTAGGGTGAAGGTGCTCCCGGTAGAGAGAGTGGCGATGCCGCCGAGGACAACTTGCTTCCAGTACTTGGCCATGAGGGCGGCAAAGGGCATTTTCGCCTTGGCGCCGGCGGTCTTGACGGCCTGGAATGACGGGGTTTCCTCGATGTGGAGGCGGATGTAGATGCCGACAGCCACGAGCAGGCAGGAGGCCACGAACGGGATGCGCCAACCCCAGCTCAGCAGTGCGTCCGAGCTGATGGTGGAAGCGACGATCAGGAACGCGACGTTGGCGATCAAGGTGCCTGCGGGAACGCCTACCTGAACGAGGGAACCGTAGAAGCCTCGGCGGGCGGAAGGCGCATGCTCAACGGTCATGAGTACCGCGCCGCCCCACTCGCCGCCCAATGCCAGGCCTTGGATGACGCGTAGCAGGAGGAGAAGCAGCGGCGCCGTGATGCCGATGCTGTTGTAGTCAGGCAGCAAGCCGATGGCGAAAGTTGCCGCTCCCATGGTCAGCAAGGAGATCAGGAGCATGGATTTGCGGCCGAGACGGTCACCGAAGTGGCCGAAGATGATGGCGCCTACCATGCGGGCAATGTAGGCGGAGGCGAAGGTGCCGAAGGCCAGCATGGTGCCGACGATCGGGTCGAAGCTGGGGAAGAAGATCTTGTTGAAGACCAAGGCGGACGCTGTTCCGAACACGAACAGGTCGTACCACTCGACTGTGGTGCCGATGACGCTGGCGAGGGCGATTTTGCGCATCTTGGCCAGGTCAAGCCTGGCTGCGGACGCGGGAGCGGTATCTACCGTTTGGGCCATGAGAAGCTCCAGATGAGTGTGGGGGCGAGTGCCCGGGTGAGGATGCAGATAACTATCCTGTGTTGCGTACCACACTTCAATGGCTGAATTTCCAGCAAAAAACGACGGAAAATGTGTGTTCACACAACACCGCTTTCCTTTGCAGACCTCAGGCCCAGGCCACCACCAGCCGGGCCGCTTGCGCCGGCACGGCCAGATCGATGCCAGTGAGCTCCTGGAAGCGGTTGAGCCGGTTGAGGATGGTGTTCCGGTGGCAAAACAGTTCCTGCGCCGTCGTGGTGATGTTGCCCGTGTGCAGGAAATGGCGCACCGTCTCGGTCAGCCGCTCGCGCTCGCCGTCGCGGCATTCCGAGAGGGCGGACTCAAGATCGGCCCAGAGGTCCAGGCCCGCATCCTGGAGTTGCTGCTTGGCGAGACGGGCCCACGCTGCTGCCGCCGTCAATGGGCCTCGGTCAGCGGGCTGGAGCAGCAAAGCGAGGCGCTCCGCCGTGCGTGCTGCGGAGGGCAGGGCGCGCAGGCCGGAAAATCCCTCGACATAACCACAAGGTATTCCGATGATGGGCGCAGGAATGTAGGCAGGTCCTTCGTCTTGCCGGCCTGCGCCGCCGAGTCCCGCGACGCGGGGCCCTCCGCCATGAGCCCGCGGCAACGCCCAGAAGACGTACGTGCTGCCGCCGAATTCGTGGACGTAGAGCCGTTGGGACGGTTGGAGCCAGCCGCCCTGGGTGGCAATCGTCCGCAGTTTGGAGGCTGCCTCGCCGCTCGCCGCCACGATGGAAAACCTTGCTTCCGGGTCCGTGGCCAGGGCTCCCGCGGCCTGGCTGATGGTATCTGCCGATAGCTCGGACTTGCTGAACAACCGGGCGATGAACTCCCGGCGGATGTTTGATTCCTCCTGGGCCATCCGGACGCGCTCGCTCGAATAGCTGGAGTGGGTCTGGGTGGCAAATTCATCCACCACGCGCCACACCTGGTCTACATGGGACGTCAAGAGCACGGCATCCTCCGCGTCCGAGATCTTCAGGAGATCTGCCCAAAGAATGCTGAAATCCAGGCGTACAGCTGAAATCAGGGCTTCGGGCGAAATTCCGGCACGCGCCCGTTTGGCACCAAGCTCCGAGGAGAAGCGCGCCAGCGAATCCTGACTGCCATGGGAGTTTGAATGGCGGAACCTCTCGTCCCGCAGTCCGTCGATGAGGCGCCGGAAAGTTTCACGTGCCGTGCTCCTCAATTCCGGCAAGCTCACCCTGTTGTCGGCATATTCGGGGATCTCCTGGACGCGCGTCACGAAAAGCTCGACAAGTTCCTCCAGCCGCCCGTGCAACCCTTCCACGAGCTCTCCCCAGCGTGCTGCGTCGCCAGCCTTCTCTGCATTGTGCATTCACACATTCTACGGCCGATATTCAGTGGCACGGAGCTAGTTTTTTTGGGCGGATCTACTGGCACTATGGGAGTAGTCACTGCCGAGTGAGGCCAATCACAACCGGCAGTTCCTCGGTTTTCACGGCATCGTTCGAATCTTTTGGAGTAATCATGGCCAGCAGCGCAGGCAGCGCCCCCACGCATCTGACTCCCGGGATGCCCCGCACAGTCGATGAGAGGGTCACCAGGAAGGTCGCGCTCGCCGCCCTCGTAGGCACAGCGCTGGAGTGGTACGACTTCTTCCTCTTCACCACCGCGGCAGCACTCGTGTTCAACGCGCAGTTCTTCGTGTCTCAGGATCCATTCGTGGCCGCGATGGGCTCCTTCGCCACCCTCGCCGTAGGGTTCGTCGCCCGTCCCATCGGTGGATTCATCTTCGGCGCCCTCGGCGACAAAGTAGGCCGCAAAAAGATCCTCATGGTCACCATCGTCGGAATCGGCGTCGTCACCGGCCTGATCGGATTGCTGCCGAACTATATGACCATCGGCCTGGCCGCCCCCATCCTCCTGGTGGCCCTGCGAATCGTCCAGGGCCTCGCCGTCGGAGGGGAATGGAGCGGCGCGGTGATCATCGCCGTCGAAAACGCCCCGGTCGCCAAGCGTGCCCGCTACGCGGCGCTGCCGCAGATCGGCTCCCCGATCGGCACCATCCTGTCCTCCGGAGGCTTCTTCGGCATGCTCTTCCTCGTGGGTCAGCGCAACTTCGACGCGTGGGGTTGGCGCATCCCTTTCATCGCAGCCATCCCGCTCCTGGCCATCTCCATGTGGATCCGTAGCAGGCTCAGCGAGTCGCCCGAATTTGAAGCCCTCATGGAATCCGGCGAAACCGAGCATGCCCCCATCCGCGGCGTGCTGAAGAACAGCTGGCGCCAGATCCTGGTGGGCATGTGCTCGGCGCTGCTTGGCATCGGCGGCTTCTACCTCATCACTAGCTTCGTGGTCTTCTATGGCACCAAGGTCTTGAAGCTGCCGTCCGAGCTGCTTCTCCTGGGCACCCTCCTTGCGGCCGCACTCGAAATCGGGGCCCTGATCTGGGCCGGCAGGATGGGTGAAAAATTCGGTGCCAGCAAAGTCATCTTGTGGGGCGGTGTGGCCTCAGCCATCATTGCGGTCCCTGTCTTCCTTGCCATCGACAGCCGTAATCCGGTCCTGGTGGTCGTTGGCATGACGATCGGCGTCGCCGTCCTGTCCATCCCGTACGCCGTCTCGGGCACGGCGCTGACGGCACTGTTCGCCACCAAGGTCCGCTACACGGGCGTCGCCATCACTTCCAATACCGCGGGTGTCATATCCGGCTTCGTACCCCTTATCGCCACAGCGCTGGTGGCCGCCAACGGCAACTCATTTTGGCCCGGCGCCATCATTCTCCTGATTGTTTCCATACTGACCGCCGTGTCCGGGATCTTCCTTCCCGGCCTGAGCATCAAAGAAGAAGGAATGAAGCATTGAGCACCACTACAGCAGGCCACCTCATCGTCGAGCAGCTTGAACGCGCAGGCATCAAACGCGTCTACGGCGTCCCCGGCGAGAGCTACCTGGATGTCCTGGACGGACTCCACGACTCCTCGATTGAGACCATCGTGACGCGCCACGAAGGCGGAGCAGGTTTCATGGCGCTGGCCGAGGGCCGCCTCACGGAACTCCCCGGCGTCGCCATGGTGACGCGCGGCCCCGGCGCCGCCAACGCGTTCATCGCTATCCATACGGCACACCAGGACGCGACACCAATGATCCTGTTCGTGGGCCTCATCCCCGTGGCGGACCGCGGGCGGGAATCCTTCCAGGAGTTCGACATCAACGCCTGGTTCGGCAGCACCGCGAAGAAAGTCGTGACTCTCGACGACGCCGCTTCCGCCGCCCGTGTGGTGGACGACGCCATCTTTACCGCGCTTAGCGGACGCCCGGGTCCCGTAGTGATCGGCTTGCCGGAGGATGTGCTGGTGCACGCCGTCAACGAAGGCACCGTGGAGCCGCGCCGGGTCTCCCGTCCCGGTCCCGCTGCCGCGGACCTGGCCGAGCTGGAAACGCGGTTCGCCGCGGCCAACAAGCCGCTCGTCGTGGTGGGTGGCGAGGGCTGGACCCAGGAATCCGGGGACGCGCTGGCCGTCTGGGCGGCACGCCACAGCATCCCCGTCGTGGCCGATTTCCGCGCCTACGACGCCGTCCCGCACAGCAGCGAGTCCTACGCAGGCTTCCTGGGATACGGCCGCAATGATGCCACCGCAGCGCTTCTGGACGACTCCGACCTGCTCGTTTTCCTTGGCTGCGTCCGCGGCGACGTCCTCTCAGACGGCTACACCCGCGGCCTCAATGCCGGGACCGTCGTGATCAACCCGGACCCGGACCTCCTCGGCCACTTCGGCCAGGTGGACCAGCACATCACCGCAGACGTCTCGGCGTTCTCGCTTGCCATCGCGGACACGGACTCTGCCGTGCGGCCCGCCGCCGGCTGGTTCCAGGACGCCCGGGCAAATTACCTCAAGTTCTCCTCGGCCCAACCTGACGGAGGCACGGCAGTGGACCTCGGCGTCGTGATGGAGATCCTCAAGCAAGAGATGGACGACGACGCCGTCCTCACCTTCGGCGCGGGCAACCACGCCTTGTGGCCGGCCCGCTACCTGAAGCACAACAGCGCTAACTCCCTCGCCGCTCCGCGCAACGGAGCCATGGGCATGGGAATCCCGGCGGCCGTTGCGGCCTCGCTGGCATACCCCGGCCGCCAGGTCATCTCGGTGGCTGGCGACGGCTGCTTCATGATGAACGGCCAGGAAATCGCCACGGCCATGGGCCACAGCGCAAAGTTCATTGTGCTGGTGGTGGACAACGGCATCTTCGCCACCATCCGAGAGCACCAGGAAGCCCACTACCCGGGCCGACCGTCCGGCACGCACATGACCAATCCCGATTTTGCCGCCCTGGCCCGCTCCTACGGCGGCTACGGCGAGCGCGTTGAGAGGGCCGAGGACTTCGCCGCCGCGTTCCGCCGCGCCGTCGACTCCGGCCTCCCGGCCGTGTTGCACCTCCCGCAGGACCCCACCACCCGTTCCCCCAAGAGCAACTGACTGGAGCCCCACGTGATCACGCTCAAGAACATCATCAACGGCCAGGCGGTCGACGCCCCGGCGAGCCTGCCCTTCTTCGATCCCCGGACGGGAACCCAGATCGGCACCGCCCCGGATAGTGACGCGGCCGCCGTCGACCTCGCCTTCCGGGCCGCTGCTGCCGCTTTCAAGAGCTACAAGCGCACGACGCCGGGCGAGCGCCAGGCGCTGCTGCTGCAACTCGCGGACCTCATCGAGGCAAATGTGGACCGGCTGCTGGACGCCGAAGTGGCGTGCACGGGCAAGCCGCGGGCCGTCACCCGCGAACTGGAGATCCTCCGCGGCGCCGACCAATTGCGGTTTTTCGCCGGAGCCTGCCGCGTCGTGTCCGGTACCGCGTCCACCGAGTACGTGCAGGGCTTCACGTCCACCATCCGCCGCGAACCGCTGGGTGTGGTCGCGCAGATTACCCCGTGGAACTACCCGTTCATGATGGCCATCTGGAAGATCGGGCCGGCTTTGGCGGCGGGAAACACTCTGGTTTTGAAGCCCGCGGACACCACCCCGTGGTCCACCGTGATCCTGGGCGAGCTGGCCCAGGAGGTCTACCCCGCCGGCGTCGTGAACATCGTCTGCGGAGGCCGGGAGGCGGGTGCCGCGATGGTGGACCACGAGATCCCGGAGATGGTGTCCATCACGGGTTCCACCCGGGCGGGCGCCCAGGTCATGTCCGCTGCGTCCAAGACCCTGAAGGACGTCCACCTGGAGCTCGGCGGCAAAGCGCCTGCGATCGTCTTCGCCGACATCGATATCCAGCAGACCGCCCGCGAGCTCGCCCTGAGCGCGTTCTTCAACGCCGGCCAGGACTGCACTGCCGTGACCCGGGTGCTGGTCCACGCGGACATTCACGCCGAGTTCGCCAAGGCCCTCGGTGCTGCCGCCGCCGCGCTGACCCTCGGCGATGACGCGTCGGACCTTGGGCCGCTGAACAGTTTAACGCAGCTTGAGCGCGTGGAAGGCTTTATGACCCGGCTTCCGGCCAATGCCACCATCCTGTCGGGCGGCAAACGTACCGGTGCGGGGTACTACTTCGAACCGACAGTGATCGACGGCGTCTTCCAGACTGACGAGGTGGTGTGCGACGAGATCTTCGGCCCGGTGGTCACGGTCCAGCCGTTCTCCACCGAGGAAGAGGTGCTTGAGCTGGCCAACGGTACGAAGTACGCGCTCGCCTCAAGTGTCTGGTCCAACAACCACGGCGTGGTCACCCGGGTGTCCAACGAGCTCGACTTCGGCGCCGTGTGGATCAACTGCCACCAAGTCATTCCGGCCGAGGCGCCACACGGCGGTTTCAAGCACTCCGGCACGGGCAAGGACCTCTCCGTCTTCGGGCTGGAGGACTACACCCGGATCAAGTCCGTTACCACCTCGCACCGCTAGGCCATCGGTATGAAACTTGACCTGCTCCTGCGCAACGCGGATATCATCACGATGGACCCGGGCCGTCCATGCGCCCGCTCGCTGGGAGTCTGGAAAGGCCTCGTGGCGGGACTCGATGAAGACCTGGATGGCATTGCCGCCACCGAGATCCTCGACCTTGGCGGCGCCACCGTCACTCCCGGCTTCATCGATGCGCACTGCCACACCACGTGGTTCGGGCTGGGCCTGGCCGAGCTGGATGTGTCCAAGGCGCGGGGGCTGGGGGAGTTGTACGGGCTGCTGCGGGGAGCCATGGCCGACGCTGGCGCTGGCCCAGGCCATGGGGCTGGCGCCTGGCTCATGGCCACTGGCTTCAGCCAGCAGCAGCACGACGGCGCGTTCCCGGACATCCGCGAACTCGACCGCATCACGGGGGAGCGGCCATTGTTCATGCGGCACAACTCTGGTCACATGGCCGTGGTCAACACAGCCGCACTGCGGCAGGCCGGTGCTGAGTCGCCGTCGTACTCAGATCCCGACGGCGGCGTGATCGTCCGCGACTCCGCCGGGAGGCCCACGGGGCTTGTCCAGGAAACGGCGCAAGCACTGATCCAGCAGCTGACCCTGCCGTATTCGATTACCGAAATCGAGGCAGCCCTGGATCGGGCCACGCGTCACTATGCCTCCGAGGGCATCACGAGCTTCACCGAAGCGGGCGTGGGTGGTGGCTGGATCGGGCACAGCCCGGTCGAGCTAGCCGCATACCAGCGGGCCGCGGCCAACGGCAGGCTCCATGCGCGCGCCCAGGTCATGCCGGTGCTGGACGTTTTGCACCGGGTTGGCGGCCACGACGACGACGGTTCCGGTGCGGCAGGCCTGGATTTGGGCATAGCGAGCGGATTCGGCAACGAATACCTCTCCCTGGGCCCAGCCAAGGTCTTCCTGGACGGCTCGCTTCTCGGCGAGACCGCCGCCGTCAGCGACGAGTACTGCAGCCATGGGCAGACGGACAACACAGGCAACACGGGATACTTCCAAGCCGAACCCGCCCTCCTGCGGGAACGGATCGAGGCCGCCTACGCCTCGGGGTGGTCGATTGCGGCCCATGCCATCGGAGACCTGGCCGTGGACTTGGCGATCGATATTCTTGCGGATTGCGACGCCAAGAACGGTCCGCGCACGATGCCGAACAGGATCGAGCACGCCTCCATAACCAGGCCGGAACAGCTCGAACGGCTCGCAGCGGCGGGGATCGCCGTGACGCCTCAGGCCAGCTTCTTCCATGACGGCGGCGACGGCATGGCGGCGTCGCTCGGTCCGGAGCGACTGCCTTGGGCCTACCGCGCGTCGTCGTTCCTGTCCGCAGGGGTGACCTTGGCCGGGAGCTCCGACCGCCCCGTCGCGGACGGAAGCGTTTTGCGTGGCATGCAAGCTTTTGTGGACCGGAAAACGTCATCCGGCGCGGTGTTCGGCAACCCGACAGAGCGGCTCAGCCCGTACGAGGCACTAGCCGCTTACACCACGGGAGCGGCCGCGGCCACAGGGATGTCGGCCGTAAAGGGCTCTTTGGCCTCTGGCAAGCTTGCCGACTTCACCGTCCTGTCCGGCTCGCCGTTTGACGCCGGCAATATTGCCGAGCTGCACGTCCTGGCCACCGCCGTCGGCGGCCGCTTTACCCACAACTCTCTGACCGCACTTCAACACAGTTCATAGGGGAACCAATGACATCCACCACCAGCTTCACTGCCCAAGACAGCGCATTCGTCCAGGACTTCCACACCATGAGCGCATTCGGCGCCACTGCTAACGGCGGCGTGGACCGCCAGGCTGCTAGCCAGCCCGACGGCGAACAGCGCCACTGGCTCACGAGCTTGCTGGAAGCCCGCGGCTTCACCGTCCGATTTGACCGTGTCGGCAACCAGTGGGGACTGTATGAGGCCGCGCCGGGAGCTCCGTTTGTTGTGGTTGGCTCGCACATGGACTCCCAGCCGACGGCGGGACGCTACGACGGTGCCTACGGCGTGCTGGCGGCCGCGCATGCGGCCTTCCGGCTGGTCGACCAGTGGAACGCGCACGGGACTGAGGCACCCAAGTTCAATATCGCTGTGGTGAACTGGTTCAACGAGGAAGGCAGCCGCTTCAAGCCCTCCATGATGGGTTCCTCCGTTTATACCGGCAAGCTCCCGCTGGACACGGCACTGGCCACCACGGATGCAGCCGGGATTTCCGTGCAGGACGCCCTGGACGCCATCGCGTGCCGTGGTTCCTATGAAGGACCCGAGGCTGCATACTGCGCCGAAATCCACATCGAACAAGGCCGCAGCATGGAGCGGGAAGGCATCACGATTGGCCTGGTGTCCTCCAACTGGGCGGCCAAAAAGTACGAATTCGTGGTCCACGGCGAGCAGGCACACACGGGCTCCACCGTCATCGCTGACCGCAAGGACGCCCTCCTGGGAGCCTCGATGTTGGTGGTTGCCGCCCGGGATATCGCCAACCGGTTCCCCGGAGCGCTCCACACCTCGGTGGGGCAATTGAACGTCTATCCCAACTCGCCCGTCGTCGTGCCGTCCCGCGTCAGCTTGCTGTTGGATCTGCGCAGTGCCGACGAAGCCGTACTCGCCCAGGCCGATGCCCTGCTGCACGAGCGCATCGCGGAAATCGAGGCGCTTGCCAACGTTTCCGTGGAACAGCACCACTCGCACTCGTGGCCGGTCACTCCTTACCAGCCCGAGGGCGTGGAACTCGCCGCCAAGGTTGCGGCCGATCTGGGGCTATCCAACAAGGAAGTCATGACCTTGGCCGGGCACGATTCCACCAATATGAAGGACATCGTTCCCACCGTGATGCTCTTTGTTCCCAGCGTGGACGGGATCTCCCACAACGAGTACGAATACACCAAGGACGAGGACATCGTCGCCGGCCTGGCGATGCTCACCGAAGTGGTCAACCGGCTCTGCAACGGAGCCCTGGAGGATTAGTCCAGTCCGAGGTCGATGACGACGGCTTCCTCGTCGTGTCTTACGGTGACGCTGGCGAACTCCTCATGTTGTCGGGTGATCTCGATGGTATATTCGGCGGTCTTGAGGGCGGCTGTCATTTTCCGTACCGATGCGGCGAAGGATGCCGGGGTGTGGCTGCGGTGGAGGGCGAAGAGGTCTATGTCGTCCGAGAGGCGTTCGGTGATGCCGTGTTTGATGAGGGCCTGGCCGCCGGCGAGGAGGAAGCCATCGGCTGCCAGGACATCGAGGGCGATCCTGGCTGCTAGGCGCTGAGAGTGGTCCATGAGGGGTGCTTTTTGGCTTCGCGGGTGGCGGGGAGCTGGGGGAAGGTGGTTTCCCAGAGCTGCCTGCAGCCTGCGGGCAGGATCATGGTCGGCCATAGGGCCATCAGCCGTCCAGCGTGGACGATGCGGCAGATTTCCTCGATGGATCCGGAGTTCTGCATGGTGAGTTGGTACAGCACCGAGCAGCTGCCGTCGTCGTCCACGTTGTAGCGTCTTTCCGGTCCCCAGTCCAGGTGCAGGGGGAGCTCCACCGTTCCGTCGGCTGGGCCGTGTAGGTCGTTGAAAGCGTTCGGGACCAGGTACACGAAGGAGTCGGCGATCGTGTGCCGGTGTTTGTCCCGGGCTGCGACGTATTCGTGGAGCCGGGTGCGGATGACTTCGGACACCGTCGTGCCTTCGCGCACGGCTTTGCGGTGCGCTTCGTTCCACAGTTCGTCACTGACGCGGATCGTGTGCCGTGGTGTCCCTGCCGACATGATGCGCTCCTGCGATCGAGGGGTTCTGGCTTCACAGTCAAGCCTACGTGGTGTCATGACACCCTGAGAGGGGTGGCGCAGCCAAATGCGGAACTTGGATGCTGCAAGAGGGCCTGCCCGGGGTGCGCACATTATGCGCACTCTTGTCGTCGGACTGGGCCGTACATCGGCCTGACTGGCCCGAATCCGGGATTGGCTATGTTTTCGGGAGTCCGCGGTGTTTGCAAGGCCCGGAAGCCAGTTCGAGTCCCACGTTGGGCACATGTTCCGCAGACAAACACAATGGGAGCGATTATTTGGGATGCGAAGGCTGGACCGTGGATGGGAGGGACGCAGGTTGGGCATCTTCTCAGGCTAAGGCGGCAGCGTTGGCTGCCGTCCTGGACGAACTCGCCTGCGACGCATACCCGTACACCTCGTCCGGGGTCGTGCCGTTCTCATATCCGACGAATGGGGGGGCTGAGGTCGTCCCGCGCCGGAGCGACGGGCTTCTTTGCTGTGACGGTGATGTGCGCCTCGCGCAGCACAGCAATCCTTTAATTTCGCGGATTGTCACGGTACTGGTTTGGTACCATGGGGCATGGCTATGAATCTGCGTGTTCCCGAAGACCTCGATCGCCGTCTCGATGAGCTTGCCGCCGAGGAGCATACGTCCAAGTCCGCGTTGCTGCTTCAGGGGGCCGAGTTGGTCCTGCAACGGCACGGCCGCCGCCGCGAGATCAATGAGGGTCTGGATTTCGTGATGAGCCATGACGCGGAGCTGCTTAAACGCCTTGAGGATGCATGAGCTCGTACCTCGGAATCGAGGACGCTCTGCAGGTGGTTGACCGGTACGGGTTCCATATCCGTGACATCGGGCTGCTCGCCTCGGCTTTGGCGCGCCCTGCAACGACGGTCATGGGCACGGAAGCCTATCCTCAACTGGCCATGAAGGCGGCGGCGCTCCTCGAGTCCGTGGCCAGGTTTCATCCGCTCATCGACGGCAACAAACGCACAGCCTGGACGCTCATGGTCCTGCTGCTGTGGATCAACGGCTACCGCCACGACTTCAACACCGAAGAGGGTTTCGACCTGGTTGTGGGAGTGGCCGCCGGCGACATCGATTTGCAGCGCAGCGCCGTCCTGATCGAGAAACACCTGATTCGACGGTAGGTCCGGTGGAGAGGGTCCCAGGTGATTGTCGGAATTCGTCTGCATGCGGTTGGCCGGGGAGTCTGTAGGGTGAGATTTGGGGTGTGTACAACGTATACACACTTTGGGCGTCGGACTGGGTCGTGCATCGGCCGGACTGGCTCGTATTGCCTACGTTTTCTGGACTTCGCTGTGTTTCCAAGACCCGGAATGCGGTTCGAGTCCCACCTTGGGCACGTGTTTCCGCAGGTCAGGGGGCCTTTGGCCCTCTGACTGTGCACAAGTCTGCCTTTTATAGGCCCCTCGGGGCCGTTTTTGGTGGTGGCCGTCGGTGTGGCCGGGTGCCTCTTTCCTGGGGTGGGGTAGGTCTGTGTTCTTGCTTCTTCATGGTTTGACGAGGACGGGGCTACATGACTTGCGGGGGTTTTGGGGGTTTGGCTGCAGTCCTGGGCGGGGTTCAGTTGCCCGCAAACCCTGCCTTTGGCCGCCGCCGATGGCCCGGTGATGCCGGGGACGGATACGGCCCGACCGTTGTGGGCGTCGAAGCCTATCCGCAGCTTGCTCTGAAGGCCGCGGCACTCCTCGAGTCGGTGGTCAGGTCTCATCCGCTCATCGACGGCGACAAACGCACTGCGTTGACCCTGATGGTCCAGCTGCTCTGGATCAACGGCTACCGGCGCGACTTCAACACCGACGATGCCTTCGACCCTGTTGTAGGAGTGGCCGCCGGAAACATCGATTTGCAGCGCAGCGCTGCCCTGATCGAGAAACACCTCATTCGACGGTAGGTGCTGTGGAAGGTTCCTAGGCTGATGGCTCGGAATTTCCGATGACCAGTCGTTGGGGAGTTCGAAGGCCAACATCGGGGTGCGCAATGTGCACCCTTGCCGTCGGACTTGGACGCCGGACTGGGCCATACTGGTGCCGGATTGGGCGTGTTTTCGGGAATTCCCAGTGCTTGCAAGGGTTGGAATGGGGTTCGAGCCCCACCTTGGGCACGTGTTTCGACAGGCCAAGGCGCCTTTGGTCCTCTGAATGTGCATAAATCAGCTTTTTTTGTGTGTCCTTCGGGGCCCTTTTGTGGCGTTCTGCCTCGTCTTCCTGGGTTTGTGGGAGGGGACTGCGGTCTTGCTTCAGATGGGCTTCTTTCCCAACAGGACTTCGACGATGTCGATGGCACGGTTGAACAGCCCGATCATCTCTAGGTCCTCGCCAATTTCTTCGGGAGGATGCGAATTTAGCGTGTCCTTGTCCAGAATCTCTTTGAAATTGATCGAGGCGGGGTTCGAATTCATCGGCTTGACGCCGGCAAGTGTCATCACTTCGAGGACTTCTCGAGCGATGAGTCCGTAGCCGATGGTGGTCGGATGCACTCCGTCAAGGGCTATAAGGCCGCCTTGGGTGCGGCCATGCTGGTCGGAGGAGAAAAAGCGAGTGTCGGGTCGCGGCGACATGGCAAGCAATTCAGCGGGCAGCACCAGCTTGACCTCCTCCCACCAGTAAGGTCGGGACTGCGGGCTCGCGAGATACCTGCGGTATGCGACTCGGTCGAGCAGCCCGCACAGGTCGACGACGTACCAGTCGTTACCCTTCGTCCTCTCGTCGTGCACTCTTTGCTTGATCGCCCATTTGTACTGATCGATCGCGGCATCTATCAACCGAGCGTCATCGCCTGTTAGGCAGTTCTCGATGTTCGCGTCGAAGTCGGCGTCGCTGATCCATGGTCGGGTGTATCGCGCGAAGTAGCGTGAATAGTAGGGCTTCTCGCCGACGCCGCGCACCAAAGGAAGCACGGTCACGTGGGGAACAGTGAGCCACAACGTGTGCGCCGCATTGATCTCACCGACCTTTGTCGCGAGTTCGTGCAGCTCCACGCGGAAATGCTCCGGAGTCCAGACGTTGTACTTGGACTTTTTGTCCACATCTTTATAACCGTCGTCACTCCAGGTGATTTTCATCGTGCCAATGCTTCCGAGCGCATTGTTGGCCCCGAGCGCGACGACGAGTGTGTCGATGCCTGCACCGCCGTTGTCGGCGCCCAGTGTCTTGGCGGCACTGATCTGGGTCACATTGCCGCCCTCCTGGCTAGCGTTCCATAGAGTTCGGAGAGCTGTTCGCTCTTTGGAGTGGCTGACCATGAGGTCGTTGGAGATGTGTAGCTTGCTCAGCAGATCCTGGTGAGTATCGACTTTCCGTTGGCACCACGCACGGTCCTTCGAGAGAGCGTCCCGCACGTCCCAACCCCAGATCGCGAGATTCTCGTGGAACGTCGTTTGCGCCGGTGACAACGGGTTGCTTCCCGCGCCTCGCTCCCAGTAGTGGCGGACCTCTTCCAACATCCTGATCGCCGTAGTCAGCACGTGCGGTGCTTCGAATGGAAGCGGGCGTTCGCGAATGGCCGCTTCGATACCGCGGGTGAGCGCCTCCAGGTTTAGGGGCAGCCCGGGTGCGGCTTCCGGTCCGTTGAATTCCGGATGGCTAAAGTCGAACCCGAAGGCATCGGCCACCATTTTCGGCCATGAGATCCCGGTGTTGTGGATGGCGAAAGATTGGAAACCTTGCGTGATTGAGTCGCCGATGGTGACGAGGCGGTGCGGCCGACCCGAACCATCGGGTGAAACGCTCGGATTCTCAGGATTCCCCAACGGAGTGGCGAGGTCGGCATCTGTCGCTAGAAGGGGCTTGGGCGCATGGTGCCGAACCTCCAGATCTTTCGGGGTTCCAGGCGGAAGGGGCACAGACCAACCATCGAGTTTCGGTTGAGTCCACAGATTCGTCCCGTCGGGCTGGCTGCCGGGAGCCTTCAAGCCGTGGGGGGCATCAAGGGCTCCGAAATTCTTGTCTACCATCAAGCATCCCCATCTTGGACAGTTGGCTGTTATCGCATCATCCACCTGTGCCGTTACTGCCGCGTTATTGGCTTTCCATCCCAAATGTTGATCGAAAGGGCCCAAGGAGCCCCGGCGACTTACAGAATTCCTGGCCGTGGAAAATGAGCGGGATTCCCTTTCCACTGAACAGCCAGATCGCGTAAGGCTGAGTCTTGAAGAACTTCGTGCGGATCGGCGACGAGGTCGGATTTGGATGATGGGAGGCCGAATTCGTTGAGGAATCGCTCAATCAGGTCGTAGGGCTTCCTCTCCGGCCATCAAATTTCAGTCGAGGCCTTCGGACTCTCTCACCCGTCTGCCAACCGCTGGCATGCCCGCGTTGCCGGCGCGTCGCCATTCCGGATTCGATGAATTGGCGCCAGTCGATCAGCGCCCGGGAGTTTCGTCGACGAATGGGACCTTGGCGACATATTGCTCGTAAAGCTGGACGGCATCGTCAAGACGAAGGTGCCCAATAGAAAGCGCTGCCGCCAGCCCCGCCAATTCTGCACTGCAAGCCTCCGCGGCGCTGACGTGCGCAGCAATTTCGTGTGAGTTGGCCAAACTCGTCGCCAAGGCGGCAGTTAGAGAGAATAGTACGGCTGCCAGGCAGAGCATCCGCCACACCATTGAGCTGTCCTGCAAGGAAAACAGTGTCTGAACCCCCGCCGTGAACTTAGTGCCGCCCACCGCGGGTCCAACCGTTAGAGCCGCCGCCAAAGAACTGCCGACAACGCTCATGTTCGTCAACCTGTTCCGACGCGGGCGGGCGCGTCCCAGGAAGGACCTAATGCTTGATCGCCGCTGTTCAATAAGTTCAGAAAGCTGCTGACGGGTTCGCGGGTCTTCCCTCATGACATCCTCCGCACCGCACCAATTTTAGAAATGATGGCACCCCATTGTGGCAGGCACCCTGAAATCTGTATACAGGCTCGGCAAGCCCAGGTTTAGAGAGGTGGCTGGTTTCCGGATGGCCCCCGAAGATAGGCACAACCGCTCCAGTGTGAGGTTGTATGGGTTTGTGGCGGGCGTGGATACCGCGTTAATCGACCCGGGATCACCCTGGCAGAACGGCTTCATCGAATCCTCTGGCGCTCAGTTCAGAACCCGAAGACATGGACGCCATGGCCGAAGCCAAGTATTTGACTGATTAATGAAAAGCCATCTGCAACGGATCCTTGGACGGCATGACGCCGAACCGCTACCGGAAAATATGGTCGCGGGAGAATCAGCTATGTATCGCATTAACGCTGGACTGCTTACGGGGCCAAATAAAGGCCATTTGAGAGACGGCTTGATGGTTAGGCGTGTGCGGGAACCTCGCTATTACTGGGGTTGGCTGATCCAGGCTCATTCATTCCGTTCCGGCAAGTCCTGCGGCGGGTCCTGGGTGGTCGTCTTGCTCGCTTTGCTTGGCACTTGCCGATGTCTTGTGACTTGGTCAATGGTGATCGAGCCGAAGTAGAAAGCGACTACCACAGCGGTGATCGACGTGAAGCTCGTCAGAAGGTCGGAGGTGATCTTGCTGATCGAGTTCTCGGTTGCCCCGCCGCGGAAGAACACGGCCCACGAGAGCAGGATCAGATACAGCATCACCACGGTCGCGGCGATGGCGTCCCTCGTCGCAATGGCCCCCGGTTCATTCTTAATGGTCCTCTCGTAGGACCAGATCCCGTAGAACGTGAACACCACCAGCGAACCAAGACCCAGAATGTAGCCCATGTCCGGGTAGATTTTGAGGTTGCTCCCTGACCAAAGTTCGATAAGAGGAGCGCCGATCACCACCAGGGCATTGGGCAGAAGAATACGTAGCCAAACCTGTTGCCTTCGGGGGTGAACCGAAAGCCCTCTCGCTGCCATCTCATCCTCCATTCGGAACCAGACACGAAACCGTCTCCTGGCAGCAGCCACTCAACGCCACGCCGGTCCGTGCCCCTAGTGTTGGTGCTTTGAAATTTCGTGTCAAGAGCCCACCGGGAGCCGGGGAAGACCACGCGATTCGACGGTCAGCCCATTCGCGGATGCGAGGGACCTTCGGAGCTGGTAGCCAGGTTGTGCGCCAACAGAGGCAGCCACCGGCCCGTGCAACTTGCCGGGGCCGCGGAGCTCTGCATGACTTTGCATTAGCCCTGGGAGGGCCTACGCGAATTATGGTCAGCACCAGGTCTCACTGATGTCGACAGCCAGTCAAGAAGCCGAGTGGACTTGGACGGCTGGTTCGCAGTTGAGGTCATTTTGGGCTGAATACCTCACCGCTCCCTTACGACAACCTCTGAGCCCGACTATGGAACGACTGGCTCCACCTACGCCGTGCTGGCGGACGGGACCGTCCGTGCCTGGGGTACAACGGAGCGGCAGTCTAGATCTTTCATTTCGGCACACAAGGTGCCGATTTAAGTTCGATTCAGTACATAATTTGGCTGGCTTGGCCGGGCAGTCGTGGACTGCGGGGGTGACCGCACAGGCGGGCGGCAATGAGCTCTTGCCTTGGACCTTGGTGTAGAACTTACTGGTGGAGGAATGGACTTGCAGCGCACCGCCATCCTGATCGAGAAACATCTGATTCGACGGTGGGTCCTGTGGAAGGGGTCCCAAGGCGAGTTCGCGGGGCCAGATGAAAGGTGTTGACAGCGTCAACACCTTTCGCTTCGGACTGGGTCGTACATCGGCCGGACTGGCTCGTATTGGCTATGTTTTCGGGAGTTCCCTGTGTTTCCGGGGCCTGGAAGCCGGTTCGAGTCCCATCTCGGGCACAGCATTCCCCCTCGTCAGAGGGGTTTTTGCTTTAACGTGTGTACAAAGCTTGCGCTGGCGCGCCTCTGACGCTGGTGGTGTGGGCTTCGGCCTGGTCGCCGCGGAGCCTATTCAGTTGTGTGGGTGGCGGGTCCAACGCCCTGGCTGGTGGCCTTCCGCCTGCTGGGGTGTGGGGTTGTTCGGGTCTCCCTTCGGTGATGGTGCGGCGGCCTGGCTGGCCGCTTACCTATTCATGGGCGGGGGCTGTCTTGATGACATGACGCGTAAGAACTTTTCTTAGTTTTTCTGGATTCATCCTTCAATTGTTGGCCTGAGGCCCCGGTCTCGTGTCTGAATTTGTCCGACCAAAGATGGCGTGTACCGTGGGCACACTTAAGTCTGCTTTTTATTTCTGCTGCAAGGGCGGCGCCGCGGCCTTCCTGATGACTATGTGTTCATCGACCCTTCAGGGCCCTACCACCTGACTTTGGAGCAAAGCCAGCCTCACCGCGGCCGGGCGCCTGGATGAGTGGGTCTCGACGCCTCTGCCATGCTCTCGGCCCGCGCGGGAAGTCAGCATGGTGCAAGAATGCGTTCATGAGCAAAGACGATCTCAGGCCTGTCTATTTTCTTTCCGACAGCACAGGCATCACTGCGGAAACACTCGGCAACACGCTGTTGACGCAGTTCCCCGCGAACAATTTTGACCGCATCACGGTCCCCTTCATCACGACCGTTGAGCAGGCCAGGACCGTGGCCGGTACCATCGACGGGCTCGCCGATGCTGGCCTACGTCCGATCGTCTTTTCGACTGCGGTCAGCAGTGATATCCGCCATGTCTTGGCGACGTGCAAGGGAATCATTGTCGACCTCATTGGCGCTCACCTCGGGCAGTTGGAGGACGCGCTTGGTTCGTTGGCGAGCGGCGAACCCGGCAGGGCCCACGGCTTGGGCAACGCAGAGCGGTATCAATCCCGGATGGCCGCAGTGGAGTACGCCATGGAACACGACGATGGGCAGAGCCTCCGGGCGTTGGAAAAGGCCCAAGTTATTCTGGTAGCGCCGTCGCGTTGCGGTAAGACCCCGACCACCATGTACTTGGCTCTTCAGCACGGCATATTCGCGGCGAACTTCCCGTTGGTGGACGAAGACTTTGAACGTGAGGGCCTTCCCAAGCCTCTCCGGCCCTTCGTTGAGAAGTGTTTCGGCCTCTCATCCAACCCGCTGCGCCTAAGCCAGATCCGCACCGAACGACGTCGCGGTTCAGCGTACGCTTCACTCCGGCAGTGCGGCTTCGAGTTGCGCAGCGCCGAGCAACTGTATGTATCCCACAGAATCCCATACCTGAATTCCGCGACGGTGTCCGTGGAGGAAATGGCCGCTACCATCCTTCAGCGAATGAATCTGAAACATTAGAAAAGTGTCCACAACCCTTATGTGTCTCGGCCCACATCTGGTGGAAACTACACTGACAACCTGCCATGGTGTACAGAAATGTGCCCTCCACCTACCCGCGTGGGCTGGGTGCACCCGCGCATGCCATCAACTGCAAAGGAGCAGTAGCTATGACGAATGACATCCTGTGGTTTTCCGAACTCGGGCTCAAGGACCTGGACCGGGTGGGCGGAAAGAACGCCTCGCTCGGTGAGATGGTTCAGAACCTGACCTCAGCCGGGGTCCAGGTCCCGGACGGATTCGCCACGACCGCTGATGCCTACCGCAATTTCTTGGCTGATTCGGGTCTGGACCAGAAAATCGCCGACCGGCTGGTCGGCTTGGACACCGATGACGTGACAGCCCTTGCCTCTGCCGGACAGGACATCCGGTCCATGATGCGTGAGACGCCGTTCCTGCCGGACTTCGAGGCGCAGATCCGGGACTCCTACCAGAAGCTGGTGGACAAGCACGGCGGTTCCAAGGACCTCTCCTGGGCCGTCCGTTCCAGCGCCACCGCGGAAGACCTTCCGGATGCATCGTTCGCCGGGCAGCAGGAAACCTTCCTGAACATTCGTGGCATCGAGAACATCCTGCTCTCGATCAAGGACGTGTTCGCGTCCCTTTACAACGACCGGGCCATCGCCTATCGCGTGCACCACAAGTTCGAACACGCCGACGTGGCACTGTCGGCCGGCGTTCAGCGAATGGTGCGTTCAGACATCGGCGCTTCCGGCGTCATGTTCACCATGGACACCGAATCCGGTTTCAAGGACGCCGTCTTCGTCACATCTTCCTACGGTCTGGGCGAGGCCGTCGTCCAGGGTGCCGTGAATCCGGACGAGTTCTACGTTTACAAACCCGCACTGCAGGCTGGCCGGCCCGCAGTTCTCAAACGCGGTCTGGGGGAGAAAGCCCTCCAAATGACCTACACAAACTCCTCTGAAGTCGGCCGCACCATTGACTTCGTACCGGTGGAAGCCGAGCTGCGGAACCGCTTTAGTCTCAGCGACCACGACGTCGAGCAGCTTGCCCGGCATGCCGTCGCCATCGAAAACCATTATGGCCGCCCGATGGACATCGAATGGGGCAAGGACGGGATCGATGGTGGACTCTACATTCTGCAGGCACGCCCGGAAACCGTCCAGTCCCGACGTGCTGCGGGGAACCTGAGCCGGTTCCGGCTCAACGGCGAAGGCCGCGTGCTGGTTGAGGGCCGCGCCATCGGCCAGCGGATCGGCGCCGGCAGCGTCCGTATCCTCACCGCGATCGACCAGATGGCCGCCTTCAAAACCGGCGACGTCCTCGTCGCCGATATGACCGACCCGGACTGGGAACCGATCATGAAGCGCGCCTCGGCCATCGTGACCAACCGCGGCGGGCGCACGTGCCACGCCGCCATCATCGCCCGGGAACTGGGCATACCCGCCGTCGTCGGCACCGGGTATGCCACAGATGCACTCAGCAACGGCCTCGAGGTGACCGTTTCCTGTGCTGATGGTGAGACCGGCATGATCTACGAAGGGCTCCTGGATTTCACCGTTGAGGAAACGGAAATCACCCAACTGCCTGAAGCGCCGGTCAAGGTCATGATGAATGTAGGCACCCCGGAACAGGCGTTCACCTTCGCGCAGCTGCCCAACCACGGGGTGGGGCTTGCCCGCCTGGAATTCATCATCAACCGACAGATTGGTATCCACCCCAAGGCGTTGCTGAACCTCGTCGACCAGCCTGCCGACATCGCCGCGGAGATCCGGGAGCGGATCTCCGCATACGATGGCCCCCGCGACTACTACATCAAGCGCCTGGCCGAGGGCGTGTCCACCATCGCGGCGGCCTTCGCACCTGAACCCGTCATTGTCCGGATGTCCGACTTCAAGTCCAACGAATACGCGAACTTGATTGGCGGCCCCGCTTACGAACCACACGAAGAGAATCCGATGATCGGGTTCCGCGGCGCCTCACGATACTTGGAGCCTTCCTTCCGCGACTGCTTCGATCTCGAGTGCGAGGCTTTGTCCTTTGTCCGCAACGAGATGGGGCTCACGAACGTCAAGTTGATGATCCCCTTCGTGCGCACCCTGGACGAGGCCAAAGGAGTCATTGAGCTGCTGGCCGAAAACGGCCTCAAACGCGGGGACAACGGCCTCGAGGTCATCATGATGTGCGAGGTTCCGTCAAACGCTCTCCTCGCCGACGAATTCCTTGACTACTTCGATGGATTCTCGATCGGTTCCAATGACATGACGCAGCTGGCCTTGGGCCTGGACCGGGACTCGGCGGTCGTTTCAGGAGGCTTTGATGAACGAAATCCAGCTGTAAAGAAACTACTGAGCATGGCCATCAAAGCTTGCCAGGCCCGCGGCAAATACGTCGGCATTTGCGGCCAAGGCCCCAGCGATCACGCGGACTTTGCCGAATGGCTTGTGGAAGAAGGCATTCATTCAGTCTCCCTGAACCCCGACACCGTTGTGGATACCTGGCTGCGACTCGCAGGAAGCACGTCTCAGGCAGCTGCCGGTTCCTGATGGACCAACAGCACCAGCGCAGTTACCGAGAAAGGTAGCTGCGCTGGTGTAGTTAGTGAAGCGTTTGGCGCTCGCTCAGAGTCCAACCATGCTATTTCTGGCCTCTTTGCAAGACGGTGATGAGGGGCTGCCCGACTTCCCGCCAGACCCGCGGTCCAGTTTTGACCGCAGGTCTGACCGCCTCGACATGTTGGTCAAAAGCTCGCAGGGCGGTAATCCAGTTGCGGTGGTCCGTGATGTCCCGCCCGCTGGCTGCGGCCTCGGCGTCACAAGCGAATCCCACGGCGTTGCTGCCGTCGCTCAGGGTGATGGACCCCAACAGCATGGGCTCGGGAAGCTTAGAGAGGAAAGACCCCAAAGCCGCCTCGGATAGGAGCCACCGCTCCCCGACAAGCTCGGCTCCCTGCTTGGACCTGACAAGTCCGGGTTTCGGGGGAGTGGTGTCAAGTGCGACCATTCTGTACAGGGGTGCCGTGGTCACCGGTCCATCCCAGAAAGTTCCGCGGCGTTCAAGCTCGGCCACCAAGGGCTGCCCCTTGCGGTGCGCGCCGACGACAACCAAGGGCACGACGGCGGCTCCCGCAGCAACCGGCCAAGGAACCTTGGACACGGAGGACTGATGTGGCAGGCAACGCCATGACCCGCGAACTTGAGGAACTGCGCGTCGAGAATGCCAGGCTGCGGAAACTGCTGGTGCTCACCGCGTCTGAATCAAGAGCTCCCCGGTTCGCCGGCTCGAACTGCCCCAGTCGTCCAAGATCATTCCTCGCCCGGCGCTCATCATTCGCGCTACCTTCGCCTCACGTATAACCATCAAAGCAACGGATCTGGGGCCCGCCATGATTTCGGCAGTCAAACATGCCGCGTCAATGCCTAACCCCGAGTTTTACGATCGTCAACGCCAGCGCCGGTCGACCTGGGACATCCCGCGTTTTATACGCAACTATGACGAAACCCTTGAGGGGGACCTTATTTTGCCTCGCGGGTTGTTGTCCCTCTTGCATCAACTAGTCGAGTCGAGTGGCAGCACACTGCGCGTTGATGATCAGCGCGCATCCGGCACCGTTCAAAGTTTCGAGTTCACAGCGCTTCTCCGTGGGGAGCAACAAGGCGCAATGGATGCCGCTACTTCCACTGAACAAGGCATTTTGGTGGCTCCGCCCGGGACCGGTAAGACAGTCATCGCCTCTGCTGCCATGGCGCGTCGTGGCGTATCCACGCTGATCCTGGTTGACCGCAAGGCCTTGGCTGACCAATGGCGTAGCCGCATACGCGAGTTCATGGATGAAAAGTGCGGCCAAATAGGTGGAGGGCGTGCAAAGACAATCGGACGCATCGACGTCGCGCTTTTGCCCACACTCGCGCGGCGCGACAACGTCGCCGAGCTGACCGCCGGGTACGGTTTTGTCATCGTGGATGAGTGCCACCATTTCGCCCCCTGCTCCGGAGCAGCTGCCCCGCCACCCGCGGGAGGTTGCCGAGCCGTCGCTGGCTTTGAAACTGCACCGGACGTCCTACAGTTACGACGGCGTCGCGGAGCCCAGCGAGCCTGGCGGGATTTCCGCCATTTACAAGGACTTGATCGCCAACGAGGATCGCCTGCAGCAAATCTACGACGACGTTTTGGCGGCTTACGAACAGAACTCGCGAATTCTTTTGCTGACGACCTGGAAAACTCATCTTGATTCCTTCAGGTCCCGGTTCGAGGCGGATGGTCTGAAGCCGGTGGTCTTCACTGGGGCAGTGAAGGCGAAGGAACGACAAGCCGCCGTCGAGCGTCTTTCCAACTCCGGTGACTCAGAGCCGCTTCTGGTGTTGGGAACCGGCTCCTACATTGGCGAAGGCTTTGATTGTCCGAAGCTGGACACCTTGTTCCTTGCGGCGCCCATTTCCTTCAAGGGCAGGTTGGTCCAATACGCCGGCCGAATCATCCGACCATACCCAGGGAAAACGGTGGCGACCGTTCACGACTATCATGATGAGTCCACTCCGGTCCTGGCAGCTTCACTGAACAAGCGGGCACCGGGGTACGTCTCGCTCGGGTTCCCTGATCCGCGGAAACTGCCAAGCGCGTGACGTCGTCATCCCCGCAGGAACAGTCTTCGGTGATTTTGAGACAGCATCAGCCTCCAAATGGTCCCCGTGACGACCACGTAGCGGAAAGCGACGCGGACGTACTTGACGTACCTGATGTACGTGCGGATGATTGATATATGAGCACCCCCACACACGAGACAGTCGGTGGACACGTCTACGGGTTTACCCAAGCGCGGGATTCGTTGAAGACGATCCTCGATGCCAGCGAGCGGGGAGGGCTGTCCACGATACGGCGGCCCGACCGAGCCACGGCCGCCGTCGTCAATGGAGAGAGCTTGCGCCGTTATCTGGAATTGACGGTCGTCGCCAATGTCCAGGTCGTGAACGAGGACGGAGCATGGGCTGTCTTCATGCCAGGGCAGCCTTTTGCCGCTGAGGCCACGGAACTGGGTGAAGCCTTGGCGGACTTTGTCGATGCTTTGCGGGACTACGCGGAGGATTGGGTGGACCATTTGCACGCGGCGCCCAATCACCGTGAGAACTGGGCCTTGGTTCAGCTCATTGATCTGTGCACCGATCAGCAATTGACCGCGTGGCTCACCGGCTCGGTGGCATGAGCGTCCGACGCGTGGGCGGACGGGACGACCATGAGAAGTTCTGTCGAACCGAGCGCTGGGAGCTGGTGACGAATGCCCGCGGGAAACCAGTGCGCCATCACGCGACCTACCGGTTGAGTCTGCAAGACGGACGGATCTTGCGGACCCGGATTTCCCGCCCGGTGGATCGCACCACGTATTCGAGTTCGATCTGGAACCATATTCTCCAAGACCAGCTCGAGGTCAGTGAGGATGAGTTTTGGGCATGCGTCGATGACGGAGCCTTGCCTGCCCGCGGAAGGGCAGCCCCTCCCGCTTCGGCTATTCCCCTGGCGCTGGTCTGGCAACTCACCCATACCGTTGGAATGAATGAACGAGATGTTGCCCGGATGACGAAAGAGCAGGCCGTTCAGGCGATCAACGATTACTGGATGTCGCAAGGGGGAGGACAGGACAATTGAGACGATTGTCCGGTTGGTCGGACAGACCGCTTTTGCCATAGCGGACATTCGTCTCCGTGAAAAAGGCGGCGTGTGCACAATGTGCACATTTTGGCTGTCGGACTGGGCCGTACTGGTGCCGAACTGGCTCGGATTGGCTATGTTTTCGGGAGTTCCCTGTGTTTCCAAGGCCCGGAATGCGGTTCGAGTCCCACCTCGGGCACAGCATTCCCCCTCGTCAGAGGGGTTTTTGCTTTAACGTGTGTACAAAGCTTGTGGTCAGGTCCCTCTGACGCTAGGTTGGCGGGCTGTGGCCTGGCCGCCGCGGTGGCCGGTGAAGGTGTGTGGGTGGCGGGTTCAGGGTCCTGGCTGATGGGCCCTCGGCTTGCTCTGGGGTGGGGTTATGCGGTTCCTCGTTCCGGTTCTGTCAGGTTGGTCGTGGATGGCCAACACCAGTTCATGGTTCAGGGTCCGGGGTACAACATGATGAAACCGACCTTGGCGCGGAAGTTTCTTCGGAAAGCTGCTTCGAGTCGTAAGGGGGAGCTGTGCCTGTCGGTTTGTCCGGCCAAATGGGGTGTGGACAGTGTCCACACTTACGTCTGCTTTTATGGAAGGTGCCTATCGCGGGCCGACTCTGACCCTTCGACGAACATGCCCCAATGCATGAGCTCGAAATTCGGAACCGCGTAATGCCGCTTGATGACCCGGCTTGTGGGCCGGCCTGCGCTTTGGGTAGTGGCCGATCGGCTGCTCGGGAGGTTTGGGCCCGCTTCACCCAGTTCGTGCTGCAGTCGGTCCCGTTCCCAGGATGTTTTGCCGAGGAAGGTCGATGAGAACAGCGAAGGGTAGGTGCAAGTTTGCTGACCTGGACCGGGTTGAGCGTGCCATCCGCTACTTGTGGGCGGTCCTTGCCGGGTCGGTTGAAGTCCATTCTCTCCCGGACCTCAAGGGGTGAATAGTCTGACGAAGTCCCAATTTTGGAGGACGAACGGTTTCGATCGGGGTGCTCCAAGGCGCGGTGGTGGGCGTGAATCCGGGCACCGCTGGTGCGTGGCGTGAGCTTTGACGGAGACGGATTGAAGAAGCTCGGGTCGCTGAAGCCCGAGCGGGGCGCAATCCGGTGATTCCCGAGTCGAAGATCCAGGAAGTCGTTGAGCTGACGCAGAATCAAGGCCCGAGGCGCAGACCCATCGGTCGGTTTGGACCAGGATGTCTAACGGGGGTGGCCCGACGTCCCCTGCCGAAAGGTGGGCGTCCGGCCGTCCCCTGCCGTTTGGTGCCTATGCTTCCCGGGTGGCGGGTGAGGAATCTTTGGTCCGGGCGGGGTCGCGTTCGGCGAGGGCGCCGATTGCGGCGTCGATTTTGTCTATGATCTCCTG
Source organism: Arthrobacter sp. B2a2-09 (assembly GCF_027587375.1). GTDB lineage: Bacteria > Actinomycetota > Actinomycetes > Actinomycetales > Micrococcaceae > Arthrobacter. The sequence goes on from NZ_JAMXIC010000005.1 coordinate 189,094, forward strand.
ATCCAGTTTCACTCCGGATGCCGCCACGTTGGCCGCGACCTGCTCGGGCCGGGACGCGCCCGTGATGGCCGAGGCCACGTTCTGGTTCTGCAGGACCCAGGCGATGCTGAGCTGGGCCATGGTCAGTCCGGCTTCTTCCGCGATCGGTTTGAGCTTCTGGACGCCGGCCAGGACCTCGTTGGACATCCAACGCTTGATCATCTGCGCTCCGCCCTTGGTGTCTGTGGCGCGGCTGCCCTCGGGAGCAGGTTTCCCGGGCTCGTACTTGCCGCTCAGTACGCCTTGGGCCATGGGGGACCACACGATCTGGGAGAGTCCAAGTTCTTCCGACGCCGGCACCACTTCGGACTCGATGACTCTCCACAACATGGAATACTGCGGCTGGTTGGATATAAGCTGGAAACCCAGATCTTTGGCAAGCGCGTGTCCGTCACGGATCTGCTCCGCTGTCCATTCGCTCACATCGATGTACAGGGCTTTGCCTTGCCGCACGATGTCCGCGAAAGCCTGCATGGTTTCTTCCAGCGGCGTCTCGAAGTCATAGCGGTGGGCCTGGTAGAGGTCCACGTAGTCCGTCTGCAGGCGCCTGAGGGAGCCGTTGATGGATTCCGTGATGTGCTTGCGGGAGAGCCCGAGATCATTGTGGCCTTTGGGCCCGGTGGGACCGAATACTTTAGTGAAGATCTCCAGCGATTCCCGGCGCTCGCCGTTCAGGGCGTTACCGAGGACGGTCTCGGCCGCGGTGTTGGCATAGACATCGGCCGTGTCGAAGGTGCTGATTCCGGCGTCGAGCGCTGCTCGGACGCATGCGGCGGCGGTGTCGTTCCCGACCTGGGAACCGTGGGTCAGCCAGTTGCCGAACGTGATTTCCGAGATCTTGAAGCCGGAGTTGCCAAGGTACCTGAATTCCATCTTTACTGACCCGCTTTCTCTTGTCCGTGAAGTTGGCCTCCGTGTGGCGGCACCCCGGACCCTGACCACGTCGTTCCATGTGCGGACCCTGTGCCGGTAGCCGTTTCCGAGACTACGCGTCAGATAGCATCTTTCGACCAGGCGTGGCTGGCCCTTCGGGTCCTAGGATCAGCTGGCCCCCTTCCATGCGGGCGGGGCTGTTGTGCCGTGGTTATAGTCGAAGCATGAAGCAGCGAGTATTGGGCAAGACACGGCGGTCCGTCTCCGTTATGGGACTTGGCACGTGGCAGCTCGGTGCCGACTGGGGCAACGTCGATCCGAAGGAAGCCAACGACATCCTGGAAGCCGCAGTGCATTCCGGGGTGACCTTCTTTGATACCGCCGATGTCTACGGCGACGGGCGGAGCGAGCAAACCATCGGGACCTTCCTCGCGGCCAACCCCGGACTGGACATAACGGTCGCCACCAAAATCGGGCGGCGCCTGGAACAGAAACCGGAGAACTACACACTGGCCAACTTCCGGCAGTGGGTTGACCGTTCCCGGCGGAACCTCCGGACGGAGTGCCTGGACCTGGTGCAGCTGCACTGCCCACCGACCGCGGTTTACAGCCGACCGGAAGTCTACGATGCGCTGGAGACGCTCGCCAGTGAAGGCGCAATCAAGGACTACGGCGTCAGCGTTGAGCGGACCGATGAAGCACTCGAGGCCATCAAACACGGCACGGCCACCGTCCAGATCATTCTGAACGCCTTCAGGCTCAAACCCCTGGACGAGGTCCTGCCCGCGGCGAAGAACGCCGGAGTCGGTATCATCGCCAGGGTCCCTCTGGCCTCCGGCCTGCTCTCGGGCAAGTATTCCAAGGACACAGTCTTTGCCGATAGTGACCACCGGAATTACAACCGGAACGGTGCAGCATTCGACGTCGGAGAGACCTTCTCCGGAGTTGACTTTGAACACGGCCTCAAAGCGGTGGAAGAATTCAAAAAGCTTGTCCCGGCCGGAGCAACGACAGCCCAAGCGGCCATCGCCTGGATCGCGGCGCAAGACGGGGTCAGCACCGTCATACCAGGGGCCCGAAACGCCGAACAAGCCCGCTCCAACGCCGCCTCCATTCAAATACTGGACCACCTGGGCCCGGACTTCGAGAACAGAGTCAGGGAAATCTACGACACATACTTCCGCGAGATGATCCATTCACGCTGGTAAACCCCGGAAAATCATGTCCTTTCGGTCTACCACCGAAGGGCCGCAGCCGCGCGGGCTGATCGCTCAACCCTCCTGCCCCGGAATGCTCGGCCCGGTGGTTCGCTGGCGAAGGGACGACGATAGGGTTGGTGAATGAGCGCACCGGACACCACACACGACTGGCAGCCCCTGTGGGCGCGGCTCAACGAAGGGGAGGAAACACTTCCCGTCGGCGTCCTGATGATCGCCCCGCCGGGCGAGGTCAACAGCGCGCCGCCGCTGGAATCCGAGTTCGGCGTGTTCGAGGCGCCCTTGGAGGATTACGACGTCGTGGAGCTGACCCGCTTCGACCGCCCCCTGGCGCGGGGACGGGTGGCGTTCGGCGACGGATTCGCTGTAGTGGGCCCGGTGCGCGCAGTGGACGGCGACACTGTGGCGCTCGATCACGAGGCCGTGGTTCTGGCCCGCCTGGCGGAGGAAGCCTTCGTCGAGGGCGCGGATATTGTCTATGCGCCCGTCGACGCCGGGGCAGCGGACCGGTACGAGGTCCTCGGCTGGACTCGGGCGGGCGAACTGGCCCCCTAAGAGCAATGCCGCTTGCTTGGAGCTCGCTTGTGCTAAATCTTCGGCGTGGCGCTTAGAGGCTGAATCGACGGCCGGGGCGCAAAAACGGGCATTGGCGCGTTACCTTGGCCCCGGTCCATCATCCGTGGGCTGTTTTCCGGGAAGCCGCAGCGCACAGACTTCTTGCAGACCGGGCGCGGCGTGGGTGCCGGAGGCCAGCCGGAAACAGGGCCCGGCCCGTCATAACGGCCGGCCGGCCGGTGACCTCGTGCGCTACCTGGGGTCCGCCGGGGTTTGGGCGCTGCTGTTGAGGATGTAGTCCACGGCGGCTGGTCCTGTCATGCGCAGCCCAGGGAAGGCTCTACCCTTTCGGGTCTTTTCCGGGTGAAGCCCGGCGAGGCGCAGGGCAGTGCGGAAGGCGTGGTCGGAGGGCAGGACGAGTCGGTGGACCGACCGCTTTCGGCTCGGCTGCCAACTGGTTGAAAGAATTAGGCAAACTTCGGAGGTCTCGGTGTTAGTTGGCTGCGGTGCTGCGCGGATTGGCGCTTAGAGCAGTTCGGGACCGGGTTCGGGGCTTGCCGGCCCGGTGGGGTTGGCTGCGTCTGTGTTGGCTGTGCCGGCATTGTTGCTGGTTTTGTGGATTGACTTGGCGAAGTCCAGGAGCGTGGTGCTGATGGCAGGGAGTTCACGGGCTTCCAGGCCGTATTTGGTGAATTCGGTGGTGGGGAGCGTCCGGTGCCTGGCGATGGCGGCCGCGAACGTTGGCAGGTCCAGGGTCGGGTCGCGGCGTTGGCAGAGGGTGATCAGTTGCTGGTGGGTGAAGCGGTGGCTGGTGATGATGGAGTAGGCGTCGAGGTAGTCGCGGGCGTAGCCGCGTGAGTAGACGGCGAGCAGCTTGGATGCGACGGAGTCTTTCAGGGACAGGATCGGTCCGAGGTCGATGATGGCCGGGGAGTTCTCCCACCAGTCCAGTCCGAGGTCGATGACGACGGCTTCTTCGTTGTGTCCACTGGCGACGCTGGCGAATTCCTCGTACTGTCGGGTGATCCCCCACCGTGTATCCGGCGGCTTCGAGTGCGGCTGTCATCTTCTGCACCGATGCGGCGAAGGTTGCCGGGGTGCGGCGTCGATGGAGGGCGAAGAGGTCGATGTCGTCGGAGAGGCGTTGGGTGATGCCGCGTTCGATCAGGGCCTGGCCGCCGGCGAGGAGGAAGCCATCAGCTGCCAGGACAGCAAGGGCGATCTTGGCTGCTACGCGCTGAGAGTGGTCCACGACGGGTGTTCCTTCGCTTCGCGGGAGGCGGGGAGCTGGGGAATCTGGTTTCCCAGAGTTGCCTGCAGCGGGCGGGCAGGATCATGGTCGGCCACAGGGCGGTCAGCCGTCCCGGGTGGACGATGCTGCAGATTTCCTCAATGGATCCGGAGTTTTGAAGGGTGAGTTGGTACAGCACGGAGCAGCTGCCGTCATCGTCCACGTTGTAGGTCCTCTCCGGTCCCCAGTCCAGGTGCAGGGGGAGTTCCACGGCTCCGGTGGCGGGGCCTTGCAGGTCATCGAAGGCGTCCGGGACCAGGTACACGAGGGAGTCTGCAATCGTGTGCCGGTGCTCGACCGGGGCTGTAATGTACTCGCGGAGCCGGATGCGGATGAGTTCGGACACCGAGGTGCCTTCCCGCATGGCTTTGTGCTGCGCTTCGTTCCACAGGTCATCGCTGATACGGATCGTGTGCCGCGGTGTCCCTGCTGACATGGCGCGCTCCTGCCTTCGAGAGGGTGTTGGCTTCACCAACAAGTCTACGTGGTGTCATGACACCACGTAGGGAAATGAGATGACTTCCCTAAACGCGGGACTTGGGTGCTGTAAAGGGGGCCAAATGGGGTGTGCACAATGTGCACACCCTTGCCGTCGGACTGGGCCGTACCGGTGCCGGACCGGGCCGTACTCGGCATGTTTTCGGGGGTTACCAGTGTTTCCGGAGCCTGGAATCCGGTTCGAGTCCCACCTCGGGCACAGCATTCCCCCTCGTCAGAGGGGGTTTTTGCTTTAACGTGTGTACAAAGCTTGTGGTCAGGTCCCTCTGACGCTGTGGCGCGGGCTTTGGCCTGGCCGCCGCGGTGGCCGGTGAAGGTGTGTCGGTGGCGGGTTCAGGGTCCTGGCTGGTGGTTCCCCGGCTGCTGTGGTGGGGTCGCGCGGTTCCTCGTTTCGGTTCGCTTCGGTTGGTCGTGGATGGCCAACACCCGTTCATGGTTCGGGGTTCGGGGTGCAACATGATGAAGCCGACTTTGGCGCCGAAGTTTCTTGGAAAGCCGCTCCCGGTGGCAAGGGGAGTGTCATGCATGTCCGTTTGTCCTGCCAAAGGTGGTGTGGATACTGTCCACACTTAAGTCTGATTTTTTGCGGCTGATTATTGCAATTTGCTCGCGACTCGCTCTTAAAGGTGGCTTGTGAAAAAGTGAAATATCCGACGCTAGGGCTGCTGAGCAGTACAGCAGCCATGTCGCTAAGCCGGGCCGCCGATTCTTGATCAGATTGAGACGATCAGGCCGTCATCGCCTGGAACACCATCCGGCAGGCCGCTGCCGCGAGGAATCTGATCCTCAAGGATGTGGTGGATCTTCTCAATGCTCGTGGAATGAGCGTTCGGGATATCGCTGGCAGGCTGGGAGAGAGCAAAAGCCAGGTCAACCGCATCATCAAGGCCCGCCCATGCCCACCTTGCTCAGCGATGATTGGCGCGCGGATGAAACCCTGATGTTCGCGGACTTGTCTTGGAAAGGTGATGGAGGCAGGCTGAAAGGCTTCCCCTGGGTCGACGAGACTGAGCGGCTGAACGCAGCATTGGCAGACAAGTTCCGAGGGCAAACGATAAGTATCCAGTTCTACGCCGCGAAAAAACGGTGTTCGTGATTCTCGAAGATGGCACCGGCCTTAGCTACAGCTGGGAAGGCGAGCTGCTGAGCCAGCGACAGTCGGACACCGGCAAGGAAGTCATCCCGGAAGACCGCTACAAGCTCACCGCTGCATAATCCGTTTCAGGGCACCAGGCCGGGCAAACTGCCCGGCTTTTGCTTCGCCCGGGGCGATGGATTCCGCAGGGTGAATGTGTCTCGCAATGGGGGAAGCCGTTACCCTGGCGTGTACACGGCAACTGATACACGGTGAGCCCTCGCAGTTCAGGGCCCGCGCAGTAACCCATTGGACCTCTTGTGAACGTTCGTTTGCGGACGGACGGGGTGCTATTGCCCGAGTTCATCTTGTGATGGCCAGGTTGTGTATCACAGGGCTCTTTCTGCTCGATATTTCGGGCCCACCAGTTCTTCACGAGCGTAGACACATTCGTCGGAAAGATGATATGTATTACGTCACATGGGTTCGCGCACGGCGATTCCTGCCTTAAAGATGAGGAGCAACGATGAGATCACTGCCCGTCGGACGCAATCGCGCACTGGGGGTGATCGTCGCCGCAGCAGTTCTTGGAGGGTGCTTCGTCGCGGCGAACCCCGCGGTTGCAGCGACCGGAACCAATTTCTGGGTCGACCCGGTCAACGGCAATGACGCGAACCCGGGGTCGAGCAGCACGCAGGCGTTCAGGACCCTCGGCCAGGCGCAGACTGCGGTCCGCTCGGTCAACTCGTCGATGAGCGGCGACATCGTGGTCAATCTGGAGGGCGGAACCTATTCGCAGACGTCGACACTTTCGCTGACGAACCTGGATTCTGGCACCAACGGCCACACAGTCAGCTGGCAGGCCGTGCCGGGTCAGACCCCCGTCGTCTCCGGTGCGCAGGCCATCACAGGATGGACCAGTGCTGGCGGTGGCGTCTACAAGGCGAGCGTGGGTTCCCTCGATTTCCGCCAACTGTATGTGAACGGAGCTCGGTCTACGCGGGCCCGGTTCCCAGACAACGGCTCCTGGTTCCAGATAACAGGCTCGGACGCTACGGCGCAGACGGTCACGGTTCCCGCCGCATCCGTTTCCTCGTGGACATCCGGTGCGCCGGAGATGGTGCTCGAAACGCAATGGGGGGAGAGCTACCTCCGGGTCAAGAACATCGCGGTCAACGGGGGCACGGCCACGGTTAGTTTTCAGAGCACCGAATCGAACATTCTCTTTCAGCGCCCCTGGCCAATGCTGGCGAACGGTTCGCCCTTCCATTGGGAGGGAGCGCTCGCGTTCGTGACTCAACCCGGCGAGTGGTATCTCGACAACGCGGCCGGGACCGTCTATTACATGCCTCGCGCGGGCGAGAACATTTCGAACGCAACGATCACGGCACCCGTCGCTCAAACAGTTCTCGACGTCTCAGGTTCCGATCTAGACCACCAGGCGACCAACGTGACCTTCTCGGGTATCACCTTCACCGGGACGACGTGGACACGGCCGACGACGTCGGGATACCTCAATGCGCAAGGTGGCCTCTATAACCTGAGCGCCAACACACAGAACCAGCAGTACGTCGGACGTCCGCCCGCCGCCGTGCACGTCTCGGACGCCACGAACATCCAGTTCCTCGGTGACAAGTTCACTAATATCGGCTCAACGGCGCTGGACTTCGATCACGGCTCGCACGCCGGCGTCGCGACCGGCAACGTGATCTCCGGGATCTCGGGCAACGGCATCATGATCGGCAAGTTCTCCGACCCGAACGTCGAATATCACTCCCTGTACAACCCCCCGACCACCCCGGCGGGCGAGGACGTGCGTGAGGTCGCGAAGGGTCAAGTCATCACGGATAACCTGATCACCAGGATCGGCCTCGACTACTACGGCACGGCGGCGGTCAACGCCGGCTGGGTGAACTCCACGGTCATCGAACACAACGAGATCTCGGACACGCCCTGGGCCGGTATCACCGTTGGATGGGGATGGCAGCACACCGCAGGGGCCGCCGGAAACAACACCGTCACCAACAACGAGATCAGCAATGTTGTGAATCGGCTCTGCGATACTGGGGCCATTTATCACCTGTCGGTGGATCCGGGAAGCACTTACTCGAACAACTACATTCACGATGTACACCGCTCAGCTGCGGCTTGCGGTTCACCTGTGAGCGGGCTCTACCTCGATGAGGGATCCGATCAGCTGAGTGTCTTGAATAACGTCGTCTCCAACGTCGACCAGACCCTCAACCAGAACCAGAACGGCTCCGGCGTCACCGTTTCGGGTACTGCGTCCACCGGAAAGTCGGTCATTCAGGCGGCCGGACTCGAGCCCGCCTACCAATCCCTCCGCAATGCCGTCGACCTGGCGCAGGGGCATCCGGCAAGTGCGTCGAGCACGTATTCTTCGTCGACGACAGCGAATTACGCAGTGGACGGTAACGGCTCCACCGGATGGTCGGCGTCCGCGACGGACACCAACGCGTGGTGGCAGGTCGATCTCGGCACCTCAACGAGTGTCGCGCAGGTCCAGGTCGTCGCCCGTCAGGATCTTGACCAGGCGCAGACCCGCACCGGTTTCCAGGTCGAGTTGTCCAACGACCCGACCTTCGCCAGCTTCACGACGGCTGCACGGGAGACCTCGAGCATCCCGGATGCGGGAACTGCCAGCTTCAACGTCTTCTCGACAGCCGCGTACCGGTACGTGCGCGTGCAGAAAACCGACGGCAACTACTTCTTCATCGCCGACGTTCGAGTCCTCGGAAACCCCATCGCAACCGGCGCAGGTTTCGTCGACCCGGGCACGAACCCGACGACGTACTACACGCTGACCAACGTCAATTCCGGCCTCGTTGCGGACATCAACGGCTTCTCCACCAGCGACGGAACGGTTCTGCAGCAGTACACACCAAATGGCGGCACGAACCAGCAATGGCAGATCAAACCCGTCGGTGGAAATCTGTTCCAGATCATCAACCGCAATAGCGGAAAGCCGCTCGATGTGACCTGGGCCAGCCCATGGCACGGAGCAACGGTGGAACAGAACAGCGCCAACGGCGGAAACCACCAACTCTGGTATTTCCAGTCCGGCCCGAATGGGAGTTTCAGCATTTCGAACTTCAACTCGGGACAAGTCATGGAGGTCGGTGCGAATTCCACGGGGGTCGGCGCTGGAGTCGACCAATTTATCCCTGTGAACCAGGCGAACCAGAACTGGACTCTCACCCCGGTCAACTGATGTCGCGTGGGGTGCCACGTAAGGTGTCACTCCCAATTGCCATAGGAGCGCGCTAACACGAGCCATTCATGCTCAAAAAGGAAGCCTCACCGGGTGACTCCGGTGAGGCTTCCTTGCTGGACAACGACATTGATCCGGAGAGGGAGAAGGTGATCACAACGAAAACCGGTTCTTAGTGGGGCTAGCCATCGTCGGTTCTGCTGGGTACCGCACGTTCGCGGTCTGTTTCCCCGCAGCCTCATGGCGGATCGCTGGACAGACCCTGATCGTTCCGGCCGATTATCCTGCAGCTGCCGCAGTGGCCGACTGAAGCATTTCTCATTCTCTGGGCGTTGTCCACTCGCGCATTGGTCGTACCCCATCGCGCGTAGCCTCTTTTGAAGGCTTAGCGGCCGCCTTTTCTAAGCCTTAACCAACCGTGTTCGCGGTCCGCGCAGTTCTCAGTTCCGGTATGCCGTCCCTGTGCTGGGCATGTGAGCAAATATGGTGGAGATCAGGGCGAGGTAGACGATGATGAACACAATAGTGAACGCGACACCGACATAGCCAATGATGAGTCCGGCCAATGCCATGCCGCGTCCGGCCTCGCGCGTCCGCTTGATCTCGGACAGAGCGATGTGGCCTGTGACCACTGCGGCCGCGCTGAACATGAAGGCGCTGATGAGCGAGATGATGGCCAGCACGTTCGTCCTCGACGGGGCCGCAAACAGAGGCATCGACCCCTGTGCCTCGCTATACGGGCTGGGATGGGCCGGAGCCGGCCCTTGTGGCTGCCCTGAGCCAGAGGCATTGGGGACAGAATGGTTCAAAGGGCTAGCCATTGTTGTTCCTTACTCTTGGAAACGGATTCCGACGCGCACGGCCACCAAACAGGGAAGTTGCCCACCGGGATCCAGGGCACGTCACGACGGCGGGACGCCTACAGTGAAACCATGCGCGCCAGTGTTCGTGACGCCACCGGGCCTATTTGGCACGCGGGCAGCGGCCCCGAACGGGCCGAGCTTGGGCGCGAACGGACACGTTGATCGCCCGTGGAGTCGAACCGAGCTACCTCAAGCTCGCCGTGGCTGAGTTCCTGGCCGCGTGAACCTGATCGTCTTCGCCTACCTGCGCCTCGTTGCTGATTTTGGCTGCTTCGGCTAGACAGTCTTCGAGGTCCGTTGATGTTGGGCGGTTGCATGGAGAGCGGCCCATACATGAACAAGAGCCCACAAGGGGCGGACCTGTCTGTGACTTGTGAGAAGCGATCCAGGACGAGGCCGACCGCGCGGGCTCTGAAGGTGCGGGTGAGGGCGATGGCTGCTGGCTCGGGGCCGAAGAGAAACACGTATCGGCTGCGGCGTTCGAACGATTCCTTCCAGTACATGCCGATTAGTTCTGCGGGCGTGGTGGCTCCGGCCAAGGCGTCGAGGAAATCGGCCGCGATGACCTGGTGCACCGAAGGTAACCAATTGGAAGACGGTGCGGCCATTCTGTGAACTACTTCGGATGGGCGGTACCCAGCGAAAGGCGACGTCGGCTGGGTACCGTCTCTCCGAGTAGACGATGATCTTCGCTTCTGGCGGCTCATCGAACGCTGAGACCTTCGCGGCCTCGAGAAGGCCCCTTTGTTTGGAGCCCAGGCAAGGAAGTCTGAAGCCTGAATGAGATAAGTGCGCGGCCATGGCGCACCGGGCCCGACCTGGTCCGGGTCCGGTGAAATCAACAGAACCGACCCTGCCCAGATGGGTTGCCAAGGCTTCCAGCCATGCACTCTGAACGTGACCGAAGCAGTTCCAACTGATCGTGGTCCACGAACCGGTTGGTTCGAGGACGTCGACGCAGAGGACTGTAATTTCTGCTGTCCCAGTGTTCGAACGCGGCGGCGATGGTGCCGTGAGTGCCGATTCGGGCGACGCCGTTACGTCCCGCCGTCGTATGGGTGCATGTTGGCTTGCTCGCGGAGGCAATCTGCACTCAGCGGAGCAGCGCTTTACACAATCGCATGGCGGATTCCCAACCGTTCCGCTGGTTGTTGACGCCCACTTTTCCGGAGTAAGTCCCCGCACCGCGCAAGGAATTGTATGTAACGGGCGTCCTGGAGCCTGTAGGCGGACGGCTGCTTCAACCGCAGCAGGACGGCCTCCAGATTCAGGATCCAGAACGACCCATTCTTCCAACAATGAAGGCGAGGGACCGTCAGAGGCGATCCACGGCGCTCGCGGAATCGGGCTTCAGTTGTCCGAAACCACGAGTCACGCGCCTGAGCGAGAGGTTCCACTTTCTCGGTAAATCCACTCAGTTTGCTGGGCGGACTTGAGTGCCTGTCGGATTTGGTGCTCCTCGCCGCTGCCTGTGGTGGGGAGCCTCAGAATCGCTAGACCGTATTTGGAGCAGATTGCGTCCTTGCGGGCGTCCCTTATGCGCTGTTTGGGGTCGTCTTCGTGGTATTTGAATCCGTCGACTTCGATGGCCAGTACCGACTGGTTGGTGATTCGGTTGTAGACGAGGAAATCGAATGATGCGCGATGCTTGACGTATGCAGCCTCCTCGGGAAGGAGTTGGCCGAGATCGGGCAGTAGATCGCGAAGGAGGACTTGGCAAGCGACTCGTAGGTCCGAGTGCTGTTCTTCGCAGAGGATGTCACCGAGCAGCGTCCAGATGATGTTCTCGGATTTGAAGCGTGTTTTGCTCTGCAGTCGATCGGCGACCGTCCGAAGTCGGTCTGAGTATTCCCGGTACAGGAGATCGAACATGGAAACGATCTCACTGTCCTGAACTTTGTGGTCCGGGTCACGGTATCGGATGTATTCGATCAGGTCGCGCAGGTTCCGACTATTGGGCAGCATGTCATTGTTGGTGACAAGGATGAACCGTTGCTTTGCACGGGAGACCGCCACGTTCACCAAGTGTGGGTCGTCAACGAAGCTGACACCGGTTTTCCCTCGCCAGGTTTCGTCCAAGACGGTGGTCATGATGACGACTTCCTTGTCTCGGCCTTGGAACTTGTGGACCGTGTCTGCTTCGATCCCAGCGTCCAGTGCGTCACCGGCTTTGTTGGCCTGCACCCGGTAAGGAGAGGTGACGCCGATCTGATGATTCGGTATTCCCGCACAGTGGGCCGGGATCACTTCGCCGCTGATGACGTCGATCTCGCGTTGGTTGGACCGACCGCCGGTCCGGTGCCGGCGCATGTGGTTTCCCTCGACGGTGCGCACGACGATGAGGGGCCGGTCGCCCGGCACGGCACTGGTGTACGCGATGAGCTTGTCGTTGTAAAACTTTCTGTTGCAGAACCCAATGATCGCCGGGTGGCAGCGGTAGTGCTCCCTGAGCATTGTGCTAGGGAGAATGTCATCGTAGAGATGAGTGAGGGACGAGAGGATGTTGTGCTGACCGTAGTCGTAGGCTGGTGCGGGCGCAGGCCCCCCGGCCTCGGCCGCAGTCTTGTCTGCGATGTGCGGGAGCTGGTTCAGGTCGCCCACTACCACGAGGTTCCGGCAGGACGCGAGCGTCAAACCCGCCGCGAGGAGGTTGACCTGGGATGCCTCGTCGATGATGAGATAGTCGAGCATGAAACCATCCGGGAGGCTTGTTCGGAGTGAATGGCAGGTGCTAAGGATGACGGGGCAATCCTGGATGAATTCGCGGAACTGATTCTTGTAGTCATTGGGGGAGTAAGTTCGTCTGGGCCGGTTCGAGTAGTGCTGTTGGAGGTAGGCGTGCAGGTACTGGGCGGAGACCCGCCGGTGGCTCTCGGTAAGTTCCTCATAGTTCTCTTTTTCAAGCCGGTCCTTGGCCCGGGAGATTTCGTCATCGAGTTCTTCAAGCTTCCGGGTGTAGTAGGCGCTCTGGAGCCGTAGGACGACGTCGGTGTCGGTCGGGTCAATGTCCTTCGTGGGCCCGTATTTGAAGTACCCGGTGATTCGTCGTGTAAGCCGGTGGATTGGTCCCGCGTAAGCGGCCGCAAGTTCGGTGTCGGCGAGGTAGTCGAGGATCCGCCCCGAGGAACGTTGCAAGAGCGGTATCCGCTTCAGCTCTGGTAGTTCCTGCCGTTCGAGGTGTGCTGTGAAGTGCCTGAATTCCAACTGATATGCGGCGAGTTCCTGCTCCAGTTGGCGCAGGCGTCGATCGGTGGACTGCAGTTCGTAGAGGCGGTGGCCAAGTTCATCGATGTGATCCAGGGAAGGTATCTGCACCACGGGGTCGTTGGCGTGTTCATCGATCTGCCGGTTGCGGTCTTGTTCTTTGTCGAAAAATTCTTCGCGTTTCTCTTTTCGTCCGAGATTGGCGGCTATGAAGCCGATCCCTTCTTTCTCCAGCTTCTCGCGGACGTTGTCCACTGCGGCATTGTTGAAGGAGACGACGCCGACCGTCTTTCCGGCCGTGATAAGGCTGGCGATGAGATTCAGGATTGTCTGGGTCTTTCCCGTGCCGGGCGGTCCCTCGATCACCGACACCGGGTGCGTAAGGGCGGTCTGTAGCGCTTGGTGCTGACTCAAATTCGACGAGAACGGGAAGATCGTCGGTGCGGCTGGTTCCCTCCGATCGATCGCCTCCGCCGCGAGGTATCTGGCCAAGACACTCTCTGAGTGCACGAAATCAAGGTTCCCATACGGACGCCGCAGTGCGTCGTCCTCGGGAAGGAACGAGACGAGTTTGCCCCAGTACTCGAGGACGTCTGCGGCACCGGGATCAACTGCCGCATCGCGGACGACTTGGATTTCCGACTCTGGATACAGTCGGTGCCTCAATTCGCCTTCGGCTGTCTTGTAGAAGACCCTCCACCATCTGCCGTCGGGCCCCTCGAAACGAAGGAGCCCGGCGGTGCTCGTCCACAAAGTGTCATTCACAATCACCCGGGAATCCGGGTCCAACGGGATGCACACCGGGTTATGAAGGATCGCAATCCGCTCGACGCCAAAGCGGAACTCCTTGCCATCGTTGTACCTGACGTGGATCCATCGCCCGTCCAAACGGTATCCAGCAATGTTCTTAGATGACCAGGTTCCGTCCTTCGAACGCACAAGTACAGCCTCACGGCCAGCGTCAATCTCCCCCAACACGATTCCCCTCAAGCCTTGTCAATCCAATTATCCTGCTTCGAAAGCTACAGGCAGTATTCCGACAACCGCCCGAATGTTGAATCGTGACGCAGACTGGCAGCCCGGAATTTGCGGGACGGTGGACCCCGGCGGCAATTGAAATCAGCGATATCCACTAGCGAACGCCATATCGGCCAGGCCGCCCTGTCCTGAGTCGGGTCGAGTGGGCCACAATGTTTCCGGGTTCGGTCGGTGTTTCAACGGCGGCTGCAGGCTCCGAGGGTACTTGCTTCTCGGACGACGTGTTTGTTCGTGGGGAGCCGCGAAAGACTGCTCGTTTACCTCCCAAAAACGTCGAAGCCCGCCCAGGAAATCGGTCCCAGGCGGGCTTCGACGTGGTGGAGGGGATCTTTATTGGATCGTGGGTGTTCCCGCGACGAATTTCGCGAGGGTTACGGTGTCAATGTCGGGTCCGTAGGCGGTGGGGTTTCCGAGGACGAGTGTTCCGCTGGCTGTGGTGAGGCTGAGGGGACGGTTTTGTCCCAGATGCTCAGGGTGTTGCCCGCGCCGTTGCCGATGTATCCGACGTCCTTGACCGTTCCGGAGGCGTCGGACGAGCCGTTGGACCCGGAGGCGACGGTCTGGACCCGCGCGGTGCCGGCCAGCGGGAGGGCTTCGGCCTCCGAGCGGCTTGGCAACAACCTTGTTAGCGCGCACAATTTAGCCCATGCCTGGGCATCAAGTTTATGGGCTGACGTTTCCGTTCGGGAGGATTGCCTTTGCCTTTGTCTGAACACAAGAAAATGCTCGCGGCTATGCGGTCCCTGCCGGAGCAATTGCGGATCATCCTCCGGCTGCCCTGAGCATGGCTGGCACTTCACGCCGCGTCTAACGATTTGCGGCTCAAGTGGGAGTTCCTGAGCACTATGGACGAGCTGTCCGCCTTGACGCGTCGGGGGTTTCGACGTCAAGACGCGGCTCTTTGCCTCGCCTGTACCCTTACACTTCAGCGGTGGAGGCTTTCCGAGGGAAGTTCCCCGAACGTTTGAAGGTATGCGGATGAGAAACGGCTCAGATGTGAAAAACCGGCTTCGATGGCGATCGAGGTTACGGTCTCGCTTCCTGGCTCCGCGGCCAGTAGCAACTCCCGTGCGCGTGTCAGCCGAGTCCTCCGTAACAGTTCGGACGGCGTCTCTCCCAGCTCGGAGCGCACGACAGCTTGTAAGGTCCGGAGGGAGACCCCGAGCGAAAACGCGATATCGGAGACTGACAGTTCTTCCGCGGAATGACGTTCGAGAAGCTCGTTGAACCGCCGCGTCAGCCGCCCGCGGTCATCTGCATTTCCAGCTGGAGCTGGCTCGAGGGGCTTGATTGTGGCCATGAGAAGCCTGGAGAGCATCGTTTCGGCCAGCAGGCGGTGAAGATGGTCGGGGACCGCTGCATGCTCCGCTGCCATCGCATCCTGCAGCTCTACCACTGACCTCAAAAAGGCGCGACCCTGAATTCCCTTCAGATCCATGGAGAGTCCGAGATCCAGATCTGTTCCGCTGTCCTGTCCGAAGAGCCGGTCACCGACGTCTGCCAGAGTTTGATGCTGAATATACACGATGAGATGTGGGGCACCGCGGTCCCAAGTCATGGTGAACGGACGCTCCAGTGGAGGGATCGTTGCCAGCGTAGGGCTTGATTCGACTATGGACGAACGCACCTGCAAGCGCGCACGGCCCGCCAATGGAATCTGCACTAAAAAGAAGTCATCCAGGGCTTGCGCATCGATCTGGACCTCGGTTCCGTAGTCCAGGAATTCGATGCCCACGCCGCCTCTGCGGACCGAGCGCAGTTTCATGTCCACAGATTGGTGGAAGCCAATCGGCCTGATCCTGTGATCACCAAAAAGCTCAGCGATGGTCTCCTGGGCATTGCCAACATCCGAAGTCGCAACCGTCGGCCGGCCCCTGAGCACATCGCGTGCAAGAATCCTGCTCACGTGCAACCTTCTTCTCCGGGTCTCCTCTCATGCCTAGCTGCTGCGCAGACCGGCTTGGCATGAACTCTGCACTGGCTGCGAGACCAACTAAAAACAAGTATGACCCACGTCATGACAACGTGATACACATTTCTCGCTCCATTGAAGATTGGCCCGTGTCCTGATTGGAGACGTGAATCGCTACTGCCAACTGGGCGTCGTCGTGCGCAGCCTCAGGGCGAAGGACCGCTCTACGGGTGCGGAACCGGCCCCGCTTGCGCCCAGTGGATAGTGGACGCGCATTGTGGATAGCGCCCATGTGTCCCGCGTCACTACGTTGGCAATACCTACACCGCTCAGTGAATCCATGGGCAAACTTATTAAGGAAGATCTATGACACAACGCGAGGCCTTGCCTCCTACAGCAACTATCTCTGGGCTGGATGGCGTGATTCCTTCTTCGACGTCTGCACCTCGACGCACTCTGCGATCCATTGACATATTCTTCCTCGTCGTCGCGGCCGCCGCCCCCCTGGCTGGAGTTGTCGGCAACGGGGCGCTAGGCGTTTTGCTAGGCAACGGGGCGGGCATGCCGAGCTCCTACCTGATCGCAGGGCTAATTCTTGTACTCTTCTCAGTGGGTTTCGTGCGGATGAGCCCACATGTCCGCGGTGGGGGAGCGTTCTACGTCTACGTGCGGCGGGGCCTTGGAGGATCGGCAGGGTTGGCCGCAGCTTTTGTGGCAATCGTTGTTTACACCGTGATGGTCGTGGGCAGCGCAGCAGGATTCGGTTTTTTCGCCAATGTATTTTTCGCGGACAATCTTGGAATCGATATTCCGTGGTATGTGTGGTCCGGATTTGCATTGTTGCTCGTCGCAGTCGTTGGCTATCGCGAGATCTCAATGGGTGCGCGCGTCCTGGCAGTCTTTCTCACCTTAGAGGTGCTCATCTTGATTGCATTGATTGTCGGCGTCCTAGTGCACGGCGGCAGCTCGGGCATCACCACAGAGTCGTTTATGCCCCCGACAGTGGTCAGCGGGTCGGTGGGAATCGGTTTGATGTTCGCATTTGCATCATTTCTCGGATTTGAATCAGCTGGAATATATAGTGAAGAGGCACTCAACGGACAGCGAACTGTTCGTCGAGCTCTCATTTCCGCCGTGATCTTCATCGCTGTCTTCTACACAATCGCAATGTGGAGTGTAGTCATCGCCTTCGGTGCCGACGGGATCGTCGCCGCCGCTGCCGAGAATCCTGGCACCCTTGTTTTCCGAGCCTTTGCCAAGTTCACTAATCCAGTTCTCACGACGGCAGTCCAAGGGCTAATGGTTACGAGTGCACTGGCAGCCACCATCGCCCTCCACAACGCTGCTTCACGGTATCTGTTCGCGCTGGCGCGCGAAGGTATGCTTCACCGGAAACTGGGTCAAATCCATCGCCGGCTTAACTCACCACATGTCGCCAGTCTTGCTGTGACAGGGGTGACAGTTACGCTGCTTGCACTTTTCGCAATCGGCAACGCGGATCCTCTGCTCACCGTTCTTTCAAGCACGTTCGGACTGGCTACCCTCGGGATCATCTTGCTACAGGCTGCGACCTCAGTCTCGGTCGTCGTCTACTTCTCCCGTCAAAAGGCGGAGCCGGGCGGTCTGCTCTGGACATTGGTCATCGCTTCAATCGCCGCAGTATCCCTCCTCGCTGTGGCCGGGCTCGTAGTTGCCAACTACTCCATACTCACAGGCGACCTGGGGGTGCTAAACCTTGCACCATGGCTGCTCCTGATAGCCGCGCTTACCGGCCTTGTAGTCGTCCGACTACGACCCAATTCGAACACCGAGGCAGCCGCATGATTTGGTCGGGTCATCTCCACGAACTGGGGTCGCCGAAGTGTGAGTCACCGATCACGATGGGAGAACTTGAATGATTGCCACACCCAAGGGCGCACGCCCTCCAAAGGAGCGCATTAAAGCGGGTACGGTGCGATCTTCAGAGTCCACAGCAGCCCAGACAATGCCGGTTGCTCCTTACATGGCAGTGGGACTGTCTACGGTCGTGCACGCGATCGGCGAGCGCAGACATATCGGGCGGAACCTGGCAATTATTGAGGACGCGATCCACGCGGCTGTCTCGACCGTCGGCATAAATATGCCCGTCAAATTCATCGCGCTGGCAGAGGGCGCCCTGACCGGCTTTACGGACGAGATCTTCGACATTCCACATGTGACCGCAGCGCGCGAACTGTTCATTGATATCCCAGGACCGGAAACTGAGCGGCTTTCCGACCTTGCGCGCCATTACAAGACCTATATTGCAGTGCAGTGCAAGGCGCGCTGGCCGGAGGTGATGCCCGATAGATTCTTCAACAACATGATCGTAATCTCGCCAGAAGGTGAGATCGTGCATCGCGCGGCCAAGAATCATCTATGGTGCCGTGAGCGCTCTTGCACCCCCCACGATATCTACGATCGGTGGGTCGAACTATTTGGCAGTGGTATCGATGCCTTCTATCCGGTTCTACGGACTTCGGACATCGGCAACATCGGCACGATCTGTTGTAGTGATGGCGAATATCCAGAAGCTGTCCGAGCGTTGGCCTTCAACGGCGCCGAGGTCGTCTATCGACCCAGCGAGGCGGTACCGATGACTCAAACCGGCCCCGATGCCGGAGGCACCTGGCTGCTGCAGAATCGTGCCCACGCGCACTTCAACAGCCTGTACATGATCTGTCCGAATGTTGGCCCGGTCTATGCGCACCCCGCAATGGAGCATCCATTCGACATCGGCGGCGGGAACTCCCACATCATTGACTATCAAGGCAACGTGGTCGCTCATACCTCCTCCGGCAACAACACACTCGTCGCCGGGATTGTCGACGTAGAGGCGCTGCGCCAGTTCCGCGTCATGAACCTCAACTCCAACTGGATGAAAGATCTGCGTACTGAGATTTTCCAACAGATGTACGAAAAGCCAATTCACCCGGCAAATCTTTGGCTTAAGCAGGAGCCGGCGCAACACGCCGAGGTCGATGATATCTACCGCGACAACATCCGTCGCTTGATCGAACGCGGCGCGTTCACGCCTCCAGCCAACTCCTTCGAGGGCGCGCGCTATATGCCTGCGAGCAACGAAACCGCCGCGTCAGCCTGGGCGACAGCACGTAAGCTCTGGGATGAGTGAAACGTCGAAATGACCGCGGCGAGAATCTGGAACGTTTCGTAACGGACAGTGAGGTCCTCGTCAACCGGGCATCGTCCGCAACGGCGGCGTGTGGTGATGCCACCATCAAAAGGAATCTGTTATGTCGACCCTTCCGCATATTGGACATCCCGATCTGTCCGACAAAGTTTGTCTTGTCACCGGCGCGGGCGGAGGCATCGGGGCCAGCGCATCACTCTATCTGGCCGATTGTGGCGCGACAGTGATCTTGGCGGATCGTAACCTTGCCGCGACATCTGTCATCGCCAAGCAGATTGTCGAGCGAGGTCGCGCAGCATCCGCGATCTTGCTTGACGTAACGGTCGACAGCGACGTCGCTGCCGCCGTCGAATCTATTGAGAGGAAGTACGGTGCACTTCACCTAGCGTTCAATAATGCGGGCGTCGACGGACCAGCGGTTTTGTTACATGAACAGGATCCCAATGAAGTCAACCGCATCCTTGACGTGAACTTTTTTGGGGTCTATCGGTCGATGAGGCACGAAATCCCCGCCATGCTCCGTGCCGGCGGGGGCGTCATTCTCAACACCGCATCGGTGGGCGGGATAATTGCGGCGCCGGGAATCGGTCCCTATTGCGCGAGTAAGCACGCTGTCATTGGCCTGACCAAGTCAGCAGCCGCAGACTATGGGCGACTCGGCATCCGTGTAAACGCCCTGGCTCCAGGAGCTGTGCGGACGAACCTCCTCACCGACTGGTTGAACGAGGAGGGCGCCCTCGAAAAGATGGCTGAGATGACTCCTCAGGGTCGCATTGCCGAACCTGAGGAGATGGCAGCCATTGTGGGCTGGATGCTCTCGGACGCGTCGCTCTTCATGACTGGCTCCGTTGTCACGGCGGACGGCGGCTTTACGGCAGTGTGAGCCCCATAGTGAGTGCCGGATCGGTCGAGGCATTGGAGGCCCCCAGCAGGAAAACGGCCCGGGCCCGATACGGTTCAGATTCTCCGGCCATGAATGCGAGAAATTGAAAAGGACACAATATTGGAAGCGAGAACGACATGAGTCAGACAAAAGCCGCAGGACGCGTAATCGTGACCGGCGGTGCTTCAGGTATCGGTTTGGCCGTCGCGAAGGCATTCCTCGAAAGCGGCGCCCAGGTCGGTATCGTTGACAAGGCATTTGGTGACGCCCTCGCGGGATATGGCAATCGCGTACACACCAGGGTGGCAGACGTCTCCGACGAAACGGAGATTGCTGGGGCCATCAACGAACTGAGCACTGCCATGGGGGGCGTCGATACGGTCGTGGCCAGTGCCGGCATTGACGGGGAATTGGGCGCCGCCGTCGGTGACGTCACTACCGCCGACTTTCGTCGCGTTCTTGAGGTGAACGTGCTCGGCGTGTTCCACGCTGTCAAGCACTCTCTGCCGCACATGATCGAGGAAGAGCATGCATCCGTGACGATTATCGGGTCGGATTCGGGATTCGTCTCGGCCCCAGGCATGCTTGCCTACAACGCCTCGAAAGGTGCCCTAGTGCAACTGACCAGGGCCCTATCTTTCGAGCTTTACGCCCAACACGGCATCAGAGTCAACAGTGTGTGCCCGTCGATCGTTGACACGCCCATGGCACGTCGCGGTCTGGGCGTCGAAAGCTTCGAGGACGCGCCATACCCGGTCAACACAGCGGAGGATGTGGCCCGAAGCGTACTGTTCCTCTCTTCTCATCAGTCGCGAGCGATCAACGGAGTGAACTTGCTGTCCGATTTTGGATTCTCCGCCCGCTCGTCTTTTCCGGCATGAGAGGACGTGCATCAGTATGCGTCAAACCATCCGGTCAGCACGGGGGAGGCAGCACTGAATCGTCCCGCGTTTGAGGGAGGCATCGATTACCCGGGAGGACAGTTCCTACACCAGGACAGCGGAACTGTCGGGTCGAACCGCGTGAGCGCGCGATACGGATGGCGATTGAGGCAAGGAAGGACCGGTCGACCTGGACATGGGCATACCGCCGTAGCGGCGAGCAGTTTGGAGTGAACCCCGAGGCATTGCGGGCTGGGTGGACCGTGCAGAGGTCGACGAGGGACTAAGAACCTGTTTGAGTAGTCTCGGGCGCGCGTCGGTTGGGGGCCTCGCCGGCTGCCTTGGCAAAGGCCACTGAAAGCGGAGTCGTCTATGGCTCGAAGGCCGTAGGTGAGCCCCCGCTCGTGCTGACCATCAGCGTCCGCGAGGCGCTCCGGGAGGCGATTGCAGCGTTCGATTCGGGCGGCACGGCCGTTGAGCTGGCGAGCCCGGCCACTCCCGAGGCAGTGTTCTGGGCACTTGAACGGGTTACCGCGGCGGCTCCGGACGAACATGACGACAGCGTCCGCCGGCCCTACTCAACATCAGCGCACTGACATGGACTGGCTGGACGCCCTGCAGCATTTGCGGGCCGCGGGTTTGCCCGCCGTCCTGGCGACCGTCTCTGAGGTGCGCGGACATGCCCCCCGGGAGGCAGGGGCCAAGATGGTGGTAGGGGCGGATTCGACGTGGGGAACCATCGGGGGTGGCAACCTCGAAGCGACCGTGGTGGATCAGGCCAGGGACATGATGGACCGGGGAGTCTCCCTTCCCCAAAATGCCGAGTTTCCACTCAACGAGCATGCAGTTACGCAGCACGGGAAGCAGTGCTGCGGCGGCAAGGTACGTGTGCTGCTCGAACCCTTCCTGCCCCTTCCCACAGTGGCGATTTTCGGCGTCGGGCATGTTGGCTACGAACTCGGCCGTATCCTGTCCCGGGTGCCAATGAACCTGTACGTGGTGGACAGCCGGGAGGAGCAGCTGGACGCGCCGCGCCTGGCCGACGTGACCTCCGGTGCTGCGGACGTGCGGTCAGTGCACACGCCAGTCCCTGACTCCTTCCTCCGGGAGCTACCCGCAGGCACCCACGACTTCATCATGAGCCACGACCACTCTGAGGACTTCCTCCTCTGTGACGCAGCCCTGCGCCGCGGAGACCTGGGGAGCGTCGGACTGATCGGCTCGCGCGCCAAATGGCTGCGGTTCCGGCAGAAGCTCGCAGCGGAAGGTTTCTCTGAGTCCGAGATTGACCGCATCCAATGCCCGATCGGACTGCCGGACGTGCCTGGCAAAGCCCCCGCGGTAATCGCCGTCAGCGCATCTGCTGGCCTACTCCCCACCCTTACCTCCCGCGCCTTTTTCCAGGGGTAGTTGCGTTCCAAAAGACTCACGCCTTGCCTTTCACCCAATGGGCTGGGGCGCACCTCATTTGACCGGATCGTGGCGCACCCCACTCGAGACGCTTTTCACGAAGCCTGCCACGTCTCTGAACGTGCTCCAGCCACTGGTGGCATCATCAGCACGAGCACATCGAGGAAACCCTAACTGCTCGTAACTCAGTTCTCACTTGCCCTGGTCATCCGAGCCGCACTAATCTTTATCGGCCCAAGCTCCCGCCTCGACCCCACTGATCGGGGCTTGTGAGTGCCGCACCAGCTGGCTTCGGGTTCTGTCCCTTGCGATTTCTGACTACGGTTGCAGGCTCCTAGCAAGACCAAGCAGGTGCGCGGAAATACCGAAAAAGGCTCCTTTGAGGAGACGTCGACATCTCCTTACCTCAAGGTGACTTGGTACTGGTTTGGTACCATGGGGCATGGCTATGAATCTGCGTGTTCCCGAAGACCTCGACCGTCGTCTCGATGAGCTTGCCGCCGAGGAGCATACGTCCAAGTCCGCGCTGCTGCTCCAGGGGGCCGAGTTGGTCCTGCAACGGCACGGTCGCCGCCGCGAGATCAATGAGGGTCTGGATTTCGTGATGAGCCATGACGCGGAGCTGCTCAAGCGCCTTGAGGATGCATGAGTTCGTACCTCGAAATCGAGGACGCACTGCAGGTGGTCGACCGGTACGGGTTCCACATCCGTGACATCGGGCTGCTCGCCTCGGCTTTGGCGCGCCCTGCAACGACGGTCATGGGCACGGAAGCCTATCCTCAACTGGCCATGAAGGCGGCGGCGCTCCTCGAGTCCGTGGCCAGGTTTCATCCGCTCATCGACGGCAACAAGCGCACCGCGTGGACGCTCATGGTCCTTCTGCTGTGGATCAACGGCTACCGGCACGATTTCAACACGGCAGAGGGCTTCGACCTGGTGGTGGGCGTGGCCGCCGGCGACATCGATTTGCAGCGCAGCGCAATCCTGATAGAGAAACACTTGATTCGACGGTAGGCCCAGCGGGGAGAGCTCGGGCTGATTCGCTTCACGGCATAAGGCGATCTCATGGCTGATCTGCACTCCCTTGTCCTCGACGTATCCGGGGAATCCGCACTTGCCACGAGCGTGCCCCTCACCCTTGGCCATCTCCTGGCGAGTATGGGCGCAGATCATGTGGAGCCGATCCAGCTGAAGGACATCCTCGTTGTCCGCCACGCCTTCAAGCCGGGCGATCCGGTCCACCTTCACGGGCCGGAGGTTCTGACCGTGGAGAGGGTCCTCGAATACACCCGGGTCCAGTGGCCTGGACAGTTCGCCAAGAAGCCGCCGCGGTACTGGGTGATACTGGTTGCCGACGGCGGGCGCCGATCGCGGTTATTCGGAGTCTTGGAGAATTATGGTGAGGTCCAGCGTACAGACGCTGAAATCCATTTCGACTTGCGCCCGAGTAGCTTCCTGTCTCCTCTGGTTGGCCGGCTGGTTGTTGAGTGGGGAGTCAATACCCAGGCTTGGTACTGGTACGGGGAAACGGCGGCGAAACTGCCTGTTTTGGAGATCGCGGACCGGGACAAGGTTCCCTTCCCCGGTTTCGACAATGTGTTGCTCACGTATCACGAGTTGTGCGAGATGGTGGGGGATTCGCGTTACGTAGACTGGCAGGTGGCCCTGTCGGAGGTTCAGGGCATTTACTTGATCACGGACTCCACTAACGGCAGGCAGTACGTCGGAAAGGCCGAAGGCGCTCAGCGCATTCTCGGCCGGTGGACAGCCTATGCACAGGATGGTCACGGCGGGAACGTCGCCCTCCGTCAGCTTGCCTACGACAGTGCAGTTGGCGAGGCGACAAGGATTAAGAAAGACCATGCCCGGCACTTCGTCTTCAGCCTTCTGCGCGTGTTCGGCCCCAGCACACCTTCATCAGAGGTGGACTTGGCCGAGTCCCATTACAAGGACGCCCTGATGACACGCAAGTTCGGCCTTAACAGGAACTGATCGAGCCAGCCGTCACTACTCTGACCGCGTGCGACGATGCGACGACCGCGGAATACCTCAACCCACACGGAAAACCGCTAAGTTCCGCGGAGAGTCAGGACGTCATAAGCCGTTGGCGGACAGTGAAATACGCCGTCCCATGAGAAGGGGACAGCGGTCTCCCCGGCCCGCTTCGGATCTGTTCATTCGACTGGAGAACTGTTCATCGCCAAAGGCAAACCGACGGTGTTGACCCGACGGGAACCGACCCTTCTTCCACGGATGCCTCGTGTTCATCTCCGGAAACCGCGCTGCAATGCGCAGAGGCGTGCACTTCGGACTGACCCGAACTGCACGCCTCCATCGCAAATTCTGGCGACTACCCAGCCGAAGCGAGGACAAAGTCGTAGCTGACCTCGCGGCCCGTACCGTCCGCTTTATCCTCCGGCTGAAGGACGAGTTCGGGTTTGACGGCCGAGGCTATGTCGTCTGAGAGGTGCTCATCAGCTGTGAAGTACAGCTGGGTGGTGATGAGCTGGTGCCCGGGGGCGCTGACTTTGAGGTGGAGGTGTGCCGGGCGCCAGGCATGCCAACCAGCGGAGGCGATGAGCTCGCCGCAGGCGCCGTCTGTGGGGATCTGGTAGGGCGCCGGTTGCACCGTGTTGATCCGGTAGTCGCCCTCGGAGTCGGCAATCACCGTGCCGCGGAGGTTCCATTCGGGAATGCCAGGGGCGAATTGAGAGTAGAAGCCGAGGTCGTCTGCGTGCCAGATCTCTACCTGGGCACCGCCGATGGGTTCTCCGTTGATATCCGTGACGCGGCCTTGGAATAGGAGCGGGGTGCCGGGCTCGTCGTCGCGCATGGGAAGCGTTGCCGGGGTCGCCAGAACAGGCGAACCCGGAACATAGTAGGGGCCCTCGATGGTTCCCTTGCTGCCTTCCCGGTCCGCGTTGGCGACTTCTTCGACGGCGTGTTCAATCCAGACGTCCAGGAAGAGCGGCCATTCGCCGTCTTCTCCTACCCTGATGAGCCAGGATTTCAGGGCGTTGTATTCGTCGTAGGTGACCTCTTCCTCCATCACGGTGTCCGCCAGAGCTTTGATGGCGCGGGTGGCAAGGGCGTTGACGCGTTCGGTGCCAACTTCCGCGGCGACCGACTTGTCCGAGCGGAAGCGTTCGGTGGCGTTGGCCCCGGACGCGGCGGCTGTTGCGGTGATTTCGACAGACATGGGTTTGTCCTTTCATTGTCATTCCGACTCTGCAGTGAGGCGGTAATAGCAGGGTGGGTCAATCGAGGTCGTCAGGAGATCGACGACGGGTGTTTGGCGAGGGCAGTGACCTGGATGTCCATATAGGGGAACAATGGAAGGCTCTGTAGAAGCTCGTGTAGCTCGTCATTGCTCTCGACGTCGAAGATCGAGTAGTTGGCATATTGCCCCACGACCCGCCATAGGTGGGGCCATCGGCCGTCGCGTTGGAGGCCTTGGGAGTAGGTTTTTTCTTCCTCCTTGACGGCCGTGGCCTGTTCTTCGGGCAGATTGGCGGGGAGGTTGACGTCCATTCGGACTAGGTACAGCACGATGCTCCTTTGCATTCGAGGGAATTGGGGGAGGGTCTGCCCAGGCGGGCTACTTGTCCTGCCGGTAACGTGCGAGTTTGTCCTCGTCGATGTCAGCTCCGACGCCGGGGACGTCCCGGACACGGATGCGGCCGTCTTGGATGACTATCTGTTCGGCCAGGAGGTCATCGGACATGTCAAGGAAATTGGAGAGTTCACCGGCACGCCGCGAGGTGGCCTCGTGCGCGGCGCCGAAGGTTACGGTGGCGATCGTCCCAAGCTGGGTGTCGATCTGGTTTCCCATCACGACGTCGACGCCCAGTCCGGTGCAGAGGCCAAGTATTTGCTGTGCTTCAGTGAATCCGCTGCGAGCGGTCTTGATGCTGATGGCGTTGCATCCGCCCGACAGCAGCTCACACGAGGCATCGCCGGCGGTGGGGACGCTTTCATCGCCGACTACAGGGATGGGGGATTTCTCCACCAGGCGCCGGCGGCTCATTCCTTCCTTGGCATCGCAGGGTTCCTCCAGGAGGGAGAGTCCCAGGCCCTCCGTGCGGCGCAGGACTTCGAGCGCTTCGTTGGCCGTCCAGCCCCGATTGGCGTCGAGGTACAGCTCGGTGTCCGGGTCCAGCCCGGCGCGCAGTACGCGGCATGCTTCGATGTCCAGCGACAGCGGGCGGCGCCCGACTTTGAGCTTGAAGGTGTTGATGCCGTATTCGTCCTGGAATCGTAGGGCCTCATCCAGCAGCTTCTGCGCCGGTTGGAAGCCCAGCATGTGGCTGACTTCCATGGAGTCGGTAAATCCGCCCAGCAGCCTGCTGACCGAAAATCCAGTGGCTTTGCCGATGATGTCCCAGAGGGCGATATCCAGGCTGCCTTTGGCCACCTGGTTATGGACTGTCCGGGCGAGGATCTGGTGGATCTTCCCGCGGTCCATGGGGTCCAGCCCGGTAACAGCGGGAGCGAATATCTTGGTGACCACCGAGATGATGGAATCCTGCGTCTCGCCATAGGTGAACGGGCGTGGTGGAGCATCCGCCGTGCCTACCAAGCCGTCATCGGTGTGGACCCGGATGAGTACGTGCTCCGCGTCGGACACCCGCCCGCTGGCGAACTCCAAGGGCTTGGAATAAGGGATCGAGTAGGGGATCGCCTCAATGCGCTCAATCTTCACGGGGTGCCTTCAGGAATTGGAATGGTGGGTCACGAAGGCGATGCCTTCCCTCAATATCCTTACGTGGAATTCCGTGCGTGAAAATGCGAAAAACCACTGCCAGACGTAAAGCTTTCTGCCCTTCCGGGGTAAGGAAATCCCCCATACCCTGCTGATAAACAACGTGAAAGGAGAACGCCCGATGGCCCATCCCGCAAAACATGACCGGATGTTTCTGACCTGCTATGCGGACACATTCGGTTACGGCTGGCACCACGTCGATCTGTTCGTCCACGACGAGAACGACCTGGAGGTGAACTGGGTGCACTGGCAAGTGGACCGAGACGGACCGGAGGCAGCCGACACGGTCACCGCCTGGGTTGAGCCGCAGCTCAAACGCGTGTCCGAATGGATGCATGGAATCAGCGCCAATGGTTCCGAGTACTGGACTGCGGACGCGGCCTGGGCATGATGGCGAAGCGCAACCCCGTGTGACGCATGTAAAGGAAGGTCCCGTTTGGAAATCCAAACGGGACCTTCCTTCGTGCATCGGACCTGCCTGGCTATACGTGAACCAGGGAAGCTTCAAGCCGCTCCGCGATGGCGAAAAGGCGGTGTTCGCGGCCGGGGGCTCCGATGAGCTGAATGCCGAGGGGCATTCCCGCGGAGTCCTTAAGGCCGGGGATGGTGATGACCGGTAGGCCCAATGCCTGCCAGGGCCGGCTGAGAACTGGAGTGCCGGTGGCTTCGATGCCGACGGGAGCGGCGCCCAGAGCGGCCGGGCCGAGGATCGCGTCGAAATGTTCAAGGGCCGACTCCACCGAGCTGCGGGCATTGGCAATCCGGAAGAGCGCTGCCACATAGTCCGCCTCGAATGTGTCGGCGCCGCTGGACAACAATTCGGCGAGCGGGACGCTTAGCAGGTCTGACTGTTGCAGCTCCCGGGCGCGCTCGCGGGCTGCTTCGAAGGCCATGACGGTGGCGTGGTCGCCGGCCAGTTGACGGACAACATCATGGTCGGTCCAAGGTCTGCATCGGGCACCTTCGCGGCTCATCGCGACGGCAGCCAGTTCGACGGCGGCTGCCATGTCCGCGGAGACCTCGCCCAGGCTACTGCCGTTCCACTGCAAGAGGAGCGGGGCATCGCCGTCGATTGAGTCCGTCGACGGCGGCGCCTTACGGGTCAGGGCGCTCCAGACCAGCTGTAGATCGGCCACTGTCCGTGCCAGGAACCCGAGCGAGTCCAGAGAGGGACTCAGCCCGGTGACGCCGCTCATGGAGAACTGGCCCTTGGCTGCGACGAACCCTGCGACCCCGCAGAAAGAAGCGGGTCGCGTGAGCGATCCTGCCGTCTGCGTTCCAATGGCTAGCGGCACCATTCCGGCGGCGACGGCGGCCGCCGATCCGCTGGATGAGCCGCCGGGGGTGTGTGCCGGATTGGCAGGGTTGCGCGTGGGGCCGGGAGCGAAATAGCCGAACTCGGTGGTGACGGTCTTGCCCATGACCACGGCACCTGCCTGCCGGAGAAGCTTCACGCAGTCGGCGTCCGTGACAGCCGGTTCGCCACCGCGTAGTACGCTGCCGCAGCGGGTCGCCAGCCCCTGGACGTCGATGAGGTCCTTGATGCCGACCGGTATTCCCCAAAGAGGACCGCGCGTGCCTGCCGCGCGTTCCAGTTCTCGGGCAGCGGTGCGGGCACCGGCCGCGTCGATTTCCACCCAAGCCCGGATCTCGGGTTCCGCAGCGTGCGTTCGCTGCCAGGCCTGCTCGACGGCGGCGCTTGGCGTCACTGTGCCGGAAGACAGGGCCTCTGAGAGCTCGCGGAGCGAACCGCTCGACCTCAAGCGACAAGCTCCGGTGTTACGGAAAGGCGATGAAACTGCCTCTTGAAGTAGATGAGGCTGTCACGCTCCTCCTGGACCTCAACACGGTCCACCTGGACGAAGATTACTGAGTGCGATCCCTGGACGGAGCGGCCGCTGATCCGGCCGACGATTTTGACAAGTGCGTCACGCAGCACGGGAACGGAGTCAGCGCCCTCTTCCCAGATATCCCAGCCGAAGCGTTCCTCCATGGGAACGCGCGTGGCTCCGGAGAAGTGGCGGGCGAGTTCCTCGTGTTCGCCGCTGAGGACGTTGATGCACACCTCGCCATTGCTGTTGAAGATATCGTGTGTGGCGCTGTTCTGGTTGACACAAACCAAGACCGTGGGCGGGGAGTCTGTGACGGAGCAGACGGCGCTGACTGTAATTCCCACGCGCCCGTGTGGACCGGCGGTGGTCACCACGTTCACAGCCGCCGGCAGGTGGGCCATGGCAGACCGGAAATCTTTCTGGATTTGCGTGAGTTCAGGCATTTCTCTTCTCCAACTGTCGTGACCGCTAATTCTGGCCAGTCCATGAATCCTTGTGATAAGAATCTATGGCGGACCGGACTTAATGGGTATTGCGATTTGTCCCACGCAATTTCAGAATTCACTTCAGTGTCGTAGGTAGTTTCTTTAGTCCGTTATTGATTGACGGCCATGCCGTGGACTCGATACCGTCGAGTTTCCCCCTACTACACCCAGGCAGTGCAAGGTCCCCACATGGATTCACCAGAAGCCCTCGTTTACATCGTCGACGACGACCAGGAGCTGTGTGCCTCTTTGGCATGGCTGCTTGAATCCGTCAGCATCCAGTCCCGTAGCTTCTATGACGTAGCGTCGTTCTTGGCCGAGTACGACCCCGACATTCCGTCCTGCCTCGTCCTGGATGTCCGGATGCCGAGGGCCGGCGGGTTTCAATTGCAAGAGACCCTCAACCAGATCGCTTCGCCGATACCTATCATTTTTGTTTCCGCCCACGGCGACATCAGGATGTCCGTGAAGGCCCTGCGCCAGGGAGCCGTCAATTTCCTGGAAAAACCGTACGATCCCCAGCTAATGCTCGACGTTGTCCAGGAGACACTCGAACTCGCCCGCGCGCGCTTTGAATCCGACCGCGGGCGACGGGAAATCGAGCAACGGATCGCAGGCCTGACGCCTCGCGAACGGGAAATTCTAGCCCTCGTTATCGACGGTCTGCCGAGCCAGAACATCGCCAGGAAGTTGGGGACCAGCGTGAAGACCATTGATGTCCACCGCACGCGAATCAAGGCGAAGACCGGAGCGGACAGCATCGCCACACTGGTCCGGGACATTCTGCAAAACAACGTCAAGGTCGCTTAAGGCTGAAGCCGGGCCTCTTGGGGTCTCGACGAACGAAGGAGCCCCGTGGCTGATCTGGATGGATCGACCACGGGGCTTCTTTGCGAAAGCCGGCACTCCTGCTTTCAGAACAGCTCGAGAACCAGCCTGGGGGACTTTGACCGGGAGACACAAGCCGCGATCTGGTCGTTGGCCTTCTTTTCTCTGCTGGACATGCACTGGTCCCGGTGATCCGGTTCGCCCTTGAGGACCCCCATGATGCATGTCCCGCAGATCCCTTCCTGGCAGGAAGTGTCCACTTCAACGCCGTTGTTGGCGAGGACCTGCACGATGGACTGACCAACGGGGACCTCGTAAACCTCGTCGTCGAGTTCCACTTCAAAGGGAGTGTCGCCTCCGGCGTCCACGGGCGCGCCGGCCTGGAAGTGCTCGATGTGTACGTTGTCCTCGGGAATCACCGCGGTGGCGCTGTCCCGTACACGGTCCATGAAGCCCTGGGGACCGCACGTATAGACATGCGAGGCGCTGCTGAGGCCCGCGAATGCGCCGTCCAGCACGGCTGGCTGCTGGTCACGCTGCAGCCCGAAATGGAATTGGACCCGCTCGCCGAAACCGCTTCGCTTCTCAAGGAGTTCGCAGAACGCGGCTTCTTCGCGGGACCGCGCAAAGTAGTGCAGATCGAACTCCTCTCCTCTCCGGCGCAGGTGGTAGGCGATGCTGATCATCGGGGTGACGCCGATGCCGGCCGCCACCAGGATGTGCCGGTCGGCGTCCCCGGAGACGGATAGGAGGTTGCGTGGTGCGCTGATCTCCAGCTCGTGACCGACTCTGACGTGGTCATGCAGCGCCAGCGAACCACCACGTGACTCCGGTTCCAGCTTGACCGCGACGATGTAGTCGTCGAGCTCGTCCGGTGGACTGCACAGCGAGTACTGGCGCACGACGGCGGTCGGGCCGACGACGTCGATGTGCGCCCCCGCCGGATAGGGGTCGAACGGTGCCCCGTCCGCACGTTGGAGGCGGAAGGACTTGATGCTGCTGGTCTCCTCAAGTACTTCAGCTACGCGTACCTTGAACATGCCCATGGGGCAACGCTCCTTTCTTCTCTCAGCTTGTAGACGGGCCAGCTGGCGCTAGCGCATGTAGAGGCCACCGTTGATGTCCCAGCAGGCCCCTGTGACGGAGAATGCGCCAGGGGAGGCCAGGAGGGCCACGGTGTCTGCGATGAACTCGGCATCGCCGAAGCGGCCTACCGGAATGTTGGCCTTGATGGTGTCCAACTTGTCCGCGTCTACGGTTTCGTAGACCACCGGGAGGTCTAGCGGCCCGGGGGAGACGGCGTTGACGGTGACGCCGGAGGAGGCGAACTCCCGGGCGAACACCTTGGTCAGGGTGGATACGCCGCCCTTGGATGCAGCGTAGTGGGCTCCCGTGGCCGTGCCGCCATTGTGGCCTGCCAGAGAGTGGATGTTGATGATCCGGCCGAAGCCGCGGTCCCGGAAATGCGGACCGAACACTTGGCAGCCCAGGAAAGTGCCGTTGAGGTTGATCTCGACATTCGCGGAGAACTCCTCAGGCGTGATCTCCAGCAATGGCGCGACCTGGGAACGCCCGGCATTGTTCACCAGCACATCCGTGCCGCCCCACTTTTCAACAAGGAGGTCCCTGACGGCCTCGAAGTCGGCCTTTTTCCGGACATCGAGGGCGCCGGCCCAAACGGTTTCCCCGGAGGGGTCCAGGTTGTCCGCGATGGGTTGTACGGAGGCAGCGCTGGTGCCGGTGATCGCCACCCTGAAGCCTTCCTTGTGCAGCTTGCGGGCGATGACTTCACCGAGACCGCGAGCGGCGCCGGTGACCAGTGCTACATGGTTCACTGTGGATCCTACGTTCATGGTGGTCCTAGAGGAGGAAGCCGGAGGCGTTGACGGCGGAATCGGAGTTGACCAGCCGGATGAGTTTGAGCTCGATCCGGGCATCGTCACCAATGAAGCGGATGCGGTGCGTGAGGTCGGCTCCGAGCATCTGGAACTTGTCCCGCTTGAAGCCCACCAGGACCTGCGCAGAGCGCAGGGTCACGGTGTCCGCGGTGATCTCTTCCACAGTGAAGCGGGAGATGGTCCGAGAGGTGCGGGCGGCAGCGACGGCGGACATCGAGTACCCCTGCACAAGGCGGGTGACGCGCATGTGGCGCATCCGCGCGTCGTCGTACACCATGTTCAGGGACGATTCGAAGTCGTCGGTGTCAGGGTCGACGGGAATGACGTACTTGGCGTCCTCCGTGTACAGCGTCTGCCAGGATTCGTAGTCCTTGTCGTCCAGCAGTTTGGCCTCGCGCCAGATCAGCTCGATGGCACGGCCCACCAGGGGATCGGCGAGCCGGCCGAGGCCCAGCTCGTAGCGCTGGGGCGCTGGGCGGTTGTCGATCGCGGCCACTTCTTCAACGGTGTCAGTTTTCATCGCTCATCATCCTTTTCCACATTGCGTAGGATTCGCGCATGCCGGTTTCGTCCGTCACGTGCGAGGTCTTCCAGCCTTCATCCACGGTCACCTCACGTCCCAGACCACGGTTGACCAGGATCGGCATGTCCGGGTTCGCCACGGCGCCGCGCTGCACCCGGTCCCAGGCCTCGGAGTCATCGGAGGTGCCGAAGCCGAAAGGCCCCTGGAAGTGCTCGTGGATCCGCAGGCGCTCGCGGTTCACGCTCTCCGGGCCGCCCTTGAGACCGAGCGCCATGTGCTGGATTTCCGTTTGGTTGACCGAGATCGGGCGCAGGACCCGGAAGAAGGACATGGAGAGCGAGAGGTTGGGAAACAGGTTCAGGTTGTAGCCAGCGCCGTGCATTGACCGGACAATACGGCGGACCTGGTCCTGGGGCATGGTCTGGGAGAGCTCATCGATGATGTGGCGGAAGCGCTCCTGCAGTTCCTCGTTGCCGTCGTCCTCCTCCAGGTCTACGTGTTCGGGGACCATAATGGCGACGCTGTGCCCGTTGCCGAGGGCATGGGTGACAGCCGCGTCGTCCGTCATGAAGGACAGCATGTCCGCGGTCTCGGCGTCCACGGACGCCATCCAGGAGCGGTGGACGATGGGGAAGTGGTAGCCGTCGGTGGTGTTTTCCAGCTGGATCTTCCAGTTCCCGTTGAAGCGGAACTTGTGCTCTCCCTGGACCTTGACGGGGAAGCCTGCGCCCTGCTTCATGAAGCGGTCGATCCAGATTTTCGCATCGCCGAGGAAGTCATCGAGTGGCTCGATGTCCGGTTTGAAACTGGCGAAAATCAGTCCGTTGTAGCTCTCCACGCGCAGGCGCTGCAGGGGCAGGTCGCGCTTCTCGGTGACGCCCTCGTAACCGTCCGGGTACGGGATGCCGCGAAGGTTGCCCTCCAACGAGTAGGACCAGGAGTGATACGGGCAGGTGAAGCCGTTCGCCTTGCCCTTCGGTACCTCGCAGACGCTCGCGCCGCGGTGGCGGCAGCGGTTGAGCAGCACGTTGAAGTTGCCCTTGCGGTCACGGTTGACGATGACCGGCTGAAGGCCGATGTGTGACATCTTGAAGCTGCCGGCCTCCGGGATCTCGCTTTCGTGGGCTACCCAGACCCAGGTGCTGTAGAAGATCTTTTCCATCTCCCAGTCGAAGATCTCCGGGTCGGTGTAGAGCTGGGCGGCAACACGGTCGCCGTCGGCAAGGCCCGCGAATCCGCCGGCCCTTTCGGATGTTGGTGAAGTCATGGGATGCTCCTTGGTTTCTTTCTCGGGGCTATGCATGGACTGGGTTGACGAGACCGGCGGTAAACAGCTTCTCGGTGCGGAAATGACAGATCCGGGCCGTTCCGTCGATGAGCTCAAAATCGACCGTGAGGCGGGCCGAGATCAGTTCCGTCCCGCCGCCGTCGTACTCCGAAAGCTGCTGCATGATCCACTGGCCGCTGGCGGTGCCGTCGGCTGCTGCGACGAGGCCGTTACCGAGCAGATGGACATTGCGCTTAAAGTGCGGTGACGGCGGAAGGAAGTTCGCGAGCATCGCGAGGATCGCGGGACGGCCCTCCAGACGTCCGAATTTCCCGGTGTATTCGGGGCCGGTGCCTTCCCAGACCGCATGCTCGGTGAACAGCGAAGCCATGTCCTCCCACGGGAAGGAATGTCGCGGGACGTCGCACAGGTCCATGTAGCGGGAGAGCGTGGCCCGCACCGCTTCCTGGAGCTCCAGCACGGCCACGCGCTCGGCCAATGTGGCTGCCGTGTCGTGTTCCATCGGGCTAGCCAGCCGTTTCGACGTCGTCGCGGATGGTCAGGGCTCGGCCGATGCGCGCCTCGATCTTGGCGTACCGCCAGAGGGCGTATTCGCCCACCATCGTCGTGCGGAAGAGGTTGCACGCAGCCTTGACGGTCTCCTGTGTATCGACGTCGGCCAGGATGTAGCACGTCCACGGCCAGCCGTCCGATGGTCCCACCAGGTGGGAATCGTCATCCATATTGCCGATAACGTCGACGCCGGGCATACGCGCCATGTCGGCCATCATCCTTGAAAAGGCAGTCCAGACAATGCCGATTTCGCTCTTGGGTAGATCGAAGAAGTTCTGGTTGATACCGATGCAGAACAGTACGCGCAGTGGCGGCGTGGTGGCGGTTTGGCTCATGTCAGCTCCTTGAGTCCTGGGTCAGATGAAGGCGGGGATCGACGGCGGGACGTCCATCAGGACGGCGCCGGCGCCGTCGTAGATCCCGTCGCCGAGGAACGCGTGCTGGGTGACCACCGAGGCGTCGCGCAGGTAGCGCTGCATCGGGTTGGTGTCGTAGATGGCCGCCGTTCCGGAGAGCGTGTACGCAGTGTGTACCGCCTTGGCGCCGACCCGGGCTACGTGGGTGGACGCCAGGCGCAACAGCGCTTTTTGCTTGTCTGTCGCCGGGTCGCCGGCCTCCACCGTCGCATATACCTCGTCCGAGATCTCGTAGAAGAACGCGCGGGCAGAGCGGAGTTCCGCTTCGGCCTTGGCAACGTCCATGCGGTAGTAGGCCCTGTCGGCAAGCTTGGGGGCGCCGGTAATGCCGGTGCGTCCGCTCCCGGTGCTGATTGCGTAGTCCAGGGCTGCGCGGCCAGCGCCGAGATTGACGACGGCGAGTACCTGGGCCGCGTAGGCAATCGCGGGGTAGCGGTACAACGGCTCGTCAACGGTGGCCTTGCCGCCACGGACAAAGGTCCATTCGTCCCTCACCACCTGGCCGTGGACCCGCAGGTCATGGCTGCCGGTGCCATTGAGGCCGATGACGTCCCAGTTCTCAACGATCTCGACTTGTTCGGGACGCAACAGGGCAGTCAGCGGCTTGCCGTCAGTGTGCTCGTTGCCCACGAGTCCAACGCCGAGGATGTCGGCGCTTTTGCAGCCGCTGGAGAACTTCCATTCACCGGCTACATTCCAGCCACCATCGACGCGTTCGGCTTTCTGGACAGGAAACAAGCCCCCGGCAAATGCCACATCGGGACCGTCGGCGTACAGCTCGGCCTGGGTTTCCAGGGGCAGGGCAGCCAGGTAGACGGAGGAGCCGAAGCTTGCTACCCAGCCGGCTGAAGCATCCACGGCCGAAATTTGCTCGATGATCCGGAGGAACTGGCTCGGCGGAAGAGCGTCGCCGCCGAAGCGTTGGGGAGTGGCGGCCCGGTAAATGCCCAACTTCTTGAATTCCGAGATGATGTCCCTGGGGACAAATCTATTTTCTCCGAATTCTTCCCGGCGCTGGGCAATAAGCTTGAGCACGTTGTCGAGCGTGGTTTGCGGAGCCCTAGCCAAGACGTCGGTCATCGAATTTCTCCAATCGATACTGCTGCCAAATTGTTTCTGGGATTTAACCTATTTGTGGGGGCAGTTGCCTTCAATCGGTGATTCGTACCCGTAAACCAAGGAAATGCCAGTGAAGAGTAAGGGAAATACCTATGCGGGGAATGCCGTCCGCGCGCTAAAATCGTGTGTGCCTATTTCCTTGCCAGGCGAACCCGCGGGCCGGACTGCCGAGCCCGGAGACGCGGGCCCTTCTCCGTCCACGCAGCCGGGTCCGTCCGCCGGGCCGGGCCCCGCTACCGAAGATTATGAACGCCTCGTCCGGTCGCTGAGCTACTGCATCCTGATCCATGACGCCGTCACGAAGGACATCCTCTGGGCCAACCAGGCTGCCTGCGACATGCTGGGCTTCACCTTGGAGGAATTGAAACCACTCAAGGCGCCGGACATGAGCAGCGCGGATTCCCGATTCCGCCGCTCGGTGGGTGTGCAATGGCTCCAGGATGCGGCCGACCACGGAACCAGCAGAACCGAGTGGATGTACCGCTCCAAGACGGGGCGCGAATTCCTGACTGAAGCCATTGCCGTCCGGGTCGGACTGACAGCCGGCGAGGCCATCATGGTTCAGTTCCGGGACATCGAAAAAGAAGAGTCCCTGAAATCGGAGCTACAGAGGACCGAGGGGCGTTTGCAGGCATTCCTGCGGCGCATGGCTGAGGGTATCCTCGTGCTGGACCGGGATGGCAGGATCACTTTCGCCAGCGGAGCAGCAGCGGGTCAGTTGGGGTACGCAGTGGACGAACTGCTGGGGGAGAATTTCGTTGATCTCTGCGCTGCCTCCTCCAGGCCTGCCCTGCGAAAAGCTCTGGTCAGGGATCCCGCTGACGGATCCTCCTTGAGTCTGCGCGTCGAAGTTGTGCATCCCGACGGTGCCAACAAATGGTTTGGCGTCAGCTGCCAGCACATAGCGCTTGAAAAGGACCTCCGCGGTGCCATGCTGCTGCTCCAGGACATTACGGAGCAGGTTGTCGCCGAGGAAGAGCATCGGCGGGACCTTGAGCACCTGAATTACCTGGGACGGTACAACGCTATGGGTGATATGGCGATGGCGATCGCCCATGAGCTCGGCCAGCCACTTGCGGCAGCAACGAACTTCGTGGAGGGAGTATCCCGTCGAGTAAGAGATCCCGAAAGTAGCATCAAGGATCTTATTTATGGGCTGGATAATGCCCGGCTGCAAATCGACCGGGCAAACCAGATCGTAAAGAGCCTGCGCGATTTCGTCGTGCAACTTGAGCATTCCGAACAAGTGGTGGACCTGAATGAAATCGTCAGGGATTGTCTTTACTTCATTCGGTTGCGGGCTGATCAACACGAGACGGAATTGCAGCTGGTCATGAGCGAGAACCCCATTTGGATTCGCTGCGAGAAAGTCCTCACGGGGCAGGTGATCCTGAACCTTTGCCACAATGCCATTGACGAGATGTCTGGCTGGCCGCAGCGCGAGCGGCACGTCGTCATCACGACTTACACCACAGAGACGGCTGGCGTTTTCCGGGTGGCTGATCGCGGCAAAGGCCTGTCCCACATCCCGGACGGCCGCATCTTCGACGGAGCTTTCACCTCGAAGTCCACGGGAAGCGGCATTGGCCTAGCTCTCAGCCACCGCATTATCACGCGCCAACACGGCCGCATTTATGCGGAGGAAAATGAGTCCAGGGGTGCCTCGTTCACGTTCGAGTTGCCTTTGGCCACCGACTTCGGCGCATGACGTAACGGCTCGCAGGTTGATGTTGTGGGTGCAAAGCCATGGACCTTTGAGCGATGGGGCACTCAAAGGTCCGTGACTTTGGGCTCTTCTTTGCGACGCCCGATAGGGCCTAATGCCCTGCTACCTGGATGAGGGAGCTTTTGGCGGCAGAACTTTCCTCGACCGCGGCCAGGATGCGTTGGACGGACAGGCCGTCGTCGAATGACGGCGACGGCTCGGTGCCGTTTCCAATCGCAATGAGGAAGTCGCGGATTTCGTGGGTAAACGTGTGTTCCCAGCCGATAATGTGACCTTGCGGCCACCAGGCGTTTAAATATGGGTGTTCGGGTTCGGTGACGAGGATGCGGCTGAAGCCTTGTTCCCTGACGGGAATGGTGGCATCGAGGAAGGCGAGTTCGTTGAGTTTTTCGAGGTCGAAAAGCAAGGCACCCTTTTCCCCATAGATTTCGAGCTTGAGGGAGTTCTTCTGCCCGGTCGCCATACGGGAGGCTTCCACGGAAGCGATTGCCCCGGACCCGAGGGTCAGGGTGGCCCATGCGGCGTCGTCAACTGTCACATCTTCGGGACCGTTTATTCCCGGGCGGCTGGTCACGAAGGTCTGCGGCCGCCCCGAGGCTTCGGTGACGGAATCGCCGAGGAGGAACAGAATTTGATCGATGGCGTGGGAGGCGATGTCGCCCAGGGCGCCGGAGCCTGCGGTGTCCTTGGTCAGGCGCCAGGTCATGGGGGATCGGGCGTCGCCAAGCCAGTCCTGCAGGTAGGCAGCGCGGACGTGCCTGACGGTGCCGAGCCTGCCTTCGGCGATCAGTTCCTTCGCGAGGGCCAAGGCGGGGACGCGGCGGTAGTTGAAGCCGATCATGGAGTGCACGCCGCGTTCGCGGGCCGTGCGTGCGGCCGCGGCCATCGCTTCGGCTTCGGCCAGGGTGTTTGCCAAGGGTTTTTCGACGAGGACGTGCTTGCCGGCTTCGAGGGCGGCGATGGCGATTTCAGCGTGCATCCAGCCGGGCGTGCAGATGTCGACGATGTCGATGTCGTCCCGGGCGATCACTTCGCGCCAGTCTGTGGCAGCCTCGGCCCAGCCGTATTTTGCAGCGGCTTCGGTGACCAGCCGGGTGTCCCTGCCAACGAGCACTTTTTGTTCGAAGGTCGGAACGTCGAAGAAGCTAGCTGCATTTCGCCACGCATTCGAGTGTGCCTTGCCCATGAAGGCGTATCCGATGGCGGCCACTCCCAGCGAGGAGGGCGACTGATGGTTGGAACCATGTTCTGTGACACTCATGAGGCGGGGCTTTCGAATGGACCTGCCACGTGCAGCTTGGCGCTGAACTTTTGGCGGGCAGCACGGCGGCTTGCCTGGCGGGCAGGGTCGGGAACAGGGGCGGCCAGCAGCAGCTTCTGCGTGTAGGCCTCTTTCGGCTGAGTGGTGACCTTGGCGGCGTCTCCGGTTTCGATGATTTCTCCCTTGTACATGACCGCAACACGATGGCTGATGTATCGCACCACCGAGAGGTCGTGGGTCACAAAGAGATACGAAACCCCCGTGCGCTCCTGGATTTCGATAAATAGGTCAAGGACACGTGACTGGTTCGAGAGGTCAAGTGCGCTGACAGGCTCGTCGCAGACGATCAGGCGCGGATCGCGACACAATGCTCGGGCGATGGCGATACGCTGACGTTGTCCGCCGGAGAATTCCCGGGGCAGCCGGTTTGATGCGTCCCGTGGAAGATGGACCTGTTCAAGCAGGTCTTTCACCCGCTGTTCGGCCTGAGCCCTCCCGGTGCCTGCGGTAAGCAAAGGCTCGGTGAGGATGTCAAGCACGGTCAGCGCCGGATTGAGCGACGTGTAAGGGTCTTGGAACACGACCTGGATTTCGTCACTGAGGGTTCGCCGCTGCTTGCGGTTCATTGCTGAGATGACTTGGCCGTCGTAGCGGATGCGTCCGGTGGTAACCGGTGCAAGTCCGAGGACTGCCCGTCCGAGGGTGGTCTTTCCCGAGCCTGATTCACCGACCAATCCCACTGTTTCGCCCGCCCGTATGTCCAGCGAGACCCCCTTGAGGGCCAGGAAATCGGGGCTACGCCATTTCTTGGACGGGTATTGGACAGTGACGTCCTCAATGCTCAGTAACGGAACCTCAGATCCATTGTGTGATTCTTCCGGGGCTTCAACGGCGGCGATCATGTCACTTCCCATCAGGCGGTTTGTGCCCTTTTAGGCAACTTCGGCGTGCTTTTCAAAGGGGACCTCGGCTTGGCGTCCTCCAAAGTGGATGACAGCAGCATCCGGGTGTACGCATCCTGCGGAGCCGAGAAGAGATCCTGGACGGAGGCAGTTTCAACGATTTTCCCGGTATGCATAACGGCCACGCGATCACAGATGTCGGCAACGACGCCGAAATCGTGGGTCACGAGGATGACGCCCATATTGCGTTCTGCCTGCAGGGAACGGATCAGGTCGAGTATTTCGGCCTGGACCGTGACGTCCAAAGCGGTAGTCGGCTCGTCCGCGATCAGTAGATCCGGATCGCATGAAATCGCTCCGGCGATGAGTACGCGCTGTGCCATGCCTCCGGATATTTGATGCGGGTACGAGGAGTAGACCCGGGCAGGGTCGTTGATGCCCACGCGTTCAAGGAGAGCGAGCAGGAGTGTCTTTGCCTCCTTGGCTGAGACCTTCATGTGCTGGCGCACAGGCTCCGCCAATTGGGAACCGATGGTGAACGATGGGTCCAGGTTGGACATAGGTTCCTGTGGCACATAGGCGATGCGCTTTCCACGGAGTCGATTCATCGCGCTACGCCCCAGCCCTTTGAGCTCCACGCCGTCAAACAGCAGCCGGCCAGCCGAAACCCGCGCCTCTGGCGGCAACAGGCCCAGAAGGGAAAAGGCTGTCTGGCTCTTGCCGGAACCGGATTCTCCCACTAGTCCCAGGACCTGGCCGCGGCAGACAGTCAGGGATACCCCGTCCACCACGGTTCGCCGACCGCCGTCGACCGGGTAATCCACCATCAGATTGTCCACTGCAAGGAGGACATCGTCCGCCACATCGGCGAAATCGGCAGGCGCCGATCCTTCGCTCGACGATGAGGCATCACGGACGCGATCTGAGCGTCGTGTGGGCCGCCTCCTGGAGCCGGAGAGGGTGTCGCGCAGGGAGTTGGCCAGCAGGGCGAGCGAGGCCGTGGTCATGCAGATGATCAGCGCAGGCCATAGGAGCAACAGCGGCGCCGAGTAGATGTTGGCGAACGCGTCGTTCAACATTGCCCCCCAGCTGGCTTCGGTAGGAGAACCCAGACCCAGGAAGGCAATGCCTGCCTGGATGCCGATGGAAACACCGAAGATCTGGGCAGCCTGGATGATGGAAGGAGCTTGGACAACAGGAAGGATGTGCCGGCGCATGATCCGTGCATCAGACAGCCCCGAAACCTTCGCCGCGTCAACGAACAGTTCCTCGCGCACTGATACTACGGATGCCCGAACCAAGCGGTAGACGGACGGTGAAACGATGAGTCCCAGGACCGCCATGGCGACGTAGGTACTCTGGGAAACCGCGGCCATCACCACAAGGAGGATGATGATGGCAGGGACCGCCATGATGAAGTTGCTGGCCCACGCCAGGATAGCGTCGGCACGTCCGCGATAGTAGCCGCCAAAGAGACCGGCGGGCACGCCCACGGCAAACGCGACTAAAACGGCCACACAGGCTGCAGCCAGACTGGTCTGACCTCCGTACAGCAACCGGGCCACAACGTCGCGCCCCACGCCATCGGCACCGAGGGGGTGTTGCTGGCTCATTGGCGCAAGGGTCTCGGCAAGCGATGACTTAATCGGATCCTGGTCCGTGAGGAAAGGAGCGAGGACGCTCGCAGCCGTCAGCAGTAACAAGACGACGATGCAGCAGATGGCGACGGGGTCCTGAAGCAGCCTGACGACGATGTGACGGCGCCTAGCTGTCTCCCCGCTCGCAGCAGCGGCGGCCACTGTGCCGTCAATGGGAGGAACAGTCATTCTGCACGCACCTTGGGGTTGAGCCAGCCGTAGGCCAGGTCAGCAATGAGATTTACAACGACAACGATCAGAACCATCACGATCACGACGCCCAGCACCACCGGTGCGTCCCCTTGGACCGCCGCCGAAGTGGCGATGCTGCCGATGCCGCGAAGGCCGAAGACTTTTTCGACGATGACCGCTCCTCCGACCAGTCCAATGAATTGAAGGGAGAGCACGGTAACAGCCGGGGGTGCCGCATTGCGGAGGACGTGCTTGAATACAATCCGCCCGTCACTCAAGCCGCGGCTGCGGAGTGTGCGAACGTAGTCCAGTTTGAGAACGTCAAGCATGGAGCCGCGAAGTTGCTGGGTGGTTGCTGCGGTGGCTCCGAATGCCAGTGCAATCGACGGCAAGGTAATGGATCGCAGCCATTCAACGGCAGAGCGCTGGAACGGCACGAAACCTGTCGCTGGGAGCCAACCAAGGTTCACCGCGACCACCATGGCCAGAACGAGCGCGACGAGGAAGCCGGGGATCGAATCGGCCAGTACCGCCGAAGCCTGGACGGTCTTATCGAACCAGCCGGCACGGAGAGCCGCCAGCGAGCCCAGGACGACACTGACCAAGGCTGACAGGAGCAAAGCACCGAAAATGATCGAAAGGGTTACCGGCAGGCCATTCAGCAGCGTGGTCGAGACGGGCACGTTGTTGAACCAGGACTTGCCCAGGTCGCCGCTGAGGGTGGTGCCGAGCCAGTCAAAGTAACGGACTCCGAGCGGTCGGTTGAGTCCTAGTTCCGCGGCCTTGGCCAAGGCCTGCTCCGGCGTTGCCGTTTCCCCCACAATATTGCGAGCCACGTCAGATCCCGTGTAGTTCAGCATGATGTAGGTTGCGCTGGCGACCAGGATCACGAGCAGGATCCCTGCCAGTAGGCGCCGAATCAGAAACACGACCATCCCGTCCTCCTTCTATCTATTGGTGGTCTAGTGCCGGGGGTTTTAGCTGGCCGGCTTGAAGTTGAACAGAGGCGGGGTCTGGTAGAACGGGTGCATAGTGACTTGGACGTTCTTCGAGGACGCGTAGACGTCCTTCACCACGTCC
The DNA here is from genome assembly GCF_027587375.1 of Arthrobacter sp. B2a2-09. Classification (GTDB taxonomy): domain Bacteria; phylum Actinomycetota; class Actinomycetes; order Actinomycetales; family Micrococcaceae; genus Arthrobacter. Next base: position 231,735 of record NZ_JAMXIC010000005.1, read on the forward strand.
CAGGGTGCATCCCAAGCCTGCTGGACCAAGTACGTGTTCAGTTCCTTATACAGGGCGACCTGCGCAGATCCGGTGGAGGCGCTGATCCGGGACAACAAGTCAGTTACATGCTTGTCTTCGTAGTGCAATGGGTTCCACGTGGCCTGCTTAGAAACGATGAGCTGGATGGCGATCCAGGGATCGACGCCACCTGTCTTGAAGTAGGACATGGCGTACTTGCCGGCAAGAATTGAGGGCATGAATTGATCGAACGGAATTTTGTCCAGCTTGACCCTCACACCGATGTTCCCCAACTGCTCAACCATGGCTGCTTGCATCTCCGGGAAGAGCGACGAAATGTCGGGCATGACAACGTCGAAACCATTCGGGTAACCGGCTTCAGCGAGCAGCGCTTTGGCTTTCGCGGGGTCATATTTGTAGGTTTGGTCCAGTTCCGGCACAAAAGCTTCGCTGTCAGAAGTGAAATGCTGGGTTGTCGGCGTCCCCAGGCCCTTCTTGGCGATTTTTACAATGGATGCGCTGTCGAACGCGTAGTTGAGGGCTTGGCGCACCCGGACATCGGCAAGAGCCGGTACGATCGTGCCCTTCTTGTCCCAGATGTAAAGTCCTTCAACGACCCCGGGAGTAACCGTGTCAACCTTGAGGCCGCCGGCCTTGACAGCGTCAACACGGTCCGGGGAAATGCTGGCGCTGTCGAGCTGGCCAGACAGAAGAGCATTGGTCCGCGCCGTCGGGTCAGACATCGTCTTGATGTCCACTTTCGCAAACGGGTAGGAACTCTTATCCCAATAGTTCGGGTTCGCTACGAACCCGTACTCGGTGCCAGCCGTAGTGGCCGCCGGGTCGAGGGTGTAGGGTCCCGAACCGACGGGGACCTGGGGACTCGTGAGTGATTTCGGGCTGGCGATCATGCCGGGAACATTCGCCAGGCTCCTCAGAAGCGACGGAGTCGGGGTGGACAACTTAACCAGCACGGTGGCCGGATCGGTAACTTGAACGTCGGAAATTGCTTTGATCAGGGCTGCAGCTTCACCTTTGCCGGCTTTGGTGTGAAGCAGGTTGGCCTTGACCGCTTCGGCATCCAGCGGCGTTCCGTCGCTGAACTTCACGTCGGCCCGCAGTTTAAGCGTAAGTGTTGTCAGGGTTGCGTCGTATTGCCACGAAGTCGCGAGGTTCGCGGTGGGAGCACCCTTGGAGTCCATGTGCAGCAGCGCATCGAAGACCGGTTCGTAGTACTGCTCCGCATTCCCCATTCCTGCTTCGGCCAGATCCCAGGACTTCAGGGCCTGGGACGAAGCGAGATTCAGCGTGCCACCGGCTTTGGCGCCACCTGATGCCGCGCCCCCGCTACCCCCGCATGCTGACATCGCCAGCGCCAGCGACAAGGCGCCGGCGAGTATGAGCTTTCGTTTCATGGTCTTACTCCTCGTTGGGGGATTCTCTGGATGACTGGAAAACAATGGGTTCTGTCCGCATTGGGTGCTTGAATGATCTGGGATTGTCAGCAGCCGCGGTGCTGGCGAGCTTGGGGTCAGTCACGCCTGCCTGCGCGGCTATTTCGCGATTCGCGGTCGGCGTGGATTCGCGTTCCGGCGTCCCTGGCGCTTTGCTGTGGCCCATGTCACCTCTTTGTTTAAGCATCATTTAGCATTCATCTGTTCGCAAGATGCCGGAATTAGTTTTCTAATCGGCGTTATTCTGACGAAATCTGTTCGACAACCAGGTGCCGCAGCGCATGATGCTGTCCTCGGGTGTGCTTGTGCCGCGATCGACTTCCACCACCACCCACCCGCGAAAATTCGGTCCCGCAGCAGCGAGTACTTCTTCGATGTTGGCGTCTCCCGAGCCCGGTTCGGTCCAGAAGCCTCCGAGCACCGTCGAACGATAGTCGATACCTTCCGTGCGGCTCTGCTTCGCTAGGTGACCGTGGTAGTCCTTGATGTGGATTCCGGCCACGCGGGTTGCGTACTCGGCTACGATGTGCGCCGGATTTACCCCGGTCCATGCCAAGTGGCCGGCGTCGGGGCCGAAGCTGAGCACGCCGTCATCGACGGTGTCGAGGACGAAGCGGGCCTCGTCAACGGTCTCGATCCAAGTTCCGATGTGAGGGTGGAGCGCGGGCACCGCGCCCTCGCCAGCCATAATAGTTGCGGCGTCCGCGAGATAGTCACGAACAGCATCGAGGCGGGCGGCGTTGAAGTCGAATCCAACCCCCGGATGAGCGACCCGCACAGCTTCCTTGTCCATGCCCATCGCCAGGAACACGAGAGGCTCGCCCACCCCGACGTTGTTTGCGGCTGTTACCCGTGCACGTTCCAGAAAGGGCTGCCTGGCGGCCGCGTCTTCGAACCACGGCATGGGGACATAGCCCGGGCCTGGCCTAATCCCTGCACGGGCGAGCTGTTCCCGATACTCATTGGGCGTTGTTCCGGCCGGAACCTCAGTCTTGATGGCGGTAAAGCCGCTGGCCGCGATCACCGGTAGTCTCCGGTCAAGGGGTGGTGCCTGCCTTGGGTCGATCCAGCCGTCGTCGGTTGCAAGCCATTGGATGGGATTGAGGGCGAATTGGCTCTTGGAAACGTCCATGGGCATCCCTCTTAGCGTGACGCAGTTTCCAGGCCGAAGTTTGCCGTAAACCATCGGCCGCAAAGGTCGATGCTCTCTTCCGGAGCTTCGGTTGTACCGCGGTCCACTTCTACGACCACCCATCCTCCGAAATCATCGCCGGCAGCGGCCAGGATTCCAGGAATGTCCGCGTCTCCGGTTCCCGGTTCAGTCCAGATCCCTGCACGGACGGTGGACCTGTAGTCGATGTCCTCGGTGCGGCTCTTCAGTGCGAGATCTAGTCGGTAGTCCTTGATGTGGATCCCGGCGACTCGGGTGCGGTATTCGGCGATGATCAGGGTTGGATCGATGCCTGTCCAAGCAAAATGTCCGGCGTCGGGGCCGAATTTAAGGATCTTCTCGTCGACAGTATCCAGGATGAAGCGGGCGTCCTCCGCGGTTTCCACCCAGGTTCCGATGTGCGGGTGCAGGGCGGCAACACCGCCTTCCGCGGTAATGATCTCAGCAGCTTCGGCGAGGTAGTCCCGGACCTGTTCCAGCCGTGATGGGTTATCGTCGTGCCCGACGGCGGGATGTGCCACTCGCGGCGCGTCACGTTGCATACCCATTGCCAGGAAGAGCAGCTCATTGCCAAGCTCAACATTGTTGGCGGCCAGTATCTTGGCGCGTTCGAGGTATTGCGCCCTGTCGGCGGATTGCTCCTCCCAGGGTATTCCGACGTATCCCGGACCCGGGCGAATACCGGCGGCTTTAAGGGCCTGAGCATATTCGGCCACGCTGGAGCCGGACGGAACTTCGGATTGGATCGCGGTGAAGCCGGCGGCAGCAATCCTGGCAAGGCGATCGGGGAGCGCGGGTGCTAGGCCGGGGTTGATCCATCCGTCTTCAGTGGCGACCCACTGGAGCGGATTGATGGCGAACTGGCTGGGGGAGATAGGCAAAATGAAAACTCTTTTCGATGGTGTGGGGCCGAAGCCTGGGTCAGGAATTGAAAAGCGGTGCCGGACGCTCGGTCCAGCTTTCAAGGATGATGGTTTGCTTGGCGGCTGCTGCCTCGTCGATCGCGAGCATGGCGTCCAGGACGTGGAAAGCGAAGCCTGAACTGGCCCGATGCGGTCCACCGGCAAGTGCTCCCGCAAGATCATTTACCCCGAGTCCACGGCGGTGCTGCTCTGGCGTGCCAACGGCCCCGAACAGGGGTGTCACAGGCTCAAGCACTTGCCACTCGCTGTGTTCGCGCCGCTTGAGCCGCACATCGCCGTCGAAGGTATTCGGGTCATTGAGGCTCAGTGTGCCTTCGGTTCCGTATATCTCGATCCTGGGCAGAGTGGTGTCCCAGACGTCGAAGCTCATAAGAATCGTCCCGATGGCGCCGGAGGCGAATGAGAAGACAGCGGATGCGTGTGTGTTGACGGTGACCGGGATTTCGTCCACGGTCCGGTCTGGTGCCGTGACAATTCTCGTTTCGGACCCGATGCGTGCGTCTGCGCTTACTCGGCGGATCGGACCGAGGCAGTTCACGAGCGCTGCGATGTAGTACGGTCCCATGTCCATGACCGGTCCGCCTCCCTGCTCGAAGAGGAAGCCGGGGCTCGGGTGCCAGGTTTCTGCCCGAGAAGAGCGGACGAAGGCGCTTGCTCCGATCGGTGTGCCGATGTAGCCGGAGTCTATGGCGTGCCGGGCCGTTTGCCCTGCGCTGCCCAGGAACGTGTCCGGTGCGGAACCGAGAATGCCGGGATTCTCGCGTTCGGCCTTCAGCATGAGCAGCCCATCCTCGCGGGTCGTCGCCAGGGGCTTCTCCACGTAGACGCTCTTCCCGGCCTCCAGCGCCTGGATGACAGTCCTGGCGTGCAGATTCGGCGGTGTCAGGTTGATGACGACGTCGATGCTGCCGTCGGCAAGGAGCGCATCTGCGCTGCCGGAACGCGGCACGGTGAATTCCGCGGCAAGCGAGGCTGCCCGCGCATGGTCGATGTCTGCGATGTATCCGACCTTTAGTTCGGCGTACTTTTGCAGGCCTTGCATGTAGCGGGCGGAGATATTCCCGGCGCCCACGATGCCGATGTTAAGAGTCACTGAGTTTCCTTTCAATAGGCTGGAAAGCCACTATCGGCAGGCTATCCGCGGTGGTCTTTGCGCCACAAGATGCCGATTTAAGTCCGATTATCGGACTTAAAATGCTGATCCGGGTCATAATGGTTTCATGAATGGACTACCTACGGATCGATCGCCGGCCAATACGATCCTGCGCCTCGTGGCAGCAGGCGTCGTGTCGAGCCGTGCCCAAGCCGCCCGGGTGACCGGGATGGCGAGGTCGACTATCGGCCTTCATGTGGACCAGATGCTCCGTGACGGAGTTCTGGCCGAGACTGAGGAGCCCCAAGGCGCCAGAGGCCGACCGGCAAAGGAACTAACAATCGGAAAGGGCGCAGGCTATGTGGTGGATGTGATCTTTGATCGCACCAATACTTGCGTGGCAATATCCGACGCCAGCGCCGCCATCGTAGATTCGCGCGTCATCGAGATACTCCTGAATCCTGACCCCGAGGCTGTGCTGCAAAGAGTCTTTGAGGCCGCGGACGAGCTCTTGGCCGGCCATGGCCTTGAACTCGCCGACATCCGCCAGGTCATCGCCAGCGTTCCCGCGCCCGTCGACTTCCACAAAGGAGTCACCGCGCATCGAACCATCATGGCCGGCTGGGAGAGGATCCAGATCGCCGGAATCCTCAGTGAGCATTTCGAATGTCCGGCACTCATGGACAACGACGCGAACCTCATGGCGCTGGGGGCTGCCACAACCCTGCATGCGGACGAGCTACCTCTGCTGCATTTGCAGCTTTCAACGGGGATCGGTGCCGGACTCATCACTTCCGACGCCAAGATCCACCGCGGCGCCGATGGGTCCGCGGGAGACATCGGTCACCTGCGCATTGACAGTCGGTCTGAGGCGCGCTGCCAATGCGGCAAGGTTGGCTGCATTGGTGCATATGCAAGTCTCCATGCCGTGATGTCCCAGCTCGGCATAGAACGGGGCACTGACGCTGACCCGCGGTCTGACCGAAAGGCGCTGATGCAGCTTGTTCGACGCGCCGATCCCGCAGCCACGGCGGCGCTGCGCGATGCCGCCGTGCACCTTGGACACTTGACGGCAATTCTGGTGGACATGTTCAACCCCAGGACGATCGTCCTTGGCGGGGCGATGGTTGAACTCAGCGACGATGTGCTCTCAACCATCAGGGGCGTCGTGTACCAAGAGGCGATGTCCATCGCTACCCGCAGGTTGGTGATCAGCCCGTCGCGCCTGGGTAACAAGGCGGCCCTGGTAGGGGCTGCGCGTCTGGGAGCGGATGAGCTGCTCGAAGCCTCGCCCCGAACCGTCGCCCATGTCGTCCGCCACGCGGATGCGGTCCGCTAGGACGGGATAAGCGAGCGGGTTGCTGCTGACAACGTGTCCTTTCGTATGGACCCGGCCTGCAGAACCATCCGAATGTGTTCCGGCCTGGCCAGTGCGGCAATGTCGTCCAGCGGATTGACGTCCGTGACCACGAGGTCAGCCAGTTTTCCGGCTTCCACTGTTCCCACGGCGTTGTCGATGCCCAGCAGCCGGGCCCCGCTAAGGGTTCCGGTTGTGATCGCCTGGAGTTCAGTCATTCCTAGCTGCACGAGGTATGACAGTTCCATGAGGTTGAGGGCGTGGGGGCTGACACCTGCATCGGTGCCCATGGCTATCGACACACCACGGCTGATTGCCAGGGCGATGTTTTGGCGGGTGTTATCGGCCCACCGGGACTTCTTCTCGAAGTGAGCAGCCGTCATTTTCGCCGGGTCCAGCGGATTGAACGCCGTGGCCAGTGTGGGAACCAAGAACGCCCCGTTGGCTAGCGCAAGATCGCAAGCTTCCTCCGTCATGCCGTAGCCGTGTTCCACGCTGGCGACGCCGCCCCGAAGTGCGTTGAGGATTCCAGCGGTGCCTTGCGCGTGAGCTGCGACTTTCTTCCCGCGGTGCCTGCGGGCTTCATCCACCACGGCCCGGATTTCCGCTTCGCTGAGGTCCTCGTCGTCGGGGTCGTCGTGAGGGCTGCCCATGCCACCTGTCGCACAGATCTTCACGACGTCGGCGCCTTCCCGCAGGATGGTCCGTACGGCGACGCGCGCCGAAAGTTCATCGTCTGCCAGGATCGTGAAATGACTGGTTGCGCTATGGCCATCGGGTCCCGTGGCATCACAGTGTCCGCCCGTGTGTCCAATGATCCGACCGGCCGTAAGAAGTCGGGGAGCTTCGATCAGGCCCACCTCCTGTGCTCTGGCGTAGCCCGCCGAAAGCCCGCCGAGATCCCGTGCAGCCGTGACGCCGGCGTGCAGGGTCCGGCGCATCCGCTCGGCCACCTGAAAGGCCGTCAGCGCTTGGTCGGCCGCAGGACTATTAGTCTTGGGACCGAACAGAAAATGGACATGCGCGTCGATGAAGCCCGGCAAAAGCGTCATGCCCTGTAGGTCAAATACAGCAGCACCCGGAGACTCCGGGGCGAGTTCCGCCGGTCCGGCGTAGGTGATCCTCCCGTCGCCGTCAACAGTCACCGTGGCGTCCGGCAACGGTGCCCTTCCGGTTCCGTCGATCAGGAGGGCGTGCTCGAAACGTCTAGCTGCGCAGGTCATTCGCTGTGGTCCTTCCGACCGAACTTCTCTCATCGACTCGGGGGTCGCCACATCGGCAACGTCCAGAACGCCGTCAATTAAGGAGTCTAAATCTTTCATTTCAGCAAACAAGATGCCGATTTAAGTTCGATTAAGGACATTAAATTTGGCTGGCTCATCCCGTCAGCACCGCGCTCCAACCGTCGCCTCGGCCCCTGGCGTTGAGTAGTCCGCGGCTGTGGAGAGCACGAGCTGTGATCCGGTGCGGCCAGTCCTCGTAGAGCCCTGGAGGGCAACCGTTATGTACCCATCTCAAAACCTCAAGGTGCACCGGATTCAGAGGGATATTGCGAGCACCTATGCCTGCATTCTTCCTGCTGGAAGACAAAGCCCTACATCATTGCTTGATCACGCCCCAGAGCTGTGACGCTCGGCCGAGTCGGGGAAGCTGAACTTGTCGTGGTTTCTTGCGGCACATGACAGAGTACGAGGCAGGCAAGCGAAGCAGGGACGAAACAGGGATGGGCGGGCTCTACATGGTCTCGTTTGGTGCCGCGGTGCTGATCACGGCTGCGTTCATGAGTACCTTACTGTTGCACAGCGACGTGGCGCCGATTGCCGGACCCTGGGTAGGAGCCAACTTGCTAGCCTGGCTGACTCAAAGCCTCGCTGGGCTCTTCCTTTCTGTGACGCTCTGCTCGATGTTTCATATCCTTATGGGCCTGAGACAGTTCGAGCCAGACGACAACATGGACGGTGCAGTTCGTCGACTAGGCCGGGCCATGCTGGGTTCGCTCCGACGGATCGCGAACAAGTTCGGGTTCGTAGCCATCTCTGTACTCGTCGGCTATGTCGGTGCGGTCGCGGTGTTTCCGCCGGCAACGTGGGGTTCCGAGGGAATCGCGCATTCTGTTCCAGATGAGCTTGCCAAAGTACAGCTAGGGGTAGGGCTTTTGGCCCTCGTGATCATCGTGCTCTATGAATGCATACGGGTCCTCGAGGATCTGTTGGGGGCGCTTCCAAGCACGTTTCGGATAGGCGGTGCGGCCTTCCTCCTCTGTCATGTCGTGCTTTTCGTGACGGAGATGCCGCTGTTTTCATTCGACAGGCTCCACCAGAACGTCCTGAGCTACTGGGCGCCTGCCGCAGGGTATACACCGTATACGCGTGAACCGATGCTCGCTGAACTGGGAAGGCACGGTCTTGGTCCATCGTGGTGGGTGGCAATCCTTTTGATGCTTAGCCTGTCGGGTTTTCGACTGTTCTGGGTCCGTCTGACACGCCCGAAGAGCAATGTCGGAGCTCGCCCGTGATGAGGTTATGCACTTCTATCGGCGTGATCACCGAATTGCCTCTTGGAATGCTCCGCGAGGTACAACTCGAATGCTCGGCCCCGGTCCCAGCGTGGCAGTGTGGTGTATTGGGATAGTGCTCGGATGTGTTTGCGGACTCCGGTTTCGTGGATCAGTCGAACCGCGTCGGGATAGTCCGCGAGTAGGTGTGTGGGGCAGTGGTTTTGTATCCAGAACCGCAACAGCTCTATGGATGTGATGCCGTGCTCTTTCCAGAACTCGAAGGCCTCGGCGACGTCGAGGGTCATCGATCGAGATCGGGCTCTTGTGTCGTTTGATGCGCCCAGTGGCAGTCGACCGTAGACGAACCAACTGGGCGCTGGCTGAAGGGTGGCGCGCCCGTTGCGGATCATGGCATCAAGTGTGGACATGACGGTGTAGGGGGAGACGGCGTAGCGGGGGAGATTAAGGTGGAGCCCGCCCCAGATATGAAAGTGCTCTTCAATATCGAGGCCGGTGGCGTGGATGTATTCATTGACGGCGGCCAAGACCTCGGCTGAGCGGTGGCCGAACCGACTCCACCACTCGTCATTTTGGTACTTAGAGGGCAGAGTACCGGTGGCTCTTTCGAAGCAGTGGACTGCTTGAGGAGAGTCTTCGAGATGCCAGCCGTGCTCGAAGCAGCGCACCGCGACAATGAGAGCCCCGTCGTTGATGCTCTGGTCCAGTCCCATGCTCTGGCGTACGAAGTCCTCGAATCCGTCACTGTGGACGAAGACCGCGATCTCGGTCATGCGTGCGATGACGTTGAGGTCGCGGACGGGAGCATTGCTGCGCGTGTGATTGCAGTTGTGGCAAGCGGCGACGTAATTGCTCGGATGGTCGATTCCGCCATGCGATCTCGGGATGAAGTGGTCAACCTCGATGACCGGCGGTTTGCGACTGAACTCGTTCCTGATCAGCTGTGCTCCGCAGTGACCGCACCGACCATCCCACAGTCTGGTCGTGACGAGGCGGGTACGTGCGGCTGTTGTGGGCCATTTTCCGTCTGTGATGTTCGTTATGGTCAGACCATAACGCCCGGGTGTGACATCTACGACGGATACCGCATCGGGACGTGGCGAGTAGTTGATCTTATTGGCTCAGGTCGCGGCAGATCCAAAACCCTTGCCGAGGAGTGCAGTTGCCAAGTCTTGACCGGGCTGAGGATGAAGCGATGTTTCTCACTCCGAGTTCAGCCCGATCATGGAAGGCATGGGGGAGAGAATATCGCGGCACGCATCACCGGCCTCGACAGCATCGATTCCGGTGCCCGACACCAGGATAGGGCAGGCGTCCGGTCCTGAGGAACGGGCACGCTGTCCGGCCCGAGTGCGTCCGACAATCAGGCGGATTCGCGCACGACGAGTTCGGCAGTCGTCGGTTCAAGAGCGCGCGGCACCGACTCACCGGCCAACGCTCGGGCCACGGCGTCGGCAACTTTTCGCGCCTCCGAGGAAAGGTCGGTCGCGACGGTGGTGAGCGGCGGAATAGTGAGAGCCGCCGCCGGAATGTCGTCTGCGCCAATGACAGCGAAGTCTTGCGGGGCACGGAGGCCCAGCACACTCAAAGTCGAAGCTTTTCTGATGGGTCCGCGCCGGTCTTTGGCGTGATCGCGGCCGGAGAAGCACCGCAGGCACGGATCAAACTCAAGAGTCTACTGTCCATTCCGGCGTGTGCTGGCCGTTGCTGCGATGAGGTGTCTGACGGTTGGCCTCTCGATGCTCAGGGCTTCTGCCTGCGCTTGAACGGCCTGATCGGCGGCCGTATTCCTTTCCTGGTGTTGGCGAAGGTGATCCTCCCAGGAACGAACCAGAAACTTCTCGACGAAACGACCGGGCGCGTTCCCATCGGCAAAGAGCCCCCATTGCATCCCGCCGGAGCGTTGTTGTGCCTCGCCGACCTTGCACATCAGCGAGGTGAAGGAATCAATATCTTCCGCAGCGACCTGATAGGTCTTCAGGACCATGACCGGGCCATCTGAGGGGTCGGGTTCAAAGACCAGTGCGGGTTCGGGCCAATGCGCCGACGGCGTGAGGTCCAGCCGGCCAATAGTCAGCGGCAGCGGCCACGTTGCCACCGACATGGCGCAAACGGCCAACAGAATGGCGGACACGATCAACACCCAGACCGTGTTCGTCAGCCCGGCAATGCCTCCCCAAAGTAGCGACCCGACCGCCTGGCCACCCATGAAGACCACCATGTATGCGGCCAGGCCCCGCGCGCGCACCCAGTTGGGGAGCATCAGCTGCATCGACGAATTCAAGATGGAGAGCACAACCAACCATGCGGTGCCCGCAAGAATAAGGACGAGCGCGACCACCATCACGGAGGGGACCAAGGCTAGAACCACCGTCGCGGCACCGAAAACAATCGCTGAGGCCGCCATCAACTCGTTTGCGCTGAACCGCATCCTGAGGCGGGAAAGGCCGAATGCGCCAAGCACCGCACCCAGCCCGAGCGCACCTAGGAGACCACCGTAGCCCGCCGACCCCAGGTGCAGGGGGCCGTGAGCAACGACGGGCAGCAGCGCCCACAGGGCACTGGCCGGAACGATGAACAACACCGACCGCAGAAGGATTCGCCGCACCGCGGGGGCGTTGCGGATGAATCTCAGACCGGTGCCCAACGCAGCAACGGGGCGTTCCATCGGCAGGGCCTGCGCGGCCAGCTTCTTTTCACGCCAGGCAATGAGGACCACCACGACTCCTATGAACGAGACCGCGTTGAGCGCGAACACCAATGTCGGGCCCGATACCGCCACCAGCACCCCGGCGATTGCTGGACCTGCGGCGCGCCCGACATTGACGTTCATACTGCCCAGCGCTGCAGCTGCCGGAATCTGTGCCCTTGGAACTAGACTCGGCTGGATCGCCTGCCAGGCCGGGGCCGTCAGGGCCTGACCGCATCCCATGAGGAACAAAAGCACCAACACCACAACGGGAGTGGTCACCCCTGCCCAGGTGAGGACCGCCAGCAGGCCGGCAGTCAACGCCATCGCCGTCTGCACCGAAATAAGCAAATGACGCCGGTCAATCAGATCGGCAAGGACGCCGGAAGGCAGGGACAGCAGCATCACCGGCAGCGTGGTCGCGACCTGCACCAGCGAAACCAGGGTGGCCGCATTCGGTTCAGTGACGAGCATCCACTGAGCGCCTACCGTTTGCATCCAGGTGCCCACATTGGAGCCAAGCTGAGCGAACCAGAGGCCTCGGAAGATCACCGAGGCCATCGGCGCCCAGGTGGACGGCTCGGGGCCCTGACGTACCTGGTCAGCCATCGACCCCACCTGCCTCGGTTGCCACGTCGGCCTGCCGTACCGCCAGATCAGTTCCGCTCGGGTCGACTCTACGCATTCAATATCCTTGTGGTCAGTGAATGTCGTCAACTGTGATTGTAGACGGTTGATGCTGCTACTTTGTCGGAGTCGTACCCGGGAGGATCAGCTCAGATCCCGATACGAAATAACATGCCAGGCTATCCAAATTGGGAGGATATGCACCCCTTCGAGCAATCCGCGCAGAAGGTTGGGAGGGGGACGGCGTCGACTGTCAAAGATTAATCATGTGTCCGGTGAGCCCGTGGAAAGATTCCTGCAGGGCCTCGCTGAGGGTCGGATGAGTGTGGACGTTCCGTGCCAGCTCAGTGGCGGTGAGATCCCATTTCTGGGCCAACGTGAGCTCGGGCAGCAGCTCGGAGACATCCGGCCCTATGAGATGGCCGCCCAGCAGTTCGCCGTGCGGCGTTTCGGAGATCAGTTTGACGAAGCCTGTGGGCCCTCCCAAACCGTGCGCTTTTCCGTTGGCCGTGAACGGGAACGTGCTGACCTTGATGTCACGGCCTTCGTCGCGGGCCTGCTGTTCGGTAAGGCCGAAGCTGGCGACCTGCGGCTGGCAGAATGTGGCGCGCGGCATCATGCGGTAGTCGCCCAAGGGCATCGTCTCTGCTCCGGCGATGGTTTCGGCAGCTACAACGCCCTGAGCCTCGGCGACATGGGCGAGCTGAAGTTTGGCCGTCACATCGCCGATCGCGTAGATGTGTGGAACATTGGTCCGCATGTAGTCGTCAATGGCGATCGCTCGTCGGTCGGTTGTTAGCGCCACCCCCGTTCTTTCCAGCCCGAAGCCGCTGACGTTCGCGGCAAACCCGATCGACACCAGCACCCTGTCCGTCCGGAGGCTTCCGGTCGCACCGTCGGCGCCGGTGTAGGTGACAATGACTGATGACCCCTCATCCAGCACCGTTTCCACCTTCGTCGAGGTGAGGATTGGGATCCCCAGCTTCTTGTACTGCTTGAAGATTTCCTTGGAAACGTCCGCGTCTTCGGTTGGGAGCGCTCGGTCCAAGAACTCGATGATCGTCACGTCGACCCCATAGTTGCGCAGCACGTAGGCGAACTCCATGCCAATGGCCCCGGCGCCGACTATCACGATGGATCGGGGCAACTCCCGGTCCAGAATCTGCTCCTCATATGTCACGACATTCGCGCTTGCCACGACCCCGGGGAGCATCCGTACGGTCGATCCTGTGGCGATGATCGCGTGGTCGAAGGTGAGGGTCTCGGTTCCCCCGGCGTTCAGGTCCACGTCCATGCTGTGGCTGTCCCTGAAGACTCCGGAGCCATCGTATTCGGTGATCCCGTTCTTCTTCATCAGGAAATGGACGCCCCGGACACGTCCGTCGGCAACCTGCCGGCTGCGGTCGAAGGCGGCGCCAAAGTCAAAGGACACGTCCCCCATGATCCCGAACATTTCCGCCTGGGTATTGAATATGTGTGCAAGCTCTGCGTTGCGCAGCAGGGCCTTCGATGGGATGCAACCGACATTCAGGCACACACCGCCCCAGTACTTCTTCTCGACAACCGCCACCCGCAGACCAAGCTGCGCGCTACGAATCGCGGCGACATAGCCGCCGGGGCCAGCCCCGAGGATCACGACGTCGAAGTGTTCACTCATGACAACCAACTCTCCTTGGGTTCGGGCACGCGGCAACCCACCGATGACGGCAGATTCAGCGGACCTGACGGTTTTGGTACAAGATTCTCCGGGTGACAAATACGGCTGCGCTTCATGCTGCGGGACGTTGACGATAGTGAACCCCGGGTAGAGGCTTGGAACCAGCACCACGTCGGCCGAGCTCGTAGGAGAGTCAATGCCAAAGCCATCCCTCGTCCTCCATCAACTTCTCCTGCACGAAAGGCGCTCCCCTCATGACTAGCGAGCCTCGCCGCGATCCACTCACCGACAATCTTCTCACTCCGGAAAATTCCGCCCTCCTCCTCATCGACTACCAGCCAACACAAGTGCAGTCGATCAACTCGATCGACAGAGCGCAACTCATCCGAAACGTCGCGACGACGGTAAAGCTCGCTCGCACATTCGATATTCCGATCGTTTTATCGACGGTAAACGTCGCCACTGGTCGAAACAAGGGCACCATCCCAGCCCTCGCCGACCTACTGACCGGCGTGCCCTCGTTGGACAGAACATCAATCAACGCGTGGGAGGATGTAGCGTTTCGAGCGGCAGTCAGCGCGACCGCGCGAAAGAAGCTCATCATAGCCGCGCTTTGGACGGAAGCATGCCTCACGTTCCCCACCCTCGATGCGCTCCGCGAGGGCTTTGAGGTCTTTCCAGTCGTCGACGCGGTCGGTGGCACTTCGGTCATTGCCCACGAAACAGCGATCACGCGTGTCACACGAGCTGGCGCCCAGCCGGTCAGCATCGCCCAACTGGCCTGCGAGCTGCAACGGGACTGGAATCGAACCGACACGGTCCAGGCGTTCGTCGACGAACTCACTGAAGCAGGTATCTTCCTCAAGCTGGGCTAGGAGACCGATGAGATCGGCTACGCCCGATAGTTCGGCTTGAGGCGTGTCCAACAGATGTGTGTCTCACTGTGCAGCGCTATGTGGCCTTGTTCTAGCAGAGGTACGTGGCACCCCGCCCGTTAGGGGATCGGCTTACGGGCAGCGGTCCTCGTTCCAAACGATCTGTGGCACCTGCAGACCCGATCTGGCAAAGTGCTCACATGGAATATCAACTGCGCATTCCCACCGCTGCAGACACCGAAACAGTGGTACAGCTTCATGTCGAGTCGTGGCGTGAGACTTATGGTCACCTACTGCCGGAGTCGTTCTTCAACGACGAGCTCGTTGAACAGCGCCGAAGAATGTGGACGGACAACCTTCGGTCGATTCCTCCCGCATGGGACATGCAGGTTGCCGAAGCGGAGGGCGAGATGGTGGGATTCGCACTGGCCGGGCCAGCTAGTGGACAGTCCCCAAGTGCACGAGAGCTACACCTGATCTACGTGCTACGTGCCCACCAAGGCACACAATTGGGGCAACAACTCCTGGACTCCACCCTCGGCGCCGACCCTGGCATTCTCTGGGTCGAGAAAACGAACGAACGGGCCAAGGCCTTCTACCGACGCAATGGCTTTGAACTGGACGGCACCGAAGAAGCCGACGAGCAGAACCCCGTCTTCGTCGATGTGAGGATGGTGCGGTGAGCGATCCTTCACCGGGGCACCTTCCCAGCCAGTGCGGATCTTGGTGATCGCGAACCTGATTCCACGATGGATCACGTCAGCAGGATCGAGTCCCAACGACAAGAGATCGAATTCGATTTGGTCCAA
Organism: Arthrobacter sp. B2a2-09; assembly: GCF_027587375.1. Taxonomy (GTDB): domain Bacteria; phylum Actinomycetota; class Actinomycetes; order Actinomycetales; family Micrococcaceae; genus Arthrobacter. The sequence continues at coordinate 246,905 of NZ_JAMXIC010000005.1, forward strand.
AAATTCCTCGCCCAGGTCAGGACCCTACCGGAGCAGCTAGAGGCGATGAGGGCCGGCACTCCGGGACACCTTTAGCCCGCAATTGCGCAGCAGCATCAGCTGTCCTCGGCCCGTGCTGCCCTCTTCAACTCAGCGATCCTCAGCCGTAAGAAGATGATGGCCAAGACCAGCGCGTACACGGCCAGGACGGCCACGGCGATCACGAAGACAGCGTATAGGACCCCGATGATTCCGAAGGCCGGACTTAAGTTCATTGCTACCCCAATAGTCGTTGAGTCCCAATGCTACGCAAACCACCAAAGATTCCGCTGGATTGGGGAAGGCGTGCCCCCGTTCGCTGACGAGGCTTCCAACCGATTGCCGGATGACGAAAGATCCGATCCCGGTGCCGGTGGAACAGCAATCCGAAGGCCTCACCCTCACCCTTGAGGCTTCGCGCCCACAGCCCGTCATCACAGGATTCAACGTCCATGCCCTGTATTGTCCGGGAATGGCGAAAAAGGTTTCACAAGAAGGGAACATTTCTAAAAAAATCGCCATGAGCACGGTGAAGGGTCCTTCAGCGGTCACATCGCGGAAGGCCGACAAACGAATACCCCGGGTGACATGTAGAGCCGCTAAGAGCCGGTCACCTATCGCTGCGATTCACGGGTCTGGGACTGGGCGCGGCGAAGCACAGATTTATCGACATACGACCGAGCGTTCAAGGCACCGAAATGCTACCTTTCCTCCAGTCATAGGCTTTGAGCCATGCACGAGCGCTTGTTGTCAAAGTCCCCTTCTTGGTTCCTGGCCGTCATGGGGATATCCTTCGCGGCTGGTCTTTACCTCATGGATACGGTGTTCCATGGCAGCGGTCCGCTGGATCCCGGAATCCACTTGCTGAGGATCATCCTGGCGTTCGTAGCCCTTACGATCTGCGGTGTCGCTACACGAATGTGGTGGCTGAGGGGCCGTGCGAAAAATACCTCTCGGGACTGAATTGTCGCTTTGCCGCCCTGGCCGGTGAAACGTCCCACTTAGGGATCCTCGACCGGGCACTGCGGTCACCCCGGATCCGTGTGCGGCGGGAATGAGACGTCACCAGGGCCGAGCTTGGCGCGGACTACTTTCTACCCGTCGTCCCGAAGGTCCTTGAGCTCCCGGATCTAGGACCTCAACTCCGCGGTCTTCACTTCTTCCGCTGCGGCCTCGCCCGCTTCACCGTCAGCGAGCACCTTGGGTCAGCCAAACGAGGGGAACGAGGAATAGTCGACGTCCACGGCCCTGCCGCCGGTGATTCATTCCCCCTGGCTCACCAAGTAATCAGGACCCAATCGCCCGGAAGATCCCCATGGCTGAGAACGGACAGCGCAAAGGCACGGGCTTCTTCCACATCGGACCCCGCGTAGGACGACCAGGGCACCTCCATGAACGTGCCGTCACTTGAGTAGTCCCTAATATCCAGCCCTAGGATCAGTCGACCTGAGTCTGCAAGTGCTTCGATGGCAATTGAAGCTAGGGATATCGGCCAACTCACTTCGCCGTTCGGGTCGCACCGTGCTGCACGTTGAAGATCTTGAGCAAGGAACGAAAGGTCCGGGATCGTCATAGCTGGATCATACGGAGGTGTCCCGGCGGAGTCACCCTCGAAAGTGCCCGCAGGCCGGTCGTCCACCGGACGCGTCCTGGCCGCCTTGAGCCCTCGTTCAGATCAGTATGATTCCGCCCTCGCCGGATTCCCGTATACCCTGCCCGAATTAATGCCCGGGGAGCCTTATGCGCTACAGTCCAAAGCATGCTCATCGGCCACGGGCGTTGCTCGACCAACTCTCAGGACCTCACCGCTCAGCGCAATGCCCTCTCGGCCGCCGGAGTGGATCCCGATGCGATCTATGTCGACCACGGGTTCACCGGCACCAAGCGCGACCGCCCTGGACTGGGTAAGGCCCTGGCCGCGTGCCGCGACGACAAGGACCTTAGCGCGCCCTCAGAGGCGCGTCGCCGGTCCATACACTTCTTGGCCGCGGCTATCGGTGGGGGCGGTGTCCCGCCAGAATAATGCGAATCATCTTGTTGTAGCGGTGCACTTGATAAAGAGCGTGCACCACGAGGAGGATAACGCCGAAAATTGCGCCGATCACGATGGCGGCACTGTCACTAGGGACAGTGCTGTAACTGATAAGCGCGACCCCGGCGCCCGCCACGATGGAATTCACCACAGCTATGGCCGTGGACATCGTGAAGAAGACGCCACGCCAGGATCCTCGACTTCCGATCTCGAGTAGCTCATTCATCGCGTGTTGTCCGTGTGGAACCGGAAAGAATTCATCGGCCCCTGGGAGAATGCGAGCGAAATACCGGCGAATGCGCTGCATGGAGTTCAAAGCAGCGACGTCTTCCAATGACGTCTGGACCAGCCGCTCGTAGGTGAAGAGGCCCAGTACAACGACCACAGGAAGGACGACAGCGAGAAAATGGAAGGCGACAGGAGACTGTGCAAGGAAACCATACGCGACCAGGGAACTCGACAGTGTCATCAAGTACAGCGAAGCTCTGCTGCTGGACTCGGTAACCGTTATTCCCCTGGCAGACTCCAGCACGAAATGCTCGGTCAGTAGCGCGCTAAGGAAAGCTTGGGACCGGTCAGTTAAAGCGTGAAACGAATCCCCGGCTTGGGGTAGCACCGGTGTATCGCCATGGTCCTCCGGCGCCGGATCAGAACCGTCACGTTTCACTGAATCCTCTTCTGCTCTTGTCGGGCTACTGTTCGTTCCGCTGAAAGTACCACTACTCCAGGTGAGTGGTGACCGCTGTCGCCCAGTTGATGTCGGTCCATCGAGGTTTCCTTTACCTGCCGGCTTCTTCCAACCACTGTCTTGCGGCGTCGAGATCGGCGTGCGCGATGCCGTGTCCGCCGGGACGCAGTACTTGTTTTACGTCGGCACCGTTTTGGCGGAGGGCGGTGATGAGTGTCCTGACGCTGGGGAGCGGGGCCATGGGATCGGATTCGCCGTTCAGGATCAGCAGCCTGCCGCCACTGAGGTCAGCCGAAGTTTCCCGGTCCCCAAAGGGGTACATACCGGAGAATGCGATGACCCGACCCAAGGTCTGGGGGTGCAGGATGGCTGTGGCCAGGGCAATGTTGGCGCCGTTGGAGAACCCGACTGCTATCACGGGCCTGTTGCCGAGTCCGTAGCGTTCTCGGGCGGCGTCCAGGAAGACGGCCAGATCTCTTGCCCTTGCGATGACGTCGTCGACGTCAAAGAGCCCTTCGCCGTGGCGCCGGAACCAGCGGAGCATGCCGTGCTCCTGCACCTGCCCTCGGGGTGCGAGTACGCCGGCGCCGGGTTGAAGTTCGGCGGCGAGGGAAGCGATCTCGTGTTCGTTGCCGCCGGTGCCGTGCAGCATCAGCAGCACCGGGGCCTCTGCCTCGCCGGGGCTGAAGAGATGCGGCCAGCCGGTGACCGTGGTGGTTTGAGTGCTCATTGGCGAACTACCGTCCGGCCAGGGCGGGGTTGTTCTCGGCCGGCAATTCGATGCGTGCCACGGAGTGTTCGATGGCCTCGCGGGAGGGTTCGAGCCATGGCGGCAGCTTCAGGGAGCGGCCGAGTTCCAGGAGCGGTTCGTCGACGTCGAAGCCCGGAGTGTCGGTCGCGATTTCGTAAAGCACGCCGCCGGGTTCACGGAAGTAGATGGAGGTGAAGTACTGGCGGTCCAGGATTTCCGTGACGTGGAAACCGCGGCCGACCAGTTCCTGGCGCCATTTCTCCTGGGTGGCGATGTCAGGGACCCGGAAGGCGATGTGGTGCACGGTGCCGCCTGCAGTGAGACCGGGCTGGGCTTTGGGGTCGGCGATGACGTCGATGAGGTTTCCGGGACCGCCGTGGCCGGCCGCCAGTCGGGTGCGGTTACCGGAGGTTCCGATCAGGTGCAGGCCAAGGTCTTCGGTCAGCACGGCCAAGGTCTTGTCCGGGTTGGCCACAGTGAGCACGGAGGAGTGCTGGCCGCGCACGGCATACTCGGCGGGCACGGAGGCGGAATCCCAGGGGTTCCGGGGATCTATGGTGGAGGATGCGACCAGATCCAGCTGCAGCCCGTCCGGGTCCCGCAGGGAGAGGCGCTCTTCGTCGGCAGACTCACGGGTGATCGTGGATTCGACGCCGAGTGCCTTGAAGTGCTTCTGCCACCAGCCCAGCGTGCCCTCCGGGACCGAGAACGCGGTGGAGGTCGACTGTCCTGCCCCGATGCGGCCGGGAGCGATGCCCCGCCACGGGAAGAATGTCATCAGGGTGCCGGGCTGGCCGGCCTCGTCGCCGTAGTACAAGTGGTAAGTGGACGGGTCATCGAAGTTGACCGTCTTCTTCACCATGCGCAGGCCCAGGCCCGTTATGTAAAAGTCGATGTTGGCCTGCGGATCGCCGGCGATGGCTGTGACGTGGTGCAAGCCTGAGGTATTCGCGGTCATGTTGACCCCTCCTGTTCGGACTGATCCGGTCAGGAAGCCCCCGGCCGGTGATGTACATGCAAATGCATCTATTATGAAAATTATTTCCTAGGAAGATAAATTCGTCAAGGCGGCAAGATAGTGCTGCGCAAGCAGTTTCCATGGAAGCAGCTTCTCTGGCGCAGTATCGTTGGGAGCAGAAAGGGTTGGACATGACGCAGCACGCGGAAGCGGGGGCCGGCCGGGGTCTTGATCCGGTCACGCAGTGGGGGCTGGTCATCGAAGGCTTCCAGATCACGAACAGGAAGCTGCACCGGGCGGTCGCCGACGCTTTCTCCCTTGATCCGGCCGAAGCCGAGACGCTGCTGCGCCTCACCCGCAGCCCGGAGCGCAGGATGCCCATGGCGGCGCTGGCGCGTGAGGCGGCCTTCAGTACGGGCGGGTTTACCAAGATCGCGGACCGCTTGGCCAAGCGCGACCTGGTTGTCCGAACCCCCTGCGCCGACGACCGCAGGGTGATCTATCTCGAACTGAGCGCGGCCGGTGCGAAGGTGGCCGACGAACTCCAGAACCTGGTTGCCGACATCGTCCGCAAAACCTACATCGACGTCCTCGGGGCTGACAGGGCGACAATGGTCGCCGAAGCTATGGCCGAATTGCGCGAAGCCAACGCCACCCTGTAGGAATCCGTCGGCCCCTTCGCGGAACAAGCCGAAACGTCGCCGTCGCCGCATTGAGGCGGATCCTTGATGGCGATCCGGGTGAGTTCAAGATCCTCCGGGGCTAATGATGAGGCAATGCAGAGGCGGCCTGCCCGGAGGTGGCCAACCCCAAATCCAGTACGGATCCTCCCCTGGAGAGGGCCGGCCCTAGGTAGTTTTCTAGCAAGCTATTTGCCATAAAGAATCTTCTCAGTTGACAAGCGCCCATGGAGTGGCGATATTTATATGCATACGCATGTAAATCTACTTGCGACGACCACCAAGGAGACAGACCGTGACCACGATTGAACTCACCCCCGGCACTTGGATACTTGACCAGGCACACACCGAAGTGGGGTTCGCCGTCCGCCACGCCGGCATCAGCAAGGTCCGCGGCCAGTTCGCCGAGGCAGACGCCACGCTAGTCGTCGGCCATACCCTCGGCACCTCGTCCCTCGAGGCCAGCGTGAAGACCGCCTCTTTTGACTCCAAAAACAACGACCGCGACGCCCATGTCAAGGGACCGGATTTCTTCAACGTTGAGCTATTCCCGAACATGACCTTCACGGCAACCGAGGTCCAGGGAACACCGGAGAAGTTCAGCCTCAGCGGCGACCTGACCATCAAGGAAACTACCAGGCCGGTAACCTTCGGCGTCGAGTTCGGTGGCGTGGCCATTGACCCCTTCGGCGCGACTCGCGCCGGGTTCTCCGCCTCCGCGCAGATCTCGCGCAAGGAATTCGGCATCACCTGGAACGCCGCCCTCGAGGCGGGCGGAGTCCTCGTCGGCGACAAGGTCACCATAACAATCGACTCGGCCTTCGTTCTCCCCGCCAGCTAACCCAACCGTTTTCCGGGGCCTTACCCAAGGCGGCCCGCAAGGCGGGGGCGCGAGCCCGCGCCCTCGTCGCATCCCCGACCTGCTGCACGGGAGGGCGTTCACCCGAGGCCGGGTCCACGCCAGCCGGTTGGGGGGAAACTGGGAGAATGTGATGCGGTTGGATGAGGCTGGCGAGCAGTCCGCCCTCACCATCGGCGAAACCATCCCCCGGTCCTCCGCAGGGACCGCTGGCCCCGGCCGGGAACCCGTGCGGAGCGGGGCATGAGCAACCTGGAAACTATCGCACAGGAAATACTCTGTGGAGGGGACGGGCAGCACGAAGGCATCGAATTCCTGCCCCCGCGTGAAGTTCCCCTGGGCGGGCTGCGCGCCATGCCAGTGGGCAGGACCGCGCCCGTCCTGCCCAACGCCCAGCTGCGTCTCCGCGGCTAGCAATCGATCACCAGGAGTCACAATGGAACCGGAGAAAACGATCGCCGTCCGGCACGTCCCCGACAACCACTGCTACGAGCTCGTCGACGGGGACACCGTCATTGGCAAGACCGAGTACGTGCCCGCCAGCGGCCCGGCCGACAGGGAAAGGATTTTCTACCACACCGAAGTCAACGACGCCTACGCAGGCAAGGGCCTCGCTGCGGTCCTGGCCAAGCATGCGTTGGACGACACTATCGCCGCCGGGCTGACCATCATCCCCGTATGTCCCTACATCAAGAGCTGGATACGCCGCCACCCGGACTACCAGCAGCACGCCGCGCCGATCCGGCCCGGGCACCTGGCCGCCGTCGACCGCGTCTACAAGCCGTGAGCGTAATGGGCGCGGGACTTACATTTGAACACACCACCCTGGGCCAGCGGGTGCTGTTCGGCGCCGGAAAGGCGGCCGAACACCTCACCGGAGAGATCAAACGCCTCGGAGCCAGGAAGGTCATGGTCATCGCCTCCGCCAGGGAACGGCCAGAAGCCGAAAAGATCACCGCTGGCGTCAACGTGACGGTGAGATATGACGACGTCGCCCCCCACGTCCCCCTTCACAAGGCCGACACGGCCCGAAAAGTGGCGATCCGGAACGGCATCGACCTGCTCGTCAGCGTCGGCGGCGGCTCCGCCACAGGCCTCGCCAAAGCCATCGCCCTGACAACCGGCCTGCCCATCCTCGCGGTGCCGACCACCTACGCAGGCTCGGAGGCGACCAATGTGTGGGGGCTGACCGAAGCATCTCGCAAGACCACCGGTGTCGATGACCGCGTGCTGCCGGTGACCGTCATTTACGATGCCGAGCTGACACTGTCCCTGCCCCGGGACCTGAGCATCGCGTCGGGTCTAAACGCCCTGGCCCACTGCATCGACTCCATGTGGGCGCCCCGCACCGACCCCATCAACCAGGCACTTGCCACCGAAGGCATCCGCGCCCTGAACAACGGGCTTCCTATAATAGGCATGAACCTGAACGATCTCACGGGCAGGGAACAGGTCCTGTACGGGGCCTACCTGTCCGCCGTTGCGTTCGCCTCCGCAGGATCCGGGATGCACCACAAGATCTGCCACGTCCTCGGCGGCAGATGGAACCTTCCCCACGCCCAAACCCACGCCGTCGTGCTCCCATATGTCCTGGCATTCAACGCCCCCGCCGCCGCCGGTGCAGTCCACAGAATCGCGGCCGCCTTCGGAACCGAGAATGCCTTGGAAGGCCTAAACACGCTGCACGACACACTGGGCGCACCCAGAGCACTCAAGGACCTCGGGCTGGCCAAGGAAAACATAACCGAAGCCGTCCGGCTCATCCTTCCTGGCATCCCCGCCTCCAACCCCCGCCCCGTCACCGAGGAAAACCTCACAGCATTGCTGACGGCAGCCCAGGCCGGAATCCTACCGGGGTGAGTACACACGCTGAGCCAACCCACCCATCCAACTCGTATGCGCTTAGGCGGCGGAGCGTTCTCCCTGGCCATCACGATGCCCAGTGAGCGTGGGTCATTAGCCGTGTCTCAGCAAGATCCTGGTCAGTCTATGGTGAGCACGCTTACTAATGTTTCGAAACCCCTTACGGAGCCGTTGCGAGTAATATCGCTGCCATGAACAACGCAGGGACCTTGTTCGGCTGGGCATTCGGCGATGCCGCGCGAGAAGATGACGGCAAGTATGTTGAGGAGCTTCAGCGCGAGGCCTTGGACAATGCCCGGCAGACGGCGGAAGCCAAGGGACTGACGGTCGAGGCTGGTTCCGAAGTCTTCACCATCCTGAACGCCCACGAAACCCTGGTTGAGATGGACACCGCCCCGGACAGCCTGGTGGTCCGCGCCACAGTGCATCTTGAAGGCCCAGGAGCCAGCAAGCTGCATGCAGAAGGCCCCATGAACGGCTAGTTAGATGGCTGGGGTGGCTGCCAGATCCCCTAGTGCCTACTTCGCCCTGGGCAACGGCACGGCCCCTCTCAACGGCTAGGTCGAGTTGCCGTCTGAGACATCGATTTGCAGCGCAGCGCCGTCCCGATCGAGAAGCACCTGATTCGACGGTAAGGACCGTGGATGAGTCCCGAGCGGCTAGCGCGGAATTCCCGATGTGTAGTTGGTGGGGGAGTTGGCAGAGCCAGACGCGGGGTGGTGACACGGTCAACACTTAGGGCTTCGAATTGGGTCATAGATCGGCTTGGCTGTCTGTCAGTCTCGGGTGTCGTCCTGATAGCGGGAGCACGGCTGGGCATGGCGGGCCGAAGTGCAACTTGGGGAACCGGGAACGATCCAAAGTTCGCGAGAACGTAACCGACGTAGGAGCGCCGAACGAAGTTTTGGATTGGGGCCGGCGCAAGGCGCCCTGGTTGCGCGGAGGATCTGCCCAGCGATGATCGAGAAGCCTTCCGGTCATTCATGGACGTTCGGAAAGGACTAGGCATGACATGGTGCGTGCGTCCGGTCCTCCGGAAAGCTGTAGCCGCGGTGCTCTCCTACGATGCGTTCTGTTCGGTCGAGGACGTCGCTGTCCCCGGTATTGGCTCGCACCGGCACGTGTTCTCCGGTGACCTACGATGCCGAGCTTGGTCAAGGATTCCGGGTTCGAGGAGTTTGGACGGAACTTGCGGCCAGGGCTGTTCAAAGGAGTGGCGTGCCCAACTGTTTGGCGGGTCCGGTGACCCCGCTCGCCAAAATTTGTGATGACTGGGCTAGCTGTCTAGCCCGTATGTTTCACTCGCCGGACCCGCGTAATGATGGTTGGACAGGGCAGGGACCTGAGTACGGTATGGGCGGTTGATCCCAGGAGGAGGCGTTTGAAGCTGCCCTTTCCGCGGCTTCCCAGCACCAGCAATGTGGCGTTGGCGGCGGCGTCCGTGAGTGCTTCCGCCGGTTCGTTGTTGGACACCAGAACCTGATGGACAACCACGTCGGGGTAGTTTTCGGCCAGACCGGCGACGGTCTCGGCGAGGACGATTCGTTCTTCTTCCAATATGGCTTCGGCAAAGTTGGCCGTCGGCATGGCCCGCTGAATGAGCGGCGGCGCGAGGACGGCGTGGACCACTGCCAGTTCCTGGCTGTCCCTGTCCGCTTCGGCGGCCGCGAAGGTAACTGCTTGCGTTGATTCTTCGGAACCGTCAGCGCCGACCACGATGCCGCGGCGCCCCGTCATGTCCTGTTCCCCGATTACTGCCACAGGGCACTGCGCGACGGCGGCGATCTGCAGCGCCCTGTCAGCCACGGGTCCTCCAGGCCAGTTGTGTCCGGTTCCGATGACAACCATCGAGGCTCCTTTCGAGTGTTTCCTGAGTGCCTGCCCGGGGCTACCGGAGAACAGCAGGGTCTTCACCTGGACCGAAGGCTCCAATTCGCCTGCATATGCTGCGGTTTTGCCGAGCAGCTCGTTTGCTGCGGCTCTGACCACCTCGCTGGAACCGACTGATTCGTCGAGCCAACGGGTGTCGACCGCGTGAACGAGCAGCACCGGGAGTTTCCGTCGTGCCGCCCGGTCCATTGCCCAAGCCAACGCGGCCCGGCTCGCGTTGGTGTCAACGACGCCGACAACGATTGGATTTTTCATGACTTTGTCCGCCTCCATGAATCCTGGCTCCCTCTCTCCGGGGGCTGTGCGCACCATTTTCTGCTCGTTTGCCCCAGCTCGGCAGTGCCGGAAGTCCCGCAGGCGACCCGTGCCTGCGGGGCGTCATCCGAGGCGGGGCTTTGTGCCCTGTTCTGACAGCCCGGACTGCGTCTAGCATGCCAGTGTCGAATAGTCTGCATCGAAGGGCTTGAATGATGTCCAGCTATCAGCCTCAGAATCTTCCCCCGGGTGGAGTCCCGCTTGAGCTTCCTTACTATGGAGCCCCGCCGATCGAAGCCGTCAAACGATTCTGGAAGAACTACGCCGTCTTCCACGGGCGGGCTAGCCGCAGTGAGTATTGGTGGTGGTTCCTCGCCTCAGCCATCGTCTCAGGGGTGATCAATGCGGCCGGTGCGACAGGGAACGGCAACACCAGCACCTCGACGGCCCTTGGCGGCCTGTGGTTTCTGGCGACGGTTGTACCTTCGCTCGCCTTGGCTGCGCGGCGCCTGCACGACGCGAATCTCAGTGCGCTCTTCTTGTTGCTGGCCTTGATCCCGGTGCTCGGATGGATCGCGCTACTCGTGTTTGTGCTCCTGCCGGCCAATCCCAGGGGCCAACGCTTCGACCGACTGGTGCAGGCATATCCGCCGAACCCGCCGCAGCCGTATCCGCCCCAGGCCTGAGGCTCGGGCTATGTCAACGGATCGATCATGAAAAGGATCTTCATCACCTACGGCACGTCCGAAGGCCAGTCTGCGAAGATCGCGAACTTCATCGCCGACGTGCTGCGCGAACACGGCCACGATGCCACTGTGCTTGACGTGAATGAAGCGGGGAACAGGATTCCCGGCGGGTGCGACGGCGTCATCGTCGGTTCGTCCGTCCACGTGGGCAAGCACGACAAGCATGTGGTGGACTTCGTCCGCAAGAACCAGGATGTTCTCTCACGGACGCCGTCTGCGTTTTTCTCGGTCAGCCTCGCCGCCCATGGCGATCCGGCGGAGGCGGGGAAGTACATCCAACAGTTCGAAGACGAGACGGCGTGGCGGCCCGACAAGGTCGCACTGTTCGAGGGTGCGCTTGCCTACACGCAGTATGGCTTCATCAAACGGCACTTGATGAAGAGGATCGCGGACAGCAAGCCCGGCAACCTGGGCACGGACATGTCCCGTGACTATGTCTATACCGAGTGGGACGGCGTGAGGCGGTTCGCGGAAGACTTCGCAGCCGGATTTCCTGAAGCAGGGCCGATGCGCTGAACCGGAGCATTCATGCTTTGAATCGCGTGTGTTCCCACTCATCCAGTAGCCCCGGCAGCCGGGTCATGAGGAACCGGTAGAAGGCGCCCATCTCGTTCACCCGTGCCTGCGCCGCCGACCCCTCCTGAAGGCTGGAAGCAGTGGAGTCGGCGAGGTCCGCGAGGCGGTTGTAGACGGGGTTTTGCCGGAGGGAGGCGACGTACCACGCGTTGTCGGGGAGGGCGTAGCGGTCGCGCCGGCTGCCGGGCTGCGAGACCCGGTGCACGAAGCCGACGGTCTGCAGGTACCGCACGGCGCCGGAGACGGCGGCCGCGCTCGCGCCCAGTATCTCGGAGAGCTCGGCCGCGGTCAGCGAGCCGTCGTCGGAAACCACGAGGGCCATGAGGGCACGGGCCGGCATCTTGGGGAAGCCCGCAGCGGTGAGGACAGCCGCGGATGTCTCGGCGGTGTCGGGCATACGCTTGCTCGCGGGATCTGTCACGCTGTGCCCACCTCCCGGCGGCGCACGGCCGCGAGCGAGAATGCCGTGATGACCGCGGCAATGCCGAGCATCCAGAAGCCGCCGCTCCAGTCGGTCCCGATACTGGTGGTGACGGGGCTGTGGGTAAACGGCGAAAGGTCCCGGAGCGTCTGGTCAAGGCCGAGCATGCCGCCGTAGATCCCGAGTACGACGCCGATGCCCAGGAGCGCCCACCCGGCAGGGATCGTGGCCCGGGGCCAGACGACGAACACTGCGGCGGGCAGTGCAAGGTAAATGAGTGCTGCGGGGAGCTGGTCGACGGCGGTTTGCCAGACATCGCCGACTGCGCTTGAGGTGTCTCCGGAGGCGACCAGGGAGACCCAGGCCCCGAGGGCGGTGAACGCCATGACAAGCACCACCGAGACGGCACCGAGTCCAAGGAAGCTGCCTAGCCAGCGTATCCGGCCCACCGACTGGGACACCACGGGCTCGGCGGTTCCAGCCACCTCCTCCTGGCGCAGGCGCAGGACGGCCTGGAGACCGCACGCCGCGGCAAGTATTCCGGCTACCTCGAACAGTGCCGCGACGAGAAGCTGGGTCATTGAAGTGCCCTGTGCCTCGATCATGCCGCGGAGCACGGCCGTGATTTGGGGGTTGGAGGTGATCGAGGACTGGATTGCGGACCCGAGCGAGCCCGTGAGGAGGCCCGTTGCGAGGCCGCCGATGCACCAGCCGATGATCGCGCCCTGCTGTAGGCGCAGCGCGAGCGAGAAGCTCCCGCGCAGCCAGGGCCGGGCGTCGGCGCGTCCGGATCGCCCGGCGAGTACGCTCGCGCCGACGTCCCGGCGCGCCATGATCGCCACGACGACGGCGGTGCACACCGCCCAGAGTGCGAGGGGAAGGAGCAACGGCCACCATCGGTTGCCCGTGTAGGCGAAGGTCTGCTGGCCCCAGCCGATGGGGGAGATCCAGCTCGGCCATGCGGCCGTCATGGTCGTCCCGTCGGGACTGACTTGTCCGGTCGCGTCGCCGAAACCGCGCAGCAGGTACGCGAGCATCACGAGCGCCGACGAGATGCCGTTGGCCCCCCGCGATGTGCTGAAGAACTCGGAGGCCAACAGGCCCACGCCGAGGAAGGCGAAGCCCACGGCACCCGTCGCGAAGCCAGCCACGAGCGAGCCGGCCGGGTCAAGCCCTCCTGCCATGAAGCCGAGTGCCGTCGCGATGGCCACGAGTAAGTTGGCCACGGCGCCGTGAAGGACAGTGGCGCCGAGCGGGGCCCATCGCCCGGCGGCCGTCGCGGAAATGAGCTCGGCCCGGCCCGATTCCTCTTCCGCCCGTGTGTGTCGGACGGCCATGAACGTATTCATAAGTCCGGCAAGGACGCCCAGGAATGCGAAGATTTCGAAGAACGTGAACGAATCGAGCGCCGGACCGCGTGGGAGGCCGCGCAGGACGAGGATCGCGGGTGCCGCGGTCGCGAGCTGAAGCACCTGCGCGCGCGTCGCGTCGTCGCCGAAGGTCTTCGCTATGGCTGCGACGGCGAACAGTGCGAGCACTCCGATCGAGAGGACCCAAACAATCACCTGCCAGCGGTCCCGGCGCAACCGCTGCCGGTAAAGGATCAACAGTGCGCCCATCTCAGGCTCCCGCCGCGGCGCGGTGGCGCCGATGGTGGGTGCCGCCGTCGTCCGCTGCCTGCGGGGCAGGCGAAGCGACCGTGTCGCCGTAGTGGCGCAGGAAGAGCTCTTCGAGCGACGGCGGCGCGACCAGCAGGCCTTTGACCCCGAGGCTGCCGAGGAGTGGCAGGACCTCGTGGACGCGATCGGAATCGGCGCCGAACTTGACGCGCCCGTCCGCCATGGTGAGGTCGTGGACCTGCGACAGCGTGTCCAGTGCGTGGGTGTCCACACTGTCCTGGGCGAACGAGATCTCCGTGCGGGTGAGGTGGCGCAGTGCGTCGAGCGTGCCGCCGTCAACGATCCGGCCGGCGCGGATGATGCTCACGCGGTCGGCGAGCTGCTCGACTTCGGAGAGGATATGGCTTGAGAGCAGGACTGTGGCGCCGTTTTCGTGCACGATCCGCCTGATCTCGCGCGTGAAGACGGCCTCCATAAGCGGGTCAAGGCCGCTCGTGGGCTCGTCGAGGAGATACAGCTCGGCGTCCATGACGAGGGCGGAGATGAGCGCGACTTTCTGGCGGTTTCCCTTCGAGTAGGCGCGGCCCTTCTTGCTCGGGTCGAAGTCGAAGAGTTCGCAGAGGTGATGCTTGCGCTCCTTGTAGGTGGCTTGGTCTACAGCGCCGTCTCGGAGGCGGGAGAGGAGGTCGATGGCCTCGCCGCCCGAGAGGTTGGGCCAGAGGCTCACGTCTCCCGGGATGCTCGCGAGGCGCCGGTGGAGTTCGACGGCGTCTGCCCACGGATGCATGCCCAGGACCCTTGCGCTGCCCGACGACGGCCGGGCCAGCCCGAGCAGGATGCGCAGCGTGGTGGTCTTCCCCGCGCCGTTCGGCCCGAGGAAGCCGTGGATCTCGCCCTTGTGGACCTCAAGATCGAGGCCGTCGAGCGCTTTGACGCGCCCGAAGTTCTTGTGCAAATCGACAGTCTGGATGATGGTGTCCATGACCACAAAGGTACGCAGTTTTCACAAAGTTTTGAATGACCGAAAGGCCCTTGTATTCCAGTGCGGTTCGTGCGTACGACTAGCGGTGCTTGTAGTAGTCCCGCCAGATCAGCCGGTGCACAGGTATACGGCGGGGCAACGATCTGAGTCCGGGTATGAACGGCACCAGGGTCAGGAGGAGTGTCAGGATCACCATGGAAAACACGACGAGGACATCTGCGTTTGTCGATGATTTGAAGGGTTCCACTTGGTAGAGGGCGGAGAAGAGCCACAGCCACGACTGGCCGGGGTAGTTCCCGGTTTCATTCATCATTCCCCACTGGTCTCCCGTCAGATGCTGGGCGTCGGCGAGGCCGGGGAAGTAGCTGCCGTCGCCAAGGAACAGGATGCTGGCTTTGTAATCGGTGTTGTAGAACGAACCTCTTGCGCTCAGCACCGGATCAAGGGTCCCTTGCTGCGCCATGGCCAGAAGGGCTCCGGTGAGGATCGGTACCGGACCGTAGTCGCCGGGCGGAACCTTCGCCGAGTCGTTGTCCGGGGCTTTGCTGAGTGCGTCCCCGTACGCGGCAGTCCAGGAAGCGTGTTGGGCGTCGCTTGCCTTCGTCCATTCGTCGATCGCCGCGGGCGGGGTCGGAAGAGTTTGGAGCGGGCCGATGACGAAGTCGTTGGCGGTGTCGATCGGAAGCCTTACACCGGAAAGAGTCTGCAGGTCGATCGGGCCGAGCTTTTGGGTGGCATCGGCCGTCGAATTGTAGGGTGGCCCATACCCTGCCGTGCCGCTGGTGCCGCCGAGTTCCGCGGTGGCCGTTGCCACGAAGTCCGCTGGCTGGGCTACTGCCCACGATTTGAGGGTCACACTGGGGTCGTCCGGGGAGCTGAAAACCGCAGAGAGCCCCAGGACAAGCAGAGCAACGACAACCAGTCCAACAGCAAGTTCCTTGAATAGATCGTATTCGCGCGTCGTACCTGGCCATGGCCTGCTGGCGATGTCGTTCCGTGCACGCCACGAGACTGATACCGGTGCCTTTGTCATTTCATGTCCTTGTCGTCGACGGCCGGATTTGGTGCCGCCGACCGCAGCTGGGCGTCAGATTCCGCAGCCTCCAACGGGGGCACCACGCCGTGCATCCGCACGAGAACAACGTGGAGGGCGACGACGACGGCGACGGCCAGCGGAAGGAGTGTGATGTGCCACATGAGTATCTGGCCCAGATCGGCGACGTTGAACCATGCACCCACACCCACGGCGTTGAGGGCGTCTTTGGCTTGGAAGGCGATCCACTGCGAGTCGAAGTTTGTTTGAAGCAGGTATCCGGTAAAGGCGGTGACAATTGAGACGACGAACGCGAGCATCCCCGTGATCCAGGTCAGCACGCGCCCGCCCCGCCAGGCGGCCATCCAGAATTTGCCCCAGAGGTGGATCACCATGAACATGAAGAACAGCTCAACGCTCCACAAATGGGTGCTGTTGATGAAACGGCCAAAGGCTGAGACATGGAACCAGGTGGGACCGTTCAACGCCAGTACGGCACCGGAACCGAGGATATAGACAAACGCGGCAACGGCGCCCATGCCGAAGACATAAATCCAGGACGACACGTAGCTCGGCTGGCCTTCGGGAAGCAGCTTATCCGGCGGCAACCGGCGCAAGGCCCAGCCCCGGGCTTTTCCCGTCCACGTGGAGAAGCGAGGTTCGCCGTCGTTGGCAGTCGAAACAGGGCCGCGCCCGGCGGTCATTTCCGGCTCCTTCGGCCTGGGAACGGAAGAACCAAAGCGAGAATGAATAGCACGACCATCGTGGCAATGACCACCAGATTGCCGAATTGGATCAGGAAGTCACCCCACTGGAAATAGGTTCCGGGATCCGACATTCCGGCATCCGCTTGTTTTATTCCGAGCATCACGGCCTCTTTCGGTGAAAGGCGAACCTTGGATGGGAAGCCTTCCTATGAGTGACGCTACAAGCTTGCTGGCCAACAGACACGGGTCCAAGGGCCCTATTGGATGATGCCGCCCGCATGCATGCTGGAATGGCCTGGAATGCCGACCATCGAAAGGACCGACCATGTCACCGGATACCGCAAACCCCGTGGAAGTCCTGAACGAGGATGAATGCTGGAACATCCTTTTGGGTGCGACGTTGGGGCGGTTGGCACTGAGCATCGCCAACGAACCCGAGATCTATCCGATCAACTTCGTCGCTCACGACGGACGACTTCTCCTTCGAACGAATCCCGGGGAGAAGCTATTTGCACTCACGATTAACAACAGTGTCGCGTTCGAGACTGACGGCATAGGAAACGAATCCGTTTGGAGCGTCGTGGTGAAAGGCAAGGCACGGCAATTGGAGTCAGACGCCGAAATTGAGGCGGCAGAGAGGATCCCGCGCCAACAACTGACCTCCGTCAAGAAGCGGGTGTTCGTCGAAATAGTCCCGACGTCCATCACCGGGAGGCGCATTCACCGCGGGCCGGAAAACGACGAGCTGGCCCCTAGCGACTTGTACTGAACAACATCTGCTTCAGTGCATGTCCGTGCCGTGCCCGCGCACTATAAGGATCGGGCAGGTGGCGTGATGCAGGACAGCGTGCGCGGTTGAACCGATGGTGCCCCGAACGAGTCCGTGTCCTTTGGTCCCGACGACGATGATGGAGGCATCTTGAGACTCCGCCAAAAGAGTGCCCGGGATTGACGTGCCGATCGGCGATCTTATGTGGAGATCGAGGCCCGGAATTGTTTCGTGGGCGCTCCGCGCCGCGGAGTCGAGAAGCGTCTGGACGCGGGGTTCTGCTTGGTCCTGCGTCGAAATGGCCGCGTCTTGGAGATGGCGTGGAATCCAGTGTTCCTTCCGGACGTGCACCACTCGAAGGGGTGTCCCGGCCAACGTGGCCAGGTTGCAAGCATGCCGTAGCGGTAGTTCCCAATCGTCGAAGTCGACGCCGACTACAACCGGACCTTCAGGGTGTTCTCCCGCACGGATGACAGCGACGGGGCAATCGGCTGTTGCCGCGAGTTCCATGCTGACGGAGCCGATCAGCAGTCCCATGAAACCCCCTGCGCCCCTGGTGCCGACGACCAGCAATGCGGCGCCGGTAGAGACGGCCCTGAGGTTTTCGGCCGGCCACCCATAGAACAGCGTCGTTTTGACCGCCAATCCAGGAATCGCGTCGTGGGCGAGTGCCACGCCCTCGGTCAGGATGTCCTCGGCCGCGCGTCGCAACCCGCTGCCTTCGACGCCCGGCACGGGACCGAGGTCGTGGGTGATTGCCGGCCACAGGGAGCTGTGGACCAGGTGAAGTCCGCAGTTCCGCTGAGCCGCCTGGCGGGCAGCCCAACGGATGGCTGGGACAGCTTCGGCGGACCCGTCGTAGCCAACGATGATTTCTTCCGCGGTATCCATGGTCTCCTTGCCCGTGGGGGTGTTTGAAGGTGGAATGGCTCCGGGGCTTACTCCAGAGCGGGCTTACTCCAGATGCACGTGGCGTCCGGTGACCCTGTGTGCCTGGATCCGGATAAAGAGGTTCCGTGCTCCGCCGGACCACGGCTCGGCCATGACCTTTCCCCATAGCCGGGTCAGAAGGTCCTTGTCCTCGACACGGGACGAGGCGCCGCTGACCAGTACCGACCATCCCTCGTTCCGATCGGCACGTGAATCGTCGATTTCAAAAGACGACTCAAGCGACGGGACCGCCTCGGCGATGGATCCATCCCCGGCCGTGCGGAAGTAAATGGACTGGCCGTCGACCAAATAATTCACGGGCAGAATCACCACCCTGCCTTGTTCAAGGAAGCCGAAGCGGCCGGTGGTGTTTGAGCGCAGGAGATCCCAGCACTGTTCCTGGCTGAGTTCTTCCGCGACGTGCAGTCCGCCGTCAACGCGGCCTGCGTCCATGCTGGGGAGTGACATGTTTGCTCCTATGTCGTCGAGCTCTATTCCGTTGTTCGGGCACACGATCGCTGGTGTGAAGACCTGCAACTCCCTGCAGCCTATTGAGCGGCCTTGTCCCGTTGTAGGGCCGAAAGGCCCGGCGGTGTGACTAAATGCCCTGTGGGACCGGCCGGAAACGAGCGACACTGGACGCAGGTACGGAATCCAAAACAAAAGGAAATTGGCCATGATGTACGGATGGGATGGAAACATCGGCATCGGCGGCTGGATCGCCATGGGGCTGATGATGTTGCTGTTCTGGGGAGTCATTGCCACCCTGGTGATCCTGCTGCTGCGGGGGAACCACGCGGGCGGACGGGGTCTCTACAGGCCACCGAATGATGATTCCGAGCGTATCCTCAATGAGCGCTTCGCCCGGGGCGAGATCGACGAAACGGAGCTCACCGCGCGCCGCGCCGCCCTAAAGCGCCGGCCGTGACCGGCGCCCACGCGGACCGCCCAGGCCCTGGCGTGGCCGCTAAGGAAGGTGCGGTGTCCAGACCCAGTCGCGGATTTCCGGGAGGTCTTCGAAATGTTCCCGGATGTACCGCACATGCGCCTCTAGTTGCCTGCGGCAGAAGTCGACCAGTTCATCCGCGCCCGTGACTTGCCGATGAACACGACGCAGTGCTTCGAGGACCAGGTGGTAGCGGCTCATCTTGTTCAGGACCACCATGTCGAAGGGGGTGGTGGTGGTTCCTTGTTCGTTGTAGCCGCGGACGTGGAACCGCTCCGGGCGGGGCCGTCCATGCAGGAGCTGGTGCAGTGCCCGGGCGTAGCCGTGCCAGGCCATGATGACTTCCCCGTCGCCCGTGAACAGTTCTTCGAACTGCTCGTCGGACAGGCCGTGGGGGTGGGTGTCGCGGGGCGGAAGGACCATGGCATCCATGACGTTGACAACGCGGACCACGAGTCCGGGCAGATGCTCTTGAAGCAGCCATGCTGCTGCCAGCGTCTCCTGGGTGGGGATGTCACCGGCGCAGGCCATGACGACGTCGGGCACGGCCCGGGCGCCGTCGGGCTCGCCGTTGCCGGCCGGTTCCTCGTTGCCGGCCCAGGACCAGATGGACGCTCCTGCCGCGGCGTGACGCCTTGCCTCCTCCAGGCTCAGGTACTGCGGGTGCGGCTGTTTGTCTACGACCACCAGATTTACGTAGTCCTTGCTGCGAAGGATGTGGTCGGCGGTGACGAGAAGGGTGTTCGCGTCCGGCGGCAGGTAGACGCGGGTGACCGTTCCTGACAGGGACAACACTGTGTCGATCAGTCCGGGCCCCTGGTGGCTGAAGCCGTTGTGGTCGTTGCGCCAGCAGGTCGAGGTCAGAAGAATGTTCAGGCTCGGCACGGGGGCGCGCCATTCAAGTTCCCTCGCGTGCTGGAGCCATTTGGCGTGTTGGACGGTCATTGATGCGCTGACCATCGCGAAGGCCTCATAGCTGGCGAAGAGTCCGTGGCGGCCCGTGAGGAGGTATCCCTCCAGCCAGCCCTGACACAGGTGTTCGGAGAGGACTTCCATGACCCTGCCTTCGGGCGAAACATGGTCTTCGGCCAGGGCGTGTTCACCGTCCATGGCTGGTTCCAAAAGGCAGCGGTCGGTGGCCTGGAAGACAGCCCCGAGCCGGTTGCTGTTGGTTTCGTCCGGGCAGAAAAGCCGGAACCGCGGATCCGAGGCCGTAGCGACGTAGACGTCCCGGAGCAGTTCCCCCAGCGGCCTGGTGGTTTCGCGGACGATCGACCCCCGCGGCACGGTCGGTACAGCGTACGGTTCCAGGTCAGGGATCTCAAGGGGAGTACCGGTCCCGCCCCGGCTCGCAGAGGCTGCGCCCATGCGGAGGTTTCCCTCAGGGGCAAGTGCGGCCAGTTCCGGGATGAGCCGGCCTGTGCTGTCGAAGAGGGTTTCGGGCCGGTAGGAGCGCATCCAGGTCTCCAGCTGCGCCAGGTGTTCGGGATTCTCGCGAACACTTGCCAGGGGCACCTGGTGGGAACGAAAGGTTCCTTCGACGGGGAGCCCGTCCACTGTGGCTGGCCCGGTCCACCCTTTGGGTGTCCGTAGGATGATGGCAGGCCAGCGTGCCGGGCCATGCACGCCCTGGGCGCGCGCCTCGGATTGCAGTTCGCGGATGCGCTCATAAGACTTGTCCATCGCTGTGGCCAGGGCGCGGTGGACAAGGAAGGGTTCGTCGCCGGAGACGGTGAGCGGATCCCAGCCATGGGCCGTGAGGAGCGCTTCAACGTCCTCATTGGATCTGCGGCCCAGGACGGTTGGTCCGGAGATCTTGTGCCCGTTCAGATGCAATATCGGCAGCACGGCGCCGTCCCGGGCAGGGTTGAGAAAGGATGGCGCCTTCCATGATCCTTCCAGCGGGCCCGTCTCGGCTTCTCCGTCGCCGATGACGCAGGCGACAATCAGCCCGGGGTTGTCCATGGCGGCGCCCGTGGCGTGCATCAAGGAGTAGCCAAGCTCGCCTCCTTCGTGGATGGAACCGGGAGTGGCAGGGCCGACATGGCTCGATACCCCACCCGGCGTGGAAAACTGCCGGACAAGCCGCCGGAGCCCGGGGACGTCCATCCCCACCTTGGGATAGATCTCCGAGTAGGTGCCCTCAAGGTAGACGTTGGCGACGACGGCGGGACCGCCGTGGCCCGGACCTGCGACGAACAGGACTTCCGCCGACGTTCGCCTGATCAGGCGGTTCAGGTGGGCGTAGATCAGCGACAAGCCCGGGCTGGTTCCCCAATGCCCCAGAAGCCGGGGCTTGATGTGGCTTGGCAGCAGCGGCTCCCGCAGCAGGGGATTTTCCTGGAGGTAGATCTGGGCCACGCTGAGGTAGTTGGCCGCGGACCAATACCGGTGGAGCGGATCGAAGTCCTCGCCCGAAGCTTCCGTAACGGCGGTGCCGGTTTCCATGGATTTGCCTCTTCCGGGGTCGACGGCGTGCCGAATGCACGCGTTTCTGGCGCTGGACTGTCTGGTCTTCACGGTGCTGGTCTTCACGGTGTCAGATACACGGCGGGGCGGTTAGGGCCATAGGGCCCTAGGCCGTTCGTCAATCGCCTCTCCCTAAGCCTTACCCTTATCCCAAGGCGACTCCCTCAGGCCACGCATTCGAACGGATACGGCATGTCAGATCTTAACGTCCAGGAGCGGCACTCCATGCAGCTGCCGATCACCGAGGCAGCGTGCCTTCAGCCGGACGATGTGTTGGATCATCTGGGATCCAGCCCAACGGGGCTGACAGGCAAAGTAGCCGCGGAACGTCTGGAAGAACTCGGCCCGAACGCCGTTCGGACGCACCGGGCCAACGGCTGGGCGGTGTTGGGCCGGCAGTTCGCCAGCCCCATCCTCATTCTGCTGATCGTCACGGCAGGGCTTTCCCTCTTCCTGGGCGATGCCACGAATTCGATCGTGATCGGCGTGATCCTTCTGGTCAGCGTGGGCTTGGGCTTCACCAATGAATTCCGCGCCGAACGGGCCTCTGAAGCCCTGCACTCCCGGGTCACCCACCGCGCCGTCGTGCTGCGCGACGGAACCACGCAGGATGTGGACGTCACCGCCTTGGTGCCGGGCGACGTCGTACACCTGAACCTGGGCGCCATCGTCCCCGCCGACATCCGGCTCCTGAGCACCAAGAACCTCCTCTGTGACGAAAGCATCCTGACGGGGGAGTCCCTTCCGGCGGGCAAGGATCCGGCCCCCGTGGCGCCCGGCTCGTCCCTGGGCGACCTCGCATCCTGCGTCTTCATGGGAACCGTCATCCAGTCCGGCGGCTGCACCGGCGTGGTCGTGGCCACGGGCGGCCGCGCCGAATTCGGCCGTATCGCGCTGGGCCTGGGGGAACGGCAGCCCCAGACCGAATTCCAGCTCGGGCTGAAGCGGTTCTCGTTCTTGCTTTTGCAGGTGGCTATCGGGCTCACCACGCTGATCTTCATCGCGAATCTGCTGCTGCACCGCCCGCTCATCGAGTCGCTGCTGTTCTCTCTGGCAATCGCCGTCGGCATCACGCCGCAGCTGCTGCCCGCCGTCGTGAGTACCAGCCTCGCCACCGGCACCCGCCAGCTGGCCCGCCGGAAAGTCCTGGTGAAGCGGCTGGTCTGCATTGAGGACCTGGGGGACATGGACATCCTGGTCACCGACAAAACCGGCACCCTCACGGAGGGGCGGATCAGTTTCACCGGCGCGCTGCCCGTCTCCCCGGAAGTGTCCGACGTCGAACTGCTCACCTTGGGTCTGCTGGCCACCGAAACCGACTACTCAGAGGCCAAACTATCCACGGCCGGGCAGAATCCGCTGGACGCGTCGCTTTGGGAAAGCTCCGGGGCCGCCGCGTTCGATCCCGCCCGCTTTGAGCGCATGGACCTGATCGACTTCGACCACCAGCGCCGCCGGACCAGCGTGCTGGTGCGGGAAGCCGGCGGCCCCGCACGCCTCGTCACCAAGGGTGCCCCTGAAGACGTGCTCGCCCTCTGCGGGCCGACTTCGCCCAACGTGCAGGCAATGCTGGACGAACAGTTCGACGCCGGATCGCGCGTCGTCGCGGTGGCTACCCGCCCAGCCACGGGGCTGAGTAGGATCACGCCTGCTGACGAAAGGGACCTCGTCCTTGCAGGCTTCCTCGTCTTCCTCGACCGGCCCAAGGCAAACGCGAAAGGGTCCCTGGAAAAACTGGCCACGCTGGGTATCTCCGTGAAGATCGCCACCGGGGATAACGCCAAAGTCGCCGAAAAGGTGTGCTCCGAACTTGGCGTTGTCTCGGGCGGAACCCTCACCGGCGCGGATGTGGACGCATTGTCCGACACCGAGCTGGCCGCCACCGCTAGGGTGGCAACCATCTTTGCCCGCGTCTCGCCCGAGCAGAAGGCGCGGATCATCACGTTGTTGCGCAAGAGCGGCGGGGCAGTGGGTTTTATGGGCGACGGTGTCAACGACGCCCTGGCCCTTCACAAGGCGGACATCGGGATTTCCGTGGACAGCGCCACCGACGTCGCCAAGGACGCCGCCGACATAGTGCTTTTGGAAAAGGACCTTGGCGTCCTGGCCGAGGGCGTGATGGAGGGCCGGAGGATCTTCGCGAACACCATCAAATACGTGCTGATGGGAACGTCCAGCAACTTCGGCAATATGTTCAGCGCCGCGACGGCGTCGGTGGTGCTGAGCTTCCTGCCCATGCTGCCGGGGCAGATCCTGCTCAACAATCTGCTCTACGACAGCGGCCAGCTGGCCATCCCGGGCGACCGCGTGGACAAGGAACAGCTGCTGGCACCCTCGCATTGGAACATCTCTTTCATACGGCGCTTCATGTTCCTCTTCGGGCCGATCAGCTCAATCTTCGATTTTGCGACCTTCGCGCTCATGCTGTTCGTCTTCAACGCCGTCCCGGGGGAGTTCCGGGCAGGTTGGTTCATCGAATCCATCGCGACGCAGACCCTCATCATTTTCGCCATCAGGACCCGGCGGGTTCCGTTCCTGCGCAGCCGCCCCTCGGCCGGCCTGTTGAGTGCATCCTTGGGCGTGGTGGCCGCGGGGATCTTCCTGCCGTTGTCACCGCTGGCTGGCGTGTTGGGCTTCGATCCATTGCCGGTGCCGTTCTTCTTGGCGGTACTGGGAATGATCGTTGTCTACATGGTCATGGTGGAATTCGCCAAGCAGTGGTTCTTCGCCCGGGCCGCGCAGCAGCTGCCGGAACTTCCGACGCCTGTCCGCCGTCGGCCGGACACCCATCACATTTCCCGCCGCGCCGCCCGCTTCAGCGCGCCGGTTGTCGGGATTGTGCCAGGGCGGCCATTGCGTCGGCGGCTTAAGGGTCAGTAGCCGCGGGCCGTTTGTACTGACGGGGGAAATGCGACGGCGGCTGTCTTCTCCGCGATAGCCCACTCCTCGTCACTGGGGACGACCAGGACCGGAAATCTTGATCCGTCCGTACTGATGGTACGGACACCGGCTTCACCGGCATCGTTCCTGACTTCGTCGATGAAGAGGCCGAGGGGCCCCAGCAGCGAGATGACCCGGGATCTGAACTGACCGGAATGTTCGCCGATACCGCCTGTGAAGACCAAGGCCCCGGCTCCGCCGACCACCATGTTGTAGGCCGCGATGTACTTGGCGAGACGGTAGGCGGCCATGTCCGATGCAAGGATCGCACGCGAATCCCCGTGCCGCACGGCGTCCTGGATCGCGCGCATGTCGGCTGATCCGGCCAGGCCCAGCAGGCCCGCCCGGTGGTTGAGGAGCTCGTCGATCTCGTCCGGTCCGAGGCCATGTCGCTGCAACAGCGTGACGATGGACGGATCAAGATCACCGGAACGGGTACCCATGACCAACCCCTCCAGAGGAGTCATGCCCATGGAGGTGTCGACGCTGCGGCCCTCCCGCACAGCGGTAACAGAGGCGCCGTTGCCAAGGTGCGCCACCACGGCATTCAGCGAGCCCAGCGGGATTCCGAGAAACGCCGAAGTGTCGCGGCAAGCGATCTCGACGGAGATCCCGTGGAAGCCATAGCGCCGGATCCCGTATCTCGTGTAAAGCTCCTCCGGAACGGCGTAGCGGGAGGCATGGTTGGGCATCGTGCCGTGGAAGGCTGTGTCGAAAACGGCTACCTGCGGCGTGCGCGGCCAACGGGCGGCCGCGGCACGCATGCACGCCACGCTAGCCGCGTTGTGGAGGGGTGCCAACTCGCCAAGTTCCTCGATGGTCCCCATGACGTCCGGGGTGACGCGGATGGGCGAACTGAAGCGATCTCCGCCGTGGACTACGCGATGGCCGATCGCGTCAGGGCGTGTTCCGCCGGTAATGTCCCGGACGGCCGCGTCGATCACGTCGTACACCGCGCCAAGGAGGTCAGGATCCAGCGTGCCCCCTTGCGGGCTGTCGATGACCCGATCAAGCAAGACCCCCGGCTTCGTTTCGGATGGTCCGATCCGCCGCAGTTGGTACTTCAGGGATGAGGAACCTGGATTCAAAACAAGGATCAGCACGCCGATGTCCTTCCATGAAGACCCCGCAGCACCGGGCCGTGGGAGCCGGTACCCCTTGAGGACCATAACCCGGCAACGGCATTCACGGGAGGGTCTTCCGGCCCTTGCAGGGCATGGCTTACCCGACGAAACTGGGGAGAAATTGACCGCGGGTTCCAGGAAGGCACGTGCGCTCGTGAAGAAACAGATTCTTGTCGGTGTCGATGGGTCCGCGGTCGGCAGTGCTGGCGCGGACTGGGCTGCCGAACGGGCCCGTGACCTTGGTCTCCAGCTCAACCTGGTCCATGCCGTCCCTGAGCCATGGGCGTTCCCGGAGAAGGCCCTCCACGAGGACGCGATTGCACAGGCCGAGGACCTGCTGAAAGGCGAGGCGGCACGTGTTGGCGCACTGATTCCCTCCCTGGATCTGGTCACGACCCTGAGTTCCGGAGAGCCAGCCGAGACCATGCGCAAGCTTTCCGCGGACGCGGAAATGGTCGTGGTGGGAACCGACAGGCGTCCCGACAACCACGGCGAAGGATTTGGTTCGGTCAGCTTCCAAGTCGCAATCATCAGCCATTGCGCCGTCGCGGTTGTTCCCGCATCTTCGACGCATGAATCATCCGGCGTGGTGGTCGGAGTCGATGGCTCCGAGGACTCCTGCCTCGCCGTCGTGATGGCCGCTGACGAGGCACAGCGAATGGGACAGGAACTCGTGATCGTCCATGCCCTTGCAGGGCCCGCCGGGCGCGAATTCGATGGGCGCGTGCTGGCCGCATCGGCCGAGGGCCTGCCGGGGAAGTACCCGGGTTTGGTCATACGCCAGATCCTGGACCTTGAGCACGCCCCGGCCGCAGCCCTCCTCGGCGCCAGTGCCCATGCGCGGCTGCTGGTCTTAGGCTGCAAAGGAAGGGGCGGGGCCCGCGTGCTTGTTGGCTCAGTGGCGCAGCACGTGCTGCTCAACGTCCAGTGCCCGACGCTGATAACCCGTCCCGCATCGCAAGCATAGCCGCCGGGCCGAAGGTCACAGCCCCGTGTTCGGCCCGTGGAAGGCGGCTGGCGGCAGGGACCGTTCTGGATCAACCGTTGAAGTTTTTCGTCCGAAGCGCCGGCCCGCAGAGTTCCGTCGACCTTGTCCCAAAGCGCGGAGCGCATTCAGGATCGTGGCGAGATCCACGAGCTCCTGGAGGAGAGCGCCAGTCACGGCCGGGACGAAGCCGTATGCCGCTGACGCCATCAGCCCCACGCTGAGGAGAATGCCTGTCCAGATGCTGGTGCGGGCGATATGGAGGGTGTGCCGGCCGATGTCCACGGCAGTGGCCACCTTGGATAGGTCATCGAGCATGATCACGACGTCGGCCGACTCGCTGGCTGCGGTTGCTCCCTTGGCACCCATGGCTATCCCGACGTCGGCCGCGGCGAGGACGGGCGCATCGTTGACTCCGTCACCGACCATCATCACAGGGCGTTCCCTCAGCTCAGCGACGGCGGCCACCTTGTCGGCAGGCAGGCAATCAGCCAGGACCCGGGTTATCCCGGCTTCGGTCGCGATATGCGACGCGGTGGAACGGGTGTCACCGGTCAGGAGCATAGTTTCCCGCACGCCGAGGCGTCGCAGCTGAGCCAAGGTGGCCACCGCGTTTTCCCGCAAGGGGTCTCTCATGATCAGCATTCCGGCGAAACGCCCGTCCACGCCGACGTAGATCCCCAGTTGTCCGCTGGCCACGTCTGCCTTTTCGAAGCCGCTTGTGGCTGGGCCGACGAAGGCAGCTTTGCCCACCA
The DNA here is from genome assembly GCF_027587375.1 of Arthrobacter sp. B2a2-09. Classification (GTDB taxonomy): domain Bacteria; phylum Actinomycetota; class Actinomycetes; order Actinomycetales; family Micrococcaceae; genus Arthrobacter. The sequence continues at coordinate 273,901 of NZ_JAMXIC010000005.1, forward strand.
TCACAGTCTGGTTTCCACAGACAGCCGTGACGCCCTGGGTCGCGTGCTCGTTGGCGCTACTGACGGGAAGCAGAGGCAGGCCGCGGGATCGTGCGGCATCAATCACGGAGGCTGCCAGGACATGCGAGGAAGACTGTTCGGCGGACGCTGCGAGTTGAAGTACCCGACTGGGGGATATGCCTTGAGCGGTCCGGGAAACCTGTATCCCGTAAAGGGTGGGGCGGCCGTGCGTGAGCGTGCCGGTCTTGTCGAAGACGGCTGTCCTGACGCGCGCGAGTTGTTCGAGGGTACCGGCATTCTTGATGATGATCCCTGAGTGGGCTGCCCGGCTGGTGCCGGCAAGGAACGCAACAGGTGCTGCGATCAACAGGGGACACGGTGTCGCAACGACCAGCACCTGGGCAAAACGTTCTGGATCCTGGCTGATGTACCAGGCGATCCCGGCCAGCAGGAAGGCGAAAATCGTGAAGGGCACCGCGTATCGGTCCGCGAGCCTGACCGTGGGGGCGCGGCTTGCTGCAGCCTCTTGGACCAGGGCCACGATCCGGCTGTACTGGGAATTTGCGGCGGTGGCGCTTGCAACCATGCGAACGGCTTCCTCGCCGTTGACCGCGCCGCTCAGCAGGGTGTCGCCTTCGCGGTGTTCGACTGGAAGGCTTTCACCGGTCAGGGAGGACTCGTCGAAAGTTCCGGCTGCGGAGAGCAACAGTCCGTCTACGGGGACGACTTCGGAGGGTTTGACCAAGAGTACGTCTTCTGGTCGGACCATCCCCACAGGTATCTCTTCCACAGGGTTGCCGGGGGTCTCACGGTGAGCTGTCCGGGGGGCACGCTCGAGAAGGGATCTCAGCTCGCGAGTGGCCCGGCCGTGGGCGAATTCCTCCAGCGCGTCTCCTCCAGTGAGCATGAGCACGATGATGAGGGAAGCAATGTATTCGCCGACCACGAGCGTGCTGACGATCGCCGTTACGGCCAGCAAGTCGATGCCCCACCGTCCTCGAAAGAGATCCTTGAGCATCGACACGGCACGGTACCCGGCCACGGCCAGGGCATAGATAGTCGCTGTTGTTTGTGCCGCCGCCGGCTGTCCGAGGCCCAGCAGTACCCCAACGCAGGCTACTGCGAGGAGTGTGGCCGCTACGAGCGGAAAGCGCCGGATTGTGGCCATGGGAGGTCGATGATCCGCAACGGTTCGGTCTGTGTGCCTAATGATGGGATTCCCGGCTGATGATGACCTTGAGGGCGTGCGTTTCGGCTGCCCTTGAGAAGGTGTCGTAGGCATCGATGATCTCGGCGAGGGTGAAGTGGTGGGTCGCGAATTTCTCGGCCGGGATTTTGTGCTCGGCCACCAGCCGGAGCAGCATCGGCGTCGTATTGGTGTTGACCAGGCCCATGCTGATGTTGATGTTGCGGATCCAAAGATCCTGGAGGCGCAGTTCAACGGATTTGCCGTGTACGCCGATGTTGGCCACGTTCCCGCCCGGGCGGACGAGCCGCAAGGCCATGTCGAACGTGTCCGGGATACCGACGGCCTCGATGGCTACGTCCACTCCGGCGCCGTCGGTGTAGGACATGACCTCACTGATCCACCCGGGGCTATCGGGGTTCACGACCCCTGTTGCCCCGAATTCCCGGGCCCTGGCCAGGCGCCCTTCGTCGGGGTCGATGGCGATGATCGTGGCGGCGCCGTGGAGGCCTGATGTGGCTATGGCGGCCAGGCCGATAGGGCCGGCTCCGACGACGGCGACCACGTCGCCTGGCTTGATGCGACCGGCTTGGACTCCGATTTCGAACGCCGTCGGCAGAATGTCGGAGAGCATGACGGCCTGCTCGTCAGTGACCCCGTGGGGCAATTTGTAGAGCGAGTTATCGGCATAAGGGACGCGCACGTATTCGGCTTGGGTGCCGTCAATGAGGTGACCGAATATCCAACCTGTTCCGGCTTGGCCCTCCTCTCCGGAGCAGTGGGAGTAGAGGCCCTTCTTGCAGTTGCCGCAGTGCCCGCAGGACTTGATGCAGGAGATGAGGACGCGGTCTCCGGTCCTGAGCCCGGTGACGGAGGAACCCACTTCCGTGATCGTTCCTACGCCCTCATGCCCGAGAACGCGTCCTTCCTGGACGGCCGGAACGTCACCTTTGAGGATGTGAAGGTCCGTTCCGCAGATCGTGGTCGTATCGATGCGGACGATGGCGTCGCCCGGGTTGATGATGCGCGGATCAGGAACGTCAGTCCAAGACTTCATGCCGGGTCCGCCATAGACGAGTGCTTTCATGATGCTCCATCCAAGAGGGGCAGCAGTACCCACGGCACCAACGCCCAGGAAATACAAGGTCAGTGGAACAGTTCGGAGCGGGCATCCCACACGGGAGTGTTCCAAATATCTGGCCGGATGGCCTTGAAGCGTCTACCCGTGACGGCATCCAAGGTCAGACGCAGGTAGTAGCTCTTGCTGCCCGGCTGCCAGGGATCCAGGTGGAGGGCGTCGGCGGCGGCCTTTTCCTGCAAGTCGACGATGAGGTGCGCCGGGCCCCGGGCGACGACGCTCCAGGCCTTCCCGGAGCCCGCATCGAAGCCATCGATTTCGAGCGCGCAGGGGTCCCGCATTGTGCTCCAGAATTTCGTACCGAGGCCGGTCCGGAAGACGATCGAGCCGTTGTCCACGACATAGTTCACGGGAAAAATATCCGGATGGTTCCCGACAATCACGGCCAGCCTGCCCACGGCGCTTTGGCCAAGCAGTTCAAAGCATTCGTCGGGGCTCAGTCTTTCGATCGCATCCGCTGATTGAGGGTTCATGACCCTGACGCTACCGGCGGCTGTCCGCCGTCGTTAGGGGCTTTAGACCCGCAGGGCGCCCCATCATTCAAGGCCGGCGCGGGTGGCGTCGTCCAGGGGACTCCACCAGGTCAGGGGAGGGGTGACTGTGAAGCGGCGTCCGGTGATCGACGTCGGGACGATGCGGATGAAGTGGTCCTTTCGGCCCGCCTGCCACGGGAAGAGGAGCAGCCCGACGGTATCGAGAACTTCCTGAGTGAGCCTAATGGCGGCAGCCTGCCCTTTCACGACCACGCTCCACGCCACCCCGGTGTCCGGGTTGACGCCGTCTGCTTCCAGCGCCACGGGTGTTTCGCTCAGGGCCGAGTGGAGTTTGGTTCCTTCTCCGGTGCGGAAGACGAGCGTGCCGTGGTCTACCTTGTAGTTGATCGGGAAGATGTCGGGGTGGTCTTCCGCCCAGACGGCGAGGCGCCCAACCGAGACGCCGCGCAACAGCTCCCAGCATTGTTGAGGCTGCAGGACCTCTGGCTCTGGTGTCGATGATTTATCGGTCATGTCGCCGAGGCTACGCCGGGGCGTGATGGGGGGAACAGGGCACAAAGACCCTCGCATCTCGGGCGTCTGGAGGAACCCGGGACTCCGGGGGTAGTCTGGCATCGGATACGCCACCCGCCACAACACGGGTTACCTGCCCTGTGTGGCCGGTACCACTCGAAAGGCAGTAGATGAACGGCTCCATTCCAGAACCCGTGCAGGCTGATCGCCTTCACGTCACCGGAACCCGGATCGAAGACCTGCTCAGGGACTTTCTGGCCAGGGCCGGAGAACTCCTGGACGCCCAGGAACAGATGCGGGAACTGCTGGAAGCGGTTGTCGCGGTCGCCGAAGACTTGAGCCTTGAGGCCGTTCTGGACAGGGTCGTCAATTCTGCCTGCAGGCTGCTGCATGCCCGCTACGGCGCGCTGGGTGTCATCGGTGAGAACAAGTCGCTGAGCCACTTCGTTACGGTCGGCATCGACGAAGACCTTGCACGCCGCATCGGCCCGCTCCCCACTGGACACGGTGTCCTCGGACTGCTGATCAGCGAACCCGTGCCGCTTCGGCTTCATGATTTGCGCCAACATCCGAAGTCTTACGGATTCCCTGCAAACCACCCACCGATGAGGTCCTTTCTTGGTGTTCCGGTGCGGGTCCGTGACGTTGTCTTCGGCAATTTGTACCTGACCGAAAAGGAGGGCGGCGGCGATTTCACTCCTGAAGACGAGGACCTCGCCGTCGCGTTGGCCGCAGCGGCCGGGGTCGCGATCGAGAACGCCCGCCTCTATGAGGACGCCCGCCGCCGCGGGTCCTGGCTTCAGGCTTGCATGGATGTGACGGGCCGGATGCTGGGTGATGACCGGTCGGCGGAGCCCGACAAAGCGGCCCTGGACCTGATTGCGGAGAGGGCGTTTCGGGAATCAGAATCCCGGCTGGCGCTGATCCTGGTTCCGGACGGGGGCGTGGGTTCGTATCGCGTCGCAGGTGCCGCAGGGGCCGATGGCGCAAAGTTCGCGGGGAGTATCCTGCCGATGGATTCCGCCGCGATCAGGAGCGTCGCCGCTACAGGGACGCCCGCATGCATCGACGAGGCCGGAGACATCCTCGGACCGGTCGACGGGCCGCCCCTGGGAAAGCTCCTCGCGATCGATCTCAGCGCCCAGGGCGCCCACCATGGACTCCTGCTCCTGGTTCGGACCCCTGGAACGGGACCTTTCGCGAAGACCGACGTGGAGATGGGGGCTGTGTTCGGTTCCCACGTTGCCTTGGGCCTGGAACTGGACAGAATTCACCGGCTTCGTGAACAGTTGGTGGTTTTCTCGGACCGGGATCGCATCGCCCGGGACCTGCACGACGTCGTGATCCAGCGCCTTTTCGCCGCGGGACTCAGCATCCAGAGCCTGCGGCGGTTTACTTCAGGAGAACCTGCTCTGGCCCGGATCGATGCCGTCACCGCGGAATTGGATGAGACCATCAGGGATCTCCGAAACACGATCTATTCCCTGCAGGCCAGTTCGGGTGAGCAGGAGCTGTTGAGCAGCCGCATACTGCAGACGGTGCGCAATGCCACCAGATCCCTGCCGTTCGCCCCCCACCTTGCACTCAACGGGGCGGTCGATTCAGTGCCCGACGACGGGACCGTCACCAACGCGCTGGCAGTCACCTCAGAGGGCCTCAGCAATGCGGTCCGCCATTCCGAGGCACAGGCAATCAGCGTTTCAGTGTCCGTGGAAGATGGCGTGCTGACCTTGATCATCGAAGACGACGGCAAAGGCTTCAGGGATCCCGTGCACGGGAATGGCCTGGTGAATATGGAACAACGGGCCGCGGAATTGGGCGGTTCATTCGAGGTCGCCGGAGTGCCCGGGAAAGGGACCACCCTGGTGTGGAAGGTCCCCATCCACTGAACCGTCGACCCCTGATCCGTCATCCACTGAGCGGTCATCCACTGGGCCGTCGACGGTTCAGGTTTCCGCTTCCGGCCCGTGGGCAATGTAGACGGCCGCCTGGGTGCGCCGTTCGAATCCTAATTTGGCCAGCATCGAGGACACATAGTTCTTCACGGTTTTCTCGGCGAGCACCATTTGTTCCCCGATCTGCCGGTTCGTCAGACCCTGGCCCACCAAATCCAGGACCCGCCGTTCCTGGGGCGTCAATGAGGCGACCCTCGGATCCACGCGCCGAGGCTCCGTGAGGCCCTGGATGATCTTCGCCTTCACGGCCGCATCAAACAAGGACTCGCCTCGCGCAGCCCGGCGGAGCGCACCGAGCAGGTCAGTGCCTCCGATTTCCTTCAAAACGTACCCGGCCGCACCCGCAAGGACGGCCCCACGAAGGGCTTGTTCGTCGTCGTAACTTGTCAGAATCAGGCAATTCAGTGTGGGATCGACGGAGCGCACCTCCCGGCACACCTCGATGCCCGTGCCGTCGGGCAACCGGGCGTCCAGGACCGAGACGTCCGGGCGCAACGCCGGAATGCGCCGGGCGGCCTCTTCGGCCGAACCTGACATGCCCACCACCACAAAGCCTTCGCTTTCGAGCAGTTCCTGCAGCCCCCGGCGGACAAGCTCATGGTCGTCCAGGACATAGACACGGATTGGTGGCGCGCCAAGGACCCCGGCGTCGCTTTGGGGTGATACTGGGCGTTCCATGATCCTCCTGTCCGGCAGCCCGTGGCCGCGGTCCCGCCGGCCCGTCATGGTTGCCCGGCTCTGTCATTGTTCCCCGCCCGCCTACGGCAAACAAGGGCCGAAGGACCCGGGCGGGTGCCATGACTTTCGACCCTGTTTGGCCGCATCTTTTGTGTCCATTCTTAGAGAAACCGTACGAGCCGGAAAGGAAGACCATGGCCACGGTCACCCGGCAGGACAAGATCATCGTCGGCGTCGACGGCTCCGACGCTTCCATCGAGGCCCTGCGCCAAGCCCAACGCATCGCATCGGCACTAGGGGCGAACGTCGAGGGCTGGATCTGTTGGAACTTCCCCGTGGGTCATGCGGCCTACGAAATGATGGGGCGGGACGGCTTCAGCCACCAGGCAGCCGAAATCCTGCATGACGCCATGGCGAAGGCCTTCGGCCCGGAACTGCCCCGAAACGTCCGGACCAGGCTGGTCCTCGGCGCCGCCCGGCAGTCGCTCATCGACGCCAGCAGATTCGCTTCTCTACTGGTCGTCGGGAGGCGCGGCCACGGCGGGTTCAACGGCCTGTTGCTCGGCTCTGTCAGCACCGCCTGCGTCGCCCATGCCCATTGCCCCGTTCTCGTCGTGCACGAGCCCGAATGAAACGAGCCCACCTAGCCCCGTCCTGGTACTTCCGGGCGGCCACCAGAAAACCCAAACCGATCAAAGGAGCACAATCCAGATGAAGAAGTGGATACGCTGGCAGGACTGGACGGTCATCGCCGCCGGCGCCTATGCCGCACTCTCGGTGCTGTGGACAACTCAAGGCGGATCGTCCACGGCCTTCATGGTCATCCTCGGCGTCCTCCTGGTCGCCGCCGGCGTCACCAACCTGGCCATACCGGGGATGCCGGTTGCCGAATGGGCGCAAGCCGCGTTCGCCGTCGTCCTCCTTCTTGCGCCATGGCTTGGAGGCTTCGCCTCCATGACGGGCGCCGCCTGGAGCGCCTGGATTCCGGGCGCTGTCGCCCTGGTGGTCACGGCCCTCGCGATCAAGCCCAGCACTGAGGAATACCGTCACCACCACGTGATGCCGGCCCCGTAGCCGAGCAACATCGGACCGGGCATCAGGCCACCGCCGGATGCCCGGCACTGCCAACATCGAGGAGACCGGCATGAAAAGCACCCGCCCGGCCCGTCTGCGGTTTTTGGGAGCGACGGACACCGTCACTGGGTCCCGTTACCTCCTGGAATCCGGGGACACGCGGATCCTCGTCGACTGCGGCCTCTTCCAAGGCTACAAACGCATCCGCGACCGTAACAGGACCCCCTTTCCCGTTTCGCCCGCATCCATCGACGCGGTGCTGCTCACCCACGCGCATCTGGACCACACCGGGTACGTCCCGGCGCTGGTCCGGGACGGTTTCACCGGGCCGATCTACGCCACCCACGGGACGAGTGAACTGTGCAAGTTGCTGCTTCCGGACAGCGGCCACCTCCAGGAGGAAGAGGCGCGTTACGCTGACCATCGGGGCTCCTCGGTGCACGTTCCCGCGCTTCCGGTTTACACCGCCGCCGATGCGGTCAGGTCCCTGAACGCCTTCGAGCCCCGCGACTTTGATGCCCCGCTTGAACTTGGAGATGGCATCGAGGCCACTTTCCTCCCGGCCGGGCACATCCTTGGAGCGGCCCAGATCCACCTAAACGTCGACGGGCACTCGATACACTTCACCGGAGACCTGGGCCGCGACGACGATCCCCTCATGTTCCCGCCCCGGGAACTGGAGGCAGCCGACATCCTTGTCACTGAATCCACCTACGGCAACCGGACCCACCCGGAACAGGACCCGGAGGCTGAGCTCGGCTCGGTCGTGTCCCGCGTTGCCAAGCGCGGGGGAGTCATCATGATCGCCGCGTTCGCAGTCGGCCGCGCAGAAACCCTGATGCTCCACCTCACCAGGCTCCGCCGCAAGCACCTTATTCCCGACATTCCGGTCTATCTCAACAGCCCCATGGCCATCGACGCGTCCTACATGTACCGGCAGCACCCGGACGAGCACCGGCTCCTCGTGGACGAGTTCGAAGACATGTACCAACTGGCCACCATGACGCGCACCGCAGACGATTCCAAGCTTCTCAACCTGAGGGGAGGACCCATGATCATCATCTCCGCCAGCGGCATGATCACCGGAGGAAGGATCCTTCACCACCTCGAGGCCTTCGGTCCGGATCCGAAAAACGCCATCGTCCTCAGCGGCTACCAAGCCGGAGGAACGCGCGGTGCCGACCTGGCCGCCGGAGCAACGGAACTCAGAATCTATGGCCAGGACGTCCCTATTCAGGCCGAGGTCGTACAAATTGAAGGATTCTCCGCGCATGCCGACGCGGACGAAATCATCCGTTGGATGCGCACAGCGGCCGAAGCCCCCCACATGACTTACATCACCCACGGCGAACCAGACGCTTCCGATGCCCTGCGCCGCCGCATCAAGCGAGAGCTGGGCTGGAACGCCAGGGTCCCTGAATACCTCGAAGCAGTCCAGCTCGCCAACCCGCTCTAGCAGCATGGTTTCCACCAACGCCGGCATAGGAGGCCGATGATGGCTCTCTCCGAACACGAAAAGAAGACACTGGAACAGATCGCCCGGGAACTCGAGCGCGATGACCCGAAATTCGCGTCAAGGATGAGATCGACGCCCGGGCATCCACAGTCCCGACACATGGCTTTCGGCATCTTCGCTGCCGTCGTTGGATGCCTTGTGCTGCTGATCGGGGTCGCGGCCCGCACCCCGGCCTTGGGAATCATTGGATTCACCATCATGGGCGCAGGGGCCTACCTGGCAACGAGGCGCCTCGGCTCCCCGCGGATACGGTGGCGTCCGAGCTCTTCCCAGTCCATGGGACCCGCGGAGCTGGGGTAGCGGCCGGCATGGACGAGAGCGAACGTCAGGACTTCCGGCCCTAACAGTCAACAGCGGCGGGACGGAGACTGAACCTGCACAGGCCGCGAACTGGCCGAAGACCTTCTCGAGGAAGAGCGGACATGCCATGAAAGAACCAATAGTCGTCGGCATCAACGATTCCGGGGCCAATGAAGCCGCGGTGACCTGGGCAATGCACCGGGCCGTGGCTTTGAAGCTGCCCGTGGACCTCGTGCACGCGGTGGATGACCGCTGGATGGCCGAATCCTTTGCCTATAACGAGATGGCCAACAAGGCCGCGACAGAGCTTCTGATCAAGGCCAAAGCCCACGCAGCCGGGGTGGAACCGACAGTTCACGTTCGAACCGTACTGATCTCGGGCACCGCAGGGTATGCCCTCCGCAAGAGGTCCAAGAAGGCCTCCCTGGTGGTCATCGGCTCCGGGACCCATGTCAGGCCGGGAGGCCGTCTGACCGACCGCGCCCTGCAGATCGCTTCCGTAGCGCTTTGCCCCGTGGCCGTCGTCGGAGAAGAGACGGCGAACAACCGCCACGGAGTCATCGTCGGAGTGGACGGTTCGGAGGAATCAACTCAGGCGGTAGCGTTCGCTGCCGCCGAGGCAGACCGTGAAGGACAGGAACTGACCGTGCTGCATGCCTACCCGATACCCGGCGCCTGGCTGCAAAAGGGGTTGCCCGAGGGCAGCTTCGTCGAGCAATTCATGGAAGAAGAACGGCTGGTCCTCGCCGAGACAGTCGCCGGCCTGGCGGAAAAGTACCCCGACCTCGTCGTTCACAGGGTCCTGGCCACCGATCCACCGGCCCAGGCCCTCGCTGAAGCCGCATCGAAGGCGGAGCTGCTGGTCCTCGGCAGTCGCGGCGGAGGCGGAATCAAGCGTCTCCTCCTGGGCTCAACCGCCCACGCGGTCCTCGCCCAGCTGGCGTGCCCCACCATCATCACCCGCGTACGCCGGGTTAAGAAGAGCAAATAGCGGTCGGGTTCCTTCCCGGGGAAAAGGCGGGCGTGCGATGACCGGTGGCGCAAAAGAACACCGATCCATCGCCGGACACCGTTCTATTGATCGGAGGTCCCTGCTCGCGGATCTGGGTGCCGGTGCCTCGCTGTGTGTGTTGTTGGTCCCTGCCGGGATGGCATACTCGCTTGCCGCCGGGCTGCCGCCGGTTGCAGGCTTGTACGCTTCCATCACCTCGCTTCTCGTTTACGGGGCACTGGGCCCGTCCAAGGTCCTCATCCTGGGCCCGGACTCCTCCTTGGCGCCCCTGATTGCCGCCGCCGTGTTACCGCTGGCCGCCGGGGATCCCCGGCGCGCCGTTTCCCTTGCAGGGCTGTTGTCCTTGCTCGTCGGGGCAATACTGGTCCTCGGATTCCTGCTGCGGATGGGATTTCTGGGCAATCTGCTCTCGAAGCCTATCCGCACCGGATACCTTGCCGGCATAGCGCTGGTCATCACCGTGAACCAGCTCCCGGGCCTGCTGGGACTTGCACACTCAAGCGCGGCCAGCGGTGTCTGGGGACAGTTCACGACTACCCTGATTCACCTGGGACACGGGGACGCGAATCTCGCTGCCGCTCTGATCAGTGCGTTTGTGCTAACGCTGCTTGTTGTGACCTCCCGGTCGTCGCCCCGCTGGCGCATGCTCGGGGTGCTCGGTGCCGTTGCCGGGTCCATGCTGGCAGGGTTCCTCCTTCGCATCGAGGGAACTGTCCCCATGGTCGGCGCCCTCCCAGGCGGCTGGCCGTTCCCTGCCCTCGACAGGCTGGGCACAGCCGACATCGTGGCTCTGGCAGGACCCGCCGCGGGCATAGCCCTCTTGGCCTTCGCTGACACAACTGTCCTGTCACGAACCCTTGCCCTCCGGCACGGAAACGCCGTTGACGGGGGCCGGGAGATGCTGGCCCTGGGATCAGCCAATGCCGCTGCCGGCCTGTTCGGAGGGTTTCCGGTCTCGGCCAGTACATCGCGGACCCCGGTAGCGATTCATGCCGGCGCCCGGACCCGGTTCGCGGGCATCTTTTCTGCCTTGTTCTTGCTCGCGTTCATGCAAATCGGCCCGGGCGCCACACGATACTTGCCGTCGAGCGTCCTGTCGGCCGTCGTCATGGTGGCAGCCGCGTCGATGATTGACTCCAAGGGAATCTCCGCGCTGTTCAGAAGCAGCCTCACGGAGGCTGCATTGATGACTGCAACGTTCGCGGGGGTGGTGTTCCTGGGCGTCCTGACCGGGGTCCTCGTCGCCGTGGGTCTGTCGCTGGCCGTGTTCGTCGGTAGGGCGATCGCGCCCTACCGGACCGAGCTGGTGCTGGTGGAAGGGGTCCCGGGTTTTCACGATGCAACCCGCCACCCCGAGGGCTCGAGGATTCCGGGCCTGGCGATTGTACGTTTCGACGCGCCGCTGTTCTTCGCCAACGGCCAAGTGTTCGTTGATCACGTCCGCTCACTCGTGGAACTGTCCCGGGTCCCGGTCCGTGGTGTCATCGTTGCGGCGGAGGCCATCACCGGAATCGACAGCACAGCCGTCGAACAACTGGTCCAGCTCGATGAGTACCTTCAGGCCCAAGGAACCGTACTGGTATTTGCCGAACTCAAGGGGCCCATCAAAGACAAACTCGCGAGATTCGGACCGGAGACCCGCCTCGGGCAGGCCCGGCACTATCCGACACTGGAGAGCGCCGTCGACGCCTTGCGCCAATACCCGGACTCAGGCTAGGTGCACGTGGCGGCCAGTCACCACCGCCGCGTGGATCCGGATGAAGTCATTCCTTGCCCCGCCGGCCCAGGGCTCTTCCATGACCTGTCCCCAAAGATAGGTCAACAGCTCCGGTTCCTGCACATGCGAGGAAGGTCCGCTGACCAGGACCGACCACCCTTCGCTGCGGTCGGGCCGCGCCTCATCAATCTCGAACGATGAACTCAGGCGAGGGACGGCATCCCCGATGGTCCCGGCAGCAGACGTACGGAAGTAGATCGCCCGGTCATGGACGAGGTAGCTGACGGGCAGGATCATCACTCTGTTCTTGTAGTTGAAGCCGAAGCGGCCTGTGTCCTGTGAGCACAACAGCTCCCAGCACCGCTCCTCGCTAAGCTCCTCCGTGACGTGCCGGGCACCGTCAAAGCGGCCGGGATCCATGCTGGGAAGGGACATTGGTTTCTCCTGGGGGCCGTTGGCTTCGTTCAGCTCTCTTCCGGAGCATGGACAACAAGGACCGGGCAGTGGGCGTGCGCAACGCAGGCTGAACTCACCGACCCGAGCAACAGCCCGCCGAATCCTCCGTGGCCACGCCGGCCGAGGACGATCATGTCCGCTTCCCGGCTAGCCTCAATAAGGGATTCCCGTGCGTGGCCGCGGACAACGCGGGAGACCACGTTGTCCGGCAATTCCGGACCGAACACCTTCTCCAGGGACTCCTTGAGGACCTGTCCGGCGCCTTCCTCGAAGTCATCGATGCCCATGGCCACGTAGCCGCCATAGACCTGGGGGAACTCCCAGTACGCAACAGCCATGACCTGCGCGCCCAATGGCACCGCAAGGCTCTGGGCCTGCCTCAGTGCCTCGACGGAGGCTTCCGATCCATCAACGCCGACAACAATCCTGGCTGTGGATGCTTCCCCGACCATGACTTTCCTCCCGCGATAAGGGTGATTACGTATTCCGCTAGCGTGACCGGTGGCTGTCCCGGATTGTAGGGTCGAAAGTCACTGCCCGGCCCGTGGCCCGCTTCGCCCAAGACCGGGGTTCTCGCCCGAAGTCGTCGGCATGGGTTTTGGGGGTCCACCAGGTTTAAGCTGCGCTGCAATTTGATCGGTCCAGGCATCTATAGCCGCCCAGTTCCGCAAGTCCCCGAAACGGCCGCCCACAAGCTGGAAAAAGACCCGGAGCTGTGCCGGCATCTGATCGGCTTGGTAGACACCGGAGAAGACTCTGTGGCCTTGAAGCTGAACTTCCGGGGGCAGAAACCCTCTGAGGCGTTTCTGTTGCAGCGCCGCTCCCCGCTTGCGGAACGGCTTTGGCAAGGCGTCGGCCATCCCAACGTTGAAAGCCCAAACGGCTTGTTTTGCCAGCTCGGGGGCAAGGCGCCTAAAGAACAACACAGCCGAAGGCAGCCACGCCTGGTTGTGGATGGCGCTACCGACCACGACGGCTTCGTAACCTGAGACAGAATCGACCTCCTCCACGGACCGGCACTCGACGTCGAGCAGTACAACCGCCAGACGGGAGGCGATATGTTGGGCTATCTCCCGGGTGGAACCAAGCTCACTGGCAAAGGCAACAAGAACTGCCATGACGATCTCTTCTAACCTCGCGCGATAGGAATCCTTTGAGCGGGCGACGGCTGAACCTGCTCCGGAATCGGAGCCCTCACTTCGAGCACGCCATCCTTGTATGAAGCGGAGACGTCCTGTTGGACGGTGTCGGGCAGAGGCAGCCTGCGCACGAAGGAGCCGTAGCGGAACTCCGATCGGTAGCTGCCCATGTCCTTTTCCTCCCTCTTCTCCTGCCGTTCAGCTCGTATTTCAAGGAAGCCGTCGCCGAGAGTGATTTCAACATCTTTTTCCGGATCGATCCCCGGCAGTTCGGCGCGAACGACCAAGGTGGTGCCTTCAACCAATTGTTCGACCCGAATCCCGGATGCCGCCACATCACCTTCGAAGAGCCGTTCGATCATTTCGATGGGTGAGCGACGGGTATCGAACCATCTGATTAAGTCCGACATGCCTGCCTCCTTGTCTTGGATCCGGTCAGGCCTGAACCGGCCTGACCCTTCCAGAATGCGAATGACCGGAAGTAGATCCCAGAGGCTTTGGTCCTCCACGTTCGGGAGTTCCAGTTGGTTTTGTGGCAGGGGAGAATCGGGGTCTTCCCTAGACACTCGGCCCGCCCACTGGCCAACGGGGGGATGGCACTGATGGTTAGGGCCGAGGCTGCCAGCCCGACCAGCGGTCAGGAATCGCGTGGGGGCCACCACCGGGATGGTGGGCTGATCACGAACCTGCGACCGCTCATTTGTGCCGGCGTTACTCGGATGAGGTGGTCTTTGGCGCCGGGCTCCCAAGGCGAGAGTTCCATTGCGGCTAGTGCCTGCAGTTCTTCGTCGACTGACACAATTTCTGCATGTCCCTTGACGATTACGCTCCATGCAATGGTGCCGTAGGTGTTGAAGCCATCTGCTTCAAGCGCGATCGTTTGGCCGGCCAGGACTGCATCCAGTTTGGTACCGGGTCCCGTCCGAAAGATTACCGTTCCCTCGTCAGGCACATAGTTGATCGGGAAAATCTCCGGGTCGTCGCCGCTAACGACCGCAACCCTACCGACGGAGGAAGAACGAAGGTACTTCCAGCACTCATGAACACTGAGCTCTTCGGTGTCCGGCCTCGACTCTGAATTCTCCATAGGGCTGAGCCTACCGATCTGGGGCACGCGGCAGTAGAGGAACAGCGGTGATATCAAAGAGTGGGTGGTTGCTACAGGCCGGAGAGGTCTTGGTGCCCGCTCAAGCGGCGTGGCGGCGAGGCGCACGCCTTGGTCGTCGGACTGAGTCGTACATAGGTCTGACTGGCTCGGATTGCCGCAACGTGGGGAACCGGGAACGATCCAAAGTTCGCGAGGAAATAAGCGACGAAGGAGCGCCGAACGAAGTTCCGGAGTGGGGCCGGCGCAAAGCGCCCCGGTTGCGCGGAGGACCGCGCCCAGCGATGGGGGCATCAGATCAATCGCTGCTTCGGTAGCGCGCTACGACGCGCCGAGCGTCGATGGGTTTCCATCGTGGTTCGCGTCTTGTGAACTTTGATAGTATGTAAGGACAAAGTTTGCCTAGTGTAGGACCGATGGAAATGCCTACAAGACCTCTCGTTGATTGGAGATCTCATGAAGCTTGGACTCGTTGGATTCGGTGTTGGCGGCCATAGCTTTCATGCTCCATATATCGAAGCCGCGGACGGAGTCGAACTCTCTGGAATCGTGACGCGGTCCCGGGACCGCCGCGCACTAGCGGTGGCGGAACATCCGGAAATTCCGCTTTTCGAGTCCATGGCGGATTTGATCGACCACGGGGTTGATGCCGTGGTTATCACGACTCCCCCGGAGACTCGCAGGGAACTGGTCCTCGAAGCGATCGCCGCGGGAGTTCACGTTATCGCCGACAAGCCCTTTGCCCCCAATGCTGAGGTCGGACTCGAGCTGGTTGCCGCGGCAGAGGATGCTGGTGTCATGCTCAATGTCTTCCACAATCGCCGTTGGGACACGGATATCCGCACTCTCCGATCCGTCATCGATTCCAGTGCGCTGGGAGAAATCAACCGATTCGAATCCAGGTTCGACCAAGACCAGCCCGAATCCCTGACCGCAGGCCCCGCGGGAGGGTTGCTTCGTGATCTGGGTAGCCATCTTGTGGATCAGGCTCTCTGGCTTTTCGGCCCTGCAGCCACGGTGTACGCCTCTCTTGATTGGGTGAATCTACCGGAGGGGCGCACTGACTCAGGCTTCTTCGTGACCATCGCCCACCAATCCGGCGTCCGGTCCCACCTATCCAGTAACAAGACCAGCCATCTCGATGCTCGCGAACTGCGGGTGCTCGGTTCCGGCGGAAGCTACGTCTCGGAACAGACTGACGTGCAGACGCGTGATATTTTCGCGGGAAGACGGCCCGTCGATGATTTGGCTTCCTGGGGATACGAGAATGAGGACCGCTGGGGAACACTGGCGACGGCATCCGGCTCAGTGCGGGTGCCGTCGGAGCAGGGTGCCTATCATCACTACTATGAGCAATTCGCGCTGGCCGTAGCCGGCCGGGGCCCCCAGCCGGTCCCCGCTTTGGAGGGAGTCCGGACCCTGCAGGTCCTGGATGCCGCACGATTGAGCGATGCCGAAGGTCGCAGCGTTCCGATTCGTGAGTTCTGAGCTAACGATCTCATCTTTGACCCTGTACCCGGGCGAACGGCGGGCTCTCACGATGACAGGCCCGACCCGGCCGTCCCGAGTCTCGATGGCTATCGGGGCCACGCCTGAATGGCCGGACTCCTGCCCAGTTAGTGGCGGCAGGTAAATGCTCAGCGACTCAGTTGTGCACGTGCTAGCCGTGTCACGCAGAAGAGCGCCCGCGGCACAATCGCTGCGGGCGCCCTTTCGCTGCCAGCTGGCCCTAGTTACTGCGCGTCGGCCGTGGCCTGAAATTGTGCCACTTCGGCTTCGAGCTCGGCCATGGCCTCTCCGCCGGCCATCAGGTCCGTGATCTCTTCGCGCGTCCGTTCGCCTTTTTTGAAGTCGTCGGCTTTGCTGCCGTGGATGAGCACGGCGAACCGGTCTCCGACGGTCATCGCGTGCAGTACGTTGTGGGTGACAAAGATGACTGCGAGCCCCTGTGCCCTGGCCTGCATGATGATACGAAGTACATGCGTGGCTTCCTTGACGCCGAGCGCCGCGGTGGGCTCGTCGAGGATGAGCACGTTTGCGCCGAAATAGACGGCACGGGCGATCGCGAGCGACTGGCGCTCACCGCCGGAAAGGCTGCCAACGAGCCGGTTGCCGTCGGTTACACGGGTGATGCCAAGGTTGCGCATTTCGCGCACCGCGATCTCACCGGCTGTTTTCTTGTCGAAATGTTTGAATGGACCCCATCCTTTGGTGGGTTCGACGCCGACGAAGAACGAGCGGCCGACGCCCATGAGGGGAAATGTGCCTCCGAATTGGTGGACAGTGGAAATACCGTAGCTGCTGGCGTCTCGTGGACTGTTGAAAACGACTTTTTCGCCGTTCACCTCGACTGTTCCAGAGGTTGGGGTGTGAAAGCCGGACAGAATTTTGATGAGCGTCGATTTGCCGGCGCCGTTGTCGCCGAGGAGGCAGAGTACCTGGCCGGCGTGCACTTCCAGGGAGATGTCCGTCAATGCGTTGGTACCGGCGAACGACTTGCTGACGTTTGTCAGCCTGAGCAATGGGGCAGTCATGATCAACCCTTCAGTTTCTTGGTGCCGATTCCGGCGGAGAGAGCGAGTTTGCGGAACGTGTTGTTCATCAGGACGGCAGCCAGGAGCAGGATCCCGAGGATGAGGCTTGCCCAGTCGGAGTTCCAGCCGGTGTAGTAGATGCCTTGGCTGACGACTGCGAATGTCATGGTTCCGAGGATGATTCCCCAGACGGATCCGTAACCGCCGGTGAGGAGGACCCCTCCAATGACAACGGCAATGATCGAGTTGAAGACGAAGGATTGGCCGTTTGAGACTTGGGCGCCGTTGTAGAGAATTGTCTGGATGACGCCGACGAGGGCCGCTCCAAAGCCGCTGGTCATGAAGAGGCCGACCTTGACCTTGGTGACCGGGATGCCGGTGGCGCGTGCGCTCTCGGCGTCGCCGCCGATTGCGAAGATCCAGTTACCAAATTTGGTCATCTGCAGGATCCAGATGACGACGGCCGCGATTCCAATCCACCAGAAGATCGCTACTTCGAACTGGCCGGCAATCAGGGTACCGAAAATGTTCTTTGAAGTAGCGTCGGGGGCGATGGCTACGCTCGTGGTTCCGGTGACAAGCCGGGAGAGCCCAAGCGTCAGACCTACGAGGCTGAAGTTGGTGGCAAGAGTGACGACGAATGACGGAACTTTTGTTCGCGAGACGAGGATTCCGTTAACGAACCCGGTTCCCACGCCGACCGCCAGTGCCGCGAGAATGCCAACGCCCATGGGGAGGCCCCAGTAGCCGGATACGGTAGCCAGCGTCATGGAACTGGCAGCGAGCACCGAACCCACCGAGAGATCGAGTTCGCCGGCGATCATGAGGAGACCGACCGGGATTGCGACGATGCCGAGTTCGGCGGCAATGTTCAGCCAGCTCGCGGCTCCGCCGGTCGCAAGGAACTGCGCTCCGCCGAAGATGCAGAAGAAGATGAATACACCGATGGTGCCGATCAGGGCGCCGGTCTCGGATCGGCGGGAGAGCTGAGCGGCGGAGCTTCGCGCCGTCGGCTTGGATGGGGGGATGACCGGCGCAGAGCCACGGCCCGCCGGCTCTTGGCGAGTGATGTCAACAGTCATGAGCGTCTTTGCTGCTTTCTGGTTGTAAATTGCGGCGCCTTGCGCCGCGATGGTTTGGGGTGCGGGACCGGGAAGAACCCCGCACCCCCTAAATGCCGGGGTCTAACGGACCCCGAGCTGCGCTCCTGCGATTGCCACGTCAACATTCGAGGAGTTGATGACAAGCGGACCGGTGAGGTTCGGATTCGATGGCGCAAGCAGACCGTAGGCCACGTACTGATAAGCCGAGGACACGGTGAGGAATCCCTGGAGATAAGGCTGAAGGTCGAGCGCGAAAAGCTGCTTCCCTCCCTTGATCCTGTCCAGTGTGCTCGTCGAAAGCCCGAAGGTGCCGAGTTTGACCTTGCCGGTTGCGTTGGCCGATTCGATTGCCGCAGCAGCGCTGTCGGCATCAGCAGCACCAATGGTGAGAATGCCGTCGATGCTGCCGTCCTGAAGCAGTTGGGCCTTGATTGCCTGTGTCACAGCAGAAGGATTACCGAACGTCGCCGAAGGCAACGACAGCTCCGTGGACTTCGCACCTGCTGCTGCGGCAGCGTCCTTGAGTCCCTTGCATCTAGCCTCGGTATTGGCTGCACCCGGGACCGTATTCACGCAGACAAGGTTCTTGCCGCCGTTCTTCGTGAAGGTCTCGCCACCCATCTTGCCGGAGAGGTACTCGTCGGTGCCGATGTAGGTGAGGGCGCCGACGTTGGCGGCCGCTGACGAGCCGCCGGAGTTGTAGAGGATGACCGGGACGCCTTTGGCAACAATGCGCTTGAAAGCGTCGTTCTGCGATTCCTCGACCCAGTCAGGACTCACGACAATACTGGGATTCTGCGAGAGCGCCGTCTCTTGAAGTTTGGCTACGTCAGGTCCGAGGTTGTTGTAGTTCTGCGGACCGAGGAACGTGAACTGGACTGTTGAGCCGTAGGCCTTGGCTGCATCTTCGGCGCCTCGTTTGATCGCCGAGAAGAACGGATCGCTGGACGTTCCGCCGATCATGACGATGGAGACGTTTTTGCCTCCGGGATTCGCCGTGGACGTACCGGTAGTTGTCTCGGCCTTGCCGCTGGCGCAGCCGGCCAGCGCCACCACGGCAATGACTGCCGGGACGATGGTCGAGATTTTGAACGCCTGGCCGCGCTTCGCGGCAATGTTTCGAACGAGCTGTGGAACGACCATGTTCTCACTGCTCCCTTCAGATTTGAGTGGGGGTGAGCCGCTTTTCAGGTGCGGATTGGTTCCAGCATTAGTGAGCTAAGTCATAATGTCAAGACAAAATCCCGTTAAATCTGGCACGAGCCAGTATATTTCTTTGGCACGAGCCAGTAGAGTTCTTTTTAGCCGATCCCGCGCCGGCAATCTGACTGTCGAGGTGCCGGCAGGAGGGAATTCCGGAGTGGAGGCTTCGCGCACCGATGAGGGCCTGGCAGGCAGGTGAGCTCGACGCCGGGCCGCGCAAGGGAGCCCGCGCTCAACTTTCTCGCCGGTGCAGGCATCCTGCGGAGGAAGTCGGTTACCTCCTATAGGATTCCTAGGATTGAAGAGTGTCGGTTTATCAACGTCGGTTTATCAACAAGGGCAAGGTGGGCAAGATCGATACAGCGCAGCCAACGGCGCTCGGCACGGAGCGTCGTGCAA
Source organism: Arthrobacter sp. B2a2-09 (assembly GCF_027587375.1). Lineage (GTDB taxonomy): Bacteria > Actinomycetota > Actinomycetes > Actinomycetales > Micrococcaceae > Arthrobacter. The sequence goes on from NZ_JAMXIC010000005.1 coordinate 293,423, forward strand.
CAATGGCAGACGTTGCAGCGCACGTCGGCGTCTCACGCCAGCTTGTCGGGCTGGTCTTCAGGAATGAACAAGGGGTGGCTGCCCAAACCCGCAAGCGCATCCTCGACGCCGCTGACGAACTTGGGTACAGACCAAATACTGCTGCCCGCTCGTTACGCAGTGCGTCGACGAAGACTATCGGTGTCATTTTCCATCCGAATGAGTCTGCACCGCTGGAAATCATTGAGTGGATCTACGAGTATGGCCGCCGTGCCGGATATACGGTGATCGTGAGTACGGCTTCCCCTACACGTGCAGAGCGGCGCGCAATCGACGAGCTGATCGGCTACAGGTGCGAGGCGCTGATCCTCATTTCCCCGCGCGAAGATCCTGACGTCCTGCGCTCAGCAACCGGCCATACCCCCGTCGTTGTGGTCGGTCGCGACATGCCGAACAGCGAATTCGATGTGGTACGTTCGCGAGGCGATGAAGGCATCGAGACGATCGTGCGCTACCTGGCCAGCCTTGGTCACACCGACATGATCTACGTCCACGGTTCCGACATGTTCGATTCCGAGCTGCGTCTCGCAGGCTACCGCAGGGCGATGTCATCACTCGGGCTGGGCGAACAGGTACTCGAGTTACCTGGCGACTATACCGAAGAGTCCGGCGCAAGCGCCGCACGGGTGCTCCTTGAACGCGAATTGCTACCGACGGCGATCGTGTGCAACAACGACCAGGCGGCCTTGGGTTTGTCGCACGTGCTTCAGCAGGCGGGGGTTTTGATTCCTGAGCATGTCTCGCTCACAGGTTACGACGACAGCCGAATCGCGAGCCTGTCTTTCCTGGACCTTACGACTGCCAGGCAGGATCCCGAGGAAATCGGGGCTGCGGCGATTCGTGCGGCAGTGGCCCGCATCACCGGAGATGCCTCCAAGCCGACGCAGAGCTGGACAAGCGCGCCACTCGTGGTACGCGGGAGCACCGCTGTACCACCCAAGTGACCGCGTGCTCCCGCGATGGTTGAGCAGGTCCGGCTCAGACAAACAGCGGGAGGGACTGCGACCAGGTGACCGCGGCGTCGTTCGGCAGTGATCCGTCGGCCGCGTCGTGGCGGCCGTATTCACCCACCCGCTCGGCACCGAGTTCAGTAAGGACACGGTCGATGTGTTCGCTGCCTTTGCTGTAGGTTTCATAGCTTGAATCGCCCAGCCCGAATATGGCGTACTTCACGCCGGAAAGATCAGGGCTTGCCGCTGAGAGCGACTCGTGAAAGGGGCGGGCGCTCGTGGGCAGTTCGCCGTCGCCGTGTGTCGAGCAGATGATGATGTAGAAGTCCTCAGGAGAGAGCTCTGCCACATCGAAATCCGACATGTCGGAAATGACGACCGAGGAGCCGCCGTTGAGCTCTTCGCCGATGTCTTCGGCAACCAGTTCTGCGTTGCCCGATTCGGTCCCGTAGAGAATGACTGTCTTGCTCATGCTGATTCCTCCGTGTGTCGGCTGTTGCTAGGGTTTTGTGCCAGCAGTGCTGGAAGTCCAGGCTTGCCTGGAACCAATTGGGCGGTGTCCACCGCTTCGATGATCGCGTCGGCGACCATCTTGGAGTCCACCCGGTTTTGGGGGATGGTGCCACGGGGTCCGCGACGGAGCCAGCCGGCGCAGTACAACCCTGGTGAGAGATATCCTTTGTCCAGTTCGCTCTCTGCTGACTCGTGGTGGCTGCGTCTTATGGGGGACGTGGTCAACTCCTCGAATCCGATCGCAGTGAGGACTCCTTCGACGTCAAGCAACAAGGTCGAGTTTTCGTCTGCGGTTGAACGGAATGCGATGCTCTGGACCTTGTCTTGGCCGATGATGCGCTCGGGGGTCCAGCCGAAGTGGAAGTGCACGCTGCGGGCCGCGCGGGCCGGTGAGCCCCCGGCGATTTCGGCCACGGCGTCGCGCTTCGCGATCCCGTCGGCGTCGGCGATTCCTTCATCGGCAAGGTTCTGGGCGACGAAACTCACGTCCGGCAGCTTAGTCAGTTCGCGCAGCATCGCAAGGTCGAATTTCGCATCGTGGGCGGCCGATCGACCGACGACGTCGATGCGCTTGACAGATCCCGGCTCCAGCGCGCGGACGACGTCCTCGGCAACGCCTAGCTCGAGAAGCCGTTCCGGGGAAGTGAGCAGGAGCCTGACGAGGTCCATCGCAACATTTCCGTTGCCGACGATCGCGATGCGTTCGCCGATCCTTAGGCCATCGATTTGCTCACCTGGGTGGCCGTTGATCAGGCGTGTGATGCGGCCTGCACCGTGTACACCGGGCAAGGTATCGCCGGGGACGCCTAGTGCGCGGTCGCCGTGCAGTCCGCTCGCGAGCACGACGATGTCGAAAGCATCCCGTAGTTCCTGGAGCGTGACCCGGTTGCCGATTTCCGTTTCGCCGATGAATCGCACACCTTCTCGTTCAAAGAGGCGGTCGAATTGGCGGGCGACGGCTTTGGTACCGAGGTGGTCGGGTGCGACCCCGAAGCGGACCAACCCATAGGGGACCGGCAGGCGATCGAAGATGACGATCTCGGCTTCTTTCCAACGCTTGCGCAGATACTGGGCGAGATAACATCCCGACGGGCCGCTTCCGACGATTGCGATCGTCGGGGACTGCGACGGAAGGTCTTTGATCGCGTTCATTCCGGCTGCTCCCTTGCAGATTTGGGCTGATACTCCCCGGAGGGACGAGCGCTTCTGGCACGTGCTAGTAAATTGCTATGAGAAAACTCTAGCACGTGCTAGGGTTTCCGCAACACCTAAACCTGGGACCCGGCGACTGCCTTCCGACCAGGCCCCATTCGGTCAGGGTCCCGGTTCCAATAAATTTCGAAAGTGGGTTTACCAATGTCGTTAACTCGCGACACCTCAGAGTCCCCGGTTCCGATGCTCACGTGCCCGGTCACCGGGGCGCAGCTCGCGCCTGACTCGCCTTTGGCCGCCTCATTCGGGGCCGAATCAACGACGGTGGTGCCCGCCCCGGAAGTGAAAGATGATGCGGATGCGATGCCCGGGGATCTGGCGGTGTTCTACGACCCGCTGTCCTTCTCGGCATACGAGAACCCGTACGAACTGTACAAAGTACTGCGCGAGAAAGCTCCGGTCTACTACAACGAACGCCGCAATCTTTGGGTGGTCTCCCGTTATGAGGACGTACGAGAGATTCTGAAGAACCACCAGCAGTTCTCAAGCGCCCTCGGCAACGACATGGACGGTACGCACGATTCATATGGTGCGGGCAATATCGTGGCCTCCGATCAGCCCGAGCACACCTCCTTGCGCACTGCCGTCAGGCGGGTGTTCGCGGCCCGGGAGATTCTTGAGAAGGAAGATGGCCTGCGCGCTTTCGCCCGCGAGTTGCTCGGCAGACTCCACGCTTCAGGCGGCGGTGACTTCGCCGAGGATGTTGCTCTGCCGCTGGCGATCGCAGGTGCGATCATGCTCGTCGGTCTGCCGGAAGGGGACGGGCCCTGGATCCATGACTATTTGCTGCAATCGATGGAACGCGTCGTCGGCCAGTACGGCATTCCCGAAGCCGCCGCCGCCTCCAACATTGAGGCGGAGGAACACATTGCCCGGTGGATGGAGGAACGCTATGAGCGGTTCAGCTCGGGTGAGGAGGACTCCAGCTCGTCAGAGGCGATCGCGCAGATTTATCAGGCAGTTGGCAAGGGCAAGGTCGAATCGCAATATCAGGCTGGGCTTGCCCACCTGATCGAGTCGGCCGCTGTTGATGCCCCCTCCGCTCTGGTCACCAACATCATCACGCACCTCGACAAGTTCCCGGCGTTCCACTCGTATCTCGCGAGCAATCCGGATCGCATCACGGACTTTCTCGAGGAACTGCTGCGCTATGACGCCCCCGCGCAGAACCTGTGCCGCCAGACAACCGAAGAGGTTTCGGTTGCAAACGTGACCATTCCCAAGGACTCGCGTGTGATGGTGCTGCTCGCGTCAGCCAACCGCGATGAGAGCGTTTTTGCCCATGCGGACATCTTTGATATCGACCGTGAAATCACGCCCAAGAACAAGATCATGACGTTTGGCGAGGGGATTCATGCCTGCATGGGCTCCCCGCTCGCCCGCTTGGTAGGCCGTATTCTGCTCGAAGAACTCGTGCAGGGCCCCGCGATCCGCGTCGTCGGCGTACCCGAGCGCTGGGCAAAGCAGATGGTCCGCGGCTTCTCCAAACTCCCGGTCAAGGTTATCGCCGTCGACCAACCTTAACCCCTTACCCAGCCCTAAGCCCTGACAAAGAAGACAAGGATCCACAACGCATGGAATATCGCACATTTGGCCGCACGGGATGGAAGGTCAGCGAGATCGCATTTGGCGGCTGGCAGATCGGCGGGACGTGGGGGGAGGTCGACGATAATGAATCGGTCCGCACCCTGTTGTACGCCTACGAACAAGGCATCAACTTCGTCGACACCGCCGAACTGTATGGAGGGGGCCGCAGCGAACGCGTCATTGGTGAATCGCTGCGCCAGTGGAACGGCGACAAGATTTACGTCGCTACGAAGATCCAACCCGTGCGTTGGCCGGACGCCGACGAGGACAACCCGGTCATGGCGGGCCGTTACCCCTCCTGGTACCTCCGCGAGGGGGTCGAGAAAGCGCTGCGGAACCTCGGCGTCGAGCGCTTGGACCTGTTGCAGCTGCACTGCTGGCTGGACGACGGTACGAGCTCGCTCGATTGGCTCGAGACCCTCAATGAACTTCGTCTCGAAGGCAAAATCGACCAAATTGGCGTCTCCATCCGCGACTACCGCCCCGATGAGGGAATCGCACTCGCCGAACTCGGCCTCGTCAGCTCAATCCAGGTCATCTTCAATATGTTCGAACAGCGGCCCGCTGAGGCACTGTTCGAAGCGGCGGCGAAGACCAACACCGCGATCATTGCACGCGTGCCGTTCGACTCGGGGTCGCTGTCGGGCACTTGGACCGAGGAAACTTATGCATCGTGGGAACCCGGTTCCGTGCCCGCTGAGTTGTTCAGGGGCGAGCGTTTCGGTGAAACCTTGAAGAAGGTCAATGAGCTCAAACAAATCATTGAACCGCATTACCCCTCACTCGCAGAGGCCGCGATGCGCTATTCCCTCAGCGCACCCCAGGTTGCAACCGTGATCCCCGGGATGCGAAATCCACGAAATATCGACCGCAATGCTGCATACTCCGATGGACACGGGTTTCCGGCCAGCCTGCTCGAGGAGATCGCACCGTTTAACTGGCCCAGGAACTACTACAAGTGATCGAGTACGCACACGTACAGGCCGAGCTGCTCTCGGCCGTTGAACTTGAACACGCGGTCTCCAGCAGACCGATCGCGTACGTTCCGCTCGGGGCATGTGAGTTTCATGGGCCTCATCTGCCCATGGGCCTGGACGCTCTGAACGCCCACGGCGTCTGCCGCGTTGCCGCGGCCCGGAGCGGCGGCATCGTGCTGCCTCCGCTGTTCTACGGCACGGGCGGCGGTCACATGGAGTACCCCTGGACCATCATGATTGCCGAGCCGGAGCCGATCCGGACGCTGTTGAACACGACCCTGGGGCGACTGCAGGAATTCGGTGTCCGGCTCGCGGTGCTGTTCAGCGGACACTTCGCCGACGAGCAGCTTGAGATGATCGAACTCGTCGAGGCAGAGTGGAACGACGCCGGCAACGCGATGCGTGTGATCGCAAGGGCGGTGAATATGCCGCTCGGTGCGGGTCTGCCCGTACCTGATCATGCCGGGGTGTTCGAGAGCTCATTACTGTCGAACTTTGCACCTGAACTCGTCCATATAGACCGGTTGCCCTCAATCGAGGAAGCGCCGTCGGCGGATCCTGGCGGTGACGAGAGCGGGCCGCACCGGCACGAGCCGCAGCATCCGCTTTGGGGAGTCTTCGGCGCTGACCCGCGCCGTCTCGACCCTGCTCAAAACCTGCGCCTGCTCGACGCCTTGGTCGGCCGGCTCGTCGCAGAGGTAAACGAGGCATCTGACTAGGCCACGATCAAGGCCGGGACTGCACCGCGGAAGCTGGATTTGACACCATGAACCCGGTCTCTGCGGTGCAGTTCGTTCGGGGGCACTTTGAAATATGGCGGCAAGGCGCGACGGCGGGGGAGAGGTGACCTCAGGCGGAGGCCCAGGGGGATGCCGAGGCTAAGATATGATTCCGAATTTATAGTGGCTGGCGAGATGGGAATACTTGCCAAATTCGACAGGCTTTCCGCCCTCGTCGAAGACGGTCCGTTCGAGCACAATCAGCGGCGTTCCCGGACCTACCTTGAGCTTTTGGGCCAACCCGTCGTGGGCAGCCAAGGCCTTGATCTCGTGTTGCACCGTGCGGACCTTGCACTGCGAATGAACGAGTAGCGCGTCGGCGTCGGCTTCATTGAATCGAGCGTGGTCTTGGGGTGTGGGTTCGCTGAAGAGGTAGTCCTCAAGGATCGCGGTAGGTACATCGTGGATCTCCTCCAGCCGGATCACACACCACAGACGATCCCCATCTGTTAGTCGGAGGCGTTCCCTGAAAATGGGATCAAGGGAGGCCTCTCCGATGGACAAGACAGTGCACTTTGACTGGCTTTCTCCGGGTTCAATATGGCGGGTAACGCCCAGGGGGCTGGAGCGGAGCGCACCGGCGACAAAGGTCCCGTGCCCATGTTTTCGGACGACGATGCCCTCCGAGGCAAGAATTTCGAGTGCTCGACGGATAGTCGGAAGCGAAACGTGGAAATTCCGGGCCAGATGTGTTTCGGGTCCGATGACTTTCCCTTCCTGCAGCACGTTCGACTGGACTGCGGCTTTGATCCGTTCGGCGACTTGGTGATACAGCGGGACGGGGGAGTTGGCATCTACTGGAAGCAAATTCGGAGTCACCACGGGATCATGCCCTGATGCCGCTTGAGGATCGTGCCGGCGTAGCAGAAGTCAATGGTGATTTGGGAGCCTGAGCTATTCTCCCGGATGCAGTGTGACCGGTCCCGCGTGGCCGCGAGACTTTCGAATGGGTCCATGAGTGTCCTTGAAGTTTTCGTGCACACGGTGATTGGGGAATTGCCTTCGCCTCCGCTGAAGGATCCGCTGAGCGGCTGCCTCGATCCGGGCACGTCTGCGGTCTACTCTTGCCCACAGACTAGCACGTGCCATATCGTTGGTAAATGGATAATTTGCCAAATGTTCAGGGGGTCGACGCGTCAGTGTCGGGCGCCACGCCTTGCGTTATGCGCACGTGCTAGAAACTTTCTTTGAAACTCTTGCGCCGGCCAGTTCTGAGGCGTAAGAATGTCCTGACAATAAGTCTTAATGAGGAGGCGTATCATCCATCCGTATCGGGAACCTACAGCCTCCCAGTAACCCCCATAAGTACGCTCACACATCAGAAAGGTTCGCGATTGTCGTGACCCACGAACTGCTCACGATCGGGTGTATCAGCGTTGATATCTACCCCAACGAGATCGGTGTGGAACTGGAGGTCGCCAGGCGGCTGTCGAGTTCCGCTCCAAGCAGCATACGGTCGATCGAATCGACGGCCAGCAAGCCTTCAAAACCTACTTAGACCGCAAGAGCCGGCAGCGCACCCTGCTGAGCTAGACAGACAAGGAAGTCCACCATGACGATCACCATCAACCACTTCATCAGCGGGGCCGAGACTGCGGGCAGCGGAACCGGCACCAAGCCCGTCTACAACCCGGCTACCGGTGCTGTGTCGGCCGAGTTGCGGTTGGCCAACCGCGCCGATTTGGACGCGACGGTTGCCGCTGCAAAGGAAGCTGCTGCGAGCTGGGGCGACATTTCGCTGGCCAAGCGCACCGCCGTGCTGTTCAAGTTCCGTGAGCTCGTCGCTTCCCATGTGGACGAACTCGCGGCCCTGATCACGGCAGAGCACGGCAAGGTCCTCAACGACGCCAAGGGCGAGATCGGCCGTGGCCTGGAGGTCATCGAGTTCGCTTGTGGCATCCCGCAGTTGCTCAAGGGTGAGTACTCGGACCAGGTCTCCACCGGGATTGATGTGTTTTCGTTCCGGGAGCCCGTGGGCGTGGTGGCGGGCATTACCCCGTTCAACTTCCCGGTGATGGTGCCGCTGTGGATGGCTCCGATGGCGATTGTCACCGGCAACGCCTTCATCCTCAAGCCTTCGCACCGCGTGCCTTCGGCTGCGATGCTGCTGGCGAAACTGTTCCAGGACGCCGGCTTGCCTGACGGCGTGTTCCAGGTCCTGCACGGTGACCGTGAGGTGGTATCCGGGCTCCTGACGCACCCGGACGTGGACGCCATCTCCTTCGTGGGTTCCACCCCTGTTGCGAAGCACATCCTTGAAGTGGCAACAGCGCACGGCAAGCGGGTCCAGGCCTTGGGCGGGGCGAAGAACCACGCGATCGTCATGCCCGACGCCGACCTCGACAACGCCGCCGACCACCTGGCTGCAGCCGCGTTCGGTTCGGCCGGGCAGCGGTGCATGGCAATCTCTGTCGCGGTCGCCGTCGGCGATGCCGCCGATCTGCTGGTCAAGAAGGTCGAAGAGCGTGCCCTCGACATCAAGGTCAAGAACGGCTCCGAAGCCGACGCCGACATGGGTCCCGTGATCAGCCCCGAATCCCGCGAGTTCATCGTCAAGACGGTGACTGAGGCCGAGCAGGCCGGCGCCGCCATGGTGGTGGACGGTCGGGACCTGGTGGTTCCCGGCCATGAGGAGGGCTTCTGGGTTGGTCCCACCGTGATCGACCATGTGAAGACCGGAATGAGTGCCTACACGGAGGAGATCTTCGGACCGGTCCTCGTCGTCGTCCGGGTCGAGGACCTGGACGAAGGCATCAAGCTGATCAACGCCAACCCCTACGGCAACGGCACCGCCATCTTCACCTCCTCCGGCGCGAACGCCAGGAAATTCCAACGCTCCGTGGACGTTGGCATGGTCGGCATCAACGTGCCCCTGCCGGTACCGGTGGCCTACCACTCCTTCGGCGGCTGGAAAGCCTCCCTCTT
>NZ_JAMXIC010000060.1 GCF_027587375.1 Arthrobacter sp. B2a2-09
GCCGAACAGCACGCCCTCGTCACCGGGCTCAAGTATTACGCCGCCGTCGAGGTGCCCTTCACCTTCGCCGGGAACACCGCGGAACTGCTGCTCGCCCGCACCGGCTACACGGGCGAGGACGGCTTCGAAATCTTCGTGGACAACGATGCCGCTGCCGCCCTGTGGCAGGCAATCGAAGCAGTCGCCGAGGAAGGCGAGCTGATCCCCGCCGGCCTGGCCTCGCGCGACTCCCTGCGCCTGGAAGCCGGCATGCCGCTCTACGGCAACGAACTCTCCCGCGAAGGCAACCCCTTCTCGGCAGGCCTGGGCCCCGTTGTCTCGCTCGCCAAGGAAAGCGACTTCGTGGGCCGTGCCGCACTGGAAGCCCTGAAGGCTGGGGGCGCCGGTTCCACCAGCGGCCGCAAGCTGGTTGGCCTCAAGGGCCTGGGCCGCCGCGCCGGCCGCAGCCACTACCCGGTCCTCAAGGACGGCGTAGTGGTCGGCGAAGTCACCTCCGGCCAGCCCAGCCCCACCCTCGGCTACCCGATCGCCCTGGCATACGTCGACGTCGAACACGCCGAACCCGGTACCGCCTTGGACGTAGACCTGCGCGGAAAAGCAGAGCTCTTCGAGGTTGTGGCACTGCCGTTCTACAAGCGAGTTAAGTAAGCACTCGTGCGGGTTTCGGTGGGTGCGTGACCGTGGGTCCGGCGAGCTGCGCGACCGTGGTTGCGTTTAGCCCGTCGGGACCGACATCCTCTGCGGGCTCGGTCGCGAAGACGCCCGCTAAGCGGACGTGTCGCTCCCGCAGGGGCCCACGCCGTTAGGGTTCCCTGGCCGAGCTTGCGAGGTTAGGGGGACGGTGGGGACGCCCGCTGCCGGATGCCGGCTCCCGATGGGGCACTGCATCTCACCTTCGGTTCAACCAACCTTTGGGTCAGCTCGCCTCGGTTTCAGCTTTAGTCCGGTACCTTTGGCTTTCGCTTTTGAAAGTCAAAGGTGCTAGATAATGAGCCACCTTCCGCAGGTCGGCTCGCGGGAACTGAATCGGCCCACGGGAATCACGGGTCCATAACTAAATCCCAAAGGGCCAGCGTTCTTTTCTGGAACTGTTGGCCCCGAAAACTGAACTGGCGGAGGGCGGGTGACGGGAATCCGGCAGCGTGCGTCTAAGCGACGAAGGAGCGAGCACGCCGAGGAATTCCGTTATCCGCCACCCAACCCGACCACAATTTGATCTAGACCAACGCAAAGGAAAAAACATGGCAAAAGTTGCACCTGAACTGCAGTACTCCGACGAGCACGAGTGGGTTGCCCGCGAAGCCGGCAATCTTGTGTCTGTCGGTATCTCCGCCGTGGCCACCGATGCCCTCGGCGACATCGTGTACGTTGACTTGCCCGAGGTCGGTTCCGCTGTGACTGCGGGGCAGACCTGCGGCGAGGTTGAGTCCACCAAGTCCGTCTCGGACCTGTACTCCCCGGTCACCGGTGAAGTCACCGAAGTGAACTCCGCCGTCGTCGACGATCCTGCCCTGATCAACAACGATCCGTACGGTGCGGGCTGGCTCTTCAAGGTGGCCGCCGAGTCCGACGGTCCGCTGCTTTCCGCGGAGGAATACGCTTCCAAGAACGGTGGCGAGCTGTGAGCGCCGCGACCGGGGCCGCGGGCACCGAGAACATTGTGTTCGAGCAGGTAGTTTCGCCGAGCCTGGACACGGTGTTGTCCGAGCTGGATCCGGAGATCGCGGTGAAGATCGATGACGAGCTGGACCGTCAGCGTTCGGGCCTGGAAATGATCGCGTCGGAGAACCACACTGCGGTGGCCGTCATGCAGGCGCAGGGGTCGGTGCTGACCAACAAGTATGCCGAGGGCTACCCGGGCAAGCGCTACTACGGTGGCTGCGAGCACGTGGACGTCATCGAGCAGTTGGCGATCGACCGTGTGAAGGCCCTGTTCGGTGCCGGGTACGCGAACGTGCAGCCGCACTCCGGTGCCCAGGCCAACGCTTCGGTGATGCACGCCCTGATCAAGCTGGGGGACACCATCATGGGCCTGAACCTGGCCCACGGCGGGCACCTGACCCACGGCATGCGGATCAACTTCTCCGGCCGCCTGTACAACGTCATCCCGTACCAGGTCCGCGAGGAGGACCACCGGATCGACATGGCCGAGGTGGAGCGCCTGGCGCTCGAGCACAAGCCGGCGCTGATCGTGGCCGGCTGGTCCGCGTATGCGCGCCAGCTGGACTTCGCCGAGTTCCGCCGGATCGCGGACCTGGTGGGCGCGTACCTGATGGTGGACATGGCGCACTTCGCCGGCCTGGTGGCCGCCGGCCTGCACCCGTCCCCGGT
>NZ_JAMXIC010000061.1 GCF_027587375.1 Arthrobacter sp. B2a2-09
GGGACGCTGTTGCTTACGGCGCTCCCGTCGAGCGGCAGGGTGAAGGTCTGAGGGTCGGGGACGAAGAACGCCGACAGACTGTACGTGCCATAGGAATTGCGGCTAACGTCCGTGCCCATCTCAAGCCGGTAATCACCGGCGGGCAGTGCAACCGTCTTATTCCCGTAGCTGCAGTAGTCCCCGGCGACCTTTGCCCCGCTCGCCACGGAGGTTACCTGCCAGGTGAGCCCGTTCGCGTAGCCGTTCTCGTTGCTGCTAACGCACGAGCGGAAATCCAGGAACAGCGATCTCCCCCCTTCAGGAACGGTGAAGGTGTAGAGGTCCTTGGATACCTTCGTTTCCAGGTTCCCTGCGCCGGCCCCGGGCACGCCGTCGCTGATTGCGCTGCCGTCAAGAGGGAGCGCGAAGGTCTGGGGGTCGGGGACGAAGAACGCCGCCAGACTGTACGTGCCATAGGAATTGCGGGTGATGTCCGATCCCATTTCGAGCCGGTAATCTCCGGCCGGAAGGGTAACGGTCTTGTTCCCGTAGGCGCAGTAGTCCCCGGCGACCTTTGCCCCGCTCGCCACGGAGGTTACTTGCCAGGTGAGCCCGTTCGCGTAGGTGTTGGCGGGGTGGTTCAGGCACGAATGGAAGTCCAGAAACAGGGTCTTTCCGCCGTCCGGGACGGTGAAGGTGTAGAGGTCCTTGGATCCCAGGGTTTCCAGGTTCCCGGCACCGGCCCCGGGGACGCCGTTGCTGATGATGCTGCCGTCGAGCGGCAGAGGGTAGGTCTGCGCGTCGGGGACGAAGAACGCCGCCAGACTGTACGTGCCGTAGGAGTTACGGGTGATGTCGGTGCCCATTTCCAGGCGGTAATCACCGGCCGCCAGTGCCACAGTCTTGTTCCCTGAGGCGCAGTAGTCCCCGGCGACCTTTGTTCCGCTCGCCACGGAGGTGACCTGCCAGGTGAGCCCGTTCGCGTACTGGTTCGCGTTGTTGCTAACGCACGAGCGGAAGTCCAGGAACAGCGATCTCCCCCCTTCAGGAACGGTGAAGGTGTAGAGGTCCTTGGATCCCTTCGTTTCCAGGTTCCCTGCACCAGCCCCGGGCACGCCGTTGCTGACTGCGCTGCCGTCAAGCGGCAGAGTGAAGGTCTGCGCGTCGGGGACAAAGAACGCCGCCAGACTATATGTGCCGTAGGAATTCCGGGTGATGTCCGATCCCATTTCGAGCCGGTAGTCACCAGTCGGGAGAGCCGCGGTCTTGTTCCCCGAGGCGCAGTAGTCCCCGGCGACTTTCGCCCCGCTCGCGACCGAGGTGACCTGCCAGGTGAGCCCGTTCGCGTACTGGTTCGCGGGGTGGTTCAGGCACGAACGGAAGTCCAGGAACAGGGTCTTTCCGCCGTCCGGGACGGTGAAGGTGTAGAGGTCCTTGGATCCCAGGGTTTCCAGGTTCCCCGCACCGGTTCCCGGGACGCCGTCACTCACGGCGCTGCCGTCAAGCGGCAGGGTGTAGGTCTGCTGGTCGGGGACGAAGAACGCCGCCAGACTGTACGTGCCGTAGGAGTTACGGCTAACGTCGGTACCCATCTCAAGGCGGTAATCACCTGGCGGAAGGCCAACGGTCTTGTTCCCCGAGGCGCAGTAGTCACCGCCCATTTTGACTCCGGTGGAGCTGGACACAACCTGCCAGGTAAGTCCGTTCGCGTATGGATTGGCGGGGTTGCTCAGGCACGACCGGAAATCAAGGAACAGGGTCTTGCCGCCGTCCGGGACGCTGAGCGTGTAGATGTCAGTTGAGTTCTTGGTCTCCAGGTTCCCCGCACCGGACCCGGGAACCCCGTTGCTTACGGCGCTCCCGTCAAGGGGCAGGGTGAAGGTCTGGGGGTCGGGGACGAAGAACGCCGCCAGACTGTACGTGCCGTAGGAGTTACGGGTGATGTCGGTGCCCATTTCCAGCCGGTAATCACCAGCTGGAAGGGTGACGGTCTTGTTCCCGCTGCCGCAGTAGTCCCCCGCGACCTTTGCCCCGCTGGCGATCGAGGTGACCTGCCAGGTAAGACCGTTCGCGAAGATGTTATCGGGGTGGCTCACGCAATCCCGGTTGAGATCCAGGAACAGGGTCTTGCCCCCGGCAGGTACCGTGAAGGTGTAGAAGTCCTTGGACCCCTTCGTTTCCAGGTTCCC
>NZ_JAMXIC010000062.1 GCF_027587375.1 Arthrobacter sp. B2a2-09
GCTGCAGTGCCCGGTGTCGGCGGAGGCCGTGTCCGAGGCGGGCAGGTTCAGGGTGGGGTTCTGGTTGAAGAAGCCGTGGGGTTCGAGCATGAATCCGATGTTCTGGCGGGGCATGACGGGCCAGTCTTCGAGGCGGACGACGTGGTGCATGCCGAAGGTGTACCAGACTACGAGGTCTTCATCGACGATGTTGCGGTCCGCCTGGGTCCATTTGTGCAGGCCGTCGCTGCCGGTGCTCTGGTTGGGGTACTCGCCGGCCGGGAAGCGTTCTGCCCGGTCGTACGGGGTGACCCAGAGGTTGTTGCGGGCGAACTGCGCGCGCTGGCTGACGTGTGCCTTGTCGTCCGCGGCCAGGGTGATGGCGTTGGTGGGGATGAGGCGGTAGGCCACCGGCTCGTTCACCAGGTTCTTGCTGCCGTGGTTGACGACCTTCCAGAAGCGGTGCTTGGAGCTGTCGGCCTTGCGGATGGCTGCCTGTTCGGTTTCCAGCAGCCGATCGACCGCCTTGAAAGCGGTGTAGGTGGGGTTGTCGGCGGGGATTTCGGTGTCCACCTCGTAGACGGCGTTCAGCGGGCCGTCTACTTCGAAGTCCATCCTGACGTTGAAGATGTGCTGGTGGATGGGTCCGTAGAGTCCGTCGTTGTTCAACGCCTGACCGTACGGGGTTTTCTCGTTCGGGTGCTGGGCGGCCGTTGACAGGATGCCGGTGGCCTTGACCAGGAACTCGATGCTGCCGTCAAGGAACAGGTGCCAGTAGAAGGCGTATTCGTAGTTGGCGACGGTGGCGATAAAGGAGATCACGAGCTTGCGGCTGCGGCGGGTTTCGGCGGTGCCCTCACGGAAGTCGAAGTGCTTCCACAGGATGCTGTCGTCTTCCTCGTGCATGCAGATGGCGTTCTCGATGGTCAGCGGGTTGCCGTGGCTGTCGGTCGTGATGCCGTCGAAGTATTGGATCTCGCCGAGGCAGTCGCAGCCCAGGGTGAGGGAGTTGGCCATGTTGCCGATGTTGTATTCACCGGAGTCGAAGGCGTTCTTCTTTGCCTGCACGGGGGCGGGGTCACCGTAGGGGACGACCATCTCGGCCAGCGAGGCCCTGTTGATGACGGGCCGTTCGGTGTCTTTGTCACGGAAGCGGAGCTGGTGCAGGACCAGGCCTTCCCGGGGCGTGAAACCGACACGGAAGGACCAGTCGGCCCACTGGACGTGGTTTCCGGTCACCTGGAAGGAAGCACCTTCGGGCTGGGTGATGGAAATGGGCTTCAGGTCGGTGCGGGCCGGCCCGACGTACTTGGGCAGGTAGTTGCCGGAGGCCGCCGGTACCGGGATGGACTCGTTGTCCTCGATCCTGGCGACCGTGCCCGAGGACAGGTCGTAGATCACGACGAGGTTCTCGATCGGGTGCGCGTAGGGGCTGTCATCAGGATCCTGCCGGACGAAGACCAGGGCGCGCATCAGGCGCCGTCCCTCGGCGTCTTCGCCGAACCAGCCCACGGACCAGGGTTCAAAGCAGACCAGGTCCAGATCGGTCAGGCCACGGGCGGCAAGGGCCTCGATCACGCGCGGGTCCTTTTTGCAGTTGACCTCGCACTCATCGAACTCGTCCAGCATGAACGGCGGCTGGATACCGGTAGCCAGCCGCGTCCACGCCGTGACGATGCCCGAGTCAAGATTGACGATCGCTTCGTAGGCAGTTCCCCCGTTACGGTCGATCAGGACCGCGTCCGCCTCGCGTGCCGGTACGGTACCGTTGCGCAGGTCCTCCTTGGAGGGCTCGCGCAGCTCAACGCTGCCGAAGCGGAACGACTCCGCCGCAGCCGGGCCATCCTTAAGGATAGAGACCGCCCGGGAGATCTCCGCGCGGGAAAGCGGATCAAGAGGGTGCGCCACCCCTACTACGGCTTGAGTTTCACTGTCGATAGTCATGGTTTCTCCTTGATTGGTTC
>NZ_JAMXIC010000063.1 GCF_027587375.1 Arthrobacter sp. B2a2-09
ACGGCTTCTTCAACCAGAACCCCACCCTGAACCTGCCCGCCTCGGACACGGCCTCCGCCGACACCGGGCACTGCAGCCACGGGAACGAATAATGAGCCGGCAAAGCTCCGTGGGGAACGCTCCCGCGAAGCCCGGCTCCCAACCGGGTAAGCTCAAAGCCAACACCCTGGGGCTGTGGGATGTTGTCTTCATGGCTGTCGCGACGTCCGCGCCGATTACGGTCATGAGCGGAAACGTCCCCATTTCGGTCGGCTACGGCGTCGGAACCGGAACCCCCGCAACATACATCTGGGCGACAGTGATCCTGTCGGTCTTTGCGGTCGCATACGTCACGATGGCCCGCTATGTGACATCAACGGCCGCATTCTACGGATTCATTTCCCGTGGATTGGGGCGCGTGTTTGGCCTGGGGACCGGTTACATGGTCACCTTCAGCTACATCGTCTTTGAAGCCAGCATCATCGGCATTTTTGCCTACTTTGGTCAGCTGGCTTTCAAGGACCAACTGGGGCTGGATGTAAATTGGGCGGTCATCGCGCTGTCCGGTCTCATCCTTATCGGGATGCTGAGCTACTTTGAGATCAGCATGGCAGCGAAAATCCTGACGTTGCTGCTGGCCACTGAGATCGGGATTCTGGCCGTCATGGCCTTCGGCGTGCTTTTCCATGGCGGAGGCCCCGACGGGCTGATGCCTCAGACGCTGAACCCGGTAAATGTCTTCCTGCCAAACGGCCTGCAGGTCGCCGCGCCGGGACTGGCGATGTTCATCGCGTTCTGGTCCTGGACCGGATTCGAATCGACAGTCATGTATGGGGAGGAATCCAAGAACCCGAAGAAGATCATCCCTATCGCCACGATGATCGCGGTCACCGGCGTCGGTGTCTTCTACACGTTTGTCTCCTGGATGTCCGTCGCCGGGAACGGTGGCGCACAAGCCATTGCTTTGGCGCAAAGCGCCAATCCCCTGGACATGTTCTTTCACCCCACGGATGTCTTTGTCGGCCACGGGTGGGTTCTGGTCATGGAATGGCTGATGATGAGCGGATCGTTCGCGTGCGCCATGGCTTTCCACAACGCCGCAGCACGGTACATGTATTCGCTGGGAAGGGAAGGAGTCCTGCCCGCCGCATTGGGCAAGACCCATAAGAAGCACGGATCCCCGCACATCGCGTCGTTCGTCCAGACAGGCATTGCAATCCTGTGGATCCTTGGGTTCTTCTTCCTGAACCAGGACCCATACGCGGATCTGTTTACCATTCTGGCTGTCCTCGGGACCTTCTCGCTCCTGATAGTGCAGACCATCACCATGGCCGCCGTATTCAACTACTTCCGCCACCATCACCCGGAAGAAAAAATGTGGCGCACCAAAGTCGCTCCGATACTCGGTGGAGTGGGGATGTTGTGTGTTGTCATTATGATGATCACGAACCTGGACACGGCCGCCGGGCCTGCAGCCTCGACCTTGCTCTTCAAACTCATCCCCTACATCACCGCCGGGCTCTTCCTCGTGGGGGTAGGCCAGGCGTTATACCTGCGGAAGACCAATCCGCTCAAGTATGAAAGCATCGGCCACGTCGTTCTCGCTGACGACGCTCACGGCCTGGTCCTGGACGAAGAAGATCCGGAGCCGATGCGCCCGATCGATCTCCAAATCATCAAGGAGCTCGAACTGGGACATGCCTCGGGTGAGCTGGGCCTGGATGACGAGCTCGAGTTGGAGAAGCTGGAGCTGGAGAAGGAGCAGCCCTAAACAGCGGTCCCCGGCGCCGTCCACAACGGCACCGGGGACCGCACTCTTACCTA
>NZ_JAMXIC010000064.1 GCF_027587375.1 Arthrobacter sp. B2a2-09
TGGCGCAGCGGGCTGTTCTCCACCGTGAAGTCGCCGTGGGCAACCTGCTCGATTTCCTTGCGGATGGTGATCATCGCGTCGATGAAGCGGTCGATCTCCCCGAGGTCCTCGGACTCGGTGGGCTCCACCATCAGGGTGCCCGCGACCGGGAACGCCAGGGTGGGGGCGTGGAAACCGTAGTCGATGAGGCGCTTGGCCACGTCCTCGGCGGTGACTCCGGTCTTGGCCGTCAGTTCGCGCAGGTCCAGGATGCATTCGTGGGCCACGAGTCCGCCCTCGCCCGTGTACAGGACCGGGAAGTACTCGTTGAGGCGGGAGGCGATGTAGTTCGCGGCAAGCAGCGCGGACTTCGTGGCCTCGGTCAGGCCCTGCCCGCCCATGAGCTTCACGTACGCCCAGGAAATCGGCAGGACACCGGCCGAACCGAAGCGGGAAGCCGAGATGGGCACGTCGTTGCCTTCGGCCCAGGCCGCGGCATTGCCGGGCATGAACGGAGCCAGGTGCGCCTTGGCCGCGACCGGGCCAACGCCCGGTCCGCCGCCGCCGTGCGGGATGCAGAAGGTCTTGTGCAGGTTCAGGTGGGACACGTCCCCGCCGAACTTGCCCGGCTGGGCCAGTCCCACCAGGGCGTTCAGGTTGGCGCCGTCGATGTACACCTGGCCGCCGGCTGCGTGCACTGAATCGCAGACCTCGCGCACGTCGGCGTCGTACACACCGTGCGTGGACGGGTAAGTGATCATGATGGCCGAGAGGACGTCCTTGTTCGCGTCGATCTTGGCCTGCAGGTCCGCGTGATCGATCGTGCCATCGCCGGCGGTGGCCACCACAACCACCTTCATGCCGGCCAGCACCGCCGAGGCAGCGTTGGTGCCGTGGGCCGAAGCCGGAATGAGGCAGACGTTGCGCTGGGCCTCGCCGCGGGAGTGGTGGTAGCCACGGATGGCCAGCAGGCCCGCGAGCTCGCCCTGGGAACCGGCGTTGGGCTGGATGGAGACCTGATCGTAACCGGTGATCTCAGTCAGCTGGGATTCCAGGTCCGTGATCAGTTCACGCCAACCCGCCGTCTGGGAATCCGGGGCAAACGGGTGGATCGAGGCGAATTCCGGCCAGGAGATCGCTTCCATCTCGGCGGTCGCGTTCAGCTTCATCGTGCACGAACCCAGCGGGATCATGGTCCGGTCCAGCGCCAGGTCCCGGTCCGAAAGCCTGCGGATGTAACGCAGCAACTGGGTTTCGGACCGGTGCGTGTTGAACACCGGGTGCTGCAAGAAGTCAGAGGTACGGACCATGGCCGGATTCAAGGTGAAGGTACGGTCGGCGTTGACCACCTCAATAAGGGGCGCGCCATAGGCAGCGACGATAGAAAAGGAGTACATCACGTCTTCGACAATTTGCCCTGTTGTTGTCTCATCCACCGACACGCCAACTATGTCTGCATTGACCAATCGGAGATTAATTCCCTTGGCTGCCGCAGCCGCGACGACCTGCTTTGCCTTGCCAGGGACGGACACACTTATCGTGTCAAAAAAGCTCTCGTGTTGAACAGCCAATCCCGCTGCTTTGAGTGAGAAAGCCAGGGTCCGGGCGTGGTTGTGGGCGGTCTCGGCAATCGCCTTCAGGCCCTCGGGGCCGTGGTAGACCGCGTACATCGAGGAGACGATGGCCAGCAGTGCCTGCGCGGTGCAGATGTTGGACGTGGCCTTCTCGCGGCGGATGTGCTGCTCGCGGGTCTGCAGCGCCAGGC
>NZ_JAMXIC010000065.1 GCF_027587375.1 Arthrobacter sp. B2a2-09
AGCCTTGATCCACCGATGATGATCGAGACGCGGGCGGCGGTTTAAACCGAGAATGCCCGTCTTTTCGAGGAAAATGGAGCTTGTCTAGAGCACATTGACCACCGAAAAGAGAGGCATCTCGTAGATGAAAGTTTCCCACAAGCCTGCCGCGGTGTCGGTTTCCTTCGACGAGCCGAACCTCGTGTCGGCTGCCGGGCTGCTGCCGGTGATGACCCTGGCCCGGGACGCCGGTCTGCATGAACTGGCCGATGAGTGGCTGAGCGTGCCAACGGACAAGGGTGCGAACGCCGGGTTGAAGCTCGCCTCGCTCGTGGCCGGGATGGTCGCTGGCGCGGACTCAATCGATGACATGGCCTTGTTGCGCCACGGCGGGATGAAGCGGCTCTTCACCACCTGCTACGCGCCCTCGACGCTGGGTTCGTTCCTTCGGTCCTTCACCTTCGGGCACGTACGCCAACTGGACGCGGTCGCGTCCCGCTTTCTGGCCAACCTTGTGTCGCGGGCCCCGTTGCTCGGGCGTCCCGGCCCGGAGGACTTCGTGTTCGTGGACCTCGATGACACGATCATCGAGGTCCACGGCTACGCCAAGCAGGGCTCCGGCTACGGGTACTCCGGGGTCCGGGGCCTGAACGCACTGCTGGCCACCGTCTCCACCAAGGACACCGTCCCGGTCATCGCGGCCCAGCGGCTGCGGAAGGGAGCGGTGAATTCCGCCCGCGGAGCCAAGCGTTTGATTACCGATGCCTTGTCCACGCTCAAGCGTCTGCGGACCGGCGGGCGGGTGCTCTGCCGTTTCGATTCGGCCTTCTACGGCCATGACTCGGTGGCCGCCGCCCTGGCCGACGGGGCGGCCGTCTCGGTGACCGTGCGCATGAACCCGGCCGTGAAACGGGCCATCGCCGGGATCCCGGAGACGGCGTGGAAAACCATCGAATACCCCGACGCGGTCTTCGATGAGACCACCAACACCTGGGTCTCGAAGGCCGAGGTCGCCGAGACAGTGTTCACGGCGTTCAGCTCCCGCAAAAAGGCCGAGCAGATCACCGGCCGGCTGGTGGTCCGCCGCATCCCGGAGCTGAACCCGAAAACCGCCGATGGGCAGGAAACCCTGTTCGACACGCACCGGCACCACGCGTTCTTCACCACCGTGGACACCGAACTTCTGGACACCGTCGCGGCAGACAAGATCCACCGGAAACACGCCATTATTGAGCAGGTCAACGCCGATCTGAAGGACAGCGCGCTGGCTCATTTGCCTTCAGGTGTTTTTGCGGCGAACTCGGCCTGGCTGGTCGCCGCGGTCATGGCCTACAACCTCACCCGCGCCGCCGGGATCCTTTCAGCCGGGCCCTTCGATAAGGCCCGCACCGGCACGATCCGCCGCAAACTCATCCACGTCCCGGCCAGGATCGCCACCAGCGCCCGACGCATCCTGCTCCACCTGCCCGAAGCGTGGCCCTGGCAAAGACCATGGCAGGCCTTATTTGACCACCTCTACCCACGGCTGCAACCTGCCTGAACTCCCGCCCACCCAGCCACCCGGCGCAACCAGGACCAACAGTGGAACACCGAAGGGCAGCGAGGCCTGGCACCCCAGCATGCTCCCTGCCCGCACAACGAGCCGAACCGGATTCAAATCATCAGCCCGGGCACATCGGTGGATCGAGGCT
>NZ_JAMXIC010000066.1 GCF_027587375.1 Arthrobacter sp. B2a2-09
ATGTACGCGGTCTACCACGGCCCCGAGGGCCTGAAGGCGATTGCCGAGACCGCCCACAACCACGCCCGGACCCTGGCAGCGTCCCTGAAGGCCGCGGGCCTTGAGGTCCTGCATGGCAGCTTCTTCGACACCGTCACCGTCCGCGTCCCGGGCAAGGCTGCCGGGATCGTTGCTGATGCCGAGGCCAAGGGCATCAACCTGCGCGGCATCGACGCCGACACTGTCGGCGTGTCCGTTGACGAGACAACAACAAAAGAAATCGTCGGCGGCGTCCTTGATGCTTTTGGTGTCGCTGCGGCCTTCGGTGCTTCGCTCGCGGAGTCACTTGAGGGCTTCGCCCTGGAGGCCGCCGTCGAGCGGTCTTCGGACTACCTTCAGCACCCGGTGTTCAACACGCACCGTTCCGAAACCCAGTTGCTGCGCTACATCCGCAGGCTGTCGGACCGGGACCTGGCGCTGGACCGGACCATGATCCCGCTGGGTTCGTGCACCATGAAGCTGAACGCGACCGCGGAGATGGAAGCGATCTCCTGGCCGGAATTCGCCTCGATCCACCCGTTTGCCCCGGATTCCCAGACGGCGGGCTGGCGTGAACTGATCACGGACCTGGAATCCCAGCTGACCGAGATCACCGGTTACGATCAGGTCTCCATCCAGCCCAACGCCGGTTCCCAGGGCGAGCTCGCGGGCCTGCTGGCCATCCGCGGCTACCACCACTCCCGCGGCGAGGCCCAGCGCAACGTCTGCCTCATTCCGGCTTCCGCCCACGGCACCAACGCCGCCTCGGCGGTGCTGGCCGGCATGAAGGTGGTTGTGGTGGCCACCGCCGCCGATGGCACGATCGATCACGCGGACCTGCAGGCCAAGATCGACGCGAACAAGGACGTTCTCTCGGCCATCATGATCACTTACCCGTCCACGCACGGCGTGTACGACGCCGACGTGCGCGAGGTCTGCGACTCCGTGCACGCAGCCGGCGGCCAGGTGTACATCGACGGCGCCAACCTGAACGCCCTGGTGGGACTGGCCCAGCCGGGCAAGTTCGGTGGCGACGTGTCCCACCTGAACCTGCACAAGACCTTCTGCATCCCGCACGGCGGCGGCGGACCGGGTGTTGGCCCGGTCGCGGCCAAGGCGCACCTTGCCCCGTTCATGCCCGGCAATGCCGCGGCCTGGGCGGAAGGCAACGACGTGCCCATCTCGGCTTCCCGCTTCGGTTCGGCCGGTGTCCTGCCGATTTCCTGGGCGTATGTGAAGCTCATGGGCGGGCAGGGCCTGACCGAGGCCACGAAGTCCGCGCTGCTTGCCGCGAACTACATCGCCTCCCGCCTCAACGAGTACTTCCCGGTCCTGTACACGGGCGAGGGCGGACTCGTGGCCCACGAGTGCATCCTGGACCTGCGCGAACTGACGCATGAGACCGGAGTCACGGCCGAGGATGTGGCCAAGCGCCTCATCGACTACGGTTTCCACGCTCCCACCCTGGCGTTCCCGGTCGCGGGCACCCTGATGGTGGAGCCCACCGAGTCCGAGGACCTCGGGGAGATCGAGCGCTTCATCGAAGCGATGATCACCATCCGCAAGGAAATCGAGCAGGTTGCCCACGGCGACTTCACGGTGGAGAACAGCCCGCTGCGCCA
>NZ_JAMXIC010000067.1 GCF_027587375.1 Arthrobacter sp. B2a2-09
CAGTCGGTGGGCGTGCCGATGGTGACGACCACCGATTACGTGAACACGATCCCGGCGGACCAGGAAGCGGTCTTCCCGGGCAACGAGGAGTTCGAGCGCCGGTACCGGGCGTACATGCGCTGGAACGCGGCCGTGATGGTGCACCGGGCGCAGCGGGCCGACATCGGGGTGGGCGGGCACATCTCGACCTATGCCGGGGCCGCGACCCTGTACGAGGTCGGCTTCAACCATTTCTTCCGCGGCAAGGACCACGCCTCGGGCGGGGACCAGGTCTTCTTCCAGGGACACGCGTCCCCGGGCATGTACGCCAGGGCGTTCATGGAAGGCCGGCTCACGGAGGAGGACCTGGACGGGTTCCGGCAGGAAAAGTCCAAGCAGGGCCACGCGCTCTCCTCCTACCCGCACCCGCGCCTGATGCCCAACTTCTGGGAATTCCCGACCGTGTCCATGGGCATCGGCCCGATGAACGCGATCTACCAGGCCCAGTCCAACCGCTACCTGCACGACCGCGGCCTGAAAGACACCAGTGACCAGCAGGTCTGGGCGTTCCTGGGCGATGGGGAAATGGACGAGCCCGAGTCCCGCGGCCTGCTCCAGCTCGCCGCGAACGAGAACCTGGACAACCTGACCTTCGTGATCAACTGCAACCTCCAGCGCCTGGACGGACCGGTCCGTGGCAACGGGAAGATCATGCAGGAACTCGAGGCGTTCTTCCGCGGCGCGGGCTGGAACGTCATCAAGGTCGTCTGGGGCCGGGAATGGGATGACCTGCTGGCCCGGGACACCGACGGGTCCCTGGTGAAGATCATGAACGAAACCGTGGACGGGGACTACCAGACCTACAAGGCCGAATCCGGCGGGTTCGTCCGGGAACACTTCTTCGGGAAGACCCCGGCCACCAAGGACATGGTCGCGGACCTGGACGACGAGCAGATCTGGAACCTCAAACGCGGCGGGCACGACTACCGCAAGGTCTACGCCGCGTACAAGGCCGCGACCGAGTTCAAGGGCAAACCCACCGTGATCCTGGCCAAGACCGTCAAGGGCTACGGACTCGGACCCCACTTCGAGGGCCGCAACGCGACCCACCAAATGAAGAAACTCACCATGGAAGACCTCAAGGCCTTCCGGAACCACCTGCGCATCCCCATCACCGATGAGCAGCTCGACACCGACCTGTACCGCCCCCCGTACTACCACCCCGGCATGGACGCCCCCGAAATCCGGTACATGATGGACCGCCGCGCCGCCCTGGGCGGGTCCGTGCCCGAACGCCGCTCCGCGCACACCCCGGTGACTTTGCCGGAGGCCAAGTCCTACGAGGTCGCCAAGCGCGGCTCCGGCAAGCAGCAGGCCGCCACCACCATGGCCTTTGTGAGGCTCCTGAAGGACCTCATGCGGGACAAGAACTTCGGCAAACGCTTTGTCCCGGTCGTCCCGGACGAGTCGCGGACCTTCGGCATGGACGCGTTCTTCCCCACCGCGAAGATCTACAACCCCAAGGGCCAGAACTACCTCTCCGT
>NZ_JAMXIC010000068.1 GCF_027587375.1 Arthrobacter sp. B2a2-09
TTGTCAAGCTGTGTGGAGTCACTGGGCTGGTTTTTGGGGTGTTTTGGTCTTGGGGAGGTTGATTCCGGCGTGTGTGGCGGGGGCCGGTGTGGTGGGTCGTCGGCGGAATCTTCCTGGGTGTTGTTCGTAGTAGTCCTGGTGGACTTTGTCTCGTTTGGTCCAGAGTTCTTTCCACGAGCCGTCGTGGACTTGTGATGGTGAGAACAGTGCGATGCCGGAGTGTTTGTGATCGGTGCTGTACCAGTGCACGTAGCAGGTGAGGTACTCCCTGGCGGCCTCGAGATCGTTAAAGATCCGGGGGTAGCCGGGCCGGTATTTCATCGTGCGAAAGCCTGACTCCGAGAAGGGATTGTCGTTGGAGACGTACGGGCGGTTATGGCTGAGTTCCACGCCGTGGGCGGTGAGGGTGTCACGGAGCAGGGTTGATCTCATGGCCGGGCCTGAATCGGCATGCACGATGCGCGGCGCGCCGTGCCGGGCGATGGCTGTCTTGAACATCTCCGCGGCGAGGTGGTCGGACTCGCGTTCCTCCACCCGCCAGCCGACGATCTCCCGGGAGAAGATGTCCATGATGGAGTACACCTTGAAAACCTTGCGCTGCCACTTGGAATAGATGTCGGTGATGTCCCAGGACCAGACCTGGCAGGGCCCGGTGGCCTTGACCACCGGCTTTTCAGAGGAACCACGCGTTCCCCGACGCTTGCGCGGGATGCTTGGGCGGGCCTGCTGGTCCTCGTACCCTGCCGCGATCCGCCACCACGAGCGGTTGGAGGCGAGCAGCACGCCGTTGTCCCAGGCTGTGGCGAAGGCATGGTCAACGGAGTTGCCCTTCTCCCAGCTGGCAAGGATGAGCCCCAGGATCCGGTCCTGATGCGCGGTGCTGATCCGGGATTCGTAGGCCCGGTCGGCCTGGTGGATCTGGTGCTGCACCGCCGGACGGGGATTGGACCGGTAATGCCAGGTCCCGCGCGAGACGCCCGCCAGCTTGAGCGCTGTCCGCTGGGAGCCGATGATCACATGCAGCTCCAGGACCAGAGTGTTCTCGGCCGCTATGAATCGTCGTGAGCGCTCGTCGGGGTTGTATCGGGCTCTGGCACGCTCAACTCGTGCAAGAGCCCGATAGCTTTTCCCAGCGCGGAATTCGTGTCCTCCAGCTCCTGCACCCGCTTCTGGAGTTTTTCGACTTCTGCACGGTGGGCAGCCATTTCCTTCGCGCGTGCTTTTTCAAACGCGGAGAGTTCACGATTCGTTGGGACCATGCCTCCATGCTCCCGCGGAATCAGGCCACGGTCGATATCGCCCTGGACCATCATCTTGCGCCACCTGCGGAACGTCCATTCCGAAACGGACGTCGAGGCCATCCATTCCTTCCTCGTCCCGTGCGGCTGCAAATAGTACTCATGCATGAACTCACGGATCTCCTCACGCGTAAAACCCTTGTTATCAACGGCCATCGCCGGCTCCTTCAATCAACAGGTAATGAATGACTCACAACCAGCTTGACGATGAGGG
>NZ_JAMXIC010000069.1 GCF_027587375.1 Arthrobacter sp. B2a2-09
CGGAATTTTTCAAGCTGAACGGTACCAGCGGGAGTTAGGCGGCTAACTGTTCGGTGGTTTCCTTGGGTTGGTTGATCCACGCTGGTCCTGGGAGGGCGAGGATTTTGGGGTCGGTGCTGGTGGTGAAGCGTTCGGGGTGTTTCGAGCGGGCTTGGGCGAGTGTTGCCGAGCGGTCTTTGGCGACGCCAGCGGCGTGGCCGTAGTGGACGTTCGCGGGCGTGTGGAAGCCGATTCCTGAGTGCTGGTGGTGATGGTTGTACCAGTCCACGAAGCCGCTGATGAATGCCCGGGCGTCGTGGACTGAGGCGAAGCGTTCGGGGAATTCCGGACCGTATTTCAGGGTTTTGAAGAGCGATTCACTGTACGGATTGTCATTCGACACCCGGGGCCTGGAGTGGGACCGGGTGACCTCCAGATCCGAGAGCAGCGCGGCCACGGTCTTGGACGTCATGGACGTTCCCCGGTCCGCATGCACGACCTGCGGGATGCCGTGGATCCCGAAGATTCCCTTCATCATTTCCACCGCCAGCACCCCGGACTCGGCGGCGTGCACGTGCGCGCCGACGATGAATCTGGAGTGGATGTCGACCATCATGTAGCAGTCGAAGTACTTGCCCTTGACCGGGCCGGCGAGTTTGGTGATGTCCCAGGTGAACACCTGGCCCGGGGCCGTGGCCACCAGTTCAGGCACTGTCCGGGGCGGGTGCTTGGCCAGGGCGCGGCGTTCCTTGACCTGTTTGTTTTCCTCCAGCACCCGGTAGAACGTCGATAGGGATCCCAGGTAGATTCCCTGGTCCAGCAGCTTCGTGTAGACCTGCATTGGTGCCAGGTCGACGAACTCCGGTGAGTTCAGTGCCGACAGAATCCTGGCGCGCTCGGCGGCGCTGAGCTTGTTCTTCGGCGCCACCGGCGCGTGGTCCCGCGGCGGGGCCGGTTTGCGGTTCGCGGTCGTCCGGGAAACACCGGTCAAGGACGCGGCCCGGCGTGAGGGGATCTTCAGTTCCAGCATCAACCGGTAGGTGGCCATCAGCGTTTCCTGGACCGGGGCTCGTCCGGCATATCCTCTGAGGCGCTCTCTAAGAACGCCTGTAGTTTTCCCATCAGTTCCAGGGCTGCCTCGGTCTTCTTCAGCCGGCTCTCGCTCACCTCTAACTGGCGGCGCAAACGCGCATTCTCGGCCTGGTCCGCCGTTAGTTTCCCGATCGATTCCCCGGGTTCCTTCCCGGCCAGGGCACCGGCGTCACGCAGCCGGCGCCACTCGGTCATCTGCGAGGAATACAACCCCTCCCGGCGCAGGAACGCACCACCCTCGTTGCTCTCGCATGCGTTCTCGTAAGCGGCCAAAAACTCCAGCTTCTGCGCCGGCGTGAAAGACCGGCGGGACCGCGGACCACCCGCCCGGGGTCCAGAACTACTACTACT
>NZ_JAMXIC010000006.1 GCF_027587375.1 Arthrobacter sp. B2a2-09
TATCAACGGCCATCGCCGGCTCCTTCAATCAACAGGTAATGAATGACTCACAACCAGCTTGACGATGAGGGAGCGTCAGCTTGAAAGCCCTTATAAGTGAGCGAGCGTTAGCTTGAAACTCCTCATAAATGAGCGAGCGTCTGAGCTGCTCGGCCCAACGCGCCCATCTGATCACCAAAGGTGATTAGATGATCATTTCTGGATAGCATATGAGCATGAGGACTGCTGACCGCCACCGGCTTATTGGCGAGCTGCTGCGCAAGCGCGAAGAGATCACCGTTGACGAACTGGTTGCCGAATGCGGAGCATCGGGAGCCACCATTCGGCGCGACCTGGAAATCCTCGCTTCCCACGGTGTCCTGCGCCGGGTGCACGGCGGGGCCCGCAGCCTCGTGGCCCGCGGCGACAACCCCGGCTATGGGCAGCGCGAACTCGAGGACCAGGACGCGAAGGAGAGGATCGCCGTCGGCGTCGAACGGCTACTCCGCGACCGCGATCACGTGTGGCTGGACAGCGGTTCCACGGCAACGGAGATCGCGCGCCGGCTCGCGCAGCGGGAACTGACCATCATGCCGATGTCCCTTCGTGCGGTGGAGTTCCTGGCCACGGACCTTCCCTCTGGACGGCGTCCGGGTCTCTTGTTGCCCGGGGGCAGCCTGGTTCCCGGCGAGCAGTCCTTCCGGGGACCGATGGCAGAGGGCAACATCCGCTCACTGCGCTTTGACACCGCGATCGTCACGCCGTGCGCCATCAACCTCAAGGACGGCCTGCTGGCCCACGATCTCGAGGACGCCGCCATTAAGCGGGCAGGCTTGGAATCGGCCGGGCGGGTGATCGTGGCCTGCACGGGAAATAAATGGAATGCACAGGCCGTGGCCTTGGTTGCAGCCATGGACGCGGTAGACGTCATTGTGACTGACCGGAAGCCGAGCACTGAAGAACGCACCCTACTTGAAAATCTCTCCGTGGAAGTTGTGATCGTATGACCACCAGTACCCGAACCGCCCCGAACGTCAAAGCCGCGGCAATCGCCACTTTCCTGGTGTTCGGCATGAACGGGCTGGTTTTTGCCGGCTGGGCGGCACGGATACCCGCCGTCACCCAGACCCTGAACCTGACGTCCGGACAGATGGGCACCCTCCTGCTGTGCACCGCCGTCGGGTCCCTTGTGGCGCTGCCATCCGCGGGATGGATTGTCGGCAGGATCGGCACGGCCAATACCGTCCGCGCCGCCGGGCTGCTAGCCGCCTCGGCCGGAGCGGCTATCGCCTTCTCCTTGATGGCCGGCTCCGTGGCCGCCACAGCAGTGGCGCTCTTTTTCTTCGGTGTGGGGGTCGGCCTGTGGGATGTGTCGCAGAATATCGAAGGGGCCGACGTCGAACACCGGCTCGGGCGCACCGTCATGCCGCAGTTCCACGCCGCTTTCAGCGGGGGCGCCTTTGTGGGTGCGCTGATTGGCGCGTGGCTTTCCCAGGTCGGCGTCGGCCTTCCGGAGCACCTGCTGGTCATTGCCGGCGTCGTGGTTCTCCTCACCTTGACGGCGCCGCGTTACTTCTTGTCCCACGAAACTACGGGAATGGCGTCCGACGGCGGCGCGCCCGCTGTCAAGGGTCCCTCGGCGTGGCGGGACTCCCGCACCCTGTTGATCGGCGTGGTGGTACTCGGCGCAACCCTCACGGAAGGCGCCGGAAACGATTGGATCGCCAAGGCCTCGGTGGATGGCCTGAATACTAGCGAGTCGACGGGCGCTCTCTTGTTTGCGCTCTTCGTGGCCGCGATGACCCTGATGCGTTTCGTTGGCGGCCGCGCGATCGACAGGTTCGGACGTGTAGCCGTGCTGCGGGTCAGCATGGCTGCCGCGGCAGTGGGCCTGGCGCTCTTCGTCTTCGCGGACAACCTCATCCTTGCGGCTGTGGGCGCGGCTCTTTGGGGTATCGGGGCAGCCTTGGCCTTCCCCATGGGCATGTCCGCTGCTGCCGATGATCCGAAACACGCAGCCGCACGCGTCTCAGTGGTCTCGACCATTGGTTATGTGGCGTTTCTTGCCGGCCCGCCGCTTCTGGGATACCTGGGCGACCACACCGGCATCCACATGGCCCTGCTTGCCATCGGGGCGCCGATCCTGATTGCCCTGTGGCTGGCCGGCGCCGCGAAACCTTTGGTGAAAAGCAACTGACCCGCAGTTGTTGTCGTTATGACGCGCTTTAACGACAACAACTGCGAGTTAGTTGGGTGTGGCTACGACGACGGGTGGTTACGGCGCCGAGGTGGCCGGTGCCGACGGAACAGCGCTCGGCGATGCCCCGTTGGTGGGAGCGCCGCTCTGCCGGTTCCGGCCTTGGCCGCCCTGGCCGTTGAAGTTCTGGAACTGGCCTCGGCCGGGACGGGCCTGGCCCGCGTCCATTGCCTTAGTGACTCCGACGCCCGCAAAGAACCCGACGGCAACCAGCAGCACGGCAAGGAGGATCTGCGTCAGGCGACCCATCTTGAAGCGCTTCTTGGGCACGAACGGCTCCGGCGCCTGGGGTTGGCCCCAACCCTGTCCGGTGGGCTCCTGGCCAGTGGCTTGCAGGACCGCGGTCGGCTGTCCGGCGTAGGGCTGTTGGGTGTAGGGCTGCTGGGGCTCCGGCTGGTTCATGGGACCGGGCTCCGGTGCTGAATAGGACATTTGTGGATCTCCTGTTGACTGTTTCTTCTTTTACGTTGCTGGGGAGTGGAGCTGTTGGCGGCTATTCGTACCGCAGGGCGTCGATCGGCCGTAGTTTCGCCGCCTTGTTGGCCGGGTAGATTCCGAAGACCAGGCCGATCGCCGCGGATACCAGGAACGACAGCCACACGGTCCACCACTGGACTTCGGGTTGCGTTCCTAGCAGGGGGAAGGCGCTGCCGATGTAGCCCGCGGCAATGCCCAGCACCCCGCCGATCAGCGAAATGATGAGCGATTCGATCAGGAACTGGCTCACGATGCTGCCCCGCGAGGCTCCTATCGCCTTGCGGATGCCGATTTCGCGCGTACGTTCGGTAACCGTGACAAGCATGATGTTCATGACGCCGATTCCGCCTACCAGGAGCGAAATACCGGCCACGGCGCCCAACAGGACGGTCAGCGTGGCCGTGGTGGTGGTGGCCGTCGTGAGGATCTGCGCTTGGTTCCGCACTTGATAGTCACGGTTGGCGGAGGTGACATTGTGCCTGGCATCGAGGATCATCTGAACCTCGTTCTGGGCCTGGTTCATCACGTCCGCTGATTTGGCCTGGACGGTGATGGAGGCGAGGGACGGCGAGTATCCGGTGAACTTGTCCTGGGCTGCACTGTAAGGGATCACCACAATGTCATCCGGGTCGTTGAGGCCCGAGGACCCCTTTTGAGCCAGGACGCCGGAGACCACGAAGTTCTGCCCGTTGAGGGCGATCGTCTGCCCCACGGCCGAGGTCACCGAGCTGCCCACCAGGTCCTGCGCCACGGTATTGCCGATCACGGCCACCGCGGTGCCGCTGCTGGCGTCACCGTCGCTGAAGTAGGACCCCGCCGCGAGCGTGTCGTTCGAAATGGAAAAGTACGACGGCGTGGTCCCCACGAATGTTGCGACCGCGTGGGTTGCGTCCTGGTAAGTACCCGTGACGTTCTGTGCCGTGACCACCGGCGCCGTTGCGGCGACGTCGGGGGCCATGACGGGATCGGTCAGCGCGGCCATGTCCTGGAGCGTGAGGTTTGTGCCACGGGACCGCGGACCGGTGACGGCTTGTCCGCCGCCTGCGGCGCGGCCTCCCGCCGTCGTCTGGCGGCTCACGGTAAGCACGTTGGTTCCCAGTTTGCCGATCTGGGACTTGATGGCGTTGGAGGTTCCGGCGCCTACGGCCAGCAGGATGATGACGGATGCGATGCCGATCAGGATGCCCAGGGTGGTGAGGATGGAGCGCATCTTGTTGGCCATCACCCCAGTCAGGGCGAAGCGGACGGATTCGGCGATCATCATGCTGGCACCGCCGTCGCTACCGGGTGCGCATGAACGCTGCGGATCCTGTGGTCCTCAATGATGTGCCCGTCCTGGAATCGCACTACGCGGTTGGCCCGCGCCGCGACGTCCGCCTCGTGGGTGATCATCACGATGGTCCGGCCGTTGGCGTGCAACGACTCGAACAGATCCAGGATCTCGTGCGAGGACTTGGTGTCCAAGGCTCCGGTCGGCTCGTCGGCCAGCAGCAGCACCGGGTTGGTCACGAGTGCCCGGGCGATTGCAACGCGCTGTTGCTGTCCGCCGGAGAGCTGTGAAGGCTTGTGGTCGGCCCGTTCCGCCAAACCCACTGACCCGAGCACTTCCAAGGCCCGCTCACGCCGTTCTTTGCGGTGCACTTTTGCGTAAGCGAGCGGCATGGAGACGTTGTCCACGGCCCGCGTGCGCGGTATCAGATTGAAGTTCTGGAAGACGAAGCCGATTTTCCGGTTGCGGATCTGCGCGAGCTGGAATTCGTCCAGGGTCCCGGTATCGATGCCGTCCAGATGATAAGTCCCCTGGGTGGCGCCGTCGAGGCAGCCGATGATGTTCATCATGGTGGACTTTCCGGAGCCCGAGGCGCCGATGATGGCCACGAAGTCGCCCCGGTCAATGGAGATGCTGACGGAATCCAGCGCCCGTACTTCGGCCTCCCCTTTGCCATAGATCTTGCTCACGGAGTCCAGTTGGATGACAGCGTCGTTCACGGCTGCTTACCCGCCATTTCCACGGGTGCCACCGGTGCCGCCTGTAACTCCGGCGCCTCCGGTTCCACCAAATCCACCCGTGCCGCCGAAGCCGCCTGCCCCGGTTCGTCCAGTGGTGCCGGTGGTGTCCAAGGTGGAGGAGATGGTCGGGAGTTCAATCTGATCCCCCGCGCTGAGTCCGGTGAGCACCTGGGTGCGTCCGTTGTCCGTGATCCCGGTGGTGATGGTCACCGCCGTCGAGGTCCCGTTCTTCATGACGTTGACGGTCTGCTTGGTTCCGGTGGTGGTGATGGCCAGCGAAGGCACAGCCAAAGCGTTCTTGGCAGTCGCCGTGGTCACTGAGATGTTTGCGCTCTGGCCAAGACGGAGGTCAGCCGGGGGGTTCTTGATGGAGATCGTCACGGGGTAGCTGACCACGTTGTTAGTGGTTGTGGCGTTCTGGGCGATCGCCGTGATGGTACCGGTGACGGGTGCCGCGGAGGGGTCGGTCTTGAGTGCCGGGAAGGTGAAGGTGGCTGAGTCGCCGGTCTTCATGGCGGCAATGTCCGATTCGGCGAAGTTGGCAATGACTTGCAGGTGCGCGGTGTCGCTGATGGTGATCAGACCGGAGGACGATGTGCTCGCGGCGCTTGTGGAAGCGCTGCCGGAAGAGCCGGAACCCGAGGACCCGGAAGCGGATGAGCCGGAGCTGCTGCCGGCGTTTCCGCCGACGACGGCGTTCACGGCGGTGACGGTACCCGAAACCGGCGCGGCGAGGGAGCAGGACGCCAGGTTCTTGGTCGCAGTGTCCACCGCGATCTGGGCAGAGGTCGTGTTGGACGTCGCGCCGCCACCGCTTTGGGCGGAGTTGAGGGCCGTCGCAGCCGAGGCGAGTTGCTCTTTGTCCTTGAGGGCCGAGCTGGCTTGCTGGTTGGCCGCCTGGGTCAGTGCTTGGTTGTCCTTTGCCAACTGGGCCTGAGCCGCGTTGAGGGCGTTCTGGGCCGGTTGGCTGGTGGGCTGGGCGCTGGCGGCGGTCTGAGCTGTAGCGACAGTGGCATTGTCATTGTTCACGGCCGTCTGCGCTGCGGCCACTGCGCTGGCCTGCTGGCTCGCGTCCAGATTGGCCGTCTGCTGGGCGTTGGCCAGGCTCTGGTTTGCCGAGGCTACCTGGTTGCTTGCAGAAGCCTGCTGCTGGTTTGCCTGTGCCGCAGCCGAATCCAACTGGGCCTGCGCAACGGCAAGGGCGTTCTGGGCGTTTGTCGGATCAATCGTGACCAACACTTGCCCGGCCGTGACTTGTTGGCCCGTGACCGCAGAGACCGAGGCGATCGGCCCGGTGCAGTTCTGCGCGTTGATGACGGTGGTGCTCGCGGGCGAGACGTTTCCGCTCGCGGTAGACACGGCGGTGAGGTCCGCCGCGCTGACCGCAACGGTACGGGCTGTGGTGTCGGAGGCTGTTTGCGGCACGCCGTTCATCACGAAGAAGGCGCCGGCGGCAATGCCTAGAACGGCCACCCCGATGCCGCTGTTGATGAGTTGAGGTTTTGTAAGCATGCCCGAAGACTATGGTCGGTCTCTTGGAGAAGACCGAGTGCTACCTGATGGTTTACCCTACGTGACGCCCTGCCCAGCGTGGCGCTTGCGCCGCGCGACCCTCGATTTCCAGTCGAGGGCACGGCGTGCGTCTATATTCTCCTCGATGCATATCTTCTGGGATGCCAGCCATAGGAGGAGCACGACGCCGGACGCCAAGCAGGCCCCACCCACCACATCCGTGAGCCAATGGGCAGCCAAATAGATCCGGCTGATCATCATGGCCAGCATTCCGCCGATCGCGAGGAGCCACGCCCAGCCACGTCCGATCAAGAGTGCCACCACCAGAACGAAAGCCGTGGTGGCCGATACGTGCCCCGAGGGGTATGAATAGGTGTCCGTGGCGACATGCGCATTGAGAGGGCGCGGCCGGTGAATGATCCATTTGAGTAGTTGGGTCAGCAACATCACGGTCAGTCCTGCAACGGCGGAGAATGCGGCCGAAAGGGGTCTTCTGCGAAACAACAACGCCGAGGCCAGCAGGATGTGGAAGATCAGCATTCCTGTGTAGCCGGTCCAGTTGAGGACGAGGTTCACGCCGTCCCAGAACGGTGAGTGGAGGGTCGCCGCGAACCCGTACCAGGCATCGTCCAGGCCTTGGAACGGCGGGTTCCGATCCCCTTCAAGCAGGATGCCGCCCAGGAGCACGGCGACGGCGAGCAGCACGGTCGAGATGACCATTGTGCGTCCCTGGTCGAGCTTGCGGGGGAGAATGACCCTCACCATCCCCACATCCTAACCAGCCCGCCGATAGTCTGGTGGGATGCTAAGCATGCTGCGATGGGGGCCAGGGCGGGTAGCCCGACTCGATAGGGCAGCGGTCCGAGCGGTCTCCCGGTGGCCGGAGGGTCCGCATGACGCGGTTTTGAAAAACCTCTCGGAGGCCGCCACCAATGGCAAGCTCTGGTTTGCCATTGCTGGCGTTTGCGCGGCATTTCCCGGTAAGCCCAGGAACTCGGCTATCCACGGACTCCTGGCCCTTGGCGTTGCGTCGGCCGTCACCAATCTCGGTTTCAAGACGCTTCTTCCGCGGACGCGGCCATTGCCCGAGCTCCTTCCGGCTTTCCGCTTTGTCAACCCGCAGCCCACAAGCTCCTCGATGCCGTCCGGCCATTCGGCGTCTGCTGTTGCATTCACCCTCGGCGTCGCGCTGGTGAATCCTCGTCTTGGCGTATTTTTGGCTCCGGTTGCGGCGGGTGTGGCGTATTCCCGGGTTCATACGGGCGCCCACTGGCCCTCCGACGTGGTGCTCGGCTCGGCGATCGGCGTTGGAGCGGCCCTGCTCACGCGAAAATGGTGGCCGGTCCGGCCTCCAGTTCCGGCCACGGACCGTTCACCGGCCGACGCGCCCGCAGTCGGCGACGGCGAGGGGCTGAGCATTGCGGTCAACTCTCTTGGCGGTTCCTACTCGCCGGAGACCGCGACGCAGCTTCGAGATATATTCCCCAAGGCGCATATTAGCATGATTTCCGAAGGCGATGATGTGGTTGCCGAAATCCAGGCCGCAGCAAGGAGACCCGGGACGAAGGCCTTGGGCGTGTGGGGTGGCGACGGAACCGTCGGCACTGCCGCGGCGGCCGCCGTCGAGCACGACCTGCCCTTGCTGGTGTTGCCGGGCGGAACGCTCAACCACTTCGCACGTGACGTGGACGCCCGATCCCTGGAAGGGGCCCTCAAAGCCGCCAAGACGGGAGCAGCAGCGTGGACGGACCTGGGTCATGTGAGCGCGGGCCGCGGCGTCGAGGGCAAGGACGAGACCGCTGAGCTCATCATGCTCAATACGGCAAGCATCGGTGTCTACCCCAACCTGGTGCGGCGCCGCGAACGGCTGCAGCCTGCCATGGGGAAACCTCTTGCGGGGCTTGTTGCGGGACTGCGTACCTTCGGGGCCGCAACCCCCACCACTCTCCTGATCAACGGAGTGCGCCACAAGCTGTGGATCCTCTATATAGGCCGCGGGCGCTACTACCCGCGGGATCTGGCGCCATTGACGCGGCCCGTGCTTGACGACGGGGTGCTGGACATCCGCATGGTCACGGCCGATGAGCCCTTTGCACGGCTGCGTCTGCTGTGGGCGGTCCTCACTGGAACCGTGGGCACATCCAAGGTGACCCATCTCAGTGAGGCGGCGGAGGTCAGCATCGAGGCGTCCGGCGAACCGCTCGTGATAGCGGTCGACGGCGAGCCGTTGCCTGGTGTGCGGACCGCGGAGTTCACCGTGAAGCGCCGGGCGCTGCGGGTGTATTCCCCGCTTTCCTAGTGCTTTCCTTGTGCCGGGGAAGCCTTGGCCGCGGCCGGCATCATCCATAGGGACTACCCTGACCGGCCCCTGAATCATCCCTGAGACCGGCGAATTCCGCTGTGTCGGTGGCTAGCGTTGTAGCTACAGTCACCACATAGCTGCAGCAAGCGGAGGGAACGCTTCCATGATTGAGGCAACAGGCTTGAGGAAGGTCTACGGCGCAAAGACAGCCGTGGACGGAATCAGCTTCACCGTACAGCCCGGGAAAGTCACGGGCTTCCTTGGCCCGAACGGCGCCGGCAAGTCCACCACCATGCGTATGATCATGGGTCTCGACCGCCCGACGTCGGGCGACGTCATCGTCAACGGCCGGCATTACTCCCAGCACAAAGCCCCGCTCCACGAAGTGGGAGCGCTGCTCGATGCCAAGGCGGTGCACACCAGCCGCAGCGCGTACAACCACCTGCGCGCCATGGCCGCAACCCACGGGATTCCGAACTCGCGCGTTGAGGAAGTCATCGAGATGACGGGCCTCACCGCCGTTGCCAAGAAGAAGGCCGGAGGGTTCTCCCTCGGCATAGGCCAGCGGCTTGGCATCGCCAACGCACTGCTGGGTGATCCCCAGACGCTCATCCTCGACGAACCGGTCAACGGACTGGATCCCGAGGGCGTCCAGTGGGTCAGGAACCTTGCACGCTACCTGGCAAGCCAGGGCAAGACCATCTTCATTTCCAGCCACCTCATGTCCGAGATGGCCCAGACCGCGGACCACCTCATTGTGATCGGTCGCGGCAGGATCATTGCCGACACCACGGTGGATGCGCTGATTGAGAGCCAGAGCCGCAAGCGCACTTTGGTCCGTACCTCGGAAACCACGCGCTTGTCCGAGTTGCTGGCCCGCGACGGCGTCCGGGTGGAGCAGAACGAACGTGAAACCCTGGAAGTGTACGGAGTGGAGCCGCTCCGCATCGCCGAGCTCGCCCTCGACAACCGGGTACTGGTTTACGAGCTCACTCCGCTCACGTCGTCGCTGGAAGAGGCCTATTTCCAGCTGACCAAGGACGAAGTGGAATACCACTCGCACATCACCGGCGGACCGGCAGCAACAGGCGGGCCTCTGGACGGAAGCCCCGCCGGCGTCGGCGCCACATCCGCTGCCACTATGGAAGGGATCCAGTCATGAGCACCACCACCATCAGCAAGAAACATGCGGTCCCGTCAGCCGGGACCGGTGGCGTCACTTTCCTCCGGATACTGAACTCCGAATCCATCAAGTTCCGCACCCTCATGAGCACCAAGCTCCTGCTGGTCGTGACCTTCGTGGCCATTGTCGGCATCGGCTTCCTGTCCGCCCTGGTCCGCTGGAACTTCATCAACCAGATGGTCGAAGTCGGCCGGCAGGGTCATAAGGAATCGGTGCAGCAAGCTGTAGCCTCCTTCCCGCCAGGTTCGGGATTCGATCTTTACAACCTGCCGAACGCCGGACTCAACATCGGCATCCTCGTCATGGGTTCCCTGGCTGTACTCTTCATTGCCTCCGAGTACGCCACCGGCATGATCCGGTCAACCATGAACGCGGGGCCGGGCCGGCTCTCCACCTTCGGTGCCAAAGCCGTGGTCCTGGTTGTGGTCTCCTACGTCCTTTCGGTAGTGGCCGGCATCGTAACGTTCCTGCTGGCGTCTCCCATGTTCGCCAACTTCGGTCTTGACCTCGGATGGAACACGGATGGTGTCCTCTACAGCGTCTTTACCGGCGGCCTGTACGTCTCCGGGGTCGCGCTGATCGGCCTCTCGCTTGGAACAATGCTGAAGAACCCGGCCGGCGGCATCACCGTCCTGGTGGGCATCATGTTCGTCCTCCCGTTCGCCGGCCAGTTCCTCGGCTTCGCACCGGGAGACTTCTGGAAGTACGTCCCCCAGTACTTGCCCAGTGAGGCCGGCGGCCGCTTCTTGTCGATCGGCCACGTGGACGGCACCCTCGATTCATGGGCGGGCGGCCTCGTGTTCCTTGGCTACGTCATCTTGTTCATGATTCCTGCCCTCATTGTGCTCAAGAAGCGCGACGTCTGATTCGCAATCCAGGGACACCCACTCCGGGCAAGGCCACTAGGCTCAAGCCATGAGCGAAGAGTTGCCAGCACAGGACGCGTCGGCCCACGTGGCCGACGCGTCCTTTGCTGAAATCACGCTGCGCCGCCGCGGCAGGATCCGCCGCTATCTCTTTCAGCACCCGCGGGTCACGGTCGCGGTGGTGGTGCTTTGTTATTCACTGCTGGCACTGACCACGTTCATCAGCTCCATCGTGGATGGCAAGTGGTTCGCCGCCCTGCTGCTCGTCGCCATTGCCGCCATCCTGTTCCTTCGACGCCGCAATCCGCTCAGTGTCACTGCGGCCGTTGCGGTCCTCGAAGTGGCCGTGACGCTGCTGAATCCGTGGGGTTCGAACGTCTCCGCGGGATTGTGGTTTGCGCTGTACGCGGTGGCCGTGGCGAGGACCCGTACCTTCGCGCTGACTGTGTTCGGGGCGGCAAGCCTGCCGCTGACCCTCGTGTATCTCTTCATGTGGACCAGCCCGGTGACCCCGTCCAGCGGAGAGGCGATTCCGGAGAATTTCCATCTCATCAGCAACATCGCCGCCGCGGTCAGCATTTTGTTGTCCAACCTGATTGCCACCGGCATCGGCATTTCGGTGCGGCAGCGGCGCGAGCACGAGAATGAAATCAGGGCCTGGGCGGCCCGCACGGCCCGCTTGGGTTCTGTTACCGAACGCAACCGGATCGCCCGGGAGATGCACGACGTCGTGGCCCATTCCCTGACGGTCATGATCAGCCTCTCGGACGGCGCCGCCGTCGTGGTCAAGAAGGATCCGGAGCGCGCGGGTGAGGTGCTTGGCGAACTCTCCCGCACTGGCAGGACCGCGCTGGCCGACATGCGCCGCGTCCTCGGCGTATTGCGGGACGACTCCGCCCGCCCGGCACCTTTGGAGCCCTTGGTTTCCGGGCACGACCTGAGCAAGCTGCTGGATGGATTCCGGACGGCGGGGCTGCCGCTGCACTATTCGCACACGGGGCCGGCCCTTCCCGAAGACCCGGCGTTCCAGCTCACCGTCTACCGGATCGTGCAGGAATCCCTGACCAACGTGCTCAGGTACGGGCGCTCCTTGAGTCAAGTGGAGGTGCGGATCGTGAGGGACAGTGACTCGGTCACCATAGAAGTGCTCGACGACGGCCGGGGCTCCCGGGATCCGGGAACCGAAGAGGCGGCCTTGGGAACGGGCCAGGGCATCGCGGGGATGCATGAACGTGCGGGAATTTATGCTGGAACCGTGAATGCCGGTCCTGGTATACACGGCGGGTGGCGTGTCCATGCGGAGCTGAATTGGAATGGCGACAAGGGGAAATCATGACTGACAACGCTCCCATCAGGGTTCTGCTGGTGGACGACCAGCCCCTGCTGCGCATGGGATTTCGACTCATCCTGGAAGGGGAAGAGGACCTCGCGGTGGTGGGCGAAGCCTCGGACGGAGCCGAAGCCGTGAGGAAGGTCGAGGAACTGGAACCGGACGTGGTGCTCATGGACGTCCGGATGCCTGCGATGGATGGAATCGAAGCCACACGGCAGATCACCGCCTCGGCATCCAACGCCAGGATCATCATCCTGACAACTTTCGACCTCGATGAATATGCCTTCTCCGGCCTGCAGGCAGGGGCCTCCGCCTTCCTGCTCAAGGATGTTGCGCCTGCCGAGTTGGTCCAGGGCGTCCGGCTTGTGGCCAGCGGCGACGCAGTGGTCGCTCCGAGGGTCACCCAGCGGCTCCTGGAGACCTACGTCCGCGGAGGCCGCGTGCCAGGCCAGGCAATAGCCCAGCCCCGCGATCCATTGCTCGAAGAACTGACGCCCCGCGAAACCGAGATGCTGGAGGCTATCGCCGGAGGGCTGTCCAACGCGGAAATCGCCCACAAGTTCTTCCTGTCCGAGGCCACGGTCAAGACCCACGTCCGGCGCATCCTCAACAAGCTGCACCTGAGGGACCGGGTCCAAGTGGTGGTCTACGCGTACGAAACAGGACTCGTGATCCCGAGCAACCCGGACTACTAGTGACGCGGATACTGCCTGGCCGGCAAATCCGCGGCCACGGCTAGACTCGGAGCCATGCCTTCGAACTCCGCTGCAGAACACATCCAGGACCTTGGCGCATATGTGAGCGCATCGCCGTCGAGCTTCCACGCCGTCCACGAGGCCGCGCGCCGGCTTGATGCGGCCGGTTTCACGGCCCTTGATGAACTTCAGCCATGGGAAGGCGGTGCGGGCAGCTTCTATGTGGTCCGGGATGGTGCCCTCATTGCCTGGGTGACGCCCGAAGGTGCAACTCCGACCACGGCATTCAATATCCTTGGCGCCCACACGGATTCTCCGTCCTTCAAGCTCAAGCCCAAGCCGACAACGGGCAAGTTCGGCTGGCTCCAGGCTGGCGTTGAGGTCTACGGCGGCCCTTTGCTGAACTCCTGGCTAGACCGGGAGCTTCGGCTCGCGGGCCGGCTCGTGATGCTGGACGGCACCGAGCACCTCACCGCTACTGGACCGCTCCTGCGCTTTCCGCAGTTGGCCATCCACTTGGACCGGGCCGTCAATGACGGCCTCACCCTCGACAAGCAACAGCACATGAACCCCGTGTTCGGCCTCGGCGATCCCGATCCCGATTCCGCGGACGTCCTGGCAATCCTCGCGGACTCCGTGGCCGGAGCTTCCGTGGATCCCGCGCAG
Source organism: Arthrobacter sp. B2a2-09 (assembly GCF_027587375.1). GTDB lineage: Bacteria > Actinomycetota > Actinomycetes > Actinomycetales > Micrococcaceae > Arthrobacter. The sequence goes on from NZ_JAMXIC010000006.1 coordinate 13,281, forward strand.
ATCGGCGGCTACGACGTCGTCGTCGCGGACACTCAGGCGCCTGAGCAGTTCGGTGCCAAGGGCGAGCTCTTCGCGTCGGGACGGCTCGACAACCTCTCGTCGACCCATGCGGGGCTTGCGGCGCTCATTGCGCACGCAGCCGCGGGTGCGCCGGTTGGGGGCCCCATCGCGGTCCTGGCCGCCTTCGACCACGAAGAAATCGGCTCTGCCTCGCGCTCCGGCGCCTGCGGACCCATCCTCGAAGACATCCTCACCCGGATCTCCGACGGATTCGGCGCCACGGTGAGTCAACGGCGCCAGGCGTTGTCGGCGTCGTTCTGTGTTTCTGCGGACGCCGGCCACGCCGTGCACCCCAACTACCCCGAGCGTCACGATCCCGCCAACCGGCCCATCCTCAATGGCGGACCGCTTCTCAAGATCAACGCCAACCAGCGCTACGCTACGGACGCCACCGGCGCGGCATTCTGGGCCCGGCTCTGCGGCGAGGCGGGGATTCCCTACCAGGAGTTCGTCTCCAACAACGACGTCCCGTGCGGCTCCACCATCGGCCCACTGACGGCTACCCGCCTGGGGATCCGGACGGTCGACGTCGGAGTGCCCCTTTTGTCGATGCACTCGGCACGCGAGCTATGCGGCGTTGAGGACCCGCGCCACCTGGCCACCGTGGCGGAGTTGTTCTTCCGCACGGCGATCTAGCTCAGGATGCGAGGCTCACCACGAGGTTGATGGTGGTGGCCAGGATCCCGACACCGAAAACGTAGGCGAGCAGGCTGTGCCGCAAGGCGGCAGACCGCATTGCCCTGGTGGTGATCGACGTGTCCGAGACTTGGTAGGTCATCCCGAGACTGAACGACATGTAGGCGAAATCCGTGTACTGCGGCGGTTCCTTTTGGTTGAATTCGATGCCACGGGGCGGCTCGGCCGTGTAGTACACCTCGGCATAGCGCAAGGTGAACAGGGTGTGCACCAGGAGCCACGACGCCACTGCACCACCGAGGGCCAGCAGGGCGAGCATGAATTTGTCGACGCCGTGCGCATCCTTGGCTCCGAACATCACCAGCACGAAGGCTGCGAGGGAACCGACGGCGGCACACAGGATGAGGAGATCGGAGGTGGAGCGCCGTGGATCTTCTTCCGTGGCATGGCTTGCCGTCCGATCGGCTTTCATCGGGGTGATGACCGTCCACACGAAAACGTTGTAGACCGCCGCGGCCACTGCCCAGCCCGCGGCGGGCGCGTAGATCCATTGACCCCATATTCCGGTCGCTACTGCTGCAGCGATGCCGGTGACGATCATGAGCCCGAATCGCAATTGGGAACGTTTGGCACGGGCAGACTTCGGACCTGGGTTCTTTGCTGCGGCGTTCATAGTCAGATCATGGCACGCCTGGCGGCAGGCCCCGGCGTCACGCCACGCAAACTCTCGGCGTCCGGCGTGGAGCGGCGTCGCGGAAAACCGGCGGATCCCGACGTCGGACCGTCCGGAAAGTTGCTCAGCGCGTCACGCCGCTCCGCTTAACTTGACGGCCTAGGTGCGAACATGATCACCGCGACGCCGAGAAGGCAGATCATGGCTCCGATAATGTCCCAGCGGTCCGGCCGGAAGCCGTCAAGGAGCATTCCCCAGGCCAAGGATCCGGCAATGAAGACGCCGCCGTAAGCGGCAAGCACGCGGCCGAAATGCGCGTCGGGCTGGAACGCCGCCAAGAAACCGTAGATGCCCAGTGCCACGATCCCAAGACCGGCCCACCACCAGGGCTTGGCCTCCTTGACCGATTGCCAAACCAGCCAGGCCCCGCCGATCTCGGCGATGGCCGCGAGGACAAAGAGGGCAGTCGATTTGAGGATGGTCATGGGTTCAGTCTGCCTGAGCCTGGCGTGGCGGTTCCACGCGAGTTATCCACATACCTGGGTTATCCACATACGCGACGCCGCTCATTCCACCTTGGCGACACGCCGAATAGGCTTAGACACGGGAAATGGACTAAGATATTGAAGTCTGTGCTGCGCCCTGCCTCCGCTTCTGGAAGCGGTCGTCAGCACTGTTCATCGCAAATGAACCTCCTGTTACGGAAATGCCGTAACCGCTTAGCCCAAAGGAGGTGGGTTCACATATGCGTCCTTACGAATTGATGGTAATCATCGACCCCGAGGTCGAAGAGCGTACCGTAGAGCCGTCGCTTCAGAAGTTCCTCAATGTCATCACCACCGATGGTGGAACCATCGAAAAGGTTGACATCTGGGGCCGCCGTCGCCTCGCTTACGACATCAAGAAGAAGTCCGAAGGTATCTACGCCGTGGTGAACTTCACCGCCAAGCCGGAAACCGCCAAGGAACTTGACCGCCAGCTGAGTCTCAACGAGACCATCATGCGCACCAAGATCACCCGCCCCGAAGAGCAGAAGGTCGTTGCTGAGTAATTTCAGCTCCAGGCTTTCATTCTTTACCCCGCAGGAACGAACAAGGAGGCAGTAGATGGCAGGCGAAACCACTATTACGGTCATCGGTAATCTCACCAATGACCCCGAACTGCGGTTCACACCGTCAGGCTCGGCGGTAGCGAACTTCACCATCGCTTCTACTCCCCGGACCTTCGATCGGCAGTCCAATGAGTGGAAGGACGGGGAAACCCTGTTCCTCCGCGCGTCGGTCTGGCGCGAAGCGGCTGAAAACGTCGCCGAATCCCTGACCAAGGGCATGCGCGTGATCGTTTCCGGCCGCCTGAAGAGCCGTTCCTACGAAACCAAGGAAGGCGAGAAGCGCACCGTTATCGAGCTCGAAGTCGATGAAATCGGCCCGAGCTTGCGTTACGCCAACGCCAAGGTCAACCGCACCCAGCGCTCCGGCGGTCAGGGTGGTCAGGGCGGCTTCGGTGGCGGCAACAACAGCGGCGGCTTCGGAGGTGGCGGCGCTGGTGCAAACCAGGGCGGCAACTCCGGCGGAACGTGGGGCGGCGGCCAATCCGCACCGCAGGAAGACCCCTGGGCTACCCCGGGCGTCAGCAATGCGGGTGGATGGGGCAATGGCCCGGATTCCGAACCTCCCTTCTAAACACTCATAAAAGTTCGACGCCGGAACCCGCCGGACGTGCCGCGAGGCACCCGGGTGGCGACCGCCGTCGAGCACCACCATCCCGTGGATCCATTCCACGGGCTCCATAGAAAAGGAGCTCCACGATGGCTAAGGCTGAACTCCGTAAGCCCAAACCAAAGTCCAACCCCTTGAAGGCCGCTGACATCACCGTCATCGATTACAAGGACGTAGCATTGCTGCGCAAGTTCATCTCCGACCGCGGAAAGATCCGCGCACGTCGCGTCACTGGCGTCACGGTGCAGGAACAGCGCAAAATCGCCCAGGCAATCAAGAACGCCCGCGAAGTTGCTCTGCTGCCTTACTCCGGCGCTGGCCGCGGCTAAGGAAGGGATTAACTAACATGGCAAAGCTCATTCTGACCCACGAAGTAACCGGTCTCGGTGCTGCTGGCGATGTTGTCGAGGTCAAGGACGGTTACGCACGTAACTTCCTGCTGCCCCGCGGCTTCGCTCTGACCTGGACCAAGGGTGGCGAGAAGCAGGTTGAGTCCATCAAGGCTGCCCGCGCTGCTCGTGCACACGCTTCGGTTGAAGCTGCACAGGCCCAGGCTTCTGCGCTTTCTTCCAAGAAGGTCAAGCTCGTAGTGAAGGCCGGCGAGTCCGGTCGTCTCTTCGGCACCGTCAAGCCGGCTGATGTCGCTGCTGCAGTTGAGGCCGCTGGCCTCGGCTCCATCGACAAGCGCAACGTTGAACTGCCGAACCACATCAAGTCTCTTGGTTCGTACCAGGCCAACGTCCGCCTGCACGAGGACGTTTCTGCTGTCATCGACCTCGAGGTCGTTGCAAGCAAGTGATGCAGGGTTCCCTGGAAGCTGAGCTTGCGAAGCTTCGAGGGGCATCACGTAGCGATAATCTCTGACGTAGCTCGAAGGACCCCCGTCACCGGTTTCCGGAGGCGGGGGTCCTTTGCTTTGCGCGGTTTCGGGGCGCGCGAACTGGCAGTAGATGCCCTCTGGCGGCCTAGCTAGGGGCATTAGCTGCCTGTTCGCGTTAGGGAAGTCGGTCGCTAGGGAAGGCTGTGTAGTTCCGCCATGACGTGGCTGTAGCCCGTGCCAACCAGCTCGGCCAGGACGGAGACGTCAACGTCGTCGAGCTTGTTCACGTAGAGACAGGCGGCGCCCGTCTTGTGCTTGCCGAGCTTGGGCAGCAGCCGCCCGGCGTCGGGCCCGTAGGTCAGCCCGTACAGCGCCAGGTTGGCCTTCCGCGGCGAGAAGCCCACTGCGGGGGAGTCGCCCTCGCGGCCACTCTCGTACTTGTAGTGGTAACTGCCAAAACCAACGATGCTCGGACCCCACATGACTGCCTCCTGACCGGTGATGCCGCGCATGAGGTCCAGCAGTGCGAAGCCGTCCGCGCGCCGCACCGGATGTTCCACGGAAGCCAAGAAGTCTTCAACGGCGCCGTTGCTCGGCATGGTCTTGTTCTCTGACATGCCCGTAGTCTCGCAGACCCCGGCAGGCATGTCAGCCCGGTGATAGCCTGCAGCGGTGAACCTTGAAACCATGCGCACCAGGCCCTTCTCGCAAGTGGATGTCTTCACCGACGTGCCGTACCTCGGCAATCCGCTTGCCGTGGTCGTCGACGCTGAAGGGCTCAGCGCGGACCAGATGCAGCACTTTGCCAACTGGACCAACCTGTCTGAGACCACCTTCCTGCTGCCGCCGAGCGATCCTGCGGCCGATTACCGCGTCCGGATCTTCACCGGCAGCGAGGAATTTCCTTTCGCTGGACATCCGACGCTCGGCTCGGCGCATGCGTGGCTGGCGTCCGGCGGAGTGCCGAAGCAGGACGGGGTACTGGTTCAGGAATGCGGCGCAGGCTTGGTGAAGGTAAAGCTCGACGGCGGCCGCCTCGCCTTCGCTGCGCCGCCACTGACCCGCTTCGGGCCCGTGGGCGAGGCAATCATGGAACAGTTGGCCGCTGGACTTCGGCTGCCTCTAACCGCGCTCTTGGATGCCTCGTGGCTTGTAAATGGCCCGCAATGGATCGGCGTACTACTCGATTCGGCTGAGCAGGTCCTTGGCCTTGAGCCGGACCTTGCGGCGCTGGGGGATCTGAAGGTTGGTGTGATTGGTCCCCATGAACCGGGTGCCGGCGTCGACTTCGAAGTCCGGACATTCATTCCCGGAGACGCCATGGTGGAGGACCCTGTGACGGGAAGCTTCAACGCGGGCGCTGCCCAGTGGTTGATCGGCAGCGGCCGGGCGCCGGAGCAATACGTCGCCGCGCAGGGTACCGTGCTGGGCCGGGCGGGACGCATCCACGTCAAGGCGGAAGACGGCGACATCTGGGTCGGTGGGAGTTCGGTGATGTGTATCCAGGGAACCGTGCGGCTGTAGCAGGGGAATAAAAGGAACGGGGGCACAGTTTGGGAGTATAGATGCAAACGCATGTACTCTGGTTTGAAGCCATCGAACCGCCTAGCAACAGGAGATCGCAATGGAGACCCGCCGCATAGCCGTCCTTTCCGCCGGACTTGGCGTACCGTCGTCGAGTCGGCTCCTTGCAGACCAGCTCGCTGCGTCGGCCAAGCGCCAGCTGGGCGATGCCGGGTACGAGGTGCAGGTGGACGTTATCGAACTCCGGGACCTTGCCGTGGATATCGCCAACAACTTCGTCACGGGCTATGCCGCACCGCGTCTCGCGGAGGTGATAGCGGGCGTCGAGGATTCCGATGGGATCATCGCCGTCACTCCCGTCTTCAGCGCCTCCTACAGCGGGCTGTTCAAGTCCTTCATTGACGTTCTGGACCCGAAGTCCCTGGACGGCAAGGCAGTCCTTCTCGGCGCCACGGGCGGCACGGATCGGCACCAAATGGTGCTCGACTACGCCATGCGTCCGCTCTTCACCTACCTTCGCACCCGGATAACCCAGACGTCCGTTTTCGCCGGGCCCCAGGATTGGGGAAACACCGACGACGGCGCGTCGCCACTATCGGTCCGCGTGGACCGGGCGGCGGGCGAGCTGTCCCGGCTCCTGAGCGGCGAGCAACCGCACCGCAAGGCGGACGCGATGGAATCCCTGCCTTTTGAGCAGCTCCTCGCAGGGATCACCGCCGGACGCTAGGCGAGCCCCGGCTGCCCGCTCCTGGCACTAATCGTCCAGCAGCTCGATGAACTCCCGGGCCTGCTTCATGCTGATGTCGGAATGCTTGGTCAGGGCCAACGCCGCAGCTTCGACGTCGCCGCTCTTGGCCAAGGTGCGGATCCGTCCGTAGATCTCGTCATTGAGCATGTTGCTGCTCACTTCACGCGTGACGTCGCCCTTGCTGGCGATTGCCCGGTAACGGTACGGGAAGCGCTCCGGCTCGTCGTCGTCGGGCATGAGGTCCTGCGGGGCAGGTTCGGGCTTGCGGAAGGGCTGCGGGTGCGCTGCGAGGGCGCCGACGGCGTCCCGTGAGGCGCGCAGGCCTTCTCCGGTGGCGCTGAGGTACAGCTTGATGGCCGCCATGGCCTGACCTTGGGCGATCAGGGAATACAGCTGCCGGTGTTGATCCTCGCTGAGCTTCGCGGCGGCCTCGCGGGCCAGCTCCACAGGGTCCACGGACGCCTTGCGCGTCGCAGCAATGCCGCGGAGTTCCGCGGAGCGGCGGGAGAGCACGCGGCTGATCAGCAGCACGCCGATGACGACGGCCGCCAGGATCAAGACCGGAACGAGTAGGGATGACATGCGCTAAAGCCGATCTATGTAGTTCTTGGCGGTCAACAAGTCCGAGTGGGTTTGCTGGCGCAGGAGCTTGATGGCCTGAATCTTCTGCCCGCTGCGGACCATGCCCTGCAATTGCAGGGCGAACTGTGGATTCAACTGCCCGTTTGGCAGGATGGGACCGTTGTAGCCGGCCTGGCCGACCCCCGGACTGGCCCCGACTTGCGCCCTCAACGCGGCCCTCGACTGGCTGTCCTGCTGGGACTGTTGCTGCGCGTTCTGGCTCGGCCTCGTGGATGCATCGATGCGGGCCCTTGCCGCCGTTGCCGCCTGCACTTGGGCGGCCTGGTGGGCTGCCGAGCGGGCGGCCAGCTCCCGTTGATAGCGCTCAGCGTCGGACAACCCTGAGTTGCGTGGCTTGAATGCCGCCGTGAGGGCCCAAATCACAGCCACGAGGATGACAACGGGCATTGCGACCAGCAGTACATCCCCAACAGTGAAACCCATACCTAGAGCTTATGTCAGAACGCAGTTATCCACAGCACATTCCCGCTTTGGCATAGCTTCTGAGAGCCGGCTGTCAAATTCTGGGAGAGATTGTGGGGAGTATCACATTTTTGGCATATTTATCCCTCTTTGGGCCATTGGACGAGGGGCTGGGCGTGGATTGAGCGAATCGGCCTGTGGATGATCCGCCGAAGAAAATACTTTTGATCCACATGTCATGAAGAACGTTTTCCCAGTTCAGAGGCTATTTGCCGCAAAAAGAATTTCTCTTTCCACAGGGTCATGCACAGACTGTGCACAAGTAGGGGTATGTATTCCACACTTTATCCACAGGCCCGGCTTGGTGCCTCGGAAAAGCAGGGCTAACGTGGCTGAGTACCTGCTTTAGGTACTTGGAAAACCCCTGTTTCTCGTGGATGGTGCCTCGGTGCCGTCGGTAAGCAGCACGCCCGCGGACCTGTCTGTGGATAAGTTGTGGAAATCTCGGGAATCCAAAATTGTCGGTGCCCTACGGAACAGTTTGGACCAGCCGGCATAAACCGGGCGGTCGGAGCAACCCACACCTGGGCATTGGCCTACCGCACCGCCCGGAACAGTTATCTGCCGCGGTACACAATGGAGGACGGCTTGTCAGTTACGCACTTGGATTCGATCGAGGGCGGCCGGACATCGGACGCCAGCCGCAAACCTCCGCAGGACATCCCCGCTGAGCAATCGGTTCTCGGCGGCATGATGCTGTCCAAGGACGCCATTGCGGACGTCGTGGAGATTGTCCGCGGCCATGACTTCTACCGCCCGGCCCACGAGACGATCTACGAGTCCATCATCGATCTCTACGGGCGCGGCGAACCTGCCGATGCCGTTACGGTGTCCGATGAGCTGACCAAGCGCGGCGAGATCAACAGGATCGGCGGCCCTGCCTACCTGCACGAGCTGATCCAGACCGTGCCCACGGCGGCCAACGCAGGCTACTATGCCGAAATCGTCGCCGAACGCGCCGTCCTGCGCCGGCTCGTCAACGCCGGCACCAAGATCGTCCAGATGGGCTACGGCCAGGACGGAGAGGTGGAAGACCTCGTCAACCAGGCCCAGGCCGAGATCTATGCCGTGGCCGAACGCCGCACTGCGGAAGACTACGTGGCGCTCAAGGACGTCATGGAATCCACCGTTGACGAGATCGAGGCATCCGGCCACCGCGGAGAGGGCATGACGGGCGTCCCCACCGGGTTCTACGAACTCGATGAGCTCACCCATGGTCTGCACCCGGGCCAGATGATCGTCATCGCCGCGCGCCCCGCCGTCGGTAAGTCCACGTTCGCGCTTGACTTCGCCCGTTCCGCGGCCATCAAGAACAATCTCGCCACCGTGATGTTCTCCCTGGAAATGGGACGCAACGAAATCGCGATGCGCCTGCTGTCCGCGGAGGCCACCATCGGCCTTCAGGACCTTCGCAAGGGCACCATCAAGGACGAGCAGTGGTCCAAGATCGCCACCACCATGGGCCGCATGAACGATGCCCCGTTGTTCATCGACGACAGCCCCAATATGTCCCTCATGGAAATCAGGGCCAAGTGCCGGCGCCTGAAGCAGCAGCACGACCTCAAACTGGTGATCCTCGACTACCTCCAGCTCATGAGCTCCGGCAAGAAGGTGGAATCCCGCCAGCAGGAAGTCTCCGAATTCTCGCGTGCCCTCAAGCTGTTGGCCAAGGAGCTCCAGGTTCCCGTCATCGCGCTCTCGCAGCTCAACCGTGGATCCGAACAGCGCCAGGACAAACGGCCCATGGTCTCGGATCTCCGTGAATCGGGCTCCATCGAGCAGGACGCCGACATGGTCATCCTGCTTCACCGCGAAGACGTCTACGACAAGGAATCCCCCCGCGCCGGCGAGGCTGACATCCTCATCGCCAAGCACCGTAACGGTCCCACCAAGGACATCGTGGTTGCCTTCCAGGGGCACTACTCCCGTTTCGCCAATATGGCGGGCGAGACTGGCGGCGGCGGCGGTGGGTTCTAGGGCCGGACGCTAGCCCTCCACCAGCGCACGCATCCGATTACTCGTGGGCGTGCCCGGTACCGGTGCGTACATCACGAGGTGCAGCTGCGGCGCATCCGAGGGCGCCAGACGGTGCTGCTCAAAGACCAGTTCGCCGACCACGGGATGCAGGAACACGCGCTGCCTGGACGCGAACCGCTCCACGCCGCGGTCCGCCCAGAGTTTCGCGAACTCCGGACTGGCCTCGACCAGTCGGTTGATCAGCGTGGTGTGGGCGGCCGAGCCGAGCCGGGCGCCCGCCTCCGCCCGGAATTCGGCGACAAAATGGCGTGACGTCTCTTCCCAATCGGGCAGCATCTCGCGCAGGTGCGGGTCCGTGAAGATCAGCCACAAGAGGTTTCTGTCGGCCAGGTCGACGGCGGCGATCCGCGAATACAGGCCGGCATAAGCGCGGTTCCAGCCGGCGATCCCCCAGTCCGGGGCCACGGCAAAGGCGGGGAAGTCAACAGAATCGAGCAGCCGCTGGACGTGCGCCGGAGCCTCCTCGATCACTCCCACCTCGGCATCCGGCACGGGGGTGTAGCCGCCCAGTGCCAGCAGGTAGGACTTCTCGGCCCCGGTGAGGCCAAGCACCCGCGCAATCGCCTCGAGCACCTGCCGGGAGGCATTGATTTCGCGGCCTTGTTCGAGCCAGGTGTACCAAGTGACGCTGACCGCGGCGAACGAAGCGACCTCTTCGCGGCGCAGCCCGAGGGTGCGGCTCCGTCCAATCGGCGGCAACCCCAACTCCGCCCGAACCAGGTTTCCGCGCCTGTCGCGCAGGAATTGGCCCAACTCCCGCCTGCGCTCCTCACTCATTCCACTAAATCTAGCACTGCCACTACTAGTACCAAGAGCGTCTTCAACCCCCGTGATTCGGCTGATTGACTGGTGAAATGCCTCAACTACGTTCACGAACAGTCACCCACGGTCGCAACATGGTCGGCGCACGGGCGTTGCTCCGTGCCGCCGGCGTGAACGGGGCCGACTTCGGAAAGCCGATCATCGCCGTCGCGAACAGCTTCACCGAATTCGTCCCCGGACACACGCACCTTCAGCCGGTCGGACGTATCGTCTCCGACGCCATCATCGAGGCAGGTGGCATCCCGCGCGAGTTCAACACCATTGCGGTGGATGACGGCATCGCCATGGGTCACGGCGGCATGCTCTACTCGCTCCCGTCTCGCGAACTGATCGCCGACTCGGTCGAGTACATGGTCAACGCCCACTGTGCCGATGCGCTCATCTGCATCTCGAATTGCGACAAGATCACCCCTGGCATGTTGATGGCCGCACTGCGCCTGAACATTCCCACGGTCTTTGTCAGCGGCGGCCCGATGGAGGGTGGCACCGCCGTACTGGTCGATGGCACCGTGCGCAAGCGCCTGAACCTAATCTCCGCGATCGCCGACTCCGTGGACGAAAGCGTCTCCGACGCCGATCTGCTCACCTTGGAAGAGAATGCGTGTCCCACCTGTGGTTCCTGCTCGGGGATGTTCACTGCCAACTCGATGAACTGCCTCACCGAGGCGCTCGGGCTCTCGCTGCCGGGTAACGGCACGACGCTCGCCACCCACACCGCCCGCCGCGACCTCTACGAGGACGCCGGCAAAGCCATCGTCGACATCACCAAGGCGCACTACTTCGACGACGACGATTCCGTTCTGCCCCGGTCCATCGCGGGCCGTGAGGCGTTCGAGAACGCGATGACCATGGACATCGCGATGGGCGGCTCGTCCAACACGATCCTGCATTTGCTCGCCGCTGCCCAGGAAGCCGAACTCGACTTCACCCTCGAGGACATCGACGCCATCTCGCGCCGCACCCCGTGCTTGTCCAAGGTGGCGCCCAACGGCACCTACCTGATCGAAGACGTCCACCGCGCCGGCGGCATCCCGGCCATCATGGGCGAGCTGGACCGCGGCGGGATGCTCAACCACAACGTGCGCTCCGTGCACAGCTCAGACCTGCGCTCCTGGCTGGACGCCTGGGACATCCGCGGCGGCCACGCGAGCGACGAGGCCACCGAACTCTTCCACGCTGCCCCCGGTTGTGTCCGCTCGGCTACGGCCTTCTCCCAGTCGGAGCGCTGGGAGAGCCTGGACACCGACGCCGAGAACGGCTGCGTCCGCTCGATCGCCAACGCCCACACCGTGGAAGGCGGCCTGGCCGTGCTCCGAGGCAACATCTCGCCCGATGGATGCGTCGTAAAGACCGCCGGCGTGGATGAGTCGATCTTCCGCTTCTCCGGCCCGGCCGTGGTTTTCGAATCGCAGGATGACGCCGTAGAGGCAATCTTGAGCAAGCGAATCGTCGAGGGCGACGTCGTCGTCATTCGATACGAAGGCCCGCGCGGCGGCCCTGGCATGCAGGAAATGCTCTACCCGACGTCATTCCTGAAGGGTCTCGGACTCGGGGCCAAGTGCGCACTCATCACCGACGGACGATTCTCCGGGGGCACCTCCGGGCTATCGATCGGCCACATCTCTCCCGAAGCCGCCGCAGGAGGAGCGATCGCCCTCATCGAGGACGGCGACACGATTTCCATCGACATTCCCGCCCGCTCGATCACTGTTGAGGTGCCCGAGGACGAGCTTGACCGCCGTCGCGCACTGCTCGAGGTGACCACCGGCTACCAGCCCCGCAACCGCGAACGCGCCGTCTCGCCCGCGCTGCGCGCATACGCGGCGTTCGCGCTTTCGGCGGACAAGGGAGCCGTGCGGCACGTGCCCTTGGAAACAGTGCCGGCCGCTATCAGCCGCTAGTCATCGGCAGCTCACGGTAATCGGTAACTAAAAAGGTGCAGTGGCCACCGCTGGGGGCGGCCACTGCACCTTGCGTTTTGCTTCAGCCTAACGGCCATTAAGCAAATGGTCCGGCGTCCGGTTCCCAGGAGCCCGTCCCCGGATCTCCAGCAGTTCGCGGGCGTGGGCGTGAAGGCGCCGGTCCTCGTCGGTTTCCGGCGTCCAGGGCGGGATCGGAACGGACGTGCCGGTCTGGTCCCTGGCCACCATGACTGTGAGGCAGTAGGTGGTCAGGTTCATCTCACGGCTCTTGGGGTTTCCGGAGCGCACATGCACGGCAATATGCATGCCTTTGTGGCCTGTGTAGACGAGCCGGGCTTCGACTTCCACTACGTCGCCGATCAACAGTGGGCGGTAGAAGCGCACGCCCCCGGAGAACACGGCCACGGCGTCCTTGCCGGAATAGCGGGAAGCGCAGACGTAGGCGGCCTCGTCAATCCACTTCATGACGATGCCGCCGTGGACCTTCCCGCCCCAGTTCACATCAGTGGGGGCCGCCATGAAGCGGAGAACAACGCGCTCGGCCGTGCCGGCGTCGGTATATTCCTGTGCGTTCATGGCTTCGACGATCTTTTCCCGCACGGCGATCCGCGCGAGGGCGTGGTCGCGCTGCTCGATTTCCTCCGGCGTCGAGGGCTCGAACTGGGGGACGGGAACCGGTCGTCCGTCGGGACCGACCGCAACGAAGATCACCAGGCACTGGCTGCGCATCGTGGCCGGCCCGCCCTTGGGGTCGCCGGAGGACACGATGGTCCGGATGTGCATGGAAGAGCGGCCCGTGTAGACGATAGTCGCTTCCACTTCGACCATGTCTCCGCTGTTCACAGGATCGGCGAAATGGATGTTGCCCACATATGCCGTGACGCAATAGGACTTCGCCCAGCCAACAGCTGCCGCGTACGCGGCCTTGTCGACCCACTCAAGGACTGTGCCGGCGTCGACGGACCCGCTGTGTCCGACGTCGGTGGGGGAAGCAAGGAACCGCAGCGTGACGGAGTGGGAGGGGAGCTCGCTCATGACGTGAGTGTATCCACGGTGCGGATGCCGACGCGCTGTATGACGGACTGGCGACCAGCGACGCCCGGATCCGGGTGTCGCCAGCGCACTTGGATGTCGCCAGCGCGGCAGCGCGTGCGATCCTAGGCGAGGACGCGCAGCTTGGAACCCCTCCGGCCGAATACCGCGGCGTCGATGGAGATCCGTCCGGCGCCGGTCAGGGCCACGGCTGCCGCCGCGGCGGCGAGGGCCAGGACGAGTTCGTACCCGCCCTTGTCGGCAAACAGGCCGGCCGGGGCGTGGACCAGGAACAGGGCGCCGAGCATGTCCAGTGCAAGGAGGGCAGCGAAGACGCGGGTCAGCACACCTGCGATGAGGGCAATGCCTCCGACAAGCTCGATGGTTGCAACGATCGGGGCCACCACGTCGGCGGCGGGTACGCCCATCTTGCCGAAGGCGGCCTGTGTGCCTGCGATGGTGAACTCGGTGAATTTCTGCCAGCCATGCGCGGCGAAGATGAAGCCGACGATGACGCGCAGGACGGTAAGGGCTGTGTTGGTCAGGGTGGACTGGTTCATGTGTTTGCACCGTTTTCGGGTAGCGGTTGGCTGTCGCGAAGCTCCCAAGGCCGGAGCCAATTTGTTGAAGCTTCAACTCAAGCCTTTCGGACTTTGCTTGAAGTGTCAAACAAACGTGACGCGGCAAGGCCGCCTCCGAAGTCCCGGCAGAGGCTACTGGCCCTTCCGCTTTGCTTCCAGCCAGGGCTTCAGGAGCCGGGTGGTGACCGGCAGGAAAATGTAGACCATGAGCGGCGTCAGGATGCAGATGTTCAACAAAACCTGGAGGACCAGCGGCCAGCCCAGGACCAGCGGGTGCAGCAGGAAATTGGCCAGCAAGCTCAAGGGAAAGAACGGCACGAAGATGCTGACGGCCTGCTTCCATCGCGGCGGCACCACCGTCTCCGGGACGACGAGGTTCACGTCGCCGGGTTGGGAGAACCATCCTTCGATGCCGGAACGGCGCTCCACCCGTGTGACCTCCATGAGCTCGGCGGCACTTTCGATCCACCATCGGCGCTCTTCGGATTCCTCCCAAGCCTGCAGGGATTCAGCGTCCGCGAAGCGGTAGAGCATGTGCCATTCATCGGAATCGGCCGCCGTGCGCACCCACCCTGAACCCAGGTAGCCGGGCCATTCCCGGGCAAGTTCCTGACCCGCGTGGGCCCATGCGTTGGCTTGGCGGGTGTAGCCGGGGGTGATGGTGCGGGCGACGGAAACGGTGATGGGATGCTCGAGCGACACCTCAACAATCTACCCGCCGCTGCCCCGCTAGGCTGGGAAAGTGCCCCAAACAGTGACCCGTCCCACCGCGCCCTCCACTGCCCGCGAGATCCTGCGCCTGGCTGTCCCCGCCTTTGGAGCGCTCATCGCCGAACCACTCTTTCTCTTGGCCGACTCCGCCATTGTCGGCCACCTTGGCGTCCCTCAACTGGCCGGCGTGGGGCTGGCCTCCACCCTGCTGTATACCGCCGTCGGACTTATGGTCTTTCTGGCATATTCGACAACTCCCGCGGTGGCTCGGGCCATCGGGGACGGAAAGCTCGCCAAGGCGCTGGCCGCAGGGCGCGACGGCGTCTGGCTGGCCTTACTGTTGGGCACCGTCCTCGCGGTGGCCGGCTTCCTCGCGGCTGAGCCGCTGGTCGGGCTGCTCGGAGCCAGTGGCGAGGTCCGGGCATACGCCGTCGAGTATCTGCGCTGGTCCATGCCGGGACTCGTCGCCATGCTCCTGATCTTCGCCGGCACCGGCGTCTTGCGCGGACTGCAGGACACCCGCACGCCCTTGGTGGTCGCGACAGCGGGATTCGCCGTCAACATCGCCCTCAACATGGTTCTGGTCTACGGGCTGCACTTGTCCGTGGCGGGGTCAGCCATCGGCACCAGCATTGCGCAGTGGGCCATGGCGGCCGTCTATTTGGCGATGGTGGGACGAAATGCCCGGCGCCACGGCGTTTCGCTGCGCCCGGACTGGCGTGGAATCCGCACGATGACCAGCGTGGGTTCATGGCTCATGCTCCGCACCCTCAGCCTGCGCCTGGCTATCCTGGCCACGGTCCTGGTGGTCACTTCCCAGGGGTCCGTGAACCTCGCCGCGCACCAGCTCGCGATGACCATTTTCTCCTTCCTTGCCTTCGCCCTGGACGCCTTGGCGATTGCTGCGCAGGCCCTCATCGGCAAGGAACTCGGAGCCTCCCATCCGGCGCGGGCGCGCGATCTCACCCGCACGATGATCCGCTGGGGTGTGGGTTTCGGCGTGGTGACCGGCGTGCTCCTCGCGCTGGCCGCTCCGTGGGCAGGCTTCCTTTTCACCTCCGACGCCGGCGTTCAGTCCGCGCTCACCGCGGCACTGTGGGTACTCGCCGTCGGGCAACCCCTCGCGGGCTACGTCTTCGTCCTCGACGGCGTCCTGATCGGCGCGGGCGATGCCCGCTACCTGGCGATTGCCGGCGTCGTGAACCTCGCGGTATATCTGCCGCTTTTGGCGGCAGTCCACCTGACAAGGCCCGACGGCGCGGCGGGGCTCGTGTGGCTCTGGGCCGGGTTCGCGCTGGGCTACATGCTGGCCCGCGGGGTCACTCTGGGGCTGCGGGCGCGCTCTGACAAATGGATGGTCCTCGGTTCGCACTAAACTGGGCTGGTGACTCTCCCCACCTCTTCAGCGACTTCATCCACGCCCACAGCGGCCGGGCTCTGGAAGCCCGTACTTCTCCGCGCCGGTGCTGCGCTGGTGTTTGGGGCCGTGACAGTCTTCTGGGGCTCGCCATCCGTTCACGTTCTGGCCTGGGCCACCGGGCTCTACCTGGTCGCAACCGCGGGCGCCGCGTTCCTGGCTGCGAGTGCTCCGGCGGCCGCGGCCGTCGTCGTTGGCCTGGCAGGGGTGGGTGCCTTGATTACGCAGTCGGACACGGGGGTTGGCGTTTCCGCGCTCGTAGGATTGCTGGTGCTCGGCGCGTTTGAGCTGGTCCAGGGATTCCGGCAGCGCGGACGGCACGTGCTTGCCCGCGACTGGATCATTTCCGGCGTGGTGGGCATCGGCACCGCGGTTGCTCTGCCGTTCTTCATCAGCCTTGGAGCGCACGCGCTTCTCGGTGTTGCCGGCGGCGGCGCCATCATCTCCGGAGTCTTGTGGGTGCTGTCCGGGCTGAGCCTGCGGCACGATGGGCGAACCCCCTCCGCTGAGGCCGTAAACTAGTAGTCGTACGTTCTACCCTGCGTAGAACTCTCAAGGCGCGAACGGCGCCAGCACCCACATTGGAGGAATGACCTTGGCTGACCAGAAACCAGGAGAGCCGCGCAAGATGCGGACCTCGGTTAAGGGACCGCTGATGTTCTCCGCGTTCTGGGGCGTCGTGATCTTTTTCGCCGTGCTGATTTTCGCCTCCGGCGGCAGCGCCCGCACTCCCCGCTTTGACCTCGCCTTTACCGGCGCCGGCATCGCATTCATTGTGAGCCTCGTCCTCGCTGCGATGCTTTCCATGAGCCATAAGGAAAACGCCGAGCACCTCGGCAAGGGCTCGGGCGTCAACCTGAGTTCCAGGAAGCCAAGCCACGGCCACGGTTCTGCGGCCCCCCATGCGGGCAGCGAGACGGAAACCCCCGACGCTGACTAGGCCGTCTTAGTCTTCTTTCGTGTCAGGCCACGCAACTTTTTGCCGGCCGGCCACCGCAGCAACCCCGGAAACTCGCGGCAGGCCGCCGTCGTGCGCCCTGGAAAGTTGCACGGCGCGATGCCGTCCATTTATTCGGACCCGGACGCCTTCCGGGCCCGGTAAGCGGCCACGTGCGTCCGGTTGGCGCAGTTGCCGGTATCGCAATAGAGCTTGGAGCGGTTGCGGCTTAGGTCCAGCACGACGGCGTCGCAATCGTCCGCCGCGCACACCCGCAGGCGGTCCATTTCCTTGCTGCGGATGACGTCCACAAGTGCCATGGCAGCTTCCGTGCCCATGCGTTCCGCGAGGGGCGCTTCAGGGGTGGTGGCGTGCAGGTGCCAATCCCAGTGGTCGTGCTTGACCAGCTGGGGGAGTGCGCGTGCGTCGGTGAGGAGCTGGTTGACGGTCTTTGCGGCCGCGTCCTCATCGGCCGTCCACAGGGTGGCCAGCTGGCTCCGCAGTCGCTTCACGCTGACTAATTCGGCCTCGGTTCCCGCCCTGGTCCCCGTGAATTCTTCCGCGTCGAGGAAGGCGTGGAGCTCGGCGACACCCATGAGGGATTCGGTGCCGTTGGCGGCCGTATTGATCAAATTGACCACGCTGCGAAGCGCCACTTCAGTGTCAGGTGCAAAAAGCACTTTGACTCCTTACATCTCTCGGGAGTATTGTCAGCAGCGTAACCCATTTTACTCCTGACAGGAGGCTGCTGTGTCAGCTGCAACAAACCGGGCTGGTGCTGCGGGCTTCATGGCGTCGGGCCTGGGGCTCGCGCTCTTTTCCTCAGCGGTCTTCGGCTTGTCGGGCTCGTTTGCCAAGTCCCTCCTGGAAACCGGGTGGACCCCCGGCGCGGCAGTTGCCATCCGACTGAGCGGTGCTGCGCTCATCTTGGTTATCCCGGCCGTGGTCGCTCTCCGGGGCCGTTGGCACCAGCTCAAGGACAACTGGCTTACCATCCTGTTGTTCGGCGTGATTGGCGTCGCCGGATGTCAGCTTTTCTACTTCAACGCGGTATCCAAGCTGTCCGTGGGCGTCGCCCTCCTGCTCGAATACCTCGCGCCAACCATGATCGTCTTGTGGCTGTGGGCCGCGAGCCGACGCCGTCCCCGGGCCCTCACCGCCATTGGAACGCTGCTTTCCCTCGGCGGACTCGTCCTGGTGCTCGACCTCACTGGCTCCGTGAAAGTGGACTTCGTTGGCGTCCTGTGGGGCATGGCCGCGGCCGTCTGCCTGGTCATCTACTTCTTCATCACAGCCAAGCAGAACGACACGTTGCCGCCCATCGTGCTGGCTTCCGGCGGTCTCATGGCAGGTTCAATCCTTATTTGGATTGCCGGCGGGACCGGTCTGGTGACCATGACATTCGCCACCGCGGACACGCAACTCGGGCCGTGGACCACGCCGTGGTGGGTCTCGATCGCCGGCCTCGTCATCCTGTCCACCGTGCTGTCCTACGTCACGGGGATTATGGCAGCCCGAAGCCTCGGTTCCAAGGTGGCATCCTTCGTCTCGCTGACGGAAGTGTTGTTCGCCGTAGTGTGGGCCTGGCTTTTGCTGGCCGAATTACCGGGAGCCATCCAGCTCGCGGGCGGGGCACTCATCGTGTGCGGGGTGATCTTGGTGCGAATCGACGAGCTACGGGCTGACAAGCGTGATGCCGTGGAGCCCGGTAAAGACCACGCGGCCCTGGAGCTTGACCACGCAAACGACGTCGAGCCGGTTCCTTCCGAGAGGGTTCACTAAAACCACCTCTGATGGCCTCGCAGCCACTAGTCGGTGGCCTTCCTGGGGGCTCCGATATCATTTCCGGGGTCCCGGCAAGGGAGACCGGGGCCTAGCATGTTGATATGTGCCGGAACATTCACACCCTCCACAATTTCGAGCCACGAGCCACCTCGGCGGAGGTGGAAGCCGCAGCCCTGCAATACGTGCGCAAGATCAGTGGCTCCACCAAGCCGTCGCAGGCCAACGAGGAGGCCTTCGCCGAGGCTGTCCATGAGATCGCGCATATCACCCAGCATCTGCTCGATTCCCTCGTGACCAATGCGCCCGCGCGCAACCGCGACGAGGAGGCGGCCAAAGCCAGGGCCCGCGCGGCCGTTCGTTTCGGAACGGCCTAGCTTCCCCAAACTGAACGGCCTAGCTTCACCAATCTGTCCCCACCGCCACCCTCGCCTCGCAAGCTCGGCCAGGGAACCCCGGCGGCGTGGGCCCACGCAGTTGTTGCCGTTCTCACGCCGGATAACGACAACAACTGCGAGTCAGTTGGGTGGAGAGGGACTACGGCGGGCAGGGACTACTTTGCGAACGAGCGCAACCGTAGCGAATTCGCGACCACCAGGACCGAGCTCGCAGCCATGGCCGCGCCTGCGATCATCGGGTTGAGCAAACCAAGGGCTGCCACGGGGATGCCGATGGCGTTGTAGAAGAAGGCCCAGAACAGGTTTGTCTTGATGGTGGTGAGCGTCTTCCGGGACAGCTCGATGGCTTGCACCAGCTGGCCGAGGTCACTGCCCATCACGGTCAGATCCGAGGCCTCGATGGCGACATCCGTGCCCGACCCCATCGCGATGCCAAGGTCGGCCTGCGAGAGGGCTGCGGCGTCGTTGACTCCGTCCCCGGCCATGGCCACAGTGGAGCCCTGGGACTGGAGTTTCCGGACCGCGTCCACTTTGCCCTCCGGCAGGACCCCAGCGAATACATCTTCCGGGGCGATCCCGACGGCGGTGGCCACTTGGGCGGCGACGGCGAAGTTGTCTCCAGTCAGCAGCATAGGGCGAATCCCGAGTTCCTTGAGCTTCGCGATGGCCGCAGCCGAACCGGGTTTGACGGTGTCCCTTAGCGTCACGATTCCAGCGGGCTTCCCGTCCACAGCAACCCAGATGGCGGTAGCGCCACCAGCTTCCTCAGTTGCCAGTGCCTGGCGCTGTGCATCGTCAGGGAAGATTCCGTTGTCTTCCAACCAGCCAGTCCTGCCGGCCACGACCGTTCGCTCGGCGCCATTTCCGGCTCCGTTCAGCGCAACCATCCCCCGGACTCCGCCACCCGGGGCGGAACTGAAGTCCTTCACAGCGGGGAGCGGGCCGGCGTCGGGCATTGCGGACTTGGCGGCAGCGGCAATGGCGTGGGCGATCGGGTGCTCCGAAGCTGCCTCGACGGCGCCAGCCAGAGACAGGACATCGGCGGGGGAGTGGCCGTTCAAGGCCAGGGTGTGTCCAACGGCCAGCTTGCCGCTGGTGACTGTCCCGGTCTTGTCCAGAAGGATGGCGTCCACCGTGCGCGTATCTTCAAGCACCTGGGGGCCTTTGATGAGGATGCCGAGCTGCGCGCCCCGACCGGTCCCGGTCAGGAGACCCACGGGTGTCGCGAGCCCAAGCGCACACGGGCAGGCAATCACGAGCACCGCCACAGCAGCCGTGAACGCGGCATTGAGGTCCCTGCTCAGGGCGAGCCAGACTACGAAGGTAATGACTGCGATGACCAGCACGACCGGAACGAAGACTGCGCTGATGCGATCGGCGAGCCGTGCAATCGGGGCTTTGCCCGTCTGCGCTTGGCTGACCAACCGCCCCATTTGCGCCAGCGTCGTGTCGGAACCAACGCGGGTCGCGCGGACCAGCAAACGGCCCGAAGTATTGATGGTGGCGCCCGTGACCTGGCTTCCCGGTCCGACCTCCACGGGCACGGATTCACCGGTGACCAATGAGGCATCCACAGCAGATGAACCGCTCGTCACCACGCCGTCAGTGGCGATCTTCTCGCCCGGGCGAACCACGAAGATGTCCCCGGCTACGAGCTGCTCGGCCGGGATCTTGTGCTCGACGCCGTCGCGCAGCACCGTTGCGTCCTTGGCCCCCAGGCTCAGCAGGGCCTTGAGGGCATCGCCGGCTTTCGCTTTGGCGTTGGCCTCGAGGAAGCGGCCCAGAAGCAGGAACGTGGTGACCACGGCCGCGACTTCGAAGTACAGTCCATCGCTCATGCCTCCCATGGCCTCCATGCCCGGGTGTTCCGTCATCATGGGGTTGGCGAAGAGCTGCCACGCGGAATACAGGTATGCGGCCAGCACACCAATGGAGACGAGCGTGTCCATGGTCGAGGCGAAATGCCGCGCGTTGATGGCGGCGGCGCGGTGGAAAGGCCACGCAGCCCACGTCACCACGGGAAGGGCCAGCAGCCCCGCGACCCAACCCCATTGCGGGAACTGCAATGCTGGAATCATCGAGATGGCGAAGACCGGGACCGTCAGCGTGGCGGCGGCGATTAGGCGTGGGCGCAACTTGGACGCTGCTGGTCCATGGTGCATGTGGTCTTCGTGGGCGCGCGCGTCGTGGTCACCATGCTCAGGGTGCTCGCCTTGCGCGCCGCCACCGGCGCCATGCTCGGCATGCTCGCTCGTCCCTCGCTTAGACGCATGCTGCCGCATAACACCGGCGCCGTCGCTGTGGTCATGCTCCGGAACGCCGTCGTCACCCGCACGGCCGTCGTAGGTGACGGTGCTGGAGGGGCTTGGCCTTGATTCGCGGATCCAGGCTTTGTAGCCCGTTGCGTTCACTGTGTCCACGATTTGTTGGTCCGTGACGTTGGCCGGAACTTTAACCTGGGCTGATTCGAGGGGGAGATTGACTGAAGCCTCCACGCCGTCGAGCTTGCCCAGTTTTCGCTCTACCCGGGCCACGCAGGATGCGCAGGTCATACCCTCGATGTCGAGTTCGATGATGCGGGTGCCCGTTTGGTGGAGGATGTCGTGATTGCTCACATTGGCCCCTAGGCCTCGTTGGCGACTACCAGGTAGCCGGCTTCGGCGACGGCTTCGCCGATTTCGGACGGCGACAATTCCTGGGTGGAGGTGATGGTGACGGTGGAGATTCCGCCGGCATTTAGATCGATCTCGACATTCTCCACTCCCGCCAAGGACTCAATTTCCTCGCTGACGGCTGAAACGCAGTGCCCGCAGGTCATGCCCGAAACGCTGACGTTCGTCTGGATGGTGGCGGTGTGGCCCATGGCGTGCTCCCTGGTGGTGAGGTGAATGGTGTGGTGAGTGCTTGCGGGGTTACCGCAGCAGGCGCCCGATGGCATCGGCGGCCTCCTTGACCTTGACGTCGATTTGCTCTGCGCGCACGACGGGATCGGACTCGGAGGCAGCTCCGACAACGCAGTGCCCGATGTGTTCCTCCACGAGCCCGAGGCTCACGGCATGCAGGGCTTTAGTGACTGCCGAGACTTGCGTGAGGATGTCGATGCAATATTTGTCCTCTTCCACCATGCGCGCAATACCGCGTACTTGGCCCTCAATCCGCTTAAGGCGCCGCAGGTATGCGTCCTTGTTGGAGGAGTAACCGTGTTGGGAATGCGCTCCATCTTCGACTTCGATGCCCGGCTGGTTAAGGTTCAAGTCAACCGGGTTCAAATCTGTGGACTTCAAATCTGTGTGCTTCAAATCTGCGGGGTTCACATCGATCGTGCTCATGCTTGCAAAGGTATACCCCCTAGGGGTATAAATCAAGTACCCCCTGGGGGTATGCGAAAAGGTTCGGAAAGAAACCCATTACAAGAAACTCGCCAAGCTGGATTAGGGGTGCGGATGGAAAAGCCAATGAACGACGCCGGTGCTGGGGTTGGGGCGGAAGGCGCGGGTGGCGCTGGAGGTGCCGCGGGCGCGTATTTCCGCGCGAAGCTGCAGTTCGAGATCGACGTCATGGACGCTGCCGATTCGGCTCCCGGCAGTTTCGTGCTCGTGGATACACGCAGGCAGTCTTCGTGGGACCACGGACATATCCCCGGTGCCGTACACCTTCCGACCGCCGAGATTCCCGCCCGGGCCGCCGCACTGATCCCGGCTGGGAGTTCAGTAGTGGTCTATTCGTGGGGACCGGGCTGCAACGGAAGTACCTTCGCGGCCCTGGCCTTCGCCGAGCTCGGGTACCCGGTGCGCGAAATGATCGGCGGCATGGAGTATTGGGCGCGGAACGGGCTTCCGGTGGAGACGGCTGACGGTGTTGTTGTGCGGCCTCCGGACGGCCTGGTCACGGCGCATCAACTCGAGCCGTAGCGACGAGGGCGGCGGCCATCGCTACCCCCATCTCGCCCAGTCCTCGGGCCTGAGCGAGGGGCGGCCGATCAGGTAACCCTGGGCTGCGGTCATCCCGAGCTTGGTGACCGCAGCCAGCTCGGCCTCGGTCTCGATCCCTTCGGCTACCAGGGCGGCTCCGATTTCGGAAGAAAAACCCACCATCGCAGCCCCCAGGGCCCGCTGTCCCGGATCTGTGTCGATGCCGGCGATGATCTCGCGATCGAGCTTGATGAGGTCTGGCTTGAGCTGCAGGATGTGGCGCATGGAAGCAAAGCCGGCACCGGCGTCGTCGACCGCTATTCTCAGGCCCGCGCGCCGCAACGGTGCCAGTGCTTCGGCGAGCGGTTCGTAGTTGGCGACTTCGTGGCGTTCGGTGACCTCAAGCACGATGCGTCGTGGAGGGACGGCCGACTCCACAATCGCAGCTGCCAACCCGGAGTCAAGGCATGCGCGGGGTGAGAGATTTGCCGCGACGTACAGTTCCGGTGGGAGCCCAGCAGCGGTGGTCAGCGCGGTCCGGAGCGCAAGGATTTCGAGCTCGATATCCATGCCGATCGAGGCGGCTTCCATGAAACGCACCTCCGGGGACAACCCCTGGGACCCGCTGAACCTGGTCAGCGCTTCCACTCCAATGGTGCTGCCCGTTTCCAGGCACCGGATCGGCTGGAACGCTGTTGTGAGTGCGCCGTCAGTGAGCAATGCCTCGATGCGGGCAGTGACTTCTGCACGCGAACGTGCTGCCTCGGGATTCAAGATACGGGAGGTGCCCTCGAAACCGCAGTCCCTACCCTCCCTGTCCCGCATCGGCCTCCCGGCAACATCAATCAAGACGCGGCTGCCGTCCCGGTGGCGGCACACGGTGACCACCCGTGACCACGAGGAGTCACCGCTTTCCCTGGCTTTCCAGTCCTCCCGTGCGTCCGCCAGGTCCCCTGGGTCGATGACGCGGGTGATGCGCCTTCCCAGCAGCTCCCAAGGTTCGTATCCTGTGATGTCCTTGCAAGCCGGGCTGCAGAACGTAAATCGACCATCTGGCCCAGTGGCCCACAGCCAGTCCAGGCTTGTATGCAGCACTGTGTCCATCAAGCGCGAGGTCCGGAACGCCTGGCTTCGTTCCCGTTGCTGCTGCCGCATGAGGCGCCACGCCGCCAGCACCACCAGGGGCACAATCAGCAGCGCTAAAAGAGCGGGGAATCCGGTTGATCCATCGATGCCGCCCCACGGTGGAAGCCCGAAAGCCAATGGCAGCCGGATAGACAAGGCGACCGCAGCCTCGATGAAGACGACAACCAGCAGCCACCATCCGGTTGAAGCCGACGCCAGCCGGTTCGCTTGGCGTCCCTCCTGGGAAGACGCCCTCTTAGGCCTGGGAACGCGCATGAAGGGCATCACCCCATAGTGCCACCAAGCCGGGCTCGGGGGATTACGCCGTAACTGCCAGCGCGTCGATTTCCACCAGCATCACTTCGTGCGGGAGGTCGACGAAGACCGTGGTGCGGCTGGGCAGTTGGCCGCTGGGGACGTTCTCGGTGATGAATTCGCCGTAGACCTCGTTCATGGCGGCGAAGTGGTCGCGGGTGGTGAGGTAGACGCGGAACATGATGACGTCTTCCACCGAGGAGCCGCCGGCTTCGAGGATCGCCTTGACGTTCTCCAGTGTGCGGCGGGTCTGGACGCGGACGTTGCCCTCGCCGATGTACTGGTTGGTAGCGGGATCCATGGCGCCCTGGCCGGACACCTGGAACAGGCCACCCTTCCGGATGCCTTGGGAGAACACGTGCGCCGGGGCCGGAGCATTTTCGGTCAGTACTACAGTCTTTTCACTCATGCCGAGTTCCTTTCGTGGCTGATCCAGCCGAGATCGCGGGAGATGGCCTCGGTGCTGGCTTTGAGGTCAGGCAGCAGCTCAAGCAGTCCTTCATAGCTGAGCATCACCACCGGTACCGAACAAGAGGCTGCGGCCACGACGGCGCCGCTCGCGTCGCGAATGGGGGTCGCGATGCAGTGCACGAAGGATTCGTGCTCGGCGTTGTCGTGGGCCCAGCCCTGGACCCTGACCTGCTCCAGTTCGGCCAACAGGGCCTGCGGCGAGGTCAGGGTGGTGTCGGTAATTCTTGTGTAGTCGAGTCCCGCCGCGATCTTTTCCTGCCGGCTGCGTGGCATGTCGGCAAGCAGGACTTTTGCTACGGCGGCCGAATGCAGGGACGCGGTCAGGCCGATCCGGGAGTACATCCGCACGGGATGGTGCGACTCGAATTTGTCGATGTACACCACGTCATTGCCCTCGAACGCGGCAAGGTGCACGGTGTGCCCGGTCTTTCCGTTCAGCTCGGCCAAGTACGGATGCGCAACTTTGCGGATGTCCCGCTGCTCCAAGGCGAGCGAGGACAGCTCAAACAGCTTCGAACCAAGCATGAATCGCTGGTCCTCATCGCGGACGACGAACCGCTTTTCCTCCATGGCGTGCAGGAGGCGCATCACCGTGGTCTTGTGCACCGAAGCCTTGGAGGCGAGCTCGTCCAGGGTGGCCGGTTTGGCCGCAAGCTCGGCAAGCAGGTCGATGGCCCGCATCAGGCTTTGGCTCATGGCGCTGTTCTCCGATCTTGAAGGCTCTGATCTTGGAGGCTCCGATCTTGGAGGCTCTGATCTTGAAGGCTCCGGTCTTGAGTGGTGAAGTGCCCGCCGGCAACGTGGATCGCAGCCCATTCGGCGTCCGTGGAGTCGAGGATGGCGGAAAGCCGGGAGGCATCGGGGAGCGGACCGCGATCGCCGTGAACAGTAAGCGTGCAGGCGGCTGCAACATGGCCGCGGCGGAGGCTGGCCTTCTGGTCGAGGCCGAACAAAATGCCGCTGAGGTACCCGGCAGCGAAGGAATCGCCCGCGCCCACTGGCTCAAGCACGTCCACGGACAAGGCAGGCACTTCGGACCGCGTGCCGTCCCGTTCCAGGGCGATGGCGCTGATGGCTTCGTTCTTGATGACGACCACGGCGGGATCCGGCATGAGGCGCCGGAGTTCAGTTTCGTCCGTGGTGCCGAAGGCGTGCTCGGCCTCGTCCTTGCCCACCAGTACGATGTCGGCGAGATTGGCCAGGCGGCGCAGCACGGAACGGTCCCGGCCGGTCCAGAGTGCGGCCCGCCAATTAACGTCGAAACTCAGAACGCGGCCCTGCCTCGGCGCAGCGAGGATGGCTTCGGTCAGCTCCAAGCACTCCGGCGAGAGCGCCGCCGTGATGCCGCTCAGATGGACGAGCGCGGCTCCTTCCAACAATCGCGCGACGGCGGGATTCGCCAGGGTGCCCAGGCTCATGGCCGACGCGGCGGAACCCTGCCGGTAATACAAAACTGAACTGCCGCCGTCGGGATTTGATGCCTGGGCGGGGATCTTGACGTAAAGGCCGGTGGGCCGTCCAGGATCAATCTCGACCCCTGAGATCCCTACACCGTGGCCGCTGAGCTCATCCAGGATCCGGGTGCCGAATCCATCCCGGCCCACCCGGCCTACCCAGTGTGAGTCCATGCCCATGGCAGCCAGGCCCATGGCAACGTTCGATTCCGCGCCGCCGATGCCACAGTGCAACTCCGTGGCTTGGTGCAGCGGGACGGGCTTCGCCGGGGTGAGCATGGCCATCGTCTCGCCCACACATACAGCTGAAAGCATGAAATTCCCGCGCTCCTCTGCCGCGTCGAGCGGCACTCGACACCCCCAATGAAGAAGGGATTTCCGTGGCCTGATCAGGGCGTGCCGGGCCATGCCGCGGCCTTGACTCCCAATCCGGCACCATGTTAGACATATCACCTACAGCTTTGCAACCTGCGTTGCAAAATACGCAACGCAACGGAATCTGCGAACAGAACGCGAACAGTGAATCTTGCGCACCGAGAAGGGAACGAACTGTTGAGCACTCCCACGTCCGGAGCCGGGACAGCGCCGGGGGCTGGAGCCGAGGCCGGGGCAATTGCAGCGGACACCGTGGCACGCCTGGCGGATGTCCGGCTCGACTGGCGGCACAAAGCCGTGGCCGCCACAGCCAACGGCACCAGTCACCGCGAGTTCCTCTCCATAGCCCCGAAGCTCGCGGATCTCCAGACACCTTTGTTGACGCTTGATGCCGGGGCGATGCGCGGCAATGCCGATCGGCTGGCTTCGTGGTGCGCGGAGCACGGCGTCTTGCTGGCTCCGCACGGAAAGACCACCATGGCGCCGCAGCTCTGGGCCGAACAGCTGAGCCGCGGCGCCTGGGGGATCACCGTGGCGAACTTCGCCCAGCTCCGCGTGGCCCGCGAATTCGGCGTGCGGCGCCTGCAGCTGGCCAACAGCCTCAGCGATCCGCACGCTATCGAATGGGTCGCCGCGACCGCGAGTCCGGATCAGCCGATCCTGTCCTGGGTCGACTCCACCGTCACCGTGGATGTCATTGGCCGCACCTTGGAAGCCGTCGGAAGCAATGCTGTCCTTGATGTCCTTGTTGAGCTTGGCGGAATCGGTGGCCGCACCGGAGTGCGAGGCGTGGAGGCTGCACTCGACGTCGCCCGCGCCATCTCTGCCTCCCCGCACCTGCGGCTAGTGGGGGTGAGCGGCTACGAAGGATCGCTGGCCCACGCGGCCGACGCCGGCAGTCTTGCCGCCGTCCGCGGGTACTTGGGCCAGTTGGGTGAGCTGCATCAGCGGCTCCTCGAGGAAGGTCTCTACGGATCCGACGCCGTTATCCTCACCGCAGGCGGCAGCTCCTACTTCGACGACGTCGTCGGCGTCCTTTCGCCCTGCATCACCGCTGGCTCCGAGGCAGGCCCCCGGGTGGAACTCATGATCCGCAGTGGCGCCTACATCATCCACGACGACGGCTTCTACCGCGGCATCTCGCCGTTTTCCCGCGACGGCGGCGAACCGTTCGCGGCAGCTATGCACGGCTGGGCGCGCGTCGTGTCCCAGCCCGAACCCGGCCTTGCCATCCTCGACGCCGGCAAACGGGACTTGCCCATTGACGAAGGCCTGCCCCGTCCGCAGTTGATCGGGCACACCCTGGGTGGTCCCATGCAGCCGCTCGCAGCCGAGATCACCGCCGTCAACGACCAGCACTGCTTCATGGCGTTCGACGCCGGCACCACCACCGTGCGGCCCGGCGACGTCGTGCGCCTGGGACTTTCGCATCCGTGCACAGCCTTCGACAAGTGGACGCTCATTCCCGTGCTCGCGGATACCGACGGCGACCAAACCGTCGTCGACCTCATCCATACCTTCTTCTAGGACACAGGCCATGAAGACCCTCATCAGCAACGCCATCCTGGTGGATGGAACCGGGGCGGACCGCCGTCCCGCGGACGTCTTGCTGGACGGTAAGGTGATCGCCGTCGTCGCCGACGCCGGATCCCTCACCGCGAGCGGAACCGGCGCCGAGCGGACCATCGACGCCACGGGACTCGTCCTGAGCCCGGGCTTCATCGACATGCACGCCCATTCGGACCTGCAGCTGCTGGTCAACAAGGACCACTACGCCAAGCTCAGCCAGGGCGTCACCACTGAACTGCTGGGGCAGGACGGCCTGTCCTACGCTCCGGTGGACGACGCGACGCTTACCGGGGTCCGCGAAAAGATCGCCGGTTGGAACGACAACCCGCAGGATTTCGACTGGAATTGGCGGACGGTGGGCGAGTACCTGGACCGCCTCGACGCGCACGAAAACGGCAACAGGATCGCCACCAACGCCGCCTACCTCGTGCCGCAAGGAACCGTCCGGGCCTTGGTGATGGGTTTCGCCGAAGGGGACCCGACGCCGGAGCAGCAGGAACGGATGCAGGACGTGGTCCGCGCCGCCATGGAGGAAGGCGCTGTGGGGATGTCTTCCGGACTGAGCTACTCGCCGGGCATGTACGCCCGGACCGAGGAACTGGCGGGACTTTGCCGGATCGTGGGGGAGCTGGGTGGCTTCTACGCTCCGCACCACCGCTCCTACGGGAAGGGAGCGCTCGGCGCCTACGCCGAGATGATCGAGCTGAGCCGGAGTACCGGCTGCGCCCTGCACCTGTCCCACGCCACCATGAATTTCGCCGAAAACAAGGGCCGGGCGGGCGAGCTGCTTGAGCTCATCGATGCAGCGCTCGACGACGGCGCCGACATCACGCTCGACACCTACCCCTACCTCCCCGGCGCCACCACGCTTGCGGCCATCTTGCCCAGCTGGTCATCCTCAGGCGGTACCGAGGCCACCCTCGCCCGGTTGGCCGATCCGGCTACGCTAGTGAAAATCCGCGAAAGCGTGGAGATCTACGGCTCCGACGGCTGCCACGGAGTGGTTGCCGAGTGGCACACCT
This sequence comes from Arthrobacter sp. B2a2-09, assembly GCF_027587375.1. Lineage (GTDB taxonomy): Bacteria > Actinomycetota > Actinomycetes > Actinomycetales > Micrococcaceae > Arthrobacter. Next base: position 42,445 of record NZ_JAMXIC010000006.1, read on the forward strand.
TGGAGATCAGTGGGGTCCAGAACCCGGCGCTCGCCGGCCATGTGGGCAAGACCATCGCCGCGATCGCCGCCGAAACGGGACAAGAACCGTTCGACGTGTTCGCACAGATCCTCCAGGAGGACCGCCTGGGTACCGGGATCCTGCAGCACGTTGGCCACGAGGAAAACGTGCAGGCCATCATGGTCCATCGCAAGCACACCGGCGGCAGCGACGGTCTCTTGGTCGGAGCGAAGCCGCACCCGCGCGCCTGGGGAACGTTCCCCCGCTACTTGGGCCACTATAGCCGTGACTTGGGCTTGTTGAGCCTGGAAGAAATGGTCCAGCACTTAAGCGGCCGTCCCGCTGAGCGGCTCAAGCTTGATCGCCGCGGCCTGGTCCGCGAAGGCTACGCGGCCGACGTCGTCCTTTTCGATCCGCGCACGGTCCGTGACGAAGCCACCTTTGAAAACCCCCGCAAGCCAGCCACTGGCATCCATTATGTGTTCGTCAATGGGACGGCAGCGATCGACGGCGGGAAGCCCACCGGCGTCCGTGCCGGCCGCGCCCTGCGCCGCAGCCCCGACGGACGCACCCGAGCAGGAAGTACCGAAATCGCATGACTCCTGAAGAATTCGTCGAACAGCTTGAAGCCGACCGCACCCTCGCCGTCGTCCGGGCGCCGTTTATCCCGGACGCCGCGGAGCTCTGCCGAGCACTGGCCGACGGTGGCATCCGCAGCGTCGAACTGACGTTCACCACGCCGGATGTGCTGAAGCATGTGCGGCGGGCGGCGGACACCGCCGCGGAGCACGGCGCCGCCGTCGGGATCGGCACCGTGATGACGGCTGAGCAGGCAAAAGCAGCCATCGACGCCGGTGCCCGGTTCCTGGTGACGCCAGGCCTTCGTCCTGAGGTTGCGGCGGTGGCCGCGGCCGCCGGTATTCCCTTCAGTTTGGGCGCCATGACCCCAACCGAGGTTGCGCAGGCCCTTGACCTTGGTTCCGCCGCAGTCAAGATCTTCCCGGCCAGGCAGCTCGGCCCCGCCTACCTGAAGGATCTCCAGGGTCCCTACCCCGGTATCCGGCTTCTGCCTTCCGGCGGGATCGACGCGTCGAACGCCAAGAGCTATCTCGACGCCGGTGCCGCGGCAGTCTGCTGTGGAACCAGCGTGGTCCCTCCCGCCGTCGTGGCCGCAGGCGACTGGGCTGATATTTCGGCCAGGGCCGTAGCCTTCACCGCCGCCCTCGCGTAGGAGAGCTGAGCGACACGGAAAATCCCTGGCGACACCTGTATTCCGGTGTCGCCAGGGATTTTGCGCACCCCCGGGAAATTTGCGCGTCGCGAGGTCGTCGCCGGACTGGGGAAACACGCAGCGCCCCGACCGGAAACCTCGGCTTAAACAAAGAGCTCCGGAGTGCGTTATTGGGGGATACGCACTCCGGAGCGGACTTTGGAGCAGGTTCTTGGGGTTCCTGCTGACAATTAGCTTACGTGCCCCAACAGCACTCCGCTACCAATCCGAATAACTACTTTCACTTTAGTTTTTCCAGGCCCGAATTTAGGGCGGAATCCGGCGTTCGATCAGCTTCCCTGCCCCTTGTAGAGCACCCAGCGCAGGCCTAGCGTTAACTTGCACAGGAAGGGGTGGTCCACGTGGAGATCTTCATGTGGTGGCTGGACATAGACCTCAAGAGCAAGGAATGGCTGCGCGAAAACCTGCGCGCCACGGAGCTTCCGCTGGAAGTTCTGCAACGCATCGCGGATGTCGGTGGCCCGCGACTTGAAGAGCTGGCTGGGGGGCTGAGCGATGCCGACTGGGACTTCATTGAGACGCAGTCCGAGTTCGTGGACTGAGGCGGTTTCCTAGACCGGTTCATAAAACCGTTGCGGCTCCCGCGCGGGGATGGTTGCATGGGGTTCATGGCTACCGCAGAGAGTTATGTCTTGGCGATCGGGACCAAAAAAGGACTGTGGCTGGCACGCAGCACAGACCGCAAGGAATGGTCCCTCTCCGGTCCGCACTTCCTCATGAGCGAGATCCCCAGCATCGGGATTGATACGCGCGGGGACAACCCCCGGATCATGGTGGGCGTGCGCTCCGAACACTGGGGTCCCACCGTGGCCCACTCCGATGACCTCGGCGCCACCTGGACCGAGCCCGAACAAGGCGCCATCAAATTCCCGGAGGGCACCGATGCCGCACTGGAACGGATCTGGCAGATCTATCCCGACTCCGCCTCCCGGCCCGGGGTCGTCTGGGCAGGTTGCGAACCGATCTCCGTCTGGAAGTCCACCGACGGCGGCGAGCACTTCGAGCTGAACCGCGGCCTCTGGGACCACCCGCATCGCAGCGAGTGGGGAGCCGGCTACGGCGGCGCTGCCGCCCACTCGATAGTGGTTAACCCTTCCGGGGAGAACGTCCACGTCGCCATGAGCACTGGAGGCGTCTACCGCTCGCTCGACGGCGGAGCCTCCTGGGAGGCCCGCAACAAGGGGATCCAGGTACGCTTCATGCCGGATCCTTACCCCGAGTTCGGCCAGTGCGTGCACAAGATCGCCGCGGATGCCGCCGTCGAAGGCCGGTTGTATGCGCAGAACCACCACGGCGTGTACCGCACGGACGACAACGGTGAGAACTGGATCTCCATCGCGGACGGTCTCCCGGCAGATTTCGGCTTCGTGATGCTCACCCACCCCCGCCGCGAAGGGACCGCCTGGGTGATCCCGATCAAGGCCGATAGTGAGCGGATTCCGCCGGACGGCCGGCTTGCGGTGCACCGCACGGACGACGCCGGTGAGTCTTGGAAGCGCTTGGATGTGGGCCTCCCGGACCACGAATACAACGCCGTGCTCCGTGACGCAGCCGCGGTGGATTCTGCTGAACCTACCGGGGTGTACTTCGGAACACGCGGCGGTTCGGTCTACGCCAGCGCCGATGAGGGCGAGTCCTTCATCGAAGTTGCCTCGCACCTACCTGATGTTTTGTGCATCCGGGCTGCCGTTGTCTCCGGCGATGTGGCCGCCGAATTGGCCGCTGCCGCCGCGACATCCGGTATTCCGGCCTAAGGACGGACCTTGCCCGACATCACCGTGGTTTTGCCCAGCGTTCTCCAGCCCCTCGCCGGCGGGCAGTCCTACCTGACTACGCCCGCCGACGGAGCTGTGACCGTGGAAAGTTTGCTTGATGCTGTGACCGGGGACTACCCAGTGCTGGCCCGGAGGATCCGGGATGAAACCGGTTCGCTCCGCCGCTACGTGAATATTTACGTGAATGGCGAGGAGGTCCGGCGTCTGAAGGGCCTGGATACTGAGGTTGCAGCCGGCCAGGAGGTCTTGATCATCCAGTCCGTGGCTGGCGGCTGAGCGGTTCGGGGCCAGGTCAGGCCACTCGCCAGACTGTGCATTCGTCGGCATTGATGGCCTTGCGCAGGCCCGTCAGCTGATCCATGATCCAGACGACGCCGATGCCCGGGGCCGTTTCCTGGACGCTGCCCCTGCGGATGACAACGTCATCGTAGGAGGGTCCGACGGAGAGGCGGGCTTCGATCTGGTCGCCGCGGTGCAACTGGTCAAGTGCGCGGATTCTTGTGGGGTGGGTCGATACTTCCTTCAACATGATGGCCTCCCTGGCTGGAGCTGCCAGCGTTTGCCGGCTATTCCAGTGTGGCGGGCCAATGTTGCGGGGTGGTTTCGGCTGGGTTAGCCGTGGGTAAGACTTCCGTTAGCAAAAAAATCCATTGCTCCACACCGGTCGTTCTGAGGGCTCAAAACGACCGGTGTGGAGCAATGGATGCAGGCGAGAGCGGGTGGGGCTACTTCAGGCCGAGCTCCGCCGTCGGGGTCTTGAAGGATTCCCGGGCAGTCATCGCGGAGACGGCCGCGATGATGCAGATGACGCCGGTGAAGATGCTGATCTGGACCCAGCCGCCGGCCTTGGTGCCGCCCATCGCGGTGACGATCGTCGGGGCGAAGCCAGCCATGAGGAAGCCGATCTGCGTGCCGATGGCCAAGCCGGAGAAACGGACCTTGGTGCTGAACATTTCGCCGTAGAAGGAGGGCCACACAGCGTTGGCGGCGGCGTATCCGAGGGCGAAGTACACCACGGACACCAGGAACATGAGCGGCACGTTTCCGGATTCAAGCGTCAAGAGGAACACCGGCGTCACGATGGCGCTGGCTACCGCACCGTAGATAAAGACGGGCTTCCGGCCGATCCGGTCAGCCATCTTGCCGAACACCGGCTGGGTGCCGAGGGCAACGACGTTTGCTGCCACGACGAGCCACAGGGTGATGGTGCTGTTCACGTGGGCCACATCCTTGGCGTAGGCAATGGCCAAGGTGCCGAAGACGGTGCTCACGGCGGAGATGAAGGCGCAGCAGACAACGCGCAGGACATCGGCCCAGTGCAGCCGGAGGAGGTCGGCCACCGGGAGCTTGGCGATCTGGTTGTTTTTCTTGGCCTCGGCGAATGCGGGCGGTTCGTGCAGGGTGCGACGGATGAAGAACGCGACCAGGACCACCACGGCGCTGAGCCAGAACGGGATGCGCCAGCCGATGCCGTACTTGATCTCGTCGGGGAGCGCGACCACGGGGATGAAGATCAACGCTGCGAGGATCTGGCCGCCCTGGGTTCCCGTGAGGGTCCAGGAGGTAAAGAACGAGCGGCGGTTGTCAGGGGCGTGTTCCAGCGTCATGGACGAAGCGCCGGCTTGTTCGCCGGCAGCCGAGAGGCCCTGGCAGAGGCGCGCGAAGACCAGCAGCGCCGGAGCCCACCAGCCGATGGCCTTGAAATCGGGGAGGCAGCCGATGATGAACGTCGCACCGCCCATGAGTACCAAGGTAAACATCAGCACGCGCTGGCGGCCGATGCGGTCGCCGAAGTGCCCAAGGATGATGGCTCCAATGGGCCTTGCCACGTAGGCGAAGCCGAACGTCGCGAAGGACATGATGGCTGCGTTGGCGTCGGCGCTGGGGAAGAAGACGTGCGGGAAGATCAAGGCCGCGGCCGAACCGAAGATGAAGAAGTCGTAGTACTCGACGGCGCTACCGAGGAAGCTGGCGAGGGCGGCCTTCTTCGGCGTTCCTGCCGTGGCAGTGCCCGGCGTCGTAGACGGGATCGTGTGACTCATGGTGTTCCTTTTGTGTGACGGCGATGTCGCATCTGGCTGAAATGTGCGTACCTGGAACGTCGATGTGGGTCCGGCAGCGGCCTCACACTGTAGCCACATTGTGAGAGCTACTTGTGCGATATAGCAATGATGACTGTGAGCATGGTCACTTGTCAAGATATTTACTCACCATCTAGATATAGCTCTCACGATGTGGCAATCTTTAGTTATGGATGTGAAGGAAGACACAAAAACCGACATGATCGGCAAGGCCCTGGGCCTCCTCGTATTGCTGGGCAATGAGCCGAAGGGAGCCAGCGCCTCGGAGCTCGCCCGCCAGGCGGAGCTGCCCTTCAGCACTACGTACCGGCTGCTCGGATCCCTGACGCGCGACGGATTCGTTGACTACGAGGCCGACGGCCGCCGCTACCATCTGGGACTTCGCGTCTTCCAGCTCGGTCAACGGGTATCGAACCACCATGGATTTGCCGGCACCGCGCGGCCCATCCTGCAGCGCGTGACGGAGGGGACCGGCGAAGCCACCATCCTCTCTGTGCGCGATGGCCATCACCACCTCACCGTCAACAAGGTGGATGGCCCTCAGATGTTCCGTGTCACCAGCGATCCGGGGCATCTTGGAATGCTCCACACCACGGCAGTGGGCAAGGCGCTTGTTGCCTTCGCGGACGACGACGAGCGTCAGCATTTGGTGGAAGGGCTCAAGTTGGAGCCGCTGACGGAGTTCTCCATTACCAGCCGCGACGCTTTCCGCTTGGAGATCGAGAAGGTCCGGCGCCAGGGCTACGCGGTCATGGATGAGGAAAACGAGGTGGGTATGCGCGCCGTCGCCGTCCCCGTCCTCAATTCCCAAGGCGTCGCCTTCGCATCGCTTGCCACCGCCGTCCCTGTTTTCCGGATGAGCGTGGAGCAGCTGGTGGCGGTGGTCCCCTTGCTGAAAAGCGCGGCATCCGAGCTTGCCGACCGCCTGCCGCAGCGATAAGGGCGCTAATGGCAACCACTTTTGTTCGCGATAAGAACACTAGTGCAATATGTGAACATTTTGTGTAGTCTGATTCATACCACCCGGCGGAGCAGCAGGCTCTGGACACCCCAAGGTGATCCAGAGAGGGCCCATCCGCGGGTGCAGTTGTCAAAGGAGCAAAGAGCATGAGCAACCGAGCCGAATCCTTCCTGGTGGGCCTTATCGGTGAAGGAGTATCGCCTTCGCTGACGCCGCCCATGCATGAGAGGGAGGCCGACGTCCAGGGGCTGCGCTACCTGTACCGGCCCATCGACCTGCTGGAGCTCTCCCTGCCCGGCTCCGCCGTCGGCGATTTGCTGACCGCAGCTTCCCTGCTTGGTTATAACGGCCTCAACATCACGCATCCGTGCAAGCAACTGGTTCTGCCGTTCCTGGATGAGGTTTCCGAGGACGCCCGTCGGCTCGGCGCTGTGAACACGGTGCTGATCAAGGACGGCCGCTTCTTCGGCCACAACACAGACTTCTCCGGCTTCGGTTCAGCTTTGGCCAGCGGCCTTCCCGACGCCGGCTTGGAGCGCGTCGTTCAGCTCGGCGCCGGTGGTGCCGGCTCCGCCGTCGCATATGCCCTCCTTTCCGCGGGGGTCAGGACACTGGACCTTGTGGACGTGGATCCCTCGCGCTGCGCCGAACGGGCGGCGGAACTCGCCACCCTGTTCCCGGGCAGCACCGTCACGGCACGGACGACGGCGGAGCTGCCGCAACTCATGCCGCTTGCCGACGGCTTGGTGCACTGCACCCCGGTGGGCATGGCCGCGCATCCAGGCCTCCCACTGGACATGTCCCTCGTGGAACCCGGGCACTGGGTGGCTGACATCGTCTACCGGCCGATCGAGACCCAGCTGGTGCTCGAGGCCCGCGCCAAGGGTTGCCGCGTGCTCGACGGCGGACGCATGGCAGTGGGGCAGGCCGCCGACGCTTTCCGCATCTTCACCGGCCGCGACGCCGATCCGGAACGGATGCGGGCACATTTCCTCGAGCTGGTGAGCGCCGAAGAAGCCAAGGCTGAAGAGTCGAATGCCGAAAAGGCACTCGCCGGGGCGGGGCACTGATGCGCACGGGAATCGCCACGGTCTGCCTTTCCGGCACGCTCAAGGAAAAGATGCAGGCCTGCGCCATCGCAGGCTTCGACGGCATCGAGATCTTCGAACAGGACCTCGTGACCTCGCCGCTCAGCCCGGAGGACGTGCGGAAGATGGCCGCGGACCTCGGACTCGGCCTGGATCTCTACCAGCCGTTCCGCGACTTCGACAGCGTCTCCGAAGACATCCTGCAGGAAAACCTGCGCCGGGCGGACGCCAAGTTCAAGCTCATGTCCCGCCTCGGCATGGACACCATCCTGGTGTGCACCAACGTGGGAACTGCCACGATCGACGACGACGACCTCCGGGCTGAGCAGCTCTCCCGACTGGCGGAACTGGCCGGGGACCACGGCGTCAAAGTAGCGTACGAGGCCCTGGCCTGGGGCAAATACGTCAACGACTACGAGCACGCGCACCGTTTGGTGGACACCGTGGACCACCCCAACCTGGGCACGTGCCTGGATTCCTTCCACATCCTTTCCCGTGACTGGGATACGGCGCCCATCGAGGCCATCAAGCCTGAGAAGATCTTCTTTGTCCAGGTGGCAGACGCACCGAAACTCTCCATGGATGTGTTGTCCTGGAGCCGCCATTACCGCGTGTTCCCGGGCGAAGGACAGTTCGAGCTCGCCAAGTTCATGGGCCACGTTGCCCGCGCGGGCTACTCCGGACCGGTCTCGCTGGAGGTCTTCAACGACGTCTTCCGCCAATCGGATGTGGAGCGCACCGCAGTCGACGCGATGCGCTCGCTGATCTGGCTTGAGGAACAGAGCGCCAAATGGCTCGACGCGAACGCGGTATCCCTCGCGCCGGGAGAGACGCCGGGAGGCGCCAGGGGTGACTCGCTCGCCAACGCTGCCGGCCGCCGTCGTTATCCCATGGAACTGGCCACGCTGCCCAAGGTGGCCGAACCGGCCGGGTTCAACTTCGCCGAAGTCAAAACCGATGACCCCGCACAGCTCGAAACGCTTCTGGGCCGGCTCGGCTTCGAATTCGACGGCCGGCACCGGACCAAGGACGTGCAACTGTGGTCGATGGGCCACGCGCGCGTCATCATCAACGAACAGGCGCCGTCGCACAGTGAACCTGCAATCGCGGCGTTGGGGTTCGACGTCGACTCTCCCGTAATTGCCTCGGCCCGCGCCCAGCAACTCAAGGCCCCCGTGGTGCCGCGCAAGGTGCAGGCGGACGAGGAAGTGTTCCAAGGTATCGCCGCGCCGGACTCCACCGAGATCTTCCTGTGCCAAGGCAGCCCGGACGGCACCGCAGCCTGGACCCGCGAGTTTGGCGAGGGCCTCGAACACCCTTCCATGGGAGCGCAAGCGGTGATCGACCACGTGAACCTGGCTCAGCCCTGGCAGCACTTCGACGAAGCCGTCCTCTTCTATACGAGTGCCCTCGCGCTGGAACCTCAGCCGTTCGCCGAGGTGCCGAGCCCCAGCGGCCTGGTGCGCTCGCAGGTCATGCAAACTTCTGACCGCGCCGTGCGCCTGGTCCTGAACCTTGCTCCCGTCATTCAGCAAGGCAACGGCACCCGGAAGAGCTATCAGGAACACATCGCCTTCGCGGTAACTGATCTCGTGGCCACGGCCCGGGCGGCGCAGGCACGTGGACTCGAGTTCCTGCAGATTCCGGCCAATTACTACGAGGACCTCGATGCGCGATTCGCCCTCGATCCTGCCTTCCTCGCGACCCTCAAGGAACTGAACCTTCTTTACGACAGGGATGCCAACGGTGAATTCCTCCACTTCTATACCGCCACGGTGGGCAGCGTGTTCTTCGAAATGGTGGAACGCCGCGGCAACTACGACGGCTACGGCGCCCCCAACGCCCCCGTGCGTCACGCCGTCCAGTACGACTCGCTTCAGGCCCACCACCTGCACCGCTAAGCAGAAACGCAACTGACCCCAGCAAGCCAACAACAGTAACCACCCGAAAGGAGCCGGCCGTGCTGCTAGACGCAAATGCCGGGCACCACCAAGACGACGAGCTCGTACCTGCGGCCGAACCGCATGCCGGGCATGCGCCGTTGGACGCCGCAGCCGAAACCCAAGCGGATCTCAGCGCTGAGATCAACGCCATCGGCGAGGCGTACGCCCAGGCGCTCAAGGACGGTGCCGCGCCGGAGACCCAGCCCCGCCTGGACTTCGCGCCGTACCGTAGCAGCATCCTGCGCCACCCCACCAAGAGCCTGCACCACGCGGACCCCGAGACCATCGAGCTGTACTCGCCGGCGTTCGGGCACCAGGACGTGCACGCCCTGGAATCGGACCTCACTATCCAGCACAACGGCGAACCCCAGGGCGAGCGGATCATCGTGCAGGGCAAAGTGCTCGACGGCGACGGACGCCCGGTTGCCGGCCAGCTCGTGGAGATCTGGCAGGCCAACGCTGCCGGCCGCTACATCCACAAGCGCGACCAGCACCCCGCCCCGCTCGACCCGAACTTCACCGGCGTCGGACGCTGCATCACCGGACCGGACGGCTCCTACCGCTTCACTACCATCAAGCCCGGCGCCTACCCGTGGAAGAACCACCTCAACGCCTGGCGTCCGGCTCACATCCACTTCTCCATGTTCGGTACGGATTTCACGCAGCGCATCGTGACCCAGATGTACTTCCCGGGTGACCAGTTGTTCCCGCTGGACCCGATCTACCAATCGATCGTGGACCAGGACGCCCGCGACCGCCTTGTGGCCACGTACGACCACGAGCTGACGAGCCCCGAGTGGGCCCTCGGCTATAACTGGGACATCATCCTCAGTGGCTCGAAGCGGACCTGGACCGAAAACGAAGCCTACGGCGACGCCGGGGATGAGGAGTAGAACATGACTAAGCTGATCCCCACTCCCGGCCAGACCGTTGGTCCGTTCTACGGCTATGCCCTCCCCTTCAATAAGGACAGCGAGCTCCTCGCCCCGGGAAGCGCCGGAAGCATCCGGCTGCAAGGCACCGTGTACGACGGCGCCGGCGAAGCCATCCCGGACGCCATCCTGGAGATCTGGCAGCCCGACGCCGAAGGCAACGTGGTCCAGCGCACCGGTTCCCTGGTCCGCGACGGCTACACCTTCACTGGCTGGGGCCGCGCCGCGGTAGGCAACTCCGGCGTGTTCACGTTCACCACGGTCAACCCCGGGCCCACTGAAGCGGGAGCGGCTCCGTTTATCTCGGTTGCCGTTTTTGCCCGTGGCCTCATGAACCGCCTGTTCACCCGCATCTACTTGCCGGAAAGCGAGGAAGCGCTCGCTGCCGATCCGCTGCTCAGCTCCCTCGATCCCGAGCGCCGCAAGACCCTCATTGCTCGCCGCGACGCGGATGGCGGCCTCACCTGGGACCTGCGCCTGCAAGGCGAGAACGAGACCGTCTTTCTCGACTTCGAGCGCTTCGAAGGCGCCTCCCAGTGAGTGGCGACGGCGATTTCGGGCTGCTCAGCCCGGTTTCGGCGTCGCCCGGCGTGGTGGCGCTGACGGGTGACAGTGCGGTGATCGCGGCCATCCTCGACGTCGAGGCCGCCTGGGCATCCGTGCTCGAAGAAGCGGGCATCGCGCCCGCCGGTTCTGCCGCTGTCGTCACCGAGGCAGCGGAATCCTGGGCCTACGACGCCGCTTCCATCGCCGAACGCGCACAAGGTGGCGCCAACCCGGTCATTCCGCTGCTGGCCGATCTCCGCGGCAGGGTCAGGCAGCTCGACGCTGAGCATCCCGGCGGGGCGATCGGCGCGCTTGCCGCGGTGCACACCTCCCTGACCAGCCAAGACGTCCTGGATTCGGCCCTGATGTTGCTCGCGCGCCGCGTGGTTTCCGCGCTTCTCGCCGAAGTAAAAGGCACGACGACGGCGCTCGCCGGCCTTGCGGAACAGCATGCGGACACGCTGTGCGTGGGCAGGAGCCTGACCCAGCATGCGCTGCCGTTCACCTTCGGGCTCAAGGCGGCGCAGTGGTTCCACGGAGTGGCTGCCGCGGCCCGACGCCTTGAGTCCTTGGAATTGCACGTGCAGTTCGGCGGAGCCGGCGGCACCCTGGCTGCAGGAACCGTGCTCACGGAAGGCTCGCCGTCGAGCCCCTTTGACCTGGCGGATGCCTTGGCGGCAAAACTGGGCTTGGCTGCCGTTCCGGCTCCTTGGCACACCAACCGCCTTGCCGTCACTGCACTCGGCGACGCCTTGGCTTCCCTGACGGACTCCTTCGGCAAGATCGCCTCCGACCTGCTGTTCCTCAGCCGCCCCGAAGTGGCTGAATTGGGTGAGCCCCTTGCCGCGGGCCGCGGCGTCTCCTCGGCCATGCCGCAAAAGCAAAACCCGGTGCTGTCCGTGCTGATCCGCAGCGCGGCGCTCCAGGCGCCCGGGCTGGCAGCGCAGCTTCATCTCGCAGCCGCGAACTTCAACGACGAACGCCCCGACGGAGCCTGGCACAGCGAATGGCCTGCCCTACGGAGCTTGCTGCGGCTCGCACTCGGCGCCGCCACCCAGCTCCGCGAGCTCGCCGAAGGACTCCGCGTCTTCCCCGAGGCAATGCGCCGCAACCTGGAACTCTCCGGGCCATTGCTGCTCAGCGAAGCCGTTGCATCCTCCGTTGCCCCGCTCCTCGGCGCGGACAGGAGCGACGCGAAGGCCAAGCTGCAGGCCGTCGTCGACGAGACGCTCCGGGCACCCGTGGGGGAACGGGCCCGGATCTACGCCAAACTCCTCCGGGAAGCCGTCCCTGCCAGCAAGCTGTCCGATGAGGAACTGCAGGCGCTACTCGACCCGGCGAACTACGTGGGTGAGGCTGCCGAAATCAGCCGCCGCATCCTGGTTGCCTACCCGGAATTTTCCGACACTAACCCGAAGGGAGCCGATCGTGGCTAAGCCCAACGTCAAGGCGGTGTTGCTGTCCCCTCAGCGCACCTTGGGAGAGAAACCCCTTGTGGTGGTGGGGCCTTCACTCGGAACGTCCACGGTGCTGTGGACCGAGACGGCAGCCCTGCTCGGCGGTGAGTTCGACGTCATCGGCTGGGATCTTCCCGGTCACGGCGTCTCGCCCGCGGCCTCCGAAACGTTCAGCGTCGCCGAACTGGCCGACGCGGTGGTTGACCTGGTGGATTCGATCGCGCCCGGCGCCGTATTCCACTACGCCGGGGACTCGCTGGGCGGCGCCACAGGACTGCAACTGGCCATCAAGTACGGAGAACGGCTCAAGTCGCTCTCTGTGCAGTGCACCGGAGCAAAGCTCGGTACTCCCGAGGGATGGCTGGAACGGGCCGAAACCGTTCGCGCCCAGGGCACCGCGGTGATGATCCAGGGGTCCGCGCAGCGTTGGTTCGCTCCCGGTTTCATGGATCGCCAACCTGTGGTCAGCAGCCGCCTCCTGCACGCCCTGCGGGACGCCGACCGCTTCAGCTACGCCTTCTGCTGCGAGGCCCTCGCCGCCTTCGATGTCCGCTCCCAGCTCGGTAGCATCACCGTCCCCACGCAGGCGCTGGCCGGCGTCGAGGACACTGTTGCGCCGCCGTCGTTCGCTGAAGAAGTGGCGGACGGCATCAACGCAGGCGGCGGTAGCGCTGTTGCCGTAGCGCTCGACGGCGTCGGGCACCTGGCGCCCGCGGAGGCGCCCGACGTCGTCGCGGACCTCATGCGGACGTTCATGAAGGAGGCCGGAAGATGAGCACTGATTTTTCGCAAGGCGCCGTTCAGCGCGAGGCCACCTCTCAGGAAATCTATGACGCCGGCATGGTGGTCCGCCGCGAAGTGCTCGGCGATACGCACGTGGACCGCGCCAACGCGAACAAGGATCCCTTCACCGAGGACTTCCAGGACATGATCACCCGGATCGCCTGGGGAGGCATCTGGACCCGCCCGGGCCTGACGCGGCAGATGCGCTCCGCCGTCACCATCACCGCCATGGTGGCCCACGGGCACTGGGAAGAACTGGCCATGCACATCCGCGCCGCCATCACGAACGGCCTGAGCAGGGACGAGATCAAGGAAATCCTGTTGCAGACCGCCATCTACTGCGGAGTCCCCTCCGCCAACACCGCATTCAAGACCGCGCAGCAGGTCTTCGCGGAGCTCGACAAGACCCCCAACGCCCCCGCCCCCAGCACCCCCGCCCCCAGCACCCCCGCCCCACCCAACTGACTCGCATTAGATGTCGTTTTGAGCCCTCATAACGACATTAACTGCGAGTCAGTTGGGACCACAGACACTTAGAGGAGACCCCATGAACCAGGCGTATGTGTACGACGCCGTGCGCACACCTTTTGGAAAATTCGGCTCGGGCCTTGCCGGGGTCCGGCCGGACGACCTCGCGGCCCACGTGGTGCGAGAAGCCGTCAAGCGCGCCCCCGCTTTGGACGTTGAGCGGATCGACGAAGTGGTGTTCGGCAACGCCAACGGCGCCGGCGAGGAGAACCGCAACATCGCCCGCATGGCCACACTCCTGGCAGGGCTCCCGACGTCGATCCCGGGCACCACGGTCAACCGCCTCTGCGGTTCCTCCCTTGACGCCGCGATCATCGCTTCGCGCCAGATCAACGCCGGCGACGCCGAACTGGTGCTGGTGGGCGGCGCCGAGTCCATGTCGCGTGCCCCGTGGGTGCTGCCCAAGACCTCGAAGCCATACCCGGCCGGCGACATGACCCTGGCCTCCACCACCCTGGGCTGGCGCCTGGTGAACCCGGCGATGCCTGCCGAGTGGACGATTTCCTTGGGCGAGGCCACGGAACGGTTGCGTGAGAAGTACGGGATCACCCGGGAGCGGCAGGACGAGTTCGCCGCGGCCTCGCACAACCTCGCCGCAGCCGCGTGGGACGAGGGCTTCTACGACCAGTTGGTGACCCAGGTTCCGGGCACCGAGTTGGTCCGTGACGAGGGTATCCGGGCTGGTTCGACGGCGGAGAAGCTCGGCGGGCTCAAGACCGTGTTTCGGCCCGAATCCAGCGGCCCTGAAGGCGGCACGGTCACAGCCGGGAACGCTTCTCCGCTGTCCGACGGCGCGTCCGCGGCCTGGATCGGCAGCGAAAGCGCCGCCGGGCTGCTCGGGCTGGAGCCGCTGGCCCGCATCGCCGGCCGCGGAGCACACGGAAACGATCCCCAGTTCTTCGGCTACGCCCCGGTGGAGGCCGCCAACAAGGCCCTCGCGAAGGCGGGCATCGGCTGGGACCAGGTGGGCGCCGTCGAACTTAACGAGGCCTTTGCCGCGCAGTCCCTGGCCTGCATCGATGCGTGGGGTATCGACCCGTCCATCGTGAACCGGCACGGCGGCGCGATCGCCATGGGCCACCCCCTGGGCGCCTCGGGCACGCGCATCCTGGGGACCCTGGCCCGCAGCCTTCAGGCCTCCGGTCAGCGCTGGGGGGTCGCGGCCATCTGCATCGGCGTCGGGCAAGGCCTGGCCGTGGTGCTTGAGAACGTCACTGCCGGAATTTCGGCACAATCGGTGAAGGGCTAAGGCAATGCTGAAATTCATTGACACGGTCGGCGAAGCAGTCGCCGGCATCAAGGACGGCTCCACCGTGATGATCGGGGGCTTCGGGAACGCGGGCCAGCCGTTCGAACTCATCGACGCGCTGCTCGATTCCGGCGCCACCGACCTCACCGTGGTGAACAACAACGCGGGCCAGGGCGATCAGGGCCTGGCGCTGCTCATCAAGGAAGGACGGGTCCGTAAGATGATCTGCTCCTTCCCGCGCCAGTCCGATTCCTGGCACTTCGACGCCAAGTACAAGGCCGGGGAGATCGAACTGGAGCTCGTCCCGCAAGGCAACCTGGCCGAGCGCATCCGGGCTGCCGGGGCCGGCATCGGCGGATTCTTCACGCCGACCGGCTATGGCACCATGCTCGCGGAAGGGAAGCACGCCCGCTTCCTCGACGGCAAATGGCAGGTCTTCGAGACGCCCATCCATGCCGACGTCGCGCTCATCAAGGCGCTCAAGGCCGACGGCAAAGGCAACCTCGTCTACCGCAAGACCGCCCGGAACTTCGGCCCCATCATGGCCGCGGCCGCGAAGCACACCATCGTCCAGGTGTCCGAGATCGTCCCGACCGGCGCCCTGGACCCGGAGAACGTGGTGACCCCGGGGATCTACGTCAACAGCATCGTGAAGGTGGCCTGACATGAGCATCCAAACCTCAACAACACCCCTCGGCCGCGACGACCTCGCGCAGCTGGTGGCGCGCGACATCGCCCCGGGTTCCTTCGTGAACCTCGGCATTGGCCAGCCCACGCTCGTCTCCAACTACCTCACGGAAGAGCAGAACATCACGCTCCACACGGAGAACGGGATGCTCGGGATGGGCCCGGAGGCCAAGGGCGAGGAGATCGACGGCGACCTCATCAACGCCGGCAAGATCCCGGTCACCGAGCTCCCCGGCGCTTCGTATTTCCACCACGCCGATTCCTTCGCGATCATGCGAGGCGGCCATCTGGATATCTGCGTGCTGGGCGCTTTCCAGGTCTCCGCCACGGGTGACCTCGCCAACTGGCACACCGGGGCGCCGGACGCGATCCCGGCGGTCGGCGGGGCGATGGACCTGGCCACCGGCGCGAAGGACGTGTTCGTCATGATGACTCTCCTGACCCGCGACGGCGCCTCCAAACTCGTCGACACCTGCAGCTACCCGCTCACCGGCGTGGGCTGCGTGACCCGCGTGTACACGGACAAGGCCGTCTTCCTGATAGGGCCCGACGGCGTGAGGGTGCGTGAGACGTTCGGCTGCACTTTCGAAGAACTCCAGACGCTGGTGCCGGTCCCGCTGGTGCCGTTCGACGAGAAGGCGGCTGGCGCCGTCGTCGGCCTCTAACGCGCTCAAAGCCGAGCGCGAACTGGCAGCAGATGCCCTCTGGAAGCAATTGAAGGGGCACCTGCTGCTAGTTCGCGCCAATAAGATTGGTAACCATGACCGACGCAGCAGTAGCCGGAGTGCCGCAAGCAGGTGCTCCCCAGGCGAGTGACCAGTACGTGCAGTCGCTGGCACGCGGCTTGGCCGTGATCCGTGCGTTCGACGCGGCCAACCCCGTCATGACACTCAGCGAGGTGGCGGCGCGCACCAACCTGACGCGTGCCACGGCCCGTCGGTTCCTGCATACCCTGGTGGAGCTGGGCTACGTCCGCACGGACGGCAAGACCTTCGCGCTCACGGCGATGGTGCTGCAGCTTGGCTACTCGTACTTGTCGGCGTTGTCCTTGCCCCAGCTCGCACAGCCGCACCTCGAAGATCTCTCACTGAAGCTGGGGGAGTCGACGTCGGCCGCGGTGCTGGATGGCGCGGACATTTTCTACGTGGCCCGCGTGACCACGCGCCGGATCATGACGGTCGGCATCTCGGTGGGCACGCGCTTCCCTGCCTACGCCACGTCCATGGGTAGGGTGCTTTTGGCCGGCCTGACGCAGCAGAAACTTGACGAGTATTTGGCTGAAGTGGAATTCAAGGCCCTGACACCGCGGACCATCACGTCCCGCGCGGAGCTTCTGGGCGAGCTGGACCGGGTGCGCAAGCAGGGCTGGTGCCTCCTGGACCAAGAGCTGGAACTCGGGCTTATGTCCATCGCTGCGCCTGTATGGAACCACAACGCGGGCCATGTGGCTGCCGCCGTCAACGTCTCGCTCCAAGCCCAGAACGTCGCCGCCCAGCCAGACCCCGAGGCCTACCTCGAATCGGTCAGGGAGCAGATCGTGGAGACCGCGCGGACGATATCGCAGGATGTCTCGGCGAAGCATTAGCTTTTTGGGCCGTTGCCACCGCGCGTTGCAACGCGTAGGCTCACGGCCCATGACCGACGTGGATGAGCAAGGACGCCCGGAACCTCCCCTCGCAGCCGACGAGGCCGCTAGCCTGCTGGGCTTCCTGGATTACCAGCGAGCCACATTTGCGTGGAAGTGCGCGGGGCTCGACGCATCCGGGTTGGAGGCGACCGTGGCTCCGTCGTCAATGACCCTGGGCGGGCTGCTCAAGCATTTGGCCTATGTTGAGGAGCACTGGTTTTCCCAATGCATGCACAACCGGGACCGGCAGCCGCCATGGGACACCGTGGACTGGAAAGCCGACCCGGACTGGGAATGGCACTCAGCCGCCGAGGACTCGCCGGAGCATCTCCGTACGCTCTGGCAGGACACCGTGAACCGCTCCCGCTTGCTGGTCGCCGAAGCAATGGACGACGGCGGCCTGGACCGGCTTGCCGCCCGCACCTGGTCTGATGGCCGGGCACCCAGCCTGCGATGGATCGTGCTCCACATGATCGAGGAGTACGCGCGACACAACGGCCACGCCGACCTCCTCCGGGAGTCGGTGGACGGGCTGACTGGGGAGTAGGGCAGGGGGCTTCTTCCTACGTTGTTGTTTCAGGTGCCTGAGGGCTTTGTCTGAGTTTTGGGGGCATTTTCTGTGCGGGGATTCCGGGTCGGCGGTATTCGTCGAGTCCGTAGCTGAGTTCTTCGGGGATCCAGGGTTCGGTGTGATCGGGGCGGAGTTTGGTGAGTTCGTCGCGGTCCAGGGGTTCGGGGGACCAGCTGTGGAAGGTTCCTTCTGCGTAATGTTCGGTTTTCCCGAGAAGGTAGGGTTCGACGCCGGCGAGGTACTCCGTCGAGAACCAGTTCCACCATTGAGGGTAGTGGGGCAGTCCTCCCCAAGTGTTGGGGAGGGTGCAGCTGAAGGCTGGTTCGGCTGTGCTCGCATTTACGCTGAGGCTTCTGCCACTCCAACTCCAGCCGCGTGCCACTTCCGCGCTGGCAAAGAAGCTGCCTGACTCCCGAGCCACCCGTGTGAACAAGTCCTTCAGTCCGTGGCGCCAGCGCTCGTCGTTAAGAGTGGTGCGATCGATCGTCATGGAAGTGTTACGAATCTGGCCTGGGGTGAGGCCTTCACGCCCGTCGAAACTGATGTCGAACACGGGGAAGGTTCCTTCGGCGTAGAGGCCCCAGAGTGGTTCGTTTTCATAGTGGTCCAGGAAAGCTTGGTCAGCGTTGGCTTGAAGCGTGCCGAGCTTCGTACCGCCGGCACTGTACTTTCGGGGGAGCGCTTCGGGGAATGAGACTCGGCAAGCCTGGAGGAACCGTGTCAACAGATCCACCGGTGCTTCCTGTACCAGGTAGTACCAGTAGACGATTACGACGTCGATTTTGGTGTCCTTAGCAGGCCTTGGGGCTTTGCGAAGTGAGGTTTTGGGCCATTGTTCATCGGTTTGCGGATCCAGACACACGCCGTCGAGGGCGCCCGCGAGTTTCCGGGCGAACCTCCGGGCAAGGGGAACGGAGTCCTGATCGCCGCCCTCGACCAGGATGTCGTAGCGGTAGGCGATGGCCAAGGCCGTCGCCGTGACGTTTTCCGGCACCTCGTCTGCGCCCATCTGCTCCGGCCCGTCAACGGTGAAGCAGTACGAGCCAGTGGTTGCCCTAACGACGGGCAGGAACTGCGGTTCTGAGTCTGTATCCGCATCCTCTGCCGGTGCGAGTCCCGGCACGGACCGGAGCAGCTCCAGTAACCGGCCCGTTTCTGCCGCTTCGGACGCGTAAACGTAAAAGTCGTAGGACAAGATCAAGTCCTGCGTTCGTTTTTTGCCCGCTGCCTTTGGAGTTTCTTGATTGAGTTGTTGATGTCTTTGCGGACCCACGTGTCGGGGTGTTTGGGCAGTTCCTCCAGGGCAGGCAGTGCGTCGGTGGCGCCGAGTTCGGCGAGGAAGTGTGCGGCGTAGCCGGTTTCGTCGGGGTGCTTTGGGTTTCGCAGGGCCGAGGTCAAGTCTTGTTCGGTCAGGGCGCCGAAGGCTTGTGCGTGTTCTCTGGCGTAGAGGGTGCGCCGGAGCCGGTAGAGGGCTTCGGCCAGGATCCGGAGGACCTCCTTGGAGTTCTTCGGGTCCCACTGCAGGCGGGCGTCCTCGATCAGGGGTATGGCCTCGGTGATTTCCAGGTCCGCCAAGGCGGTCGCGGCGTCGGAGGTGTTCGACCTTACCGTCAAAGCGTCCATAAGCAGCTGCGGGGCTTCCGGCCGTCCGGAATCCCTGATGAACGGCGACAGAAATCCAGTCATGTAGGTGGCTGTGTCGGGGTTCTCAAGGATGCGCGCGACGTCGTCAAAGTCGGCGTCGGTGACAGCCAAGCTCGCCGTGAATGCGACATTATGCAGAGTGAAGCCGTCGAATTTGTTGTCTCTGACATGTCTTATCAGGACCGGGTATGTCTGCCTCTTCTCTTCCGGGCGTTGCAGCAGGAAACCCAGACTCCGGAGAAGATCCCGCTGGGATTCAGGTTCGACTCTTTCCTCGAGGTGTTCTGCCCAGTCAAGAAAGACGGGAACCGCCTCGGGATAGGGGATGGCCGAGGCGAGTAGCTGGCCCAGGTTGTCGACGTCGACTCCTACCCCGGCGAGATCGCGGAGGATGCCGCGTTCATGGTCCGGTGTGTCGTGCGAGGCGAAAGCGGGAACGGAGCGTGCTGTCGCATCGCCTGCCTTGCGGAGGACCGCGCGTTGGAGATCATCGAGCGGTTCTCCCGCCAGATGGTTCCGGTAGACCTCATCCATTCTTTGGGCGATCAGGTCAAAGTGTGCCCAGTCGTCGGTTACTTCGTAGACGCCCAGGCCTTGCTCGGCGAATACTCTTTGGTAGTCGTCGGTGTAGTAGACATCGCCGGGGTGGGGCACCTGCCACTCTTCCCTGTTGTAATAGGCCATGGCGAAGCGGTTGCCTCGGAAGATGAAATCCTCATCGGTAAGTTTGTCCCGCCGCAGACTGCGGAAGTATTCCGCGGGGTTGACCGCCCGCGCTTCGAGGCCCGCCAATCCGGCTCCGTGCTGGGCGCTCGTGAGGCCACGGAGCACCGCCCACGCCAGGAAGAAGCCTATGTGGGTGGCTGCTGCACTCTTCGGCAGATCCTTCGGGAAGTTCTGTGACCTGGAATGGGATGACACGGAGTCGTAAATGATCATGGACCGTTTTGCTTTCAACAGTAGTGGAGGCTGCTCAGTACAGGAATTCAGTGAAGTTCATGCGGATGATCCTGCTGCCATCCAACAGATCCGGCCTATTGCCGTTGATCAGATCCTGCAAGGGTTTCGAGAGTTTAGTCTCGGGCCGGAACCAAAGCGTAAGCGTGCCCCCAGTTTCGTTAACTTTCCGTTGGCTTGAAGTGTGCCGAGCTTCGTACCGCCGGCACTGTACTTTCGGGGGAGCGCTTCGGGGAATGAGGCTCGGCAAGCCTGGAGGAACCGTGTCAACAGATCCACTGGTGCTTCCTGGACCAGGTAGTACCAGTAGACGATTACGACGTCGATTTTGGTGTCCTTAGCAGGCCTTGGGGCTTTGCGAAGTGAGGTTTTGGGCCATTGTTCATCGGTTTGCGGATCCAGACACACGCCGTCGAGGGCGCCCGCGAGTTTCCGGGCGAACTTCCGGGCAAGGGGAACGGAGTCCTGATCGCCGCCCTCGACCAGGACGCTGTAGCGGTAGCCTACGGCCAGTACTGTCGCGGTGACGTTCTCGGGAACCTCGTCGACGTCCACTTCCTCGGGTCCGTCCACGGTGAAGCAGTAGGAATTCGCGGCCGCCTTCACGACGGGCAGGAACGCGGGTTCAGCGTCGGTGCCTGCGTCCCGTGCCGGGGCCAGGCCCGGAACGGACTTAACCAACTCCAAGAGCGCCTCCGGTTCTGCGGCCGCGGACGCGTACACGTAAAAGTCGTAAGACATGATCAAGTCCTGCGTTCGCTTCTTGCCCGCTGCCTTTGGAGCTTCTTGATGGAGTTGTTGATGTCTTTGCGGACCCACGTGTCCGAGTGTTTGGGCAGTTCCTCCAAGTCCGGCAGTGCGTCGAGTTCGGCGAGGAAATGTACGGCGTAGCCGGTCTCGTCGGGGTGGTGGGGGTTCCGCAGGGACGAGGTCAGGTCTTGTTCGGTCAGGGCGCCGGAGGCTTGCTCGTGTTCTCTGGCGTAGAGGGTGCGCCGGAGCCGGTAGAGGGCTTCGGCCAGGATCCGGAGTACCTCCTTGGAGTTCTTCGGATCCCGCTGCAGGCGGTCGTAAATGATCATGGACTGCTTAGCTTTCGAGAACAAGTTGGAGCGGGCTTAGCGGGCAAGAACAGGTCCCCTGTAAAGACCTGGCGGAATGACCACTGCCGACTTCTCGAATCGATCGTCTGCAGAAATGGTCGGTGAGAAGTCGCTGGGAATCCAGGGCCGGCTCGGGTCCGGCAACCGAGCTACGAGCTCATCACGGCCCAGCGGCTCGTCTGCCCGGAATGGAAGAGACCATCAGGATGTACTTCAGCCTGCCCGTGCAGGTAAGGAGTGACCAATTCGACGTAGTCTGGGCCATACCAGGTCCACCATTGCGGATAAGTGGAAAGGCCTGTCCATTGGCCGATATAGCACGGATCGATAGCCGACTCCGACTCTTTTGAGCTATTGAACCATCGGGACTTCCAAACGTAATTCCGCAACACCTCAGCGCGAGCGAAAGCGCTGCGCGATTCGATGGAGAATTCGATGAAAAGGCGGCGCAGGGCTTGCCGCCACGGTTCTGTAGTAAGCGCTGCCCGGTCCACCGTCATGGAAACCATGGACATCGGCCGCTTTCGCCCGGCCCCGTCAATGTAACCGAGCCCCACCGGGTACGTACCAACCATGAAATTCGTATCCCCAGGCGCCGCTTCGCACATGTCCACGAACCCTTGATCGCCGTCGCGGTCCAGCCGTCCCTGAAACGGTTCACGAACACCGAATTGTCTAGGCAGCGCCTCCGGCAGATTCCTACGAGCAAGTCGCAGGAATCGCTCGGCCAGGCCTTGAGGCCTCTTATCGGCGTCGATATACCAACAAATTTCAACTATGTCAGTTTTGACTGGCGACACAGGGGAAGGTCTCGTTCGCAACGATTTCTTTGGCCAAACCTCACCTGTCTGAAGGTCAAGGACAGCCCCGGACAATTGCTTCGAAAGTCTCCGCGCGAATCGGATCGCGTGGGGAACAGACGCGTCGGCGGTTCCTTCCACGAAAACCTGAAACAAATACTTGATCCCCAAGGCCACGGCAGTAATTTCTTCCGGGACGTCCTGAGGCTCTACAGCGATCGGGCCTTCCACCGTGAAGCCATACGTGCGGCGCGCACCCTGCCCGACTCGCAAATGGACAGACTCGCCACCAAGCGTCGCCGGGCCGTCCAAGCGCTCCAGCCCGGGAGACACACGAACAAGTTCCGCAAGCTCTGCGGGCGATAGTTCTTCGGCAACGTAGATAGCCAAGTCATAAGACACTTTTTATCCTTTCGCCGACCGTCCCAGTAAGAAATTTGCCTACGTTGCTATGGTTCTTGGGTGTCGTGCCTGAGTTTTGGGGGCATTTTCTGTGCGGGGATTCCGGGTCGGCGGTATTCGTCGAGTCCGTAGCTGAGTTCTTCGGGGATCCAGGGCTTGGTGGGATCTGGCAGGCGTTTGGTGAGTTCGTCGCGGTCCAGAGGTTCGGGGGACCAGCTGTAGAAGGTTCCTTCTTCGTAATGTTCGGTTTCCCCGAGCAGGTAGGGTTCGACGCCGGCGAGGTACTCCGTTGAGAACCAGTTCCACCATTGAGGGTATGGGGGTAGCCCTCTCCAGATGCCTGAGAAATGGCAACTGAACGCTGGTTCCGCCAGACTGAGGTTGGCGCTGAGACTCCTGCCGTTCCAACTCCAGCGACGAGCAACTTCTGCGCTGGCGAAGAAACAGCCAGACTCGCGGGCCACTCGTGTGAACAAGTCCTGCAATCCGCGGCGCCAGCGTTCATCGTTCAAGGCTTTACGATCCACCATGAGCGAGATGGACCGCGTGTTGTCCTTGGCGAAACCTTTCAGCCCATCGAAACCGATGCTGAACACGGGAAAGGTGCGGCGGCGTAGAGACCCCAGAGTGGTTCGTTTTCATAGTGGTTCAGGAATGCTTGGTCCCCGTTGGTTTGAAGCGTGCCGAGCTTCGTGCCGCCGGCACTGTACTTTCGGGGGAGCGCTTCGGGGAATGATGTCCGGCATGCCTGGAGGAAACGCGTCAACAGATCCTTTGGAGCTTCCTGGGTGAGGTAGTACCAGTAGATGCCAACGGCGTCGATTTCGGTGTCTTTCGGGGGTTTTGGGGCTTTGCGAAGTGAGGTTTTGGGCCATTGTTCCTCGGTCTGCGGGTCGAGGCACACGCCGTCGACGGCGCCCGCGAGTTTCCGGGCGAACCTCCGGGCGAGGGGAACGGAAGCCTGGTCTCCGCCCTCGACCAGAACGCCGTAGCGGTAGCCAACGGCCAGTACCGTCGCGGTGACGTTCTCGGGAACTTCGTCGGCGTCTACCTGCTCCGGTCCGTCCACGGTGAAGCAATAGGAATTCGTCGTTGCCCTCACCACCGGAAGGAACGCCACCTCACCATGGGTCTCCGCACCCTCGGCCGGGGTGAGGCCGGGAACGGACTTAACCAGGTCCAGGAGACGGCCCGGTTCCGCAGCTTCGGCCGCATACACGTAAAAGTCGTAAGACATTATCAAATCCTGTCATTCGTGCGTGTGCGACGTCTGATGGACCGCCGGCGCAGGGCAGAGCGAAGCGCCAAATTCATAAGTTCCCCCAAATGCAATGTCAGGTCGCCCCAATGAGTGCAGCTATGTGCTCTATCCACGCGTGAGAAGCGCTGATTGGCTGATATTCACGGCTAGATTATCGACAAAATTCAGCTTTATCCAAGGAAGATTGCGTAGCGCCTTTTATTTCATGGCGATTCCGCACTCCGCTGTGCTGTTTACGGAGGCGCTGGGGCATGGAAGCCGGTGGGCCTGATCCACGCCCGGCTGCCCGGAACCGGCACGTTAGAGTGGTTGGGAGTGCCGTACCGTCCTGAGGAGTCCAATGTCTGACCTGGTGTTGGAGAACCACCGGGTTCGGCAACGGTTCTCCCCACGGCTGGATCCCTTGTGGGGCGGCTTGTTCGGTTTCCTCGTGTCCTTTGCCGGAAGCTGGATCCCGTCGATTTGGCGGGACGAGGCTGCCACCGCCTACGTGGCCAACCATTCGAGCCAGGAACTGTTTGCCATCGTAGGGCGCATCGACGGCGTCTTCGGGCTGTACTACTGGCTCATGCATGGCTGGTTGAGTGTTGTGGGGACAAACCCTTTGACCTTGCGGTTTCCGAGTGCCGCTGCTGTCGGCGTCGGTGTGGCCGCAGTCGTCGCGATCGGGACCCGGCTGCACAGCCGCTGGTTGGGCCTTGCCGCCGGCATGGCATTCGCTGTGCTGCCGAGGATGACCGCCATGGGAATCGAAGCCCGCTCCTATGCGATGTGCGCGGCGATGGTTGCCGTTCTTGGCTGGCTGATGCTGCTCCTGACGGAACGCGCCCGGATCCTCACCGCTGTGCTCTATGTAGTGGTGGGCGTCATTGCCGTGTATCTGCACATGTATGCCGTGCTCGCCGTCGGATCGCTGTGGCTGTCCGGCATGCTTTTGTCCCGAACGAGGCGGTCAAGGATCGTCCTGAGCGTTGCAACTGCTGGGATATTCGCCTTGACCGTCCCGCTCTTTCTGCTTGCCCGCACCCAGGCGGCAGCGCAGATCAGCTGGATCAACACCACTCCGGCCCAAATGTTTGCCCAAGTCTTCGTGGAGCAGTTCTTCCCTTACAAGACCGTGGTGCGTTTCACCACGCCGGACCAGGAATGGGTACGATCGCTCGCCGTCGTGCTGGCCGGAATCGCCTGGATACTCGTTGCCGCCTTGCTGGTCACGGGATGGAAGCGTTACCGCCGGACATTGCTCTTTGCAGTGCCGAGCGTCGTCCTACCGACAGTCGCGGTGTTCGTCTACTCCTTTCTGGTCTCACCGGCATACACGCCGAAGTACTTGATTTCCACGGTTCCCGCCTTTGCGATCCTGCTCGCATGTGCCCTCGGGAACCTGCCGCGAGTCTGGCTTAAAGTCACTGCGGTTGTGCTTCTGGCAGGGATTGCCGCTCCGATATACGTTTCGCAGCGGCAGCCCAACGGAAAGTTCGTCGTCGATGATTTCTCCTTCATCGCCGAGACTATCGACGGCAACAGCACGCCGGGAGATGGGATCCTCTTCGACGACAGCCCGGGGGATCCGATCGAATCCGGACGAAACGCGCTGTCCGGCTACCCGGCGTCTTTCCGCAACGTCAGGGACATCGCAGCAGTGACTGGACCCGAACGGTTGACGTCCCCGTGGTCACTCCAGCTCCCGTTCGATGCAGTGCAGGACCAGGTCGCCCGAACGTCCAGGGTGTGGCTTGTCACCACACCCCAGAAGAAGTCCGACGCCGCCGCTGACGCCGCCAAACTGACACACCTCGGCTTCCATCAAGTCAGCCAGTTCGCCGGGCCCACCCACGAGATTCTTCTCTGGACGCGCTGACCCTCGAACCCGGCGCCGCCCCGCGCTACCGCGTCAGCTTGGCGCCATCCGGGTGTTGGTCACCAATGTGCCCGGGTGCGTTGACGGCCACGACGCGTTGGACGAACGCACTATATTCCTCCATGTAGTGGCGCAGGATGGACGCGGTGCCTTCGTCCCGGACAGATCCATCCTCGTTGTAGGCTGCCGGATCGAATTTGATGTAGGCCTCCGGGGCGTTCATCTGAGGTGCGTCGAGGAAGCTCAGGACGCTGCGCATGGAGGACTGCATGACGGCCGTGCCGATGCTGCCGGGGGAGGCTCCGATGATTCCCGTGGGCTTGCGGGCGAAGGAGTTGGTTCCCCAAGGCCGGGATCCCCAGTCGATGGCATTCTTGAGGGCGCCGGGGATGGAGCGGTTGTACTCGGGGGACACGAACAGGATGCCGTCCGACGCCGCAATCGCGTCCTTGAGTGCCCGGCCTGCAGGCGGGAAATCGGCGTCGTAGTCAGAGCTGTAGAGGGGCAGGTCCTTGATGGGAATCTCGGTGAATTCGAGTTCCTCCGGCGCTACGCTGATGAGCGCCTCGGACAGGACCCGGTTGATGGATCGGCTTGAGAGGCTGCCGACGAAGTATCCGATCTTGTACGTGGCCATGGCATGTTCCTTCCCGACGGCGCGGCCGGAACCGGCTCATCGACGGTACGGTAACTGGAGGCTCCCAGCCCACAGCGAGCTTATTAGAGCAGCTCGCAGATGGGAATGGCCGGCCATTCGAATGGAACGGCTTCAGTTGGCCCTATGCCAGACACTGAGCGGCATCTTTGGCTTTCCGATCGCCCGGCCGGAACTGATCCGCTCGAAGTTGTACCCAATACGGTCCCGGAGCGCGGGACTGCCACCGGGAACGCCTGGAGTCTCTTCGAGTGCAGCCCCGAATCTGGAGAGAGTGTCAGTGAGGATCGAATCCGCGCGACGGCCGCTGAGGCCTCCCCAGCTTGCAACCTCTGCTCGGAAGTGGTCGAGGGTGACTTTGTGATGGTTGAATTCGCCACCAATTGCCAAGGAGAGTTCATCGCCGATCTTTTTCGATCCGACCCTTGAAGGGTCGTCGTTGATGTGGAGGATGGGCACCGCATCGTAGAGGTCCGCGATCGTGGATTCATCGCTGGTTTTGTGGAGGATGGATACATTCTTTGCGTGTGCGTCATGGTTGCCGATGATCACGTTGTAGAGCAAATGGCGGAGCCAGATCTCCATGTCCGTGCCGTCACCAAATGAGCCAAGGAGTTCTGCGATCCGCTGCGCGGTGGGTCGGGCTGGAGAGCGTGGCTGCTGGGGATTCTGAAATTTTGCAGCGGAGTCGGTCCAGTCCAAGCCAAGTGCTTGCGCGGCGTCTTCCTGATGGATGGGGCGGACCGTATTTCCTGCCACAATCCGGTCGTACCGCTCGATGGAGAGGAATGTCGTCTGGTTGTAGGTGATCAGTTCGCTGTGAAAACCCGTCAGGCCCATGTGGCGCGCGATCTGGTGCGAGTAGTACTCATCGAAGATCGTAGCGGGGCGGTGGGAGGGTGCTGGCTTGAGGATGTGAGTGGAATGGGCCAAATTCTCGGGATACGCCCAGTCCTCCCCGAATCGCGCAAGTAGTAGTTTCGGCTGGAAGCCGGGAAGCATGGAACGGCCGCTGTCCGGCTCGTTGCCAAGATCGAAGTCTCGCTGGGCCTTCTCGAGCTTGCGGACAACTTCGCGGGTACTCAGGGGCCGATATTTGCCGGGCACATGATCGCTCGGCAGGTCAGTGCGGATCGAGAGCGCACCTGCCATGGTCAAGCCATAGTGTTTCAAGAAAGCAAACAGGTCACTCTCGTCGATACGCGCGTTGCTGGCAAGACGAATACGGTGGTTGCCTTCAGGCGCGTACCCACCAAAGAAGTTGGAGGCGTGCCGGGTATCCGCTTTGGTTCCGGGAATCAGGGAGAAGCCTTCGGTGAGCATGCTGGGTGACCCCGCGTATGAGGAGTCTATTGTGAATGTCACCTGGCGTCTGTCCCTGCGGGTGGGGGTGATGACGCCGATGTGGTCGTCGCGCAGGAAAACATCAAGGAGTTCAATCATGAGGAATTCCCGCCGGTAATTCGAAGCTCACAGTTACCTTGATACCGAGTCGCCGCAGCGTGCGGAACATTCTGGTGGCCCAGAGATTCGACGTTCCATTTTCGAGGCTGACTAGATACAGGCGGGGAATCCCGAGATCCTCCGCAAGCTGTTCTTGGGTCATCCCGCGCGCAGTCCGTGCATGCTTTATGGCCGCCCCGAGGTTCTTGGGGTTGCGTGCTTCGAAGCTTGGCATTGAGGTCCCCTGTATGAATATCACGACATCGTACGATGTATGAATATTAGAACATTGTTCGGTGTATGAATATCCCAACACCGCACAGAGTATGGATATTCATACATCGGGCCCGCGACCCAGGTCCCTACTCCCGCCGGAGCCTTCCTCGTCCTAGACTCAAGCCAACAACGGCTCGGGGCAATGATGTTCAGAAGGACAACGGGGTTTCGGGAAGGGAGCGCGGGTGAAACTTGGCATAGCGCGGGAACGCTTGGATGGTGAACGGCGTGTGGCTGCGACGCCGGAGACCGTCAAGCAGTTGGCCGGACTTGGACTGGAAGTCTTCGTCGAAAGCGGAGCTGGAACTGCCGCGGGCCACAGCGATGAGGACTACCGCGGGGCAGGAGCCCTCATCGTCCCCACCTTGGATCTCGCCCGACTGGACGTCTACGCGCACGTTCGCCCCCTCGAACCCACGACGGCGGCCGCGCTGCGCCGGGGCGCCGTCACCGTGGGCCTGGCCTCGCCGTCGTCGGAACTTCCCACCGTCCGCGCGCTCGCCGAAGCGGGCGTGACCTCCTTCGCGCTTGAGTTGGTGCCGCGCATTTCCCGGGCACAATCCATGGACGCGCTCACGTCCCAGGCCCTTGTGGCCGGATACCGCTGCGTGCTCGAGGCGGCAATGCGCCTCCCGCGCTTCTTCCCGCTCTATATGACAGCCGCCGGAACCATTCCCCCGGCCCGCGTGCTGGTGTTGGGTGCGGGCGTGGCCGGCCTGCAGGCCATCGGCACCGCGAAGAGGTTGGGCGCGCGCGTCTCCGCCAACGACATCCGGCTGGCCTCTGCGGACGAGGTGGCATCCATGGGCGGCACCTTCATCAAGCTCGACGTGGAGACGGCGGAATCGTCCGGCGGCTATGCGCGCGAGCTCAGCGCTGACCGCGGCGCCCTGCAGCGTGAGCTGCTCGCCCCGCACGTGGCCCAGGCAGACGTGCTCATCACGACGGCGGCGGTTCCCGGACGGCGGGCCCCTCTCCTAGTGAGCCGTGAAATGGTTCAGCACATGCGCCCGGGCTCGGTGGTCGTCGACCTCGCCGCGGAGTCGGGCGGCAACGTGGAAGGCTCGGTGCCTGGCCTGGATCTACAAATACCGACGGCGGACGGCCAGGGCACGGTCACCCTGGTGGGGATGAAGGACGTCGCCTCCGCAATGCCCGCGGACGCCTCGCGCCTCTACGCGAAGAACGTCGCGAACCTGCTGGCCCTGATGACGTGTAATGGAGCTGTCGTCCCCGACTTCGACGATGAGGTGGTGGCGGGCGCGTGCCTGACGCACGACGGCGAGGTGCGGCACGGTCCGACGGCCGAGGCCCTTGCGGCGCTCGCCGCCGAGACGGCAGAATCCGTGGGTTCCGCAAACGAGGGGGTCTCCTGATGGACGGCATCGCCCTGCTCACCATCACCGTCTTGGCGGTCTTCGTGGGCTTCGAAGTGGTTTCCAAGGTTTCAAGCACGCTGCACACGCCCTTGATGTCCGGGGCCAATGCCATTCACGGAATCATCCTGGTGGGCGCGATCATCGTCGCGGGGCAGGCCTCGGACCCTTGGGTCCTCGCGGTCGCTTTGCTCGCCGTCGTCCTCGCCACCGCCAACCTCGTGGGCGGCTTCGTGGTGACGGACCGCATGCTGGAGATGTTCCGCGGCCGCAAACGTGAAGCACCCCCAGGCGGGAAACCGGAAGCCGTAGAGGCCAAGACATCCGAGTCCAAGGAGGGCACGCGATGACCCTCATCGATCCAGTGTGGACCTCACTCCTCTACCTCGCGGCTGCGGTCTGTTTCATCCTCGCGCTCAAGGGACTTAATTCGCCACGTACCGCCCGGCGAGGCAACCTGGTGGGCGCCTTCGGTGCGGCGCTCGCCGTCGCCACGGTCTTTTTGTCGGTCAAAATGGACAACGTTCCCTTGATCCTGGGCGCGATGGTGGTCGGTTCGGGAGTGGCAGCGCCGGTCGCGCGCCAGGTCAAGATGACACAGATGCCGCAGCTCGTGGCGCTGTTCAACGGCGTGGGCGGTGGTGCCGCGGCGCTCGTTGCGCTCCTGGAACTCTCGCACACGGAGGACCACTGGGTGCGTGTGGCCATCGTCTTCACGCTGCTGGTGGGGGCGGTGTCGTTCGCGGGTTCCGCCATCACGTTCTCGAAACTCCAGGAGCTCATGACCACCCGCCCGGTGGTGTTCCCCGGCCTGCCGACCCTCATGGGAGCGGTGCTGCTTGCAGCGGTGGGTGCCGCCGTCGCCGTCGTTTTCAGTGGTTCCCTCGCGCTTGCCCTAGTGCTCTTGGTGCTGGGGCTGGCGGCGGGCGTGCTGCTGGTGCTGCCGGTAGGCGGCGCGGACGTGCCCATCGTTATCTCGCTGCTGAATGCCTTTACGGGCCTGGCCGTGGCAGCCTCCGGCCTGGTGCTTGGCAATGTGCTCTTGGTGGTTGCTGGCACTCTGGTGGGCGCCTCGGGCACCATTCTCACCCGGGCCATGGCTGCGGCCATGGGCCGCAGCGTTGCGGGTATCCTCTTCGGCGCGTTCAAGGGAGGCTCGACGGCGGGGTCGACGGCGGTGAGCGACCGCCCCGTCCGTTCCTCCAGCCCGGAAGACGTGGCCGTGCTTCTCGGCTACGCGCAAAGGGTCATCATCGTTCCTGGCTACGGGCTCGCGGTGGCCCAAGGGCAGCACACGGCGGCGGAGCTCGCCCTTGCGTTGGAAGCGAGGGGCATCGACGTCGATTTCGCGATCCATCCCGTGGCCGGTCGCATGCCCGGGCACATGAACGTCCTGCTTGCCGAAGCCAACGTGCCCTATGAGTCCCTCAAGGAAATGGGCGAGATCAACTCGGAATTCCGGACAGCCGACGTCGCGCTGGTGGTCGGTGCCAACGATGTCGTCAACCCGGCCGCGAAGACCACCCCGGGCTCGCCGATCTACGGCATGCCCATCCTCGAAGTGGCCGACGCGCGCCAAGTGGTCTTCCTGAAGCGGTCCATGCGGCCGGGATTCGCGGGAATCGAGAACGAACTCATGTACGAACCGCAAACCACGCTGCTGTTTGGCGACGCCAAGGAATCCCTGGCCAAGGTATTGAGCGCGGTTAAGGCGCTGTAATGTCGGCGAGGTCCATGGTTGTGAGGCGCAGCCACAGCCAAAGCCGCTTCTGCGGATCGTCCAGATCGAGGTCAAAGTCCTTGGCCAAGCGCGAGATCCGGTAGCGGACGGTGTTGTTGTGCACGTGGAGGCGGGCCGCCATCGCGGAGATGTTTCCGTTGGAGGCCATGTAGGCCCGCAAGGTGTCCAGATAGTCGGTTTGCAGTTCGGCGTCGTAGGCCTGGATTTTCGCGATGTCGTCGAGGTCCGCAAATCCGCTCTCGCTGATGAATGCCCCGATCTTCAGGAGATTCAGGGGGATCCTGTAATCCTCGAAAAGCCCGACGGAAGGGACTGCCCGGCCTGGGGCATCCGGCTTCGTCGATTGTTGGTGGAGCAGGTATTGAAGTGTCTGCAGGGCTTCCGATCTGGATCCTGGCAGCTCCTCTACGCGGGCGGCGATGCCGCCGACGGCAGCAATGAGCGGATAGGAGCTGATCGTGTGGCCGTACGCTCCGATTTCCTGGACAACGCGGCGATGGATTGCCCTTGAGGTGGCCCCGTCGGAAGGAAGAAGCGCGTAGACCACCGAGTCAATGAGGGCGCTGTGGCTGGTGTTGAACTGCACGTTGCAGACGGTGGTCACCAAGTGCAGCAGCCGATGGATTTCACGGACTGATTCCAGGCTGCCTGTTTCGGGCCGGACGATGGAAAAGGCCGCGACGGCGAGCCCGCCGGAGGATTCGAGCCCCAGTTGGGCTGCGGCAAAGGGAGCATGTCCAGGGTCCTCCATGAGCGTCCGGATCAGGTCTCCGTTCCGGCGTTCCCCGAAATCGGATGCCGAGCGGGCATGCAGCATATGCAGTCCAGCCAGCGGCGCCATCCTGTCGAGCGCCTCCAGGGCTGCCTCCCGTCTGCCTGCGCCCGGGTCGATGATCCAGATCGAGCCAAGCAGTTCGCCGCCGGCCCTCACGGCAAGGGCCAGCCTGGCCATCTCTTCATCGATTCCGGGGATGAGCACGGCGCCGCCGGACGCATAAACGGTCTTGAAGTCCGCATCGAACGCCGGTGGCTTGACCTCCTGCAGCGCGAGGGTGGTGACGCGGCGGAGCTCGTCGATGGGCTGGCCCGGCAGTGTCGAGTAGCCGAGGATCCTGCCGAGCGGATCCACAATGCTGGCCGCACCATTGGTGATGGACGCGGCAGCGTTGGCGAACGCGTAGAGGTCCCCGAGACGGACGCCCGAAACTGAATCCGCGGCCGCTCCCATGACGGACGCCCTGGCCAGCGCCACAAGCCGGGTCCAATCGGCGGTGTCAGGCGCGATAAGGACCGCCAGGTCGTGGCGGATCGCCGCCGAGCGCAGTTCTTCCAGCGGCGTCCCATGGGACTTGACGATCACCGCCGCGGCGTTGCTGTTCGAGGCCCGGTAAAGCAGCTGGTCAAAATCGGGCGAACCGCATGTAAGCCCGACGGCAAGGATGATGCGGCCGTCGATGCTGGTCCATTCGTCCTTCGGGTCATACATGAGTATGTCCGAGACGGGATGTCCGAGGTTTTCGGGGGTGGGATTGGCGTGCACCAAATCGGCCTGCATGAGCTGGATGCAGTCGGACAATCGCACCACCGCGGTCTGTAAATCGGGCTCTGAGCGGCGCCCTTCCTTCGTATCCATAGTTGGAAGATATCACAGGCCGCAAGCAGATCTTATGGAGGAATCAACATGTAGAAGGGGAGAGATCTACATCACTATTGAGAAAGGCGCCAAACGAGATTTCCCCCCAAAAAACAGAGGAACAGAAAATGAGATTCAAGGACATTGGGGCACTGGCCTCGGTGCAGGGACCGGCCCGGTCCGTATCGGAACGACTGTCCCGGCGTTGCTACAGCGTCGAGGACATGAGGAAACTGGCCGCGAAACGCCTTCCAGGAAGCGTGTTCGATTACATCGAGGGCGGCGGCGAGGACGAGGCCTCGCTGAAGCGCAACCGATCCTCCTTTGATGACTGGGCCTTCCTCCCGAAGTGGGGCTCAGTAGAGCATCTGGACCTTAGTTCAACTCTCCTGGGCGGTCCCGTAGCGATGCCGCTGACGCTCTCGCCCACCGGCGGCACCAGGCTCTTCCACCCCGACGGCGAGACCGCCGTCGCCCGCGCGGCCCTTGAGGCGGGCGTTCCGTACGGACTGGCGCACTTGAGCACCACCACCATGGAGGACGTCAGCGCCGCCACCCCGGGCCTTCGGCGCTGGTTCAATATCGAGCCCACTGCGGACAAGGGCCTCCTCCAGGCCGTGCTGGACCGGGTCTCGAACGCCGGTTACGAAGCGCTTCTCGTCAACGTCGATTGCCGGGCGATTGGCCACCGGGAACGTGACTACCACAACGGATTCACCGCGCCGCCGTCGATCAAACCCAAGACCGTCATCGAAGGGGCGCTGCATCCCAGATGGGCCCTTGGGTTCTTGGCCAACGACGCAATCGCCTTCCCGAATCTCGACGCCGAAATTCCCGAAGGCCCGCTCTCCAGCAGCCCTGATATGTGGCGGACCCTCCTGGCTGGATCCTATGAACCGACGGACTGGGACGACATCCGTGACCTGAGGTCGCGGTGGAGCGGTCCGATCATCCTCAAAGGCGTCGTCAACCCCAAGGACGCCGTCATCGCGGCCGAGCTTGGTATCGACGCCATCCAGGTCAGCAACCACGGCGGCCGGCAACTGGACCACATGGCGTCGCCGCTGGACGTCCTTCCGGACATCGCCGAGAAGGCGGCCGGACGGCTCGAAATCATCGTCGACGGCGGCATCCGCCGCGGCTCCGACGTCGTCAAGGCTCTCGCCCTCGGCGCCGATGCCTGCTCCATCGGACGCCCCTACCTGTACGGACTGGCGGCGGCCAGCCAAGCAGGAGTAGCTCACGTCTTGAAACTGTTCTCCGCCGAAATCACGCGCACCATGATGCTTCTCGGAGTCTCCACCATCCAGGAACTCCGGGAAGAGGGCCGTGACCTGATCCGGCACCGCAGCGAAGCGTTCCCAGGCATCACCCCCACCCCCGAGGCCCAGATGGCCTACGCAGAAACGAGGTCCTCCCGATGAAATCCCCAACCACGAAACCCTCCAGGCTCGGCGTCCCCGCCGCCATCGCAACGGCGGCACTGTTGCTCGCCGTCACGGCTTGCTCTCCAGCAACGTCCGCCACTTCGGCAGTGTCGCCGGGCGGTACCCCCGGGCAGGACGCGAGCGTCCCCGCTCTTGACGTCAACCAGGCCGCCGCGCAGTTGCTCCCGGACTCCATCAAGGCGAGCAAGGTCCTGCGCGTGGCCATCCCCACCAACGAGCCGCCAACCCAGTTTTACCGGGAAGGCACCCAGGAGATGACCGGTGCCAACCCCGACGTCGCGCGCTTGATCGGAGAGGCGCTCGGAGTGAAGGTCGAAATCCAGGTAGCCAATTTCGATTCCATCATCCCGGGGATCGCAGCCGGGCGGTATGACATGACTGTCTCCTCGATGACCCCGACGACGGAGCGCATGAAGGTGCTTGATTTCGTCGACTACATGCAAATGGGCAGCACTGTCGCAGTCGCGAAGGGCAATCCGCTGGGGCTCAATGAGAAGTCCCTCTGCGGCAAGAAGGTCGGAGTCCTGACCGGTTCCTACCAGCTCACCGTCGACGTCCCCGATTTCGACAAATCGTGCACGGACGGCGGTAAGGACAAGATCCAGACAAACGAGTTCCAGGACACTCGCCAGGCTATTTCGGCCCTGACCAGCGGACGCCTCGACGCCGTTCTGGCTGATTCGCCCATCCTGAACTTCGCCGCGACGCAGAACCCGCAGATCGAGATCGCCGCCAAGTACGGCTTCGCACCGGTCGGCGTCGGCATGCCGAAGGACTCCGGCCTGGTCAAGTCCGTCTCCGCCGCCCTCAACACCGTGATCAAGAGCGATTCCTACGTCAAGGTCCTCGGGAAGTACGGCCTTGAATCCAGCGCCATTACCGACGCCCGCGTCAACTTCGCCCAATAAAAGGTGACTATCATGCAGCAACATTCCATCCCCGACACAAGGCAAAGCCCTGCTACGGTACCGGGCGACTCCATCCCCGTGGTCCCCCTCAGGCACCCGGTCCGCCTCGCCATCGCGATCGTCCTCATTCTTGTCGCATTGAGTGCCGCGTGGGACGTGGCGGTAAACCAGCGGTACCACTGGGACGTCGTCTTCTCCTATCTCTTCGCCCCGCAGATCATCACGGGAGCCGGGCTCACGATCCTCCTCACCGTGGTGTCGATGAGCGTCGGCATTGCCCTTGGCACGGTCCTGGCGATCATGCGGCTTTCGGCTAACCCGATCGTCAACACCATCAGCCGGGCCTATATCTGGTTCTTCCGCGGCACCCCGCTGCTTGTGCAGCTGATCTTTTGGTACAACATTGCCGCCTTGTATCCGGTGATCGCGTTCGGACTGCCCTTCGGCGGCCCCTCCGTGGTCCTTGGTTCGGCCAACGTGCTCGTCTCTCCGCTCGGTGCGGCATTGCTCGGACTGTCCCTGAACGAGGCCGCCTACATGGCCGAGATCATCAGGGGCGGCATCGGATCCGTGGACAAGGGCCAGTACGACGCCGCGCGGGCCCTTGGCATGAACGGCAGCAAGCTCATGAGCCGGGTCATCCTCCCGCAAGCGATGCGCGTCGTCCTCCCGCCCACCGGCAACCAGGTCATTTCGATGCTCAAAGGCACCGCCTTGGTCAGCGTCCTGGCCATCTCCGATCTGCTGTATTCGGCGCAGATCATCTACGCCAACAATTACCAGACCATCCCGCTGCTCATCGTCGCGAGCCTCTGGTACCTGCTCATGACAACCATCCTGAGCTTCTTCCAAACCAAACTCGAACGACGGTATGGCCGCGGTTTCGACGCCGCACCGCGACGGACGCGCCGGCTAAAGACAAGGACAGTACGATGACTACCGCCATGGTGGAGGCCCAAGGAGTCCGCAAGAGCTTCGGCTCGACCGAAATCCTCAAGGGCATTGATCTGAAGGTCGAACGAGGCTCCGTCACCTGCCTCATCGGTCCGTCCGGCTCCGGAAAAACAACTTTCCTCCGATGCATCAACCACCTGGAGAAGGTCGACGCCGGCCGCCTGTACGTCGACGAACATCTGGTCGGCTACGCCGAGCGCAACGGCAAGCTCTACGAAAATGAAGGAACGGCAGACCGCCCGTTCCCGGCTGACCGCCGGGATGGTCTTCCAGCGCTTCAACCTCTTCCCGCACATGACCGTGCTGGAGAACGTCGTGGAAGCCCCGGTTCACGTCCTGGGCCGTCCCCGAAACGAAGTTACGGCCGAAGCCCAGACGCTGCTGGACCGGGTAGGGCTAGGCAACCGGGGTCATTCCTACCCCCAGGAGCTCTCCGGCGGGCAGCAACAGCGGATCGCGATTGCGCGCGCATTGGCCATGAAGCCCAAACTCATGCTCTTCGACGAACCAACCTCGGCCCTGGACCCGGAGCTCGTGGGCGAAGTGCTCGATGTCATGAAGTCCCTGGCCGAAGCCGGGATGACCATGGTGGTGGTCACGCACGAACTGGGCTTCGCGCGCCAAGTCAGCGACCAGGTGGTCTTCATGGACCAGGGCGTAGTTGTTGAAAGCGGCAGGCCCGAGGACGTCCTGGGCAACCCGCAGCACGAACGCACCCGGGCCTTCCTCTCGAAGGTCCTCTGAACATCAGCAACCCCGGCCGGCCAACGCCGGTCCCCAGAAAGGAACCAATCCAATGTCCCGCAAGCAGGTAACCACGGAGCTCGCACCTAGCCCGGCCGGTCCCTACTCCCAGGCCATCGTCGCCAACGGCTTCCTCTACACGGCTGGCCAGACCCCGCATGACCCCATTACCGGTGATGCCGTGGGAACCACCATTGAAGAGCAGACGCTCCAGGCCATGAACAACCTGGGCGCGGTCTTGGCCGCGAACGGACTCGACTTCTCCCACGTCGTCAAAGCGACGGTGCACCTGCACCATCCGGGCCGCGACTTTGCGGGATTCAACGCCATCTACGAAAAGTTCGTCGAAACCCCTTACCCGGCCCGGACAACGGTGGGTTCGTTCCTGGGCGACTTCCTCGTCGAGATCGACGTTGTCGCCGTCGTGCCCTAGCGCTAGCGCGAGAGCGGCGGCCGCGAACCTGTTCGCAGCCGCCGCTTCCTTGTGAGCGTTAGGAGTTCTTGGTGGCGGCGAACATGCGACGAAGCGTGAAGAAGCAACCCAAGGCGCCGAAGAGCAGCGCCATGAAGAAGTCGCTCATGTACCCCTTCACGAAATTCGGGTTGTTCGCCAGGTTGTAGTTCATCAGGTCCCACGGTTCGGAGCTGGTGATCAAAGACAAGGGTTGGCTATTGATGTATTTGGCGGCGTCTAGCCAGACTCCAGCGACGAAAGACAAAAGCGCGGTGGCAGCTGTGATACCCGCTATCACCCACACGCCTTTTCGGCTCAGGCCGCCGGCTCCCATCACATAGAAACGGGCCGCCATCGCGGCAGCGGCGAAGGTGACGAGCGAGGACATCCAGCCAAAACTCCAGATGACGAGCCACAGAACGACGCCGATCGGGAGGGCCGGGAGGGCGAACAGGGCGCCTCGCCCCACGTTTTCGCTGCTTCGGATCGAGCGAGCGGGCTGCGGTGCTGTTGCTTGAGCTTGGTTGGCTTCCGGATGCCAAGCGGGAACCTGCGCGCCGGAGGCCTCCGGGACGCTCATTCCGAACTCAGGCCGGGGACGCTGCGATGCGCCGTAGCCGTGGGGGAGAGCCTGCGACCGTCGTGACCTAGGTGGCTTCGAGGATCCTCTTGAGGTTCTCCAGGTCCTTTCGCATGGCCATGCGCATCATTGGCGCCATGATGATGCCCGCCAGCGTGGAGAACCCTGAGGGTTCACCCGTGTTGTGAAGAGTCATGCGTGTCGCGCCATTCTCATCGGACCAGCTGTAGGTGGTCTGCATCGGGAAGGGACCCTGGCTCGTGCGCATGGTGAGTTTCTCGCCGGGGACGAGCTCCGTGAACTCGTAGATGTAGTCGAGATTGCGGTCTAAGAACCGCGCGGTGAAGGCAACCAGGGATCCGACGACCAGGGGTCGCGGCGTTTGCCACTGTGCAGATCGTATGTTCACGTACCAGGCCGGCGCGTTGTCGGGGTCGGAAGTATAAGTTGCCACGACCTCACGGGGCCGCTGGATCAGTATTTCGGTTTGAACGTTCACCATGGTTGTTCCTCTGTGCGGGTTGAAGCTCGGGTCAAACAGAGAGCGGCGGCCGCGAACCTGTTCGCAGCCGCCGCTTCCTGGTTTCAGACGCCCAGGCACTCACTGCACGGAAGGCCTCTCGGCCGGCTTCCATCATGTCCGGGGTCGGGTGGCCCATGCCATGGTAGGTAACGAGGAACTGTGCCATTTCTAGGACTCCTGTGTTGCTGGGCGGGAAGAGCGCCGGGGAGATGCCGCGGACACGGCGCTTCCCAACTATCGCAGAACGTCTACCGGTCGGTAACCTGCATTGAAGAAACTCACGGCAAACTGTCAGGGACGGTGATCGGCCTTTCCGGCGTGGGGTTCAATCTCCACGTAGTAGATCGCCCCTGCGCCAGGGGCGTGCAGGCGGTGTGTTGCATGACGGATTGGCCGGTAGTCGTGTCCGAAGGGGTCGCGCACGGTTACTCGTTCAAGGTGATCCAGCCGCGCGAGGACGCCATCGACGTCCCTTAGCGTCGCGGGGTGGGTCACTTTTCCCGCTACACCCAATACCCAGGGCGAACTGGTGGCGCTGCTGGCGAACTCCAGGGTGAGGGTTTCAAATATTCCGGCCAGAAGGGCATCCAGCGTTGTGGGGTAGAGGCGGAGCAATCGATGCGCTTGCGGTTCGCGGCGCCGGTCGTTGATCCAGGTCTGGCGGAGCCACGTGAATTCCACTCGGCCGAACGAGGAGCCCAGCCTTAGCTTCCGGCCCTCTTCCAACGTCAAGTGGAAGTTGTTGCCCGCCCGGTCCAGAATGCTGGCTGCTTCGTCAACGTACTCCAAGTCCTCGAGCATGGCAGTTTTGGACGGGTAGTACGTGAAATCACCGAGCTCATCGACAACGACGTAGTCTTCCGGACCAGCGCCGGCGGGCTCGGTATCGTGTGCCGTTTCTTTGTTGAGGGGAGTGCGTTTCATGGCGAGTTCAGCTCCTTCGGAGGATCAGCCCGAAGCCCGAGTGGGCATTCCTTATTATCTTCATCAGACCACCAAACCGGGCGGCCGTCGTCGGTCTTGATGGTTTCCTTACGCCAGCAAGTGGAGATTTAGCGCGCTCTTAAAAGGTGAAGCGGTGGGACGATGGAGTCATGGAGAATCGTGCCTACGGTTCCCGCGTTTACCGTGCAAGTACGCGGTTGGTGGTCATGGTGGTTTTGGGCGTGGCGGCCGGGATTGGCACCGCAGCAGCGGGAGCCCCGGCGCTGGGGCCAGCCGTGGGGTGGGGTGTTGCCTCGTCCGTCTACCTGGTGATGGTTTGGGCGGTGATTGGTCGGATGGACGCCGAACACACTGCGTTACACGCAACGCGTCAGGACCCGTCCCGGACCGTTTCGAACGTACTGGTCCTCGTCGCCGGAGTGGCAAGCATAGGGGCCGTCGCCGTGATGCTTCTGGAAGTCGGATCGGTCCAAGGGAGTGAGCGGGACTTGATCGTCCTCCTGGCCTTGGTCGTTTTGGCGGTCTCAGGCTTGCTGGTGCACACCCTGTACACGCTGCGGTATGCCCACATCTACTACGAAGGGGTCGACGGCGGCATCGGCTTCAACCAGGAACGCCCACCTTGCTACGTGGATTTCGCATACCTCGCCTTCACGATCGGAATGACGTTCCAGGTTTCGGACACTGATCTCCAAACGTCCGATATTCGCGGAATCGCGTTGCGGCAAGCTTTGCTGTCCTATCTTTTCGGCGTGGTTGTCTTGG
This sequence comes from Arthrobacter sp. B2a2-09, assembly GCF_027587375.1. Taxonomy (GTDB): domain Bacteria; phylum Actinomycetota; class Actinomycetes; order Actinomycetales; family Micrococcaceae; genus Arthrobacter. The sequence continues at coordinate 82,434 of NZ_JAMXIC010000006.1, forward strand.
CCACCACGATCAACCTTGTTTCCGGGCTGATCCACTAATGGCCTACCGCATCCTGTGACTACACGGGGAAGGACAGCGCGGGCGGATATTCGCCGAGCGCCGTGACAGTAGCCGCGGCAGACGAGAGTGCTGACTGTGCCAGGCCCATCATCGCCGGACCAAAACTAACGCGGGCCACGCCGAGCTCGGCAAGGCGGGAAAGGGGAACGCTGCTTGGATTGCATATGACTGAGAGCGGGCCGTCAATCTCGTTGAGGGCGCGCGCTACCTGAGCCTCTGTTGCCAGCCTCCGCACAAACACCAGGTCGGCGCCCGCGAGGAGGTAGGCGTTTGCGCGTTCGATCGCGCCGTCCCAGTTTTCCGGCTCGACGACGAGGGCATCCACCCGGGCTGCGATGACGGCTGGCACTTCGCTCTCTTCCACTCCGCGACGCGCGGCAGAGATTCGATCGGATGCCTCGGTAAGCGAATAGAGCGTGGCGTCGGCGTCTATTGTGTCTTCGATGTTGAGACCGGCCGCCTGTGTCTCCTCGATGAGCCGCCGAACGTTCCTCGCTACTCCACCCGCCGTCGGAGCGTATCCCTTTTCAAAATCGATCGACACCGGAAGATCCACCGAGGTGCTGATGATGCGGGCCCAGAGGATCACGGTTTCGAGGTCCAGGTTTTCGCCGTCGCGGACGCCGTGCATTTCGGAAATCGCATGGCTTGCCGTGGCCAAGGCCCGCACTCCCTCGGCTGAAGCGACGGTGCGGGCGCTGATTGAATCCCAGACATTGCTCAGGACCAACGGCTTGCCGGGAACGTGAAGCGAGCGAAAGAGCTCAGCCTTGTGGGACTGTGACTGCTGAGGGTTGGGCATTGCTTCATTCTGGCAGTGGTTCTGTCCAGCTGTTTGTAACAGTCGACCTCAGCGTGTTCAGAATTACGCAACAACGGCATGTTGTTATTACAGTAAGGATTGCCTTGCCTATCTTGCTGCCGTTTCCCCCGACCCGTCGGGCTGCTCTGCATGAAGGGTAGGGCTACCCCCAACCATTCCGGTCCCAGCCGGAAACCGAAAGGCCCCCCATGAAATTCGGCATCAAATCCGCTGCGGCCCTTGCCGCCGCCACGGCCACGCTGCTGGCGCTTTCGGCGTGTAGCGGCGCACCTAGCGGAACCACCGCAAGCGGCAGTTCCGCTGCCGGCGCGGCATCCGGCGACGGAATCGTCGTATACAACGCGCAGCATGAAAACCTCACCGGCGCGTGGGTGGACGCCTTCACCAAGGAGACGGGAATCAAGGTCACGCTCCGCAATGGTGACGACCTTGAAATGAGCAACCAGCTCACGGAGGAAGGCAAGAACTCGCCAGCGGACGTCTTCCTCACGGAAAACTCCCCGGCGATGGTCCGCATCGCGAGTGCCGGCTTGCTCGCCCCTGTGGACCAGGCAACCCTCAGCCAGGTTCCAGCGCAGTACCGGCCCTCCACCGGCGACTGGACGGGCATCGCTGCCCGCTCCACCGTGCTGGCCTACAACAAGAACAAGCTCAGCGCAGACCAGCTCCCCAAGTCCTTGATGGACCTCGCGGACCCGTCATGGAAGGGACGCATCGGCGCGTCCACCGGCGGAGCCGATTTCCAGGCCATCGTCAGCGCCATGCTTGCGCTCAAGGGAGAAGATGCCACCCAGAAATGGCTGGAGGCGGCCAAAACCAACTTCAAGTCCTACAAGGACGACACCCCGGTGCTCGCGGCTGTGAACGCTGGCGAGGTCGACGCAGGAGTCCTCTACCACTACTACTCCTTCGTGGACCAGGCACAGACCGGAGAAAACAGCAAGAATGTTGATCTCCACTACTTCAAGAACCAGGACCCGGGTGCATTCGTCAGCGTCTCCGGCGGCGCTGTCCTGGCGTCCAGCAAGAAGCAGGCCCAAGCCCAGGAGTTCCTGAAGTTCATCACGGGTAAAGCGGGTCAGCAGGTCCTCCAGAACGGCGACTCCTTTGAGTACACCGTTGGCTCCGACGTGCCGGCCAACTCCAAGCTTGTGCCCCTCAAGGATCTCCAGGCACCTTCGGTGGACCCCGCCAAGCTCAACAGCGAGAAGGTCACCGAGCTGATGACCAAGGTCGGACTTCTCTAGGCCCCGGGGCCGCGTTGCCGCTCCAGACCGCCACCCCTGTCCCGGCAAAGGGCGGGGGTGGCGTCCGTCAGTGCTCGTTCAACTTGTCAACCGCCTGCTGATGGCCTCGAACATCGCGGCGGCTGCAGGGCCCGCAACAGGATCGACGGGCAGCGCGGTTGAAGAGAATTTGACCCCCACTACGCCTGACTTCCGGTTGATGTAGACCATTTGCCCATGGATGCCGAGGCAGTATGCCGTATCCGAATCGTCCGAGAGGAACCAGAACTGGCTGCGGTACCTCCCGCCTGGCATCGCCTCCGCATGATTGCCGGCCGCGAAGGCCGCTGCGGAATCGGGGCCTCCGGCGAAGATGTCGTCAACCCAGGCAGGCTCGAGGATCCGCTCATCGTTCAGTGAGACCCCGCCGTCGCGGATCATGGCCCCGAACAGGGCCATGTCACTGAGCGTGGCGCAGATGCCGCCGTCGAACATGCCGGTACCGGCCGCGTCGAGGGAGATGTAGGCGTCGTGGCGGGCACCCATCCGTGACCAGAGGACCTCAGAGGCGAGTTCCGCGAACTGCCTCCCGCTCGCAGCTTCGCACAGCCAGCCGAGTACATCCGTCTCGCAACTGCGGTATTCGAAATCGCCGCCGTGTTCGCGGACCTGTTCCAATGTCAGCAGGAACTCCTTGAGCGTGCCTGCTCCGCCGCTGCGGGGTGCCCAGCCCACGGCCTCGTCCAGCTTCCGCACCTCGGACCCTGCGTCGAGGTATTCCTCCGAGAACTTGATGCCACTGCGCATGTCCAGTATGTCCCGCACTCTGGCTCCGCTGTAGCCGCTGGCGCGGAGTTCGGGAATGTAGTGCTCTATCGGCTGGGCGGTGTCGATTTTCCCTTGGGCCGCCAGGACGCCTACCACGGTGGAAACGATGGATTTGCTCACCGACATGAGCAGGTGCCTTGTGTCAGGTGTCATCGCCCCGAAGTACTCCTCGACGAGAACCTCATCGCCGTGCATGACCATCCAGGCATCAGTGCTGGTGGCGGCCAGAACCCGCTCGACGGTGCTCTCCGAGCCGTCGGGCAGGCGCACCGCCAGGCCTCGGAGCCCGAGGGGATCCCCCGGCACCGCCCGCTGCGGTGGGCCGGCGGAGTCCGAGGCCGCGGCGCGAATCGCGGCGGTCCCGAACAGCTCATCCATGTGAAGGAAGGACCAGGGCAGATTCCCTGGCTCCTGCCAGTTGTCAACGGTGACCCTGCTTTGGCCAGTGGTAATGCGTGACACGGTGTTCCTCCATCGGCTTTGGTGCGAATCGGGCATAATAGTGAAAGCGAATGGCATTCTCTTTGATTATGCACTACCAGCAACAGGATGGAATTGTGTGAGCCGCGTACTGCTTGTTATCGACATTCAAAACGACTACTTCCCTGGAGGCGCACACCCCCTTGCCGGTTCAGATATGGCGGTTGTTGCTGCCGCATCGGTTGTTGAGGTCTTTCGGCGGGGCGGCGAGCCAGTAGTGCATGTCCAGCATGTGTGGGACGAACCAGAGGCGAGTTTCATGCGACCGGGAACCCCCGGCGTCGAGATCCACCAAGCGGTGCGGCCGCTCCCAGGGGAGGCTGTGATCATCAAGGCCTCGCCCAATGCCTTTGTTGGCACTGAACTTGGCGCCGTGCTCAAGCGGCTTGAAGCAAGTGAGCTGGTGGTGCTCGGAATGATGACAAGCATGTGCGTGGACTCCAGTGTTCGGGCAGCTGCGGAACAGGGGTTCGACGTTGTTCTGGTCCATGACGCATGCGCCGCCCCGGATCTTGAGTTTGGCGGGGTCGTGGTCCCCGCCGAGATGGTTCACGCAGCCTTCGTCGCAGCCCTGGGCGACGGTTTTGCCCGGGTGGTCTCATCCCGAGACATCATCGCCTAGTAGCTTGGACCCCTGCTCAGCCGACCTTGAAGCCGCCATTGCTGTAAGGCCACGCCGCGTGCCGCGGTGAGTCGCCGCTCGGCACAGCCCCTCACTGATCAGGGAGCAGCCAGCCATCGGCGATCAGCAGTTCCCGGAGCGCGGGCCGGCCGAGTGGTTCCAGACCGTCGTGGGCTTTGCGGCGGACTGAGACGAGGAGCTTCTTCACGCCGTCGGCGCTGATGCCCAGGCTCTCGCCGACATCGGCCATTGTCCCGCCCGGGCCGCCAAGATACAGCGTGACGGCCTCGTGTTCGCGCGGGGTGAGGCGGATCCGGGGCCCCGGGACGTCAAAGACGCCAGCAAGCTCGGGCAGGACGAACTTCTCGCCGCGCGCCGCGGCGAGCACGGCTGTGGTGAGCACTTCGGCCCCCGCTGTCTTGGGTATGTAGGCCAGGGCGCCGGCGTCGAACGCTTGGCGGATCACCAGTGGCGTCGCCAGGGAACTGCAGACCACCACTTGTGATCCGGTAGAGAGAATGGCTTGGATTTTGGAGCGCAGCGGGATTCGGTCACCAAGGATGATGTCCAACAGGACAACGTCAGACAACTGTCCCAGTGAGGCGGCGAGCTCGGCCCAGGAGCTGTACCTGCCCACCACCTTAACGGTTGTGGCGTTGGCCTCAAGCCAAGAAGCCAGACCCTCCCGGAGCAGTGCATGGTCTTCGAGGATGTCCACGTGGATCTTTGGCGCTGCCGCCTCGAACCGTCGCCGGAGCAACCCCATTTGGTGTTCTCCTTTGTGGCCGACGACGCTATTCGTCAACCACTCTGCCGTCCCAGTTTCAAGATCCCGCACTGCAGAGGAGCAAGAAATCCTCAAGATTCGGGCACCCGGAAAGAAAGCAGCTATGCGACCTCCGGAGATCCTTGCGCCCCCGAACCTAGCCCCGTAGCTTTGAGGAAGCGGACGTATACGTTCGGGGGCACCGGGTTTGAAGCCGGTGGCCAGTCAGATTCAGAGAAGGAACACGGCCGTGGCAACAGGTATTGTCAAATGGTTCAACGCCGAGAAGGGTTTCGGCTTCATTGCCCCCGACGACGGTTCGGCGGACGTCTTTGCCCACTACTCGGCGATCGCCTCGAGTGGGTACCGATCACTGGACGAGAATCAGCGGGTCCAGTTCGACGTCGTGCAGGGCCCGAAAGGCCCCCAGGCGGAGAACATCCAACCCCTGTGACGGTAGGGCACTTTTCCTAGGGCAGTTCTGCAAGCAGCCGGCCCCACTTGGGCGCCAGTAACGGCGCTCCGGCAAGCTTGAGGCAATGCCACAGCGTCACCGCTACGGAATCAAGCACTGGTACTCCGGTGGTTTCCTCCACTTCCGCGGTGACGTTGGCGCCGTAAAGGTTCGTGCACAAGTAAATGAGCGCGTCCGGGTTCGAGGCGACAAGTTCCAAGGACCCGGGCAGCATTTCTGCGTCCGTGACCCGGGCGAAGGATTCGTTGTTGCTGAGGTCCAGGTGGCGATGGTCCACCGTCTTGATCCCTTCGCGCGCATATGACTCAATGACGGCTTGGTTTACGTCCCCGGTATAGGGCGTGAACATGCCGATCTTCTCCGTGCCGAACGTCTTGAAGGCCTCCAGGTAAGCCAACGTGGACGTCGTGGCCGGGATCCCGGTGGCCTCCGTGATTTCCCGGACCAGGGCCTCGTCATGCGCGGCACCCAGCCAGGAACCCGAGGTTCCGTTCCACGCGATGACGTCCACGTCCGCCGTCGCAAGCAATGCGGCGGCCTCCCGCATGACGGCCGGGTCAAACTGTTTGTCCGAAGAATCATCCAGCGCAATCCGGGTGACCGGAATCCGCGTGAAGTGGATGGTGACGTCCTGGCGGTCACCCAGGATCCGGTAGCTCTGCGGCTCCAGGCACGTGTTGGACGACGGCACGATCATGCCGATGCGGGTGGGGCGGTGTGCGGAAGGCATGGTTCTCCTAAGCAGGAACGGTGGTGGGAACGGACAGCGATTCTCGAACGGACAGGGCATCGCGGTGGGCGGCGAAGCCGTTGCGGGCCACGAAACGGCCCACTGGGCCGGGATCGTGGAAACCGCCGTCGTCGACCACCACGCGTCCGGCGGAGACGACGACGGCGGGCCAGCCGCTCAGCGTCTTCCCTTCGAAAGGCGAGAAGTCAGTTCCCATGTGGAGGGCGCCGCCGTCGACCTCGCGTTCTTCGGCGGGATCAAAGATGACCAGATCGGCGTCGAACCCTACGGCGATAGTGCCCTTGCCGGGCACGGCGTTGATCCGCGCCGGGCCGGCCGAGAAGACCTCAACGAAGTCCTCCACGGTGCTGTCAGGCCCCATCGCCGTGAACGTGACGGGCATGCGGGTTTCGACGCCGGGCAGTCCGTGCGGCATGAAGCGGACGTCGTCGGTGCGCTCGCGCTTCTGCGAGAGGTCGTAGCAGGAGTGGTCCGAGGACACGGTGTGGATGGCTCCGGCTGCGAGGCGTTCCTTCAGCGCGGCCACGGTTTCGGCGCTGCGCATCGGCGGGCAGCATGCATACCATTCGGGAAACTCGCTGCCGTAGACGGTGTCGTCCAGCGTCAAGTAGTGCGGGCACGTCTCGGAGTAGGCTTCCTGGCCTCGCTCGCGGGCCTCAGTGACAAGATCCACGGCACCCGGGGTGGACTGGTGCACAAAGTAGACCGGCGCTCCGGTGTACTCGGCCATGGCGAGGGTCTCTTTGACGGAAATTTCCTCGGCGAGTTCAGGGCGCGTGGAGTGCAGGTGCTCGATGCCGATCCGGCCGTCAGCGGCGTGCTGTTCTGTGCAGTCGGCGATGATGGGATCGTGCTCCGCATGGATGTACGTGAGTCCGTCCAAGCGCACCATTTCGCGCATGACCTTCAGGATGGTGTCGCCGTCGGCCATGGTGGAGCCGCGGTTGGTGGTGTACATCTTTACCGAACGGACGCCCTCGGCGGCGAGCTGCTCCAGCTGCCAGGGCACGGTCTCATCCCAGCTGACCACGGAGCCGTGCAACGCGACGTCGCAGCGTGACTCGGCGGCCAATCGCTTCTTGTTCAGGACGGCGTCCAGCGGGGATTCCTGGGCGTCACGCGGAATACCAAAGTCGATGATGGTTGTGGTCCCGCCCCACAGGGCCGCGGTGGAGGTGGTGCGGTAGTCGTCCAGGGTACGGAAGCGGCCGGTCACTTGGGCCACGTGGCAATGGCCGTCCACGCCGCCCGGGATGACCAACTTGCCGGACGCGTCGATGGTGCGGGAGGCGGCGGGGACCGGTTCAGCGGCGTCGATGAGCCGGGTGATGCGGCCGTCGTCGATCACTACGTGGGCGGCCTGCCGGCCGGTGTCATTGAAGACAGTGCTGTTGACCACGGTGCCGTGGGCGATGACGAGATCTGGGATGGTCACGGTGGTCCCTACTTTCCGGCTGGAACGGCGGCGTTGCCGGCAGCTGAGGAGCCGGCGGCGGACTGGATGGCGGTCAGGGCGGCGTCGAGGTTTTCGGACAACCCCCGGCGGTGCTTGACGGGCGGCGGCGCAAAAGCGCCCTCGCGGTGGAAACCGGACTGCAGCGCCACGACCGCTTCGGTCATGCGGATGCCCGCGGAAATCCCGTCCACCACGGGCACGGGGATCTGTCCTTCAAGTTCGCGGGCGAGTCCGGCAAGCGGCGCACCTGCCAGGATGACGACGTCGGCGCCGTCCTCCGCGACTGCCTGCCGGCTCAGTGCCAGGAGGGTTTCCTTGAAATCCTGCTGTACGGTGCCGATGCCGTTGAGGCTCTGGTTGATGGAACGGATCGAAGCGAGACGGCTGCCAAGTCCGAAATGCTCTACGCAGTCCCGGTACCAGGCGGTGATGCGGTCCGAAATGGCGATGATGGAGAAGCGCTGGCCCTGCAGGGCCGCGGCGCAGAGGGCGGCCTCCGTGATGCCGATGACCGGCACGTCGGTGAGTTCCTTGAGCGCAGGCATTCCAGGATCGCCGAATGCGGCCACCACGACGCCGTCGATGTGGTCCGCTGCGGGAGCCGCGCAGTGCTCGGCGATGATTTCGGCGACGGCGCCGGCTGCGATGAGGGCTTCAAAACGGGTCTCGATGTATTCGACGCCGTGTCCGGCGGTCCGGACGATCAGTTCGGTGTCAGTCCCCGCCGAGCGGCGGGCTTCGGCGTCGATCAGCGCAGTGACATCTTCGCTGATGTTGGGATTGATGACTAGCAATTTCATGGTCGTTTGCCTTGCAACTTGAGTTCGGTGGCGGGCGAGTCCTGCGGAAACTGCTCGCGGTACTTTCCAATGTGCGACGCCGATTGGGTTGCGGCGCGCTCGGGATCGCCGCTGGCGATGGCGGCGTAGAGATCGCGGTGCTCCTGGATCAGTTCCGGCAGGTCGTCCACGTGGCGGAAGAGCCAGTGCATGCGGCCCTGGAGCGGTTCCAGCGCGGTGCGGAGAAAATCGTTGTTGGCGATGGCCGTGATGGCATCGTGGAATTCGCTGTTGGCGCGGTGCGCCTCGAGGATTGAGCCTTTCGCGAGGAAGCGATCGGCCTCATCGAGGAGCCCAGCCAGGTGTTTGAGGTCCTTGTCCGTGGCACGGGTCGCTACCAGGCGGCATGCGAGGACTTCGAGTGACTGACGGACGTCGAAGAGGTCCTCGACGTCTTTGGGGCTCAACCCTGCCACTTCGGAACCGCGGGAGGCCCGGTCCTGGATGAGGCCTTCCTGCCGCAGCATGCGAAGGGCTTCGCGGATGGGCAGGCGCGACACGTTGAATTCGGCAGCGAGGTCCCGCTCCACCAGCCGGGTGCCGGGCGCGTAATGACCCTCGAAGATTCGCGAACGGATGGTGTCCCGCACGGACTCCCTGAGGGGACGGTCCGTGGTGGGGGTTTCATCTGCAATCAGCATCTTTGCTCCATTCGTGTTCTCTTGAGTCATTGCGCCCGGCTGCCCGGCGGGCGTCTGGCTTTCGGGTGGTTCAGGACCGTCCGGCCAGACCGGTCAGGCGAGTTAGACCGGAAGCCGTTTGCCGTAGTCCAGCGTCAGCACGGAGACGCCCATGATGATCGCGGAGCCGACAAAGTACAGGAGGGCCCAGGTGTAGGAGCCCGTGGCCCCGACAATCAGGCCTACCACAATCGGGGTGACGAAGCCTGAGATGTTGCCGCTGAAGTTCATCGCGCCACCCAGGACGCCCGAGTTGGTGCGGCCGCCCAGGATGGCGGGGATGCTCCAGAAGAGGCCGACCCAGCGGAGGAAGAACATGACCACGGACAGCAGGACAACGGCCGTCGTCGGGTCTGCCACGATGGTGACGCCTACCAGGCCGCCAATCACTACGACGCTGGAGATGCCGAGCAGGGTGCGCATGACCTTGTTTGCCGAGGCGCCGGCCGCACGCCATTTGTCCGCGATGGTGCCGCCAAGGATTTCACCGACAAAGCCGGCGCCGAAGATCACGAAGGTGGACCAGCCGATGGTGTTCAGGTTGAAGTGCTTGGCCTGGGCCAGGTACAACGGGCCCCACGTCAGCAGGCCGTAGAACACGCCGTTGAAGCCAAGCCAGCCAAAGCACATGGCCCAGAAGGAGCGGAATTTCAGGTAGGGGAGGAGGGCGCGCTTGCCCTTGACGCCGTCCTTCCTGGCCTCTGCGTCTTCCTCGGCGTGAGACGACTCGATGTACGCGGCCTCGGCGTCGTTGACGCGCTTGTGGTTGCGGGGATTGTCGCGGACGTACCACCAGACAGCCAAGCCCATGAGGACCGTCGCGGCGCCGGCGATGATGAACGAGTAGCGCCAGCTGCCTGTTGAGGCGATGAGCCACGTGATGAGGATGCCGCCCAGGCCAGCTCCGAGCGGGGCGCCTGCGTCGAGGATCGTGGCTCCGCGGCCGCGCTCCTTCTTGTGCATCCAGATGGCGTTGAGTTTGCCGCCGGCCGGCATGACTCCAGCCTCAGCTACGCCGATGCCCAAACGTGCAATGAACATGCTGAGGAAGCCGCCAGCCAGGCCGGATGCTGCCGTTGCGGCACCCCAGCCGATGCACGACGCGGTGACGACCTTGCGGGGACCGAACTTGTCGATGAGCAAGCCGACCGGGATCTGCATGAGGGCATAGGTCCAGAAGAATGCTGAAAGGAGGAGCCCGACGAGCTCCGGTGCGAGGTTGAATTCCTTTTGGATGATGGGCAATGCCACGGAAATGGAGCCGCGGTCGATGTAGTTGACGGCTACCAGGATCAGCAGCAGGACGAAGAGCCTCCAACGGACACGCGTGCGTCGCTGCACGCCGTCCTTGCCGGCTTCTTCTGCTGTTTTTCCTTCGGCTGCATGCGCCGCTGTTTCGGTGTTTTGGAGAGACACAGTTTCTCCTTCAGGGGGAGTTTGAGGAGCGGGGAAAGTCTTGAATTGTTGAGCTGGGTGCGGGTTGCCGCGGCAGCTGGACTCGCGCCGGCGGCAGCTGTAACGGCCCGGTCCTCTTTCTGGAGGAGGGACGCTGCCGGTTCGCTGAGTCCGTTTTGGGATCCCGCGTTGGGATCCCAAAATCAAAATTAGATGTGACCCGTCGCACTGTCAAGAGTTTTGGTATACAAAGCGAAGAAATGGAATGTGACCGAGTGCCTGGCGGGGCTGGATTGGCGGCGTTTCTTGGGTGGCGTGGCGGGCAGGTGGGATACCGGAAGGTGTAAAGGTGCCTGGGGGCGCGGGATAGGGTACCGGGGTTCCCGTTGTGGCGGCGACGCGCTCCCTACCTCGCGACGCGCTCCCTACCTCACGACGCGCTCCCTACCTCACGACGCGCGGCTGGCTATGGGACGAGGAGAAAGTACGGCGACGCGCGAATTCCGGTGTCGATAGGGAATTTCTGAGTCACTAGGCGTTTCGGGCGTCGAGGGCGGACAGGATCGGGGAGGGCTTAGCTCGGATTCAGGTCGGCGAGAGCCGTCAGTGCTCGCTCGGGATGTTCCGCGGTGCGGTTGAGGACGTACAACCACCACTCGCCACCGAAGATGACGTACTCGCGCGTCCGGTAGCCGTCCCTATGGAGTCGGTCCAGTAGCTCAGGTCCCAGCCCGAGGAGCATCTCGAATTCGATCGCGCCGGACTTCAGCGCGTCGCCGTGCCTGGCGATGAGCGTGTTGACGAGCGCGTCATCGTGGGTCGCGAGGGACAGCGAATGGCCGGAAAGGATCAGCTCGTTCGCCAGATCGAGGTAGGCGGCAGTCAGCTCGACGCTGTTGCGAGGGTAGGCGACGGACTCGGGTTCAAGGAACGCGCCTTTGACCAGCCGAACGGTGCCCGGGTGGCGAAGGACCCGCTCAAGGTCTCCGAGCGTGCGGTGCAGGCGCGCTTGGAGCGTGATCCCGACGCGGGGGATCTCAGCAGCGAGCTCGTCGTACAGGTCGAGGACCAAATCGGTCCGATCCGAACCTTCGGCCGAGATCATCAGTCCCGTTCCGTACGGTTCAGTTATCGCGGCAAGCTGGCGCACATGGTTGAGGGCCAGGTCGCGGTCCACGAGAGCGCCGAGGTGGGAGAGATCGAAAGAGATGGTGCTCGGCAGGCCGGCCTTCCCGAGGGCAGCGCCCAACTCAAGGAACACCCCGGCTTCCGAGCGTGCCAGGTCCGCGTTGCGTACGCTCTCACCGGCGTATTCGATACTCGCGGCATGCCCGCGGGCCACCGCCGCCGCCGCTACCTCGATGGCGTCCGCGGCAGTGTCTCCGGCCGAGTATCGCCTTGCCACGCGCGAGGCCATCGTCGCCAAGGCTGGTGTGGACATGACATGTTGCTTCAGGTCTTCATCCAATGCCCACGCCCGAAGGGTATCGGCAGCACGCTCCAGATCAATCTTGGTAGTCACCCGACAAACTGTACCTGCGGAGTTTGCGGGCACCGGCGTCGGGTTCACGATGCGAAATCCGGAGCGTCCCGTCCGCCTTACTAGTCCTCCGGTAAACACCACACCGCGATGCGCACGCCGTCCGGATCCGCCGTGATGCGGAGCCGCAGTTCCCGGCCTAAGAGGGCTTCATGCCCATCCTCCGATGTCAGCTGGTCCGCGAGTTTGCTGATGGCAACGGCCATCGCCCGGCCCCAGTGCTGGGGCTCCCGGCTCGTGGCCACCGCCTCGGCGCTGGGCTGGCCGGGAACGGGCACCCCTGCGGAATCCAGCTCCCTCGGGTCCATGGCGCTCATCCCGCCACCGCCTTCCAGTTGTCGGCCGGTTTAGTCCCGGTCCTTGGACTCGGCGCTGCGGGTGTGCGCCAGGATTTCCGCCAGCTCGGCAAGCCGATGGGCACGTGCTGATTCCGCCGGTGTGAACGGCTCGCCCGGCCGGGAGAACAGGAGCGGTCCGTGCCAGGCGGTAGGGATCTTGAGGAACGTCGTGGAGGGCCCGACGGCGGCCTCCGCCTCCGCGGCCGGACCTTCGGGTTCGGGGGTGACGATTTTCGCCGAGAGGAGTTCCGCAACCGCTAGCGGCAGTTCGTCCGGGTTGTCGGCGATCCGGGCAGCCAGGCTCAGGGCCTTGGTCTGGCCGTCCGCCATGGCGAGTGCAGTGGTAGGCCACACGTGCGAATCCCGACCGCCGCCGTCGTCGAGCGCTGTCAGCAGCTCATGCTCGCCGAGGTGGCCCGGGGCGGACAACACGAATTCGTCCATGACGGCTCCATCCACGGGATGGACATGAATGCTGAGGATGTTGATGTCCGTTCGCGCGAGCGATTGGGTGATGCGTTGGAGGGAGCCCGGCTGGTCGCGGAGCACGGTCCTCGCCCGCCAAAGCGCCGGGGCCGAATGGAGCTTCCTGCGGTGGCGGAGGGCAGGCGCGTGGATCCAGCGCCGCAGAATCCTGGCCGCGGATGGCTCGGCGACCCAAATGACCAGGACCGTCGCTGTCACCGTCAGGAGGAGCACCTTGGCCAGGTAAGGCAGTTGCGTTTCAACCACGGCGGCGTGGACAAGAAGTTCGATGGGCAGCATCACGGCGATTTGGGCCACTGTTACCCGGGCCTTCGGAGCCTCGGGCATCTGGCCGCACACTTCGCAGGTGAGCTCGGCTGTAGCGGGAGTCCTCGTGTTCGGCTTCATGGCACCAATCGTGCCGGAGCCCTGTTTCAGGCGGATTGCGCCTACGTCACGATCTTAGGCAGCACTGCTGCGGGCCAGTTCGGCGCCGACCGGACGCGCCGAACTGGCCTTAGCGCCCGAAAATTAACGAGCGTTCTCGTTGCTCTTGTTGGCAGCTGCGAGCTCGGTCAGGAGGTCGCGGATTTCAACCAGCAGGGCGGTGTCGGCCGGTAGCGGCTCGTCCTCGGGCTCTTCGATGGAGGCGCGGCGCTTGGTCAGTTCGTTGATCTTGTTCATGGGCGCAACGAAAATGAAGTACACCACGGCGGCCGTGATCAGGAAGGTCACGAACGCGGTGATGACGGCGCCGAAGTTGACGAAGGTCTTAGCGTTGTCCGGCCAGATGGAGAAACCCAGGCCCTCGGCGTTGACACCGCCGGCGGCGGCGATGACCGGGTTGATGATGTTGGTGGTGAACGCTGCGACCAAGGCTGTGAACGCGGTGCCGATGACAACCGCGATGGACAGCTCGATAATGTTGCCGCGAAGAACGAAGTCCTTGAAACCTTTGAGCATGGATGACCTCCGGTGATGGGTACGGGTGGTGTGGCCGGAATGAGGCCCGGCCCGGCTGGTAACAACCGAAATGAGACTATCAATCGAAGCCGACGAGGCGTCATGCTCACAGCCAGGGCTTACCATTCAACGGAAGGGGACCGGGCTGCCTGGAGCCGCCCGGCGTAAGGTCGGAGCGGATGCCAGTGCCGCCGTCGTGGGCCCACGCCGCCAGGGTTCCCTGGCCGAGCTTGCGAGGCGAGGGTGGGGGTGGGGATTAGTTGGGCCGTACAGCGCTCAAGAGAAGCAAACAGAGGCAGGCAATCCATTGAACGCCCTGGCAGAGATGTTCAGGATCGGTCCCGGGAACAAGGACCATCACCCGGCTGTGCGCTGCGCGGTGGGCGTCTTCCTGCCATTGATCACCCTCGTGTTGTTCGGACGCCTGGACCTTGTAGTCTTCGCCAGCTTTGCGGCCTTCACGAATATCTATGGCCGTAACGAGCCCCACAGCCACCGTTTTCGAAGCCAGCTCCGGGCCGGTTCGCTGCTGCTGGGCATCATCCTGCTCGCCACCCTGACGGCCAGGGCTGCGCAGGGTTCGGACGCTTACGTGTGGATCCTGACGCTCGGCACCACGTTGGTTGCTGCGCTTTGCTCCGTGGTGACGGCCCTGTGGCGGCTTCGCCCGGCAGGTTCCCTCTTCCATATTTTCGCTTTCGCCGCGATCGCCTCCGTACCTCAGCAGCCGCCGCTCTGGGAAGGGATGTTGGCCGCCGTTTTGACCGCGGTGTTGGCGTTGCTGATCGGAATGTCGGCACGGGTGGTCCCGAGCTACCGGACGCCCTGGAAGCGACCACCGGCGGAACGGCTGCTGCCACAGGAAATCCGGGCAGCCTGGCTGGAAGGCTCGGGCTACTTCGTGGCTGCCGGGCTAGCCGGAACGCTTGCTACCTTGGCTGGGCAATGGCTCGGTTTCGGACACGGCTATTGGGCCATGGTGGCGGCAGTGGTTCCCTTGGTGGGGCGCAGTACCCGGCATCGGGTGCAACGGGGAATCCAGAGGATCGTCGGGACCCTGCTCGGTTTGCTGGTGTTGGCCGGAATCCTCTGGCTCGGCCCGGCGCCATGGCAAATGGTGTTGGTGATTGCCGCATGCCAGTTCGGGGCCGAGCTCTTCATTGCGCGCCAATATCTCGTGGCACAGATATTCGTCACGCCGCTGGCGCTCATTTCCACCCTGCTGGTGGCCAACGTCCCGCCCGGGCTCTTGCTGCGGGACCGCATCGTCGAGACGGTGATCGGGGCCGTCGTCGGCGTCGCGGTGGTATTGGCGCCCGCGGTGTGGTCCAGGCTCCGGGCCGGGCGCGTCCGGAGTTAAGCGAACGACGGCGCTCGTTGTGGTTCAACCCGACGATGTCACGGGGTGCCGATCGTCAGAATGGCCAATTGGCAGGCATCCGAAACCTGCCAAGCTGGCTCAATGCGCACACTTCTGAAGGGCGGGCGGGTCATCGACCCCGGCACCGGACATGACAACATCGGCGATCTCCTCATCGAGAACTGCAGCATAGTAGCGGCAGGGGCCCAGCTGTCCCGCGCCGAGACCGAGAGGGCCACGGTCATCGACGTCAGCGGATGCATAGTCGGCCCGGGCTTCGTCGACCTCCACAGCCACGTTCATTCTGTCGCCGGGCAGCGCCTGCAGGCGATGGACGGAGTCACGACGGCACTTGACCTCGAAGCTGGGCTGGCCCCCGTCGCTGTGGCGATGGCCAATGCCGCCCGCGAGGGCCGCCCCCTCAACTACGGCTTTTCGGCCTCCTGGGCGCAGGCGCGCGCCTTTGCTCACCTAGGCGAGGCACCGGTCGCCGATGTGCACAACGCCCTCGGCCTACTCGCCAAACCAGAGTGGCAGCGCAGTTCGAGCCCGCGTGAGTTGAACACCTGGCTCGCGCAGCTCGAGACAGAGATCGCAGACGGCGCCCTCGGAATCGGCATCCTGCTCGGCTATGCGCCGCGCACCGATCCGGCGGAGTTCCTTGCGGTCGCGCGTCTCGCCGCCGCAGCGAAGGCTCCAACATTCACCCACGTGCGTGAACTGATCGAGGCGGACCCGACGACACCGATCGACGGCTCTGCGGAGATCATGATTGCCGCCGCCGAAACCGGCGCGGCCATGCACCACTGTCACGTCAACAGCACCTCCCGCCGCTACATTGACCGTGTACTCGGCATGCTCGAACGCTCTCAGGCCGAGGGAAACCGCGTCACCGTGGAGACCTACCCCTATGGCGCGGGCAGCACCGCGATCGGTGCATTCTTCCTCGCTCCGGAGCGCCTCGGCGCCTGGGGCATCAAGCCGAGCGACATCACAATCGTCACCACCGGTGAACGGGTCGCGGATGCCGCGCGCCTGAGAGAGATTCGCCGCACCGACCCGGCCGCCGCGTGCGTAGTCGCGTTCCTCAACGAAGAGGATCCGAGCGACCGGGCCCTCCTTCAGAGCGCCCTCGCCTTTCCCGATGCCATCGTCGCGAGCGATGCCATGCCCGTCACGTGGGCCCGCGAAGTTCGCGAATCGCTCCAGTGGCCGCTACCGGCCGGGGGCGCCACCCACCCTCGCACGGCAGGAACGTTTGCCCGGTCGATTCGCATGATGGTGCGTGAGACCGGCGCCTGGAGCTGGCTCGAGGCGTTCCGGCGCTGTTCCTACTTGCCGGCGCGCGTTCTCGACGATGCAGCGTCCGGCGCACGGGCCAAGGGCCACCTTGGTATCGGTGCGGACGCCGACATCGTCGTGATCGAGCCGGAGCGCTTCTCCGACACCGCAAGTTACCTCGATTCCACCCGTCCCTCCGTCGGTGTGCGCCATCTCTTCGTCGGCGGTACAGCCGTCGTGCGGGGCGGTCTCATGCTGACGGACGCGTTCCCCGGCCGCCCGCTCAAGGGAGACCCCCGATGACCGAAACCTACTTTGCCCGGGATGCACGCGATCCGAGGCGTCTAACGGCGAGCGGGCCACTTTGTGCAATCGAACCAAGCTGCACGCAAGTCTCGTCGGTTGCTACCAGTTTTTAGTGCGGCAGCAGCGAATAGGCTCAGCGAATTCGCATTCTCAACGAGGAGGAACTTTCATGGTGGAATCACTGTCACAGATCGGTGCTTGGGTCGAGGAAAAGCTGCCCGACCTCATCGCCAAATACCAGGTACCCGCCGCATCCGTGGCGATTCTCAGTGATGGCGACGTGGTCCGGACCGCGGCAGGCATCTTGAACAAAGCGAGCGGCGTTGAGGCCACCACCGACTCGGTCTTCCAGATCGGTTCCATCACCAAGGTCTGGACAACCTCGCTCGTCATGCAGCTTGTCGATGAGGGACTCGTCGACCTCGACGCACCCGTTCGCCGCTACGTCAAGGACTTCGTCATCGCCGACGAGGCCGCCGCGGCGAAGATCACCGTTCGTCAGCTCCTCAGCCACCTCTCCGGTTTTGAGGGCGATATCTTCAAAGCCACGACCGAGGGCGAAGACGCCGTCGAGAAGTTCATGCCGATCCTCGCCGATGTGCCACAGCTCTTCGAACCCGGCGAAATGTTCTCCTACAACAACGCAGCCTTCTCGGTTCTCGGCCGCATCGTCGAGGTTGTTCGTGGCAAGCACTATGAGGCTTGCCTGCGCGAACACCTCATCGACCCGCTGCAGCTCAAGCACGCGGCCACGGGGGCGGGGGAGGCAATCATGTTCCGTGCCGCGCTTGGTCACATCAGCCCGAGCGAGGACGCCGCTCCGGAGCCGGCACAGGTCTGGTCACTTGTGCGTTCGAACGCTCCGGCCGGATCCGTTTTCGCTATGAGCGCGAGCAACCTCATCGCCTTCGCAAAGATGCACATCGACGGCGGAGTTGGCCCGGATGGCAAACAGATCCTGAGCGCCGAAAGCGTCGCAGCAATGCAGGAGCAGCAGGTCAAGCTTCCGGAACTCGGTCTCATGGGCGACAGCTGGGGTCTTGGGTGGGAGCTCTTCAATTGGGAGGGCGGCCCCGTCATCGGCCACGACGGAGGAACAATCGGCCAGAGCGCTTTCCTCCGCGTGATCCCTGGGCAGAAGGCCGCGATTGCGGTGCTGACAAACGGCGGCGACGTTCTTGGCCTTTACAAGGAGCTCATCTCCCCCGTCATCAACCGTCTCACTGGCATTGTCGTGCCGGAGCTTCCCACCCCCGCGAACGACGTCCACGCCATCGATGCCTCGCGCTACGTCGGCACCTACAGCTCACAGGTCGCGGACTCCCACGTCACCCAGGACACAGAGGGGCGGATCTGGATCGAACAGACGATGAAGGGAATCTTCGCCGAGCTTGCCCTGGAGCGGCCCCCGGTCGAGCTGGTGCCTTGGAAGGGCGACACCCTCATCGCACGTAAAGCCCGTAACGGATTACACACACCGCACGCCTTCGTGGGCAACGACGGCAACGGCAACGCGCTGTACCTGCACACCGGTCGCGCCGACCGCCGGGTGTCGGCATGAGCGCCGCCATCCCGGATGTCTTCAAGCGGGTTGGAGCCACAGGCTTCCTACACGCGCGTGAAATCGGGGCGGATTGCGACCACGAGGTCTCCGTCCGCTCCGACGAGCGCGTAATCCTCGCGTCCGTCTTCAAGATCTTCGTCCTGGTCGCCTTTGTCCGCGCGGTTGATGCCGGCCAGCTGGATCCAAGCGGGCGGACGATTGTCACTGCGCGCTACCGCACCGGCGGAGTTGGCACCGCAGGATTCGCCGACGATGTCGAGGCCAGCTGGCGTGACCTTGCCCACAACATGATGGTGATGAGCGATAATGCCGCAACCGACGTCCTCTACCACCAACTCGGTCGGGAGGCAGTTGACCAGGTCGTGAGCGACCTCGGGCTCAGCCAAACGCGTCTGATCGGCTGCTGCGAAGACTTGTTCGCTTCGGTCGTCGAAGACCTCGGCGGCGGTGCGGAGAGCGACCTCAAGGAGCTGCTGGAAGCGGCGACGGCCGAGCAGATCTGGGGCCTCTCGATCCTTGATCCGGTGCGTACTGCCGCGTCGACTCCGCGGGACATCACGACGCTTCTGAATGCAATTTGGACTGACACCGCAGCGTCTCCAGCGGCCTGCAAGACCGCCAGAGACATCATGGCGCAGCAGATCTGGCCGCACCGGCTGTCGTCGGGATTCCCGAGTGATGTACTGATTGCCGCGAAGACGGGAACCGTGCCCGCAGTGCGCAATGAGGCGGGCGTCGTCACCTACCCAGACGGACGGCAGTATGCGGTCGCCGTCTTCACCAGAGCCGACTCGCTGGCAGACCGCTTGCCCGCCGTCGACGCCTCCATCGGCGTGGCCGGTCACCTCGCGGTTGAGCACCTCCGGGAGCTCTCTTCGTAACTCCACCCGCACACATCCCATCTCGCACACGACCAGCTGGAGGCATTTCATGCGTTCCATTACCCCATTCGTCGCCCTCGTTGGGGCGGCAGCACTTGCTCTCACGGCCTGCGCCGCGCCCGGCGCTTCCGGCAACCACTCCGGTAACGAGCTTGCGACCGACGGCACATTCACGATGGCAATCGGCGCCGACCCTGGAAACCTCAACCCCATGATCACCGCGATGAGTGTCGCGCGCACCATCGACCGCTTCCTCTATTCGCGCCTCGTCGAGGTAGGGAGTGACGGCACCATCGTTTCCGGGCTCG
This sequence comes from Arthrobacter sp. B2a2-09, assembly GCF_027587375.1. GTDB lineage: Bacteria > Actinomycetota > Actinomycetes > Actinomycetales > Micrococcaceae > Arthrobacter. The sequence continues at coordinate 101,841 of NZ_JAMXIC010000006.1, forward strand.
CGAGCAAGTGGAAGGCCGACACCACCAACGCCACCTTCACCCTGCGCAAGGACGCCACCTGCGCTGACGGCACCGCGATCACCGCGTCAATGCTCGCGGAGAACATCAACTTCATTGCGGACCCGAAGAACGGCTCGCCCCTCGTCGGGCTAAACGTACAAGCCGGCACGGTCGCGACAGGCGACGACGCCACCGGCGTGCTGAGCGTGAAGAGCGGCGCGCCCGACGCCTTCCTCCTCGAAAACGTTGGCAGCGTGCACATGGTGTGCGGGCCGGCTCTCGGCCACGCGGATGCGCTCGCCAAGGGTGAAGGCGCGACCGGCATGTACACGATGACCAAGATCGCCCCGAACTCGCAGTACACACTGACCCGGCGCAAGGAGTTCGTTTGGGGCCCTGGCGACTGGGACCCGAAGCAGGCTGGCATCCCCGCCACTGTCATCTTCAAGGTCCTGCCCAACGAGACCACTGCGACAAATCTGCTACTTTCGGGCGAGCTGAACGCCGCACAGGTTGTGGGGCCCGATTCCGAGCGGCTGCGCACCAAGAAGCTCTTCTCCAGTGATATTCAAGCTGGTTTGGGACAGATTCAGTTCAACAAGAACCCAAAGAAGCTGCTTTCTGATGAGGCTCTTCGCATTGCCCTCACCAAGGGCCTGAACCTCGATAAGCTGCGCGCGGTTATCTCGAACGGCAGGGGCACCGCGCCGACCAGCCTCGTCAACTCGGCGCCGAACCCCTGCCATGCCGACGTGGCGACGGCCAACATCCCGGCCTTCGATGTGAAGGCCGCAGCCGACGCACTCGATTCCGCCGGCTGGAAGCTCGGATCGGACGGCATACGCGAGAAGGGCGGAGTGAAGCTCTCACTCACCGTTATCTACCCCTCGTATATTTCCGACTCCTTCGGCTCGACCTCGGAGCTGCTGCAGTCGATGTGGAAAGAGATCGGCGTTGCGGCGACCCCCAAGGGTGTCGATGCCAACGGCGTGAGCCAGACGCTCTTCGGTACCGGCGACTGGGACGTTTCACTCATCTCAGTCGGCGTTGGCCTGCCCAGCCAGATCGTGCCATTCTTCTCCGGCGCAACCCCGCCGAAAGGCTCAAACTTCGGCTACACCGATAACGCCGACTACATCGCCGCCACGACCTCTGCCGCGACGAAGCCCGGCAAAGAAGGCTGTGACGACTGGTCGCACGCTGAGGCAGCACTCATTGCAGCCGCAGACGTCATCCCGTTCGCGAACTCGGTTGTGTCAGTGTTCGGCAGCAAGGCGGAGTTCGTTCAGAGCGACAGCCTCGAGCCCGCGTCAATTCGTCTGTTCAAGTAGCTCGAGAGGTTTGGTAGCCCCATGACCAGCACCATGACCGAAACGGTGGCGGCACCGACTGCCGCATCACGCGCAGGAATCAGCCCCTGGCTGACCTTCGCGGTGCGACGCGGCGGACAGTTCATCCTCTCGCTGTGGGTGCTGATCACGGCGGCCTTCCTCATGATCCACCTCGTGCCCGGCGATCCCGTACGCGCGGCGCTCGGCATGAACGCACCAGCCGAGTTGGTCGAGGCCAGGCGCGCCGCGCTCGGTCTCGACCAGCCGCTGATCGTGCAATATGTGAACTACTTCGCCAAGCTCTTCACCGGCAACCTCGGGGTTTCCACCATCACCAACGAGCCGGTCGCCCACATTATCGCGACACGGTTCCCTGCCACCCTGCAGCTCGCCCTGCTCGCCTGCCTCCTCGTTCTACTCATCGCCCTTCCGCTCGGCGTCACAATGGCCGTGGTGACCCGCGGCAGCCGCAGACGCGGGCTCGAACTCACCTTCGCCATCATTTGTGTGGTGTTCGCGGCAATCCCCGAGTTCCTCCTCGGCGTCGGGCTCGTCTACATCTTCGCGGTCAACCTCGGTTGGTTCCCGATCGCGGGCAATGACAGTCCGTTAGCGCTGGTCTTACCCGTTGTCACTCTGGCCGTCGGGCCAATCGCTGTCTTCTCGCGCATCATCCGAGTCGAGGTCCTCAGCGTCCTCAGCCAAGACTTCGTTCGCACCGCCCGCGCCAAGCGCTTGGCGCCGCGAAAGATCTATATCCGCCACGCCCTCCCCAATGCCATGACGGCGACGCTCACGCTCACCGGTCTCCTCCTCAGCGGCATGGTAGCGGGCACCGTACTTGTCGAAAACATCTTCGCTTGGCCCGGCCTCGGCACCATGATCGTGCAGTCCATCCTGTCCAAGGACTACCCGGTGGTGCAGTCCATCGTGCTCATCTATGGAATGGGTGTACTTCTCGTCAACCTCGTAATCGATATCGTGCTTGCACTTCTCGATCCGCGCTCTACAATTCGGGAGTCCTGATGCCCACTCGTCTGAAATGGCTTTCCATCGTCCGTAGCCCGGTCGGGGCCACCGCCACAGTTCTCGTCCTTCTCCTTGCCCTGCTTGCAGTCTTTGCCCCCCTGATCTGGGGCGCACAGGCCGAGGCCATCGACACCTCTGGCACACAGCAGGGTCCAAGCGCTGAGCACCTCCTTGGCACGGATGCGCTGGGTCGCGACGTTCTCGCCCGCGTGTTGATTGCTACCCAGCTCTCGGTCGCACTCGCGGTCATCGCAGTCGTCATCGGCGTCACGGTCGGAACCCTGCTCGGCACGGCCCCATCCGTGCTCCCGCGTTGGGCCGGACGCCTCGTCGTCGGCATCGTCAACATTGCCGTCGCCTTCCCTGGCCTCCTGCTAGCGCTGTTCTTCGCCGTGATCTTCGGTGTCGGCACGACCGGGGCCGTGCTCGCCATCGGCTTTGCCATGGCCCCGGGCTTTGCCCGCCTCACCCAGACCATGTCTGCCGCGATCGCAGGCCGTGACTTCATCTCTGCCGCACGCGCCGCCGGCGTCTCGCGCCTGCGCGTGCTCATCCGGCACGTACTGCCAAACATTGCCGAGCCTCTCATCGTCAACGCGACCGTTGCCGCCGGCGGTGCGCTACTGGCCTTCGCCGGCTTGTCTTTTCTCGGTATCGGCGTACAGGTTCCCGCCTACGACTGGGGCAAGCTGCTCGGCGAGGGACTCAACCGCATCTACATCAACCCCGCTGCAGCCTTCGGCCCGGCCGTCGCCGTTATCGTTGCCGGCCTCGCGTTCAACCTGCTCGGCGAGACCGCAGCATCCGTGGCCGGTGGCCGCGTCACCATCGGTCGTTGGACGCTCCCGCCGCGGCCGCAGCCCACCACCCGTGCGGTTCCCGCCTTTTCTACCGTTTCCGTCGGCACGATTCTCAGCATCGAGAACCTCCGCGTCTCGTACCCAACCCCCAGCGGTCTGGTGCACCCCGTTCGCGGAGTGAGCTTCGAGGTCAGGGAGGGTGAGGCGCTGGGCGTGGTCGGCGAATCCGGCTCGGGCAAGAGCCTGACCGCGCTGGCCGCCTCCCGGCTCATCGAACCGCCGGGCGTCGTGGACGCCGATCGACTCGAGTTCAACGGCATCCAGATGCTCACCGCGCCGGAGAAGACCATTCGTGGGTTGCTCGGTACGTCACTCGCAATGGTGTTTCAGGATCCAATGACCTCGTTCAACCCCACCCGACGCATCGGCAGCCAGCTCGCTGAGGCCGCACAGGAACACCAGGGCATGAGCAAGAAGGAAGCCATGAAACGCGCCGTCAAGCAGCTTCAGGCCGTGCGCGTGCCCGCGGCCACCCGGCGCGCCGAACAGTACCCGCACGAATTCTCCGGCGGGATGCGACAGCGGGCGATGATCGCGATGGGCCTCATGAACAGCCCCAAACTGATCATCGCCGACGAACCGACCACCGCCCTCGATGTCACGGTGCAGCGCCAGGTTCTTCGGCTCCTTGAACGGGTGCGCACCGACACGAACGCGGCGATCCTGCTGATCAGCCACGACATCGCCGTCATCTCGCAAAGCTGCGAACGCGTGCTTGTCATGTACGCCGGCCGCGTCGTCGAAGATCTTCCGACGGCGGAACTCTACACGGGCGCACGCCACCCCTATACCCGAGCCCTGCTTGAGGTCGTGCCCGATCTCGACACCGACCGCGAACAGCCCCTCGGCGTGATTCCCGGCCGCCCGCCGGCACCCGGCGAAGTACCGCTTGGATGCGCCTTCGCCGCCCGTTGCCCGCTGGCGACGGCACAGTGCCGCGAGGCCGACCCCGAGTTGGAGATCCACAGGGATAAGCACCGGGTCGCCTGCTGGAACCCCGTAGAGAGCGATACTCGCGTGACACTGCCGGAACTAACGGCCGCCGCGCACACTGAAGCTGCGCCGGTCGCAACTGTGGGAGGCGCACAGTGAGCGAGCTACGTTTTGATCATGTCAGCGTGAGATATGGATCCCGCAGCACAGGCCTGACCGCTGTCGATGACGTCTCGCTGACCATCCCCTCCGGTTCGGTCGTCGGCCTCGTCGGCGAATCGGGCTCGGGCAAGTCGACGCTCGCCCGCGCCGCCATCGGACTCGCCCCTGTCACGGGTGGCACAATCACGCTCGACGGCGTCGATGTCACGACGCTGCGGCGCCGGCATCCAATTCAGATGGTCTTTCAGGACCCGTTCTCCTCGCTCGATCCACGCATGACGATCGGTGAGTCCATCGCCGAGATGATTCCGCGTGGCACGTTCTCCTCAGCCGCGGCCAAGCGAGCCGAGGTCGGGCGGTTGCTTAAGCTTGTCAACCTTGACCCCGACCGTGCGGGTTCGCTCCCGGGTGCTCTCTCGGGCGGCCAACGTCAGCGCATCGGCCTCGCTCGGGCGCTTGCCGCACGACCCGAGGTCATCATCGCCGATGAGATCACCTCGGCTCTTGACGTCTCGGTGCAGGGCTCGGTTCTGAACCTGGTGCGCGATGTCTGCGCCGAGCTGGAGCTCACGATGCTATTCATTTCGCACAACCTTTCGGTCGTGCGCTATCTGAGCGACTACATCGCAGTGATGTACCTCGGCCACATCGTCGAGCTCGGACCGGTCGATGAGGTTCTGAACAACGCCAAGCACCCGTATACCCGCGAGCTGCTCGCATCCGTGCCGACCCGCAACGGCAACCTTCTTGCCGTTGATCCGGCCGCTCCGTTGGACGTCGAACCCGCAGACCCACATCACCCGCCGAGCGGTTGCCGATTCAACCCGCGTTGCCCGATTGGGCCGCTCGTCCACCCCGAGCGTCAGATCTGCGTGCAGAGCGCCCCACAGCTTCCCACGACGCCGGGGCACGCCACGGCCTGCCACTTCGCCGAGCTCACAAAAGACCGTCTACCGCAACCTTTCGAACCCGCTTGGTAACAGCATCCGCTCCAGCCAAACCCCGCACAGCGCAACTCATTGATCAGGAGACCCACACGATGGCACAACAACGTGTAAGCATTGACGACCTCATTGCCACGCAGCTTCCAGAGCAGCCCGCTCTGTCGCCGGACGGCGGCAGCATCGCTTATGTTCTGAAGACCACCAACCGCGCCGAAGACCGCGACGAACGCTCGCTGTGGCTCGTGGCCGCGGAGGGCGGCGAACCGCGCCGGTTGACCCGGGGAACGGGCGACTCGACACCGAGGTGGAGCCCGGATGGGACACGTCTGGCCTTCCTGCGTGCCCAGGATGGGGCGCCTCAGATTTGGGTTCTGCCGATCGGCGGCGGCGAAGCCGAGCAGGTCACGACGCAGGCTCTCGGCGCTGGCGACCCCGTGTGGAGCGGCGACGGCACACGCATCGCGTTCTCCGGCCCCATCGACTCTGCTGCGCTGCCCGCCGAAGGCAGCGATGACTTCGCGAAGCGCCGTACGGCACCAATCGTCACAAACAGGCTCGGCTACAAAGCCGACGGTGCCGGCCTCCTTGGGACGGTGCGCAAACACATCCATGTCGTGAGCCTCGGCAGCGGCGAGACAACTCAGATGACCCGTGGCGACTGGCACGCCGGCGATCCGGTCTGGTCTCCGGACGGCGAAAGGATCGCCTTCTCCACCGGCAAAGAGGCCGATTCAGACCTCACCTTCGAGACGGCCGCCTATGTGATGTCCTCGAGCGATGGCAATGCCAGGCCACGCCTCGTGGGTGCCGCCGACGTGCAGCTCTCCGTCACCGGCTGGACGCCTGATGCCTCCAAGCTCATCGCCGTCGGTCGCACCGATGCCGAGGTGGGAAACGCGAGCGTGCTGCTCCTTCCCCTCGACGGCGAAGCGCCACGAGATATCACTTCGGCTCTCGACCGCAATGTCATGCCGGGCGGCGCGGGCTACCCCGGCGCTCTCCCGCAGCTCAGTGCCGATGGCCAGACAGTCATCTTCTGCCTGCGCGACGGTGGTTACACCCACCTCTACGCTACGAGCATCGACGGTGCGGTGCAGCGTGTCATCGTCGGCGGAGCGGCCAACGTGTCCGGCGTCTCCGTCGTCGGCAACACCGCCGCGATCGTGCTCGCGACGGAAACGTCCTTCGGTGAAGTCTCCACGGTCGATCTGTGCTCTGGCACCGTTACGGTGCTCACGAGCTACTCGCCAGAGGAGACCGGCGTCATCGTCGCCGAGCCGCGAAGTTTCACGATCTCGGATGGCGTCGTCGTGCACGGCTGGCTGCGCCGCGACCCGCAACGCACCGGCCCCCTCCCGCTCCTGCTCGATGTGCACGGCGGCCCGCACAATGCGTGGAACGGGGCCGCCGACCCCATCCACGCCTACCACCACGAACTCGTTGCCCGCGGATGGGCTGTGCTCACGGTCAACCCGCGCGGAAGCGACGGCTACGGCAACGACTTCTACCGCGGAGCTCTCGGCGGCTGGGGCACGAGTGACGCCAAGGACTTCCTCGAGCCGATCGGCGATCTCGTCGCCGAGGGTGTTGCCGACCCCGCACGCCTCGCCGTCACCGGCTACAGCTACGGCGGCTTCATGACCTGCTATCTCACCTCGCGCGACAACCGCTTCGCGGCTGCCGTCGCCGGCGGTGTTGTCGCCGATCTCACGAGCGTCGCCGGCACATCGGATGCCGGCCACTTCGTGTCGCGCCTCGAGAACCGTGCCCTGCCGTGGAAGAACCCGGAACTCCTGGCCCCGCAATCGCCCTACAGCCAGGTGGGCCAGGTTCGCACCCCGACCCTCATCGTGCAGGGAGGCGAGGACCACCGTTGCCCAGTCGGCCAGGCCGAGCAGTGGTTCACCGCCCTCCGCGAACAGGATGTGCCGAGCGAGCTCGTGCTCTACCCGGGCGGCTCGCACCTGTTTATTCTCGGCGGAGCGCCCTCGCACCGCGCCGACTGGAACGAGCGCATCGTCGACTGGGTGGAGCGCTATGCCCCGGCCGCCGGGACCCCCGTTCGCAAGAAGGCTCTCAACGCCGCGCACTGGCAGCAGCGCCTGAGCGAGCTGGCGGCCGCCCACAAAGTTCCTGGGGCCACGCTCGGCATCCTGCGCCTCGGCGAGGAGCCTGTCCTCGCGAGCCACGGCGTGCTGAACATCAACACCGGTGTCGAGACCACCAACGACTCCGTCTTCCAGATTGGCTCTATCTCGAAAGTGTGGACGGCGACCGTCATCATGCAGCTCGTCGACGAGGGCAAGCTCGACCTCGATGCTCCGATCCTCGACGTGGTCCCCGAGTTCCGGGTTGCCGACGCCGAGGTGAGCAAGTCGGTGACAATGCGCCATCTGCTCACCCACACCAGCGGCATAGACGGTGACGTTTTCACCGACACCGGCCGTGGCGACGACTGCCTGGAAAAGTACGTCGATGCCCTCTCCGAGGTCAAGCAGAACCACCCCATCGGGGCGACCTTCTCGTACTGCAACTCTGGCTACGCACTGATGGGCCGCGTGATCGAGAAACTCACAGGTCTCAGCTGGGATGATGCACTTCGCGATCGCCTGTTCACACCGCTCGGCCTTAAGCACACCGTGACGCTGCCGGAGGAGGCTCTGCTTCACCGTGCCGCCGCCGGCCATGTGGGCGCCGATGAGAACGGCCCCATCCTCGCTCCGATGTGGTCACTCCCTCGTTCGCTTGGCCCTGCCGGACTCATCGATGCCACCGCGGCAGACGTGCTCGAGTTCGCCCGCATGCATCTCAAGGCCGGGCTCGCAGCCGACGGTACCCGCATTCTCTCGGCGGAGAGCGCCGAGCTCATGACCACGCACCAGACCGACGTTCCCGACCCGCACGTGCTCGGCGATTCCTGGGGCCTCGGCTGGATCCGCTTCGACTGGGGCGGAAAGCGCCTCTACGGTCACGACGGCAACACGATCGGCCAGGCCGCCTTCCTGCGCATCCTGCCAGAAGATGGCATCGCCGTGACACTGCTCACCAACGGCGGCAACACGCGCGACCTGTACATCGAGCTCTACAACGAGATTTTCGGCGAGCTGGCCGAGGTTTCGATTACGGGATCGTTCGGCCCGCCAGCCGAGCCGTACACGGGCGACATGTCCCCGTACCTCGGAACCTACGAACGCTCCGGCGTCGTCATGGAGGTCTTTAAGGAGGAGGAGGCCGTGCGTATGCGCACGACCGTGAGCGGCGTCGTCGCCGAATCTATGCCGAATCCCGTCGAAGAGTACGCCCTCACCCCGGTGGGCGATGGCCAATTCGCGCTGCGGGCGCCCGGCACTCAGGCGTGGCTCTCGCTGGTTTTCTATGCACTGCCGACGGGCGAGCAGTACGTGCATTTCGGCGCACGGGCAATGCCCAAGGTGGCGCAGTGAACTTCGACAGCAAGCGGATGCTCGAAGACCTGCGTACCGTCGTCGAACGCGAGTCGCCCTCCACAGACCTAGCCGCCATCGCCCGCAGTGCGGACACGATCACCCAGCTCGGGGAACGGCTGCTCGGCTGCTCCCCCGAGCGCATCGTGATCGAGGGGCGCACGCACCTGCGCTGGCGCTTCGGTACCCCCAGGGTTCTCGTACTCTGCCACCACGACACGGTCTGGCCGATCGGATCGCTCATCGATCATCCGTTCGAGATCAACGGCGATGTGTTGCGCGGGCCGGGCTCCTTCGATATGAAGGCGGGACTCATCATGGCGCTCCATGCCATTGCGGCCCTTCCGAACCGAGATGGCGTGAGCCTCCTGGTAACCGGCGACGAGGAGCTCGGTTCGCCCAGCTCCCGGCAGCTCATCGAAGACGAGGCGCTCGGATGCGCCGCTGCCCTCGTGCTCGAGGCATCGGCCGACGGCGGCGCCCTCAAGGTTGCCCGCAAGGGTGTCTCACTCTACGAGGTCGCAGTGCAAGGGCGGGCGGCGCACGCCGGTCTCGAGCCCGAGCGGGGTGTTAACGCTTCGATCGAGGCCGCGCACCAGATCCTTGCCGTCGCAAGCCTCGGCGACGCGGAACTCGGCACGACGGTCACACCGACATTGCTACGCTCCGGCACGACCACAAACACCGTCCCAGCCGCATCCAGCTTCGCCGTGGACGTGCGCGTGCGCACGCTCGCCGAGCAAGACAGAGTGGACACCGCAATGCGCGCGCTCGTGGCGACGTTACCCGATGCCGAGCTGAACATCACCGGTGGGGCGAACCGTCCGCCGCTCGAGGAATCGGCCGCGCTGGAATTGTTCGCGCGCGCCAGCCGGTTGGCTGAGGAGCTCGGGCTCGACCGCCTCGAGAGCGCCTCGGTCGGCGGAGCCTCCGATGGCAACTTCACGGCCGGGATCGGCGTTCCAACGCTCGATGGGCTCGGCGCAGTGGGCGGTGGTGCACACGCGAGCGATGAACACGCGCTCGTTGGCGCATGGATCGAACGTACTGGCCTCGTCCACGCGCTCATCGCCGAGCTCATACACGAGTTTGCACAGACGGATCCCGCCGCATCGGTGTCGGCACGATGACCACCCTGAGCGCCATCGGCACAAGCGAAGACCTCGTCGAGGACGCACGTCAGGCGGCGCGGGCCGCGGCGGACTCTGCGGGCATCACGATCCGTCTGCTGCACCAGGTCGAGGAATTCTCCGAGGTAGTGGCGCTCTTCGAGCGCATTTGGACCTCGGATGTCACTCAGGGGCCGGTCAATAGGGAAACCCTGCGGGCAATTTCCAAGGCGGGAAGCTATCTCGCTGGCGCCTACGACGGCGACGAACTGGTCGGTGCGTGCATAGGGTTCTTTGCCGCACCCTCGCAACAGGCACTGCACAGCCATATCGCGGGCGTCGATGGTCGAATGCGTGGCCGCAATGTCGGCTTCGCGGTCAAGGCGCACCAGCGGGCTTGGGCGTTGGGCGAGGGCATCCATGAGATCTCGTGGACCTTCGACCCGCTCATCAGTCGCAATGCCCACTTCAACCTCGTGAAGCTCGGCGCCCGCGCGAGCAAATACCACCCCAACTACTACGGGCAGATGAGCGATGTTCTAAACGGTGGCGATGACACCGATAGGTTACTCGTGACGTGGGACCTACTCTCGGCGAGCGTGGCCGCGGCCTGCCACGGAAAGCCCGCTGCTATCGAGTCGAGCGCACACCGGGCCGATGACGCCCAGACGCTGCTCGAGCCCTCAGCGGACGACGAACCGACCGTGCGGAAAACGGATGCGGGGCTCGTGATTGTTCGCCTCCCGAATGACATCGAGGGGCTCCGCCGCAGTCGGCCGGAGACCGCTTCGCGCTGGCGGGCCGCCCTGCGCGACAGCCTGGGCGCGCTCATGGATGATGGTGGGCGTGTGCTTGGATTCGATTCCTCGCGCCGCTATGTCATCGACACCGAGGCGCGGTCCTAACTCGAGCACCCTGGTCGTCCGCGGAACACAGTCGGGCTACATTCCGTAACGCCCGACATAATCGGGGTACGATTTCGTCGTGCGCAACAATGTCGAGTCGTACCGTCCGCCCGTAGTGTCGGAGGCATGCTCATGTCAGTGACGACGCGGCCGCGCTCAAGCCTTGGCCGGGTGCTCGAAGACCTCGGAACGACCCTTCTTGAGCTCGTCTGCGGAAACGCGGAGGGCCAAAAGCAGATCGAGACGGTCATCATCCACGACTCCCTCGACGATGCGATCCCCTCACACGGGGCGCTCGTGCTCGGCGTTGGGATGCGCGAGACCGAAGAGATCGTCCAGCTGCTCACAACACTCGCCACGCAAGACGCCGCCGGCCTCGTGCTCCGGGCGCCAGTGAGTGCTGACCCGGCGATCATACGCGCGTCCGAAGAATCCGGCATTCCCGTACTCGCGCTGACCCGCGGTGCATCCTGGGCCCAACTCACTTCGATGCTGCGCTCTCTTATCGCGGAGGGCGATGTCGGCGAGAGCGGCCTCGGTGGAATGCCCGCCGGTGACCTCTTCTCGCTCGCCAATGCAATTTCGACACTTCTCAATGCGCCCGTCACGATCGAGGACCGCAACTCCCGAGTCGTCGCCTTCTCCGGCAAGCAAGACGAAGCCGATCCCGCCCGCGTCGAGACAATCCTCGGCCGTCAGGTTCCCGAGCGCTACATGCGCCAGTTGGAACAGCGCGGTGTGTTCCGCGAGCTGTATCGCAGCACCGACCCGATCCAGGTCGCTCCCGTAGACGTCGACGCCCAAGTGGCCTCCTACCCTCGTGTGGCGCTCGCGGTGCGTGCGGGCGACGAGATTCTCGGCTCCATCTGGGTTGCGGTGCGCGAACCAATGCCGAAAGATCGGATCGGGGCGCTCAAGGATGCCGCGAAGCTCGTCGCGTTGCATATGCTGCGGATACGCGCCGGTGCCGACGTTGAGCGCAGGCTGCGGGCCGATCTACTTGCCACGGTGCTTGAGGGCGGGTCGGGCGCAGCCGATGCCGCGTCACGGTTGCGCCTCACCGATCACCGGTGTGTTGTGCTTGCGCTCGCTGCCGCAGATTCCGAAGAGGACGAGGAAGGCGGGGCCGCACACGCGCGTCTTCTCACCGCACGGCAACGCATCGCCGACGCCCTCTCGATGCACCTGGGCGCGGTATACCCCCGCTCCGCAGCCGCCCTCATCGGCAACATTGTCTACGGTGTCGTCAGTGTTCGCCCGGATCAAGCGGATGCCGACCGACGCGCCGCACGAGTCGCCAACGAATTCCTGGCGCGCATCGGCGGCGACCGGCGCCTGCTGCTCGGTATTGGCACAATCGCGGACGACCATGCGGCACTCCCCACTTCCCGCGTCAGCGCGGATCGCGCCCTGCGCGTGCTTCAACTCGGTAAGTCGCATGCGCAGGTCGTGATCTTCGACGATGTGCAGGTTGAGGCGCTTCTCGTCGAACTCGGAGATCTTGCCGCCGCTCGCGGCGACCGCCCCAGCGGCCCGGTCGCGCGGCTGCTTGAGTACGACCGGGTACGCAACGCACAACTTGTTGAAACTCTCCGCGCTTGGCTAGATGCCTTCGGCGACGTTGCCGCGGCGTCCGCGCTGGTGTACACCCACCCGAACACCTTCCGCTATCGCCTACGCCGGCTCTCCGCAATTGGAGGGATCGACCTGAACGACCCGGAAGCGCGCTTCGCAGCCATGATCCAGTTGCGCCTACTTACCGAGCGCTCGCCGTAGCGGTCTGAGTTCGCCGCGGGGCGACCGTCACGGTCCGTGTCGTCGCTTCGGCGAGCACCGCAGGGATCGGTTCGACGCCAAGGCCCGCGCCGCTCGGGATCCGGATCTGGCCGTCTTCGATGCGGAACGGCTCTGTGATGTCCTGCTTGTAGAAGCGATCGGATGCCGAGATGTCTCCGGGCAAGGTGAATCCGGGCAGGCCGGCAAGCGCCGCATTTGCCGCGCGGCCGAGGCCGGTCTCGAGCATCCCGCCGCACCACACAGCGACCCCATTGGCAACGGCGATGTCGTGAATGCGTTTGGCTTCGAGGTATCCGCCAACGCGTCCGGGCTTGATGTTGATGATGGCTGCGGCTCCCATGGCGATGGCGTCGGCGGCAGAGGCGGCAGAGACAATCGACTCGTCCAGGCACATCGGTGTCGAGATTTCGCGGGCGAGGAGGGCGTGTTGACGCAGATCGTCCTCAGCAAGCGGCTGCTCGATCAGCAGCAAGTTGAAGGGGTCGAGCTTGCGCAAGTGCGGGGCGTCGACGAGCCGGTAGGCGGTATTCGCGTCAACCTGCAACGGGATATCGCCGAAGCGCTCGCGCACTGCACGGACGGGCTCGATGTCCCAGCCCTGCTGAATCTTGAGCTTGATGCGCACGTAACCCTGGTCGACATAGCCGCCTACCGCGGAAAGCAGATCCGGGATTGACTTCTGGATTCCGACGGAAACGCCGGACGGGACTGCGCCGACAGTCGCGCCGAAATAGGAGGCGAAGGAGACGTCCGTCGCCCGCAGCTGGGCATCGAGGATCGCCATCTCGAGCGCGGCCTTCGCCATGCGGTGGCCAACGAAGTGCTCAAGCACGTGGCCGACAAGCTCGGCGGTGAGCGCCTTGCCCGCATCCTGCCAGGCGTAGAGCGCCGGAATCAGGAAGCGCTGCAACACCTCGCGCGCGCCATCGAGGTACTCAGGTGAGTAAACGGGCTCGTCGAGAACCACACACTCGCCCCAGCCAGTCACCTCACGGCCATTGTGCTCGGCCGTCACCCTGACGAGTAGCGGTGCGCGCGAGGTTTGGGTGCTGAACGAGGTGGTGAATGGCGAGACAAGGGGCAGGGTGATATTGATGAGATCAATGCTGAGAATGCGCACGTGTGGGGGTCCTTTCGAGACTGTAGTGGCCTCGGCGGGCGAAGTCGGTGACCTGCCAACCGTCGTTCATGAGTGTTGCGAGGGCGTCGCGGAGCGCGGGGCGCCAGCAAGCGGCTCGATCGGGATGCTCGATCCGCATCGTTTCGATATCGGAGGGGATCTCGACCCGGACGCGCTGCGCTGAGCCCAGGGAGTCGAGGGAGAGACGCGGCACACCGTCCTCGTTGTAGAGGACACAGGCCTCCGGCTCCGAGGTGCCCGCCGCTATGCGGGCCCCGGGCTCCCGCAGCAGATCCCAGACCAGTAGCATCCGGTCACTGTCCTGGCCGCGGTTTATGCTGTCGGTCATCTCTCCATAGAAATTGGGCAAGTATTTCATTGCGGCTGTCCCGAGCCGGTGAATGTTGAAGTAGGCGTTGCGCGCAATGAGTGGATCAAAGGTCCACGTCATGGTGTCGGTCCCGCGGCGAAGGCACCAGGCCCGCTCATGGTATTTGAGCGCCTTGCCGACCCCTGCCCCGTCGCTCCCGCCGACGACGCCCGCGATGTGTGAGTGCAGCGCCCGGTCGGGCGGCGGGTGGAAGAACCCGACGCACACGGCAATCAGTTCCGCGCCGCGGTAAGCGCCCGCCACGTAGTTGTGCACGTGGGCGAGCGCGACAAGAAGGCCCGGGTCGATGTGCGGCTCGTTACCCTCGACCTTCCAGATCTTCGCCAGAAGAGCAGAGGCCAGCTCCATTTCGGCGGGGTCGTGTAGGGTGCGAACGCTGACCCCGCTGGCCACAGCTAGTGCGTCAGCCTCGGCCTCGGCAAGTGAGGCGATCTTGTCGCGACTGGCCTCGCTCGTGAGGAAACCACTGATCACGAGGCATCACCGTGCGGCATGTAGCGGTAACCGAGATAGGCGCCCTTCTCAAGCGGACGGAATTGTGACCAGCCGGCGGAGTCGGGCGCGGTGAAGAGCAAGACCCCGGGCTGGGTAGCGGGCACAAGCTTGAGAGTGGTTGCTTTGGGCTCCTCGCCGTCCTGCAGGATGTCGGTGAGTTCGCGCATTGTGAGCTGCGGACCATTCTCGCCGTTCTCGAAAGTGAGCGCCGCTCCGCCCGAGGCGTAGCCAACCGGTTTCCGAGCAATCCCTTCGGCAAGCGCGGCAAGCCCGGCGGACGCGCCATTCGAGTCCACCTGCAAGGCATCCGGAATCCGCGCCGCCGAGATGGCACTAGCGGCATCGCCGAACAATTCTCGGTAGAGACCATCCGGTTGGCCTCCCGTGGTCAGCAGCGCGAGCGCGAAACCGTCCTCCGGGAAGACCCGCAGATAGGCCCGTTGGCCGATGGTGCCCCCGTCGTGTCCGTAGACGAATGTTCCCTTCCAGTCTTCGAGGAACCAACCGAGACCCCAGCCAACGGTCGCGGGCGACACTGAGCGCAGGCTCACTTGCTCCTCAAGCATGGCTCTGGCCGATTCGGCGGAGAGTATGCGTGTGCCGTTGGGAGCAACACCGCCACGGAGCGCGGTCTGGGCGAAGCTGAGCAGGTCGCCGATGCTCGCCGTGATCAGGCCGGCTGGCCCCATGGAGCGCGTGATCGACCAGGTCGAAACCGGCTGGGACGCATCGCCGAAACCAGAGTGCCCCGTTGCGGTGGCGAATCGTGGGGCGTCCGAGGTCAGGGTGATCGTGTGTTCGAGTCCCATTGGCGCGATGATGTGCTTGCGTAGCGCCGCGTCCCAGGTGGAGCCTCGCAGCACCTCGATGATCCGTCCCGCGACGACGAAGCCGGCGTTGCAGTACGAGAAACGCTCGTCGATCGGGTGCACCTGCTTGGCACTCTTCAGTGACTCGACGTAGCGCTCGACGCAGTCGTCGCCGGGGCCGGTGTCTGTGAAGAGGTCGCCGTCGATGCCGCTTGTGTGAATCAGCAGGTGCCGCACAGTGACGGCGGCAGCGGTGGCGTGATCGGCGAGGGCGAAATCGGGCAGAATGCTCTGCACCGGCGCATCGAGCTCCAGGCGCCCCTCGTCGACGAGTTGCATGATGAGGACCGTTGTCCAGACCTTGGTGATCGAGCCAATCTGGAAAAGCGCGTCGTCCGGCGTGGATACGCCAGAGCCGATGTCGAGTACTCCCGAGCTCGCAGTGGTGCACTCGATCGGGGTGCCGTTCTCGTTGAGCCGCACGATACCGAACTGCGCAGCCGTCACCCCGTAGCGCGTGCGAAGAACGTCTAGGCGACGGCGCCAGAAGCCGGCACCTTGACCGGCGGCCGTGAGACCGCGCGGCCGCTCGCGCGATACGGGCCGCGCGTAGCTTTCGAGCCACTCGATAAGACGGCGGTTGTAGTCGATGCGATGCTCGATCGGGCCGTCCAGGATGAACAGGTGGCTCCCGCCCGGGTAGACAACAAGGCGAGCTGGCACCTCGGCGAGGCGTAGGGCCTTGAACCATTCCTCTGCCTGCCCGACGGGACAGGAGGCGTCCTCGGCTCCGTGCAGAATGAGGGTCGGCGTTGTGACATTGGTGACCCGGGCGATCGGCGAGGCATCGAGAAGCTCGCGGTAGTGGCCGAGCGGCGCAACCCCGGTGCTCATCGCGGAGAAGTACGCGGCGTGCTCGCCATCGGCCGCCATGCTGGAGAAGTTGCAGATCAGACCACCGGCGACCGCCGCGGCAAATCGCGTGGTCGCTGCCGTGAGCGCACAGGTGCCGAAGCCTCCGTAGCTGTAACCGGTCACGGCGAGGCGATCTGGGTCGGCGAGGCCCTCGGCAACGAGCGTGTCGATCGGCTCGAGGAAGTCGCGTTCATCGGCGGTGCCCCAGCCCCCGTTTACCGCCCGGTAGAAGGCGTCCCCGTAGCCATCCGAGCCGCGTGGGTTCACCATAAGGATGCGCCAGCCCTTCGCCGCCAAGACCTGGTGGTAAAGATGAACGCTGTCAGCGACGCCGCTCCAGGCGTTGTGTGGGCCGCCGTGAATGTCGAGCAGCAGGGGTGCCGCGCCATCCGTCTCCGGGGCCGAGAGTAACCAGCCATGAACGCGCGTACCATCCGTGATTGTGAACTCGCGTTCTTCGGCCTCGAACAGCTCGATGCCGGCGAGGGTGCTCTCGCGCAATCTGGTGAGCACCGTGAGGACGCCTGTCGCCAGGTCTAGCGTCGCGACCTCACCGGGGCTCTGCTGGGTCGTGAGCACAAAGGCGACACGCGCGGAAGCAGACGCAACGGACAGAGCGGACACCATCTGGTGGGGCCCTGCGACCAGTGCCCGTGAGCTCGTGCCATCGGGGGCGACCGCGTGCAACTGCGTCCAGCCGCGGTCTCGTTGGCAGTAGAGGACCTCGGAGCCGTCGGCCCGAAACGCCGGGCGTCCGCCTGGGTAGCCCGGGAAGCCAGCCATGACATTGCGGTCGAGCGGGGCAGTTAACGAGGCGTCGGCCGCATCCGTGCCGACGTAAAGACGAAGGAGCTCGGCATTTCCGATGCGCGGGGTGGGATTCCCGACCGCGACCACGGAGCCACCATCCGGTGACCATGCGAGTGCCCCGCTGACGCTGTCGGCCTGGCCTATGCGGCGCGGCAGCGGCATTTTGGCGTCGACGTCGAGCACGTAGGCGCCGCTCGTCCAATGGACGTCACTGCTTGGTTCGATGGCGGCCGTGAAGGCGATCAGCAGGCCGTCGGGCGACCAGTTTGCCTCGCTCGCATTCCAGTCGCCGTCGCTGAGGCGCCGCACTCGGCCGGATGCGATCTCACTCACAAAGAGGTGCAGCCGAACGGCTGCGTTCCAGCCGACCCCATCGGTCTTGAAGCCGAGCCTGTCGATCACGATCGGCTCTTCCACCGCGGATACCGTTACGTTGCGCGAAACTGGTGCGGTGATGGCTAGCCGGAGGCCGTCGGGGCTGACGCGGGCGGCAGCAACACCCAGGGGGAAGTCGGCGGTGCAGCTAAGTGCCAGCGCTTCGCCTCCTCCGATTGGCAGTAGGTACACCTGGGCTGGTCCGTCAGATGCTCGCAGGAAGAGAACTGCGGAGCCATCGGGAACGAATTGCGGCGCGGAATCGGCCGGGCCGCTCGTCAGACGGCGAGCCTCGGAGCCGTCGCTGACCGCCCAGAGTGAGCTGTGCGCCTTGCCGTTCAACGTTTCCGTGCGTGTGAAGACCACGAGCGTGCCATCTGGCGAGATGGCAGTCTCGGCTGGCACGACGAAGCGCGCGATATCTTCAAGCTCAAGCGGGCGGTTCGTAAAGGCGTTGCTCGTCACGGTGATTCCCCTTCTCGTGGCGGTGAGTCCACTGGTGTCTTGTCCCTCTACATTCGACGCTCCACCGCCCCCGCAGTTCGTCGGATCGCACAATGCTGAAGCCTTGTTTGGTTGCGCTGACTCAGGCGCGGTTAGGTGTGTAGCCGCAATACTGAGGTTCTATGAGCGCAGTCCCGCCTGCGCGCCCCACATTCGAAGGAGAGCTCGTGAGCGTCAAGACATTTATCTCGATCGACATGGAGGGCGTCGCCGGCGTCGCGACGTTTGACCAGGTCGCCCGCGGCGGCCATGGCTATCCACGTGCGCAAGAATTGATGACGCTTGAGGCTAACGCCGCAATCGCGGGTGCCTTCGACGGGGGTGCGGACGAGGTTGTCATCAACGATTCGCACGGCACGATGGACAACCTGATTCACGAGCTACTCGACCCCCGGGCCATCGTCGTGTTCGGCAGTCCGAAGGCACAGTGCATGGCCGAGGGACTCACCGCGGATTGCGACGTCGCCTTGTTCATCGGCTATCACGCCCCCGCAGGAGAATACGGCGTGCTTGCGCACACCTTTTCGAGCCACTTCACGGAGGTACGGGTGAACGGCGCGGTGGTCTCGGAGGCCGAGGTCAACGCCATGTACGCGACTTCGCTCGGTGTACCCGTTGGGCTCGTCAGCGGCGATGACGTGATCTGCCGTATCGCACGGGAACAGTTCGCGGGAGTCGAGGTAGTCGAGGTCAAAGTCGCGCACGGCTACACTTCCACCGCATCGCTTGCGCCTTCCGTGGCTCGCGACGCCATTCGCGAAGCCGCGGCGCGCGTCGTGCGTAACGCGGCGACTCTCACAGTTCCGGAACTGCCAGAGCAGTTCACGGTTGCTGTAGATATGCCGACGGCAAGCGCCGCCGAGCTTGCAATGTCGATTCCGGGTGCGCGACGCACGAGCGACCGCTCGGTCGAATGCACAGTAACGGATGCTGGCCAAGTGCTCGGACTGATCGTCGTTTTCTATGAACTCGCGGCGAGCGCCATGTACGCGAAGACAGCACTCTTCATGCGGCGCTAGCTAGACCTGACGCCGCCGGAACCGGAAGGTGCCTATTGGGAGACACGCGCTAGGCATTTCTCAATTGCCAACCGTGTGGGACCTTATGTAAGGGGACTTATTATTTCCACATGCCGCAATCAGCATATTCACCGGGAGAACGTGCCATGCTTCCTGCAGATTCCACATCGACCACCATCGACCGAATCCAGAACCTGATCCTGGAGAGTGCCGACTTCGAGGACTTCCTCAATGAGCTCGCGCGGTTTTCTGCCCACCAGATGGCGGGCGACGGCGATGATGCGCTCTGTGGGATCACGCTGCTGCGCGAGCGGAAGGCGCTCACGATTGGGTGGAGCAGTGATGCGGCCCGCGAAGTGGACGAGATCCAGTATTCCTTGGCCCAGGGGCCATGCTTGACGGCAGCCGAAGAGGATCGGGAAGTCCACGTCCCGGATCTCCTTGAGGAGAACCGTTGGGGTCCTGACTACGCGACTGCCGTTGCGTCGCACGGCCTGAGGTCGGTGTTGTCGCTGCCTTTCAACCTTGAGGGAGAGGCCAAAGCCGCGCTCAACCTGTACTCCGAGGCCCCGTACAAGTTCGACGAAAGGGCCGCAGATCGGGCCCGCGGATACACCCGTGAGGTATCGCAGGCCTTGCGTCTTGCCATCAGGTTCGCCCTCCATGCGGACAGCGCAAAGAATCTCCGGGCGGCGATGGAGTCCCGCACGGTCATTGACATCGCCGTAGGAATTGTCATGGCGCAGAGCCGCTGCAGCCAGGAGGACGCTGTCCGGGTCCTGACCGAGGCCTCGAGCAATCGCAACGTGAAATTGCGCGATATCGCCAAGTCCTTGGTGGATTCCGTTGACGGAGCGGGCACCCTGACCCACTTCGAAGAGCCGGCCCAGGACCCGGGCCAGGACCCGGGCCGCAGCCGGGCCGGGTGAGTCCGGCCTTTTCCGTGAGTCAACGCGCGGAGTGTACAACGGGGGGTGCCAGAGGCTAACCTTCTTGAGGTTGAGCCGTCGGCCATAGACACCCTTATTTGGAGTACCTATGGACCGCAGATTGCACGCCCTCGTAAAATTCGATGTCTCCACGGACGCAGTCGAAATCGACGTCCGGGGGAGCCTGGATCAAGATTCGAGGCCCGCGCTCGTTCACATCGTTCGCCGGATTCGGCGAATGGGCATCACCTCCCACATCAGAGTGGGCTTTTCCCACGCCGCGCTCGTCGAATCGCAGGCCTTGGCGGGACTCCGCAACGACCTCAATGCGATCGACGGCGGAACCACGGAAGTGGGCCTCGCCACCGGATCCGGAGTTTCCCTCGAATTCACGGACAAGCCTGCCAGTCTCCCACCCGGGGCCGCAACGGGATCGAAATCGATCGAGCTCAGCGGCGAATTCGCAGCCTCGATCGATGCGGCGGGACTCCAGCCGCTGGACAAATACTCCGATGAAGAACTCCTTGCTGCCAGTGATTTCGCTTTTGGCCTGCTGGACCAGCCCAGTACATTTGCCTCCCCGGTAGTGCTGGCGCACTACGACGCGATCGGCTTGGAGATCTCGCGGCGGGAACTCAAGGATGCCGCGGCGGATCCCTCCGAGCCGCTGTAAACTCCGAGCCGCTGTAAACTGGAGCCCACCATTCAATGGAATCCGTGGGAAGCGGTGAGAGCGCAGTGGCCAACTCGGCATCCGGCGATTCAGTGGTGGACCGCATCGTCCGGATCATCGAGGCCTTCCCCGAAGGCTCCACATCGCTGCGGCTCTCCGAGCTCGCAGAGACCGCCGGCTTGCCACTCACAAGCGCCCATCGCCTGGTTCGGCAGCTCGCCGATCACGGGCTCCTGGAACTCGGCGCTGGCGGAAATGTCCGCCTCGGCCTGCGGCTGTGGGAACTCGTCAACCGGAATTCACCCACCTTGGCCCTCCGGCAAGCGGCGCTGCCATTCATGGAGGACATCCATCAGGTCCTGAACCAGAACGTGAACCTCGCCGTGCTCGACGGTTGGGAGGCGTTGTTCGTTGAGCGGCTGTCCCGCCGGGGATCCGTGGCCAACCGCGCCCGCATAGCCGGCCGCATGCCCGTTCACATATCTTCGGCCGGGTTGGCGTTGATGGCTAGCCAGCCGCGGGAACAGCAAGCCGAGTACCTCAAGCAGTTCAGCGACCCGGCCGGGAAGGTGACGGCCGACGTCGTCCGTCACCTTTTGGCCGAAACCGCCCAGCAGGGGTACGCGCAACTTGCGGGCGTGGTGGATCCGGACACATGGGGCATCGCGGTGCCGGTCGCGGACGGCAAGCGGCGCACGGTGGCCGCGCTCGGCGTCGTGGTCCCCCTCGCTGAAATGCGCCTGCAGGCGTTGGTGCCCGCGCTGCAGACGGCGGCCCGCGGCATCGGGCGTCAGCTCGATGAGCAACGGAACATCTAAGGGTTTCCGTTGAACGGAATTCATATAACGCCAACCCTGCGGTGGGGGTCACACTGATCAGCAGAACCACCGCAGCCCTCCAGGCGCGGTTCCGCAATGAAGCGAGGAACGCCATGGCACGTAAGATCATCACCACCCAAGTGGCCATTATGGGAGCGGGCCCGGCCGGCCTCATGCTCTCCCACCTGCTGGCCACATCGGGGATCGAATCCACCGTCATCGAGGTCCGCAGCCACCAGCAGATCGCCGAAACAGTCCGTGCTGGCATCCTGGAACACGGCTCCGTAAACATGCTCGTGGAAAGCGGCGTTTCCGACCGCGTGCTTCGCGACGGCGACAGGCATGACGGGATCGAACTGCGCTTCAACGGCGAAAGCCACCGGATCGACTTCAAGGAGCTCGTGGGGGAATCGGTGTGGCTCTACCCGCAAACGGACGTCTTCCTCGACCTCGCCGCACGGCGCAAGGACGACGGAGGTGACGTCCGGTACAGCGTCACGGACACCACCATCCACGACCTCGAAGGAAAACCCAAAGTCTGGTTCACCGACGCCGAGGGCCAGGAATTCGAGATCCAAGCCGACTTCGTGGTGGGCGCCGATGGTTCCCGCAGCCACTGCCGCTTCCAGGTCCCCGAGGCCAACCGCAAGTGGTACTTCCACGAATACCCCTTCGCCTGGTTCGGCATCCTCGCCCAGGCCCCGCGCAGCTCAGACGAACTGATTTACGCCAACTCCGAGAACGGCTTCGCCCTCATCAGCCAGCGCACGGAGAATGTGCAGCGCATGTACTTCCAGTGCGACCCCAAGGAAAACGTGGCCGACTGGGACGACGAGCGCATCTGGTCCGAATTCCGCAAACGCGTCAACGGAAACGGCTTTGAGCTCAAGGAGGGGCCGGTCCTCGAAAAGATGGTCCTGCCGTTCCGCAGCTTCGTCCACACCCCGATGCGCCACGGGAACCTGTTCCTGGCCGGCGACGCCGCCCACACCGTCCCGCCGACGGGTGCCAAGGGTCTCAATTTGGCCCTGCACGACGTCAAGGTGCTCTTCGAAGGCCTCGAGTCCTTCTACAGCGGCGGGTCTTCCACGCTCCTCGAGTCCTACAGCGACCGCGCCTTGGAACGCGTCTGGAAGGCCCAGCACTTCTCCTACTGGATGACGTCCATGCTGCACACTGTCCCCGGTTCGGATGACTTCGGCCGTGCCCGCCAGCTTGGCGAACTCCATTCCGTGGTCTCCTCCTGGCACGCGCGGGCTTACCTTGCAGAGTCGTACACGGGGTGGCCGGGGGCGAAGTAGCTCCGCCGCGCGCGGCTTGGCGACACGCTGAATGCCTGGCGCGGCGTGTATTCCGGTGTCGTCAGGCATTCTCCGCCGCGCCTGGTTATTTGCGCGTCGTCAGGTAACGGATTCCCCAGCTCGCTTCCCAGACCTCGCCGGGTTCCAGCCAGCGCAGGCCTTCGCCGCTGTTGAAGGCGTCGGCCGGCGCCGTCATCGGTTCGACCGCGACGGCGGTCACCATGCCGCCGTCGGCTGCGAACTCCGTGGTGGTAAAGGCCTGGACGTAGCCGAAGGAGGCATCCATGTACATCTGGACTTGGCTACCGTCGGGCGCCTCGAGATAGTGCGCGGAGCTTCCGTCGTCCTCGCGGCGGACATCGCCCCAGGCGTCGTCGAGGTCAACGGCGCCCACCAGCTGCCCGTTACGGAAATCGTTCGGGGTTCCGCTGACGTCCGTGGTGATTCCGCTCGGGTTCAGGCGTTCGTCCACCTCGATGTGGGTATCGGCGTTGATGTAGAGCGTGAGTTCTTCCGTGGGTACGTTACCCAAACGGAGGAAAGGATGGGCACCGAGCGCGACGGGCGCGGATCGGGGTCCGGTATTTTCCAGGCGGTGAGTGACGAGCAGCCCGTCCCCCACGAGTTGATAGCGGACCGACGTCGACAGCTCGAAGGGGTATCCCGGCTGCGGCGAGAGCCCGGCGCCGAGCGTGATGCTGTCCGCGGTCAGTGCACTGACGCTGTATGGAGTGTGCGTCAGCAATCCGTGCAGGGCATTGCCGTGGTCCGGTTCGGTGATGTCCAGTTGCTGGGCGACGCCGTCGTAGCTCCACGTGCCTCCAGCCACCCGGTTGGGCCACGGGACCAGGACCCAGCCCGCGCACCACGGCGGTTGGGCGTCGGAGGGGTAGTCCTGGACCAGGGCCACGCCGTCAACGTCGAGCTCCCGCAGGCTCGCGGCGATTTCCGTCACCACAACGCGCTGGCTGCGGCCGCCGATGCTGGCCATGAGTTCAAAGTGTTCGCCCATGGGCGATGCCGCGCGGTGACGCGGTTCCTGATTAAGCGAGGGTGCCTGATTGAGCGAGGGGGCCTGATTCGGCATGGTTGACCTGACTAAGAAGTAGGGGAAGGGAATGCGCCGGCAGGGTCCGCGAGGAACTGCGCAAAGGCCAGTTCCGCTGCTCCGATCATCATGAGATCCGAGCCGAGGGCAGCCCGGTAGATCTTTACCTGGCCAGCCGGTCCGTCCAGCGCCTGGGACCGGAGCGAGTTGTCCAATGTCCCGGGAGACAGCGCGTGCAAGACGCCGAGGAAGCCATCGAGGACGATCGCTTCAGGGTTGAACGTGTTCACTGCATTCCGCAAGGCGATGCCGAGATACTCAAGCTGGCGTGCCACTTCCGCGGCCACCGCTTCGCTGCTGTTCGCACGGAGCGCCTGCTCGAGTTGGCCGGCATCCCCGCCGCCGATCCCGGCCAGTTCAAAAAGCGGTGACTGGGAGACTTCGGTTTCAAGGCAGCCCGTGGCCCCACAGTGGCAAGGTTTGCCGGACGAGCGGACAAAGGTGTGTCCAAGTTCCCCGGCGTAGCCGGATGTTCCGCGAAGCAATTCCCCGTCAGCGATGATTCCGCCGCCGATGCCGCTGGCTCCGCCGTTGAGGAAGATCAGGTTCTTCTGGCCCGCGCCGGCGCCGAAGAGGAGCTCGCCCTCAGCGCCGAGCGATGCGTCGTTGGCCGCGTGGCAGGGGTATCCGGTGGCCTCGCCGAGCATGCGGGCCACGGGCTCATCGCGCCAGCCCAGATGCGGGGCATGCCGGACCACGCCGTCGTCGCGGTTGACGAGCCCGGGCACGGCGATGCCCACGCCCATGACCCGATACGAAGCGTCGAGCTCGGACCGCATTCCGGCGATCACTGCGGCCGCGATGTTCACGGCTTCCTTGGCCGTCGGGATCCGTTCGGTGTCGAAACGGATCTTCTTCTGGACCTTCCCCCCGAGGCCGACAAGACCGATGGTGACAGCATCGATCTCCGGATTGACCGCAAGGGCGGCTATGGATGGCCGCGGATGGACGATGGGGCTGGGCCTGCCCACCTGGGCTTCACCGGAGGGCGCCGTCTCATACACCACTTCCAAGTTCACGAGTTGCCCTATCAACGCGCCTACCGTGGACCGGTTCAGGCCCGTGCGCTTGGTCAGCTGGGCGCGGCTGAGTACACCGTTGTGATGGACAAGGGAGGTCAGCAGTGCCAAGTTGTTGCGCCGCGACGGATCCGGCTCGCTGGCGGTGACGGGATTTCGGGTGGGGGAGGGCATCATCGCGACAATATCAGCTCCCAAACACCGTTCGGTCCAGGAAGTCGTTGCGGAACTTTCCGGAAGGATCCAGCCGATCAGCCAGGGCGATGAAGTCGCCGAAACGAGGGTACAAGGGCGCGACGGCGGCAGCACCGGCGTCGAACAGCTTGCCCCAGTGCGGCCTCGCGGCGAACGGAGCCAGTTCCGCCTCAAGCAGCGGCAGGATGGCTTCGACCGCTTGCTGATCCTGGCGCCAGGTGAAGTGCAAACCGATGCCGTCGCGGCCGTAGTTGGCGCTCAGCCAGAGCTGGTCGGCAGCCACCGTGCGGATTTCGCCAACCAGCAGCAGTGGAGTCACGACGTCGGAGAGCCTGCGCACAGTTCGGAGGGCGTCTACGGCGTGTTCCCGGGGGATGAGGTACTCGCTCTGCAGCTCGTCGCCTTGGCTCGGAGTGAATTCCATCCTGAAATGGGCCAGCCGGTCAGACCACGGCCCGGCAATGCCGAGCTGCTGCGTGCAGTTGCTGCCTGACACGCCGGGAAGAGGGTGCCGTGCTTCCGTTGCCGGAGTCCCGCCGAAGAAACCTGACGTTTCCGGCGCCGGATCGCCGCTGCGCCTCTTGAGCCACGCTTGACCCACTGTCTCTCCGCTCCAGTCGGTGAACAGGCTGACACTGTAGGCGGAGGAGGCTATCTGGTCGAAGTTTTCCAGGACGAGATCCCAGTTGAGGTTTTCGAAGACGCTCTGGGCGACATCGAAGCTTGGCTGGATGTCCAGCGTCAGTTTGGTGACGATGCCGAGTGCGCCGAGTCCCACCACCATGCCGTCGAAATCCTCGTCGCCGCGGCGCACGCTGAGAATGCTGCCGTCCGCCGTGACCAGTTCAAGGCCCGCGACGGCGGTGGCCAGGTTGCCGTTGGCGGCACCGGAGCCATGAGTGGCGGTAGCGACAGCTCCTGCCACCGAAATGTGGGGGAGCGATGCCAGATTGTGAAGGGCGAAACCCTGGCGCTGGAGTTCTGCAGCCAATGTCCCGTAACGCGTGCCGCCGCTCACGGTGACGGTCATGTTGGCCGCATCCACATTGATGCCAGGATCCAGACGGTCCAGCACCACGAGAGTGCCGGACGTGTCCGCGATGGAGTTGAAGGAATGGCGGGACCCGAGCGCACGAATCTTTTTGGCGCCTGCCACGAGCTCCTGGAGTTCCTCCACGCTGGCGGGATGGGCGAGCTGCGGTGCCTGGTAGCTGTAGTTTCCTGCCCAATTGCGTTCCGCCACCAGCTGATCAGTCACTGTTGAATCCTTCGTTCAAGGGCCCCGCGGCCTTATTTGATGTCCATAACAACATAATGGCTGGACAGTCGCGGCGCCAGATCCTTTTGCTAATTTTTCGTTGCTTGGGTGAAAAATCTTCTTGGCTCCAAGTGGTTGACATCACGAAGATTCGTAATATGTTGGATAGCAAAACAAACTCCACATCGACTACCCGGAGCACTCAATGACGATTCAGCCCACCCGTGAAGACAAGTTCTCGTTCGGCCTTTGGACCGTGGGTTGGGAGGCGCAGGACCAATTCGGTTCCGCCACCCGCCCTCCCCTGGACACCGTGGAAGCCGTCAACCGGCTCAGCGACCTTGGCGCCTACGGCATCACTTTCCACGACAATGACCTGTTCCCCTTCGGTTGCTCGGCTGCCGATCGCCAGCGCGAAATCGACCGGTTGCAGGGAGCGCTCAAAGCCACGGGGATGATCGTTCCCATGGTTACCACCAACCTGTTCAGCCACCCCGTCTTCAAGGACGGCGGTTTCACGAGCAACGATCGCGGCGTCCGCCGCTTCGCCTTGCGCAAAGTGCTGGACAACATCGATCTCGCCGCCGAACTCGGCGCCGAAACCTTCGTCATGTGGGGCGGCCGCGAAGGCAGCGAGTACGACGCTGCCAAGGACATCCGCGGAGCGCTCGAGCGCTACCGCGAGGCCGTCAACCTGCTAGGCGACTACGTCACGGACAAGGGCTACAACATCCGCTTCGCGATCGAGCCGAAGCCGAACGAACCCCGTGGCGACATCCTGCTCCCCACCCTCGGCCACGCCCTGGCGTTCATCGAAACGCTGGAACGCCCGGAACTCGTTGGCATCAACCCCGAAACCGGCCACGAGCAGATGGCCGGGCTGAACTTCACGCACGGCATCGCCCAGGCTTTGTACCAGGGCAAGCTCTTCCACATCGACCTCAACGGCCAGCGCAGCATCAAGTTCGATCAGGACCTGGTGTTCGGCCACGGTGACCTGCAGAACGCCTTCTCCCTGGTGGACTTGCTCGAAAACGGCGGTCCCGACGGCGGCCCGTCCTACCAGGGCCCGCGCCACTTCGACTACAAGCCCAGCCGCACCGAAGACATCGACGGCGTGTGGGACTCCGCGGCCGCGAACATGCAGACCTACTTGCTGCTCAAGGAGCGCGCCAAGGCATTCCGTGCCGACCCCGAGGTCCAGGAAGCCCTCCAGGCTTCACGCGTGGCCGAAATCAACGAGCCCACCCTGAATCCGGGCGAAGGCTACGAGCAGTTGCGTGCGGACAAATCCGCCTACGAGGACTTCGACGCCGATGCCTACTTTGGCGGCAAGGGCTTCGGATTCGTGAAGCTCCAGCAGCTCTTCATCGAGCACCTCCTCGGAGCGCGCTGATCCCGTGGCCGCTGCTTCCTTGAACCTTGTTGCCGGGGTTGATTCCTCTACTCAAAGCTGCAAAGTGGTGGTCCTGGACGCTGAAAGCGGTGCGCTCGTGCGTTCGGGCCGGGCGAGCCATCCGGATGGAACGGAAGTCCATCCGGACGAGTGGTGGCGGGCGCTTTCCGAAGCGTTCGACGACGCCGGCGGCCTGGCCGATGTCAGGGCACTGTCCGTAGGGGGCCAGCAGCACGGCATGGTGCTGCTGGACCGCGACGGAAACGTGGTGCGGCCGGCGTTGCTGTGGAACGACACGCGCTCGGCCGGATCCGCTGAAGACCTCACCGCAGAAGTAGGGGCGGAGGACTTCGCCCGCCGGACCGGGCTGGTGCCAGTGGCTTCCTTCACCATCACGAAGATCCGCTGGATCAGGGACCACGAACCCGAAAGCATGGCCAAGGTGGCCGCCGTCGCGCTCCCTCACGACTGGCTCACGTGGCGTCTCCGCGGTTTCGGTCCAGCTGGCTCCAGCCCGCTGGGGCCGGACCTGGACGAACTCACCACTGACCGTTCGGACGCCAGCGGCACCGGCTACTGGAGTCCGCTGACCGGACGCTACGATCTGGACTTGTTCAAACTGGCGTTCGGCCGGGACGCCCGGGAAGCCTTGGGCGGGGCGGCGGCGCCGACGCCCGGCGTCGTCGTGCCCCGTGTGCTCGGCCCCGGTGAAACCGCAGGGCGCGTGCACCCGGCGTGTTTCGGCGGGCCTAGCGCAAGCAGCGCTGCCGAGGGCGGGACCGTGCTCGGTGTCGGGGCGGGGGACAATGCCGCCGCCGCACTGGGCCTTGGAGCCAAACCCGGCGACGTCGTCGTGTCCGTGGGCACCAGTGGCACGGTGTTCGCCGTCGACTCCTCGCCGGGGAACGATGCGAGCGGGACCGTGGCGGGCTTCGCGGATGCGAGTGGGGAGTACTTGCCGATCGCCGTGACGCTGAACGCCGCCCGTGTGCTCAGTTCGGTTGCCGAAGTGCTCGACGTCGACTTCGACGAGCTTTCCCGGCTCGCCCTCGAGGCCGAGCCGGGCTCGGGAGGTGTGGTGCTGGTGCCGTATTTCGAAGGGGAACGGACTCCCAATCTGCCCCATGCGAAGGCCAGTTTCCACGGTCTCAGCATTGCCTCCACCACCCGGCCGAATATCGCCCGGGCGGCTATCGAGGGCATGCTGTGCGGACTCGCGGGAGGCCTGGATGCACTGCGTGACCAGGGTGGCCGTGCGGAGCGATTGCTGCTGATTGGCGGTGCCGTACAGAACCCTGCTGTCCAAAGGATTGCGGCACAGGTGTTCGACCTCCCTGTGGTGGTTCCGAGCCCAGGCGAATACGTTGCCCGGGGGGCGGCCGTTCAGGCGGCGTGGGCGCTCACAGGGTATCGCCCGGATTGGCCCGTGGCCCTGGATGCCACACCCGAACCGGACTTCCGGTCCTCCATCGGACAGAACTACAGGAAGGTCAGTGCCAGCGTTGATACCGGCAACTGAACCGCTGCTCGCCAGGATGCCGCTTCTTGATTCCCTGAACCAGGATCCGGTGCCTGCATCGGGCGATCCCGTCCGGTGGGGAGTCATTTCCACCGGACGGATCGCGTCGACCGTCGTGCAGGACCTCGCCCTGCTGCCTGACGCCGTCCTGCAGTCCGTCAGTTCCCGGACCCAGGAAAACGCGGAGGCGTTTGCCTCCGAACACGGCTTCCAAAGCGCCTACGGCGACGACGGTGGGCTTCCGGGATATCAGCGTCTGCTCCAGGATCCTGCAGTGGATGTTGTCTACGTGGCAACGCCGCACACGAGCCACTACTCGGTGGCGAAGGCTGCCCTCGAAGCCGGGAAGCACGTCTTGTGCGAGAAACCGCTGACCATCAACGCCCGCGAAGCAGAAGAGCTGGTCCGGCTGGCCCGGGAGAAAAGCCTGTTCCTGATGGAAGCCGTATGGACCCGCTTCCTGCCCAGTGTGCAGCGGGCGGCGGAAATCATCGCATCCGGAGAACTCGGCGAGATTCGGTGGGTGCAGGCAGATCTCGGATTTCCGGCGCCGCACCATCCCGAATCCCGGCTGTGGAGGCGCGACGACGGGGGAGGCGCCTTGATGGACGTGGGTGTTTATCCCTTGACGTGGGCGCTGATCAGCTTGGGGCGCCCCGACTCGTTGACGGCCACAGCGCATCTCAGCGATGGCGGAGTGGATTCCGAGACCGCCCTGACGCTGTCCTATTCCTCCGGGGCGCAGGTCCAAGCCATGACCTCGTTGACCGCGGCCACCCCACAAAATGCCACCGTATGCGGCACGAAGGGGATGCTGCGGTGCAATGCGCCGTTGTTCAATCCGACCGAGCTGAACATCACCTCCGGCTCCGGCGAACAAAGGGTGGAGAAATTCATCCCGGTCGGCCGTGGATACACGTACCAGCTGCGCGAAGTGATCCGCTGCCTGCAGCAGGGCCTTCTCGAGAGCCCCACGATGCCGTTGGCAGATACCTTGACCACCATGTCCCTGCTGGATGAAGCACGCAGCCAAGCGGGAATCAGCTACCCAGGGGACTAGGGGCGGCGGGGCTTTGGCGTTGATCAGCCGTAGCCATGAACTAGGTGAAATCGATGACCTTCTCGAAGCTGCGGCTCTGGGCGAGTTGGAGGACACCGGTGACGCGAGAACGCCGATTAAGCCGATCCGGTCGGATCCCGAGGTCTATGAGCTGCGACGAAAGGCGCTATCGAAACAACTTCGGTTCTATCACGCTGAACCCGACGACCTTCCTGATGGACTCTTGGCGCTCCACAAGCACATGAAAGGAGCGGTCTCGCAGCAGGAAGAGATCGACTTTGCCGTGGACCGGTATGGGTCTGGCCGTCCTAACGGCTGGACCAAATCTTGATTCAGGCGAACTGCACAACCTTAAGGTTGTGCGGCTATGATGGCGTCATGTCCACAGCCCAAACCGCCGTCCCGATGGTGACCCCGGAATTAGTGAGGGCCCGAGCAAAGGTTCTGGCCCGGGAGCATCGAACGATGCGCTCCGAACTTGTCCGCCTTCGCCGCGAAGGAGGTCTAACCCAAGGCGACGTTGCTGAGCGTATGGGCGTCTCGCAACAGGCCGTCTCGAAATTCGAACGCTATGACTCTGATCCGAAGTTGTCGACAGTGCGACGGTACGCCAACGCCGTTGGGGCATTGATAGAGCATCGAATTGAGCGTGACCAGGGCCAATCGGTCTTCCTCGCTGCGGCAAAATCCGATTGGGTGCAAATGGACGTCGTCAACTCCCTTCCTGTCCGGGGCGCTCACACCCGAGCAGTTCGGCTTGGCCCGGCTGCTTGGTCTACTCCGACATCCAAACAGACCGATTTCGACTTGGCGCGGTGAGTAGAGTGAATGAACTATCAGCGGTCGATGCTCGGCTCGTCAAGGATCTGATCGAGCGATCTGAGCTGGGATCAATTGAGTTCCACGAAGTTTCAGCAAGAAGATTCGACGGAGTCGAAGATTTCGGTGAGTCCCGTGACGGGGGGCTGACTCTTGGCTTCCAGCAGCGCTCCGAAACAGGTGTGTTCGGCATACGCATCGTCGGCGATATCGCGATCCCGATGGGGGAAGCGCGGGTCGTCGCGGCAGCTGAATACAAAGTTCTTCGCGGAGATCTTCCGCCCCAGCGCCTAGTCGAACTCTTCGCCAACGAAGTCGCTATTATGACCCTCTTCCCGTATCTGCGGGAAGGTATCGCGAGTATTACGTCCAAGGTTTTCGGAACGCCGATCACGCTGCCGGTCGCCCAACGTGGCCAGATCGGTTTTGAAGTCACTCCAGCCGAGCAGTAACTGCAGAGGCAACCACCCTGGACCCCGCGCGGCTTGCCGGCTCATGCTTCGAGCGGAAGCCTGCCGTCTTCTTCCGGGACGGGCCTTCCGCTGGGCCCCAGGGTGCTCTCGCGGGGGATGAGGCGGGGCTTGAGCGTCAGGATGCGGTGTTCGTGGCGGGGATTCCGGATCTCGTCGAGGAGGAGATTTATTGCTTCCGCGCCCATCTTGTGTCCGTCCTGGGCGACGGTGGACATGGAGATGGCGACTTCGGTGGCGAAGTGGTTGTTGTCGTACCCGATGACGGCAACGTCTTCGGGCACGCGCAGGCCTCTTGCCATGAGCTCGTGGATGACCCCCGCCGCGATGCGGTCTGAGGGCGAAAGGATTCCGTCCGGCACGCGATCCGCAGGCCGGCCAGTTACTTCGGCAGCGATCTTGCGCCCTTCATCGCTCTTGAGGCGACGGGAGGAGATGATCTCCAAGGTGGCGTTGCCGGCCTCCATCACAGCCCGCAGGGCGCCGTTGCGCCGCTCCTTGACGGCGTGGAACTCCTCGGGACCGCCGGCGAACAACAGGCGGCGCCGGCCGAGTTCAAGGAGATGCCGCGCGGCCATGTAACCGCCGTACTCCTCGTCCGAGAGGACCGCGCAGCAGTCCTGACGCCCACCGGCGTAGTTGACCAGGACGATCCTGCGCCCGTGCCGGCGGACTCGGTCGACACCTTCAAGGCTTGCGTTCAAAGGCGTGAACAGGATGCCAGCCACCCGCGCCTCATCGAAGATGTCCAGGTATGACTCCTGACGCTTGAAGTCGACGTCGCTGTTGGCCAGCAGGAGGGCATGGCCCGAGGTCCGGGCCTCGTCTTCGGCACCCCTGGCAATGTCGACGAAGAGTGAGTTGTCGATGTCGGTGAGGACTAGCCCGACGGTGCTGCTACTGCCCGCCGCGAGCGAGCGGGCGGCGCTGTTCGGGACGAAGCCCAGCTGCTCGACGGCGGCGAGGACTTTCTGGAGCGAACGCGCCGAGACTTTCTCCGGCTTGTTCAACGCATGCGAGACAGTCCCAAGGGATACTCCGGCGAGGCGAGCGACGTCCTGCATGCTGGGGGCACGGCCCCCGTCTGCGGTCTGGCTAGTCACGCGGTTTCGTTCCTCAATCCTAAAGCGCTTCATTTGTGGCTTCACGCAAGAATAGAAGGCCGCGCGGACGCGGTCAAGCCGGCGGTCCCTGACAGGGCCTGAATTAAATCGTTTCAAAAGCTATTGACGTACATCACATCCGGCCCCTAATCTGAATCCAGATGAAGCGCTTCAATTTAGCAAAGTTTCTACTCGATGGAGAGATTCCCGTGATTCGATGGATCAGCACTCCGGTGCCGGCATTGCTTAGAGGGACACGATGAGCACGGCGGATAGCCAGTCGCTGGCAGTGGCGGAGGCCGCCGCGCCCGTTCCGCCCGTCAGCCGCAGCACCCGGAAGTTCACCGCGCGACGCATCGGTACGGTCCCGTGGTGGTTCGTGGTTCCGGCCCTCGTGTTCTTCCTGTTCGTGGTCCTGTGGCCGAGCGTGCAGGGCGCCGCCTACGCGTTCACCAACTGGGACGGACTCTCGGCTACCAAAGACTTCGTGGGCCTGGCCCAGTTCGAGCGCCTCCTCAAAGACCCCGGGGGCGTCGGCGCGGTGGTTCACACGCTCCTGATCGCAGTGGCGATCACCGTGGTGCAGAACCTGATCGGGCTGCTGCTGGCGCTGGGCGTACACAGCAAGATCAAGAGCCGCAACATCCTGCGCGTGGCCCTGTTCACGCCGGCGGTGATTACGCCGGTGGCCACCGGCTACCTGTGGAAGTACCTCATGACCCCCGACGGGGCGATCAATCAGCTCCTGGGGTTCTTCGGTCTCGGCGCCCTGCAGCACGATTGGCTGGGGGATGCCGACATCGCCCTATGGTCCATCGTCGCGACCGTGGTCTGGCAATTCGCCGGCTACTCCATGGTGATTTTCCTGGCAGGCCTGCAGGGAGTCCCTGAAGATGTCCTCGAGGCCTCCAGGATCGACGGGGCAGGCCCGTTCCGCCGGTTCTGGTACGTGGTCCGCCCGGAGCTGGCTCCGGCGATCACGATCAACCTGATGCTCTCGATCATCGGCGGCCTGAAGTTGTTCGACCAGGTGTGGGTCATGACCTCCGGCGGCCCCGGAACCTCGACGGACACCATGTCGACCCTGATCTACAAGAACGCGTTCCAGTTCGGCGACTTCAGCTACGGCATTGCCATGGCCCTGGTCCTGACCGCGTTCGTCGCGATCCTCTCCACCGCTCAATACAAGCTCCTCGGCAAGCAGGGAGGCACCAAGTGAACCGCTACACCTGGCGGACGTTCATCCTCGAGGCCGTCATGGTCCTGGTCGGCGTCCTCTTCTTCCTCCCTGTCTACATCCTGGTCAACCTTGCCCTGAAGACGCCGGACGACCAGTCCTCCCCCCTGTCGCCGGTCACCAACATCACGTTCCAGAACTTCTCCGACGCTTGGAGTCAGGCCAACCTGGGCCAGGCCTTGCTGACCAGCGCTTTCGTCACCGTGTTCAGCGTGCTGATTATCGTCGCCATCTCGGCACTGGCCGCCTACCCCCTGGCTCGGGTGACGAAGAGATGGTCGAAGTGGTTGTTCTTCGTCTTCATGCTGGGGCTGCTCCTGCCCTTCCAGCTTGCCCTCATCCCGCTGTACACGACCATCCGGGACCTGGGCCTGCTCGGCAACCCGATCTCCCTGGTGCTGTACTACGCCGGTTTGCAGGTCCCGTTCTCGGTATTCCTCTACACGGGGTTCATCCGGGCGGTTCCCCTCGACTACGAGGAGGCCGCCGCGATCGACGGCGCGGGTCCGCTGCGGAGCTTCTTCTCGGTGATCTTCCCGTTGGTGCGTCCGATTACCGGTACGGTCATCATCCTGAACGTTCTTCACGTCTGGAACGACTTCCTGACCCCGTTGCTTTACCTGAGCGGAAGCAACCAGCAGACCGTGCCGGTCGCACTGTTCTCGTTCGTCAGCCAGTACGTCTCGCAGTGGAACCTGGTCTTCGCTGGCCTGGTCATCACCATCGCACCGATCCTCATCGCCTACTTCGCGATGCAGAACACCATCATCAAGGGCTTCGCCAGCGGCCTCAAAGGCTAGGCCCGCATATAACCAGCGTGGCGCCGTCGGCTTCCACGCCGGTACCAACTTCCACGCCCGTATCAAGCAGCGCCCCGGCTGCAGTTCAAAGGAGAGCAACACAATGCACAAGAAGAGCCTTCTGGCCCTCTCGGTCGCCGTCGCCGCGGCCCTCGGCCTCACCGCCTGCAGCGGAGGCAGTTCCAACGCCGGTGCCGGCGGAGGGGACGGAAAGACCCTGACCCTCGCGGCCACGACCAACGAAAAGCCCGCCCTCGACGCCGTCGTGGCCAAGTTCAAGGAGCAGAACCCGGGCGTAGACGTGAAGTACACGACGTCGGCCCTGGACCAGTACCAGACCACCACCCGCACCCAGCTTTCCTCGGGAACTGCCCCGGACGTCGTCTTCGTCTGGCCGGGGGACGGCAACCCCATGGCCACCCGTGTGGTCGGCAAAGCCGGTTTCCTCGAAGACCTTTCCAGTCAGTCCTGGGCGAACAGTTTCCCGGCCGGGATCAAGCCTGTCACCCAGTACAACGGCAAGACCTACAGTGCCTCAGTCACGTTCTCGGGCATCGGCGCGGTCTACAACATGACCGCGATGACCCAGGCGGGCCTGACTCCGCCGACCACCTGGAGCGGACTGCTGCAGTTCTGCTCCGCCGCGAAGGTCAAGGGTAAGACAGCCTTTGAGCTGGGCGCGCAGACAAACTGGGTCACCCAGCTCATCCCATACGCACTTACCCCCACCCTCGTCTACGGTCCGAACCCGAACTTCCCCCAGGACATGACCGACAAGAAGGCCACCTTCAGCGACTCGAAGTGGACCGACGCGCTCAACAAGTACGTCGAGATGCAAAAGGCCGGCTGCTTCCAGGCCAATCCCCTCGGCACTGACTACAACGCCAGCCTTGCCGCTGTCGCCAAGGGCGACGCGCTCAGCGTGGTGCAGGTGAACTCGGCCGTGGCCGCGATCAGCACGCAGGCGCCGAAAGGCACCGAGTTGAACATGCTTCCGGTCCCTGCGAGCGACAACGCGGCTGATACCCGCATGGCCGGCGCAGCCGGATCGACCTACGGCGTCAACGCACACGCGAAAAACAAGGACCTGGCCATCAAGTTCGTCAACTTCCTCGAAGGCCCTGACGGCATGAACCTGTACGCGCAAACCAACAAGGCCCTGCCGGCGGTCCCGAACGACTCCTTCAAGGTTGACCCGGCCCTGAGCACGCTGCAGCAATACCA
Organism: Arthrobacter sp. B2a2-09; assembly: GCF_027587375.1. GTDB lineage: Bacteria > Actinomycetota > Actinomycetes > Actinomycetales > Micrococcaceae > Arthrobacter. The sequence continues at coordinate 137,721 of NZ_JAMXIC010000006.1, forward strand.
GAAGGGCGGCAAGACGGACGCCTTCATGGACCAGAACTGGCCCAACGCCCGCGTCCAGCAGACCCTTTTCCAGGTAGTGCAGGATCTCCTGGCCGGCAAAACGGACGCTAACGGAGCCCTGAAGCAAATGGACACCGCTTACACCTCGGGCTCCTAGCCTCCCGGACCGGCCGCGCGAGCCGACACTGGATCACCTTGCGGTGGCGGTCCCAGGACCGCCACCGCACTCACACCTCGAGAACACTTGGGAAGAACCACATGACAATCCCGGCAACAGCCACAGCGACAGAACAGACCACTGCAACCACCGCCCGGGTGGTTCGTCTGCAGACCGAACACCGGACAGTTGCCCTCGGCATCGGCGAAGCACGCCCCCGTCTTTCATGGCAGACACAAGCCCCGGCCGGATGGGAACAGCGCAAGTACGAGATCACCGTCGAACGGGTCGGGAAGGCCCGGGTGACAACGGAAGTCTTGTCCCCGGAGTCCGTCCTGGTGGAGTGGCCATTCCCCGCGTTGGAGTCGCGTGAGCGCGTCGAGGTGCGGGTACGGGTCTGGGGGAACGATGAAACCCCGTCTCCGTGGAGCGTCCCATTCTTCATCGAAGCGGGCCTACTCGTCCCCGAGGACTGGACGGCCCTGGCGATCACACCGGATCTGGAGAACGACCGTGAGAAAGACAACCCGCCTGCCCTGCTCAGGCGCTCCTTCACGACTGGAGCAAGCATTGCTTCGGCCAGGCTCTACGTCACCGCGCAGGGCGTGTATGAGGTGGAGATCAACGGCCGGCGGGTCGGGGACGAAGTTCTCGCCCCGGGCTGGACGAGCTATGACCACCGCCTGATCTACTCAACCTTCGACGTCACCGGCTTCCTCGTCGACGGCGAGAACACCGTCGGCGCGTGGCTCGCCGACGGCTGGTTCCGGGGACGCATCGGATTCCAGGGAGGCACCCGCAACACCTACGGGCACCGGACCTCCCTGCTCGCGCAGCTCGAAATCATCTACGACGACGGCCGGCGGGACGTCATCACCACCGACGACGGATGGCGAACCTCCCACGGCCCCATCACCTTCGCGAGCTTCTACGACGGCGAACGCCACGACGCCCGCCTCGAGCAACCCGGCTGGTCGCAGCCCGGCTTTGATGACAGTGCGTGGTCCGGGGTGCTGACAGTCAGCCTGGCCAAGTCCACCCTCGAGGCCCCCGCAGGACCGCCCGTCCGGTGCACCGAGGAGCTCGCCCCGCAACGCGTCTGGACGTCGCCCTCAGGCAAGACCCTGATCGACTTCGGCCAAAATCTCGTCGGCCGGCTCCGGCTCACCGTCCAGGGCAAGCCCGGCGACACCGTGACCATCCGCCACGCCGAGGTCCTCCAGGACGGCGAGCTGTACACGAGGCCGCTGCGCCTGGCCGCCTCCACCGACGAATACACCCTCGCGGACGATTCCGAGCACACCTGGGAGCCTCGGTTCGCCATGCACGGCTTCCGTTACGTCGAAATCACAGGAGCCGTCGACGCCGTCAAGCTCGACGCCCTCACTGCCAGGGTCCACCACACCGACATGGAACGCACCGGTTGGTTCGAATGCTCTGACCCGCTCATCAACCGCCTGCACGAGAACGTCCGGTGGAGCATGCGCGGGAACTTCGTCAGCATTCCCACGGACTGCCCCCAGCGTGACGAACGCCTCGGATGGACAGGAGACATCCAGGTCTTCGCCCCCGCGGCTTCCTTCCTCTACGACTGCTCGGGGATGCTCAGCGGATGGCTCAAGGACGTCGCCGACGAGCAGCTTCCGGACGGGACAATCCCCTGGTATGTCCCCTGGGTCCAGGCCGGCTCGTGGGACGCGACGATCCCCGGCGCCGTGTGGGGCGATGTCGCCGTGCTCACCCCCTGGACCCTGTACGAGCGCTTCGGAGACAAGGGCGTGCTCGCAGACCAGTACGCCAGCGCCAAAGCATGGGTCGACCTCATGGCCGAACGGGCCGGCGAAACCCACCTCTGGGACGAAGGCTTCCAGCTCGGCGACTGGCTGGACCCCGCAGCACCCCCGCACGACCCCGCCGACGCCCGCACCGACCGCTACCTCGTCGCCACCGCCTACTTCGCTTGGTCCGCCCGCCACCTCTCCCGGATTGCCAGCGTCCTCGGCAATGTCGACGACGAGGCCCGGTACGCGGAATTGGCCGAAAAGGTCCGGCAGGCATTCGCCCGGCGCTACGTCCACGAGGACGGAACCATGACCAGCGACGCGCAGACCGCCTACGCACTCGCCCTAGTGTTCGACCTCCTGCCCACGGAAGGTCAGAAAAGCCGTGCCGCCGGGCGCCTCGCAGAGCTCGTTGCCGAATCCGGGAACCGCATCGCCACCGGATTCGCCGGCACTCCGGTGATTAGCGACGCCCTCACCCTCGGCGGCCATGTCGGGACGGCGTACGACCTGCTCAAGGAAGAAGAATGCCCCTCGTGGCTCTACGCCGTGAAGCAAGGAGGAACCACCATCTGGGAACGGTGGGACTCCATGTTGCCCGACGGCACTATCAACCCAGGTGAGATGACTTCGTTCAACCACTACGCCCTCGGCGCAGTAGCTGACTGGATGCACCGCGTCATCGGCGGCCTCTCACCCCTCGAACCCGGCTACCGGAAGATCGGCATCCGACCGCTCCCTGGCGGGGGGATCACCCACGCTACTACGCGCCACTTGACCCCGTACGGCATGGCTGAAGTCGCATGGCGGATCGAGAACGGGACGATGCACCTCGACGCCACTGTACCGACGGGGACGACGGCGACAGTCGAGCTTCCGGGGGGCGTCCCCAGCGAGCTGGGCCCCGGCAAACACCACCTAACAGCACCGGTTAAGTGAGCACTCTTGCGCCGGAGCCACCCGGTTCCGGCGCAGGACCCTCGCCAGCCGCGCGGCACGGTCCAAATAGCCAGCAACCTCGGATCCCTGAATGATGATGTAACTCACGCAGTCAAAACAGGATCCTGGAGGAAACATGCCCGCCACGCCGTCGCCAGGAAGAGTGGGCGATGTCCGCAGGCAGAACCTTGCGCTCGTGCTCGCCGGGATCCAGGGGAACGGCGGGGCCACGCGCGCGCAGCTTGCCGCGGAAAGCGGCCTGACGAAGGCCTCCGTTTCGAGCCTTGTCACCGATCTGCTTGAGTCAGGCCTGGTGCAGGAAACAAGTGTCACCCGCGACGGCGAACGCGGACGGCCCGGAACCGGCCTCGTCCTCAACCCGGCCCGCGGCGCTTTGGCCGTGGAAATCAATGTGGACTACCTCGCCGTGGGAGTCCTGGATTTCGCAGGGGAACTGATCTTCCACGAAACGCTTGAACGGCACAACCGCGGAAGCGGGCCCTCCGACATCCTGCCGGTCCTCGTCGCCATGGCGCAGCTGGCAGCGACAAGGGCGGCGGACGCCGGCGTCGAACTTCTTGGCGGGGAACTGACGGTGCCGGGGCTGGTGGATACGGAACGCAATGTGGTGCTGGCCGCACCGAACCTGGGCTGGGCCGACGTCGAGCTCTCCGAAGAGCTGCGCCGGCTCCTGCCCGAGGCCCCCTTCGGAGTCTCCCTCTCGAACGAGGCCAATAGCGCCGCGCTCGCGGAACTCTGGTTTGGCCACGGCGGCCGGTTCCGGGACTTCCTGTACATTTCCGGCGAAGTGGGCGTCGGTGGCGGGTTGGTCATGGATTCCCAGCTTTTCGCCGGCCCGCAAGGCCATGCCGGTGAGATCGGGCATGTGGTGGTGCATCCCGACGGCCCGTTGTGCGCCTGCGGTGGTCATGGTTGCCTTGAAACTTTCGCGGGCCAGGACGCCATATATTCCGCTGCAGGAATAGATCGGGATTCGGCCACGCGGCATATGGCCCACTTGCTGCAACGCGCCCACGACGGCGATGGGCGCGCGGTTTCAGCAGTGGAACAGGCCGGGCACTACCTCGGAATCGCGGCGGCCTCCACGGCACGGGTGGCGAACATTTCCGCCGTCGTGCTGGGCGGTCATTTCGCCGTACTGGAGGAGTGGATTGCTCCCGCGCTGCGCCGGAGTTTGGACCACCACGCACCGGGCCTGATCCCGGAAGGAAACGTGGTGTTCTCCGGACTGGGGCAGACTGGGTCCCTTAGGGGTGCCGCAGCCACCGCAGTCCGGAGAATTTTGGGCCAGGCCTACGAGCTGATTCCCTGAACCTCTGCGAGCGGGGCCGCCAACGCGGTCAGTTCCACGAGGTCCGGGCGTGCGACCGTGCTTTTGATCGACACCGCTGAGCCGCTGTGGGCGGATGCCAGCACCGATTCCATGACCTCCAAGGCGTGATACGCCAGTTGGCCGCCCGCGCGCGGCTCGGCGCCGGCCGGGGTGGCGGCGAGGTCGGCGATGCCGAAGCCTCGGCCCGAATCGATGTAGCCGGCCGAGACCGGGAGGGTCTGCCAGGAGTCGGCGCCGAGCGTGAAGAGCTCAACGTCGCCTTCGAAGTGGTTCGGGTCAGGAACAACAAGTGACCCTGCCGCGCCGTGGATCTCGATGTTGGCCGACTTGGTTTTCACCGCATCAAAACTCATCACAAGCGTTGACAGGGCGCCCGAGGCGTGGACCAGGACCCCGGTTACGTGCGAATCGATGGTCACCGGAATAGCCTCGCCCTCACGAGGGCCCGAGCCGATGGTGCGAGTGTTCCGTGTGTGGCTTGCGGCTCCGATGACTGAGACCACCGGACCCAGCAGCGTGACCAGCGCGCTCACGTAATAGGGGCCCATGTCTAGCAGCGGTCCGCCACCGGGCTGGTAGTAGAAATCAGGATTGGGATGCCAGCGCTCGTGACCCGGTGTCACCATCGTTGCAGTGGCTGAGATCGGTGCGCCGATCAATCCGTCGTCGATCGCTTTGCGGGCGGTCTGGATCCCGGTGCCGAGCACCGTATCCGGCGCGCAGCCGACCACGACGCCGGCCTCCCGCGCAGCGTCGAGCACTTGCCGCGCCTCGGCGGTAGTCGCAGCGAGCGGCTTCTCCCCGTACAGGCTCTTGCCGGCAGCGATCGCCCTCAAAGCGATCGGTGCATGCGCGGCCGGAATGGTGAGATTCAGGACGAGTTCGACGTCGTCCGCCGCCAGGAGTTCGTCGACGGTCACCGCACGGACACCCTCGTAAGAATCCGCAACCGCCTGGGCGCGCGCGGGATCGAGATCCGCCACGGCCACCAAATCAATCGCTTCCAGCCTCCGGAAGTTGGCCAGGTACTGGGCGATGATGGCGCCGCAACCAACGATTCCTACTTTCAACGGCTTGCCCAAAGCATGCCCCTTTCGATGATCGTGCGGACGTTGCTGTCCTGGAGGATTTCCACGCGGTGTCCCGGGGTGCAGACGAAGATCCGGCCTTCGGCCCACTGCCGGGTCCAGATGGCGGGTGAGGTGACTTCCCGGTTCCATTGGTCCCAGTCCCTGACCTTCTGCGTGGTGGTGGCGAGGACGTCGATGTAGTCGTCCGAGAGTACCCAGTACTGCTCGGTGACCAACTCGAAGTCGCTAAGCCCGTGCGTGATGGGATGGATCGCGGCGGCCGGGAGCATGTTCACTGTGTACGGCACGTAGTTGTCAGACTGCTCGCCGATGCGTTCGTCCGGATGTTTGCCCGGGTGGCAGGCGAACTGTGCGCCGATCATGTGCAGGTAGTCCGAGTTGTTGCGGTAGGAATCGGCGATGCCGCCGTGCCAGCCGGCAAGTCCCGTGCCGTTTTCGACGGCGGTGCGGAGCCCCTCGAATTCGTCCTTCTCGATGGTGGACATGGTCATGCACTGCACGATCAAGTCCACGCCGGACATATATGCCGAATCGGCATATACCTTGGGGGATTCCTCCACCCGGACGTCGTAGCCGTTGTCCTTGAGGAACGGGATGAAGAGCTCTGTGGCTTCGAATGGCTGGTGGCCATCCCAGCCGCCACGGACCACCAGGGCGGTCTTGTTGTCAGTCATGATTTCCTTTGCTTAGAAATACGGCCGGACAGCCGAAAACGAATGGTCAGCGGCTTGAGAAGGCGGCGTCGAAAGCGGCGACCGGAGGCGCGATGGCGGCAAGTTCCCGGACCATGGCCAGGGATTGCGGAGCGCCCACGAGTCGGTCCATGCCTGCGTCTTCCCACTCGACACTGGTGGGTCCGTCGTAGCCGACGGCATTGAGGGTGCGGAAGATCGGCTCCCACTTCACGTCTCCATGGCCCGCGGTGACGAAGTCCCAGCCCCGCCGCGGATCGGCCCAAGGCAAGTGGGATCCGAGCCGGCCATTGCGGCCATTGAGCTGGCGGATGGATTCCTTGACGTGCATATGGAAGATCTTCGGCGCGAAATCCTGGAGGAACATCACCGGATCCAGGTCCTGCCAGATGAAATGAGACGGATCGAAGTTCAGGCCGAAGCTCTCCCGGTGCCCCACTGCCTCCAAGGCGCGCTTTGCCGTCCAATAGTCGTAGGCGATCTCGGAGGGGTGGACTTCCAGGGCGAAGCGGACTCCTACCTCGTCGAACACGTCGAGGATCGGGTTCCAGCGGTCCGCGAAATCCTGGTAGCCGCGCTCGATCATCGACTCCGAGGCGGGCGGGAACATGGCCACGGCTTTCCAAATGGAGGAGCCGGTGAATCCCGTGACGGTCTTGACGCCGAGGCGTGCCGCGGCCCGTGCCGTCACCTTCATTGCCTCCGCCGCGCGTTGACGCACCCCTTCGGGATCACCATCGCCCCAGACTTCATCGGACAGGATGTCCCGGTGGCGTTCATCGATGGGATCGTCGCATACGGCCTGACCTGTGAGGTGGTTGGCGATGGCAAAGACCTGAAGGCCGTTCTTCTCGAGGATGTCGAGGCGTTCCTGGACATAGCTGTCGTCCACGGAGGCGCGATAGGGGTCAAGGTGGTCGCCCCAGCAGGCGATTTCGAGCCCGTCGAAGCCCCATTCGCCCGCGAGCCGGGCGACCTCTTCGAAGGGCAGATCGGCCCATTGGCCGGTGAACAGTGTGATGGGTCTTGTCATCGGGATTCCCTCCTAGACTTTCTGCCAGCGGCTGGACTCTGCGGCGCTGCCTTCCACGGCAGCCAGCACTTTTTGCACCTGCAAGGCATCAGCGAACGACGGCGAGGGCTGCTCGCCTGCGCCGATCGCGGTCACGAGGTCCACCACTTGGTGCGTGAAGCCATGTTCGTATCCGAGGCCATGCCCGGTGGGCCACCAATTGCCGGCGTAAGGATGCTCGGGTTCCGTGACGAAAATCCGCCGGAAGCCGGCGTCGGGAGATTCGGCGGCGTCGTAGAAGGACAGGACGTTCATCTCCTCGAAGTCGAATGCGAGAGACGCCTTGGTGCCGTTGACCTCCAGGCGCATGGCATTCTTCCGTCCCAGTGCGAAACGGGTGGCCTCGAAGACCCCGACGGCGCCCGCGGAAGTAGCGCCGCCGTCGAACCTTGCGGTGAAAATGGCGGCGTCATCAACGGTGACCCTGCCGCGCGGCGCATCCGCGCCGACATCGCCGTGGCCGCCGAGGCCCACGAGGTCGCCGGCCAGCGGACGCTCGTGGACGAAGGTTTCCAGGAGCGCGGAAACGCCCGTGATTTGCTGCCCGGTGACCCATTGCGCTGCGTCGATGCTGTGCGCTCCGATGTCTCCCAAGGAGCCTGATCCGGACTTGGACTTGTCCAGCCGCCAGGTCATGGGCGCGTTTTCGTCGCTGAGCCAGTCCTGCAGGTACTGTGCCCGCACGTGCCGGATGTTTCCCAGCTGGCCCTGTTCGACCATTCGCTTGGCCAGCGCCAACGCGGGGGTGCGGCGGTAGCTGAAGCCGCACATCGAGAAGACTCCGCGTTGCGCCGCGGCTTGGGCGACTTCGGTCATGTGCTCTGCTTCCGCCACCGAATTGGCCAGGGGCTTCTCGCAGAGCACGTGCTTGCCGGCTTCAAGGGCTGCGATCGCGATCTCGGCGTGAGTGTTGCCCGGGGTGCAGATGTCGATGAGGTCGATGTCGTCGCGCTCGAGGAGCTGGCGCCAATCAGTCTCCACCGACCCCCAGCCGAGCTTGGCCGCGGCGGCGCGGACGCCGTCGTCGTTCCGGCCGCAAAGGGCGGTGAGCTGGGGGTCCAGCGGGAGATCGAAGAACCGCGGCGCTGTCCGCCAGGCGTGGGAGTGGGCGGCGCCCATGAACGCGTAGCCGACCATGCCGACGCGCAAGGGCTTTGCGGTGGTCATTGTGTTTCCTTTCGTGTTCTTCAAAAGAGCGTTGGCTATTTGCTGAATCCGGCGGTCAATCCGCTGAGCAGCTGGCGGCGGGCCACCACATAGATGACCAGCAGCGGCAAGGTGGCGAGCACCACGGAAGCCAGCACGGCGGGGATGTTCACGCTGAATTCGCCCTGGAAGGTCCACAAGGACAGCGGAAGCACCCGGGTGGACGGGCTCTGGGTCAAGATAAGCGGGAAGAGGAAGCCGTTCCAGACTCCCAGCGCGTTGTAGATACCAACGGTCACGACGGCGGGCCGGGTCATGGGCAGCGCGAGGCGCCACATCATGGCCCAGTCCGAGCAGCCGTCTAGCCGCATGGACTCGAACAATTCGTTGGGAACATCGCGCATGAAGTTGCTCAGGATGAGGACGGAAATGGGAATGGCGAACGCGATGGAGGGGAGGATCAACGCCAACAACGTGTCATAGAGATGCGCCTTGGTGATCATCCAATAGATCGGAATGATCGTGGCGTGCAAGGGAATCGCCAGGCCAAGGAGGAACGTGTTGTTCGTCCACGTCAGGAACCGGCCCTTGCCCCGAACGATTGCGTAAGCGGCCATGAACGAGACCAAGAGTGCCGGTACAACGCTGCCCACCGTGACGATCAGGCTGTTGGCGAAGTACATCGCGAAGTCGTTGTCCAGGACGAGCTTGTAGTTGTCGAGGGTCGGCTCCGTTGGCGGCATCATCGGGTTCGAGGTGAAGAACCCGGCCTGGTTCTTGAGGCTCGTCACCACCACGTAGTAGATGGGAACGATGATGATCGCCAGCCAAAGCCAGCCGCCCAAGCCGCCCAGGTAGTTGGGACGGAAGCGTCCAGGGCCCTTGGTCCGTTTTGCCCGGGGGCCCTGCTTGCGGCCTTGCTTGTTGCTTAGCGCGGTGCGCCTTGCCGGGGGTGCGGGAATCTGGGTTGTGGAAGCCATCAGGCACCTTCCAATTGGCTTGCGTTGCGGTTCTTGCCACCGAGTCTTTGCAGGAGGAGGGCCAGGGCAAGGCCGATCACCACGAGGATGACGCCCAGGGCGCTCGCCGCTCCCATGTCGTTGGCCTTGAAGCCGGTCAGGTACATGTGCAGCGGAAGCAGCCGCGTGGAGTAGCCGGGGCCTCCGCCGGTAAGGACGAAGACGAGGTCGAAGTAGGCCAGTGAGCCGACCACCATGAGGGTGGAGGACGTGATGATGGTGTACTTCAACTGGGGCAAGGTGATGGCGAAGAACTGTTGGACGCGCCCGGCGCCGTCGATTTGGGCCGCTTCGTACAGCGATGCCGGGATCTGGCGTACGCCGCCTTGGTAGATAAGCGTGTGGAACGGGACAAACTGCCAGGCGATGACGAACACGACGACGAACAGCACCAGATCCGAGTTGCCGAGCCAGTCCTGGGCCAGGAATGGAAGGCCCAAGCCCGGGCCAAGGCCGAAGTTCGGGTCCAAGAGGGCCTTGTAGGCGATGGCGACGGCCGCCGAGGACAGCAGCAGCGGCACGAAATAAAGGACGGCGAGGGCCGCGCGGTATTTCTGGGATGCGGACGTGAAGACTCCGAGGAGCAAGCTGATGGGAGCCTGGACGATGAACGAGAAGAACATGATCTTGGCGGTGACCCACAGCGCATTGCCGGTGACGGGATCCGTCAGGACCGTGGTCCAGCTCGACAAGCCGTCCAGCTTGATTTCGCCCAACCCGTCCCATTTGGTGAAGCTGAGGAAGAGCACGCCGAAGAGCGGAATGATGGCGAAGAGGAGGAAGAAGACGAGGGCTGGTGCGGCCAGCCACCCCGACGGGCCCTTTTCAAGGACCCGCCGGGAAGAACCGGTTGAGGTAGACACTGGTTACTTTCCGATCGTTGCGTTCATGGTCGAGACGAACTGATCGGGGCTGATCTTCTTCAGGAAGATCTGGTCCAGGTTCGCCAACATGGCGTCTCCCTGGGCGGGGCTGAGGGCCTGGTCCCAGGAGAGGGTGAAGCTGGGGGCGTTCTTGGCCATGCCGTACACGTAGCTCAGGAAGTCCTTGTCCGGCGATGCGGCCAGCTTGCTTTCGATGCCCGTGGTCACGGGAACGGCTCCGGAGTCGATCAAGGCCTGCGTGTCGGCGTCGGTGAACATTCCGCTCTTGACGTAGTCGAGTGCTGCCTTCTTCTGGCTGTCAGTGGCCTTGGAAGAGATCGACCAGAAGTTGGAAGGGTTGCCCACGACGTTGGCCGGATCGCCCTTGCCTCCGGAAACGGTGGGGAAGGTGACGTAGCCTAGCTTCCCGTTCTTGACGAAGTCCGCGGCGTCCTTCTTCATGCTCTGGTAGATCCAGCCACCCTGCAGGATCATGGCGGCCTTGCCGGTGTAGAGGAGGGCCTGGTCCGCGTTGCTGTCGGCGGCAATGGAGGAGAAGCCGTTGGCGAATCCGCCTGCGTCCACCAGGTCCTGGATCTTGCTCAGGGCTTCCTTAACGGCGGGATCGGACCAGGCGCCGGGCTTGTTGGCGGCGATGTTCGCGAAGACGTCGGGTCCGCCGATGCGCTCCACCAGGTATTCGAGCCACATCAAGTCCGGCCACTTGGACTGGCCGCCTAGGGAGAACGGAGCGATGCCTGCAGCCTTGAACTTCGGCACCAATGCCATCAGCTCGTCCCACGTCTTGGGGGCCTGGGCGCCGATCTTATCGAAGACTTCCTTGTTGTAGTACAGGACGACGGGCTGAACGTTGTTGTTGGGCAGGGCATACGTCTTGCCGTCGATCACGCCGTTCTTGAGCACGGACGGCAGGTAGCGGTTCTTGACATCGGGGTTTGACGATACGAAGTCCGACAGGTCGGCCACCTGCCCGGCGTCGACATAGGACTTCAGGACGCCACCGCCCCAACCGTAAATGAAGGTGGGTCCTTGACCGGCGCCGACGGCGGTGCGCACCTTGGTCTTGTAAGCGTCATTCGCGAAGAAATCAAGCTTGACGGCCTCGTCAGGGTGGGCTTTGTTCCATGCATCGATGGACTTCTGGAGTACGGGCTGGTTACCGCCCGTCAGGCCCCACATGCTCGCCGAGTCGGCGTTTCCTACCGAACTTGCCGGTCCACTTGATCCGCAAGCTGCGAGGGAGATCGATACGGCCGCAGCAGTGACGGCGATCGCTGCTGAGCGCAACGCGAGTTTTACCATTTGCAATTCCATTCGTCCTCCGGGCTCGACGCTGATTGCCCGGCTATTGGTTTCGGGAGTCCGGCCTTCGGGGAGCGAGGCTGCACTGCCGCTGAATATGCTTGATCCGAATCTTCGAAATATTTCGACAATCTTTTCGGTCCGTTAGGCAAATTTAGCTGTGGTGTGGGTCACCGTCAAGGCGATTTGGACATAAAGTTCAACTCTTTTACGAAATGGAGATTGACTCTGCTGGCCTTGCCGTCCAGACTTGTGTCAACGAAATATTTCGAAAGAGTTGAGGATCCGTGGCCAGCAATGAAGGTTCCGCCAAGGTGACATTGGCCGCCATTGCCCGGGAAGCGGGCGTCTCGATGCCGACCGTCTCGAAGGTGGTCAATGGGCGCGAGGACGTTGCAGCTGGTACCCGCGCCAAAGTTCTGACCGCCTTGGAGCGGACGGGGTACAAGTCACCGCTTCAGCGAAAGAACACCGCCAGCCGCCGGCCCGTGGTGGAAGTTGTGTTCGACACCTTGAATTCGGCCTATGGGGTGGAAGTGCTCAATGGCGTGCTGGAGCATGCGGCCGCCTCCGATGTTGAAGTCCTGCTCAACATCACCGGCCAGCAGTCGGCGTCGAAGCTGAGCCTAGAGCAGAGGGCGCAGCGAATCGTCGACGAAGGCCGCAGCGGCATGATCGTGGTGACCTCGGCGTTCAGTTCGGCCCAGCTGGATCCATTTCGACGGCGGCAGATTCCTATCGTTGTCATCGACCCGCTCAATCCGCCACCAGGTGACGTGGTCAGCGTCGGCGCCAGCAACTGGGCTGGGGGCAAGGCTGCCACGGCCCACCTGCTGGATCTTGGACATCGCAGGATCGCCTACTTGGGTGGGCCGGAAGCAGCCGAGTGCAACCAGGCCCGGCTGCACGGGTACATGGCCGCGCTGATGGCGAAGGGGGTGCCCGTGGAGGAGCGCTACATCCTGTCAGGACCCTTCCGTTCCGACAACGGTGTTGCGGGAATGAAGACCCTGCTTCAACTCGAAGAGCGCCCAACGGCGATCTTCGCCGCAAGCGACAGCATCGCCTTGGGCGTGCTCGCCGAGGCGCGTCGGCAAAAGATCCGCATCCCGGAGGACATCAGCGTGGTGGGATTCGACGGAACCTACCAAGCGGAGGAATCGGTCCCGCCGCTCACGTCCGTATCCCAGCCGCTGCAGGAAATGGGCCGCGCCGCCCTGCGATTCGTCCTGCGCCAAATGCGGGGTGACGCGTTGGACTCGCGGCGAGTGGAGCTCGCTACGCACCTTGTGGTCCGCGAATCCACGGCGCCGCCGGCGTAGGCATGTCCCATCCGACGCTCGCTCACTTTTGGGGCGTTTTTCGCGGACGCTCGCTCACATCTTCAAGCCCAACAGCGGGGTGGTTTTCCGGCACCGATCCAGTGAGATCAACGATGCGCCCGTTGGCCGCGGCCTCGCGCACTGACCAGATCGCTGCGATTGCCGCGTCTTCGTCCTCAAAAGCCTTGGAGGTGAGCAGCACTTCACCATTTCCGGTGACGAGTTCGAACCGCAGACCAGCGTCCGCGTCAACGTGGAGATTGAATTGTGAGGTCATTGCGGTTCTCCCTTGGTTCTTCCCCTCAACTTGGTGTTCCGCGCGTCAGGGTCTTATGTTGCGAAGGCAGCCGTTCGACGCTGCCACTTCATGAGTGCGTCGGAGGGGTACTTCGTGACGCCGCGGGTGTTGGGTAGTTTTTGGGCCGCTACATCTGTCAGAAGTCGTAGTGGAAGGAATTCGTTGCAATCCCAGGTCCATTCAAGCCATACGTCAAGGTGTGGACGTCCTGGTCCACGATTCTGACGGTGAGCCCGAACTTCAGTTCGCCGGGTTGCACCGAGCTTGTCGCGCAGCTGATGCTGGAGGGATCCAGTGGCTTCGCCGAGCAGCTCCATCCCGCAGGGGCAGTTACGGAGCCGCTTGAAATTGTGCCAGGGGCGTTGATCGAGAAGTCGGCGGTGGCATTCCCGAATCCTCGAGACAGGGTGAATACGGTCTCGAGTGTTGCCGTCGTGGGTTCCGCGCCCGAGTCCGTCCGGCTCGCTTTACCGCTGACTTTCCCACGATTTGCCGTCGGCGTGGGAGCCGGCGTCGGTGTCGGCGTCGGCGACGGGGTCCGCACCGGAACGGGAACGGGTATGGGCGTGCCGGTGGGCGCGGGCACTCGTGCCGGCACCGGCGCCGCAAAGAGGGGTTCAGTGATCACAGGCGACGCCGGCTCGTCCGGCAGCGGCTGAAGCGGCGGGGGCGCTTCGGAGGCAGCGGGGGTGGGCGACTGGGCCTGTGACGGCGCAGGTGTCGGCCGGGCAGACCGGGTTGTTTGTATCTCGGCGTCCTGATACCCCTGTGGTGCCGGCTGGCCGGTCAGGACCTGGACCAAGCCGACAGCTCCCACGACCAGCCCCACGGCGAGGGTAGCGAGGACAGACATAAACAAGGGCTGTGAGAGCTTGCCCACCCCGGGTGCCGCCGGCACCGAATGAAACTGCCCTGCAACGCCCAGTCCCGAGGCGCCGCTTCCCCAGGCAGCCAACGGGACGCCTGTTATCAATGGCAGGAGCACGGCCCGCATGGTTGCCTGCACGTCCCCGAGCTCCAGCAGCACGGCCGTGCACTTGGCGCACCCGTCAAGGTGATCCCGGACTTTTGCCTCGGCGTGTTTGGACAGGCCTCCGCGAACATAAGATCCGAGCTGGGGGACGACCTTCGTGCAGGCACCTTGCGGAGTCTCGTTGACGTGCATCTGCAAATACTGTCTGCGCAACCCTTCCCGCGCCCGCACGCCCAGTGCGGAGACAGCGTTGGGGGAGAGCCCGAGGATCGGAGCGACGACGGCGGGTTTCATCCGTTCCACGTCCAGGTACCACAGCGCCGATTGCCATCGTTCCGGCAGTGATCGGAAGGCACGGGCCACGGTGTGAGATTCGAAGGCCTGGATGACGGGATCGTCCGGTGTCATTTTGTGGTCAAGAACAGACTCGTCGCCGGTCGGCAGGGAGCGGCGGGCATTCCGGTTCCTATGGTGGGAAAGCCGTGTCACCGCGGACAACAAGTACCCGCGGAAGAATTGCTCGGGCCCTTTGCCCGCGACAAGGCTCTGCAGGACCGACCGGAATGCTTCGGCGACGACGTCGTCGGCATCGCTGAGGTTGTCAACGTTTTTGCGGGCGACGGTAGAAGCGATGGAGACATGGCGAGCGTAGAGCCCGTCATAGGCATCCAGATTTCCACCGCGGACCATGGCGATTAGTTGACCGTCGCTGACAGCGTCGGCCTTTGAAGAGGTAGTACTAGGCGCCATAACCGGCTTCCCTACGAGCATAAATATTTCCGACCATATAGACACAGTGGCCGGACCCGGAACTTATGACGCAGTTTTGGAATATTTTCTCAAGGGGGCACGGGACGCCGACTTCACGGGGTGTTCACGATGTCGAGGTCCCTGCGCATATCTCAAGATAGCGGGGGCCAAGTAGAAGGCGAGCAGGCCCCCGATGAAGTAGACAGCCCAAAACGGGAATCCGATGTTGGTTTGGCGTCCTGCGAGGGTTTTCTGTTCCGGCGCGTCTTTGGGGATGTCTGCGATCCGGGAGGCATGGACCAAGAGCCGGTGGGAGTTCACTCCAATGGGGGTGCACGTGATCAGGGTGATTTGATCCTCGCCGGCGACTACTTTCAGGGAAGAGATGTCGTCCGGTTTGACCACCTCGATCTTGTTCACCTTGTACAGGAAGGTGTGGTCCATGACTTCGGTGGAGAAGATGTCGCCGATTTTGGCGCTGTGGAGCGGGGTGAAGAGTTCAGCGTTGGGGATTCCCGAGTGTGATGTCAGGACGCTCTGTGTACCCGGTCCTCCGACGGGAAGGGAGGATCCGTAGAGGTGGCCGACTCCTTTGGCCAGGACGTCGTCGCTGGTTCCGTGGAAGATCGGCAGATCGATGTTCAGGGAGGGGTAGCGGAGTCTGCCGATCACCTCGTCGTTGGCGACGTTCAGTTGGCTTTGGTAGTCCTTCAGTTGCCCTTCCAACGCCGGGGTGGGGGCTTGGGTGGAGTAGGGGTCACGCAGCTGTCCGGCGGGGATCCGGGAGTTGTATTCGCGCGCACGGTCCAACACTTTCGTCCTAGCCGAGGGGTCAAGCTGTTCGACGTCCTGCGCGTATCCGGATAGTTGGCTGTTGTGGGATATGGAGCTGAACCAGTCCGCTGCCTGCGGGTAGAGGACCAGGCCCAGCCCGATGGCCGCGATGACCATCATGGTCACGAATCTCCGGTCAATACGGCCGCGCCGGATGCTTGTGCGCCCGCGGAGTACCTTGCGGGTTCTGCGGCGACGAGGGGGGCCTTCTGGGCCGGGTTCGGAACCCTCCATGAATTCTTCGAGGGTTTGAGTCATTGGGGCCTCTTGCTTTGATGGACGGGAGCGGTGTGGGGCATCCACCGCGTTGGTGGATGCCCCACACCCTGCATCAAGGGGTGCAGATCACCGAGGGATGCTTACTTTGCCTCGGTGCGCCTCCGACGGCCTGTGACCAAGAACAGACCGGCACCTGCCAGCACGAGAATCCCGCCGGTGGTCAGGGCCCAGGTTCCCACACCACCGGTGAACGGCAACTGGAATCCGGCGTTCGCCAGGACATTTCCGATGGTCACTGTCACGACCGCGGGGTCAGAGCTGGTGACCGTGGTCTGAACCGGCTGGGCGAGCAGCTCGTACCCGGCAGGGGCCTTGGTCTCCACCAGCCAGTACGCCTGGTAGCCGGTCTGGCCGGGGCTTACCGCAACCCCGTTGGCCCAGTTGGAGTAGCGCAGGCCGGAGATCACGAGGTTTCCGGTCGCATCGGTGGTCCAGGAGCTAACGCCGGCGACGGTGATCGCGTTGGTGCCGGCCAGGGCATCGGCCTGGGTCGGGTACACCGAGAACGCGGCGCCGGCCAAGGCCGCGGAGCTCTTGGAGTCCTGCTTGTGAAGGACGATGTCGCCCCACTTGGTAATCACCGGGGGAGTGACGACCGGACCGCCGGGCTGGCCCGGGGTGATGTTGAAGCTGGCCGCGTTCGGGTAGACGTTGGCCGTGTTCGAGATTTGGCCGACCGCGTTCACTGTGGTGTTCACGGTAACGACGACCTTGGCCGTGGGGTTAGCAGCGAGGATGGCGCGGCCGCTGGCGGTGAAGTCGACCGTGAGGGTGTTCGTGGCCGCGTTGAACGCGATGGTGTAGTCCGTGTTCAACGTGAGAGTGGCGCCGTTGGAGAGCGCGACCGTCGAGTTTGTGTACGTCAGTTTAGGGTCGAGTTGGTCGGTGATCCGGTAGCCATCGATCGGGTTGACGTTGGGGATGCCGCCCGTGATGGTCCACTTCACACTGTCGCCGAGCTTGATGGCGGAGGTATCGGTGACGGTCTTCGTCGCGGTGGTGACGGCGTTCTTGGGGTAGACGTTGACGTTGTACATCCAGTTGTTCTCGTTCACGGGGTCCGTCAGGGGAAGGGTCACCAGGAACGGAGCCGAGGGAGTGACGCCGGCAGGGTAGCCGGTCTCCGTCACCAGGTACAGGCCCAGGGGAAGGTTCCCCAGAGTCCCTGTTCCGCTCGCGTCCGTCGTGACCGTCGAGCCCGGGGTCGACGCCTGCGCCGCGGCCTGGGCCGGTGTCAGGGCCGCCGCCGTAGCCCAGCCCGCATTCGTCGTCAGGTCAATGTTGTTGACCTTCTGCACCGTGAACGTGACCCCGGCCATGGGCGTCAGGCCCGCTAGCTGGGCGGGAGTCAGGGCCGTTCCGTTGTTGGGCAGGTTGGTCGGCGTGGCCGGCGTCTGGTACTTGTGGATGGTCAGCGTACCCGTCTGGGACGGATCGACGTTGGCAATGTTCGCCGCGTTTGCACCCCCGGCCCCGAGGGCAAGCATTGCTGCTGAGGCAATTGCAGCCAGCGAAGCAACGATTGTGCGCCTCACCTTCGATGATTTCATCGTGTTCCTTTCGTGTTGTCCCCAGGGAGATGCACGGAGATACTCTCAGCAATCTGGGTATGTGGGGTTTTGTCCGCTCGCCTGATAACGATGAGGGCGAGCGAAATCATGAGGAGGAGGATCCCCAGAAGGGCGCCCCCGAAGGGGCCGGCATAGCCTGGGCCGCCGGCGGCTGGAAGCTTGACGGCCGCCATGTCCAGGACGGTGATGGTCACGCCGTTTGCTGTCACGGAGGTGCCCGCGGTGGCCGGGTCCAAGGTGATGCTGCCGTTGGCCGCTACGGTGAACTTCACGGGAGTCGCCAGCAGCGAGTAGCCGTTCGGGGCCGTGGTCTCAAGCAGCCAGTACGTTCCCGGAAGCAGGTTCCTGGCCTCTACCAGTCCGGGAGATCCGGACACAGTGCTGTTGACGCCGATCAGGGTTGTGCCCATTTGCCCGGCAGCATCGTTGTGGATCTCAAAGCTCGAGCCGGTCAGCGGGACGGTGGAACCCTGGGTTGGACCAGGTCCTGCCTTCTGCACGAACAGGTGGCCCGTGGTGGGGTTGGTGGTGAAACACGCCGGGTCAAGCGGCGCCGGGTTTCCGGTGACGCATCGTGCCGGCGGGATGACACCGTTGCCCGTTGCCCCGTTCTTCAGGGTGACGAGCCACGCATTCGTGTTGACCGTCACCGAGTAGGTCAACACCGCCGTGCCGTTGCCCGGGAGGGTGAAAGAAGGTGTGATCAGCTTGTTACCGGCGCCAGGATCCGCAACCGCGAGGGGTGTGCCGCCGTTGATGGTCAGCTTCGCCGACCCGGCGGTGAACGTGGCGTTGTTCAAGACCTGGCTCAGGTCATCGCTGAGGATGACACCGGTGATGGGATTCACGGTGGAACTGGTGGCAGTCACCGAGTAGGTGATCACCCGGTTTGCGCTAGGGTCGCCCGGATTGATGTAAGTTCCTGAAGCAGGGGACGCGGTCTTGCCCAGTGTCCACGAGCCCACGGGATTGACGGTGCAGGTAGTGCTGCCGGCCGGGCAGGACGTCGGGGGAGTGATGATGGTCGAGGGCGTCAGGTAGTTCTCGATCGAGGCATTGCCCAGGCTGCCGTCGCTATTGACCTTCACCTGATAGGTCACCACGCTCTTCGTGCCGGCCGACACGGTGCCGGTGATGCCCAGGGTCTTCGTTGCTGCACCCGAGTTGTTCGCGACAACCAAGGGAATCCCGCTCGTGGTAGTCGTGGTGATGGAGTTGGCCACGAAGGTTGTGTCGTCCAGGACGTTCCCGAGCCAGTCGGTGTAACCGATGGCAGCGGGAGCAGTACCGGCGGTGTTGTCGAAAGTCAACGTGTACGTGAGAACCTGCCCGGGTTGGACCATGGTCCCGGCCGTCGGATTCACGCTCTTGGAGGCCACCAGATTGGAAGCGGGCGGCGTATCGCAGGCGGCGTTGTCCGTCGTCGGGCCCTGCTCCTGGCCCGCAGGCAGGGCCGCTGAGTTGAACAGGCCGGTCCCGGGGCCGGCGCAGGCGGTCGCCTGCGAGGTGTTCGTGAAGTGGAACGTCACCGCGAGGTTGAAAGTCTGCGTGACCCCCGCACCGATGCCGGAACCCGCGGGGGCGAGCGTGTAGGGTCCGGCGGTCGACGACGAGCCGCCGGCAGGGGCCCCGGTCCCGGACGTCGTCCAGACGGCGCCAGTGGGGGCCAGATTCGAAGCGAACGCCGGGGTGTCGGTCAGTGCACCGTACGCGCCGGCAACTGAGCCGCTGTTGGCGATGGTAATGGTGTAGTTGGCGAGGTAGGTGCCGTTCGTATCCGGGCCGGTAACGGTACCCGTCTGTTTCGCGACGTTGATAATGGGCAGTGCGTTGTTTGACAAGGTGCAGGTGATGTTCGCCCCAACCACCGGCGTGATGGCAAGGGAACCGGTGTACGCGGCGCCGTTGGGCAGACCGGTCTGGAGCCCGAACGAGTCCGTACAGGTGACGGTGCCGGAATAGTTCGCAAGGTTGGTCGTCCCGGCGGCCGCTTCGGTCAGGGTGTACGTTGTTCCGGCCGACGCAATGTAGGCCCCTGTGGTGCCGGTTCCGGGCGTGACGGTTGACCCCGCGCCGGCCGTGGTCGAGTTCGCGGGGTTGTTGACCACCGTGCCTGTCGCCCCGCCGGTGCGGATCTGCATCGTGAACTGGTCCGTTGCCGCCTCGCGCGGTGCTCCGAGCGCCTTGATCAGGGTAATCCGCGGCGCGCGGACGACAAGGGTGGCGTTCGCCGGCGGGTTGAGGTTGGTCGCGATGTTCCCGGGTCCGTTGACATACGTCCCCTCCGCGGCTGCTGTCACGTTGAACGTGATGGTGCAGGACGATTGGCCCTGGGCGAGGTCACCGCCCGTGGCTGTGAAGACACTCGACCCGACGGTTCCTGTTTTGACGAATGGGGCGCCCGTGACTTGGGTGCAGGTTCCGCCGATGGCGGGATTCGGGGCGATCACGAGTCCGGCGGGCAGGGTATCGGTGATGCTCCAGTCGGTCTTTGCGTTCAGCTCGCTGGTATTGGTGATTGTGAGTGTGGTCGTGGACGTTTGGCCCGGTGCGATCAGGGCGGGCAAGAAGGACTTGTCCAGCTGGGGCGTGACATCTACGAGTTTGATGTTGCTGAATGCGCCGTCGTTGCCGTTGGTAGTGCCATTCGTGTTGTACATTTCCAGGCCGATGCTGGTGCCGGTGGCTTGGAACGACTGGTTGGTGGTCATCGACGCGAGGTTCACTGTTTTGGTGACGGTCCCAAACGCTCCGCCGACATTACTTGTCACCGACTGGGTGTATGTCGTGACGTTGGGGCTTGTGGCAGTTGAACAGCCGTTGAGCGGGGTGCCCAGGTTGCTGATGACCGCGCCGGTGACTGGATCCACGGTGGCGAACTGGTATCCAGGGTCAGCGCCTGGCATGCCGCAGTTTATGTACGCGGTGTTGACGCTGAACGCGTAGTAGTGACCGGGGATCGTCGTGATCGGCTGGACGGTCTTGAACATGACGCTGCCGGTGGCGACATTCGGGCCGACAGGCAGGATGTCACAGGTTCCGCCTGTCGATGAGGTGGACTGGCATTCGGTGTAGGAGCTCACCACGTTGTAGCTCGAAGGAGAAGCCGGGGCGAACTGCTGCCCCATCGCCAATGCCAACATCCTAAGGAACTGGTAACTGCGGACCCCGGAGAAGTCTGAGCACCGGCCGTTGACCCCTGAGTCAGAGGCGCTCGTACCCGACTGAGCCCAAGAGGGGGTGGTCGAGTTGGAGTAATTCAGAATGAGACCGTTGCAGCGGCTGCCGTTGATCCATTGGGGCGATCCCGTATAAGTCTGGCCGGTCGAACCCACATACGTCGTTGATCCGGCTGCTGAGTACGACTTTGCCCCGGTTGCCGTTGTATTCGGAAGATTGTTGAAGTCCTCGGTGTAGATGGGCGTACCCGTCTGGGGTACCCCTGGTGTACCCGGCGTCGTCGCATACGCGGGTCCCAGCCCGCTGAAGGACAACATGGTCGCAAAGATCGCCATAACAGCGAAAAACGCCGCTGACTTGGGGTGCAACCGTGACCGGGCTCGGAATGCCTTCACGGGCCACCTGCTTGAGGCCTTCTTGAAGATCTTCAGGAAATTCCAGACAGTCATCAGGAACCGCCCCTGATCCCAGGCCTTGCTGTGGTGAATTTGCTCAATATCACCGGACACCTCACTAGTAGTCACGACCGGGCCTGCGCCCGGAACTTCGAATCTGACTGGTTAGTGTCGGCACCGGCAGAACGTGACGTGGGTCCGGTAGGAAACTCTCAATTTTTTCGGGGGCTCCTGAGATTCGCCACGTACCATCCGCAAAACGGCATGGCAGGGCCGCATCACTCCTGTGCCAGTAGCTCTGGGTCGATCGAACTGCTCTGTGCACCCGAGTGGGATCCGGAGTGTATGCAGAGGCTATTCGGGCAAGGAAATGGGCGTGATGGCGTCGTGTTCATCCCAGAGTTTCGTCCCGGAGGCGGTCTCGGCGTGGACAGCCATGGCGCTGATGAGCTCTCCCGCATGTCGTTGGTCGTTTTCGGTGACGACATACGTGAAGACGAGCTCGGTTTCCCCTCCGGCGGGTATCGGGCCGAGGCTCAAGATCGACGGGCCGGTCGTGTAGTGCAGTTTTTCCATTCCTGCGTTGGTGAAGGACCGCAGGACAAGAACGACGGTGGTGAGCTCTTCCCCGGAGTCATTGATGATCCAGGCGGAATAGGCCAAGGGGTCGTGAGGAGTCGCGGTGGCCTTGTCCGCGTAGTGAACCAGGCGTACCCCGGTACTGTTCAGCGGACGCACCAAGAAGACCCTGGAAGCGGTGGCATCCGATGGATGCGACGCGTGTTTGGTTTCGTGGGGTTGTCGTCTAAGTCGCTTCTGCGGACTGCCTGGTAGATGCAGCATTAGACCCGCCTCGCGAAAAGGGTGATCAGCCATTTGTTCCTCAGCCGTTCCGCCCGGTGGCGCCCGCGGACGGGTACCTGGTCGACGACGTTCTCAGGAGGTGTTATCGGTTCGGGGACCGTGTCTATTGACGATGTGAATCGCCGCGTGCCCGTTTCGGCGTCTTGAACGCTGACCGTGTCTCTGCTTTCGAGGGTGCGAACAGCATCGATGATGGCAATGAGCCGTAGTGAGCCCCCGTCCACGCGTCGGGCCATGCTCGCGGCCGAAGGGAGCAGATTCGTCGGACTTTCGTAGCATGTCATCGCGACTGCCGCCTGACCGGGAAACCTCTGAGCTGCGCCACAAGGCTCATGGCCTCGGCATCCGTTGACGGCAAAGGCCGGTACTGGAGTTCACAGGTGCCAAGGGCCCCGTTCCGGAGCACCTCAAGCCGCTTCTTGCACCTGAGTGCATCAGCAAGATCTTTTGTTGAACCCCTTATGAGGAAGTCCACCCTGGCATCGCGGTACACCTGGATCGCTGATTCGCCAGTGAATTCCTCGACACATATTCGGCCCACTTCCGCGGATAGCGCCCACGAGCCCTTCAGTTGTTTGTCCATGAGAGAAAACAACATCGTCCCTAGCATGCACTTGCCGGCCCCGTTCGCCGCCTGGCGCGCGTCTTGAAGTACGCGCTCGAAATGGGCTGTGGTCGCCAGGCCTGTTCTGACATCCGTACAGGATGAAGGCTGGTTTTGCTCACTGGCCTCTACCCACCCGACGGCGATTTCCTGAAGTGCGCTTTGATCCACGGGCAGTCCGGCGGCCGCGAAAAGGGAGCTCAGATCGGCCATCGTTTCACCAATGCCCACGCCGTGGAAGGAACGCGATGCGCCCAGGAGCCGAGCTGAGCCGTCAGAAGAAGCCCCGTTCATCACTGAGAACGCCATTCCTTCGACTTCCGGTACGAACCAATCCCGAACGTACCGCCAGCCATCGCGCAAGCTTTGGTCCCGCCACCGGGCCAGAAGCTGCCACATGCCATCCGCGACGGCCGCCGCAGCCGCTGTTTGAATCTTCATGCCTACTGTGTGGTGGGTGCAGACGATTCATGACGCAAGTGCCAGAAGAATTTGAGTGCCATGGCGCCTCAGTGGTGGGCGCCGCTCCGCTTGAATCTCCCAGGAATCTCGACGTAGTAGACGGACCCTGCGGCGGGAAAGAAGAAGCGGTGCCCTGCATGTCGGATTGGCTGGTAGTCGTGTCCGAAGGGGTCGTGCACCGTGACTCGTTCGAGGTGATCCAAGCGGGTGAGGAGGGCGTCGACTTCCCGGAGCGTCGCTGGGTGGGCTACTTCGCCGTCCACATCCAAGATCCACGGCGCGTCCGTGGTCCTGCCGGCATGTTCGAGGTAAAGCATTTCAAACAATCCAGCGAGGAGGGCTTCCAGCGTCGTCGGGTAGAACCGCTGCAAGGGATGGGTCTGCATGTTCCTATGTTGGTTGTTCGTCCACGCTTGGCGGAGCCAGTTGAATTCCACCGTGCCCAATGAAGGGCCAAGACGCAGGTTCCGGTCTTTGTCCATCGTCAGGCGGTAGTCGTTGCCCGCCCGGTCAAGAATGCATGCTGCTTCGTCAACGTATTCCAAGTCTTTGAGCATGGCGGCCTCGGACGGATAGTACGAGAAATCACCGACCTCATCGACCACCACGTAGCCGTTTGGACGCATGCCCAGAACCGTGGCGTCGGGTGCCGTTCCCTTAGTAAAGCCAATACGCTTCATGGTTACGTCAGCTCCTGCGGAGGACCAATCCACGGCCCGGATGGCCATGAATTCTTCCCTCGATCAGATCACCGAAGAGGCCGGCCGCCGTCGGTCTTAATGGTTTTCATATGCTGCAGGACGGAGATTTAGCACTCTCTTAACAGCTGGGAGCCACCTTGCCATCGAGAGTGGTGCCTCAGCCTTAGGCGCCTGAGTGCTGGAGGTTCCGCCCGCGGGGGTGGATCTCGACGTAGTAGATGGAGCCCGCTCCGGGGGCGACGCGCCGGTGTGTCTGGTGGCGGACCGGCCGGTAGTCATGGCCGAAAGGGTCCCGCACCGTGGCCTGTTCAAGGTGATCCAGCCCCGCGAGGAGCCCATCGACGTCCCTCAGCGTCGCTGGGTGCGTTTCTTCTCCACCAACATCCAGCACCCACGGTGTCCCGTTGGCCTTGCTGGCGTGTTCGAGGGTGAGGGTTTCAAACAATTCGGCCACAAGGGCTTCCCGGGTTGTGGGGAAGAAGCGCTGCAAACGATGGGCCTGCAGGTTCCGGTGTCGGTTGTTCATCCATGCCTGGCGAAGCCAGTTGAATTCCACTGGCCCGAACGAGGGGCCAAGGCTCAGGTTCCTGTCCTTATCCAGGGTGAGGCGGCAGTCGTTGCCGGCCCGGTCAAGGACGCAGGCTGCTTCGTCCACGTACTCGAGGTCTTCCAGCATGGCGGTCTCGGACGGGTAGTAGGTGAACTCGCCGATGTCATCGACCACGACGTAGTCTTTCGGGCGCGTTCCCGGGACCGTGGCATCTGGTGCCGATCCCTTGATCAACGCGATGCGCTTCATGGTGAATTCATCTCCTGCGGAGGACCAGTCCACAGCCCGGATGGCCATGGATTCCTCCCTTTCATCACATCACCAAACGAGGTGGCCTCCCGGATCTTAATGGGTTCCATATGCCTGCAGGTGAAGATTTAGCACTCTCTTAATGAGCGGGGCTCGAGCGATGACGGCAGACGTGGCAGACTTCGGCCATGAGTATCGAGCACTGGTGGCCGAAGCTGAAGCAGTCGACCCAGGAATGGTTGATCGAGAACAATGGCGATGCGGTGCCGCCGGAAGTGGTCGCCGAGATCATCCAGGCTGGCGGCCCCATAACTTCCGACGCATGGTGGGCTGGTCAGAGTGGGCCTTCGGGGTTCTATTTCTCGGACGAGGCGGTCGACTGGATCGAGGCTGTAGGGAACGGCGAGGTGCCCGAGCGGCCCTGACAGCAGCGCCGTCAGGGCACCTTGTAGCCGCGCTTAGCCGACGTGGACCCACGGGCGGCGGCTGACATCGGGTTCGGCTTCGCGCAGGACTTCCCGGGTGACCGGGGCAATCTCCCCTTCACCGAGGAACAGGAAGCGAAGGAGA
This sequence comes from Arthrobacter sp. B2a2-09, assembly GCF_027587375.1. Classification (GTDB taxonomy): domain Bacteria; phylum Actinomycetota; class Actinomycetes; order Actinomycetales; family Micrococcaceae; genus Arthrobacter. The sequence goes on from NZ_JAMXIC010000006.1 coordinate 162,760, forward strand.
TTGATGACGGGGTTGCCTTCTGTCCAGCGGAAGTAGATGTGCGGCATAAGGCCGGTCACGTCGCGGATGTGCAGCAGTACCGAAGCGATGGTGTTGGGCACCACGGGTCCATGCACTTCGAGGATCTGGTGTCCGTGCCGAACCACCCCGCGGACTTCGAGTGCGGTTTCGAAGTCGGAGGAATCGTCCACGATCACTTCCAGGAAGAGCGCCTGGTAGTCGACCGGAATGTGGCTGACTTCGATGGCGGAGGTGAGTTTGTCGCGGTAGGCCTCTGCAGTGAGGCGGAGCGGTTCGTGGGCGATGAGCGCGATCGGCCCGTTCAGATTGGTGGACATGAATTCCAAAGCCTGGCGGTCCAGATGGACGTGCGTTGCGTGCAGTTCGAAAGACCTTCGGATGCGGGACAGGAGTGAGATGACGATGATGCCCACAATGAAGATCGCGGCGATCCGGATGCCCTCGGGACGCTCGAACATGTTGGCAATGGTGGTGTAGATGAAGACCACGGCGATGATGCCGAACCCTATGGTGCGTTTCCTTTGCCTTGATCGCCGGGCCGAGAGGGTCACCGCGACAGCGGCGGAGGTCATCAGGACCAAAACGCCGGTGGCGTAGGCGCCGCCCTGGGCGTCGACGTCGGCGTTGAACAGGAAAGTGATCAGGAACCCGATGAGAGTGAAGACCAAGACCAGCGGACGCACTGCTTTGGCCCATCCCGGTGCCATGCCGTAGCGGGGGAGGTAGCGGGGAACGAGGTTCAGCAGGCCGGCCATGGCCGAGGCCCCGGCGAACCAGAGAATGGCGATGGTGCTCAAGTCGTAAACGGTGCCGAACCCCACCCCGAGGTACTGGTGTGCCAGGAAAGCCAGGGCGCGTCCATCGGCCTGGCCGCCGGGCTGGAATTCCTGCTCCGGGATCAGCACCACCGTGATGAAGCTGGTGGCAAGCAGGAAAGAGCTCATGATCACCGCGGCTGAGGTGAGGAGTCTCCGGGCGCCCTTGATGCGGGCGACGGGATTGTCGTCGGTGTCGCTGGGGGCCCCTTTAATCTGCGGCATGACAGCGACGCCGGTCTCGAAGCCGGACATGCCAAGTGCCAGTTTGGGGAAAACCACCAAGGCAATGCCGACCACCATCAACGGGTTTCCATGGGAGGTGGACAGCGCCGTCCACCAGTCGCTGACGGCTGCGGGATGGGCAACGACTTCAGCCAATGTGACCACCACGAGCACGACGTTCAACCCCAGATAAAGGGCGACGAGGGCAACAGCGACACCGATCGCTTCCTTGAATCCCCGCAGGAACACGGCGGCGAGCAGTGCTAGCAGGAACAGCGTGACCGCGACATTTTGACCTTGCAGCCAGCCGGGCGCAATCGGGTTCTGGATCAGGTGGGCAGTGGCATCCGCTGCGGATAGGGTCATGGTGATCATGAAGTCGGTCGCGGCGAAGCCCAGCAGCACCAGGACGAAGAATTTGCCGGTCCAGCGCGGCATCAGGCGCTCCAACATGGCGATGGATCCCTCACCGCGGTGGCTTTCGCCCGCAACCCGGTGGTAGACAGGCAGGGCGCCAAGCAAAGTGAGTCCAACCAGGACCAAGGTGGCGATCGGGGAAATCAACCCCGCGGCCAGGACCGCAATCGCCGGCGCGTAACCCAGGCTGGAGAAGTAGTCGACGCCGGTGAGGCACATGACCTGCCACCACGAATGCTTCTTCAAATGGGCGTCGCTCGCCGCGCCGGGGCCCTGATGCGATCCTTTGGAGTCCTGCAGTCCGAACAGCAGCCATGTCCGCAAGGAGGCCATGCCCCCGGGCCGTGGTGCCGAAGGATCAGCCGGCGGCCTGCTCAAGGTAGTCATGGTGTCCTTTCCGCGCGACGCGCAGGCACCGCGATCATTGCTGAACATAGCACCGACTGCACGTCTTTTTGCTGGTTTAAGCCGATCTTGATGAATCCTTAACGTCCGTGACCGGACGGTCTGTTAAGAAGCCGTCAAGATTCGGCCCTGCCGTGTTAAGGAACCATTAGGAACCGCTTTTTCCCGCCTGCCAAGGAGTTGACTGGCAGCAGCCCCGCAAACGGGGCGCGGATGAAAGGACGTTCCAGTGGCCGACGTGGCTGTTGTGGGGATCTTCGTGGTGTCCATGGGGATCGTGATGTGGATTGCCCACCTTCTGGGCAAAATTGTCGACGGCGATGGGCCGGTGAACGAGCAGTGAGCGCGGACGCCGTGATGTGGTTGGTCCTGTTCATTGCAGGCCTGTGTCTGTTCGGCTACCTGCTGGCCGTCTTGATCCACCCGGAAAAGTGGTGATTCCGGATGGTTTTCAGCATTGCCTCCTTCGTCACCCAGGTGGCCGTTCTAATCTTGCTATTGGTCTTGGTACACAAGCCGCTGGGCGTCTATCTTGCCCGCGTCTTTGAGGGCAAGAAGTCGAGCCGGGTGGAGCGGTTGTTCTACAGGCTGTCCGGAGTGGACGTGGGCGCCGAACAGAGCTGGTCGATTTACCTGCGCAGTGTCTTGGTCTTCTCTGCCGTGTCCATCCTGGTGGTGTTCCTTCTCCAGCGGCTCCAAGGGGTCCTGCCTGGGAACAATTCCCTCCCCGGTGTAGATCCTTGGACGGCCATGAACACGGCCATCTCTTTCGCGACGAACACCAACTGGCAGACGTACACCCCTGAGGCCACCATGGGCATCTTTGTGCAGATGTGCCTCCTTGCCGTGCAGAACTTCCTCTCTGCCGCCGTCGGAATCGTGGTGGTGGTCGCCCTGATCCGAGGCATCGCACGAACCCGGACGGACAGGTTGGGAAATTTCTGGGTTGACCTGGCCCGCACCTCGTTCCGTGTACTGCTCCCGATGGCTGTCCTCGCGGCGATCGTGATGGTGATCGGTGGCGTGGTACAGAATTTCTGGTCCACCGACGTCATCAACCAAGCAACAGGTGTCACCCAGACCATTCCCGGTGGGCCAGTGGCCTCCCAGGAAGCGATCAAGATCCTGGGCACCAACGGCGGCGGCTATTTCAACGCCAATTCTGCGCACCCGTTCGAGAACCCGAACGTCTTCATCAGCATGTTCCAGGTCTTCTTGATCCTTCTCATCCCCTCTGCTTTGCCGTACGCCTATGGCCGCATGGTGGGGGACCAGCGGCAGGGGTACACGGTAGTCGGTGTCATGGGTACGCTCTGGCTGACGTCCACGGTACTGATGGGCTGGGCCTTTGCCGGCGCCCAAGGAACGGCAACCGCAGCGGCGGGCGGTCTGGGTGAGGGATTTGAACAGCGCTTCGGCGCGGCCCAAAGTTCAATCTTTGCAACGGCCACAACGCTTACTTCCACAGGGGCCATCAACGTCGCGCACGATTCCATTCCGCCCCTGGCCGGTGGAATCACCATGGTGAACATGATGCTCGGCGAAGTGGCCCCTGGCGGCACGGGATCAGGGCTCTATGGCCTGCTGATCCTTGCGATTGTCTCCGTGTTCATCGCTGGGCTCATGGTGGGCCGCACGCCGGAATTCCTGGGCAAGAAGATCGGACCCCGGGAAATGAAGCTCACGGCGATGTACATCCTCGTGACGCCTACAATCGTGCTGGCCACGGCTGGAGTCACGGTCCTGCTACCGGACGCCATGGCCAACGCCCCGGCCTCCGGGCCGCACCAATTCAGCGAAGTGCTGTACGCCTTCACTTCCGGAGCCAACAACAACGGCTCGGCCTTCGGCGGGATCACCAGCTCCGGACCGTACTTCTCCTCGATGCTTGGAATCGCCATGCTGCTTGGCCGCTTCCTGCCCATGGTGCTGGTGCTGGCCCTGGCCGGTTCCTTGGCCAAACAACCCCGGATCCCGGAGTCGTCCGGAACCGTCCCGACCCATGGCTGGCTCTTCGGCTCCCTCTTGCTCAGCGTCACAGTGATCATGACCGCTTTGAGCTACTTCCCGGCCCTCTCCCTGGGCCCCCTCGCAGAAGGAATCCTCAAATGACCCGGTCCAGCACGGCACTCGCCAAGGACGCCGCCGCCCAGACCTACGCGGACGGCAATCCCCTGGGCACTCCCGGGGAGCACAAGCACCACACCAAGGCACCAGCCAAGTTGGACCTTGCCAGCATCCGGACCGCATTGCCGGTCGCAGTACGGAAGCTGGGGCCACGCCAGATGATCCACTCGCCGGTGATGTTCACCGTGTTGGTTGGGGCGGTTCTCTGCACGGCCATCTGCATCCTCAAACCAGCGGTGTTCGGCATCTCGGTGACAATCTGGCTTTGGCTGACGGTGCTCTTCGGTACCTTGTCAGAAGCCATCGCAGAGGGCCGCGGCAAGGCCCAAGCCGATAGCCTCCGAGCCAGCAGGAAAGGGGTTGTTGCCCGGCTTCGGCTTGAGGATGGCACCCTCAAGGAAGTGCCGGGAACGGAACTGCGGAAGAACGACGTCGTCATCTGCGAAGCCGGGGACGTCATCCCCTCCGATGGCGAGATCGTCGAAGGCTTGGCGAGCGTGGACGAATCCACCATCACCGGTGAATCGGCGCCCGTGATCCGTGAATCCGGCGGCGACCGCTCCTCGGTGACCGGCGGCACCAAGGTCCTCTCAGACCGCATCGCGGTTCGCATTACGGCTGAAGCGGGCGAAACGTTCATCGACAGGATGATCAAGCTCGTGGAGGGCGCCGTTCGGCAAAAGACACCCAACGAAATCGCACTCCACGTCCTCCTTGTCTCCCTCACCATCGTGTTCCTTGCCGTCACCGTGAGCTTGGCGCCCTTCGCTTCCTTGCCGGGCGCAACGCCATCGCCAATCGTGCTGGTGGCGCTGCTGGTCTGCCTGATCCCCACGACGATCGGGGCGCTTGTGCCCGCCATCGGCATCGCAGGCATGGACCGCTTGGTGCAGCACAATGTCCTGGCCACTTCCGGCCGCGCCGTGGAGACCGCCGGAGACATCACCACGCTCCTGCTCGATAAGACCGGCACCATCACCTACGGCAACCGCCGCGCGGTCAATTTCTTCCCTGCCCACGACGTCGAGCGGACCGAACTCATCGAAGCGGCCCGGCTCTCAAGCCTGGCCGACGAGACGCCCGAGGGCCGTTCGATCGTGGATCTCGCAGCGGAAAAGGGCGTCGGTGGTCCGGACCTGGCTGCTCTCTTAAAGGGCTCGGAAGATTTGGCGGTGGTCGAATTCAGCGCCAGCACGCGCATGAGCGGACTGGACCTCGACGGACAGAAGATCCGCAAGGGCGCCGCAACCGCCGTCGCCAACTTTGTCGCGGAGGCGGGCGGCCACACGCCTGCCGAGGTGGACCACAAGGTGCAGGAGATCTCGGCCCAGGGCGGCACTCCACTGTTGGTGGCCAGCGTCGGGAACGACGGCGGAGCTCGGGTCCTCGGCACTATCCACCTCGCCGACGTGGTCAAGCCGGGCATGCACGCCCGCTTCGCCGAACTGCGGCGGATGGGTATCCGGACAGTGATGATCACGGGTGACAACCCGATCACGGCCAAGGCGATCGCCGCCGAAGCCGGGGTGGATCATTTCGTCGCCGAAGCCACCCCGGAAGACAAGATGGCCGTCATCAAGGAAGAACAGGCTGAAGGACGGCTGGTGGCCATGACCGGCGACGGCACCAACGATGCCCCCGCGCTGGCCGCGGCGGATGTCGGCGTCGCCATGAACTCCGGTACCCCGGCCGCCAAGGAAGCTGCCAACATGGTGGACCTGGACTCGGATCCCACCAAGCTCATCAACATCGTAGGGATCGGCAAGCAGTTGCTCATCACCCGCGGCGCCCTGACCACGTTCTCGGTGGCGAACGATGTCGCAAAGTACTTCGCGATCGTTCCGGCCCTGTTCACCTCAGTATTTCCTGGGCTTGGCCGCTTGAACATCATGGGCTTGGCCACGCCGTCCTCGGCCATCCTGTCCGCGGTGATCTTCAATGCCTTGATCATCATCGCCCTGGTTCCGCTCGCCCTGCGCGGCGTCAAGTACCGTGCCGTCTCGGCAAACCACGCGCTGGCCAGAAACCTGGCCATCTACGGCCTTGGCGGACTCGTCGCACCATTCATCGGGATCAAGCTCATCGACCTGCTCATTTCCCTCATCCCCGGCATCGGCTAGGAGACAACCATGAACACCCTTCCCGGCTACCTTCGGCAAGCAGGAACGGCCCTGCGCTTCCTGCTCCTGGCCACCGTGGTCCTTGGATTGATCTACCCATTGGCGATTTTCGGTATCGGCCAGGCCGTTGCGCCCTTCCAAGCCAATGGCTCCATCGTGAAAGACACGGCAGGCAAGCCCGCCGCTTCTGCCTTGATTGCACAGGTCTCTGCCAACGATGCCGGCGCCCAGAACCCGCTGTGGTTCCACGCCCGCCCCTCGGCGGCCAAGTGGGACCCGGGGGCGTCAAGCGCCAGCAACCTGGGCCCCAACGATTCCAAGCTGCTCGACGCCGTCAAAGCCAACCGTGCCGCCATCGCCGCCGAAGAAGGGGTCAAGGAGTCCGACGTCCCCGCCGACGCCGTGACGGCGAGCGGTTCCGGGCTGGATCCGCAGATCTCGCCCGCCTATGCCCGCCTCCAGGTGCCCAGGGTAGCCAAGGCGCACGGGCTGAGTCCTGAGACAGTGCAGGCCATGGTGGACCGGCGAACGGTCACGGGACTCGAGGCCTTCCTGGGGCAGCCGTCCGTCAACGTCACGGAGTTGAACTTGGATGTAGCCGCAGCGGCGCCGGCCAAGTGAAGGGAATCGGCCAAGTGAGCGTGGCCAGCTCCGCGCGGGTAACCGCCGCGTTCAACAAGTGAAAGAATGACCACATGGCACGGGCAACGCTGCGCATTTTCCTCGGGGCTGCCCCGGGGGTGGGGAAGACTTACGCCATGCTCGCAGAGGCTCATCGGCTGCGCGGGCGTGGTGAAGACGTGGTGGTGGCTTTCGCCATGGACCATGGGCGCAGCGACACCCGTGCTTTGATGGACGGATTGGAAGTCATCCCGCCGCACAGCATCGCGTACCGGGACACGGCGTTCGAGGAGATGGACCTCGACGCAGTTTTGGCACGCAAGCCGCGCATCGCCGTCGTCGATGAATACGCTCACTCGAACATTCCCGGAAGCCGCAATCCCAAGCGCTGGCAGGACGTCGAGGAATTGCTCAACGCCGGCATCAACGTCCTCTCCACCGTCAACGTGCAGCATCTGGCTTCCCTCGGTGACGTCGTGAGTGCCATCACCGACGTCCGGCAGGCGGAGACAGTGCCCGACGACGTCGTGCGGCGTGCCGATCAAATCCACCTTGTGGACATCTCACCGGAGCTGTTGCGGCAGCGGCTGGGCGACGGCAAGATCTATTCGGCCGACAAAATCGACGCCGCGCTGTCCAACTATTTCCGGATGGGCAACCTGACGGCATTGCGGGAACTGGCACTGCTATGGCTGGCTGACCGCGTGGACGAAGGGCTCGCGAAGTATCGCTCGGAACAAGGGATCGAGGCGAGCTGGCCCGCCCGGGAACGCATCGTCATCGGCCTCACCGGCGGGCCCGAAGGGGAGGTCCTGGTCCGCCGGGCTGCCCGGATCCTCAAGCGCGTCAACGGCGGCGACTTGCTCGCCGTGCACGTCCGCGCTGCCGATGGCGTGGCCTCCGAATCTCCGCAGGCGCTGGAAGCCCAGCGCCTGTTGGTGCGGGATTTGGGCGGCAGCTACCACACTGTGGCGGGGGAGGACCCGGCCCGGGCCTTGCTTGACTTCGCCCGCAGCGTGAACGCGACGCAGATCGTCGTCGGAATTTCCCGACGTCGATCCCTGGTCGCCAGGCTGACCGGCCGGGGGATTGGCAACCGGGTGGTGCGTGACTCCGGCGATATAGACGTGCACATGGTTTCGCATCCCTTGGGTGGACGGGGCGTCGACCGTCCACGGCAGCGGGACCTTGGCCGCACCAGGGTGATCGTCGGCTTTGCAATGGCCGTGGTCCTTCCGGTTCTTTTGCAGCTCATGCTCGCCGCGAGCCCTTCGCACAACATTGCGACGGCGGTGCTCCTCCAGCTGACGGGCTCCGTTGCCGTGGCACTGGTCGGCGGGTTGTGGCCCGCCCTGCTCGGTGCCCTGTGGAGCAGCCTGTTGGTGAATTTCTTCTCGATACCGCCCGTGGGAACCCTGACCATCAGCGACCCCGAGAACATCCTTGCGTTGCTGGTTTTCGTGGGTGTTTCAGCCGCTGTGGCCGCCGTCGTGGACGTCTCGGCCAGGCGTTCCAAGGAGGCCGCCCGGGCACGTGCCGAGGCCACCACCCTGGGAGACCTCACACGCGGGGCTTCGAGCGCAGAAGACACCGTGGATGGACTCTTGAAGCAGGCGCTGGACGTGTTCCAAATGCGCGGGGCGGCACTGTTCAAGGCTGGTGTCGCAGGCCCCGCCGGGGCTGCCGGCGGCTGGCGCCTCGTCGCCAAGGCCGGAGAGGCCGCCTCGCTCCCTCCCGACAGCGGCGAGAACACCGAACAGATCGACGCCGGAACCCGCTTGGTCCTGTCTGGCCGCATCCTGCCTGCCAGCGACCGCCGGTTGCTCAGCGCCTTCGGCGCGCACCTTTCGGCCCAGCTCGAGCGGCGACAATTGGCGGCGAGCCGACGTGAGGTCATGCGCTTGGCCGAGAGCAACACCATGCGCACTTCCATCCTGCGCGCCGTCTCCCATGACTTGCGGACTCCCCTGGCCGGGATCAAATTGGCCGTGGGCGGCTTGCGGCAAAGCAACGTCCACTACACGCCCGAGGAGGAACAGGAACTGCTGGCAACCATCGAGGAATGCTCGGACAGGCTCGACGTCCTCGTGGGGAACCTCTTGGACATGTCCCGCATTACCTCGGACTCGGTGAACGCCCTCATTCGCCCGGTGCGCTGGTACGAGGTGATTCCGTCCGCCTTGCATGGCTTTCCGCAAGGGCGGGTGCGGGTCGACCTGCCGGGAAACATGCCGGAGATCGAAGCCGACGCTGGGATGCTGGAACGCGTCATTGCAAACATCGTCGAGAACGCCATCAAGTACGCTCCGGACTCCGATGTTGTGCTGGTGGGAGCCGCGGGTGGCTTCAGTTCATCCACCTTGGACGGGATGCCGTCCGGAGAACTGCGCATCATCGACCACGGCCAAGGGGTGCCTGCGGAAAGCGTGGTCAGGATGTTTCAGCCATTCCAGCGGCTCAACGACGTCCCGTCCACCACCGGGGTTGGCCTTGGACTCGCCGTGGCCAAGGGATTCACCGAAGCGATGGGAGGCACCCTCACCGCAGAAGAGACTCCGGGTGGCGGCCTGACCATGGTCATTCGGCTTCCGCTGTCCACGGGGGTCGCCTTCCCGCGCGAGGAGGCGCAAGCTCCCTTGGAAGCGCAATCCGTGCTTTTGCATCGCCGCCACATGCCGCCGTCGGGCAGCTCAGATAGCGCCGCCTCCGGGGAGGCGAGATGAGCAACGTCCTGGTGGTGGACGACGATCCCCATATCGTCAAGGCGTTGCGGATTACGCTCCAAGCCCACGGTTACACCGTGGCCACCGCGTCCGACGGCGAATCGGCCTTGCGCTCTGCAGCCCAGCACCCGGTGGGCGTCTTGATCCTCGACCTGGGCTTGCCGGACATCGATGGAACCACGGTCATCACCCGCTTGCGTGAGTGGAGCAGCGTGCCCATCCTCGTCCTCTCCGCACGGCACGGCTCCGACGACAAGGTTGAGGCCTTGGACGCGGGCGCAGACGACTACATCACCAAGCCGTTCGGGCTCGACGAGCTGCTGGCGCGCCTCCGGGCGATCCTGCGGCGCACCGCGGATCCAGGCGAAGAACCGCCCGTGCTGGTCACCGAATCGTTCACTGCGGACTTGGCCATGAGACGCGTGACGCGCGACGGCAAAGACGTCCGGCTGACCCCGACGGAGTGGAGGATACTGGATCTCTTCGTGCGGAATCCCGAGAAGCTGATCACTCAGCAGCAGCTCCTCAGCGAGGTCTGGGGACCGGCCTACGCCAAGGAAGCCAACTACCTACGCGTGTACATGGCGCAGCTCCGACGGAAACTTGAACGGGAGCCCGGGAACCCGCGCCACCTGATCACTGAGGTAGGGATCGGATACCGGTTCATGCCGTGAGCCTGGCTCCTGGGGCTGCGCTCAGTGGCTACGCGCAGTGGTGCCCAGTTCCATTTCGCCGCGCCAACTCCTGGAACGGTAAATGGAACTGGACACCATGAAGTCACGTGGCGAGCTAATGGGTCGTTGCAGGCGCACCCGTGTTGAGGGCTTCTTCTTCGACCTCGACGAGGGCCTCCACGACCGCGCCGCGCCGGTCCATCGGTGTCGACTTCCTAAAGGTCATGGCTGCGGCAAAGGCGACTGCGCCCGTGATGACGATGAAAATGATCCCAGCGTTCCATGAAGAAATGGTCGGTGCCGTGGTGCCAGGCACGGTGCTCGACGCCAACATGACACCGATGATTGCGGTGCCGATCGCGCTGAAGAGGGTGCGTCCGACCGTGAAGATCAGGCCGACGGCCTCGCTGGTGTCGCGGGCAGACACGTTCTCCACGATGACAATCGGAATGCTGATGGTGAGGAACACCGACCCAACCGAGCCGATGACGACGGCGACAATCGAAAGCGGGAGGTTATGGGTCGAGAAGAAGAAGCCGGAGTATCCCAGGATTCCGAGCAGGGCGCCCAAGGCGAGTATCAGTTTCCCCCCGAACCTTCCGGCAACACGACCTGCCACGGGTGACAGGATGAACGCGATCGCCCCTGAGATCAGCCCGTACAGTCCGGCTTGGGTCGGAGTCAGGCCGAGCCCGACAGGAAGTTTCGTCGGGCTTTGCTGAAGGATGGGGGTGAGCAGGCTGGGCGCCGAAAGGATGCCGAGCGATACAAAAGCGGTGGCGACGAGAGTAAGAACCAATGAACGCTTGCGGAACAGCCGCAGGTTGAACATCGGGGCCTTGATTCGCAGCTCCCAGAGGATCCAGAACGTGAAGAGGAGCGCTCCGACAACGATGAGCCCGACGACCAACGGGCTGGCGCCCTCGGTGCGCGACGTTGTGAACCCGTACAGAATTGCTGCAATTGCCGGGGCCATCAAAATGCCGCCCAACACATCCACCCGGCCGCGTTCGGCCACCGTGACAACCGACTTGGGCAGTGCAAGTGCGACCAGGATGGAAACGATCGCCACGATGGCCGAGGCGATGAACATGCTGCGCCAACCGCCCGCGGCAAGAAGGATGCCGGCCGCGACGCCTCCCAGCGATCCACCGATCAGACCGATGCCCGATGTGAGGCTGATGAGCACGGACACTTTGGAAGGCGGGGCAACCTCGCGGGCGACGCCGATGAGCAGCGGAAAGAGGCCTGCGCTGGTTCCCTGCAATGCGCGACCGATCAGAACGCCCTCCAGGTTGCCGGTGATCACGCTGATGATCGAACCTGCAGCCGAAATCAGCATCAGAATGATGAGGATCTTCTTCCGGCCATAGATATCCCCGAGTCGCCCCGCGATAGCCGCCGTGCCTGCGCCGGTTAGCAAAAAGATTGTGATTACCCAGGAGATCGCGGATGCATCGGCTTTGAATGCAGCCATGAGTGTGGGGATGGCCGCGAACACCATCGTCACTTCAAATATCGGGGTGAGTTCGATGATCATGAAGATCGCAACGATCAAGCCGAAAGGCCTCACCGCAGTTGACCGTGTGACGTCGCTCGTAGTCATGTCGTTCCTAACTTCCTTGTTAGAGAATGTGTTCGCTTTAGCGAAACAAGAGTTTCGTTGTGTGATTTTCACCATGGTGGCATCGTCAAAGTGCCCTGTCAAGAGCGGGACGCGCCGTTCTGGGCCGACGGCTGTGTCCAAAGTCAAGCGCTCGTCCTGTGAGCTTGCTTGCGTTTCGTAAGGTTCGTAAGATTTGTTGCATGACGACGACTACTTCCAATGAGGCCAGAACGCACTGGGCGGAGCTGATTGACGGTGTGCGCGTTGAGCCTGTGCACATCACCCGGCGGGGGCGCCCCGTTGCGGTGTTAGTGGACCCTGAATTTTATGAGCGTGCTGTGCAGGCGTTGGAGGATGCCGAGGATGTTGCGGCTGCGCGCGCTGCCAGGGCCGAGGGCGGGCCGACGGTCACTCATGAGGAATTATTGCGTGAGCTTGGTATCGAGGCGTGACGGGCCGTTTCGGCATCCGCTATACCTCGGCTGCAGCGAAGCAGATCCAAAAGCTGGACAAAGGAGCCCAGGTACGGGTCCTGAAGGCTGTGGAAATCCTCAGTGATACTCCGCGTCCCCCTTTGGGCAAGCAGGTGGTGGGCGGTGACGGGGAATGGCGCATCCGGACCGGTGATTACCGCATTATTTATGAGATTCACGACCAGGAACTACTGATCCTGGTCGTGAGGGTAGGGCACCGCAAGGAGATCTACCGGCACTGAAGCTCTGAGGGCCTGGTCTGAAGGTCCAAAATGGCATGCCAATGTTTCATGTTGTGATGGTTCATAACATGTTGGGTGGTGATGAGTGATGGCCTGAAAGGCCGTCACCTTCAGTCAGGATTCCGTGGATGGCCCTTCAGTGGGCTGGGGCCGAGTGGCTACGCGGGAGCTCGCGATACGGGCAGTGAGGGCCGCGGCCGAGTCCCTCACGAGGCGTGCGAGATTGGATTCGGTGCCCCTGTCGAAGCGGCCCTCGGGGATCGTGATGCCGACATCGCCCACGACGAGGTTGCCTGAGAGCCCGAACACCGGGGCGGCGACGGCGATCGCGCCCTCAATCCGCTCGCCGTGCGAGATGGCGTAGCCGTCCCGGTGGATCTCCTCTAGTCGCTCGGCTAGCCGGCCGGGATCTACGTTTGTGCGCGCAGTCAGTGCAGGGAGTGGACTGTTGATGATCTCGCGGCGGGCCTGCTCCGGTAGGAACGCGAGGATTGCGAGCCCGCTCGCGCCCGCGTGAAGAGGCATCCAGGTGTGCTTGGGCAGCACGTAGCGTAAAGGGTGCGGTGATTCGACCGTGTGGGTGAACATCATCTGCCGGCGCTGTTCGTTGTAGACGCCGAAGAACGAGGTCTCTCCCGTGCGTTCGGTGAGCTTGCCGAGGATGTCCGCGGCCGCCTCCTCAAGGGGGAGACGGGCCGTCGTTGCCCAGGCAAGCCGCAGGAACTCGAGCCCGAGCCGATATGCGCCGTCGGGCGTGCGACCCACCATCCCGAGCTTCTCCAGATCCCCGAGTAGGCGGTGGGCCGTGCTCGCGCTGACTCCCATAAGGGAGCCCAGTTCGCGCACGCCGTAGGAGTCCTCGCCCGTGTCGACCATAAGGGTCAGCAGTTCGATCCCCCGCGCCAGCGGATGCCGCTGCCGGTCCGCCACAGGCTCCGAACCCGCAGTCGTTTCGTCTGTACTCATTGGCCCTCCCGAACTCTGTCACCTCACTAAGACCTCGGGACATCGTCTCAGCTCGAAGCCATGCTGGATCAGTCTATTCAACAGGACACGGATTCCGATGAAGAATCGCATTCAGGGATGCGCAAGTATGGGTCGCGGTTGCTTGGATACTTCCTCGAGTAGGCGATCCACCGTCGGACGGATCCGCATCAAAGGATCGATCGCTGGCACCGCATAGAGAAAGTTGGCCTCCATGGCTGCGATTGCTGCCTCGGCTACGTCGTGTGGGTCGATGGCTGGAACAGCAGGAATGGAACCTTTTCTTGCGGAGGACCCTGCGGCATTCTCAACGCGCTCGGATTCGATGGCCGCGCTCATGGGCGTGCGGACGATGCCCGGGCACAGGACGGTGGCGCTGACACCCGGCGCCGATGCATCCAATTCGGCACGCAGCGTCTCCGTGAGTGCGACAACAGCGTGCTTGGTCACGACGTAGTCCGCAATGCCCGGGACGATGGACAGGCCGGACATGGAGGCCGTGTTCAGCACATGGCCGTGATTCTTTTCAACCATGTGCGGCACGAACGCACGGATCCCATTAATGACGCTCCATAGATTCAGGGAAAGCAGCCGCTGCCAAGCATCCGGGCTGATCTCCCATGACGGGCGTTGGTCGTTGGCGGCCCCGACGTTGTTGCATATAAGGTCAAAAGTTCCGAAATGCTCAAGAGTTGTACGCGCAAGCCTTTCGACCGATTCGGCATCCGTCACGTCGGTGGGTACCGCGAGGACTTCGGTGCCGAATGACTTCAGCTCACCGAGGGTGGCCTCCAATCCGTTGGAATCGATATCGGCAATCACGAGCTTGAGCCCGCGCGACGCCAGAGCCCGCGCAAGCGCCCTCCCGATGCCGCTCCCAGCGGCGGTTACCACGGCTATCTCTCCTGGCACGAAACTGGTCATTGCTCGACCCTCTTTCTTTGGATGTTCCTTGAGTGGAACGTATGTTCTGTGGTGAATCAAAGACTTGCGGCGTCGCGGGTAGCCGCGACGCCGCAAACAGTGAAAGTCAGGGTCCCGTCGTCTGGATGCAGGGCGGGCTGACCCACGCTTCGTACCCGTCGTCCTTCATATAGAGCGCGCGTGCCTGGGAATGGTCCCAGGCAATCCACAGGATTGAAGAGTCATCGGAGACCATATCCACCCGACCGCTCCGGACAGTCTTTGGCCCGCGGCGGATCTCGACCTCCTGTCCGAGAACGCAAGACCAGTCGTCGTATCTGATCCAACGGCGGGCAGGAAACGCGCTGACCCCCGCGCAGTAATCAATCAGTGGCAGTTCGTCACCCGGTGAATGTGCCACCGTTGACGCCCATGATCTGCCCTGTGATGAATGAGGCCTGGTCCGAGCAGAGAAACGCGCAGGAAGCGGCGATGTCCTCGCCCGTGCCGATGCGCCCGACAGGAAGGCCCTTCCCCAGGACATCGCTCGGGGGAAGTATCCCTGCCTCCTGTTTCTTGCGTAAGGCCGGTGTGTCGATCGCGGAGGGAGCGATGCTGTTGACGGTCAGGCCCGAGGATGCGTATTCCAGGGCAAGGGTCCTCGTCAGTGCGATCACGCCGCCCTTCGAGGCCGAGTAGGCCGCCAGGGCCGGCGCTCCGGTCTGGGCGCTCACGGAGGAGATCAGGACGATCCTGCCCCATTGGGCGTCCACCATGTCCTGGATCACGGACTGGACGCAGTTGAAGGTGCCCGTCAGGTTGATGGCGAGAACGCGGTTCCAGGATTCGGTCGTGATTTCGGCGAAAGGCTCCTGGACCGCCACGGCTGCACTGGAGACCAGCACTCCGATGGGGCCGAGCTCGCCCCGGGCGTTCTCGATGGCATGGTCGACTTGGGCTCGATCGCTTACGTCAACCCGGTACCCCGCCGCCTTGCCGCCTGCCGCGGACAGCTCCTTGGCGACGAGCTCGGCGCCCTCGCCGTTCACGTCCAGGATGGCAACGGCGTACCCCTCGTCGGCGAGCCGGGTGGAAATCGCCCGGCCGATGCCGGAAGCTCCCCCGGTCACAACCGCGACTCGTGTCATCGCGCTCACCGGGCCAGTCCGCACGGCCCGCCGGGCCGCCTGCTGCTTGAAACCATGCTGATTCTCCTGTCTGTCTGAACGCCGCCGTCCTTACGGGAGGACGGGGTTCCCTTCGGCGACGAACGGGACGAACACCATCGTGCTGAGATCGAGGTCCGGGCTCATGCCGAGGCCCGCCCCGAAGAGCAGGCCCAGGGCGGAGGCCGCAGATCCTTCGACTTCGTAGATCGTCGCGTACTGGTGCGACGCCGGCGCTTCCGTGGCGGCGCGGTAGCGCTGGGCTGCGACGAAACCCGGAAGCCCAAGCACCTCAGGTATGTGTGTCTCCCAGTACCAAGGCCGGAACGCTTCGTCCTGCCCTTCTACGGGGTTGACGAGCGCAAGCAGCATCTCACGAGGTTGCAGCAGTTTTTCGGTCATTTCATTCTCCTTTTCAGATGGAACGGGATTTTCGGACGGGGCGGGCGTCATACCGCGCTCACACTCTCGCGGACGGACGACAGCGCGCCGCCGTAGTTCCCGGTTGCGGTCATCTCGCCCAGCATCTCGTGCAGCTTGGCGCGTCCGCCCGGGTTGAGAAGGAACTTTCGCACTTTGCCCTCGACGTTCGCGCCGTAGTAGTGGCTGTGCTCTGCCGAGAAGATGGATTTGGGCGCGAGGGTCTCGATCATGGTCATCCACGCTTCCTGCTGTTCGGCGGTCGGTTCGAAACGCTCGTAGCCGTGCTCACGCGCGTAGATCAGCGTGCCGGTGATCCAGTCGATCTGGTCCTGCGAGTAGCGCGGGTAGTTGCCGCCGCCGGCACCGTGCGGGCCGCCAGGGAAGAAGAAGTTCGGCAGCTGGTGTGCGCTGAACCCACCGAAGTCCGTGGGGCCGTCTTCCCAGTCCGTGCCGAGGTCGAGGCCTTCGAGGCCCTTGATGCCCATGCGTGTGAGTGCGCCGGTGCCGAAGTCGAAGCCGGTGGCGAAGACGATGATGTCGTACTCGCGATGCCCCTCGCTCGTTTCGATGCCGGTCGCGTCGACCCGCACAATTGGCGTCTCCCTGAGCGCGATCAGCGAGGCCCTCGGATTGTTGAACGACTCGTAGTAGTTCGAGACGAACGGCGGGCGCTTCGCACCGAACAGGTGGTCCTTCGGGATCAGCCTTTCGGCCGTAATGGGATCATTGACGATGCTGCGGACCTTGTTCGCAAGGAACTCGCAAAACTCGAGGTTGACCTCGCGGTTCGTTGTCATGTCGTAGTAGTTGGTGGTGAGCTTGCCAAAACCCGGGCTGTTCCAGACCTTCTCATAGAAGGCTTGCCGTTCATCGAACGAGTCCGCGGTCGAGAACTTGCCGGCGGGCTCATGCAGGAAGCCGGTCGGGTTCGCCGCAGAGCCGAGTTTGCCGGCGATCTCTTCGAAGTTGTCAAGGAGCCACGCGTGGCGCTCATCGGTAATGGGCGCGTTGTTCAGCGGGGTCGTCCAGGTCGGCGTGCGCTGGTAGAGGTCCACGGCGTCCACAAGGTCAACGATGGCGGGCAGGATCTGCGCACCGCTTGGACCGTTGCCGATGATGGCGACCCGCTTGCCCGTGAAATCGACCGGAGTGTGCGGCCAGGCGCCGGTGTGGTAGGCCTGCCCCTTGAAGTCCTCAAGGCCATCCAGGTCGGGGTAGTTCGGCACGGAGAGGCCGCCGGTCGCCGAGACGACCCAGCGTGCCCGGATGGTTTCACCCTTCTCGGTGGTCACTGTCCATGCCGTGTCAGCCTCGTTCCACACTGCCGAGACAACCTTCTGGCCGGTGCGGATGTGCCTCCGTAGGTCGAAGTGGTCCACAACGAAGTTGAGATAGCGCTCGATCTCGGGCTGGGTAGCGAACTCCTCCTCCCAACGCCACTTGTCGAAGAGGCCCTTGGAGTGGATGTACCCGTACGTGTAGCTCTCGGAATCGAAGCGCGCGGAGGGGTAGCGGTTCCAGTACCAGACGCCGCCGACGCCCTCTCCCGCCTCCAGCGTCTGGGCTGAGAACCCGGCCTCAAGCGCACGCTGGAGCGCGTAGATGCCGACAACACCTGCGCCAATCACCAGTACTTCGACATCGACGTCGCTGCTGGTCTGTTCTGCCATTTGACTTCACTCCTACTCAATCTCAATCGGTGCCACACTGGCGACTACCGAACATAATTCAAGCACTAACGCTCAATAATTACAAAGATGCGGCGATTAGTCCCTAATTTGCGCGGATTTTTTGATTGATATTTTTGAGCATGTGTGATGAAATCTGATCCACGGCTACTTCAAAGGAGAACCATGAACGCCACCCCTGACCTCCGATTCGACGGACGTGTTGCCATAGTGACGGGAGCCGGCCGCGGTCTCGGCCGCGCGCATGCCCTGCTGCTCGCCGAGCGCGGTGCGAGGGTCGTCGTCAACGACCTCGGAGGCTCGAAGGAGGGTGAAGGGAGCGACGCCGGGCCCGCCAACGACGTCGTAAGCGAGATCGTCGCCGCGGGCGGCATGGCAGTCGCCGATACGAACAACGTCGGCAGCGAGGAGGGCTGCCATGCACTCGTCCAGACCGCCATTCGCGAGTTCGGCCGCATCGACATCGTCGTGAACAACGCGGGCATCTCGCGCTGGGCAACCTTCCCCGAGGCCGACGCCGAGAACCTTGAGCTCACGCTCGACGTGCACCTGCGCGGCACCTGGCACACCACCCGCGCAGCCTGGCCCTATATGGAGCAGCAGGGTTACGGCCGCATTATCACGACGACGTCAACCGGCATGCTGGGACTGTCCGATAACCTTGCCTACGCGACAGCGAAGGGGGCCCTTATTGGCTTCACTCGAAGCCTCGCGGTGGCTGCCGCACCGAAGGGCATCCGCGTCAACTGCGTCGCGCCGAATTCGGTTACCAGGCCCAGCCTCTCAGCCGACAAGCCGAACATCGTCACGGCTAACCAGATGGACGCCGCGCGCGTTCAGGCCATGCAGACCGACCTCGTCTCGCCGATGGTCGCCTACCTCGCGCACGAGTCGTGCGAGGTCAATGGCGAGATCCTCGTCGCCGGCGCGAAGCGCTTCGCCCGCTGGTTCATGGGCTTTACGCCGGGTTGGCTCGACGATGGCTACGGCGTGCCGACCATCGAAGACGTCGTGACGCACTGGGATGAGATCAATGATGAGAGCGGCTACTACGTGCCCACGGGCACGTACGACTGGGGCGCGAGGTTCATGGCGCACCTGGCCTAGGCTTTTAAGTCAGTAACGGGGCCTGCGTTCACGCAGGCCCCGTTTCCTATTTCCTGGGGTCGTCTTCCGCGAGAGGCGCCGCAAGCCCCGCGCTGAGGAAAGTGATGAGGTCGGCGATGAGCGCCTCGATTCCCGCCGGAAGATGTTCGCGTTTGCGCCGGGCAGTGTGGTACCGGGCGAGTGCGTGCACAGTGCTCGTGAGCGTCAGCCACCAGCGCTCGTCGAGCACCGGTTCGGGGACCTCAGGCACGAGCTTGCCGAGAAGGGTGCGCAGCGTGATGACAGCGGCGCCGACACGCACTCCGACGAGCCCTTCATATCCACCCTCTTCCGTGATGTAGAGGGAGAGGAAAGGAAGGTAATGGTTGTCCGGCTGGAAGTGAATGGCGAGCGGTCGAACGAACGCGCTGACGACGTCGGATACGGTCGGCGTCGTTCCGCTTAACATCAGGCTTGCCACCATCTCGGCGCGGCTGAGCTCACTCTCAGCGCCGCGGAACTCCATAATCGCCTTCACGATCTCTTCACGCTCGCCGAAGTGGTACTGCACGGCCGCGTGGTTGCGCTGCCCCGCAGCCTTGCCGATGTCTCGCAGTGGTACTGACGAGATGCCATGCTGGGCGAAGAGCCGCTCTGCCTCCGTGATGATGCGCTGCCGGGTTGCCTGGCCGCGCACGTTCTTTCGCTCGCCGGACGACCTGGGGGCAACTGAAGTTTGAGACATGCCTATGAGTCTAGTGAAGCGCGAATCTTCAGCGGGGCTAAGCCGGTCCCCGCGGGATATACGCCACCGAAAAGCTCGACTCCGGTTTCCAGGAGATGGACATCCGTCGCCGTCCAGAGGAGATCCGTGCCTTCGCGCCCAAGCTCTTCCGCGCCCGTCACGGCAATGAGCGTGGTCGTCACTCCGCCATCATCGGTGCGGGCTGAAAGAACACCGCCCTCGGGTCCCATGACGAGCTCAGGCTTCGCGATCCTGATATCGAGGAAACCGTGATGGGCCGTAAAGCGCACGGATCCTCCGAATGACAGGCGCCACTCATTCCCCACTTGCACTGCGTTGCGCAGCGGGAAGGTGAATGCGCCGTCGTCGGTGACGGTGGTTCCGTCCTCCACCACGAAGGAGCCGCGGGCGATGACCGTGACGTAGCGCAAGAGTGAATCGCGGACCGCCCAAGTGAGCGATCCGCGATCTACTTCGTCATGCAACGCCGTCACTTGGCCAGCCCGGGGGAGTGGCTCTCGGGAAAGCTCTCCATGCCGGGCTCGAGTTCAAGGCCCATCGTTCGGAACACCATGCAGTGAAAGTCGTAAGTGCCAACGGTGAAGAGCAAGTCGAGGAGCTGTTGGCGGCTGAACCGCGATTCGAGTGCCTGCCAGGTCTCATCCGCCACGTTCTTGTCGCGGCACATCTCGTCGATCGCGCGCACCAGCGCGGCGTCTCCGTTCGACCACAAGGCAGCGTCGGGTCCCTCGGACAACGCGGCGATTTCATCGTCAGTGAGGCACCCTGCTGCCCGGCTCATGCGCACGTGTTGCGCCCACTCGTACTCCCCGTAGCCGAGCCACGTGGTGCGGATGATGGCAATCTCACGAACACGATCGCTGAGGCTCGAGTTCCGGAGGTGGTTCGAATACGGCATCCAGCCACGCATGAGCTCGGGATGCCAGGCGTAGATGCCGAGAATGTTCGATTTCGGCCTGGTCTCCGGGGTGAGCTGCGGGGCGGCTTGTCCGCTTGCACCGTGCGCAGCAAGCACGCTCAAGGCACTGTCGACCTCCGCATCCCAGTCTTCGGTGGGACGGGGGGAGATTCTAGGCTGTGTCAGCTGTGTCATCTTTTGTGCTCCTGTTCGTTATGCGATGAACGATCCGCCATTGACGCTGATGGTCTGGCCAGTCACGTACGAGGCGTCATCGGAGGCAAGGTAGGACACTGCAGCGGCGATGTCGGCCCCGGTACCCATGCGGCCCACGGGGATGTACTTTGACATGTCTTCGACTGACGGCATGGTGCCTGCAGCGCGCTTCTTCTCTACGCTCGGGGTGTCGATTGACGAAGGTACCACCGTGTTGACTGTCACGCCGGATTTAGCGAATTCGACTGCCAGCGCCTTGGTCAGCGCCAGTTGCCCGCCCTTCGATGCGGCGTAATGTGCCATTCTGGGCGCACCGCGCTGGGCGCTCGACGACGAGATCAGCACGACGCGGCCCGCGCCGGCGTCGAGCAGATCGGGCAGGCCTGCTTGCACGAGGTTGAAAGTGCCCGTGAGGTTGATAGTCAGGATCTGGTTCCACTGCTCGAGCGTCATTTCAAGGAATGGCTGCTGCGGTGCGACGGCGGCGTTGGCCACGATGACAGACAGCGGGCCAAGATCGGCGCGGATGGCGGCGAGTGCTGCATCCACCTGATCGCGGTCGCTCACGTCGGCCTGGTAGCCGCGGGCGATGCCGCCGGTCTCTTCGATCCCTGCGGCAGCCTTCTCGGCTGCCCCCTCGGTCCGGGTCAGGATAGCGACCGCGAATCCGTCCTTCGCAAGCCGCTCTGCGATCGACAGTCCGATGCCGGCCGCTCCTCCTGAAACGACGGCGACCCGCCCTCCCCCGCTCATCTTGTCTCCAAGCTGGTAAACCAGGTGTTTTGCTTTGTGGTCATGGTTATCCCTATTCCATTGAGGTGCCGTCGGTTCGCCGCGACGAACCTGCTGAGCCGCCACGTCTTTGTGTGGTGCTTCGCGGTGGGCTACTGTTGTGTTCAACTGAACAAGCGTTCCGTTCTCGGTTGCTTCAGAATTACATGCGCCGAAGATGGATGTCAAGCGACTGAAATTGGCTATGAAACGGGATGGTGGGCGATGAGCAGCGCGGAAGATAAAGCAGATCGAGAGTCCGTCGACGGGCTGCGACGCAGGCATCCCTTGGCCCGCGGCATTGAATTACTCACGCTCATGACTGACAGCGACCGGGATGTTCACGGCGTCCGGGAGCTGGCGGGCCGGCTCGACGTGAGTCCGAGCACCGCGCACCGCCTCATTGCCGACCTTGAAAAGCTCGGACTTGTCAGCCGCACGGCCAACGGCTCATACCGCCTCGGCCTCGAATACTTGCGTCTCGCGTGGACGACGACGGAACGCTACCCGATCCAGGAAGTTTCGAGGGACACGCTGCAGGAGCTCACGGAGCAGAGCGGGGAGTCCTCATTCTTCGCAGTCTATGGCGAGCAGCGACTGCAGATGATGTTCACGCTCGTCGTCGAGTCGTCGCACCCCCTGCGCTACACGCTGCCCATGCGCCAGCAGATCCCCCTCCACGCCGGCGCAAGCGGTTTGGCGATCCTCGCGTTTCTGCCGGCGCAAATCCAGGACCGTATTGCGCGCGGCCCTCTGCGCGCGGCAACCGATCGCACACTGGTCGAGCCTCAGGGCCTGTTCGACCGGCTCGCCATGATCAGGCGCGATGGGTACGCAATCACCCACGGTGAGCGTATCGATGGGGCGATCGCGATCGCCTCGCCAGTCTTCGGTCCGGCGGGCAGCGTGGTCGGGTCCGCAGGCATCTCCATGCCGGAGGCGCGCTTCAACGCCGCACACTCCTCGTCGCTCGCGGGGCTGGTCAAACAGTCCGCCCGCCAGATCACCGACTATCTCACTGGCGCGCGGGATCCACGCACCGGCATCGTGCGTAGGTAGCCGCGGCTGCTGCCATTCGAGCGCGAGGGCGCCTGTGGCGGCAAACGCTCAGGCGGCGCTTCTTGCGTTCCTTGACACCGGTTCGAAGGGCGGCCCATACTGAATGTGTTGCGTTGTAGCGACCACTTGTTCGGTTCAACGAACATGATGACATGAAAACTGCCGCTAGGGCCCAACCGAGACCCTCGCGATACCTGACTACACCGAGGATCAACGATGACCGAAGCAAGCGCCGACCGCCACGTAGTCATTGTGGGTGCGTCGTTGGCCGGAACCCGGGCGGCCGAGGGACTGCGCAACCTTGGCCACACCGGCCGCATCACGCTCATCGGAGCCGAGAGCGAGTTGCCTTACGATCGCCCGCCACTGTCGAAAGATCTGCTCACGTCCGACTGGTCGGACGAGGCAGTCGAGTCGTTTCGACTGGCTACGAAGGCCAGCCTCGACGGTGCCGATATCGAGCTCAAGCTCGGTGTCGCCGCAAGTGGCCTCGACACGATCGAACGTGTCGTCATCCTCGCAGACGGCACGACGGTCGGCTATGACGTGCTTATCATCGCGACCGGAGCCTCGGCCAGGCCCTCGCCCTGGCGCCCCGGGACGGGTGTCTACCAGCTCAGAACGCTTGAAGATTCACGGGCCATCGCTGCGCGCCTCAAACTGGGCGAGCCCGTCGTCGTGGTGGGCGGCGGCTTTATCGGCACGGAGATCGCTGCGGCCGCCGTCGGCTTCGGCTGCGACGTCACGGTAGTCGATCCCGTTTCCGAGCCGATGGCCCGCATCGTCGGCCCTGAGATCGCGCGCAGCCTCGTCGAGCTGCATCACCGGCACGGAGCCCAAACCCGCTTCGGCGTCGGTGTCGCGGACATCCAGGGCCAAGACGGTGAGCTCACGGTCATCCTCGACGACGGCAGCCGCCTCGAGACCTCGATGGCGGTGGTCGGCATCGGCTCGATCGCATCGACCGATTGGCTCGCCGCTTCGGGGCTCACTCTCGACAACGGCGTGGTGACCGACGGTTTCCTCCGAGTGGTCGGGGCTGATGAGGTGTACGCCATCGGCGATGTGGCGCGCTGGCCCCACCCCGGCCGCGGCGTGCAGGTTCGCGCCGAGCACTGGACCAACGCCAGCGACCAGGCACGTTTTGTTGCCACCGCTATCACCCAAGGGGCCGATGTGCCGTATGACTCCACCGACTATGTGTGGTCCCACCAGTACGACTGGAAGGTCCACACCATCGGCTGGCGCCACCCCGAAGGCAGTTCCACCATCGTCGGCGACCTGGCCGAGAGCGGGAAAACCGCGGTGATTCACAGCGACGCGAATGGGGTTGTCTGTGGCGCTGTCACCGTGAACTGGGTACGCGGACTCAACCTGGCACGGAGGCTCTTCGCCACCGGGGAATCCGCAGAGACAATCGTCGAAAAACTTGGGCAGCTGGCCTAACGGCCGCGCTGTCTTGAAGGTGTACGAGAGGAAAGAACCATGGTCTATGTGATCGCTGACGCATGCGTCGACATTCAAGACAAGAGCTGCATGCAGGAGTGCCCTGCGGACTGCATCTTCGAGGGGGGTCGGATGAGCTACATCAACCCCGATCTCTGCATTGACTGCGGGGCCTGCATGACGGCCTGCCCGGTTGACGCGGTCTTCTACGACGCCGAACTTCCGGCCGAAAAGGAGGAGTACGTCGAGATCAACGAGCGCTTTTTCCAGGAGGTCGCGACGCCCAAGAGCGGGCGCAAGGCCGGCAAGATCGACTACGACGTCGATGCTATTGCGGCCCTTCCCCCGCGAGCAGGGGTCTGAGCATGAGTGCACTGCGTGTCGCCGTCATCGGTTCCGGTCCGTCGGGATCGTACTGCGCCCAACTGCTCACCGAAGAGTCCGAGTCCCCGGTTGAGGTGGACGTATTCGAACGCCTTCCGGCACCGTTCGGCCTGGTTCGCTACGGTGTGGCGCCCGACCACCCCAGGGTCAAGTCGATAACCGCATCGTTCGCCGAGGTGTTCGAGGAGACCCCCGGAGTGCGCTTCCTGGGCAACGTCCAGGTGGGCAGCGACATTACGCTCGATGAGCTCCGTGCGAACTACGACGTTGTCGTGTTCGCCAGCGGGGCACAGGTCGACCGAAACCTCGGCATTCCGGGCGAGGAACTGCGCGGTGTGCATGGCGTGCGCGAGTTCGTGTCCTGGTACCAGGGCCACCCGGACAGTGCGAGCGATGCTTTCGCGCTTAATGGAAACCGCGCGGTCATCATCGGAGTCGGCAACGTGGCGCTCGACGCGGCCCGCATGCTCGCCCACACGCCCGAGGCTCTCCGCGCCACGGATGTGCCCGAGCACATTGTCGACACCTTTGCAGCGAGCACGTACCGCGAGATTGTGGTGATCGGCCGCCGCGGACCCGCTTTCGCGAAGTTCACCAACAAGGAGTTCATCGAGCTGTTGGAGGTTGATAGCTGCGACGTCATCATCGATCCTGCCGACCTCGAGCTCGACGCTCAGCAGCAGGCGCACGCCGACGCCGACCCGGCAGCCAGGCGGTTGCTCGCCACATTCGCGAAGGCCGCCGAGCGCGGGGTCCTGGGACGCGACACGGCGATCCGCTTCCTGTTCGACCGTACGCCCGTCGAATTCATTGCCAACGGACCGGCTTTGACCCTCCGCCTGGCAAAGACCAGTGACCCGAACGTCACCGAGACCCTCGAAACGGAGCTCGTACTCCGCTCCGTCGGTTACCGGGGCGCAGCCATCGATGGCCTTCCGTTCGACGCCGCGTCTGGCACCATCGCGCACCTCGACTCGCGCGTCGCGGATGGCGGGAGCGTCCTGCACGGTGTCTACGTGGCTGGCTGGATCAAGCGCGGCCCCACGGGCGTCGTCGGCACCAACCGCCGCTGCGCGTCGGAAACCGTCACCTCAATCCTCGAGGACCTCACCGCACAGGGCTGGACGTCGACGGCGACTGCGGCCGCCGACGTCGACGAGCTGCTGCGCTCCCGCGGGGTGCGGGTGGTGGACTGGGCCGCGTGGCGGGCGCTTGAGCAGGCTGAGTACGCGGCGGGTGAGGCGGTCGGTCGCGAGCCCGTCAAGTTGCACGACCGCGCCGAAATGCTCCGCGCCGCCGGCGTGGCGGCCGGCTGAGCGGAGCAGTACCGACATGGAGAATTCGAATGCAGACCTCGCAGCCGCGGTGCGCGAGGCTGTGGGGCAAGTCAGCGATCCCGAATTGCGCCGCCCCCTTGCCGACCTCGGCATGATCAAGGGCGTCGAGGTCAAAGGCGGTGTCGCCGTCGTCGGCATCAACCTGACCATCTCGACCTGCCCCGCCGCTGACCGTATTAAGCGGGAGGTACGCGCGGCGGCCTGCGCCGTCGTCGGCGTCGAAGAGGTGCGCATCGACGTCGGGGTGATGACCGCAGAAGAGCGGGCGGCGCTCACCGCGAAGCTGCGCGAGGGGCGCAGCCGGGCCAGCATGCCCTTCACCTCAGATTCGCTCACCCGCGTTATCGCGGTTTCCAGCGGCAAAGGCGGCGTTGGCAAGTCCACCGTCACGGCCAATCTCGCCGCAGCGATGGCTGCGCGCGGGCTGCGGGTGGGGCTCATCGACGCCGACGTGCACGGGTTCTCAATCCCCGGCCTGCTGGGACTCTTCGACGACAAGGGAAAGGTCATCAGGCCCACCCGCATCGACAACCTTGTATTGCCGCCTATCGCGCACGACGTCAGGGCGGTATCGATCGGCATGTTCCTGCCTGAGGGCGCCGAAGACACGGCGGTTTCCTGGCGCGGTCCCATGCTGCACCGCACGCTTGAGCAGTTCCTCAGCGATGTGTATTTCGGTGATCTGGACGTGCTGCTCCTCGACTTGCCGCCAGGCACCGGCGACATCGCGATTTCGGTAGGGCAGATCCTGCCCCACGCAGAAGTCATCGTCGTGACGACGCCGCAGCCGGCCGCCTCGGGCGTCGCGGTGCGCAGCGGCATCCTGGCCCGCGAATTCAACCAGCGTGTCATCGCGGTAGTCGAAACCATGTCGCCCATGCAGCTTGCCGACGGCACCTCCTTCGCACCGTTCGGTTCAGGTGGCGGGGCGGCAGCCGCGGCCAAGCTTTCGGCACCCGGCGCCGAGGTCCCGCTGCTCGCGTCGATTCCCTTCAGCACCGGACTGCGCGCGGGGGGCGATGCCGGGGTGCCCGTGGTCGTCGCCGATCCCGAAGACCCCGCGGCCCGCGCTTTCAGCGAGCTCGCCGAAAGGCTAGCCGTTCGCCCCCGCGGACTGCCCGGACGCAGGCTCCCGGTCTCGCTCACAGCAGCTCGCTGAGGTCGCCGCTTACGCAGCAACGCGCGCTTTGGCGGCCGGGACAGTCGGCGTAGGGTCGGGTTCAAACGCGGTGGCCTCCAGGTCTATACTGGGCGGCATGGAGAGCCCGGGCGGCCCCGACGGCCGCGCACCGCTGGACCGCAAGGCGCGCAAGGCGGGGGCCCGCAGGCACGTCGGCCGGAAGATCCGGCTGCGGCTTCGGATCTATGCCCTTGTCTTCTCAGTGCTCCTGGTCATCGTGGTCGTTGAGCTGTTCATGGCCCCACAGACCGCCGTCCTCCCCGCCGCCGTTTCCTTGGCCGGCGGAATCGTCGTCGGGCTTGTGGCGAGCCGCATGTTTCGGCTCCAGTGGGACAGCGCCGCCAAAAACGTCGTGGGCAAGCTGGACGTTCTTGGCGTCGTCATCCTGGTGGCCTACATCGCCTTCAGTATCTTCCGTACCCGTCTGGTGGGATTGTGGGTCCCGGCGGACATCGTAGGAGTCTGCAGTCTGGCCGTCGTGGACGGACTAATGCTCGGCCAAGTGGCGGGAACGGTCGGGGGCCTCAAGGAACTTTACAAACGGCTAGCACTACAGTCGCATTTGTAGGGTGTATCCGCGGGGCCCGGCTGTATCTCAACCCCGGCGTGGTGTCAGTGGCTGGTTGCCGCGGGTTCCATGGCAGGACTGTCGCTGGGTCCCGTTAGCTCGGGCTTGGTCTTTGCCGCCGCGGGGATGGCCATGCAGAGCGCCGCGGCGCCAAGGGCAACCCCGCATCCGATGAACAGGCCTGTCCGGAAACCGTCCGGGGTGGCGATGGCATGAGCGCCGAACGGCGCGGACATCTGGGTCAGGACGACGCCTATGATGGCGGCGGAGAGGGAGAGGCCGATGGAGCGCATCAGGGAGTTGAAGCTGTTTGCGGAGCCTGTCTCCGTGCTTGGGACGCTGCTCATGATCAGGGCCGGCATGGCGCCATAGGCGAAGCCGACGCCGATGCCGGCGACTGCCGTCGCGACGAGAAGGCCCCACACGGTCCCCATCATCAGGGCCGCGCCGGCATAGCCGGCGCCCATGATGACAGCGCCCACGATGAGGGTGGTCTTTGGTCCGCGGGCGGCGGTGAGCCGTGCCCCTACGGGAGAGATGAGCATCATCGCTATGCCGGAGGGGGCCATCCACAGGCCCATCTGCAGCATCGATTGGCCCAGGCCGTATCCGGTCTGCGTGTGGAGCTGGAGGATTTGCGGGATGATCAGCGACTGGGAATACAGGGCGAAGCCCACCAGGATGGACGCAGCATTGGTCAGCAGCACGGGACGGCTGGCGGTGACGCGCAGGTCGACCAGGGCGTCGCGGGTCCGCAGCTCCCACACTCCCCAGAGGAGGAAGAGTACGACGGCGCCGGCGAACAGGCCGAGCACGGTGATGCTGCCCCAGCCCCAGTCCGCGCCCTTGGAGACGGCCAAGAGGAGGCAGACGAGGGCTGCACCAAGGCCGAGTGCCCCAAGAAGGTCGAATTTTCCGGTTTGTTCCGGTGCCGCGGCGGCCGGGATGACCTTCCAGACCAGCACCATGCCCAATGCGGCCACGACGGCCACGGCCCAGAACAGGGTGCGCCAGTTGGTGTACTGGGCTACGGCGGCCGCGATGGGCAGGCCCAGCGCGCCCCCGATGCCCATCGAGGAACTCATCAGGGCAATCGCACCGTGCAGCCGCTGCGGAGGAAGCAGGTCTTTGAGCAGGCTGATGCCCAGTGGAACCAGGCCCGTGGCGAGGCCCTGCAGGCCGCGTCCAATGATCATTGGAACCACGGAGGCGGCCACGGCGCAAAGGATGGATCCGAGGATCAGCGGTATTAGCGAGATGAGGATCATCCGGCGCTTGCCGAACATGTCACCGAGCTTCCCGGCCACGGGGGTGCTGACCGCACCGGCCAGGAGGGTCACGGTGATGACCCAGGAAGTGTTCGAGGCCGTGGTGTCAAAAATCTTCGGCAGTTCCGCGATAAGGGGGACCACGAGGGTCTGGGTGAGCGAGGCGACGATGCCCGAGAATGCCAGCACGGCCACCAACGGGCCGGTTCTGGTGGCGGAGAGGGGGGAACTCATAAGGATCTCCTGGATACGAGGGACGGAAGAGGCTATTATGTGTATGATACATAGCTTGTGCATGATACACAACGCGAGCCCGGGCATGCTCGTGCTATATCTGAGGGGGCCGTCCGTAACAGGCGGCGGGAGGAAGGGAAATCCATGGATCAGCAAGCCGCGCAGGCTGTCGAATTCGAGTCCATGCTGCTGGGCCGCCACCTGGGCCTGCTCTCTCGGCGCAGCGGTGGCCAGCTGGACCGCAGCGCCTACACCCTGCTCAACCGCATCAGGATCGAGGGGTCGATGAGCATAGGCGAACTCAGCGAGGCCCTTGGGTTGGACGCCTCAACCCTGAACCGCCAGACCGCGGCCATGATGCGGGTCGGGTTGGCCGAACGCATTGCCGACCCGGATGGAGGCATTGCCCGCAAGTTCCGGATCACGCCTGAGGGAGAACGCCTCCTGGACGAGGAACGTGAGGCGAACGTGAAGGCCCTTTCCCGGGTACTGCAGGACTGGACCGGTCAAGATGTTGCGGAATTCGCCTTGGCCCTCAAACGGTTCAACAGCGACATCGAACGGCTGGACGGCCACCCCTGGCCGAGGCCCCAGTAGCTGGCCAGGGCCAACAACCGAGGAGAACCCAGAGTTATGGCAGTTGCATCGGATACGGCGGCAGATCTCGTCTACCAGATCTTGGACCTTCAGCGCGTGGTGAAGTGCGTAGCCGCTGCGAGCGTGCGGGGGAACGTCGCCGGCGTTGCGGTACACGGCGTTCTCAAGTTCGTTGGGGAGGGGGAATCGCGCGCCACCCAGCTGGCCGAGCGGCTGGGTGTCAGCACGCCAGTTCTCAGTCGCCACATCGCGGACCTTGAAGAGCAGGGTTACGTCATCCGGCGGCGGGATCCTGACGACGGCCGAGCCCAGTTGCTTGCCCTCACCGAGTCCGGCGCGCAGAAGCTGGCGCAGATCGAAGCGCGGCGCACCGCCAC
Organism: Arthrobacter sp. B2a2-09; assembly: GCF_027587375.1. Classification (GTDB taxonomy): domain Bacteria; phylum Actinomycetota; class Actinomycetes; order Actinomycetales; family Micrococcaceae; genus Arthrobacter. The sequence continues at coordinate 192,580 of NZ_JAMXIC010000006.1, forward strand.
CTTGCAGGAGTATCTCCAAGACTGGAGCCCGGAAGACGCCGAAGCTACCGCGAGGACCCTAAAGAAGCTCGCTGAATCGCTGAAGGACTCAGCCCGGGCAAAGGCGGCCGGACCCCGCGTTCCATCCCGCTGAGTGGGACCGGGTCGAGAGGGCCCGGGGGACGCGTACATAGACTCACGCTGCATCGACCCCTTCCCTAGCATGAAACGGCCGGGCGTTGGGGCCCGGCCGTTTCATGTCTCGAATCTAGGCGAGTCCCTTACACTGCTGCCGAGCGATCGCGCGAGGGTGCAAGAACTATGCCGTCCTCCAGCAAATCCTTAACCTCCAGGCTCGACAGCCCAAGCTCCCGTGTCAGGATGCTGATGGTGTCTGCGCCGAGAGCCGGCGGGTAGGCCGGCTCGACGTCGATCGTGTCGACAAAGCGGATCGGTGTTGCGACGTTTTCGAACGAGGTCGCGCCGTTCCTCAGGGTGAGCAGTGAACCATCATCGGCCTCGCGTGCGTCCTCGAGCGCCTCGAGTACGTTCTTCACTGGCGCGACCGGCACCGATGCATCTGCGAGGAGCTTCACCCATTCGGCGGCGGGTCTCCCGGCGAAGCGCGCCTCAAGGATCTCCCAGAGGGCCTCCTTGTTCCGCAGCCGGCTCGCGGCGTCGATGAAGCGTTCGTCGCTGACCAGTCCGCCGAGGCCCAGCGTCTGGCACAGGCCCTCCCACATCCGGGGGGTGTTGGCCGTGACGACGAACTCGCGGCCGTCGCCTCCCCGGAATGAGCGATAGGTGGCGATGGAGTCGTGGCCCGCTCCCTGCGGCTCGGGTGCGGTGTTGTTAACGGAGGTGTACAGGGCCTGATAGGACAGCATTGCGAGCTGGCCCCGCAGCATCGAGACATCGATGATGCGGCCGCGACCGGTCTCGTCCCGCGCCCGGAGGGCGGCCAGGATGCCGATCACGGAGTACAGTCCGGCGACTACGTCACCGGCGGGGATGCCCAGCCGCGCGGCCGGGGCGTTCGGGTGGCCGGTGAGGCTCATCACCCCGCTGAGCGCCTGCACCACCATGTCGTAGGCCGGGCGGTCCCGGAGGGGGCCCTCCTGTCCGAACCCGCTGATCGACGCCCAGATGAGCGAGGGCTGGGCCTCGAGAATGGTCGAGGGTTCCAGCCCGAGCCGGGTCGTGACGCCGGGCCGGAAGTTCTCGATGACGACGTCGGCGCCCGCGATCAAGCGCTTCATGACCTCCAGGCCCCGCGGAGCCTTCAGATCGATCGCGACGCTGCGCTTGTTGCGGTTGTTCGCCAGGTAGTAGGCGCTGACGTCGTCGATCTCGGGGCCGGCGATGGCGCGGCTTGAGTCGCCCGCCAGCGATTCGACCTTGATGACGTCCGCGCCGAGGTCCCCGAGCAGCTGCGTTGCCGAAGGGCCAGAGAGGAAGGTGGTGAGGTCGATGACCCGGATACCCTCCAGTGGCGGACGCTCGATGGTGGTCATGCCGCCTCGAAGATATGTATGGTGCAGGCGCCATGGTCGAGACCGGCGGTACCGCCACCGGTGACGTGGGTCATCGCCCACCGCGCTTTGTCGATCTGCCGTGCGCCCGCTTGGTCAGTAAGCTGCCAGAACGCCTCGGCGACCTGCGCGACGCCGCTCGCGCCGACCGGGTGGCCCTTCGAGAGCAGGCCCCCGCTGGGGTTCACCACCACGTCACCGCCGAAGGTCGTCTTGCCGTCGCGAATAAGGTCCACGCCGTGCCCGGGCTCGGCGAGCCCGAAGGCCTCGTAGTAAATGAGTTCGGCGATCGAGAACGCATCGTGCAGCTCGATCATGTCGAGATCCTTCGGCCCGATGCCGGCCATCGCATAGGCGTCGCGGGCAGAATCGTAGGAGATCTCGGGCTTGATCATGTCGCGGAAGCCCTCGGCGACATGACCGGAGTGCAGCACAGAGGCGGCCACGCGGATGCCGGGCTTGGAGTCGAGGCGCTTGCGTGCGCGCTCTGAGGCGAGCACGACGACGGCGGCACCGTCACCTGTGGGGCAGCACATGGGCAGGGTGAGCGGGTCGGCGACGCGGCGCGCGTTCAATACCTCTTCGACGGTCGTCTCCTGGCGGAATTGCGCGAACGGATTCAGTGCGCCGTGCTTGCGGGCCTTGACGCTGACCAGCGCGAGGTCCTCGGGCGTCGCGTCGGTCTCGTGAAGGTAGCGGGTGGCGCGCATCGCGTACACCGCGGGCATGATGATGCCCTGCTTGACTTCGCGATCCTCTGGAGAGAGGGGCAGCGTACCGCCGCCGAACTGCGTCAGTTTCTCGACGCCGATCACGACGGCGATATCGATCAGGCCCTGCGAGATGGCCTGCCACGCCTCGTGTATCGCCGTGGCACCGCTTGAGCAGGCGTTGTCGACGTTGACCGTGGGGATAGTGCCGAGCCCGATCTCTTTGCAGATGCGCTGCCCGGTCATCATGCCACCGTAGGAGTGGCCGACATAAACGGCGTCGATGTCCGACTTTTCAATTCCAGCATCGCGGATCGCATCGATGAGCGGGGAGACCGCGAGGCCGACATACGAGGAGGTGCGGTGCTTCCCGAACGGGATCATCGCCGCCGAAATCACAAATACGTTGTCACTCATGTTAAGCCTCTCGCTTTTCGCCGGCCGCCGGCGCGAAGAACCAGTCGTCGTCGTCGATACCAAGCTCGACCCGCATGTCGGGGCGCAGTGGGACGTCACCCTCGCGGATGTCGGCCAAGGTGCGTACGCCATTGTCCAGGTCGACATAGCCAAGGGGGCGGATGCCCGCGGTGCCGACGTGTATGCGGGTGAAGGAGTAGAGCACGCCGGTGCTCGGCAGCGCAACGCGGCTTACATCGCGGCTGATGCAGGAACTGCAGACCACGCGGCTGCCGATCATCGTGCAGCCACATGCGTTGCACTGGCTGCCGACCAGGCGCTGCCCTTCGGCGAACGTGCCGATCAGGCTGTCGGCCTCCATGTCTGCAATGGGCTGTGAGGCTGGGGCCTCGGTAGTCGCAGTCATTGCGCGCCTTCCTTGGTGGCCATGGCACTCAGGGCGATGGCACGGGTCGGGCAAACGTTGATGGCCATCTGGATCTTGTCTTCGGGGTCGCCGTGCTCGTCGGTGACGATGGCAATGCTGAGATCGTCAAGGTCGAAGGTGCCCGGCGCGTAGAACGTGCACTGCCCCGAACCCATGCACCGGTCCCGGTCGACGGTGAGGTTTTCAGACATCATGCCTCCTTCGGCGTGTACTCGAGGAAGAGCTTGTTGTGGCCGCGGAACTTGTAGCTACGGATCAGGTTCCACTCGCGGGAGTCCGTTGAACCGTGGTGCTCGTCGCTGATCCACATGCGCTCGGTGCGTTCGAGGAAGCGTTGGATCGAGAAGACCGCTTCGGCGCGCGCGAGCGGGGCGCCGGGGCAGGTGTGGATGCCGCGGCCGAAGGCGAGGTGCTGCCTGGCGTTCGCTCGTTCGATGTCGAACTCGGCCGGATTGTCGAAGAGCCGTGGATCGCGGCCCGAAGCGCCGTGCAGCAGCATGACGACGGTGCCGGGGGCGAGGTCGAACCCACCGATGCTGGTGGCGACTTTGGTGAGGCGGAAGGAGCCCTTGATCGGCGCTTCGATGCGGAGCGTTTCCTCGATGAACTTCGGAATCAGCGAGGGTTCACGGCGCAACAGGTCCTGCAGGTCTTGGTCCTCGGCGATACGTTGCAGGGCGATGCCCATCAGCTGCACCGTGGTCTCCTGGCCGGCGGCAAACATGTTCGACGCGATACGGGCGACCTCAAGTGGCTCGGGAAGGGAGCCGTCGGGGAAGGTGGCGAGCGCCATGCCGGTGATCACGTCTTCCTTTGGATCATCGCGGCGCTGCTCGATCTTCGCGACGAAGTAGTCGTAGAGCTTTTCGATGCTGCTGTGATGGCTGGCCTGAAGCTCGAGGTTGCCGAGCACGGGGCCCGGAGCCGAGGCGAGCAACTCAAGCAGCATGGGGTGATCCTCCTCAGGCACGCCGAGCAGGTCGGCGACCGCGAGGATGGTGTAGCCCTTGGCATAGTCCCAAATGAAGTCGCAATGACCCCGCTGGATGATCTCGTCAAGGAAGCGGTCCGCAGTGCGCTTGAGGAAGTCTTCGTTCTCCTTGAGGCGTTTCGGTGTGATGAGACCCATCAGGAGTGTGCGGTGGTCGGTGTGAACCGGCGGATCGAAGGTGACGATCTGGTCGTTGTTCGGGAAGTACTGACGGTACTTCTCGAGGAGCTCGCTCAGGTCGTCGCCGACGAGTTCGACCGGGATGTCGAGAACCGGCCCGCCTGTGCGGTTGATCGAGGAGTAAACCTCAGGCTGGTGGTACACCTGTAGAGCTTCTTCGTATCCCGTGACGATCACGACGCCGTATTTTGGCTCACGCCACACCGGATGGTTGGCGAGCATGTAGTCGAAGTAGGGCTCTGCCGTCTTCGCTGTCTCCGGGTCGGTGAAGAAGTCAATCTTGGTGGGATCGATGTCGACGGTGGTCATCTGAGTCCCTTTCCCTTCAGTCTGAGTCCGCCCTTGCCTCGATGTCCGCGCGCCGTTGCCTCGGGACTATTCGAGATGAATCAAGAGCTCATGATGTTTTGTTGAATAGAACGCCTGTACTGTTAGACGACATTCTTAGCATGGGCCTCGGGCGGGCTAGTGTCAAGCGTGCTTCCGCCAAGTGTCGGAAATCAAAGGTGATTGCTTCCTATTGACGCCGCGTGGCGAGTCGTGCCACATTTAAACGCACTTCACTGTAGGGCATTGCTGTTCCGTTGTAGGAGTCAAGCGCTATTTAGATGGCCCGGGCACAACCCCGGGAGAAATGGAATCAGAGATGTCAGACGAACTCGGACCCGACCCCCTCGCCCCGTGGGTGCGGGAAATTGCAAGCAAGCACGATGCCAACCGCCACATCGAGGGCGTGCAGTGCCGTGGCTCGGTGGCGCTGATCGACCAGACGGCCCGGCTCCGCGGCGTCGGAGAGGTGAAGCTTGGCAAGGCCATCTCCCTTGAAAAGGAGATCGAGACTCGGCCCGCACACCTTCTCGGCGGCCGGAAAGCTGCCGAGAATGAGAAGGCGCAGTGGGAGAAGCTGGGTTTGTCAGAAATGCCCAGCGGCCACGGGGGCGTTGAACTTGAGGTGCAGATCGGCATTCATGGCCGCTCTGCCCACGGAGGCGATGTCATCAAGTATGACGCCCACGGTGTCCATAACACCCACCTCGACGGGCTTGCACACATCGGCGCGGACGCCACCTGGCACGGCCCCATTCCCGCCCGGAATACCGAGACCGATGAAGACACGATGGTGAACTGGGCACAGCACGGCATTGCGACCCGCGGCGTGCTGCTCGACATCCCCGCCGTGCGCGGCGTCGAGTGGGTAACAGCCGAGGAACCCGTCACGGCCGCGGAGCTCGACGCCGCCCTCACGGCGAGCGGGGTGTCCCTTGAGCCCGGTGACGCGCTGATCATCTACCAAGGCCGCGACAGGTACGAGGCCGCCGGGAACATCTACCCGAGCGGTGCCGCCGCGGTGAGGCGCCCGGGCATCGGGGAAGACGGCGCGAAGTGGATCGCCTCCAAAGACCCGGGCCTTGTCCTGTGGGACTTCCATGACGCCCGGAACACTCCCACCGGATCGCTGGAGGTGCACAGCCTCATCTGGGCGATCGGCCTCTGCCTCGTCGACAACTGCCTGCTGGGCCCCGCCGTGGCCGCACTGAAGGAAGCCGGCACCTCTACGGGTCTGCTCGTGGCCGCACCTCCTGCTATCCACCGTTCCACGGGCGTTCTCATCAATCCGCTCCTCCTTTACTAAAAAGTGAAAGCGCCGGTCCGGAGCGGCTTGCCGCTCCGGACCGGCGCTTTCTGCTGCCTGTCCTACTCGAATATGACGACGACCTTGTCGGTCGCTCCCGGCGTCGCGGCTAACTCGACGGCCTTTACAGCTTCCGTGAAGGGTATGACGTCGCTGATGATGTGCTGGTACTTGTCCCAGTGCTCGATGATCGAATCCGTCACCTCGAAGATCTCGGTGGGGTAGCCCATCGCCAACCGGATGTCGGGCTCTATCGTCAGGAGTTCCTGGAAGTCGAGTTCGACGGGCTTCTTGTGCACGGCGACGATCGTGAGCACGCCGCGGTTGCGCATCGCCTTGAAGGCGGTTTCGATGACAATGGGTGCTCCCGCTGCGTCGAAGTAGATGTCTGTGGCTGCCTTGGACCCTTGGCCCATGAAGCCGGGCACCTCCCCGTGGAGGCTCTTGAGGCGTTCGACGACGTCCTCCTCTGCGGAGTTGATGACAGCGTCCGCCCCCACTCTAAGGGCCTTCTCAAGACGGTTCGGAACGACGTCGACGACCACCACGTGTTCCGCGCCTTTGTCCTTGAACCCGATCGCGGCACCGAGGCCGACGGGGCCCGCCCCGAACACGACGACTTTCGAGCCCTCGCCGGCGCCCGAGCGGTTTACGCCGTGATATGCGACCGCCATCGGCTCGTTAAGCGCGGCGATTTCCCATGGAAGCTCGGCGGGGATGATGCGGAAATGGACCCCGGCCTTCGCGTCGAGCAGCACGACGCGCTCGGACAGTCCACCCTGTGCGCCGCCGTTCCCGATGATGCCGTCAGCGTTGGCCATCGGGTTTATTACGATGTGGTCGCCGACGGCGACACCCGCTACGTCCTTGCCGATCCCGACCACTTCGCCGGCGATTTCGTGACCGAGCGGCGTGTGACCATCGCGAGGTGGGATGCCGCCACGGTGCGCGTAAAACACATCCGATCCGCAGATGCCGCAGGCCTTCGGGGCGATGACAACATCGCGAGGTCCGGCGGTGGGTTCCTCGACATCGAGAAACTCGACGGTGCCGGGCCCCGTAACGATGAGCGATTTCATGAATACTCCAATTCCTCGGTGACAAGTGAGAGCGAGCGGCTCGGGCACACATGCACCGCCTGGTTCGCTCGGGTGATTTCCTCGTTCGTCACGGGCTCCGCCCGAAGGATGAGGACCGTCCCGTCGTCGTCCTGGTCGAATGCATCGGGGTCGGTGAAGACACACTGTCCGGAGCCGATGCAGGTGGCTCGGTTCGCATTGATCTGCATGGTCACCACGCAACCGGGAGCTTGTAGATGCCGTAGTTCGGCCCGTACTCCTTGAACGGGATCTCAGCGAAGGGGACCGCGAGGCGCAGGGCCGGGATTCGGCGGATGACCGCTGACAAGACGATCTCCAGTTCCAGGCGGGCGAGGTTCTGGCCAAGGCATTGATGGGGGCCGAAACCGAAGGCTACGTGATTGCGTGCCCCGCGCGTGAAATCGATCCTGTTCGGCTCGGGGAAGACCTCTGGATCCCGGTTGGCCGTGTTGGACAGCGCGAAGACCGCATCGCCCGCATGAATCAGCGTTCCGCCGACCTCAATGTCTGCTGTAGCCAGGCGGAGGCCGCCGATCTCGGCGATGGTGAAGTAGCGGAGCAGTTCCTCGACGGCGCCCGGCATGAGATCGGGATCGTCGCGCAGCTGCTGCAGCAGCTCGGGTTTGTCCAACAGGGTCGCGACACAGAGCGAGATCATGTTGGCGGTGGTCTCGTGCCCAGCGATCAGCAGCAGGAATCCTAGGCCGACGAGGTCCTGGGGATCAGCGCCGGCGGAGAGCTGTCGACTCAGGATGTCGTTCCCGGGTGCCTCGATCCGCGAGTTCACAAGATCGGCGATGTATGACCTGAGTCGGCCCATCGCAGCCGCCTTCTCAACAGGCGTGGTGTGCTGGTCGACGAAGGCTGCGCTGTTCTCTTGAAAGAAGTCATGGTCGTCGTACGGCACACCCAGAAGCTCGGCGATCACCATGGACGGCACTGGTAGGGAGAGCGCAACGACGAAGTCCGTTTCGCTTGGGCCCTGAAGCATCATGTCAATGGCCTCCTCGACGATCTTCGTGATCCAAGGACGCATGGCAGCGACCTTCTTCACCGTGAACTCGCCCATCACGCGACCTCGAGCCGTGGTGTGCTCGGGAGGGTCCATCTCGATCAGTTGCTTGAGCTTGTCCCCGGGCGCGTAGCCAATGTTGGTGGGGTGGCCAGGGAGCGAGCGATCCGAGCTGAAGCGGGCGTCGCTGAGTACGGCTCGGACATCCGCGTGCTTCGTGACCGCCCAGATCTTGCGGTCGTCCCGCCAACCCACCTGGCTGACAGGCTGTTCCTCCTGCAGGCGTGCGTGCTCAGCCGGAGGGTTGTATGGATCTACTCGCCGCGTTGAGAGGTTTGGTGTGGTTGTCATGAGATCTCCTTCGATCACCGAACAGCTCTGGTTGCGCAACCATCAAAGTGCTAGTTTTGAGGCCAAGCGCTTAGTTAATGCAGTCTAGCCACGCTCGGCTTCTTGCGTCTAGGCCGATTCCAAAGGTGTTCAGAAAGAGGGAGATCATGACTTTCGTCGTAACGCAGGCCTGTGTTGATGTGCAGGACAAGAGTTGTATCCAGGTTTGTCCAGCAGATTGCCTTTATGAAGGTGGTCGAATGATGTATATCAACCCGAGCCAATGCATAAACTGCGGCGCGTGCGAGGAAGCGTGTCCGGTTTCCGCCATTCGCTTCGAGGAGGATCTCGAAACTGAAGACCAATCATTTTTGAAACTGAATGCTGAATTCTTCGAGGGTCGGGATGTGCCTAAAGGTGGCAGGAAGTTGGGGAAGATCGAGCATGATGTCGCCTACATTGCCCAGCTGCCCCAGATGTGATCGGGTTTCGGATGTTTGCTGATTGACACTCTTGGCGATGTAGATCACACTGAATCTGTTGTAGCGATCATATGTTCCTTACAACGAAACAGCTTCGGATTTAGCGGCGATGCAGCCACTGACCGTCCTTGTACAGATCGAAGGAGCTCTCCCGGCCGCGGCGGACAGTGTCGTTCAGGCCCCGGGAACTCCCAGCCTCCCTGTCGCCTCGCGACAGGCCCTCAATGTGGAGAGTGACAAGACATGACATCACCCCTGACCGCCGAAGTGGGGACCCGCCCCCGGCGCCCGCTCGGTTTCGTGATCATCATCCTGATGCTGGTTGCCATCGTGAGCTCATTCGAGTCCACGATGATGTACACGGCATTGCCGGGCCTGATCGTGGGTTTCAACAGCAGCCAGAGCGAAGTGAGTTGGGTGCTGACGGGCTTCCTGCTCGTCGGCGCTGCTTCTGCGGCAATCAGCGGTCGGCTTGGCGACATCTTTGGTCGCAAACGAGTTCTCATAGTCCTGCTTGTTGCCTCGATCATCGGATCAGTGATCAGCCTGATGGCTGGAGACATCGGTGGCGTGATTCTCGGCCGCGCAGTGCAGGGGCTCGCCGGAGGCTTGCTCCCGCTGTGCTTTGGAATCATTCGTGAGGCGGTCGCGGAGAAGCACCTGACGATTTCAGTCTCCCTGGTGGCCGGTACCGCGATGCTGGCCGGTGCTGCCGGCAACATCATCGCCGGAAACATCGTCGATGCGTGGGGATGGCGATACATCTTCGTTGTGGCCGCAATCTTGACCGTCGTCACGGCGGTCGGCGCCATCTTCTTGCGGACGTCCGTCCCGAGCGGCCCGCGTGATCGCATCGACTGGCTTGGGGGCATTCTCTTCGCACCAGGTCTGGCGCTCGTTCTTTTCGGCGTCAACGCCGCGCAGGGGCTGGGATGGGGCTCGTCCTTCGTTCTCGGGCTTATCGGCGTCGGCGTCGTGATCCTCGTCGTGTGGGCAGTGTGGGAAGCGCGGCACTCGCATCCGATGGTCAACGTCCGTCTGTTCGCCCAGCGCAACCTCGGCCTCTCACTGGTCATCGCCGCGCTCCTCGGTATGCCGCTCGGCATTTCGGGCTTCGCCGGCCAGCTGATCATGCAGTACCCCACCTCGGCCCCCGTCGGCTTCGGTCTCGCCGCCGGCGTCGCTGGAGCGGTGTCCTTCTGCATAGGCCTCTTCGGGTTCTTGCTTTCGCCGCTCAGCGGTCGCATCGCCCGCCACGGTCGCGCCCGCATTTCGCTGATCATCGGCGCGGGTGCAGGCGTAGTCGCCGCAACCCTCACCGCACTCGCTGCCGTGACTTGGCACTCCTTCCCGGCTTTCGTCATGAGCCAGGTGGTGCTGACGCTCTCCACCGCCTTCGTCCTCTCGGCGCTGCCGATGCTGGTAGTCGAAAGTGCACCTGCGAAGAGCACGAGTGAGGCCACCGGCGTGTACACCGTCGTCCAGACCGCGTTCTCCGGCGTCGGTGCCTCGCTGGGTACAGCGATCCTCGTAGGCTCCGCAGCGCCGGGTTCGCACTTCGGCTCCGGCGGCGGGTACATCCAGCTGTTTGCGTTCGTCGCCGTTATCGGCGCGATCGCCTTGGTCGTTGCGTTCTTCCTCCGCACGCCCAAAGCCACGGATACCGCTACCGTCGTCGGCGCGGAGACCGCCGTCGAGGGCTTCTCCAAACTGACCGAGCCGATGACTGCAGGAGAGCCTGCCCGGACTCACTGACACGTCGGTGTCCAAGACCGCGGGTGGCGTCCAGGCCGAGAACCAGACGCCACCCGCTTCCAACGAACTAAGGAGCAAATCAGTGAACGACTACTTCGGGTATACGGGCAAGACAGTTGTTGTCACGGGAGCGGCGTCCGGGATGGGCCGTGCCCTCACCGAGATCCTGGTTGACCTCGGCGCGAAGGTGTATGCGCTCGATCGTGTGGAGCCGCCGGTTCCAGGTATCACGAAGGCCATCATCACGGACCTCGGAAACAAAGAGTCGATTGACGCGGCGTTTGAACAGATTCCCGCGCAGATCGACGGTTTCTTCGGTGTTGCGGGCATTTCCGGTGTGCACAACAGCTTCCTCGAAACGCTGACCGTGAACTTCATAGCGAACAAATACGTCACCGACGCCTACCTCACGGAACGCGTGGCCGAAGGAGGCTCCATCTCGTTCGTGACGTCCAACGGCGGACTCCGCTGGGAGACCCCCACGGTGCGTGAGGAACTGATTCCATTCGCAGACGGCGACAGCTGGGACGACCTCGTGCGCAGGTTTGGGGGCTTCGAAGCGGAGTTCGGCACGATTCCCGGATCACTCGGGTACATCCTGTCGAAGCGGCTGCTCAACTATTTCATCGCGGAGCGGGTCGCTTCTTTCGCCGACCTTCGCAAGATCCGGATCAACGCTGTGCTTCCGGCCATGACCGTCTCCGGCATGCTGCCTGAATTTGCCGAGATGAAGGGCGGCCAGGACGCCGTGGAAGCAGACCTCGGTCCAGGCGGGCGCCTGGCGGAATCGGTGGAGATGGCGAAGGTCCTTGCGTTCCTCGGCAGCGATCTGGCCAGTTACGTGTCCGGTGCGCATCTCTCGGTCGACTTCGGCATGAATGCGCGGCAGATAGCGGGCTTGGAGCCGGACCGCCTCGGCTGGACTCTCCGAGGCGTTCTGTCGCGGCAGCCGGTTGCTTAACTCCAGCCGAACATGGGCTCTCGACCTTGAGGCTCAACCTGACGCCCGGGCACTCGTCCCCGGGCAGTGGACTAATGAAGTGAGGACAAATACGTGATTGACCTACTCACGGTGCGTGACACCCCCATCAACCTGAAGCATCCGGACCGCCTGTACATCGACGGCAAGTGGACGCTCCCGCAAAGCGCCTCCAGCCTGGACGTGATCGACGCTGCCACGGAGCAGACTTTCTTCCGCATCGCAGGGACAGGTCCGGGCGACATGGACGCAGCGATCGCGGCAGCTCGCAATGCGTTCGACCACTCGCCTTGGCCGTTCCTTGAACCGACGCAGCGCGCGGAATATCTTCGCAAGCTGGCCGCGGGCCTGCGCGCCCGCATCGAAGAGGCCGCGACGTTCTGGACCCGGCAGACCGGCGTCGTCTTCGGCATGTCCGTTGGCTCGATCAGCCGCGTTCCAGCGCTCTTCGACTATTACGCGGACCTCGCCACGAGCTACCCCTGGGTGACGCCGGGCTCTCCGGAGTTCGCGGCGTTCGGCGCGGTCGTCAACGAACCGGTCGGTGTTGTCGGCGCCATCGTCCCTTGGAACACGCCGCTCTCGCTCGCAGCCTACAAGATCGCCCCGGCACTCCTCGCAGGCTGCACGGTGGTCCTCAAAGCTCCGCCGGAAGCGCCCGGCGAGCTCTACATCCTTGCGGAGATCGCGGATGAGATCGGCCTACCGCCGGGTGTGCTCAATGTCGTGAACGGTCACCGCGAGGTGTCGCAGCAGCTTGTCCGAGACCCCCGGGTCGACAAGATCGCCTTCACCGGCTCAAGCGCAGTCGGGCGTCAGATCGCGGCGACCTGCGGCGAGCGTCTCGCGCGGTACACCCTTGAGCTCGGCGGCAAGTCGGCTGCGGTAATCCTCGATGACTACGACCTCTCCATCGCGGCGGCGGCAATCTCCGCCCAGGAGACATCGCTGAACGGTCAGGTCTGCATGTCGCTGACGCGCGTGATCGTGACAAAGTCTCGACACGACGAGTTCGCGGAGGCACTGGGCTCCGTATTCGGTTCGGTGCGGGTTGGCGACCCATTCGACCCGGAAACGCAACTCGGCCCGCTCGCCTTGGCCAAGCAGCAGGAGAGCGTGCTGGGTTACATCCGGACAGCCCAGGACGAGGGTGCAACGCTCGTGACCGGAGGCAACCGACCGGGGCACCTCGACCGTGGATACTTCGTGGAGCCCACGGTCTTCGCTAACGTCGACAACCGTTCAACCATTGCACAAGAAGAGATCTTCGGGCCGGTGCTTTCTGTGATCCCTGCCGAGAACGAAGAGCACGCGATCGAGCTCGCGAATGGGACTCCTTATGGCTTGAACTCGGCCGTCTTCACCAACGACATCGACCGCGCCTACCAGGTGGCTCGTCGCCTGCGCTCGGGAACGGTCGGCCACAACGGCTTCAAGACCGACACCCGCATGGGATTCGGCGGCTTCAAGCAATCGGGAGTCGGGCGGGAGGGCGGAATCCAGGGGGTGTTCCCTTACTTGGAATCGAAAACCGTCCTCCTCGATGGCACGCCCACGCGATTCCAGTGATCCCACCGCTGCCCCGGCACGCGATCCGCGTATCGGGGCAGCGCGGGTCATGAGACCCCGAATACCTCAGAGCCGGCAAACTCCACAGTCTCTCCGGCCTCAACAAGCCGGGCATATGCGCCGCCGGCATCACGAAGCTCGCCGGGCATACCGAGCTCCACGATCGCACCGCCGGCAAGGACTGCCAGTTGGTCCGCTTTGTCCACGGTGGAGAGCCGATGGGCAATGGTTAGCGTAGTCCGGCCAACCGCCAACCGGTCGAGTGCCGCCTGAACCTGGGCCTCGGTGGCGTTATCCAAAGCGGAGGTGGCTTCGTCGAGGACCAGCACTTTGGGATTGCGCAGGATGGTTCGGGCAATGGCCAAGCGCTGCTGCTCTCCTCCGGAGAACCGGTGGCCCCAGGCGCCGACCATGGTGTCCAAGCCGTCGGGCAAGCTTGCGATCAAGTCCGCGATCTGCGCCGAGGCCAGCGCGCTCCAAAGGACTGCGTCGTCCGCGCCGGGTGCGGCCAGCAGCAGGTTTTCCCGGATGGTGTCGTGAATCAGGTACGTCTCCTGGGACACCACACCCACGATTTTCGTCAGGTTCTCAGGGGCGATGTCGCGGACGTCCACGCCGTCAATGGTGATCCGTCCGGCGGTGGCGTCATGCAGGCGCGGGACCAGCGAGCCCAGCGTCGATTTTCCGGAGCCCGTGGGGCCAACGATTGCGGTGCTGGTGCCGGCCGGGAGCGTAAGCTCGATGCCGCGCAAAACTTCAGTGCCGCCGTCGTACGCGAAACGGACGCCCTCGAAGCGGACCTCGCCGCGCACTGCGGCCGGATCCAGCAGGACGGGCCGCGCCGGTGCCGTGATCTCGGGAGCCAAGTCCAGGTACTCGAAGATACGGCTGAACAGGGCCATCGCGGTGACCCATTGGACGCCGAGGTCCAGCAGGCTCATGACAGGGCGGAAGATGGCGCCCTGCAGCGCGGTGAACGCCACGAGCGTGCCGATGGTCATGCCTCCGCTGGTGACGGGCAATCCAGCGGCCAGGTAGATCAGCGCCGGAATGGCCGAGAAGATGATGCCCACGGTGGACATCCGCCAGCGGCCAGCCAACTGTGAGCGCATCTCCAGGCCGATCAGCCGTTTGGAGCTTTCCGTGTAGCGGTGGGCGTCGCGCTTGGTGGTTCCCAGGGTTTTGGAGAGCCGGACGCCGGAGACTGACAGTCCTTCCTCGACCTGCGTATTCATGGTGGCCAGTTCGCTCTGCAGCGTGGACGTGATGTTGCGCCGGAGCAGGGCCACCCGGCGGGTGAACCAGACAGCCGGCGGGATCACTATCAGGGACAGAAGCGAGAGTCCGGGGGAAATGGCCACCATGGCGATGGCGGTGGCAATGGCCGTGGTCAAGTTGGAGGCAATACCGGTCGCGGTGGAGGTGATGACCTGCTGCAGGCCGGAAATGTCGTTGTTCAACCGCGACTGCACCTCGCCGCTGCGGGTCCGGGTAAAGAATCCCAGAGATTGTTGCTGCAGGTGTGTGAACAAGCGCGTGCGCAGCGTGTGCATGATCTTCTGGCCCATGCCCGTGGTCATCCAGGTTTGCAGCACGCCAATGAGTGCGGTTGCGGCTGCCACGGCGATCAATCCGGCGGCCAGCCACGCGAGAAGCGGAAGATCCTTGCCGGGCAGCGCGACGTCGATGATGTGGCGGACCAGGAACGGCTGCGCCAGGCCGATGATGCTCGAGGCGCTGATGAGGAGCACGACGGCGGCAATGGTCGCCTTGTGCGGGGTGAACAGCCCGGCGATGCGTTTGAGGCTCACGGGGTGCTGTTTTAGCTGGGTACGGTCCGCGGGATTGAGGCGGGCGGGGCCGCGGCCGGGATTTCGGGCGCCAGCCCCCGGTCGATGGGGATTTTGGGTGAGGATGTTCTCCGTCATAAGCACCACCTCCAGTGGTGAACGGGCGCCAGAATCGCGCCTACTAATACAGAGGTTACCTCACTATGTGGTTGCAGGTCAAATTGCTAGACTGGCAGAATGCACTCACAGCCCTCTGATTCTGCCGACCTCGGGGATCTCTTCCATGCCGCTTTCCGAGGGCTGCGCCGGACCTGGGCCGAGCAGCTGTCTCCGTGGGAGCTGACGCCGCACCAATGGCGGGCGCTCATGACGCTGATGCGCCGGCGTGCCGCCAGTTCCGCCGAGACCGGTTCCGCCTCGGCAGGTTCAGTTGCGGCAGGGGAGCCGGCAGGGGAGCCAACCGGGCAGGACGCCCCGGCGCCCGGGGACCCGATGCGACTGAAAGACCTTGCGGAACGGCTGCGCATTGCGCCGCGTTCGGCCACGGAAGTGGTGGACCAGCTCGAGGTCAAAGGCCTCGTCCGTCGCGATCCGGACCCCACGGACAGGCGGGCCACCCTTGTCGCCGCCACACCAGCCGGGCAGCAGCTCTTTGCTAAGGTCAGCGCCGAACGGCGCGGCAAGTCTTCCGAATACTTTGCCCGGCTCAGTGCGGACGATCGCGCCGAGCTGGCCCGGATTCTGGGGCAGTTGGGCGATTGAGGTTGACGCCGCCTCTCTCCCAAGTTGCCGCACAGTAGGTAGAGTCGAAGCCATGACTCGCCGGAAGGTTCCAGTTGCACTCGTCGCGCTCCCTTTCGCGTTGTGCCTGATCGCACTTGCGCCAGCGGGGACTGCAGGGGCCGCATCCTGCAATTCGCAAGGCCTTTTAGGGGTGGTTGGCATGTGTTCTCCCAGCAGCTCCCCATCTTCCCGGCCGTCGGGCAAACCCACCCCGTCCGCCACGGCTAGCCCACCGGTACAACCGCAACCCCAGCCGGATCCCGGCGTCGCAGTTCCTTCGGGTGCCGCCTCAACGCCTTCGCCGGCGGTGACCGCGGAACAGGCACCCACCCAGGTCCCGCTTCCCGCGACAGCCGTGGCTGCCGTGCCGTCGCCGATTGTTTCCAGTCCGACGCCCTCGACACAAAATTCAGCCTCGGCCGCCGCAGCCAGAATTGACCCCGGCGCTCCCGCCCAGGGCGGCCAGACCCTCGCTCCGACCGTCTCGGTGGCTGGAATCCTGTTGGCCTTCGGCGGGACCCTGATTGCCGCTGGCGGAGTGGTGGGCCTCAAAAGATATCCGTCGCTCTAATCCCGGACCCCGGGTTTCACCGGGAAACAGGTAATAGCCGACCCTGTCTCATTCAGATGCGCGTTCCTAGGATGGAAAGCAAGCCGACAAGCTTTCACCGAAAGAAGGAAAAATAATGGACTCTGGACAAGGACGGGTTGCCGTCATTACTGGTGCGTCGTCAGGAATCGGGGCCGCCACGGCGCGGGCGCTGGCTGCCGATGGATACCGGGTCGCACTACTCGCACGGAGGGCCGACCGGATTCAGGCGTTGGCTGATGAGCTCGGCGATGGTGTTATCGCCATTGAGGCAGATGTCACTGACCGTGGCTCCCTGCTGGCGGCTGCGGAGCGGGTCAAGGCCGAGTTCGGCGGGACAGACGTTTTGGTGAACAACGCTGGGATCATGCTGCTCGGGCCGTTCTCTTCGGATCAGCAGGACGATTACCGCCAGATGATCGAAGTGAACCTGATCGGGGCGATCACCGCGACGGAGGTCTTTTTGGATCAGCTCCGCGACGGTGGCGGGGACCTGGTGAACATCTCTTCCGTCGCTGGCCGGACGGCCCGGCCCGGCAATGGCGTCTATGCCGCAACGAAATGGGGCATCAACGGCTGGTCGGAATCGCTCCGGCAGGAACTTCAGCCAGGGGTACGCGTGACGGTGATCGAACCCGGGGCGGTTGCCACCGAGCTGCCGAGCCACATCACGCACGAACAGACCAGGGCGGGCGCCGAGGCGATGTATAGCCAGGTGGCTGTCACGGCCGAGGACATCGCCGAAGTGATCGCGTTCGCCGTCAACCGCCCCCGGCACCTCACCATCAACGAAATCCTGCTGCGCCCCGCAGGCCAGGCCTGAACCGGCGAACCCGTGCGTCGCCGTCGTCGAACCTAAGGCAACGAAATGGACAACAGAACCGAGGTGCAGGACTTCCTGACGTCCCGCCGCGCCCGGGTCACACCGGAACAAGCCGGGATTCCGGTCTACGGACGTAACCGGCGCGTCAAGGGCCTTCGCCGGGAGGAAGTTGCGATGCTGGCCGGCGTGAGCGTGGACTACTACGTGCGCATGGAGAGGGGAAATATCTCCGGTGTCTCGGAAAGTATTCTCGACGCAGTCGCGCGCACGCTACAGCTGTCCGAGGTTGAGCACGCCCACCTCTACGATCTCGCCAACACAGCCAACAGCAGCGGCACCCGCCGCGCGCGCCCGGCGGCGCTTCACGTACGCCCGGCGGTGCAACGCATACTCGACTCGATCGGTGCACCGGCCTGGGTCAGAAACGGCAAGGCCGACTTCCTTGCCGGCAACCGCCTGGGACGGGCGCTCTACGCACCGATCTTCGTCGATCCCCGACGGCCAGGAAACACTGCCCGCTTCCTTTTCCTGGACCCGCGCGCCGCGGACTTCTATCCCGACTGGCCGGAGATGGCCCGCGGCATGGTGGCAACGCTTCGGACCGAGGCCGGCAAGCACCCTTACGACAAAGGCCTCACTGACCTCGTCGGCGAACTCGCGACCCACAGCGAACCCTTCCGCCAACTCTGGGCCTCACACGAAGTCCTCGTCCATCGCAACGGCACCAAGCGGCTTCGGCATCCCGTCGTCGGAGATCTGGAACTCACGTACGAGGCCATGCAACTGACCACGGACGAGGGCCTGACTCTGCTTATCTATGCCGCCGAACCGGGCTCCCGGTCCGAGGAAGGGCTCCAGCTGCTCAACAGCTGGGCACCCGCGGAAGACGTTGAAGGCACTGTCTTCACCTCGCAAAACGAATCGCTAACAAGGAGAATCACATGACCGAACAATCCCGTGCCCAGCAACTCGTCGGAGACATCTCGCCGAAACTTGCTTCACTCACCGACGACGTTCTCTTCGCCGATGTCTGGGAACGGCCCGAGTTGGCCAAGCGCGATCGGAGCCTCATCACCGTTGCCAGTCTCGTCACGAGCGGCAGCACCGAACAGCTTTTTGGACACTTGCGTCTTGCGAAGGCCAACGGACTGAGCGAGGCCGAATTGAGCGAGGCGATCACGCACCTGGCGTTCTACGCGGGCTGGCCGAAGGCGATGTCCGCCATGGCGGTCGCCAAGCAGGTGTTTGCCGAGTAGCCAAGTTCACGTCAGGGGCGCTTGGCGCCCCGTTTTCCCGGTTGCCGCCGGAGGTCAGGCCTGCGGGGCTTGCCCCTGGAGTGAGGCAATTTGCGCACGTGCGGCTGCGATGAGCTCTTCATTGGTGTTGGCGTGGCCGTTGAGGCCCCAGCCGCCGTCGGGTGCTTCCGTGAGCAGGACCCAGGTTCGGTCGGGTAACGTCGGATCTGCTGCGGCGGTCGCGACGAGCGCAGTGAGCTGTTCGACCAAGGCGAGCTGCTTGTTGCGGTCCAATGCTCCTGCGTTTGTGAGCACCTGGACGCGCACGTAGTTGCTGTCGCCGTCGACATTCGACAGATCCCCCTCCGGGAGTTCATGGATGAATGCCGCCGTGTTCTTGCGGAACATCGGGATATCCGGCACCTGCTCCACCCGCATCACCGTCGATGCCAGATCAACGGCGAGCTGGTGTTTGTCGGCAAAGGTCCCCGTCGTGGCATACACGTCGATCATGGGCATGATGCTTCTCCTCTTCGATGTTGGTCAATCGTCATGATTTTCTGCAATCCTTGCATCTTGCTGTCCCAGTGTCTTCCTCTGGGCAATCATTTGCGGGTCGTCTGGCTTGACGTCCTTGGAGGTGCGGTTCTTCGGCCGGTGCGGCGGGATCGGCTCGGACGCGAAACGTCGTGGGCCGCTCCACAGTGATGGCGGAGCGTCGATCGCGTAGGCGAGGGCGTATGCGACTTTTTCGTAGTTGACGCGCCAGCCCTTGAAGTGGGGCCAGGCTTGTTCCGCCGTCACCTCAACCGGGTAGTCGACGGTTCGCAGGAGCTCCACGGCTGTTTGGAAATCTTCGAAGGTCACGTCGATTTCGGAATCCGGATCGGGGTCTTCCTCGACCGGGATTCGAATAGCCCGCGCCACTTGATTCAGGCAGGTGAACCCCATCCGAAGGACCAGCCGCGCTCTCGTGCTCGGGGCAGACCCTGGACTCAAGGAAAGCTGCAACGCGGCCGCATCCATGACGCTGAGGAGGGAGTTGAGCCAGTTCGATTGCGGCGCTGGTGAACGGAACCACACCAAGGTGAGGTAGGTGCTGTGAGATTCGGCCACATCGGCGGCCCACCGCTCCCACGTACGGTAAAGCTCGCTTAGCTCGCTGGTACTGGTTTGAGCGGCCATGCCAAACCGTGTGCGCACCAAAAGCTCCGGCCCCCATGCAGGTGAGCCTGCCCTCGATACCAGCAGCGTTACCTCCGCCTCGCGCCGGTTGAAGGCTGCATAAAGCGTTGGCAGGTAACCGATCTGCAAAGCGATCACAATCAACCCGGTATACGCGGCCACGTACACCAACACCGTGTTGCCAACGTTGGATGGGGCAGCGTAACCGAGCGTGAACATCGCGGAGCCGGCCTCGCTTGAGGCTTGCCAGATGTCACCATCGACGAAGGGTAGCAGCAGGAGACTGAACGACAGGTCGAACAGGATCACCCAAACAAGCAGTCGGACGAACAGTGCCATCGGAGACTGCCAGGCAAGGATCCGATCACGCACTTCGTACGAGGTGGCGGGCTTCGTGATGGCAAAGAAGATTTTCGCAGTGACCATATGGGTCACCCGTGAAAGGTTGCTGTGCAGCGGCCGCGGCACGATCAGCGTTCCGATCACACTCATCCAGTTCAGGAGCAACCCAACCAACCCGACTGAAAAACACGCCCACATTAATACTGTCAATACGCTCTTTCGACAATGTCGGACACAAATTCAGCTATTGTCCACCGGAAGGGACAAAGCTGGTGAGGCTCGTATCATTCATTCCACCCTCGGATCTTGTCAAGGGTGATGGGTTCCGTCGTGCTGAGGGATGCGACGTTACCAACAACGCATGGCCGGAGAGCTCAGGAGAAACCATCGTGGCAAGTCAACTTATCCTCGGCGCGGGACCCATAGGCGGAACACTCGCGAAGCAACTCACCGCCCGTGGCGACCAAGTCACGCTTGGGACCCGCAGCGGCACCACCGTCCCCGGCGCGACTCCACTGAAGCTGGACGCCAGCAACGCGGCCGATGTGGCACAGGCTGCGCGCGGAGCCGACACGATCTTTGTTTGCACCAACCCGCCGTACACCAACTGGGTAGCCGACTGGCCGCCGATCTTCGACGCCGTGATCACTGCGGCCCGTGATTCCGGGGCCGCGCTTGTGTTCATGGGCAACCTCTATGCGTACGGACCGCCGGTCGGTCCGATGACCGAGCATTCACGGCTCGCCACCACCGAGAAAAAGGGCCTGGTGCGCAAAGCGGGTTGGGAGAAAGTGCTCGCGGCGCACGAACGCGGTGAAATCCGGGCCGTGGAGGTTCGGGCCAGCGACTACTTCGGTCCTGGGTCCATCGGCATGTCGACACACCTCGGCGGTGGCTTTTTCGCACCACTCTTGGCCTCCAAAACGGCGCGCGTCGTTGGGAACCCCGCACTAGAGCACAGTTGGAGCTTCCTGCCCGATATCGCCGCGACACTGATCGCGGCCGCAGACCACACCGGCGAATGGGGGCGAGCCTGGCATGTGCCGAGTGCATCCGTCCCCCGCACGGAAATTGCGCGGCAGGTAAATGAGCGCTGGAGCGTGAAAGGCCGGGTCGCCTCGATCCCGCAGTGGTCACTCAAAGCCCTCGGCACCGTCATTCCGATCATGCGCGAGATCGCAGCTTCCAGCTACCAATTCACGATGCCCTTCGTGATCGACTCAACGGAGACGCAAAGGATGCTGGGTGTCACGGCGACGCCGTGGGACGAAGCGCTGGAGGTCACGGTGAACAGCTACCGTAAGCCGTGAACGAGCAATTAGGTACGGTGACTATCCCGTCCGCTCAACAGCCGCAAGAATGGCTTCCCCGAGTGCAATCGGCTTGGTGAACTGGGGCCAGTGCCCGGTGGGCAGATCCATGAATTCGACATCGTTGATGCGCGCGAGCTCGGCCACGAAGGGGTGGCCGGATTCGATCCATTCGCCGAGCAGGCTGGAAGGGAATTCGCACGCGATGATGGTGGCCGGGACGTCGTAGCGGCGAACATCGTGCAAGCGCTGCTTATCGGACGTCACTTTCTTGGGTTCCGGAATCGCACGCGCCCGGAAGGCAGCCCGCAGTTCCTCGTTGAGGTCCACAAGGTCCTCAGTTTCGAAAAGCTCCCACGGCGGCAACGGCACGGCGTCGCCCTCTACCGGCAGTTCGTCGTTGATGACTCCGCCCTCGCCAAGCGGGCCGCTGTCCACGTACACCGCCCGGACCACGCGGTCCGGGCGGGCGTCGACGGCGCCGTGGATGATGGCGCCCCCACCGGAGTGGCCGACCAGAACAACGGGGTTGCCGACGGCGTCAACAGCCGCCACTACTGCGTCGATGTGATCCCTAAGGCCGATGCCGGACCTTGGGGCGTCAATGGCCTCCAGCCCGGGCAGCGTGAGTGGGTGGACGGTGTGCCCCGCAGCAACGAGCGGCGGCGTGACCTCCGACCACGAAGAAGCGTCCAACCAGAATCCGGGAACCATGATGATGTCCATGCCGGTACCCTACGACGAGCCACCGACAGAATGAACCCTTCCGCAGGTCCAGCGCGCCAAGCCGCGCCAACAGCTCACACTGCCGCGGTCCGTCCCGATCGAAGGAGCGGCGCGAAGAACGCGGCGAGTTCCGTCGTCGCGGTCAAGGGCAGCACGTTCGCGACGTACTGGTCCGGGCGCACCACCACCACGACGCCGCCGCGGTCAAGGCCGCGCAGCTCGAAGATGTCAGCCGAAGGATCAGTGCCGTAGACGTTCTCGAGGTAGGTGAGCTTGAACGGCCCGACTTGCGGCTTGAACGCCTCCGGTACGGCCCCGATGTCGACGCTTGTGTGCTCCTGCTGGTAGATCACCTTCACGTCGAACCACGCGTCACGGTCAGCGCCCGACGGCGTCGCGGCCAGCGGTGAGTCCGGTGCGTTCGCGATCCACTCGGCAAAGTCCGCGGCAGGGGACTGTGCACCGGCCACCTCGGCGTCCGCGAAGACGTAGATGCGCCAGCGGCCGTCCGCTTTGGCCTGGTGGCCGAGTTGCAGCGGGTTGGTGTCGCAGACCCGCACCACCGGGGCGGACTTGAAACGCTTGCCGATGGTGAATCCCGTGGCCAGGCTTTGGTGTGTTGGCTCGGCGATGAGCGGCGAGGGAGCGTAGTGGGTCATGAAGCCGGCAGGGAACTCCGCCGTGTTCACATAGAAGTTCTCCAGCTCGGTGGGGTCCTCGAATTCCTCGGGCTTTTTGGCCATGAGCGTGGACCACTCTTTGTCGAAGTCGATGAGGTTCTTGGCAACGACCTGGCGCTCGGCGGAGTACGTGGACAGCAGGCTCTCCGGGCTGCGGCCTTCGAGTACGTGTCCGAGCTTCCAGGCCAGGTTGAAGCCGTCCTGCATGGAGACGTTCATGCCCTGGCCGGCCTTGGCGCTGTGGGTGTGGCATGCGTCGCCGGTGATGAAAACACGGGGAGTGCGGGTGCCGCGCTCCTCCGGCAGGACGTCGTCGAACCTGTCCGTGAGCCGGTGCCCCACCTCGTAGACACTGTGCCAGGCGACGTTGCGCACGTCGAGCGTGTAGGGGTGCAGGATTTCGTTGGCTTTCGCGATGATCTCCTCGATGGTGGTGTTGCGCACGGAGCGGTTGTCATTCCGGTCCACCTCGCCGAGGTCGACGTACATGCGGAAGAGGTGGCCGCCTTCGCGCGGGATCAGCAGGATGCTGCCGCCCGTGCCGGACTGGATGGCGCATTTCGTGCGGATGTCGGGGAAGTCCGTGACGGCAAGGACGTCCATGACGCCCCAGGCGTGGTTGGCCTGGTCCCCGGCGAGGGTGCAGCCGATCGACTCCCGCACCTTGCTCCGCGCACCGTCCGCCCCCACGACGTACTTGGCCCGGACGACGCGTTCCTGGCCTTCGTTGGTTCCGGCGGTGTGGAGAAGGGTGACGGTGACGGGGTAGTCGCCCTCGCCGGTGACCTCGAGGCCGCGGAACTCGTATCCGTAGTCGGGAGACATGCGGGTAGGGGAGTTCGCCATGAACTCGGCGAAGTAGTCCAGCACGCGCGCCTGGTTCACGATGAGGTGCGGGAATTCGCTGATGTCTCCGGTCGGATCGTCGAGGGCGCGGGCGGTGCGGATGATGCGCGAGGGATCCGCGGGGTCCGGCTTCCAGAACGCCATCTCGGTGATCCGATACGCCTCGGCGATGATCCGCTCGGCGAATCCGAAGGCCTGGAACGTCTCCACGCTCCGGGCCTGGATGCCGTCGGCCTGGCCGATCGCGAGCCTCCCGCCGCGGCGCTCCACGATCCGCGTCGTGACGCCCGGGAACTGGGACAACTGTGCGGCGGCGAGCATGCCCGCGGGCCCGCTGCCCACGATGAGCACGTCGACCTCGTCGGGAATGTCAGTGGGCCTGTTGATCCCGACACCGGCGGCCGCCTGGACTCGCGGGTCACCGGACACATAACCGTGGTGGTGGAACTGCATGGGATTTCCTCACTTCGTTGTGTGGTTGTTCAATTATAGAACTGTGAATTCTCTATTTGAACCCTGAATTGGATTCTAACTGTACGGCAGGTGTGACGTGGGCTACAAGGCCGGATGGCCGACCCTGGCGCGATCCGCGCCGGGCCCGTGAGACTGTGCCTGAAAACGGGGGTTGACGTCCCGAAGCTCCCGGGTCATAGTTATCGTATACGATTTCGTACTCGATGAGGAGTAAATCTTGGAAAAGGTCACCGACCACATCCTGGCCGCGGCCCGCAAGGTCATCGCGGTGCATATCAACTACCCCAGCCGGGCCGCCCAGCGGGGCCGTACGCCGGAGCAGCCGTCGTACTTCCTGAAGCCTTCGTCGTCCCTGACATTCGGCTCGGCAGAAGCGCCTTCATCGGTGGAGCGTCCGGCCGGTTGCGAGCTCCTCGGGTACGAGGGCGAGATCGCGCTGGTCATCGGCAAGCCCGCCCGTCGGGTCAGCATCGAGGACGCTTGGAGCCACGTCGGGTGGGTCACTGCCAGCAACGACCTGGGCGTCTACGACCTCCGCTACGCGGACAAGGGCTCCAACCTCCGGTCCAAGGGCGGCGACGGCTTCACCCCGGTAGGGCCCGCGCTCATCCCGGCCGCCGACGTCGACCCCTCCCAACTGCGCATCCGCACCTGGCACAACGGCGAACTTGTGCAGGACGACACCACCGAAGGCTTGCTGTTCCCCTTCGCGCGCCTCGTCGCCGATCTCTCGCAGCTCCTCACACTGGAAACCGGCGACATCATCCTGACCGGAACCCCGGCCGGCGCCTCCGTCGCCCAGCCCGGCGACGTCGTCGAGGTTGAAGTCACCGCCGTCGGGCTCAGCAGCGGCCGCCTGGTCACCACAGTGACGGAAGGTACGACGCCGTTCGCGGACTTCGGTGCCCGGCCCAAGTCCGATGACACGCAGCGGGAGGAAGCGTACGGTTCCCGCGAAGCGGCGGGGTTGCCGCCGCTGGAAAATCCGGCGCCCGTCCTTACGCCTGAGCTGAAGAAGAAACTCGAGAGCGTCGCCACCGCGACGTTGTCCAGCCAATTGCGCAAGCGCGGGCTGAACAACGTGAGCATCGACGGACTGCAGGCCACCCGCCCGGACCGCCGCGTCGTCGGGCTCGCCCGGACCTTGCGTTACGTTCCCAACCGGGAGGACCTGTTCAAGACCCACGGCGGCGGCTTCAACGCGCAGAAGCGCGCGATCGACTCCGTGAACGAGGGCGAAATCCTGGTCATGGAGGCCCGGGGCGAAAAGGGCACAGGCACTGTCGGGGACATCCTCGCGCTGCGCGCCCAGATGCGCGGCGCCGCAGCCATTATCACCGACGGCGGCGTCCGCGACTATTCTGCGGTGGCTGGACTGGACATGCCCACCTACTTCGCCAACCCACACCCCGCCGTGCTGGGCCGCCGGCACATCCCGTGGGACACGGACATCACCATCGCCTGCGGCGGGGCCACGGTCCAGCCCGGGGACATCATTGTGGCCGACTCGGACGGCATCCTGGTGATCCCGCCGGCCATCGCCGGGGAACTCGTGGATGAGTGCATCGAGCAGGAGAAGGAAGAATCCTTCATCTTCGAGATGGTCAAGCAGGGCAACAGCGTGGACGGTTTGTATCCGATGAACGCGCAGTGGCGTGCCCGCTACCAGGAGTGGGAAGGAGCCCAGGGTGACTGAAACCGCCGTCGGGAGCGTCGCCTTGGGCGAGAAGACCGGGAGCAAGTCCGAGCAGGCCTATACGGCAGTCAAGGCGCGCATCGTGGAAGGCACCTACACGCCGGGATACCGGCTGGTGCTGGCCAAGATCGCTGAGGACCTGGGCGTGAGCGTGGTTCCGGTCCGGGAGGCGATCCGCCGCCTGGAGGCCGAGGGGCTCGTGAAGTTCGAGCGCAACGTCGGCGCCACGGTCTCCGGGATCGACCCCACGGAGTACCTGTACACGATGCAGACCCTGAGCATTATCGAAGGAGCGGCAACGGCGTTGTCCGCACCGCTGATCGATTCCGTGGCGATTGCACGGGCCCGCGCGGTGAACGCCGAGATGCGCGATTGCCTGGAGCATTTCGACCCGGTCCGCTTCACGGCGCTGAACCAGGATTTCCACAGCGTGCTCTTTGAACACTGTCCCAATCCGCACATCCTGGACCTCGTGCACCGCGGCTGGAACCGGCTCGCCTCGATCAGGGCCTCGACGTTCCGCTTCGTCCCCGGCCGCGCGCAGGAATCCGTCAAAGAGCACGAGGCGCTGCTTCAACTCATCGAAAGCAACGCCGACGCCAACACCATCGAACACGCCGCCCGCCGGCACCGCAGCGCCACCCTGGACGCGTACCTCGCACAAAGCAACGCGGGGTCAGTTAGCGCCCATTAAACGGCCCAACATAGGCCGTAAGTGACCCCGCGTTGCACAAGTAAAGGAAGACAACAATGACGTTCACCGCACCAGAAACCACCACCACCCATTACATCCCGAAGGACCTTCCCACCCACATCCAGCACTTCATCAACGGCCGGTTCGTTGACTCCGTTGGCGGGAAGACCTTCGACGTCCTGGACCCGGTATCCAACGGCAACTACGCCACCGCCGCGGCCGGGCAGAAGGAAGACATCGACCTCGCTGTTGCCGCCGCCCGCGAAGCCTTCGTGAACGGTCCCTGGCCGAAGATGAAGCCGCGCGAACGTGCCCGCGTCCTGAACAGGATCGCCGACGCCGTCGAAGCCCAGGAGGAGCGCCTCGCCGAACTCGAGACCTTCGACACCGGCCTGCCGATCACCCAGGCCAAGGGCCAGGCGTTGCGTGCGGCGGAGAACTTCCGCTTCTTCGCGGACCTGATCGTGGCCCAGTTCGACGACGCCATGAAGGTCCCCGGCTCACAGATCAACTACGTGAACCGCAAGCCGATCGGCGTCGCGGGCCTGATCACCCCGTGGAACACCCCGTTCATGCTCGAGTCCTGGAAGCTCGCCCCGGCCCTGGCCACCGGCAACACCGTGGTCCTGAAGCCGGCCGAATTCACCCCGCTCTCGGCCTCGCTCTGGGCACAGATCTTCAAGGACGCAGGCCTGCCCGACGGCGTGTTCAACCTGGTCAACGGCCTCGGCGAGGAAGCCGGCGACGCCCTCGTGAAGCACCCGGACGTGCCGCTGATCTCCTTCACCGGTGAGACCACCACGGGGCAGACAATCTTCCGCAACGCCGCAGCAAACCTCAAGGGCCTGTCCATGGAGCTCGGCGGCAAATCCCCGTGCGTCGTGTTCGCCGACGCCGACCTGGACGCCGCGATCGACTCGGCCCTGTTCGGCGTTTTCTCCCTTAACGGGGAACGCTGCACGGCCGGCTCCCGCATCCTCGTGGAACGCGCCATCTATGACGAGTTCTGCGAAAAGTACGCCGCCCGCGCGAAGAACATCGTCGTCGGCGACCCGCACGACCCCAAAACCCAGGTCGGCGCCCTCGTCCACCCCGAGCACTACCAAAAAGTGGCCTCGTACGTGGAGATCGGCAAGTCCGAAGGCCGGCTGCTCGCCGGCGGGGGACGCCCGGAACACCTGCCCGAAGGCAACTACATCGCGCCGACGGTGTTCGCCGACGTCGCGCCCGACGCGCGGATCTTCCAAGAGGAGATCTTCGGACCGGTCGTCGCGATCACCCCGTTCGAGAACGACGACGAAGCGCTCGCCCTGGCGAACAACACGAAATACGGCCTGGCGGCCTACATCTGGACCCAGAACCTGACCCGGGCCCACAACTTCGCGCAGAACGTCGAGGCCGGCATGGTGTGGCTCAACAGCCACAACGTCCGGGACCTGCGCACCCCGTTCGGCGGCGTGAAGGCCTCGGGCCTGGGCCACGAAGGCGGCTACCGCTCCATCGATTTCTACACCGACCAGCAGGCCGTGCACATTACCCTCGGCGCTGTTCATACTCCCAAGTTCGGCGCCTAAGCGCTTCCCCCTTCCCAACTGACTCGCACTTGTTGTCGTTATGAGGCTCCAAAACGACATCTACTGCGAGTCAGTTGGGTGGCCGACGGCACGCAAGGCGAGCCACCGCCGTCGAACACCACAGACCCCTTTCAAAGAAGAGAGAACCCCATGAACCCTCAAATTGCACAGACCAACTTCGTCCCCACCCCCACCGTCCCGGCACCGGATATCGTCCGCTGCGCCTACCTCGAACTCGTGGTCACCGACCTCGCCAAATCCCGCGAGTTCTACGTGGACCTCCTGGGCCTGCACGTGACCGAGGAAGACGAGAACACCATCTACCTGCGCTCCTTCGAGGAGTTCATCCACCACAACCTCGTGCTCCGCAAGGGACCGGTCGCCGCCGCGGCAGCGTTCGCGTACCGGGTGAAGTCCCCGGCCGAGGTGGACGCCGCCGAGGCGTACTACCGCGAGTTGGGCTGCCGGGTTGAACGCCGCAAGGACGGCTTCACCAAGGGCGTCGGCGACTCCGTCCGCGTGGAGGACCCGTTGGGCTTCCCCTACGAGTTCTTCTACGACGTCGAACACGTCGAACGCCTCACCCAGCGCTACGACCTCTACTCCGCCGGTGAACTGGTCCGCCTGGACCACTTCAACCAGGTCACCCCCGATGTTCCCCGGGGACGGAAGTACCTCGAGGACCTGGGCTTCCGTGTCTCGGAGGACATCAAGGATTCCGACGGCGTCACTTACGCCGCGTGGATGCACCGCAAGCAGACCGTGCACGACACCGCCCTGACCGGCGGCAACGGACCCCGCCTGCACCACATCGCCTTCTCGACGCACGAGAAGCACAACATCATCCAGATCTGCGACAAGATGGGCGCCCTGCGCATCAGCGACCGGATCGAACGAGGCCCCGGCCGGCACGGCGTGTCCAACGCGTTCTACCTGTACATCCTGGACCCGGACGGGCACCGCATCGAGATCTACACCCAGGACTACTACACCGGGGACCCGGACAACCCCACGGTCACCTGGGACGTCCACGACAACCAGCGCCGCGACTGGTGGGGCAACCCCGTGGTCCCCTCCTGGTACACCGAGGCTTCCCTCGTCCTGGACCTGGACGGCAACCCCCAGCCGGTCATCGTCCGTGAGGAAAAGAGCGAAATGGCGGTCACCGTTGGGGCGGACGGCTTCTCGTACACCCGCCAGCCCGAGGACGGCCCCGCAGGGGAAAAGAAGGGCTTCAAGGTCGGCTCGCAGCTCTAGGCCCGCAGCCCCCAACGTATGCTGACCGCAGGATGGCCGAACGGAGTGTGGAGATGCTTGACCCGAAGACGATAGAAACCATTGCGGACGAACTACTGGAAGCAGGCCGGAGCCGGACCCCGGTTCCGCGCCTGACGGCCCGCTACCCGGAGATGACGGTGGAGGATTCCTACGCCGTGCAGCAGTTGTGGCGACGCCGCAACGAGGAAGCCGGGAGGAAGCTGGTGGGCCGCAAGATCGGGCTGACGTCCAAGGCCATGCAGGACGCCACCGGCATCACCGAACCGGACTATGGCGCGATTTTCGATGACATGGTCCTGGAAACCGGCTGCTCGGTGCCGTGGGACCAGTACACCCACCCGCGGGTCGAGGTGGAACTCGCGTTCGTGCTCAAGAAGGACCTCTCCGGGCCGGGTTGCACGATCTTCGACGTCCTGAACGCCACCGACTACGTGGTTCCGGCCCTTGAGATCCTGGATTCCAGGATCGAGATGGAGGGCCGGACCATCGTGGACACCATCTCGGACAACGCGGCCATGGGCGCCATGGTGGTGGGCGGGCGACCGGTCCGCCCGGACGCCGTCGACCTCCGCTGGGTCTCGGCGATCCTGTACAAGAACCAGACCGTGGAGGAGACCGGCGTGGCCGCCGGCGTCCTGGACCACCCGGCCAACGGCGTGCATTGGCTCGCCAACAAGATCGCCCCGCACGGCGACGGGCTGAAGGCCGGGGAGATCATCCTCGCCGGCTCCTTCACCCGCCCTCTCTGGGTGTACAAAGGCGATACCGTCCACGCCGACTACGGACCCTTGGGAGTTGTCACATGCCGGTTCGAGTAGAACCAGACCGTACGTTCCGTCAAGCCCTGGCCGCCGCGGACCGGCCCCTCGCCGGGATGTGGGTGTGCTCCGGCAGCCCGCTCGTCGCCGAACTGTGCGCCGGGGCCGGGCTGGACTGGCTCCTGATTGATGCCGAACACAGCCCCAACGGACTCGAATCCATCCTCGCCCAGCTCCAGGCCGTCCGCGGCTACCCCGTCCAGGCCGTCGTCCGACCGCCGGTCAACGACACCGTGCTCCTCAAGCAATACCTGGACCTGGGCGTGCAGGACCTGCTCATCCCCATGGTCAACTCCGCCGCGGAAGCCAAGGCCGCCGTCGCCGCCGTGCGCTACCCGCCGCACGGCGTCCGGGGCGTCGGCTCGGCCCTGGCCCGCGCCTCACGCTGGAACCGCATCCCGGACTACCTCGCCCGCGCCGCCGAGACCATCAGCGTCACGGTCCAGATCGAAACCGAGGCCGCCGTCGCCGCGGTCGAGGAGATCCTGGCGGTGGACGGTGTCGACGCCATCTTCCTCGGGCCCTCCGACCTCGCGGCGTCCATGGGCCTGCTGGGACAGCAGGAACACCCCAAGGTGCGCGCCGCCGTCGAGCACTGCCTCACCGCGGCACAAACCGCGGGCAAACCGGCAGGCGTGAACGCCTTCAATGAGGACACGGCCCGGTCGTACATGGACGCGGGTGCCTCGTTCGTGCTGGTCGGCGCCGACGTCGCGCTGCTCGCGCGCGGCACGGAAGCCCTCGCGGACAAGTTCATCCCAAGAGCCCCCGACGGCGGAGCGCCCCCGAGCTACTGAACATTTCTCATTCACTAACCAGCCGCCCACGATGTTGCAAGTAGGTAGTCGGCACTCTTCCGGAGGTCCTTGGACGGAGCTACATTGGATATCCCGGGGCCGCCGGGGGCGGTCGAGAAGGGGACCGTCCACAATTCAACGGAGCATGTCGTGGTCACGCAACCAGATCTCAATCCTCAACAAGCTGCAGCCACTGCCCAACCGCCGGCTGCAAGGCGTTCGGGCCCCGTGGAGTACGATCTTCGGGCGGTTTACGTCCCGCAGTCCGGGCTGTTCCTAGATGATGAGGGGCGCGAATTCTTCGTGACTGCCGTGGAATTCTGGGAGCACGCGACGGTAGTCAGTCTGTGCTGGAAACGCAGGCCCATGGCGGGGCAGGGAAGTCCGCCCCTGGTTGCCGCGGATGAGCACGACCGTGTGCTGGGCGTGAAGCGCATCTGGACCGTTGGTGCGCGGTCGATCCAACATTTTGAACCGATTCCAACGTCGGCCCGCACATTGACGGTGCTCATCGCAAGGAGAACAGGACCCCAGGAACTGTTTAGCTGCAGGACGCCCCCGGCAAAGAAAGAGCCAATGATGTGAGGACTCCCATCTGACTCGCAGTTGTTGTCGTTTTGACGCCTCATAACGACAACAACTGTCAGTCAGTTGGGTTGGAGGCGCCGTCTGGGCTGGCCCGCGGAAGCTAGGCGGAGCGCGCGGTGCCTCGTGTTGACCTGCGGATATGGTCGGGCGTGAGGCCGGTCAACGAGGCAAGCTCAAGGTCATCGCAGGCTTGGGTGCGGTGTGCCATCACGATCAACGCCTCCCGCTGTTCGGTGATCTGGTCGCGGTGCCTTTCAGCTGCCCTGAGTTCCTCGCTTTTCGCCCTGAGGGAATCCACATGGGCGCCGCGCGGAAGCCCGCTCGGATGGAGGTCGTCATGAGCCAAACCAATGGTCCGGATGGCACGAATGTTTTCTCCGGTTACTGCGGAGACCGTGGCCAGGGGGAGTGCGTCTTCCAGTGCCTGGGCGATCAGTTCGTTCCGGGCAGCGGTCAATGTTCGGATGGCACTCGAAGCATGGGACAAGAGCTGCCTATGAGCGGCGAAGGCGCGGATGAGCTTGGCATGCTCTCCCTTGGCCGCAGCTAGGGGCTGTGCTTGAGACTTCGCCCGGTAGCTGTACCTGCCGGTGGCCGACCGACCGCGAATGGACCCGGATTGGGCTGGCATTGGACCCCTTTCGGACTCTTCGCGAACGTTTGAGCTATGAATCTAGGCGGTATTCACGGCATTGCGGAAATACCAATACCGCGTGAACCCATAAGCAAAGTGCATAGAAGAAGTTTGAATTGTCCCTAAGCCACCACAGATACCCCATATCCAGCTGACGGTCATAAGGGTCTCTTATTGATCCACGCACATTAGGTCTTATCCACGGCGCCCGGCAGTGCCTAGTCTCGAAATTGGGGATTCGACACCCGAATCCTGAGTTTCACGATTCTGGAGAAGACAATGTCCCAGTACCTGCCGGCGTCGAGGGTCACCCGCATCAAGTCCTCAGCGAGCGTTGCGGCCGCCGCCCGCGTCCGCGAACTACGAGCCGAAGGCATCCCGATCATCGACCTGACCGTCGGCGAGCCGGACTTCGACACCCCTGACCACATCAAGGCGGCCGCTATCGAAGCGATCAACGCCGGCGAGACCAAATACACCTCGGTGACTGGGACCCCCGAGCTGCAGACCGCCATCCTCCGCCGGATTGAAAGCCACACCGGCGTGCACTACGAGGCGAACCAGTTGACTATCGGCGGCGGTGCCAAGCAAGTTCTCTACGTTGCGCTCATGGCATCGCTCAACGAGGGCGACGAGGTCATCGTCCCGGCACCGTACTGGGTGTCCTACCCGGACATGGTCCTCGCCAATGACGGCACGCCCGTGATCGTCGCTTGCGGAGAAGACACCGGCTTCAAGCTCACGCCGGCCGCCCTGCGCGAAGCCATCACGCCCAAGACAAAGTGGCTCATCCTCAATGCTCCGTCCAACCCGACGGGAGCCGTCTACTCACGCCAAGAACTGCAGGCGCTGGGCGCAGTCCTTGAGGAATTCCCGCACGTCTACATCCTCACCGACGAAATCTACGACGAGATCCACTTCGGTGACGGCCGGGTGACCAGCCTCGTCACCGCGGTTCCGTCCCTGGTTGACCGCATCCTGCTGGTCAACGGTGTCTCCAAGGCCTATGCAATGACCGGTTGGCGCCTTGGCTACGGCGTAGGCCCGGCGCCCTTGATCGCGGCCATGAACAAGCTGCAGTCGCAGACGTCCTCCTGCCCGTCGTCGGTCAGCCAGGCAGCCGCGGCAGCTGCGCTGAACGGCGACCAGTCGTTCGTCCGGGACAGCGTGGAGGTGTACCGCAAGCGCCGGGACGTCGCCGTCGAAGGCCTTAACGCCATTGACGGGCTTTCGGTCGCCCCGGCCGAGGGTGCTTTCTACGCTTACGTGAACTGCAGTGGCGTCATCGGCAAGACCGCTCCGGACGGCACGGTCATCGAAAACGACCAGGACTTCACGCTGTACCTCCTCAACAGGGCCGCGGTCGCTGTCATCCAAGGTTCGGCCTACGGCCTTGGCCCCTACTTCCGGATCTCCTTCGCCACATCGCTGGAGACCATCAACGCCGGCGTGGACTCGATCCGCAAGGCAGTCAGCGCCCTCAACTAAGCCCACGGGCACCCCAGAAGCCAGCCAAGAGAAAGATTCAGGAAATGATCCACGTTAAGACCAAATTCCAGAGGCCGGACGCCGACGTCGTCAGCCGCCTCGCGGCGTTCTCCTCCGCGACCATCCACGAAGCACAGGGCCGCAAAGGCGCCTTGAGCTCGAAGATCAAGCCGATCGACCGCTCCATGTCCTTCTGCGGCCCGGCCGTGACCGTGGCCTGCGCCCCGCAGGACAACCTCATGCTGCAGGTCGCCATCCACTACGCTCAGGCCGGCGACGTCGTCTTGGTCGGTGCTCAGGAATTTTCCGACGCCGGAACCTTCGGCGACGTTTTGGGCAATGCCATGAAGGCCAAGGGGATCGCGGCCATGGTGACGGATTCGGGCGTGCGGGATACCCAGGACCTCATCGAACTGGGCCTCCCGGTGTTCTCGGGCAGCGTCTGCATCAAGGGCACGGTCAAGGAAACCCTGGGGCCGATCAACCACCCGCTCGTCTTCGGCGATGAGATCATCTACCCCGGCGACATCCTCCGCGGTGACGCTGACGGCGTCGTGGTAGTGCGCCGTGAGGAAGCCGAGGAGGTCATTGCGCTCTCCCAGGCCAGGGACGACGCCGAACGCGAGCTCATCAAGGCCTACCACGCCGGAGGCACCACCATCGAGTTGTGCGGGCTGACGGAAAAGCTGAAGGCCAAGGGGCTTCTGGTCGAAGACTGATTGCGTTGCCGGGGCCGGTCACCGAATCTGGTGGCCGGCCTTTTGCGCGCCCGTTTCCGGGCACGAAGAAGGCGCCTTGCCGGGGGCAGGGCGCCTTGGGTGGTGCGGCGGGGTTGAGGGAAGCCGACGACGGCGGGTGGCCAGTCCAGCGGCCTGGCCACGCCGAGTCAGTCCAGTCCGGGGTGTCCTGGCCGGGCGTCGACCAGAAACCATTCGATGCTGTGTCCAGCGTGGGGCGGCATGAGGCTTCCTTCGAAGACGAAGAGAGGTTCGCCCACGCCGCCCAAAGGACGCCAGAAACCGTTCCTTGGGCAGTGGAATCCGGTCCGTGCGCTGAGCGTTCCGAGGGTTGGATTCGAAACCCATCTGGTCTGGCTGATCTTTTTCACTGCTGGTTCCTTTAGTCTGGTTCGCGGAATCCGTGAACCGCTTTCGAATTAATTGCTAATTCGATAGTAGGAAATAAATACGCCCGTGAATAAGACCAAAGATGTCTGTCCGGATAAGGCAATGTTATGGATGGATCAGGCCTCGGATGGATCGGCCGCGTACTTGCTCATCAACTGTTGCTGCAGCATCTCCTTGACCAGGATGAGCACGGCCGAGGCAGCCTCGGACAGCGGCTCATGGTCAGGGGTGCACAGGGCAATCTTGCTCTGCAAGGCGGGTTCGACGATCCGCAATACCTTGAAGTTCTCATCGGGGAAGAGCGCATCAGCCGCGGATTTAGGAAGCACGGTGGCCCCGAGGTTTGCGCGAATGAGCCGAACGAGCGACGGAACCGACTCCACTTCTCCTACGAGCCGCAGGGGCAACCCTTGGTCGGCCAGTCCCTTCTCGATGATCTGGCGCAGGGTGTGGTTCTTTTCGGGGAGGAATAGTCCAAGGCCGCTGGCTTCCTCGAGGGTGACCGTTGTTCGACCTTGGGCCACGTCGACGTCTTCGTGGGTCACGAGGTGCAGGTCTTCCACAATCATGGTGGTGAACTGCACGCCGCGGATCTTCCCCGGCTCGTAGATCAGTGCCATGTCGAGGCGGCCGTTCTTGATTGCCTCGCTCAGCACGCCGCCGAAGATCTCCGTCAGGTGCACCACAATGTCCGGGTATCGCCGGCTAACCTCGCGGATGATCTGCGGCGTCAGGCTGGAGGCCATGCTGTACGGTGCGATGGCGATGGACACCCTGCCCGACGGCGCGGCCCCGGATGCCGCTACGTCCAGCCGTGCTTGTTCCACGAGTCGCAGGATGGTCTGGGCGTGGCGATAGAGGGTGTGTCCCGCGGCGGTTGGCTCGACTCCTTGCTTGCTGCGGATCAGCAGGCGTTGCTTCAAATCGCTTTCCAGCGCGGACACCTGCTGGCTGAGGGCAGGTTGGGCGACGTGGAGCGCGGCGGCGGCCTTGGTGATGCTCCCCGAATCCACGATCTTTACAAAATATGAGAGCTTCCGGGTGTCCATGGGTCTGCCTTCCTCCAAGCCCTCATTGGGGCCTGGATGCCATAAGGAAATTCTATGTAGGGACACACAATCCGTCTTTGTGTGACCTGTCTCTCAGCGACTAATTTGAGATCCACATCCCCATGGTGGCGTTTCCCAACCATTACTGACAGTTCGTTGACTCCCCATCAACCAAATTGTCCCGATACCCAAATATAGACGCATTTGGAACGCTGCCTCACAAGTCGATCGTCACGTAAAGAGCACCCTATGAGACTTTCGGGCATATCGCCCTTCGTTGCCGCCGAGATCAGAGGGCGACGACGGCGGCCCCGCGGCATGTGTGCCGTAGGTCATAACCGGAGGCTATCCCGTGATAGCGAATAGGTCTTTGTGCCCGAAGTTCGTGGGTGCGAGACTTCTATCACCAAAGAATTACCGGCAGTTCCCCTGATTGAAGAATTTTAGCTAAACACTTCCAATCGAACAGACAACTCAATTCTTCCGATATTCCAGCCGCTCGAATGGAATTGCCGGACCCCAATGCAGAACCACGGAAAGAGAACCACGTGAACCCGACAATTGATCTTGTAGCGGATCTTGGAGAGGGATTCGGTGCCTACACCATAGGCAGCGATACCGATCTCCTGGAGATCGTTTCAAGCGCCAATATCGCTTGCGGGTTCCACGCGGGCGATCCCGACATCATGGACGCCACCGTTGCCGAATGCGTTCGCCGCGGAGTCGGCATTGGTGCCCATCCGAGCTTCCCTGACCTGCGTGGTTTCGGCCGCCGTGACATGGGCCTGACTGCCAACGAAGTGCGCGCGGATGTCCTTTACCAGCTGGGAGCCTTGAACGGCTTTGCTGCCTTCCACGGAACCAAAGTGACCCACATTGCTCCGCACGGCCGGCTGGGAAATCTCGTAGCCGTCCGTGCGGACTACGCTGCGGCCGTGGCTGAGGCCGCTGCCCGCGTGGACAACGAACTCATCGTGGTCGCGCAGGAGGGCGAGTTGGCCAGGGCGGCACGTTCCGCCGGCCTGGACGTGGCCATTGTGGGCATCGTCGATCGTGCCTACCAGGAAGACGGGACGCTGGTTCCGCGCAGCCAGCCCGGCGCCGTCCTGCACGATCCTTCGGCCATTGTCGAGCGAACCGTCCGCATGGTGTGCGAGGGCAAGATCCGTTGCGCCAATGGCACTGACATCGACATCTCCGCAGACACCGTCCTGCTTCACGGGGACAACCCCGGCGCCGTCGAACTCGCCCGGCTCATCCGCTCGGAGCTCGTTTCGGCCGGCGTCCGTATCGCCCCGTTGACCGAAGTCATGGATGCCAAGAGGAAGGCGGCCTGACATGTCCGTTCTCACTGCGGCTCCCACCGAGATCTACGAATCCGGAGACTCCGCATTGCGCGTCGTCGCCCTTTCCGAAGCAAGCGAGGACAACTGGCTCACGGTCCACCGTCTTGCTGACTGGCTGGAGGGCTGTGGAGCCGAGGGCCTTCACGGAGCGGTACCCACCTACGATTCCGTGCTGGTGGAATTCGATCCCGTCCTGGTGTCGGCCCGCCAGGTGCGCGCGTTCGTGAAGCTGGGACTCCTCGAAATGGCCCGGTCCGCCGGCACCGAAGCGGCACCCCGTGAATTTGATGTTCCCGTGGTGTACGGAGGCGAATATGGTCCCGACCTGGAGAAGGTAGCCGAGTACCAGGGCATCTCCACCGAGGAAGTCATCCGCCTCCACACCGAAAAGACCTACACCGTTCGCTGCCTGGGGGCGCCGGCCGGCTCGCCCATGATGGACGGCCCCGCGTTCCCCAAGCCCGTGCCGCGTCTCAAGGATCCGCGACTCAGTGTCCCGGCAGGGGCAGTCGCCGTCGCAGGACGCCAAGCCGTCATCGCACCCGCGTCTGCGCCGGGTGGTTGGTGCGTCATCGGCCAGACCCCGTTGACCGTCCTGAATATTCGCCGTGAACCACTGGTCCCTTACAAGCCAGGAGACATTCTCCGGTTCCGTCATATCGAGGCCGGAGAGTTCGACTCTTACGTCGGCAAGGAACTGGAACCAAGGCCATGAGCGGACAGATCCTCATCCAGCAACCCGGCAA
Organism: Arthrobacter sp. B2a2-09; assembly: GCF_027587375.1. Classification (GTDB taxonomy): domain Bacteria; phylum Actinomycetota; class Actinomycetes; order Actinomycetales; family Micrococcaceae; genus Arthrobacter. The sequence continues at coordinate 230,294 of NZ_JAMXIC010000006.1, forward strand.
CGCCGTGGTCACTGACCTTGGCCGGTTCCGTGGACCCCGCTTTGGACTTCCTGTCAACGGCGCCCTGGACCAGTATTCGGCCCGGGCCGCCAACATCCTGGCCGGCAACCTGGACAACGATCCCCTGGTGGAGATCACGGCCCTCGACTTCAGGATGAAAGCGCACTCCGACATCCTGATCGCAGTCACGGGGGCTCCGCTGACACTCACCGTCGGAGGGCGCCCGTGCAGCCAGTGGGAGCCGGTTTCGGTCCGTGCTGGCGAGACGGTGGCCATCCGGGGAATCAACCGGGGCCTCCGTGCCTACCTGGCCGTCCACGGCTCCGTGGAGGTACCTACCTTGCTGGGAAGTTGCGCTCCGGACACCGTTGTGGGCTTCGGCCTGCAGCTCAAGGAAGGAACCACACTCCTGACCCGCCGCAGCGTGGGCCCTGTTCGCCAACCGTACTTCGACCTTCCGCTCTTCCGGCTTGGTCTTGAACGGCCGAGCATGGGGCAGGAACTGATGGTCGATGTGACCGACGGTCCGGATGTCGCCGAGTTTGGCGATTCCGCCGAGCTGCTCTTCACGTCGGAATACGCCGTGAGTGGCCGGAGCAATCACATCGGCCTGAGGCTCGGCGGCGAACTTCCGGAAAGAACCACAAGTGGTGAAGTGCTTTCACGCGGGGTGCCGGTGGGCGCCGTCGAGGTTCCTTCCCGGGAAGAGTTGCTGGTGCTCCATCGGGGACGCGGCGTCACGGCCGGCTATCCGGTCCTTGCGGTGGTCACCAGTAATGGCCTGGATGTCCTTGCCCAAGCCCGCCCGGGCGACAGGGTCCACTTCAGGAAAACAACAGTGGCGGAGGCAACTTCCGCCCACCGGCGCTCGCGGGCGCAGCTTGAAACCCTCCGCGAATCCGTCAACACAGTCTTCGGACTACTTGGCATTGGATGCCGACCCCAGTGGCAGGACCTCCCGGTTGCGGCATGCAGCTAAAAACCTGTCGTCAGAACCAATAGTCGTTGCTACGCTCAATATCAAGAAGGAAATGTCATGACCGCTAACACCAACGCTGCACAAGTGCAGCATGGACGGCTCACAAGCCGTCAAACGCGCAAGGTTGTCACCGCAGGCTGCGTTGGCATCTTCGTGGAACTCTATGACAACGGCATCTTCGCGTTCATGGCCGGAACACTTGCCTTGGTGTTCCTTGCCCCGGGCAACCCGGACAACGCCCTGTTGTTCGTGTTCGCCGGCTACGCAGTGTCGTTCTTCGTCCGGCCCCTTGGCGCGGTTGTTTGCGGCTATCTGGGCGACCGGATAGGCAGGCAAAAGCTACTGGTCTTCGTCATTCTGCTGATCAGTATTGCCACCGCCGGAATCGGGGTCCTGCCCACGTATGCGGCCATCGGCATCGCGGCGCCAATACTGCTCGTCCTCCTGCGGCTCCTGCAGGGTTTCTCGGTTGGCGGCGAAGCCGCCGGCGCTATGACCTTCCTCGCTGAACACGCCCCCGAGGGCAAGCGCGGCATCATCACCTCCTACGCTCAGATCGCTTCGTTCGCAGCACTGCTCACCGGCACCCTTGTGGCGTTCTCCATGTCTCCGTGGCTCACCCAAGCTGCAATCGACGGCGGCGGCTTCGGCTCCTTCGCCTGGCGCGTCCCGTTCCTGGTCGCCATTCCCATGGGCGTCATCGGCTTCTACATCCGTAAGGCCATCAGCGACACCCCCAACTTCACAAAGCTCAAGGAAGAGGGCGGCCTTTCCAAGAACCCGCTCAAGGAAGCCTTCCAGTCCGCTGAGCACCGCCGTGCCATGGTTCTGGCCCTCTTCATCCCGCTCATGAACGGCTCCGGCTACTACGTCCTGTTCTCCTACATGCCTACGTTCCTCAAGGGCAAGCAGCTGAACTTCACCATCGGCGAGGCGCTGTTCATCACCGCCTGCAGCCTGGTTGTCATCTGCATCGCCATTCCTTTCATGGGTGCCCTGTCTGACCGCATCGGCCGTAAGAAGGTCATCGCCGGCTCCGCCATCGCCATGACCATCCTGGGCATCCCGTCCTACGCCCTCATCGCAACGGGAAACATGGGCCTGGCTATCCTTGGCGCCTCCATCATGGCCATCGTCTTCGCCGGCCACACGGCCGTCATCCACATCCTGATCGTTGAGCTGTTCCCCACCCGGGTTCGGTATTCCGCCTACGGCCTCGGCTACAACATCTCCTCCGCGCTCTTCGGCGGAACGGCTCCGTTGCTGATGACTTGGCTCATCAGCAGCACGGGCAACATCTACATGCCAGCCTTCTACGCAGTCATCACGGCCCTCGGCACGCTTGCAGCCGTGAGCACGGTCAAGGACCGGGCCCACGAGCCCCTGCGCGACGCTTAGGCGCCGCTGACCTCCGGGCACACTTCGTGCCTTCCAGCCCCACTTTTTGGAGAACCGATGTCTTTTTCCGACTACAACACCGCCCTCGTCACCGGAGCGTCAACCGGTATGGGTGCCGCGATCACGGAGCGCCTGGCCAAAAGAGGCCTGACCGTTCACGCCGTGGCCCGCAACGAGGAACGCCTCAGCGAACTGGCCGATCGTACGGGTGCTATCCCGCACGTAGTTGACCTGACCGACACAGCGGCCCTGACCGCCGTCGTGAGCGAACTGAAGGTCGACGTCCTGGTCAACTGCGCCGGAGTTTCGCGGCCCGGCAACCTCCTTGACTCATCCGAGCAGGACATCGACGAGCTCATCGACGTCAACCTTCGCGGCCTGCTCCAACTCACGAGACTGGTCCTGCCGGGCATGGTGGAGCGCGACCTAGGCCACATCATCAACATCAGCTCCATCGCAGGCCTCTACAACTTCTACGGCCACACGGTCTACCACGCCACCAAGGCAGCCGTGCACCAGATCTCCCGCCAGCTCAGGAACGACACCGTCGGCAAGCGCATCCGCGTGACGGAGATCTGCCCCGGTCGGGTGGAAACCGAGATCTTCGGCCGGAACATGGGCGGGACGCCTGAAGCCATGGAAGAGGCGTGGAAGACCTACTACGAAGGCTACGAGTCGCTGACCACTGACGACATCGTCAACGCCCTCGACTACGCCATCGAAACCCCGCGCCACGTCAACGTGGGCATGCTGGAACTCATGCCAACGTTCCAGGTCCCCGGCGGTCTCACCTTCGACAGGCGCTGACCACAGCCTCTTTCGAGGCGCCGCGCCCGTCCTGGGCGCCCCAAAATTCCAGTGACGTCACTCCCGTCGCTGGAAATACAAGCTGGCGGCCGCGAATTTCGCGGCCGCCAGCACCCGTTTCCGGGGGATAAAGCTTTTGGGAGGGCCGGACGCTTTAGGAGGGCCCGACGTCGGGCGCTCAGTCCTCTTGGAGCGCTTGCGTCAGGTGGTGCGTGGGGATGCGGTCGCGGTCATAGGTGATTTCCGTGTAGCCGTGCGGTTCCGGCCGGCCGTCGTGCCCGAGGTTGACGAACACGATTTCCTCGATGGTCAGGATGCTGTCGCGGGTGATCATGTTGCGCACCTCCGCGCGCATGGTCAGTGACGTCCGGCCGAAGCGGACTGCGGTCAGGCCCATCTCCACTAGATCGCCTTGGACGGCCGAGCTGACGAAGTTGATTTCGGAGATGTACTTGGTGACGGCGCGGCCGTTTCCAAGCTGGAGGATTGCATAGATTGCCGCTTCCTCGTCGATCCATTTCAGCAGGCTTCCACCGAACAGGGTGCCGTTGGCGTTGAGGTCCTCCGGACGTATCCATTTGCGGGTCCGGAACGTGATGTCAGCCTTTTCCATAATGCGAGATTAGCCGAGGCCGGGCGCCCGCGTCTCCTTGCTGCGTGCCATGCTCGGCGCGACTCCGTAACATGGATACGGTGCACCCGGTTCAGGGCACAACACGACACGCCGATTCGCGCACCATGCGGCACACCGGGAACGCGCTGGAGGAACACCATGAAGATCGACAAAACCCACCGTAGCGCTGGGCTCGGCGCCCGGCCTTCCGACGTGGACCACTGACCATGCCACCGTTGAACGCCGTGCTGGGCGCCTGGTCAATGAACTGGCCTGCCCTGGTCATTCTTATTGCCGCAGTCGCCCTGTATTCAAAAGGCCTGGTTGCTGCCAAGCGCCGGGATATCCGCTGGCCGTTGTGGAACTCTATTGCCTTCTTCGCCCTTGGCCTGGGTAGTTTCGCGGCCCTGAGCTTTGGATTCCCGGGCACCTACAGTCACGATCTGCGGTGGGCATTCACCCTCAAGGTGACGTCTTATCTGTTTGTCGTCCCGCTGTTGATTGGCCTGGGCAAGCCTCTAACACTTGCAAGGCGAACCCTTGGCCCTGTGGGCTCGGCGAGGGTGGAAGCGGTCCTCGGGCACCGGCTCGTTCGCATGCTCAGCAACACGCTCGTGGCGGCGCTTCTGGGGCTCGCCATGTTCACAGTGTTCCTGACCCCGTTCTTCTACGTGCTTCGGACCAACCCCGCCGCCGACGTCATCCTGACTTTGCTGGTGCCCGTCATGGGACTGCTCATGACCGTACCGATCATGGAAGACGGCGCAGGACGCACCTCATCGCTCATTGTGGTCGAGTTCATCTTTGTATTTATTGAGCTGCTCGCCGACGCAGTTCCCGGGGTCCTGATGCGGCTCAGCCCGGGAATTCTCGACGGCGCCACGTCGGTTTTGGGCAATCAGCCAGGCTGGTTCCCCTCACCCCTGCGCGACCAGCAACTCGCGGGAGACCTGATGTGGTTCCTCGCTGAGATCGTTGATCTTCCCCTCATCATCCTCATGTTCGTCCGGTTCTCCCGTAGCGACAAACACGAGGCCAAGAGCTTTGACGACCTGAGCGATGAAGAAATCGAAGCCCTGAATCGGGCACATCTGGGGCAAGGCGGACGCGGCCTGGATTGATTCGGAGTGACGCAGCCCGGGGAGATCCGGAGGGCGTCCTTAGGCCATCGCCGTGTGCGAGGCGCTGTGCGAATCGATCGGCTTGGCATAGCACTGCGAGTGGCTGACACCAATGTAGGGGCCGAAGTTGGGCACTGCGGCGAAGCCGGCGCTCTCGTAGAAACTGCGCCCGTCCGATTGGGCCGACCCCGCTTCCGCCGTGATCACGCTGAAACCGTGGGCATGTGCCTGCGCTTCCAGCGCGGCAAGGATAGAGCTGGCCACTCCTGAGCCCCTGGCGTACGGGACAACGTATAGACGCTTGATTTCCGCGGTTTCGGCGTCCAGAATCCTTAGCCCTCCGCAACCCAGGGGCTGGCCCGAGCACTTTTCGTAGGCGACAACGAAGACGGCGGTATCAGCTTCCGATGGTGCGGGTCCGGGCTCATGGTCTGAGTTGCCGAAGCGTGCGTCCAGTTCCGCTTGCTGCGCTGCGCGGAGGTCTGCACCCACCGGGTTAGCCCAGGTGACCTGTCTGATGTTGAGCCGCGGATTGGTCTGCATCGGAACCTCTTTCGCCGGAGGGGGTTATGCAAATCAAGCCTAAGAAGCGGGGGTTACCGCGGTGTTTCCTACGCGTAAGCGTCCGGAGAAATACCGGGGCGGCGGGATTGGCCTCAAGCAGCCGCTATTCGACGGCGTCGCCGGTGGGATCTTCGACCGTCCGGTCGGCCAGAGCAAGCCCGCCTACGGGGCTTTGGTCCCAGTGCAGCAGGCGCCAGCCGATCTCGGGTTCGCCTTCGAGCACCACGATTCCGGTGTTCTGGAGCTGGTGGGTGGCGGCGAATTCGCGGCCAACATCCACGGCACGGCGACCTGCCCAGCAGCGGATCGCGGCACCGTGGCTGACCACGACGGCGGTTTCGTCGCCTGCCGCTGCCACCTTGGCAATGGCAGCGTCGTAGCGGGCGAAGAATTCGTGGCCGTCACCCGCTCCCGGCATGCGGACGTCCAGTTCACCGTCGGTCCAGGCGAAAACGGTGCTCATGTACCGGTGGTGCGATTCGTGGTCGGTGAGCTTCTCCAAAGCACCGGCCTCAATCTCCTGCAGGCCGTCCAATACCGTGGCCTCAAGCCCAAGGGCTTTTGCAAGCGGGGCGGCCGTCAATTGGGTGCGGATCAGCGTGGATGCATAGATAGCCGTGATGTCCTCGTTGGCAAGAGACCCGGGGAGCGCAGCGGCCTGACGTTCGCCGAGTTCAGTCAGTCCCGGACCGGGAAACGCCGTGTCTAATTGCCCCAAGACGTTTCCGGGGGTTTGCCCGTGGCGGATAAGTATGAGCCTCATGCTGACACAATTCCTTACATCGATTCGGAAACGCAGGGTCCATGCGGCATTTCGACCCGGTGACTTTCAGCCAATCAGGCACGGCAGCCAAGCGCCGGGCCGACACGCCGTTCGTTCGGTAGCTCAAGCGCCTGGATCGTTGGATGCAGAGTGGATCAGTGGGCGAGAGCGGAGCAAGACGCCGTTGTAGCATGAAGCATGGAATCTCGGAATGACCCATCTGTAACAACTGCGTCCCGAACCGAGGCGTGGAGCGTGGGTACGATAATTGATCTCGCCCGCAGCGGTCAGATGCGTATCCCGCATTTTCAGCGTTCATTCGTGTGGGACGCGGGAGACGTCGTCAAACTGTTCGATAGCATCTACCGAGGGTTTCCGATTGGCACATTACTCCTTTGGAAAAAACCCGTCAAAAAGGATCGCGCACAATTTGGTCCGATTTGGATTGACGCCGAAGCGCACAACGGTGGACTTATCGTTGTAGATGGACAGCAGCGGGTCACTACGCTGATCGCGAGTCTTGTACGTGATTTTGCGCTGCAGGATCCACGGTTCCAAATCTTCTTTGACATTGAGAAGCGAAGGTTCTCCGGCCTTATCAACGGGCGACAGCCTTCTCGGTCCGTCCCGGTGACGGAAATACTGAGCTCGAAGGCTTTGCTGTCGTGGCTTCGGGAAAACGGTGATGATCTCACCGATGAGGATCTCGATATTGTGGATGACCTTGGCGGCACGATTCGAGACTACAAAGTCCCGGTATATGTTGTTCCGGAACAAGACGAGTCCGTGCTTCGTGAAGTATTCGACCGTGTGAACAGTGCGGGCCGGCCGATTACGCGGTCTCAGATATTCCACGCCCTCTTTGCCGGCAGCGATGAATGGGCTAGTCCCAGAGCGGTCGTCGATTCAATTGCGGCACTTGGCTTTGGTCAAGTTGATGAGAATCGAGTTCTGCAAACCCTGCTCGGAATCCGTGGTGGCGATGTGATGCGAGACATTCATGCCGAGTTTCGTTCCGACGAGAGTCCTGATGAATGGTACCAGAAGGCAGAAGATGCGCTCACCCGGGCAGTTGACTTTATGCGGGGGATTGGTGTTCCGCATGCGCTGCTTCTACCGAACACACTTCCGCTGCCTGTCTTAGCTGTTTTCCTTCATCGGCATCCTGAATTGGACCCATGGAACGCCCGACTTCTTGAAACATGGATATGGCGGTCTTGGATCTTTGGCATCGGGACAGGAACTGGTGGACAGACCCCGATCTTGCGAAAGGCTATAAGCTTAATTAGCCCCAGAACGCATGGCTCGCCTTCACAATTGGACGCCTATCAGGATCTCCTGTCTTTGTATGGATTACTTGACAAAGCAGGAATGCGGTCAATCGAGGAAGAGAAGTTCGCCACCGATAAGGCATCGTCCCGGCTCGTGCTACTTGCGATGGCGGACCTAAGTCCAGTTGACCCACATGGGCGCCCAATTGACATTGGTGATCTGTTGAACCGGTATGGAACGGGTGCGGTTGGTTCTCTAACTGCCGGGCCTCGCCAAGATGTCGGGAATAGATCATTTTGGTTGAAAGAATGGGGTGATGTCCGTGCCATGCAGAGTCCGGTGGACCTGCAAAGCCACTTCCTTACGATTGACGACATACATGGAGACGATCCGGCAATGATTGAAGCGAGGCGATTGCGAATAAGGGCGCATGCTGAGAAGTTCCTGGCGGTTCGAGTTGATGAAGGTCTTTCTCTCCGGCCGCCGCTTTCTTCCCTACTGGTAGCGGACTGAGGTATGAAGCGATCTTCCAATGAGTCACTGAGGGTCGAATTGCAAGGACCTGACGGCGACTGGTCAAGGGTCGGCACTCTTTTCAACAGTTCCGACGTTAACTGGTTCACCTTTGAGGACTCCTACTGGAGTGACCCGGACCGCCACGTGCTTGGACAGGTCTTCGAGGAAAAGGGACGTGCTGGAACGTATCGCAAGACTAACGTGTCCTTACCCGGATGGTTTTCTCATTTGCTGCCTGAGGGATTTCTTAGGACTCAGGTGGCTGGAAAACTGGGAATTCCCGAAGTTCGTGAGTTTCCAATGTTACGTGGGCTGGGCGCCACGGACCTTCCAGGAGCAGTTCGCGTACTTCCGGACCGCAGGGTGGAATCGGCCGAACCAGGAGAGTGGGAAGACAGGTTGCAAGACTCCGACTCAATGCCGCCTGAATTGAAGTTTAGCCTGGCGGGTGTCCAGATGAAATACTCCGTATTGGGAACCGGAGCCGGTTTGACGGTTCCGGCAAGGGACGCCGCAGGAGACTACATTCTCAAACTGCCGGATTTGCGTCCTGGCTTTGCGCGGGTACCAGAGAGTGAGCATGCGGTCATGGAGCTTGGCCGCGCGGTCGGCCTTAATGTCGTTTCTTCCGATTTGGTTTCGATTTCCGACGTCGATGGCCTCCCAGCTGAGCTAGATGGGACTGATACAGCTTTGCTCATTCCGAGATTCGATAGAAGTGGCCCTTCTAGGCGTATTCATGTCGAACACTTTGGACAGATAATGGATATCAGTAGCGGTAGACCCCGCGAGAAATATGAGAAATCCAACTTCGAAGGCATTGGCCGTATTGCGTCAGCTCTCGCGGTCAGCAAGCGGGACTCGAAGTAATTAAAAGAGTTGTTTTCAATATACTAATTGGCAATGGTGATGCGCACTTAAAGAATTGGGCAGTGCTGTATTCAGACGGTAAGACACCTTCCCTCACTCCCGCATATGACATCGTTCCAACGGTTTTGTATCTCAAAAACGATAATCTGGGACTCAATATTGGTGGTGAGAAGCGATTTGATGCCATTGGGCCAGAGCATTTCGCGCGTTATTGGAGTCTCATGCAAATTGACGAAAACCAAGGGCTCGAAGTAGTTCGTCAAATGGTGTCCGACGTCTTCCAGGCCAGACGCCTGCTAAAAGACCATCTGACCGGCGACCAGGCGGCTCGCCTGAACACGCACATGGAGGCCACTCGGCTCGCCTCCCTCTGACCTGACTTGGCTCACGCGTCCTTGTCTCATGGCTACCCGGGGCTGTGACCTGCGTGATGTGTTCGGATTGGTGCTTTTTCACGCACTAAGGGGATTTGTTCTAGTGTCGCTGATGTGGTGTCCATCAGGCGGGTTCGGACAGCTTCCGGGGCGACGGCAGTGCAGATTGCCGCGTATGTTCGCGGTCGTCAGCGGGTCGTGGAACCGGCCTCGCTGCTGGATGCCGGCAGGGTCCTGCGGGACTTGGGCCGGGTCCCGGCCAGTTATGCGACCGTGAAACGCACCGAGGCTGGGGGCGCCGCGGGCAAGTACAGCGGCCCGATCGCGAACTGGTGATTCCAACCCGACAGCACCAGCGGGGGGACATTTCCGTGGTGGTCGTGATATTTGGAGACCCATGTTTAGCTAGTCTTTGATCCCGAGATCCTTCCGCATCGCTTTGCGAAGGATCTGGTAAGCCTCTTCGAAGTCTTCGCGTGCCTGCTCTCGAGTGAGACCTTCAGTGGTCCTCTCTTCGTACGCGAAGGCATTGGTGACGGCAGCGCCAAATGCCCTAAGAGGCGCGTCTAAGTGCTTCGGGACGAAGAAGTCTATGTCATCCGACAGCAGAATTTTGACGTGCATTTTCATGTCGTCTTTCATCAGGTGCCACCGTTCAGGAACGAGACTCACAAACCGGGAGAGATAGTTTCCGGACTTCAGGTACTCCTGATAGACATCACGTTTTTCGTTGCGAAGCCATTGGTCGTGCTCGACCTCACGGTCCCGTCGCAGCTTGTACAGCGCCAAGATGCCATTGATCAATGCGGCACCGAGAGCGCCTCCGAGTAGCGGGATCCAGAAGTCCATGAGGACAACATACACAGGAGACCGCTCCGCCATTCGGGAGGCCTGACGTATCTGAGACGACTTCGAAGGCTATCTGCTTCCTGGAAGCGAGTTGGTGCTCTCCTGACATCATGAGACGCAATGAACTCAGCTGCGCCGTTGCTGAGAGTGCCAAGGCATTCCCCGAAGCTCTTGTTGGCTTCGCTTGAGCCTGCCTCGCGAGGCGTCATGAATGGCGTTGCGGCTTCCACATACTCCATGTAGATCCGCATTTTTTCATTGCGGAGCCACTGCCGGTGTTCTGTGGCCTTGCCCAACTTGGCACCTAGCCAGATACCGACCAGTGCGAAGAATTCTGTCACGAGGGGAAGGAGGAGCCACCATCATTGGCCCTGCTTGATCAGCTCATCTATGCCCAAAACCTACAAGACTGGCAAGGCCATGTCGTTTCGCACCACGACGACCGCCTCTGCAAGTCGCTGATTGAGTTCCGCGTTGGCTGACTCGATGACCTCGCGGCTTTGTCGGCTACCGGTTTTCCAGTCATCGACTACGTCCAGCAAATGGGATTGCGCGATGCGGGCATCGCTCAGGGCCTGCGTAGCTTCTCTGGTCCCGGGCAATAGGGTGAGGGTCGTAAGTGCTGCTGTCATGATCTTTTGGTTCTCAAGAAGGAGTTGCTCATCATGGATGAGAGAGTAATCGAACGTAGGTAGGACTATAGCGCTAGTGTTTTCGGCCAAGGTTGTGAGAAATCGGACGTACAACTCCCTCTTGTCAGCGCGAAGAGCCTCGGCGCGTTCATGGGTGGTGCGCAGCGCCCACATTTCCCGCTCGGACTCGCGTGCCGCTTCGGCGTTTTTAACGTTGATCCATCCCGTCACCCCCGAACCGAGCAACGCGCCAACAATGCCAGCGCCAGCAGGAACTATCATCCGAATTGTTTCAGGATCCATAAGCACAACATACACAGGAGACCCCTCCCGAAGAGGGTCTTCCGTTTTCAGACTTCCCACTCCCACGCGTCACGTTTGCGCTGTGCACCTCGTGTCGCCAGTGTGTCCACTGCGGCTGGTGGCGACCATCCCGCAGCTCGGCGCCTTCGGGACATCTGATCTTGATCACGGCCCGGAAGGTGGCGAGTCCCGGTCACGGTGCATGCCTACGTCACCAACGATCCGTCTCGTCACGGCCAGGGCAACGGCGGCGAGACCATAGAGGACGCCCTGTCGACATACCACTGGAACGACCCGTCGCGACGGGACCGCAGCGGTCTCGTCGGCTCCTATCACGAGCTCTGGCACGTCGAGGGATCCTTCCGGATGAGCAAGGCAGACCTGCGCGCCAAGCCCGGACAGGGCTCGCGGTGGCCAACGTCATCAAACAGTTCCGGCCCGTGCGCTCAGCGACCATTGCGATCAACGGCACACCAAGACCTTCGCGTCCGTCATCCCTTGCCGGGCAGCAAGCCATCCTCAAGACCAAAACTCATGCACTAAACAAATGAGCCAAGTCAGGTCTGACCGCCGACAGCAATTGGGACTCCGACGGCGGGCAAGCGCTCCATGCCCTCGCCAGCCGTCGAACGGATGCCACCGTTTCCGCAGCGCCGCGTCCTACTTCAGGTGGTCCACCAACTGGTCCGCGATACCGGTGTACTTGCCCGGAGTAAGTGCCAGGAGGCGTGCCTCGGCTTCGGGAGACAATCCCAGGCTCGAGACGAACTCCTGCATCCGGGCGGCATTGACGCGCTGACCGCGGGTGAGGTCCTTGAGTCGCTCGTACGGGTTCTCCATGCCCTCAACGCCGGCGATGGCCTCGGCGCGCATGACCATCTGGATGGCCTCGCCCAGGACTTCCCAGTTGGTGTCGAGGTCGGCCGCCAGTACATCCTCGGCAACGTCCAGGGCCTTCAGTCCCTTGGCGACGTTCGAGATTGCAAGGAGCGAGTGCCCGAATGCGACGCCGATGTTGCGTTGCGAGGAGGAATCCGTGAGGTCTCGCTGCCAACGTGAGGTAACCAGCGTGGCGCCCAGAGTGTCCAACAGCCCATTGGAGATCTCCAGGTTGGCCTCGGCGTTTTCGAAGCGGATCGGGTTGACCTTGTGCGGCATGGTGGAGGAGCCGGTGGCGCCAGCAATCGGGATCTGGCGGAAGTAGCCAATGGAGATGTAGCTCCAGATGTCCGTGCAGACGTTGTGCAGAATGCGGTTGAAGCGGGCGACGTCGGCATAGAGTTCGGCCTGCCAGTCGTGGCTCTCGATCTGGGTGGTCAGCGGGTTCCATGTCAGTCCCAGGCCCTCAACGAAGGACTGGGCTACGGCCTGCCAATCGGCACCGGGAACGGAAGCGACATGCGCAGCATACGTGCCGGTAGCGCCGTTGATCTTGCCCAGGTACTGGGTCTTGGAAACGCGGTCCAGCTGGCGGCTCAGGCGGTGCGTGATGACTGCCAGTTCCTTGCCAAGAGTGGTGGGAGTGGCCGGCTGGCCGTGCGTGCGGGAAAGCATCGGGACGGCGCGGTTCTCCTCGGCCATCGCTTCGATCTGCTTCACCAAGGCGCTGGCAGCAGGGAGCCACACATCTTCGATGGCACCCTTGACGCCCAAGGCATAAGAGAGGTTATTGATGTCCTCCGATGTGCAGCCGAAGTGCACCATCGCGGTCAGGTTCTCGATACCGACCGCGGGGAGGCGGCGGCCGATGTAGTACTCAACGGCCTTGACGTCGTGGACTGTGACGGCTTCGATTTCAGCGAGTTCCGTGACCGAAGCGGCGTCGAACTCGGTGACGATGGCGCGCAGCTTCTCCTGCTGTTCGGTGGTCAGGGGGCCGGCGCCAGGAAGTACGTTGTTGCTGGTCAGGTGGATGAGCCACTCGACCTCGACGGCCACGCGGTCGCGGTTGAGGGCGGCCTCGGACAGGTAGTCGACCAGGGGAGCGACGGCGGACTGGTACCGGCCGTCCAGCGGGCCCAGGGCGATCGGCTCCGGCGACGCGGCGAGAGCCAGGCGTCCAGAGGGCGTACGGGTAACAGCGGCGGCGACGGTTTCAGGCATGGGGCAATTCTTTCATGAACTCGGCTCGCGCCATTAAGCGGGACTTCTCTATGTGCATAACACCGTGACTTCCGCTGCACTGCGGTGTTTCCCGCAGGTTATCCACATAACCGATCACGTCGGTTCCACGCCACCGGAGCACAACGTAGCGTCGGTGCCACAACATCGATGGACACAGAGGAGGGCAACGTCTTGAGCGGCATTCTTATGGCGGCTGGAGGAACGGATCTGGATTCGCAGCAATGTATTTCACGGGGCGCGGAAATCAAGAAGCTCGGATGGCGGATAGGCCTCTGCGCCGACCACGCCGACGCCGCTCTTGCCAGGCTGGCGCAGTTGCAACTCGAGCAATGGGAGTCGCCAGCCGGCCGCGCCTACCGGACCACTTTGGCTTTGCAGGCCGCCTCCCTTCGACGGGGGCGTGATGCCTTGCGCGAGGCCGCTGCAGCGACGCTCCGCCATGCCCGGAATGTGGCGTTGGACCCCCAGTCTGGCTACTGATGGCCGAGGTCGCTCCTGTCGGCGCGGGTGGACCTCCCCATCCTCGAACACCCGGGCCGGATGGCACATTGCGGATCCGCGGCGGTGTAGGCGGAATCCACTTCCAATTCGAAGAGCTGCTTGCCGGCGCAGCCGCGCTGGACGGACTGGTGCGCCAACTGCAGGACATTGAAGTGGAGGCTGAAGCGGTCCGGGTGGCCTTGTTCCCGCACCAGGCCTCGTCCTACACGAGTGGAAGCAACGCCATCATTGCCGTCGGTGAGAGCGGCCGGGACATTGGGCGGGTCCGCGAACAGCTTCAGCGGATTGGCAACGATGTCAGGGCAAGCCATCGTGAATATGAGTTTGCGGAATCACACGCGGCGATCAGATTGCGAATGGGCATGGGAATGCCAGTCCTCCTGACTGGTCCGAATCTCCTGGACTTTGGCTTCAGGGGTGCCACAGAAGGAGCCGTCCGGGATGTGACCCGGATATTGGAGCTGATGATGGGGCTACCCCCGGCCGCGGCCAACCTTTCAGGGGCGATGGTTGGGCTGACTGACGTCGGCGCCGTCCTGCGAGCCATCGTGGCGGCCCCCGCATTGGCTTTCCTCAGGCCACGTCCTATTACGGTCAGCCGGGGAGAGACGGCCACCAAGAGCGTGGACCTGTCGGCAGCAGGAATGCTCCGGGAACTGCAACTCGTCGATGAGACTTCAGAGGGCGAAATAGAAGTGGTGGAGGTCGATAAGGACGGAGAGCGGGCGTGGGTGGTGTTGATTCCGGGCACTCAGCCGGGCAATCCGCCAGGAGGGAGTAATCCACTGGACGAAGCCGGCATTGCCGAAGCGCTGGGTTACAACTCGACGGAAACCAGTAAGGCCATCCGTCAGGCGTTGCTCGAGGCAGGCGCCGCAGCCGGCGAAACCGTGGTGGCAGTCGGCCACAGCCAGGGCGGAATCCATGCCATGAACTTGAGCCAGGACAAAGCGTTCCTCGCCGAGTTTGACCTCAAGTTTGTGGTGACAGCTGGATCGCCCGTTGGCGGGATCACCCCGCAAGCCGGCATCGGGAGCCTGCACTTGGAGCACGAACACGATTGGGTTCCCGGTGCGGACGGCAAAGCGAATCCGGACACCAAGGACCGGGTTACCGTGACCATGACCAATCCGGTGAGCCTGGCACCCGGCGAACACCAAGGCATTGGGCCGGCGCACAGGCTCTCACGCTACGAGGAAGGGGCAAAGCTGGTGCAGCTCAGTTCCGATCCTTCACTGGCCGCTTCCACAGCCACTCTGAGCGGGATACTGGGCGTTGGCGGAGCGGCCAGGGTGAGCCGGTTCAAGCTGACCCGCGAAGCACCCCGGACCCCGCGGGGAGGGCGGTGAGGAAGTGGACGAACATGCTGGCGCAAGCTTTCTACCGCCTGTTGCCGCCCGGAATCCAGCTGGCCACCATGGAGATCAGGCTGATGATGATCGCGGCGAGAACCGCGGTCCAGAAGAATCGGTCGATGGTGAGGTGTACCGGCGTGTAGCTGCTGAGCCAGGCTGTCAGGGACAACATGGCCGCGTTGATGACAATCGTGAACAGGCCGAGGGTGAGGATTGTGATCGGAAGGGAGAGCAACTTGACCAAAGGCCGGACAAAGGCATTGACGATGCCAAAGATGAGCCCGATGAAGAGATAGGCAAGAACCACGCCCAAGGTGTCGCTGCCTTGCGTGACCCCCGCGTTGCTTACTGCGTTGGTGGTTGCCGAAGTGGAAATATCCATCCCGGGCAGAATCCAGCTGGCAACCCAGAGGGCCAGCCCGTTGATCAGGACGCGCACAATGAATGAACCCATATGCCCATGCTTTCACATGCGCCGGCTTTTACGTGCGCTGGCCGGAGGGCTTGCCAGCATGGCCCGAAGCCCTGCAAGTAGGCTGGTGCCATGAATTCTTCTGACAACGCACCGGAGGGCGTGCGTCCCCGCCCGGTTGTGGACAGGCTCCCGAAATATGCTGCAGGCAAGCCTCCCGTAGCTATTGAGGGCCTGACCAGTTACAAACTGTCTTCCAATGAAAACCCGCTACCCCCGATTCCCGCGGTGCTCCAGGCAATCGCTGATCAGTCGGACATCAACCGGTATCCGGACCCCTTGTCCACCAAGCTGCGCACGGCGCTCGCTGACTTTCTGGGAATCCCCGCTGACGACGTCGTCACTGGAGCCGGAAGCCTCGGAGCCCTGAACCAGATCCTTTCCACCTTCGCCGGACAGAACCACGACGGCAAGGCTGACGAGGTTATCTATGCCTGGCGCTCCTTCGAGGCCTACCCCATCTGCGTAGGGCTGGCCGGGGCCGAGAGTGTCCAGATCCCGTTGCTTTCCGACGGACGCCACGATCTCGAGGCCATGGTGGCCGCTGTCACGGTCCGCACCAAGGTGATTTTGCTCTGCACGCCAAACAACCCCACGGGTCCCATCCTCACCGCCGAGGAAACCGAGCGGTTCATCCAGTCAGTACCGTCCGGGGTCGTCGTTGTTATTGACGAGGCCTACCAGGAGTTCGTCAGGAACGAGAACGCCGTGGACGGTATCAAGTTGTACCGCAAGTACCCCAATGTCGTGGTCCTCCGCACCTTTTCCAAGGCTCACGGCCTTGCGGGGCTGCGCGTTGGATACAGCGTTTCCGGTCCGGATCTCACCCAGCACCTGCGCGTCACTGCCACGCCGTTTGCCGTCTCGCAGATTGCCGAACGCGCCGCCATTACTTCCTTGGAGAATTTCGACCAGGTTGTTGAAAGGGTACAAAGCCTGGTCGATGAGCGGGATCGGGTTACCGCAGGACTCCGGGAGCTGGGATGGTTCGTGCCCGAGGCTCAAGGCAACTTCGTATGGCTGAATCTTGGAGAGAATAGCGCCGAATTTGCTGGACTGGCAGGCGAGCGGGCGTTGTCCGTGCGGGCCTTCGGCAACGAAGGCGTCCGGGTCAGCATCGGAGAAGTCGAGGCCAATACTCGATTCCTGGAACTCTGTGCGTCCTATACAAAAGCGCCGCAGGCTTCCTAGCGGTTAACAAATGCCCCTGCGTCCCTTACTGCGGATAAAGTAAGGGACGAAAGCCAAGATATGCCGATTCCGGAATGCATTCCGGAATCGGCATATATCAGCGAATATTGCTCAGCATCGGGCTGCGGCAGGCAAGGAGACGGAATGGGCGCAACTCAATTGCCCACCCCCGGGATCAACGGAACGGGACTGGATCAGCAGTCTCCTGCGGGAGGCGCTTCAAGCGATCCCGCCGCCGAGATGATCCAGCTGCTGGGGCCGGACGGCAAGCTAGGGACAGATCCCGTCTTCTCGGACTATGCCAAGCGCCTTGATCCCGAGCAGCTCCGGGGCTTCTACGCCGACATGGCCAAGGTCCGCCGCTTCGATCAAGAGGCCACGGCCCTTCAGCGCCAAGGCGAGCTGGCTCTTTGGGTTCCCCTGACCGGCCAGGAGGCCGCCCAGATCGGTTCCGGACGCGCTACCCAACGGCAGGATTACATCTTCCCGACATACCGTGAACATGGCGTTGCATTGACCCGCGATGTGGATCTGGCTGAACTCCTGAAGCTGTTCCGCGGAATTTCGAATGGTGGCTGGGATCCCACCGAGAACAACTTCCACCTCTATACCCTCGTGCTTGCGGCCCAGACGCTGCATTCAGTTGGTTATGCCATGGGAATCCAGCGCGACCAGAAGCTCGCGGAAGCCAATGGTTCCAACGATCCGAAGGCTGCTGTTGTGGCCTACTTCGGCGACGGTGCCAGCTCCGAAGGCGACGTTCACGAATCCATGGTCTTCGCGGCGTCCTACAACGCTCCCGTGGTGTTCTTCTGCCAGAACAACCACTGGGCCATCTCGGTCCCCACTGAGGTCCAGACCAAGGTTCCCTTGTTCAACCGGGCCAAGGGATACGGCTTCCCGGGCATCCGGGTGGACGGCAATGACGTTATCGCCGTCCATGCGGTCACCGAGTGGGCGCTTGAGCATGCACGCGAAGGCCGTGGTCCCGTGCTCATCGAGGCATATACCTATCGCGTTGGTGCCCACACCACTGCGGACGACCCCACGAAGTACCGCGAATCGGCCGAAGAGATTTCCTGGCGGGGCAAGGATCCCTTGGATCGCCTGGAGAAATACCTCCGTAGCGAGGGCTTGGCCGACGAAGCTTTCTTTGAGCAAGTCAAGGTTGACGGCGACAAGCTCGCGGCACACGTCCGCAGCACCACGCAAAGTCTGCAGGGCCCTAACTTCCGTGAGTCATTCGCCGGGGTCTATGCCGAGCCGCACCCGCTCGTGGCCGAAGAACTTGCTTGGTTCGAGGAATACTCCGCCGGATTCGAAGGCGACGAGGAAGAGGGGGAGGGCAACTGATGACCACCATGACTATTGCCAAGGCCATCAACGAAGGCCTCCGGGCGTCGCTCACCAACAATCCGAAGTCCTTGCTCATGGGGGAAGACATCGGGCCGCTGGGCGGCGTCTATCGCGTGACCGACGGACTTATCAAGGAGTTCGGCGCAGACCGGGTAGTGGACACCCCGCTGGCTGAGTCCGGCATCGTCGGCACTGCAATAGGCCTGGCCTTGCGCGGCTACCGTCCCATCTGCGAAATCCAGTTCGACGGCTTTGTGTTCCCCGGCTTCAACCAGATCACCACGCAACTGGCCAAGATGCACTCGCGCAGCGGCGGCAAGCTGACTGTTCCCGTCGTCATCCGCATTCCCTATGGTGGCGGCATCGGCTCGATCGAACATCACTCAGAATCGCCGGAAGCGCTCTTCGCCCACACCGCCGGCCTGCGCATCATCACTCCGTCCAATGCCCACGACGCCTACTGGATGATCCAGCAGGCCGTTGACTGCACGGACCCGGTCATCTTCTTCGAGCCCAAGCGCCGCTACTGGCTCAAGGGCGAGGTGGATACCGAGAACGCGGGACCGGCGTCGGACCCGTTCCAGGCGCACGTCCTGCGCGAAGGCTCCGACGCCACCATCGTGGCTTACGGGCCGCTCGTGCCGGTCGCGCTGGCCGCCGCAGCGGCGGCGGAAGAGGACGGGCACAGCATCGAGGTGATCGACCTGCGCTCGATTTCCCCCATCGATTTCGACACTGTCACTGCTTCCGTCAAGAAGACCGGCCGCTTGATCGTTGCGCACGAAGCACCGACGTTCGGGGGGATCGGCGGCGAGATCGCCGCGCGGATCAGTGAGCGTGCCTTCCTGCACCTGGAGGCTCCGGTTATCCGGGTGGGCGGTTTCCACATGCCGTATCCCGTGGCGAAGGTGGAAGAGGACTACTTGCCGGACATCGACAAGATCCTCGAAGCCCTGGACCGTTCCCTGGCCTACTAGCCGCCCCTGATTGCACCCGCCGCCAAGCGGACGGGCCAGCCGAGATCGAGGACCTAAGTGACTGTTAAGAAATTCAACCTGCCGGATGTCGGCGAGGGCCTGACTGAGGCGGAAATCGTCTCCTGGAAGGTCAAGCCCGGCGACACTGTGGCCATCAACGACGTCATCTGCGAGATCGAGACCGCCAAGTCCCTCGTGGAATTGCCGTCCCCGTATGCCGGTACGGTGGCGGAATTGCTCGTCGCCGAAGGCATCACGGTTGAAGTAGGCACCGCGATTATCGGCATTTCGGACAATGCCTCGGACGACGCAGCGCCCGCGTCAGCACCCGCTGCGCCGCTCGCCGCGCAGCCTGCGGCTCCGACTGCCGCTGCGCCATCCCCCGCCCCTGCTGCCGCGCCTGCTGCCGAACAGGCCTTTGAAGCCTCGATGTACGGCAAGCTGCCGGAAGACCCGGGAACGCCCGACGCCGGTCCGGTCGCCAGCCCGTTGGTTGGTTCCGGTCCCAAGGCCGACGCCGTCAAGCGCCGGCCGCGTAAGCGCCCGGAAGGCGCTACCGCCGCACCCGCCGCCGCGGCCGCGAGCACGGCACCCGCCGTCGTCGAAACAGTAGTCGAACCCGTCGTCGAGCCCACTGCTCCGGCCCTGCCGCTCCTTGCCGAACAGCAGCCCGCGGCCGCAAGCCAGGGAGCCGTAAACCAGGGAGCCGCAAGCCAGGCGCCGGGTCTCACCGGCCTTGGTGCAACTGTCAGCGGCCTCGTCAACCGGGTGCTGGCCAAGCCTCCCGTGCGCAAGATCGCCCGTGAACTTGGGATTGACCTGGCCGACGTCGTTCCTACGGGAGCCCGCGGCGAAGTGACCCGCGAGGACTTGGTCAGCTACCAGTCGCAGCGCGATGCCGAGGTGGACCAAGCAGACAAGTTCTGGGGTGCGTCCAAGAAACCGCAGGATCAGCGAGTGGAACGGATCCCTGTCAAGGGCGTCCGCAAGGCTACCGCCAAGGCCATGGTGGAGTCGGCCTTCACGGCGCCGCATGTGAGTATCTTCGTTGACGTCGATGCAAGCCGCACCATGGAATTCGTCAAGCGGCTCAAGGCCTCCAGGGACTTTGA
Source organism: Arthrobacter sp. B2a2-09 (assembly GCF_027587375.1). Taxonomy (GTDB): domain Bacteria; phylum Actinomycetota; class Actinomycetes; order Actinomycetales; family Micrococcaceae; genus Arthrobacter. The sequence goes on from NZ_JAMXIC010000006.1 coordinate 250,443, forward strand.
GGGCATCAAGGTATCGCCGCTGCTGATTCTCTCCAAGGCCGTGATTTGGGCCGCGGCACGCAACCCGAGCGTTAACGCGACCTGGGTAGAGGACGCCGATGGCAAGGGCGGCGCGGAGATCCACGTCAAGCACTACATGAACCTGGGTATTGCTGCAGCTACGCCGCGCGGGCTCATGGTGCCGAACATCAAGGATGCCCAGGACCTTTCCCTCAAGGAACTGGCCCTCGCGCTCAACGAGCTAGCCAGCACGGCACGCGCGGGGAAGACCCAGCCTGCGCAGATGCAGGGTGGCTCGCTGACCATCACGAACGTTGGCGCCCTGGGCATTGACACCGGGACACCCATCATCAACCCCGGCGAGGTGGCAATCGTCGCGTTCGGCACCATCAAGCAAAAGCCTTGGGTGCTCGACGGCGAAGTCATCCCTCGCTGGATCACAACGCTTGGCGGTTCGTTCGACCACCGGGTGGTGGACGGGGACCTTTCCGCCCGCTTCATGGCCGACGTCGCAGCCATACTCGAAGAACCGGCGCTGCTGCTTGACTGAACAGCGCGGCATTGGGGGAGGGCAGCGCGGCGTTGGGAGCGGGAAACTCCGCGCCGTGGGCAGCGAGTGGAACGTCCTGCCGGCGGAAAGGCCTGCCTCCTCGGCCCGCCGCCGTGTTGCCCGGATCCTGACTGAAGTCTTCCAACCGCCCGCCGTCGTGTCCATCTTGCTGCTTATCAGCCCTGCGGTGGAACCGGGTTTCCCGGGGACAATATGGTTCGGGGTCCTTGGGGCGCTCTTTGTGTGCGTGTTGCCGCTGGCCTACGTCCTGCTCATGGTGAGGCTCGGCAAACTCAGCGACCACCATGTCAGCGATCGCAAGGAGCGGGCGCCCTTGCTGATGCTTGCGCTCGTGTCCGTGGTCATGGGGCTGTTGGTCCTCAACGTCATCCACGCCCCGACCAGCGTCTCAGTGATGATCCTTGCACTGATTGGCGGCATCACGGTGTTGGCTGCAGTCAGCCTTGTGTGGAAAATCAGCGGTCATGCCTCGGCAATTTCCGCGGCCGCAGTCATTGCGGCGCTCATGTTCGGGCCCGCGTGGTTGCCGCTACTGCTTCTGGTTCCGGCCGTCGGCTGGTCCCGCGTAGTCCTGCGGGACCATACTCGCGGCCAGGTCATCGCGGGCTCGTTGTTCGGCGGGGTGTTCATCGCGGGACTTTGGTGGGTCCTGCGCGGTTGGCTGGGCTAGTAGGACGTGTAGCTGAGCGCAAGGTCGCGCAGCTGCTGGTCGCTCATGCTGCCGATCATTCCAAATGACAGCACCATGGCCAGGGCTCCAACGGCCAGCATGGCGGAAGCAACCACAAGCAACAATTTCCAATCGGAGCGAAGGATGCTTCGGAACGTCTCCGGCATCTGGAGTAGCGGGGAGATCATGTTCGGAGCGCTGTCTACCGAGCCGTCGTCGAGAAGCGCCACGATGCGGTCATTTGCGCGGTCGAAGCGCATGGAGCTGATGTGGTTGCCGTGGCGCGCGAGCAGGATGTCGTGTCCGACGCGTTGGCGCGGCTGCAGAGTAAGCAAAAGGGATCCCCTACGGGTTGTTGTGATGGGCGGCTCGCGCCCTTGGGGGCCACTTCAATTTTACCGGCGGCATCCTAGCCGCACGGCCGAAATCGGGGTGAGACCGCCCACCACAACGCGTGATCCCCGTCAAAGTCCCGGGGGTCGGGGAGTCGCTTACGCTTCGTCCGTCTTGGCGATGTAGACGTCGCACGGCGCATTGTGCGCCACCGTGTTGGCAACGCTGCCGAGAACCCTGGCAAGTCCCTGCATACGGCGGTTGCCGACCACGATCACTTTGGCACCCACACGTTCGGCTTCCTTGACCAAGGCCTCACCGGCTTTACCAAAGACGGCTCCATAGCTTGTGGTCAACTGATCGGACGCGAGCTCCGCGGCCACTTTGCTGGCTACCTTCTCCGCGGCGTCGGCGTCGGAGAGGATCCACTTGTCGCCTCCGCTTTCGACGACCTCCACGTGAGCGCCTTCAAAAGCGGTGATGACGCGCAGTTCCGCGCCCAGTGCGGTTGCCAGATTCTTTGCCGAATCGGCGGCCCGCCTCGCTGTTACACTGCCGTCGACTCCGACGAGGACTATTCCGCTCATATATCTGCTCCTTTGCTGATGACATCGATGGCTTCTTGCAAGACCGGTGCCAATCGGCGGACGCCTTCGGCGATGGACTCCGGTGGCACTGCGCTGAAAGCCAACCTTAGTTTGTTGGATGGTTCGTCAGAGTGCGTGAACGCCGCGCCGGGGATGAACACGACCCCTGCCTCGATCGCCTTCTTGAGCAGCGGATAGGTGTCCACGCCGTCGGGCAAGGTGACCCAGACGAAGAAGCCGCCCTCGGGCCTTGTCCAGCTGAGGCCCGAAGGCATGTGCTCTTCCAACGCCACCAGCAGGGCATTGCAGCGTTCCTCGTACAGGGCCCGGTAAGTGTCTATCTGCCCGCGCCAGTCGTAGTCCCGAAGATATGCCGAGATGATCATCTGATTCAGGGTGGGAGGACACAGGGTCACGGCTTCCGAGGCCAGATAGAAGCGCCGCTGCAAGTGCTCGGGTACCAGGGCCCAACCGATTCGCAGTCCTGGGGCAAAGATCTTGGAGAACGAGCCCATGTATATGACGTCATGCTCATTCGCGGCCCGCATTGGTGCCAGCGGGTTGCCGTCGAAGCGCAAAAGCCCGTAGGGGTTGTCCTCCAGCACCAAGATGTTCGCATTGCGGCATATATCGACGATGCGCTGACGCCTCGCCGGGGCAAGCGTGATCCCCGAAGGGTTGTTGAAGTTGGGGATCGTGTAGAGGAACTTGATGTTCTTGCCCTGGGCCTGAAGCGCCGCGATCTTGGCTTCGAGGAGCTCCGGGACGAGTCCGTCGTCGTCCATGTCCACTGTCTCAACTTGGACCTGGTAGGCCTCGAAGGTATTCAGTGCGCCTACGTAGGTGGGGTTTTCCACGAGGACGACGTCGCCCGGATTGCAGAAGACCTTCGTGGCCACGTCCTGGGCCGACTGGGAACCGGCGGTGATCACCACGTTCTCCGGCCGGGCGTCCGTGATGCCCTCCGCGGCCATGATCTCGCAAATCTGGGTGCGCAGTTCCTCAGTGCCTTGCCCGCCTCCATACTGCAGCGCCGTCATGCCTTCTTCGGCGATGATGCGAGCGGCGGTCTGCCCGAGCTTCTCAAGGGGCAGGGACTGCAGGTAGGGGTTTCCGCCAGCGAGGGAGACGAGTCCCGGCCGCATTGAGATGTCGAAGACGTCACGCACGGCGGACTGCTTGATATTGGCGGCGCGCTCCGAGAAAAGTTCCTCGTGGCGGTGGGCGGCAGTTGCTGCTCGCTCTATTGCGTCGATTGCTTCCGCGGGCAACTCCGGCCCGGCATCCAATGTTTCGTGGGTCACAGTGACAGGATACTCCCCGGAGTTGCCAATTGAGCAACGGATGTTTCATCCTAATTTTGGAAATCGCGGTGCGAAGCGCTTTACGTCCGGACGGAGGAAGGCTGGAATAGAGCCATGACGATGCATCCGGAACTCGAATCCAAGGCCCTCCGCTTCCACGAGCTCCATGCCGTGCCGCATGCGCCGTTGGTTCTGGTGAATGCGTGGGATGCGGCATCTGCGCGGATGGTCGAGGAAGCGGGAGCGACGGCGGTGGCCACCTCCAGCTCGGCAGTCTCCTGGAGCCTGGGGTACCGGGACGGGGACCACCTTCCGCGGCAACTCGCGATGGAAGCGCTGTCGCGGATAGCCAAAGCCACCCGCTTGCCCGTGACTGCGGATATCGAGACAGGGTACGGGCGTACTGGCGAAGAACTCAAGGCCACGGTTCGAGCGGTGCTGGACGCGGGCGCCGTCGGGATCAATATCGAGGACTCAGCGGAACAACCGCTGAGCGAGATCGCCGAACAGTCCCGGCGCATCGCCTTGATCAGGCAGACTGCGGAGGACGCGGGCGTCGGACTGTTCATCAATGCGCGAACGGACACCTATTGGTCCGGAAAGTTTCCGGACACTGCATATGAGGAAACGCTGCGCCGTGCGGACGCCTATCAGCGGGCCGGGGCGGACGGAATATTCGTGCCGGGGTTGGTGGATCTCCATATCCTGCACGAACTTTCCCGGCGGATCAGCGTGCCGCTCAATGCGCTGGCCGGTTTGGGTTCGCCATCGCCCGGAGAATTGCACGACGCCGGTGTGCGGCGAATCAGCATTGGCGGCAGCACTGCAAGGGCCGCCTACGCGACGGTCTCCAGGCTGGCAATCGAAGTTCTTGGCGACGGAAACTGGTCGGGCCTCGCCGGAACCCGGAGCTACGCAGACATGGACGCACTCTTCGAGTGACTGACCGCCTCAGCGCAAACTCAAGACGTCCGCCAGGATGCGCCCGTCGACGTAGATCGCGGCCTGGGATGCTCCCGTAGCCGCCACCGCGGTTTGCGTCAGCTGGGTTTCGATCCGCGGGTGGTCGCACACCCCTCCGGGGCGAAGTGACCCGCTCAGGTTAACGACCGCGGTGGTGCCGTCGAGGTAGCCCGAAACGTAGCGCAGCGCGGAGCCCGAGAGAGCGTTGTACAAGCCTGCCCGGGACGCGGTGTCGTCGGGCGCTAGCAATTGCCCCATTGCCACGGCCAGTTGGTCGCTGCCCGGAGGGGCGGTGATTTGGACCGCCACGAGGCTGTCGTCACAGCCGAACCGCACACCGCGGCTGCCGCCGTCGCCGATTGCCACGAAATACACGGCGGTCCCAGTCGATTCGCCGGCGGTTGGGAGGGGCGCGGGTGCCTGCGGGCTCGCGCTTCCTGACGCCGCGGAAGACCCGGCCGGGTCGGGTGTCTTTGCGACTCCTGGGGTCTGGTTTTGCGTCGCCGACGGTTTGGATGTGCCGCTTCTGGGGCTCGCCGTGGTTGGAAGCGATGCCGCGGGTGGCGGGTTGATATACGGGGGAGGAGCCGGGAGGGGCATGGGAACCGGCCCGGCTACGGGCTCCTGCGTCGTTTGGACGAAGCCAGGTGAGGCCGGTTGTGCGGAGCGTGACCCGGCGGGAGCGCCGCCGTCGGGGGAAGCACAGCCAGCCAGGCAGAGCGCGAGGGATAGGCACAGCGCCAGCAAAAGGCAGGGCGCGGCGATCGCCGTCGTCGTGCATTCCACGCCGCGTCCGACCCGCATGACAGCCCCCGCTCCTGCCCTGATCACCCTTGGTGCCTGTAACTCAACGTTACGGCTGGCCGCCCGGGTGTGGGCCGCCCCGTCCATGACGGTTCGGCCTCAGCTCAGTCACGGAATGGTAGCGGTGCGGTGACGCCTTGCTTCCGTTTCGAGGGGCGTTCGGGCTAGTCCGTTCCCTTGATCTTCCGCCAACCGCCTGCACGGTTGTTCGCCGCGATCTGCCGCAGCATGGCGGTGAGAGGTGCACGGGGAATCTCGTCGTGTTGGTGGAAGGTGATCATGCGGGCGGTCTTGTTGTCGTGCCCCGATGTGATGATGTTGTCCGGATCGGGGACAATCGCGCCGTCGTAAAGGAACAGGTTCACGTGGTCCTTGGCTGCGAGCAGGGCGCAAACGTTGCCGTCAAGGACGAAGTATGGCCGCGTGCGGCGCTTGATCGTCTCGACGATTTCAGGCTCGGCTTCGTGGATGAGATCGCGTAGTTGCTCGGCGATGGCGCGTTGCCAGTCGGGGAGGGCCTCAAGGTAGGCGTCGACTTCGGGGTGGCGGTTGTAGTCGGCCATGCCGCCATCGTATCGACAAAGAATGCCCCCGCCCACGCCTCAACGGCGGGACGGGGGCATTCTCGCGGCGAGCCGGGCGAGCCGCGGAGACTAGGCTGCGACTTCTTCCTGGACGGCGGTCAGCGGCTCGAAGATGCCCTTGATCTGCTCGACAACTTCGGCGTCGTCCTTCGGGTGCAGTTCGGCGAAGCGGATCATGGAGCCGGGAACGGCAAGCTTGACGTCTTCGAGGACCTTGGCGCCGGCGATGCCAGCTGCCTTACGGGCCTCGTCCTGCGCCCAGACGCCACCGAACTGGCCAAAAGCGGTACCGACGACGGCGGTCGGCTTGCCTGCCAGCGCACCGGCGCCGAACGGGCGGGACAGCCAGTCGATGGCGTTCTTGAGGGATGCCGGCATGGTGCCGTTGTGTTCCGGCGTGACGAGCAGGATGGCGTCGGCTGCGGCGGCGGCAGCGCGGAGGGCCGCGGCTTCGGCGGGAACCTGGCCCTCGACGTCGATGTCTTCGTTGTAGAACGGGATGTTGCCGAGGGAGCCGTGGATCTGTACTTCGACGTTTTCCGGGGCGTTGAGCTTGATGGCTTCGGCGAGCTTGCGGTTGTGGGAATCGGCGCGGAGGCTGCCAACAAGGGCGAGAACGGTGTTCTTGGACATGGGAACTCCTTGGGTCTGGCCGCGGACGGTGCCGCAGGCGCTCGGTTTTGGAGGCTTTTGCTGCCTTCGTAGATTCTAAACGGACTGCGGTCCGCTTAATATTCCCAAGGCTAGAATGTTTTTGTGAGCCTCATCCCCATCCGGCCCGGTTCGCCTTTCGGGACGCAGCCGGAGCGCAGCGACGCCGCGCGTAACCGCGAACGGCTCCTTCAAGCTGCCAGGGATCTCGTGGCCGAACACGGGGTGGACGCAGTCACGATGGACATGCTCGCGTGCCGGGCCGACGTCGGGAAGGGAACGGTTTTCCGCCGTTTCGGCAGCAGGGCAGGACTCATGATGACCCTCCTGAGCGACGCCGAAGCGGAATTCCAGCGCGAGTTCATCTTCGGTCCGCCTCCGCTAGGCCCCGGAGCGCCCCCGCTTGAACGCCTTATTGCCTTCGGCGAAGCGCGCATCAAATATGTCGAAGAATACGGCGAGCTGGCCCGTGCCGCGGCGGAGCATTCCCCGCAGAACCGGCACGACGCCCCGCCGGTCGTGTTGTGGCACCGGCACATCGAAATGCTGCTGCGGGAAGCGGGCCTGGACCGCGATCCTTGGCTCCTGGCTCTTTCCCTCGGCGCCACCCTCGATCCCGAGCGCATGCTCCATTCCCTTCGCGCTCACGGAGTCGCGCCGGAGCGCCTTGCGGCGTCGTGGCGCGAGCTCGTCACGCGCCTGCTGAAAGACTGCTGACAAAACCTTCGCCGGGCTACCTTGGCCCGGTAGCGTAGCGGCATGACCCTCACACCGATCCGCACCGCCGTCGTCGGCTATGGCCTTTCCGGCAGCGTCTTTCACGCGCCGTTTATCGCAGCCAATCCCGCGTATTCCCTCGACGTCATCGCTACGTCGGACGCGGGCCGTAAGGCCAAAGCCCAAGAGCGCTATCCCGGCACGAGGATCGTGGACAGTCCCGATGACGTCCTGGCGCTTGCAGCTGAGCTGGACCTCGTGGTGCTCGGCACGCCGCCCGCGACCCACCACCCGCTCGCGAAGGCCGCGCTGGAAGCCGGGCTCGACGTCGTCGTGGACAAGCCATTTGCCGTGACCAGCGCGCAGGGGCAGGAGCTGATCGAGCTGGCCGCGAGGCTGGGCCGCGTGCTTACCGTCTACCAAAACCGCCGCTGGGACGGCGACGCCCTCACGGTGAAGAAGCTGCTCGACGCCGGGACGCTGGGCGAGGTCATGCGATGCGAAGCGTCAATGGAGCGGTGGGCCCCCGAAATCAGCAAGGCGTGGAAGGCCGGCGCCACGGCCGACGACGGCGGTGGGCTGCTCTTCGACCTGGGAACCCACCTGCTGGACCTGGCCGTGCAGATGTTCGGTCCCGCCGAAGTCATCCATGCCGAAATCCTGGCCCGAAGGTCCCAGGAAAAAGCCGATGACGACGTCTTCCTGGTCCTGAAACACGCTTCCGGCGTGACCAGCCACGTCGCCATGAACGTCAGCAGCCAGCTTCACGCACCACGCTTCCGCATCCTGGGCAGCAAGGGCGGCTTCGTGAAGTTCGGAATCGATCCCCAGGAACCGTTCATCCTGGCGGGCGGCCGGCCCACGGATGGCGCATATGGCGTCGACGATCCGCACCACTACGGCACGTTGGAAATCGACGGCGTGCGGACCACGGTACCCACCGAGCGCGGCGCCTACCAGGAGTTCTACCGGATCCTCGGGGAGAAGATCGCCGACGGCGGTGCCGCCTCCGATTTGCCGCTCCCCGTGGATCCGGCCGGGCCGGTCGAGGTACTCAAGTTGATTGAGCAGGCCAGGACCCTCGCCTGACCGGCGCGAACTGGCAGCAGATGACCCCAAAACGCTTGGGAAGGGTCATCTGCCGCCAGTTCGCGCGATGAAAGTTTTTTTGGATCGGGCGTAACCTCGCCGGGACCGCCAGCGATGTAAGGGGAGTGTGGACAACGTCCGCACTGATCATCCAGTAGCGACAAAGCCGCTGCCGGAGCAGTCCCAAAACGTTTGTCGGAGGGTTCCATGTCCTTGTTCACTGTCCTTGCCACCAGCAAAATCGCCGCCGGCGTCCTTGCCGCCGGAGCTGTAGCGGTTGGCGGAACCGGCGTCGCAGCCTTCAACGGAGCGCTTCCCAACGATATGCAGAAGAGCGCCCACGAGCTGCTCGGAGCCCCGGCTCCGGCCGCGTCCAGAGCAGCCGAGTCCGCAGAGTCCAAGACGGCTGACGCGTCCCAGATGGCAACATCCAAGGCAACTGACTCCGCTGCCGACGCCAAGTCGAAGGCCACGGACGCGGTCGACGACGTAAAGTCCAAGGCCGCAGCAGCAGCCGCTTCGGCCAAGGCCACCTCACCAGAGGCGTTCGGCCTCTGCACCGCCCTCCTCAACGGCGGCCTGAAAGCTGACACCAAGGTGCCCGGCTACTCCTCATTGGTTGTTGCCGCTGGCGGCGAAGCCAACGTCAACGCGCACTGCGCAACCGTGGTGACCGAGGGCAAGGCTGCCGGTCTGAAGGCTGACGGATCTGCTTCCGCCAAGGCCGACACCGACGGAACCGCCGCACTGCCCGCAACGCCTGCCGTGCCGGCTGTTCCCGCAGTGCCGTCCGCACCGGCCGTCCCTGCTGTCCCGGCAGTCCCGGCAGTCCCGTCCCACGTGCCCACCGCACCTGTGCACGTGCCGGCCGATTCTGTCAGCCCGTAACACCACGGCTACGCTTGAACGGCGGGGCTCCTTGGCTAAATGACAAGGAGCCCCGCGACGCAACAGACTGCAGCAGTGGTCATTTCCCAGGCCAGGGACGATGACCGCGTTGCGTGGGATGGAGGGCTCGCGGGTGCTTGACCCTTTGGCTGATGAATATTTGCAGGCGGACGAGGAAGATCCCGCACTGCTCTTCACGGCTGCCTACAACGAATTTTCCGGACCGGTGTTTGGATACCTACGCGCCCGCGGCGTAGACGATCCGGAAGCGGTTACCCAGGACGTATTCCTGGCTCTCTATCCCAAACTGGACTCTCTCCGCGGAGGTCTCCAGGGGGCCAAGACCCTGCTCTTCTCCATAGCGCACGCGCGAATGGTGGATCACTATCGCAAGAGGGAACGCACCCCTGATTCCGCGCCCTATGAATCCGATCTGGATTCGCGGCGCGCGCCTTCGGCCGAGGACCAGGCATTCGGGCATGGGGAAGGGCTGGGCGTGACCGAGCTACTGGCGGATCTCAACTCCGACTACCGGGAAGTCCTGGCACTGCGGGTCGTGGCGGACCTGTCGTTGGAAGAAACAGCGGACATCATGGGCAAGTCCCAAGGAGCCGTGAAGCAGTTGCAGCGCAGGGCATTGAGTGCACTGAGAGAACGTGCACTACTAAGGAATGGCACATCATGAGCGAAAAATCCGCATCCTGCGGCGAGCAGGGCATCGACCGCCTGCTTGCTGAAGCCGGGCTCGACGAAGCGTACGAGATCCGGACCGAGCTGCTGGAACTGCGCGCCCTTGCGAGCAGCCGGCCGCACCCATCGGCAGCTGTGCAAGCCTTGATGGCACCGGCCCGCGTGGCGATCGCGCCGGTTGAGACTGTTGCGCCTGTTGATGCGGCTTCCCGCGCCGCGGCTGCGCCTGTTGATGAACTGGCCGCCCGGCGCCGCAAAAAGGGCCGCTTGACCTTCGCCGCTGTTGCCGTCGCGGCTTCCCTTGCCGCCGGAGCTACCGCTGCGGCTGCGTCCGATGGCGGCATTCCGGGAACGATTGAACACCTGGGCGCCGTGGTGGGATCGGTCGTCTCCCAGCTCAACCCTGGATCGGGCGGCAACGCTCCGCAACAGCAGGGAACACGCCCGGGCCCGGGTCCTATGCCCACTCGGGAAACTAGCGTTCCCGTATCGCCTTCTCCGGAGTCCTCCAGCCCCGACGCCCAAAACAACAACGCGCATCCATCGCCGCACGCGACTCCCGGCACTACCGCGCCCGGGTCCCAGTCGGATCCGCGTAATGGATTGCACGACATCGCCAAGGGCCGCCCGGGGCCTATCACCATCCCGACGCCGGTGGTCCCATCGCCCACGATCCCATTGCCTCAGCCCGTTCCCTCGGAGATCCTCCCGGGCAACCCCGTCAAGCCGTAACCGACTTACACCCCTGCGGCGGGGTACTCCATCAGACGCTTCTGCAGGTATGGCCCGTTTTCACCCGACGCTCGCTCACCAATACGCCCGATTCCTGCAACGCTCGCTCAGAAGATCTGAGCGAGCGTTGGGCCAAAATGCCTTAAAAGTGAGCGAGCCGAAAGTTGTCAAGCTGTGTGGAGTCACTGGGCTGGTTTTTGGGGTGTTTTGGTCTTGGGGAGGTTGATTCCGGCGT
>NZ_JAMXIC010000070.1 GCF_027587375.1 Arthrobacter sp. B2a2-09
AATCAGCGCATCGCGACGAAATACTTGCGGGACGGAGTGACGGTTGTCCAGGTTCCCCGGAAGCCCTTCGGGACGATGAACGCGTCTCCGGCCCGGAAATCCTTCCGCCGGTATTGGTGGTCGTAGATGGCCACGTGCCCTTCGATCATCACGCAGAATTCGGTGTAGGGCCAGGCCTCGAAAAACACGGAGCCGGCCGTGCCCTCCCAGAGTCCTCCCATGGAGTCTTCCGCGAGTTCAACGGATAGGTGCTCCAGTTCCTGCCAGTCCTCGCTGTGCGCATCATAGGAGGCAGGATCGGGAATGGCGCTTCGCGCGTTCTCGATGCTGACCAACAGCACGTTCTCGATGCTCTGCTCCTGGGTCCCTTCCAGGCAGTTATCGGCCCGCATCAGTGGTTCCCCGTTAGGTCGAGCTGCTCGACAGGGCTTTCGGTGCTTTCGGCGGCTGTCGGTAGGGGCTGGTGCCGGGAAAGCCAGGAACTTCGGACATATCCACCGATGAAGGCGGCGATGAGCGGGAGACAGATGAGGAAGTTGCCCCAGGTGTCCAGGCCGGTGAGCAGGGAGAGCTCGCAAATTATCAGGATGAGGACGCCGGTCAGGAGAACCGCCGATGCCGCAGGTGCTATCAGCCGGCTCCACAGGCTCTCGCCCATGGGAGTTCGCCAGAAATAGGCGACAACGGCGATGGAAGTACCGACCTGCAGGGCGAGGACAGCGATGAGCGTGGGCGTGTTCGTCCAGATAATCACCTGCGTGTATGGGTCGAACTGGAGGACGGCGAAGATGGCGATCGCGACGACGACGATGACTGTTTGTGCGACAGCGGCAACGGTGGGGCTTCCGGTCTTGGGGCCGGTGTGGGAAAAACGGGCTGGAATGAGCCGTGCCCGGGACATCGAGAACATGTATCGGGCCCCGGCGTTTTGGAGGGCGAGCACGCCCGCGAAGAAGCTGGTCACCACAAGGATGCGCATGCCGCCGGTCAGGAAAGTTCCAAGGTATTTATTGCTGACGTCGAACACGAGGTCGGGCAGATTCCCGTTGAGCACATTGCCCAGGTTCGCCGGCCCGATCGCCATGAGAATGATCCAGGCCATGAAGGTGTAGATCAGCGTCAATGCGAT
>NZ_JAMXIC010000071.1 GCF_027587375.1 Arthrobacter sp. B2a2-09
GAGCCCGGACGCCCGGAGTGGTTGATGCCAAAACCTGGAAAGACATCGTCCTGAGCTTTGCCGGGAAGCTGATGGCGGCCGGCTGGTCGGCGGTGAAGGCCTGCGCCTTGGTGGGCTTGCACCGCAACACCTGGTACCGGCACCTGAACCCTGCCGCCCGGGCCGGGATCACCGTGCCGCAGGCCGAGCGGGCCTACCCGAACCGGATCACCGCGGCCGAAGCCGAGGAGTTCATGGGACTGCTCAACTCCGAGGAATACGGCAACCTATCGGTCACCCAGGCCTACTACCGGATGCTCGACGCCGGGCACTGCTTCTTCTCGATCGCCGCGGCCCACCGGATCGTGGCGGCACACGGACAGAACGGAGACCGCCGGCCACAACGCGGCGGCACGGGCCCCAAACGGGCCACACCCGTCCTGGAAGCCACCGCCCCGAACCAGCTCTGGAGCTGGGACATCACGATGCTCCACGGTCCCGGCAAACACACCTACCGGCTCTACACCATCCTGGACGTCTTCTCCCGCAAGGTCGTCGGGCACCGCGTGGAATACACCGAAACCGCAGCCTTTGCCTCGGCGCTGATCCGGGACGCCGTGGATGGCAACAGGCAGCCCCCGGGCGTGCTTCACGCCGATAACGGGGCTCCGATGCGGGCCGGGAGCACTTTGGATCTCGCCCGGGCCCTGGGCATCACCTTGTCCTACTCCCGGCCCCGGGTCTCCGATGACAACCCGTACTCGGAATCGCTGTTCAAGACCGTGAAGTACGACCTCGAGTTCCCCGGACGGTTCCAGGACCTGCAGCACGCCCGCGGATACATGTCAGCCTTCTTCGCGGACTACAACGCCAACCACCGCCACAGCGGACTGAACTACTACACACCCGACACCGTCCACCACGGACGCACCGAGCAGGCCCGCAGGCAGCGGCAAGCAACACTCGATGCCTGCCACGCCCGCAACCCACACCGATACCGCCACAAACCCACCGCGCCGGGAGCCCCTCCGGTCGCCGGGATCAACAACAAACAAACCACCCAGCTGTCACAAACAGCTTGATATATACCG
>NZ_JAMXIC010000072.1 GCF_027587375.1 Arthrobacter sp. B2a2-09
CCGTAGTAGCGCTTGCCCGGGTAGCCCTCGGCATACTTGTTGGTCAGCACCGACCCCTGCGCCTGCATGACGGCCACGGCAGTGTGGTTCTCCGACGCGATCATTTCCAGGCCCGAACGCTGACGGTCCAGCTCGTCATCGATCTTCGCCGCGATCTCCGGATCCAGTTCGGACAACACCGTGTCCAGGCTCGGCGAAACTACCTGCTCGAACACAATGTTCTCGGTGCCTGCGGCCCCGGTCGCGGCGCTCACAGCTCGCCACCGTTGGCGTTTGCGTACTCTTCAGCGGACATAAGCGGGCCATGTTCGGTCACGGCGACCTTGAAGAGCCAGCCCGCACCGTACGGATCGTTGTTGATCAGGGCAGGATCGTCGACGACGGCGGAGTTCACTTCGGTGACTTCACCGGTGACCGGGGAGTACAGGTCCGAGACGGACTTGGTGGACTCAACCTCGCCGCAGGTCTCCCCCGCAGTCACAGCGGAACCGACCTCGGGCAAGTCAACGTACACGATGTCGCCGAGGGCATCCGCAGCAACCGCGGATATCCCAATCCCCTCAGGCCCAGCCCCATCCGAGGCAACCCACTCGTGTTCAGCCGAATACTTCAACTCGGCAGCTACTTTGCTCATTTCATTTCCTTCTCTCGCCTAGTTCACAAAACTTGTTGTTTGGTTGCGGACTTCCAGGTGGGCTACTTGGCGCGCTTGTAGAACGGCAGTGCCACAACCTCGAAGAGCTCTGCTTTTCCGCGCAGGTCGACGTCCAAGGCGGTGCCTGGTTCGGCGTGTTCGACGTCGACGTATGCCAGTGCCACGGGGTAGCCGAGGGTGGGGCTGGGCTGGCCTGAGGTGACTTCGCCGACCACTACGCCGTCCTTGAGGACCGGGTAGTGGGCGCGGCCGGCGCGGCGGCCCAGGCCCTTGAGGCCAACCAGCTTGCGGCCGCTGGTGGAACCGGCGCCCCCGGCCTTCAGGGCTTCCAGGGCGGCACGGCCCACGAAGTCGCTTTCCTTGGCGAGCGAGACAACGGGGCCCAGGCCTGCCGAGAAGGGGTTGCCTTC
>NZ_JAMXIC010000073.1 GCF_027587375.1 Arthrobacter sp. B2a2-09
ACCGCGATGTAGGTCGCCCGCGGAACCGACTTTCCGGCGTTCTTCGTTTCTTCGCTGTAGATAGCGGTTTGTTCGAACCCGATGTACACGATGAAAGTCAGGACAAGAAGGGGTCCCAGGGCGGAGAGCGTCCAGTTTGCCGGGTTGAAGGCTGCAAGGGTATAGCCCTCGGGAGTTCCTTGAACAAGGATGGCAACCGCCAGGATGAAGAGAATCCCTATCTCCAGCATGAGCAGAACGCTCAGTACCCGTGCGCCGATGTTGACCTGGCAATAGGAAAGCACCCCGACGGTCAACCCGATGACGACGGCGGACACGCCCCATGGAACGTCCAGGCCGAGGAAGCCCTGAAGGGCGTTGGAAGCGAAAAGCCCGGCCGCAGCGCAGAACCCTATTTGCCCTAGGGTGTAGCCGACATAGGCGACAAGGGCGGCACCGGAACCGATTCTGTCTCCGAGGCCCGCCTTGATATACGCGTAGAAAGCGCCGGCGTCACGAACCCGCTTCGCTATGGTGATGAAACCGACCGTGAACAGGGTGTAGACCAGACCGGCGACAAGGTAACCGACAGGGGAAATCCCGCCGCCTTCGAGGAAGACCATGGGCAGGAAGCCGGCAAGCACGGTCAGCGGTGCGGCGGCGGACACCACGAAAAAGACCAGATGCGGTGTGGAGACGGTGTTACCACGGAGCTTATTTGAAGGGGCCGGGTTGGATTGAATCTTCATTGTTTCTCTCCATTGGAGTCTGGGTGATCAGGACGTCGTGCGCAAGACGCGTGCGGGGCTTCTGAGTAGTGCGTTGTGCGCGCTGATCTCCGCGGCGAAGAACGACTTCAAGGAACGGCGTTCCGTTTCATCGACCCAGATGTGGTCAAGGACATCGAGTGTGAGTTCTTCAAGGTCAGCTTCGCTGGCGCCGACGGCGTGCGCGTACATCGCGTA
>NZ_JAMXIC010000074.1 GCF_027587375.1 Arthrobacter sp. B2a2-09
CATGTTCCCAGCGATCTGGCTCATGAGGTTGAAGTTGTGCAGCATGAGCATGTTGGTGCCGCCTTTGGTCATCCACCACAGTTGCACGTCGGTGTTGAGCCACAGGGAACCGGCCACACGGCCAGCGTTGTGGAACCCGAGGTTGGCTACGCCATTACCCGTGCCCTGCAATTGCAGGCAGGATGTGCCGTACATGCTGCCGTCTAGCTGAGCGTACGGGCTGTACATGTAGGACTGCCCGGTTGGCGAATCTCGGTAGGTCGTAATAGACTGGAAATTCGCCTGACCAGCGGCAGTGAACGTAGCGGCAATCTGTGAGGCGCCCGCTTGGATACGGATCGCACTGTCAGTGCCCGCGTAGATGATACCACGCGAGGTGCCATCGACGTTGTAGAACCACAGGTGCGCGTTAGACGCGGCAGTAGCTGCGAACGACTGAACAACACCCGCCTTTGAACGGAGAGTTCCGCCGTAGATGTCACCAGCAGCGTTGATGCCGCCAGTGAACGCAACCTGCGCACCAGCCACAGTGCCCATGGTGTTAGCTGCGACGTACCCGTTGGCAGTCACGTTGCCTGTTGTAGTCACGCTGGCGAAGTTCACGTTCTGAGCAGCGCCCAGACCTAGACCAACACGGAACGTGTTAGCGTCCGCAGATGGCATCAGCGTGTCACCTACAAAGGGTGATGTGGTGAGTCTGGCCAGCACACCACCACCGTTAAGCGTGACCACACTGTACATACCGGAGGTAGCTGGCAACTGCACGAGCTGATCCAGCCGCGCCGCGTGATCCTGCTTGCCCGTCAGCGCACCGTCTACAGCAGCCTGTGCGGCGTTG
>NZ_JAMXIC010000075.1 GCF_027587375.1 Arthrobacter sp. B2a2-09
CACCGCCCAGGAGCTTGCCCTGGTCGCCGAGGTCGCCTGCGTCCTGACCATCAGCGAACGAACCGCCGCGGCCCTCCTGTCCGAATCCCAGGCCCTGACCACGCTGCCGCTGACCCTGGCCGCCCTCCGGTCCGGAACGATCTCCTGGCAACACGCCCGGATCATCATCGAACAATCCGACGCCCTGGACCCCGCCGGAACAGCCGCCCTGGAAGCGCACTTCCTGGACCCCGACACACCCAACCCGGCCCGAGGCTGCCCCGCCGGGGACCTCGTCCCGTCCCGGTTCCGCGCCAAGGCACGCACCTGGCGCGAACGCCACCACCCCGTCGGCATCGAAGAACGCCACGCCAAAAAAGCCCAGGACCGGCGCGTCGAATACCACCCGGACCGTGACGGCATGGCATGGCTCTCCGCCCACCTCCCGGCAGCCACCGCCGCCGGGATCTGGGAACGGACCACCGCCGCAGCCCGCGCCCTCCAAGGCCCCCACGAGACACGCACCCTCGCCCAGCTCCGCGCCGACATCACCGCCACCTGGCTCCTCACCAACAACACCGACGGAATGCCCGACGGCGGCGTGGGAGTGGGCAACATGGGAGTGAGCGGCATGGGACGGGGCGCGGTGGGGCGCGTCCCGTCCCCGAGGGCGCAGGTCCTGATCACCGTCCCGGTCCTGTCCCTCCTGGGCGCCACCGACGAACCGGCCATCCTGGACGGATACGGGCCGATCCCGCCCTCCATCGCCCGGGCACTGATCGCCGAGGGCGCCGACTCCTTCCACCG
>NZ_JAMXIC010000076.1 GCF_027587375.1 Arthrobacter sp. B2a2-09
GTCCCGCCAGTTGCTTTCGACGGGCCAGACCGAGACCTGTTCACGGACCGTGATGGAGGAACGGGGCAGCTCCGCTGCGGGCAGTTGCGGGGAGTCCGAGAGTACCCAGGTGTCCTTGGACCCACCACCCTGGGAGGAGTTCACGATCAGCGAGCCTTCCTTCAACGCCACCCGGGTCAGCCCGCCGGGCAGCACCCAGACGTCGTCGCCGTCGTTGACCGCGAACGGACGCAAGTCCACGTGGCGGGGCCCGAAGCGGTCTCCCGAGAGCGTGGGCACGGTGGACAGCTGCAGCACGGGCTGCGCGATCCAGCCGCGCGGATCCGCCAGCACCCGCTTCCGCAAAGCGTCCAGCTCCTCCCGTGAAGCATCCGGACCGATCACCAGGCCCTTGCCCCCGGACCCGTCCACCGGCTTGACCACGAGTTCGGCGAGCCGGTCCAGGACCTGCTCGCGAGCTTCCTCTTCTTCCAGCCGGAAGGTCTCCACGTTGGCGATCACCGGCTCCTCGTGCAGGTAGTACCGGATCAGCTCAGGCACGTAGGAATAGACCAACTTGTCATCGGCCACCCCGTTGCCCACCGCGTTCGCGATCGTCACCCCGCCGGCCCGGGCCGCGTTCACCAGTCCCGGACACCCGAGCATCGAATCGGAACGGAACTGCAACGGGTCCAGGAACTCGTCATCGATCCGCTTGTAAATCACATCCACCCGCTGCTCACCGGCCGTGGTGCGCATGTATACCCGGTTTCCACGGCAGATCAGGTCCC
>NZ_JAMXIC010000077.1 GCF_027587375.1 Arthrobacter sp. B2a2-09
GAGCTGGAGAAGGAGCAGCCCTAAACAGCGGTCCCCGGCGCCGTCCACAACGGCACCGGGGACCGCACTCTTACCTAACCCAAACCCAGTAGTGAGAGCGTGATCCGCGTGTTCAATCTCCCCGCAATTACCTGGACCCTCACGGCCGTCCTGCTGCTCAGCGGAAGCTATCACCTCCTGCAGGCGGCAAGGTCTCACCAGCGCACGGACCAGGTCAACAAAAGCCTCCATGCCCTCATGAACGTCCTGATGGCTGCCATGTTGTGGAACCTCGTGCCCTCGACCATGCTTGCTCAGATCGCCGTCCTCACCGGCGCGGCACTGTGGTTTATCATTCAGGCGGTCGCCCGGCCGGAATTCAAAACACTCTGCGCGGGTAGCCAGGGCCGGCTGAAGTGCGTCTACCACAGCCTCACCATGGCCGGCGCCGCCCTCATGGTCGCCATGATGGGTCAGGCGACCACCGCCGGCCATGGAATCGTTCCGGCAGACGGAATGCCGATGTCGAACGCCCACCACCCGATGGCAGCCGCAACCCAAAACACGGCGACAATAACACTCGATCGTTCACCCGGCCTGGCGATCCTGCTGACAGTATTCTTCGGAGCCGCGGCAGCGGTATTCCTCATCCTCC
Source organism: Arthrobacter sp. B2a2-09 (assembly GCF_027587375.1). Taxonomy (GTDB): domain Bacteria; phylum Actinomycetota; class Actinomycetes; order Actinomycetales; family Micrococcaceae; genus Arthrobacter. The sequence goes on from NZ_JAMXIC010000077.1 coordinate 635, forward strand.
TGCTGCGTTTCCGGGCAACGACAACCACCCGCCGCCACGCGACGGCTCCGAGACTCTCCATCCGCGCTGAACACGGACTCGAAGCCCTCGGCGCAGCCGTCATGGCCCTGATGTTCGCCACCATGTCCACATAAC
>NZ_JAMXIC010000007.1 GCF_027587375.1 Arthrobacter sp. B2a2-09
AAGCTAAGACCCACAGCGCCGATGGTACTGCACCCGGGAGGGTGTGGGAGAGTAGGACACCGCCGGACAACCATTCACGGTCAGGCCCCGACACCACATGTCGGGGCCTGACCCATTTAAAACCCCAAACCCCCGCCCACACATCCACGGCGGGGACCACCCCCCCGCCCACCAATGAGCGGCCGGGACCACACCCCCGCCCACCAATGAGCGGCCGGGACCACCAACGCCCGCTCACACATGCGCCCGTTTCCACCAACGCCCGCTCACACATGCGCCCGTTTCCACCAACGCCCGCTCACATATCAACGGTTGTCGGCGGACCCTCGCTCACCTATCCACGGTTGTCGGCCGACGGATCTCATATATCAACGGCCCGAGACCAAACCTCCGCTCACCGATGCGCCGGCCCGGCCCCTGCACCCACCGGCCGGCAGCAGACCTCCAGGAGCGTCCGGCCGAAACCCGGCACAGGTGAGCGAGCGTCACCGGGAAAGCCGCCATAAGTGAGCGGGCGTCCGGCCAGGACCCGGCATAGGTGAGCGAGCGTCCCGCCAGGACCGGCAATAGGTGAGCGGGCGTCCGGCCGAAACCCGGCATAGGTGAGCGAGCGTCCGGCCGAAACCCGGCACAGGTGAGCGAGCGTCCCGCCGGAACCCGGCATAAGTGAGCGAGCGTCCGCCCGAAACCCGCCATAAGTGAGCGAGCGTCCCGCCGGAACCCGCCATAAGTGAGCGAGCGTCACCGGGAAACCCGCCATAAGTGAGCGAGCGTCCGCCCGGAACCCGGCATAGGTGAGCGGGCGTCACCCAGAAACCCGGCATAAGTGAGCGAGCGTCCGGCCGGAACCCGGCATAGGTGAGCGAGCGTCTAGCCCGAGAAGAAGTCGGCGAGCTCGGCGATGAGCTTGTCCGGTGCGCGGATCACTCCGTCGTGGCCGTGGCCGGGGAGGATGGTGTAGCTCGATCCGGAGAGGACGTCGTGGATCTGGCCACACGCCACCCCGAAGTAAGCGGGGCTCTTTTCCCCGACCACAATGAGGGTCTCCAGCGGCAGCTCAAGGAACGGCTCCGCGGGCATGTCCGCGGCGATGACTGCTTTGATCTCACGCACGCCTGCCTGCATGAGCTCACGCATCTGTTTGCCCATGGGTGTGCCTGACGTTAGCTTGTTGACGAGTGTCAGCATGGATAGCGGCATCCGCGCGAAGGCGCCTTCCGTTTCGACGCCCTTCACGAGCACAGCGAGCCCGCGGTCAAAGTCTCCAGTCGCCGTCGCGCGCTCGTATTCGCTCGTCCACTCGGCCTTCACGCTGTGGTTGACGGAGACTGCGGGGTCGTAGACCGCGAGGCGTTCCACCGGCAGCGTACGCGCCGCGTGCAGGGCCACTGCGCCTCCGAAGCTGTGGCCGAAGACATCGGTGCTGGCCGTGTGCTTCATGATTTCGGACAGATCCCGGATGTCCACGTCGAGGGTGTAGTCCGCGGGCTGCGGCGACGATTCACCACGGCCGCGGCGGTTGAAGGTGTGGACCGGGCGGCCAAGGGCAGCACTGAGTTTCTGGGCAAACTTGGAGTAGTCTGCGGCGGTCACCATGGAGGCGGGTACGACGACGACGCCTGAGCCGCCAGCGGCAAGCTCACCGCCGGTCGTGAATAGCTCGAGGGTTCCGCCGTCGGCCGTTGTGATGTTCTCGCGCGTCATGCTTCGAGCCTAACGGAGCCGCAGGGTTCCGTCAGTCCTTGAAATAGCTGGAAATGTCCGTCACAAGTTCCTTGACCGCGGCGGGGATGGACCCGTGGAAGCCTTTTGGCGATACCACCAGCGTGCTTCCGGGGACGGCTGCGTACAGCCGCTCTGCAGTGACCTTGTAGTATTCCGGGCTTTTGCTGCCCACCATGAAGCGTGTGTTTCGAGGGAGCACGGAGAAATCCCGGGGAAGCGCAGCTTCGTCGTAGGCAGCTTTGAGCTCGGCCACGCCCGTTGGCATGAGTTCCCTGAGGACCTTGTTGACCTTCGTGCGGGAAACGAGGGACATGAGTCCAGCCAAGATGGGCTCGGGAATCCGCGCCAGGGCGGTGCCAGGCTGCATGCCCCGCTTCATCCTGGCCATGGCATGCCCTACATTCCCGCTATTCACGGATTGGGCAAAGCCGTCCAGCCAGCCGGTGTCAACGCTCCCGTCGATGTTCACGGCGGCGTCGTACACGGCGAGTTTGTCCGGCTCGTAGCTTGTTCCCGCAAACTCCTGCACCGCGTTCAGTGCTACGGAGCCGCCAAGGCTGTGGCCGAGGAGGTTTCTGGCGCCGGTGGCGTCCATGATGCTGCGGACGTCCGCGATCTCGGTGGCCATTGAGTAGTCTGCCGGCAGTTCCGTCGAGCTGCCGCGACCCCTGCGATCGTAGACGTCAACCGCCCAGCCCTCGCCGAGTCCCTTGGACAGTGCCATGGAAAATGGACGGTAGATGAGCGCGGTCAGGAATGCGCCGCCGATGAGCACCACGCGGCGCTCTCCGGGCGCGTCCACCGAGCCGTAACTGTACAAGGCGAGCTTGCCGCCGTCGGGCGTAGGGACCTCACGTTCTCTCACCGCTTCATCCTAGGGCGACGGCGCCTTCGCCGTTCCTCGCGCCAGGTAGCGGGCAATTCTCACCGCGAGCTGCTTCCCCGGCCGGAGGGGACCCTCGTGGAACTGCAAGGGGACTACCGCGAAGTCCACCACTGGGATGGCAGCTGCAAGCTGCCGACCGATTTCGGCAAAGTACGCCGGACTCCACCCTCCGCTGAGCATCAGGGTTGGCGTTTTCAACTCCATATAGTCTTGAATATGCGAGTCGGCGTCGATGATCGCGCCCATCTCCAACACCGCCGTCGGCAGCAGTTCCCTCATCTCGGATCCCAACCTCGTCTTGGCGGAGAGGATGCTGATCACCCGCAGTGCCCCGAGCGGCAAATAGGAAATCGGGCCGGCCGTGCCCAGCCCCTGGACCAAATGCGCCCATGCGTTGTCGAGCTGGCCCGCGGTGACGGCTTCTTCCAATTGCGGACGCCACCGGCCGTTCAAGTTGCCGGAGAGGGATACCGCGGCGTCGTACGTGACGAGGCGGGAAATCGGCGCCCGCAGCGCTGCCTGTAGCGCGACGAATCCGCCATAGCTGTGGCCAACAACATAGGTGGATCCGCTGGCCTCGATCACGGAAAGCAAATCGCTGGTCTCCGTCGCTGCGGAGTAGTCAGGCGGCTGCGGTGCCGAACGGCCGCGGCCGCGCCGGTTGTAGGAATGCACCGGCCGGCCTAGCAGGACGCTTAGGTTCCGGGCGAATGGCCAGTAGAGGGAATCGGTCACCAAGGTGCCGTGAACCAGCACGACGCCGGGCTCCTCCGTAGCGCTTGAGGCGCCGGGAATGGACGCCTCGGCCGCCGGCCGGAAGGAGTGCACCTCAAGGTGGCCGCCGTCGTCGTCCGTTTCAACTGTCCATGTCTCCACAGCCCGAGTCTATGTTGCCGCGGGGGCGGGAGAGGAAGATAGGGAACTCTAAGGAATCCCCGGTAAACTTGTGGATTGTGACTTCCGCAAACACCCCATCCCCGCACACCGCCGCCGAGCCCGCCGACGCCAGCGAACAGATGCGCATCCGCATGGAAAAGCGCAGCAAGCTGATCGAGCGCGGCACCGAGGCCTATCCGGTGGGTGTTGAGCGGACGCATTCCCTTGCCGAGATCCGCGAGAAGTACGCCCATCTCCAGGCTGACGAAACCACCGGCGACACCGTGGGCATCACTGGCCGCGTCGTGTTCGTGCGCAACACCGGCAAGCTCTGCTTCGCCACCCTCCAGGAGGGCGGTGTGGACGGGAAGGGCGTGCGCCTGCAGGCGATGCTCAGCCTGGCGAACGTCGGCGAGGAAACCCTCGCGGACTGGAAAGCGCTGGTAGACCTCGGAGACCACGTTTTCATCAAGGGCGAAGTCATTTCCTCCCGGCGTGGCGAGCTGTCCGTTATGGCCGACTCTTGGTCCATGGCCTCCAAGGCCTTGCGTCCCCTGCCGGTGCTGCATGCCGAACTGAATGAGGAAACCCGTGTCAGGCAGCGCTATGTGGACCTGATGGTCCGCGACGAAGCCCGTGAGATGGTCTACACCCGCGCTGCGATTACCCGCTCGGTTCGCGACACCCTGGACCGCCGCGGCTATGTGGAGGTGGAGACCCCCATCCTGCAGCTCATCCACGGTGGTGCTACAGCCCGCCCGTTCGAGACACACATGAATGCGTTCGACCAGAAGATGACGCTGCGTATCGCCACCGAACTCTTCCTCAAGCGCGCCGTGGTGGGCGGAATTGACCGCGTCTACGACATGGGCCGCGTCTTCCGGAACGAAGGCGTCGACTCCACGCACAGCCCCGAATTCACCACGTTGGAATGCTACGAGGCCTGGGCAGACCAGTTCGTCATGGCCGAGCGCATGAAGGAAATCATCCTGAACGTCGCCGACGTCGTGGGCACCCGCACTATCCAGACTCACGCCGGAGAGATCGACCTCGACGGCGAATGGGCTTGGGTTGCCGTCTACCCGGGGCTCTCCGAGGCGATCGGAGAGGAGATCACTCCGGACACCACGGTGGCGGAACTGCAGGCCATCGCCGCCAAGCACGAGGTCAAGGTGGATCCCCAGTGGGATGCCGAAAAGCTTGTGGTTGAACTGTTTGGCGAGATCGTTGAGCCCACGCTGCTCAACCCAACCTTTGTCTACAACTACCCTCCCTCCGCGCAGCCCCTTGCCCGCCCGCACCGGGAGGACGGCCGCTTGATCGAGGCCTGGGACCTCATCATTGGCGGCATGGAACGAGGCACGGCCTTCTCCGAGCTGATCGACCCCGTCATCCAGCGCGAACGCCTCACGGAGCAGTCGCGTCGTTCGGCCGCCGGCGATGTCGAGGCCATGCAGTTGGATGAAGACTTCCTGCGCGCCCTTGAGTACGGTGCTCCGCCCATGGGCGGCATCGGCCTTGGCATCGACCGCTTGGTCATGCTGTTCACCGGAGCAGGCATCCGGGAAACCATCTTGTTCCCCCTCCTCAAGCCCGAAGGGCACTGACCATGGAATACATTGCTGTTCTTGCGCCGTCCGTCGTTGTTGGACTTCTCTTTTGGTTTGCCATGAAGGCTATCTTCAACGCGGACAAATCAGAGCGCCAAGCAGAAGCCCGAGCCCAGGAAGAAGCCGGATTCGGAATTGCCAAGCCGGCGGACGACGGCTCAACGCCTGCCAAATAGCTCTTTCTTAGGGCCGATCCCCAAGATTTAATAGTGTCTTTGGCGATGTCTTTGACTGTGTCTTTGACGGGGTGCCATGTACTGGACGATAATCTTTAATTAGCAGTCCAGCTATTCTGCATATCCGCCCCTCCAAAAGAGAGTCTTTTCATGGCACAGAAAGTCAAAATTATCCTCGTTGACGACCTGGATGAGGGCTCTGCGGATGAAACTGTCCGCTTTGGCCTTGATGGAGTCAGTTACGAAATGGACCTGTCCAGTGCCAACGCTGCCAAGCTGCGGGACGCTCTTGTGCCATTTGTAGCTAAGGCGCGCAAGACATCGACCGGCCGTGCAACGCGTAGCCGCGTTGCCGCAGGGAGAAACCAGGACTCGGCACAGATCCGTCAATGGGCGCGCGAGAACGGTTATACCGTAAACAGCCGTGGCCGCATTCAGGCCGAAATTCAGGAAGCCTACCAGAAGGCCAATTCCTGACACCAAGTATCAATACCCCGGCCCTAGGGCCGGGGTATTGTCATTTAACCGCCCGCTCCGCCGGATAGCGGTGTCGTTTGGCAGTGTGGCGCCACTATTCTTCTGAAGGCTTGGAGCCGACTGGGAATATCCAGTACGGAGTCACTGCGTTTGCTGTGAAGAACGACGGCGCCGGGCCGGTTCGTGGGGGTGGCCGAGGAAGCGCCGCCTGATTGTCGAAGCCCTGGATTTGGTCTCAGCCGTGATCCCAACGTCCACGGACGACTTGAGTGACCTTATTCCCGGTGCGGCCATGTTTCCCCTGTGGCGAACACGCCCCAAAATTCCAGCGTTGCCACGTAGCATCAAAGTACGTCGTAGCTAGGAGTGTGGCGAAATGTTTGAGAGATTTACGGACCGTGCCCGTCGCGTTGTTGTGCTTGCCCAAGAAGAGGCACGCATGCTCAACCACAACTACATCGGTACCGAGCACATCCTCTTGGGTCTGATCCACGAGGGTGAAGGCGTTGCCGCCAAGGCGCTTGAGTCCCTGAGCATTTCGCTCGATGGCGTCCGCGAGCAGGTACAGGAGATCATCGGCCAGGGCCAGCAAGCCCCGTCCGGTCACATCCCCTTCACCCCGCGCGCCAAGAAGGTGCTTGAGCTCTCGCTCCGGGAAGCCCTGCAGCTCGGCCACAATTACATCGGTACCGAGCACATTTTGCTCGGCCTGATCCGCGAGGGTGAAGGCGTTGCCGCGCAGGTCCTCGTCAAGCTTGGCGCCGACCTCAACCGCGTCCGCCAGCAGGTCATCCAGCTGCTCTCCGGCTACCAGGGCAAGGAAACCGCGGGTCCAGGCTCAGGGCCAGGCCAACAGGAAGGCACGCCGGCCGGTTCGGTGGTGCTGGACCAGTTCGGCCGCAACCTGACCCAGGCTGCGCGGGAAAACAAGCTCGATCCCGTGATCGGCCGCGAGCTGGAGATGGAACGCGTCATGCAGGTCCTCTCCCGCCGGACCAAGAACAACCCCGTGCTGATCGGTGAGCCCGGCGTCGGCAAGACCGCCGTCGTCGAGGGCCTTGCCCAGGCAATTGTCCGCGGAGACGTCCCTGAGACCATCAAGGACAAGCAGCTCTACACGCTTGACCTCGGTTCCCTTGTGGCCGGTTCCCGTTACCGTGGTGACTTCGAAGAGCGCCTGAAGAAGGTCCTCAAGGAAATCCGCACCCGCGGCGACATCATCCTCTTCATCGACGAAATCCACACCCTCGTGGGTGCCGGCGCTGCCGAGGGTGCAATCGATGCGGCGTCCATCCTCAAGCCGATGCTTGCGCGTGGTGAACTCCAGACCATTGGCGCCACCACCCTGGACGAGTACCGCAAGCACATTGAGAAGGACGCCGCGTTGGAGCGTCGCTTCCAGCCGATCCAGGTTAAGGAGCCTTCCGTCGCGCACGCGATCGAGATCCTCAAGGGCCTGCGTGACCGCTACGAGGCGCACCACCGCGTGACCATCACCGATGGTGCCCTTGCCTCTGCGGCAACGCTGGCCGAGCGCTACATTTCGGACCGGTTCCTGCCGGACAAGGCGATCGACCTGATCGACGAAGCCGGGGCGCGTTTGCGCATCCGCCGCATGACGGCCCCGCCGGAGCTCAAGGCCATGGATGAGCGCATTGCCGAAGTGAAGATGGAGAAGGAATCCGCCATCGACGCCCAGGACTTCGAAGGCGCCGCCTCGTTGCGCGACAAGGAGCAGAAGCTTATTGCCGAGCGTGCCGAGAAGGAACGCAACTGGAAGTCCGGCGGCATGGACGATATCTCCGAAGTAGATGAAGACCTGATTGCCGAAGTTCTCGCGAACTCCACCGGTATCCCGGTCTTCAAGCTCACCGAAGAAGAATCCAGCCGTCTGCTCAAGATGGAAGACGAGCTGCACAAGCGCGTCGTTGGCCAGGACGAGGCCATCCGGGCCCTCTCCCAGGCCATCCGCCGCACCCGTGCAGGCCTGAAGGACCCCAAGCGTCCGGGTGGATCGTTCATCTTCGCCGGCCCTACCGGCGTCGGCAAGACCGAACTCGCCAAGGCGCTGGCCGAATTCCTGTTCGGTGAAGAGGACGCCCTCATCACGCTGGACATGTCCGAGTACTCCGAAAAGCACACGGTTTCGCGTCTCTTCGGGGCCCCTCCGGGCTACGTCGGCTACGAAGAAGGCGGGCAGCTGACCGAGAAGGTCCGCCGTCGTCCGTTCTCCGTGGTGCTGTTCGACGAAGTGGAGAAGGCTCACGCCGATCTCTTCAACTCGCTGCTGCAGATCCTGGAAGACGGCCGCTTGACCGACTCCCAGGGCCGCGTGGTGGACTTCAAGAACACGGTGATCATCATGACCACCAACCTGGGAACCCGCGATATCTCCAAGAGCGTCGCAACGGGCTTCCAGTCCGGCACGGACACCACCACCGGCTACAACCGGATGCGGGCGCGGGTCACCGAGGAGCTCAAGCAGCACTTCCGCCCCGAGTTCCTCAACCGCGTTGACGACGTCGTGGTCTTCCCGCAGCTCACCCAGGACGAGATCATCGAGATCGTTGACCTGTTCGTCACGCGCCTCGAGGCACGCCTCAAGGACAAGGACATGGGCATCGAGCTCACCACGGCTGCCAAGGTTCTCCTGGCGACCCGCGGCTACGACCCCGCCATGGGTGCCCGGCCGCTGCGCCGCACCATCCAGCGCGAGATCGAGGACCAGCTCTCCGAGAAGATCCTCTTCGGCGAGCTGCACACCGGTGACATCGTGGTGGTTGACGTGGACGGCGAAGGCGACGACGCCAAGTTCACGTTTGCCGGCAACGCCAAGCCGCGCATCCCGGAAATCGCGCCGAGCGCCTAAGTTCCGGTTTCGCCAAGTTCCGACTCAAAGGCCCCGCCCGCTCCCGAAAGGAGCGGGCGGCGTTTTTGCGTTCCCGAGGTCCGTAATATCTGAAATAAGTGTTTCACTCTTAGTGAATCTTTTGTGATCTGCGGCACATTGCGTGTTGAATCAGAGCATGGATTCGAATGCCTCAGAGACCCCGAGCACACAACCCGAAACTCCTTTCCACGATCTCGACCACTACCTGGCCATCCCCCGGGTCGGCGGCCTGGCTCTCAGCACCGACGGAAGCCGCCTGGTGACTACGGTCTCCACCCTCAACGCCAAGGGCACTGAGTACGTCACTGCCCTCTGGGAGCTTGATCCTGCGGGAAAGAAGCACGCCCGTCGCATCACGCGCAGCGCCAAGGGAGAGACCGGTGCGGTGTTTGCCGCCAACGGCGACCTCTACTTCACCTCAGCCCGGCCCGATCCGGACAGCCCCGAAGCCGATCCCGTGAGCGCGCTGTGGCTCCTGCCTGCCGACGGCGGTGAGGCACGGGTGGTGCACTCCCGCGCGGGCGGTGTCGGGGGCGTCATGGCCGCGTCAGCCGCGGATGCCACTTTCGTGACGGCCTCGGTCCTTGCCGGTTCCATCGATGAGGAAAATGACGAGGAGCGGCGCAAGAGCCGCAAGGACAACCAAGTAGCGGCCATTCTGCACACCGGCTATCCGGTTCGCTACTGGGACGCAGATCTGGGTCCGGCCCAGCCCAGGCTGTTTGCCGTGGAAAACGGAGATACGGCTGAGTCCGGCAAGCCCGCGACCGTGGACGCTACTGCGCCCCTGAAACTGCGCAATCTGACCCCCGACGCCGGCGGCAACCTCCGCAACACCCACGCGGTGGTCAGCCCGGACGGCAAGACGATCTATACGAGCCTGGCCAAGCCGCTCGCGAAGGCCGACACGCGCTTTGTGCTCGCCGCCGTCGATGTCGCTTCCGGCTCGCTCAAGGTGCTCCTTGACCACGAGGGAATGAGCTATTTCCCGGGTCCGGTCAGCCCAGACAACAAGATGCTCCCAGTAGTCAGCGAAAGCGACAGTACCCCCGGGCAGGCACCCCAGGTCAAACTCCACCTCTTGAATGTCGGAGCGGGAGAAACCTTTGACCTGGAGCCGCTCGCGCCCTCTTGGGACCGCTGGGGCAGCCCGGCCGCCTGGCTTCCGGATGGGCGCTCCCTCCTCGTCACAGCCGACGACGACGGCGCCACGCCGGTCTTCCGGGTCGCCGTCGCCGACGGTACGGTCACCCGGGTAACGCAGGACGCGGCGGCGTACACCGACGTCGTGGTTTCCCCGGACGGGCTGAGCGCGTTCGCGCTGCGCAGCGCGTATGAATTCCCGGCGGAAGCCGTCCGGATAGAGCTCGCCTCCGGCGACGTCGAGCGGCTCCCCGCACCAGCCGAGCGCCCCAGGATCAAAGGCTCGTTGGAACGGGTGGAGACGAGCGCGGCTGATGGTTCGAGGGTTCCGGCTTACCTCGCGCTCCCGGAAGGCGCGTCGGAGGCGAATCCGGCGCCCCTGCTGTTGTGGATCCACGGCGGGCCGTTGGGCTCGTGGAATGCCTGGACCTGGCGATGGAATCCATGGCTGCTCGTATCGAAGGGGTATGCCGTGCTGCTGCCGGACCCGGCACTATCCACCGGGTACGGCCAGCAATTCATCCAGCGCGGCTGGGGCGAATGGGGCAAGGCGCCGTTTACGGACCTCATGTCCATTACCGACGCAGTGGTCCAGCGGTCCGACATTGACCAGACGCGGACAGCCGCCATGGGTGGGTCATTCGGCGGATACATGGCCAACTGGGTGGCCGGGCAAACGGACCGTTTCAAGGCGATCGTGACGCACGCCAGTTTGTGGGCCCTGGACCAGTTTGGGCCTACCACGGACGCTTCGCAGTATTGGCTCAAGGAAATGACCGCAGAGATGGCAATGGACAATTCGCCTCATCTCCACGTCGGGAAAATTAACACCCCCATGCTGGTGATCCACGGTGACAAGGACTACCGGGTGCCGATCGGCGAGGGCCTGAGGCTTTGGTACGAACTTCTTTCCAGCTCCGGGCTGCCCACCGACGAGAACGGCGAGACCCAGCACCGCTTCCTGTACTTTCCGGACGAGAACCATTGGATCCTGCAGCCGCAGCACGCCAAGGTCTGGTACGGCGTCGTGGAGCACTTCCTGGCCAGGCAGGTACTTGGACAGGAGGTTCCGGTTCCCGAGGACCTGGGGCTTTAGGCGGTTGCACATAAGATTGGGGCTGTGACTTCGACGTTCAGTATCCGCCCTGCCCGCACCGGCGATGTTGCCGCGATCAAGAGGCTTGTAGCGCCACTGGCAGTGCAGCGAATCCTGATGGCCAAGGAGACCGTGGCCTACTACGAGAGCCTTCAGGAGTTCCGGATTGCCGAATCGTCCGACGGCGAGGTGATCGGTTGCGGTGCCTTGCACGTGATGTGGGAGGACCTGGCCGAGGTGCGCACCTTGGCGGCGGACGACAATTGGCGGGGCAAGGGCGTGGGCCACGTCCTTGTTCAGCAGCTCCTGGAAGACGCCCGGGCCCTGGGCGTCGCGCGGGTCTTCTGCCTGACGTTCGAAGTGGACTTCTTCAAGCGCCACGGCTTCGAAGTCATGGCGGACCAAACCGCCGTCGACCCCCAGGTCTACTCGGAATTGCTGCGTTCCCATGACGAGGGCGTGGCCGAGTTCCTCGATCTGGCCCGTGTGAAGCCCAATACCCTGGGCAACACCCGCATGATCAAGGTCCTTTAGCTCCGGTTTCTTCTTGCTTGTCCCTGGATGTGCCGGCCCTCAAGTCTTTACGTATATCAACTTGATGGATAAACTAATCGAGGCTCGGTTGCGGCGGGCCAACCATACTGTGGAGGCGAGAAATGAAGTACCACGTTATGTTTCCAGACTTTTCAGGTTTCCAGATTGACATGCCCCGCCCTGGCTCCACACCGGAGTCGCGCAAGCAGGGAACCGGGGGTTGCATGCGGTCCGCATGCACGGATCTTTGGCCGGACTCGATGGCCAAAGACGCAGCAGCCAAAGATTTCAGCATCGGTCGTTTGACGATGGGCGGGCCGCCGCACTAACCAGGCGCAGGCCGGAAGGTTTTTCAAAAGGGACAACCATTGGGGGTTGTCCCTTTTTTGTTTCCGTCGCCGGGTTCTGTATTGCACGTTCCCACATGCGGCCCATTCCCCTACCGTGCCCGGGGCGCTGGTAGTAGGGTCAAATCACCTACCAGCAACGCCCCAGGAGCGCGCCATGAAAAAGCTCATCAACGATCCCCGCTCTGTGGTGGACGAGTCTGTCGAGGGTTTCGGCATGGCCCATGCCGATCTCGTGGACGTCCACACGGACCCCATCTTCGTCGTTCGAAAAGGAGCGCCCGTGGCTGGCAAAGTGGCGCTTGTGTCAGGAGGAGGGAGCGGCCATGAGCCGCTTCATGCCGGCTTTGTGGGGCACGGAATGCTCGACGCCGCCGTGCCGGGTGCCGTCTTCACCTCGCCCACGCCTGACCAGATCATTCCGGCCACCGCGGCCGTCGATTCAGGGGCCGGGGTCATACACATCGTGAAGAACTACACCGGTGACGTGCTGAATTTCGAGACCGCGGCAGAGATGGCCCAGGCTGAAGGAATCAGCGTCCGCTCGGTTCTCGTCAACGACGACGTCGCCGTGGAAGACTCTCTTTACACGGCAGGCCGTCGCGGCGTGGGAGGCACCGTGCTGGTCGAAAAGATTGCCGGCGCCGCAGCGGAGCGTGGGGATTCCCTGGAAGCCGTCGCGGGTGTAGCGGAGGGAGTTGTCCGCAATGTGCGCACTATGGGCGTCGCCTTGTCCGGCTGCACCGTGCCGCATGCCGGGGTACCCAGCTTCGAGCTTGCTGACGACGAAATCGAAATCGGCATAGGCATTCACGGCGAGCCAGGCCGGCACCGGATTGCCATGGAGGGCGCCGACGCCATCACCAGCCGCTTATTGGACCCTGTCCTGGAGGACCTCGGGATCAAGGCCGGTGAAGAAGTGCTGCTCTTCGTCAACGGCATGGGCGGTACGCCCCTCAGTGAGCTGTACATTGTCTACCGTCGGGCAGCCCAGATCCTCGCGGAAAGAGGAGCCAAAGTGGAGCGCTCACTTGTGGGCAACTACGTCACATCCCTCGAGATGCAGGGCTGCTCAATCTCGGTACTGCGTCTTGATGACGAACTCACTGCCCTCTGGGATGCACCCGTCCACACTGCAGCCCTGCGTTGGGGGATGTGACGGTGGGCCTGGGGGTCGACTGGGCGGTCCAATGGTTGACACTCTCCGCACGGCTCATGTCTGAGCATCGGGAGGAATTGATTGCGTTGGACCGTGCTATTGGCGACTCGGACCACGGCGAAAACATGGACCGAGGATTCCGGGCCGTCATGGAGAAGCTTGCACAAACTCCACCCGAAACACCCGGCGCGGCACTGAAGCTCGCTGCAATGGCCCTGATGTCCAAGGTAGGCGGGGCAGCCGGACCGCTGTATGGAACCGCGTATCTTCGGGCCGCCACGGCGCTGGGAGAAAGCGCGGAGATTGATGCAGCGGCGCTCGCCGGTGCACTGACTGCGGCACGGGACGGAATTGTTGCCCGCGGCAAGGCCGAACTGGGCGACAAAACCATGGTGGATGCCTGGTCTCCGGCCGTGGAAGCGGCGGACGAGGTCCTGGTGGCCGGTGGAGATGCCGTGGCGGTGCTGGCTGCGGCGGCCGAGGCTGCCGAGGTTGGGGCCGTCACGACTGATCCGTTGATAGCCCGCAAGGGCCGGGCCAGCTACCTCGGTGAACGCAGCGCCGGTCACCGCGATCCCGGGGCCGCGTCTTCTGCCCTGTTGCTGCGCGCAGCCGCTACCGCCGCGGGATTCCCCGACGGGTCTGCTGAATGACGGTGGGCTTGGTGGTGGTCTCGCACAGCCGGAAGATCGCGGAAGGTGTGGTGGAGCTGGCCGCGCAGATGGCCCCCGACGTGAGGTTCTACGCCGTAGGTGGCACTGATGATGGCCGGATCGGCACGGACCTGGAGAAAACGATCGCCGCATTCGAGACGGGACTTGCAGAAGCCTCCGGGGATGGCGTGGTGGTTTTGACGGACCTTGGTTCCGCAGTCATGACGGCAGAATCAGCGGCCGAGTTCTGCAGCGAGCCGGACAAGGTCCTCCTTGCCGATGCTCCTTTGGTGGAGGGCCTCGTTGCCGCCGCGGTGGCCACCCAAGGGGGTGCCTTGGCCGCCACGGTGAAGGCCGCCGCGGAGGCGGTTCGATTCGGTCCGGAGCCCGCTTATGGTGCCGCGGGGCCGGCTCAATCCCCAGGCAGGGGTGACCCGGCGGAAAGCGGCGAGTTTGAGCTCATCAACCCCATGGGAATGCACGCCAGGCCTGCCGCGAAAATTGCGGGCGGACTGGCCGGCATGGATGTCGAGGCAACGGTAAACGGCGTCGATGGCACATCCATTATGGAACTGATGAGCCTCGCCGTGGGCAAGGGCGGCAAGCTCAGGGTCGAGGCTTGGGGCAAAGATTCATCGAAAGCCGTGGATTACGTCCGGAGGTTGGTGGAACAGGGTTTCGGCGAGATTTGAGGGGGCGTCAAGATCGGGCGCCGCACGGGGCTTTTTGGGTTCAGGACTGCCGCAGACCGTGGGCATCGAGCAGGAGGCTCGCCGTGATGGTGGTCTGGCACTGCTCGCCCCAGGGTTTGGCGCTTTTGGGCGTGAAGTTGAGTGTCCTGACCGGCAAGGTCCCGCCCTTTACGTCCGCGCCAGTCACTTCGGCAGCGATGGGCGAGGCCGTCAGCGTGCCCATGTTGAGGAAGCCGTAGCGGGTGCCATCCGGTGACGTGACTGCAGAGCATGACCCGTCGGGTTCAGGTCCGCAGGGTTGGGGGACTGACACGCTGCCCGGCCTCAAATCCAAATCGGCCTCGCGGCATTTCCCGTCCTGGCATGCCTTCAAATGGACGGTTTTGACCGTTGGCGCGTATTCTGCCGTGATGGTCAGGGACACCACCGGCGCCATCGCAATTGCCGGGCAAACGGTGACTTGAGGTTCACATCCCGACCAGAGCGCCGCCGTCGTGGTCAATGCGATGGCGGCCCACAACCTGCGCATACTTGAGGATAATCCCGCAGCCGGGGCCCGGAACGGAATGCCTGCAACTGGCAGGCACATCGTTACCGACGTCTACGGATCGTTGCGGCTCCGCGACCTCTAGGCGGGCCAAGGCCGGGCCTTGGCCGGGTTTCGGCCGGGCGTAAAGAAGAATTCGGCCGCAAAGAATAGGGTTCTTTGCATGACTGAACCCTCGGACGTGCATGCCACTCGCGCCGCCTACAACACGGTAGCTGCCGACTACGCCGAATTCCTGCGCAACGAGCTCGAAACCAAACCCTTTGACCGGGCCATGCTCGGCACCTTTGCCGAGCTCGTGGAGTCTTCTGGAGGCGGGGCGGTTGCCGACATCGGTTGCGGGCCGGGACGGATCACGGCGCACCTGCATTCCCTCGGCCTGGCGGCTTTCGGCGTCGACCTGTCGCCGGAGATGGTGGCAGTAGCCCGCAGGGATCACCCTGGCCTTCAGTTCGATGAAGGATCGATGGAGGCCCTGGAGCTGGCGGACGGCACGTTGGGTGGCATCGTCGCTTGGTATTCGATCATCCATACGCCGCCCGCCCGCTTGCCCGGGGTGTTCGCAGAATTCCACCGGACCCTTCAGGATCACGGCTTGCTCCTGCTCGCGTTTCAGGCCGGTGACCAACCCAGGCACTTGGACTTCGCATATGGCCACGAGATCGATCTCGATGCGTACCGCTTGCCGCCTGAGTGCATCACGGAACTCCTCCTTCAGGCCGGGCTTATTGTGGAAGCGCAGCTTCTCCGCGAACCAGACGACAGGCACGAGAAAACCCAGCAGGCGTACCTTCTAGCCCGCAAACCAGCCACGGCGTGAAGGAAGCAGCGCAAACGGAAGCCTAGGCCGGGAGCCGCAGCCCGCCGTCGTGCATCTCGGCCAAGCCGTCGCGCAGGAGCCCCTCGAGGGCACGTTCCAGCTGCTCGGGGGCCGAGTTCAACCGGTGCAGGGCAGCCAGCGGTACGGCTGTGCCCTCGGCGGCGAAACCGAGGTCAGCTGCGGGGCGCTCGAACAGTTCCGGGGCTACCGGCGAATCGGCCACGCGCAATACGGCCATGACGGCACCCCGCAGCTGCCGGTCCGTGCCGTGCCATGCCTGGCCTTTGGGCGTGTACGTCGGCCGCGGTTCGCCTGCGGCAAGCCAAGCGCAGGAGTCGCGGACTGGGCAGTCCGGGCACTTGGGGGAGCGGGCAGTGCACACCAGCGCGCCGAGTTCCATGACGGAAGCATTCCAGCGGACGGACAGCCCGACGTCGTCGGGCATGAGCGATTGGGCGAGGCGCATCTCCGACGCGGTGAGCGACGGCGCAGGCAGTGCAAGCCCCGAAACCAGCCGGGCATGCACTCGCCGGATGTTCGTGTCCACCACGGTTTCGCGGCGCCCGAACGCAAAAGCAGCCACGGCCGCGGCCGTATAGTCGCCGACGCCGGGAAGGCTCAACAGCGATGCGTGCGTGTCCGGCACCCTGCCGCCATGCTGTTCCACGATCGCGACGGCGGCCGCGTGGAGCCTGAGCGCGCGGCGGGGATAGCCGAGCCTGCCCCAATGTCGTACAGCCTCGCCCGAGGGCTCGTTCGCGAGATCCGCAGGTTCCGGCCAGCGTTCCATCCAGTCTTCCCACACCGGAAGGACACGAACCACCGGAGTCTGCTGCAGCATCACCTCGCTGACCAGGATTCCCCACGGGCTGCAGTCCGGTGACCTCCACGGCAGTACCCGGGCTACCTCGGAGAACCAGCGGTCCATGGACTGGTGCAAGTCCGTGAGGTGATGGGTGCCGGCAAGTTCAGCGGCGCTGGCAATCTCGGCGGAGCCTGGCAGTGACATGGAGATCCTTGCTGCGGTTCGTGACAGGCCCTGATGGCGGCCGATTCCTGCCATCCACTGTAGTGCGTCCGATACGACCACACGTCCTGCGAAGTGGCATCCTAGGACCATGCCGGGATCCGTGATTGCAGTTCATGCCAGCCCATCGCACTCGTTCGGCAAGCAAGAGGCCGAGGTGATCACGGTGCTTGAAGGGCAGGGTGTTGCGGGCGACGCCCACTGCGGAGCGACTGTCAAACACAGGTCCAGGGTCAAGGCTGATCCTTCGCAAGCAAACCTGCGCCAGGTGCACTTGATTCACGCCGAGCTGTTCGAGGATCTCGCGAGCGCAGGCCATACGGTGGGACCGGGCCAGCTTGGAGAGAACATCACCACACAAGGGATTGACCTGCTGGGACTGCCGGTTGGAGCCCGCCTTTCCATAGGGACGGCTGTCATCGCCGTGACGGGACTCCGCAATCCGTGCCAACAGATCAACGATTTCCAACCCGGGCTCCTCAAGGAAGTGGTTCGCACCGATTCAGAGGGCAAACTGGTGCGCCTAGCCGGGATCATGGGCACGGTTGCCCGCGGCGGTACCGTTAGCCCCGGCGACATGATCCATGTGGAGCTCCCCACGTTGCCCCATTTTCCGCTGACGCGCGTTTGACATGGCGGCCGGCGCCGGTGGCCAAGGATGACGTAGGTCATACTGGCTCCGATCGGGCCCCGGCGGCGTGGTGCGGCGCCATCCAGGCTCGGCGTTGCCTAGCCTAGAAGCATGGTCAACAAGGGCAAGCAACCGCCGAGGGCGCGCACGTCGCAGTCGGCAAAAAGCCCTGCCCGGACCGCAGGCGCAAACCGTTCGACGAATGGGGCCCGGCCCCAAAGGCGCCGGACGAGCCCTGCCGTTTACCGACGTCGGAGGCTGGTTGTTTTCGGTGCCCTCTTGACGGTCCTGGCGATGCTCGTGGCCGGGGCCGTGGCTATGAGTTCCTCCCTTGCGAGCAAGGCTGATTCCGGGGCATCCGAAACCCAAGCGGTCGGAGCCGCCCCTGCGAGCCAGGCCCCTTCGACGGATCCCATTGCGGCCACCACAACGCCCACGCCCACTCCGGTGTGCGACCTCAATTTGGTGACGGTGACGGCGTCCACAGACCAGCCTGCCTATGCGGCCGGGCAGAACCCCGTGCTGAGCATGAAGATCACCAACGGCGGAGCAGCACCGTGCCAGGTCAACGTCGGCACGTCCCAGATGGAGTTCCTGGTGATGAGCGGCGAGGACCGGATTTTCTCCTCCAAGGACTGCCAGGCGAAGGGCGACGACCTTGTGAAGCAGATCGATCCGGGCAAGAGCGAGACGGCCAACTTCCCGTGGCAACGTAACCGGACGACCGAGGGCTGCGGCGTAATCTCGGCCAAGCCGGCCACCGGTACGTACACCTTCAAGGCCGTACTGGGAAACAAGGCGAGCACCAAAGCCGTCTTCCAGCTCGGCTAAGGCTGGCCCGGTGGTAGCCGGTGGGTGCCGCTGGGAGCCGGTGGCTGGGCCCACGCCGCCAGGGTTCCCTGGCCGAACTTGTGAAGTTAGGGTGGCGGTGGGGACTAGAGGAACCTGTCCAGCAGGCTGGCTTCGGCCATGCGGCTGAGCCCTTCGCGGACCGTCCGGGCGCGCTGGTCGCCGATGCCGTCCACGGTCATGAGATCGTCGATAGTGGCGGCCATGAGGTACTGGAGTCCGCCGAAATGCTCCACCAAACGGTCGGCCACGGCTTTCGGAACCGACTTCAGCCCGGACAAGAGGCGGTAGCCGCGCGGCTGCACACCGGCGTCGAGCACGTCCATGCCCCCGGCGAAACCGATGATCCCGGCAATCTTGGCCAGGTCAATCAGCTCCGCCGGGCCAAGATCCAAAAGGGCCTGCACCGCGCCGTCGATTTCCTCCGGCGAGGCATCGGCACCGGCGTAGTCCCGGATGATCACGTCGCTGCCCGGGCCCCGGCCAGTGGTGAGCTCCTCCAGCTGCAGTGAGAGCAACCTGCCGTCCTCACCCAGCTCCAAGACATACTGTGCGATTTCCTCGGCGATGCGCCGGACCATTTCCTGGCGCTGGAGGGTGACAGCCACATCCCGGACGGTGACCATGGCCTCGATTTCGAGGGCCGACAGGGCACTGGTGACCTGGTCCAAGCGGGCGCTGTAGCGTTCAAGGGTTGCGAGAGCCTGGTTGGCGCGGGCCAGGACTTTCTCGGAGCCCTCCAGCACGTGCCGCAGGCCGTTGACGTAGAGGGCGATGATCTGCATGGACTGGCTGACCGAAATCACCGGAACTCCGGTCTGGATGGCCACGCGCTCGGCCGTCCTGTGACGCGTTCCTGATTCCTGGGTCTCGATGCTGGAGTCCGGCACAAGCTGGACTGCGGCACGAAGGATGTTTCCGGCGTCCTTGTCGCAGATGATGGCACCGTCCATCTTCGCGAGCTCACGCAGCCGCGTCGGGGAGAAATCGATGCCGATTTCAAAGCCGCCGGAGCAGATGGACTCGATGGTCCGGTCCGTTCCCAGCACAATCAGGGCGCCAGTGCGCCCACGGAGGATGCGTTCCAGGCCGTCGCGCAGCGGCGTGCCGGGGGCCACCCTGCCCAGAGTCGCCTTGAGCGATTCTTCGGGGCTCCGAGCCATAGGTGTTCCCTTCAAAGGTGCAGGCAGGCCCGCCCGCAAGTATGCCGGTTTTCAGCAGTGAGTCCGCGGGATCAAAATACCAGGTTTCCCGCAAGCTCAATGATAGAGGTATAGACCGGCAAGAACCGCACAGGCAAGCCTTAAAGTGCCCCAAAGAAGGTTATGTGGCGGGTGCTTCGAAACGCGTTCGACGGCGGCCGCCGGACCGCCACTTTGACCCCGGTTCCCTGGACCTCAGCTCGGTCCCCGGGACCTCAGGGAGCCGTCCGAAGCCGCGCGAGTCGCTCAAGGTCGCGTCGCACACTCTGCAGCGCGGCTTCCCGGGCTGCAGCCCTTCCGGTGTCCGGATGCGTTTGCCTCGCGGGAGTGTGGGTTCCGCCTGTGCTGGCGTCCGGGCGGTGTCCCTGCTGGGGCCAGCTCCTGGCTGCAACGGAGTTTGCGGCAGGGTTCGCCGTGGAGTTCACAGTGGAGTTCGCCGCCGAATTCGCAGCGGGGGAGGGGCCGAGGGGATCGTAGAACAAGTCATTCCCTGGTTTCATCGATGCCCTGTTCCTTTCATGCCATCGTCGGCTGCTCGAGTGTTTTCCTGGCGAATGGCTCCAACGCGAGCCGGAGTGTGCGCCATTGATTCAAACTATCGGCAGGTGATTTCGGAGGTTTGTGCACGTCGTTTCGATCCTGTTAAGCGCTGGCCTTAAGACCCTGCCTCCGGTGTGGTCTCGGGCTGCGATAAACTTGGTATCTTGGCTGGCGCACAAATCGTGCCGCTCCCTGAGTTGGCCCCCGGCCGGCACGGGGCCCGTATCCAGCCTCCATTCCACGTTCGGCCCGTCGTTCCAGTGCGGGCAACGCCCAGATCACAGCGAAAGTAGCACCGTGTCCCAAGAAGTCCTGAGCCCCGCCCGAGTCCAGGAAATTCACCATGAGGCCTCCCGGCGTCGGACTTTCGCGGTCATTTCGCACCCTGACGCTGGCAAGTCCACGCTGACGGAAGCCCTTGCCCTGCACGCCAAAGTCATCGGCACGGCCGGTGCCTCGAGCGGCAAGGCCAACCGCAAGGAAACTGTTTCCGACTGGATGCAGATGGAAAAGGACCGCGGTATTTCCATCAGCTCCGCAGCATTGCAGTTCTCCTACCGGGACACTGTGATCAACCTGCTGGACACCCCGGGCCACGCCGACTTCTCCGAGGACACCTACCGGGTCCTGGCCGCCGTCGACTGCGCAGTGATGCTGGTGGATGCCGCCAAGGGCCTGGAAACGCAGACCATGAAGCTGTTCGAGGTCTGCAAGCAGCGGAACCTGCCCATCATTACGGTCATCAACAAGTGGGACCGTCCGGGCCTGGACGCCCTCGCACTGATGGACGAGATCACGGAACGCACCGGCCTCCAGCCCATGCCCTTGACCTGGGCCGTGGGCATTTCGGGCGACTTCCGTGGAGTCTGGGACCTGCGCAATGACCGCTTCGCACGGTTCGCGCGCAACAACGCCGGCGCCAACATCGCCATCACCGAGTACTTCACCCCGGAAGAAGCAGCCGAAACCCAGGGCAACAACTGGAGCGACGCCGTCGACGAAGCCGGACTGGTGATCGAATCAAACCTCGAATTCAACGTCGAGAGCTTCCACGCCGGAACCGCTACACCCATCCTCTTCAGCTCGGCCGCCCTGAACTTCGGGGTCAAGGAAATCTTGGATGCCCTGGTGGATTTCGCACCTCCGGCCGCATCCCGTCCGGACGTCGACGGCGAGCCTCGTTCCGTTGATGCTCCCTTCGCCGGGTTCGTCTTCAAGGTCCAGGCCGGTATGAACAAGGCACACCGCGACCACGTTGCGTTCATCCGTGTGTGTTCCGGCGTCTTTGAGCGCGGCATGGTGGTCACGCAGACACGCACCGGGAAGTCGTTCGCCACCAAGTACGCCCAGCAAGTGTTCGGGCGCGAACGCGAAGTCATCGACGAGGCCTACCCCGGCGACGTTGTTGGCTTGGTCAACGCGTCCTCACTGCGCGTGGGGGACAGCCTGTTCCTGGACGAACCGGTGGAATTCCCCGCCATTCCGCTCTTTGCGCCCGAGCATTTCCAGGTGGCCAGGTCCCAGGACCCCAGCCGGTTCAAGCAGTTCCGACGCGGCATCGAACAGCTTGAGCACGAAGGCGTCATCCAGGTCCTCCGTTCCGACGTCCGAGGCGACCAGGCGCCCGTGCTCGCGGCTGTCGGTCCCATGCAGTTCGAAGTGGTGGAAGACCGCATGGCCCACGACTTCAACGCTCCAATGCGCTTGGAGCGCCTCCCGTACTCGATGGCGAGGATCTCGACGGCGGAGGCCATGCCGGCGCTCGCCAACGTCCCTGGCGCTGAGGTGCTGCTGAGGTCCGACGGCGAATACCTGGCGTTGTTCAACGACGTCTGGGCGCTGCGCCGGATCGAGAAGAACCACCCGAAGCTCACGCTGGTGCCGATCGGCACGCACAACCCGGCGAAATAGTCCTCAAATTCACCGGACATGCCCCTCGTATGAGGCCACGAGTGGACATGTCCGGTGGGGACGGGGTTAGTAGGCGGGCAGATTCGTGCAGGGCGCATGTCCGCTGGGGGACTTGGGCATGGTGCGGCGGGGCTAGTAGCTCACTTGGCGTTCGAGCTTGTTTCCCAGCCCCAGCATGGCGAGGCTCACCACGAGGAATCCTACGGCGATCGCTACCGCGAAGACCGCCACTCCGCCCCAACCGCCCGCGCGCATAGGGTCGATGAACCAGTAGGCGTACCAGTTTACGAAAGAGCCGCGGATCAGGCTGTAGACGAGGTAGGCAACCGGGTAGAGCAGCCAGTACCAGAGGTGCTTGATGGTCAGTCTGGAGCGCGGAGGCTGGAACAGCCAATCGGCCACCATGACAATTGGCATGAGGTAGTGGACAACGAAGTTGACCCAGGGGAGCAAGGAGCCGAGGTCCTGTCCAGCGAGGAGCGCGCCGAAGACCAGTCCCACCACGGCCATGGCGATCGTCGCAGTGCCACGGGTGGCGTCGTCGAGCTCGCTGGGCCGCTTGCCAACCATCACGCGGTAGCCGCTGATCAACAGCACCACCGACGCGAAGATATTGGACAGGTTGGTGAAGTAGCTGAAGAAGTTCCAAGCATCGAAGCCCAGGCCGATATGGACGGTGAGTTGCGTTCCAACGGCTACAAGGGTCAGGAGGGCAAAGAAGAGGCGTCCCCCAATGAGCACATTTCTTTTGGTCATAGGGACAATCTTCCGGACGATTTGGCAAATAGGCGCGCCCGACACACCGGGCCAAGCTGCCAGCCCGGGTGAAGTGGCCCGTCAGGTGATCAGCAGCTCCAGGGCCTCGGCCAGGTGTGCCACCTCGCGGACGGAGAAACCCTCCGGGACCGGCCCCGGTCCGTTGGGGCTGGCGGGCACCACGGCGTGGGTGAAACCAAGCCGCTGGGCCTCGTGGATGCGCTGGTTGATCCCGGGAACGGGACGGACCTCGCCGGCCAAGCCAACCTCACCGAATGCAATCAGCCTCTGCGGCAGTGCCTTGCGCGCCTTTGCCGAGGCCACGGCAAGCGCCACCGCCAGGTCGGTGGCCGGTTCGCTCAATTTCACCCCTCCGACAGTGGCTACGTAGGAGTCGTCCTTGTGCAGGATGCAGCCGGCCCGCTGTTGGAGCACGGCCAGGAGCATGGCGACGCGCGAGCTGTCGAGGCCACTCGTTGCCCTCCGCGGCTGTGAGCTGGCACTTTCGGCCAGGAGCGACTGCACCTCGGCCAGCAGTGGGCGCCGGCCTTCCATGGTCACGGTGATGCAGGTGCCGGAAACCGGTTCGCGTGTCCGCGATACAAAAAGGCCGCTGGGATCGGCGAGGCCTTCGATGCCGGCTTCGTTCAGGTCGAAACAGCCGACGTCGTCCGTCGCTCCGTAGCGGTTCTTGACCGCGCGCAACAAGCGCAAGCGCGAATGGCGCTCGCCTTCGAACTGGCACACGACGTCCACCAAGTGCTCCAAGAGACGCGGACCGGCAATGGAGCCGTCCTTCGTCACGTGGCCAACCAGCAGGGTGGTCATGTTGCGGCGCTTTGCGGCGGCGATGATGGACGCCGCGACTTCCCGGACCTGCGAGACTCCGCCCGCGCTACCTTCGACGTCGGCGCTGCTGAGGGTCTGTACCGAGTCCACAATCAGCAGCTTCGGCTCGAGCTTCTCCACTTGCCCCAGCGCCTGTCCGAGGTCCGTTTCCGCCGAGAGATAGAGGGTATGCGCGACGGCGTCGATCCGTTCGGCACGGAGTTTGACCTGGGCTGCCGATTCCTCGCCCGTGACATACAGGACGTCCTGCCCTGTCCGGGCGAATTTCGCCGCGACATCCAGCAGGAGGGTGGATTTCCCGACGCCGGGTTCGCCGGCAAGCAGGATCACCGCGCCGGGAACCAGCCCTCCGCCCAGGACGCGGTCCAGTTCGTCGACGCCGGTGGGCAGGAATGCGGCCGTGGTCCCGTCTACTTCGGCAATCCGGCGGGCCGGCTCCAAAACCGTTGTTGCCGCCGTCGTACGCGCAACTGTGGCGCCTGTTTCCTCCACGGTGCCCCATGCCTGGCACTCACCGCAGCGGCCCACCCACTTGACCGTGGTCCACCCGCATTCGGCACATTTGTACGCGGGTGTCTTGGAGGTGCGTGAGGTCTTGGAAGCCATGCGTACAAGGCTAGTGGAGGGGTAGGACAGTCAAGTGCGCCTCACTGCAAGGGAGGAAGCACGTCCCGGGCTTCCCGGGGGTCCATGCCCGCGGCTTCGAGCAGATCCACCATGAGCGGGCGGAAGAGCATCACCACTGTTTCGCCTTCGAGCTTCTGGACGTGCAGCATTTTGGGGTGCAGCCGGGTGGCAATGTCAGCCAAGTCCTGCCGCGCACCGCGCAGGTGGGCGCGGCGGGCGCCGTCGTGCACTTCCGCGAGGCCGAGCGATAGTTCCTCTACGGCGGCAGAAGTGTCTAGCAGGACCTCCGAGATGCTGTCCGTTGCCTCGTCCGTCAATGCTGCATGGTTGATGGCGCTGGTGAGCCTCCGTGCGAACACCCGTCCGTTGCGAAGGGCGAGGTCGATGGAATCCAGCGATTCCTCCAGCATGGTCAGCTCGTCGCGGTGCCGCCGGTACGCCGGGGCGAGGGTGGCCACCTCACCGGACGCCTTGAGGGATTGGCGCATCCGGTCCACGAGGGGCTGGCAGTTCCGCCCCCGGATGAGGGCATGCCAGGCCTGGGTCGAGTCGCTGTTGATCAAAGCGTCGGCACACTCACGGAGGACCTCTGAGAGTTCGTGCAGGAGTTTGCGGACGTCCTGGCGGGGCTCCCGGCGCGGATCCTTCGGGACCAGCATGGTGACGAGCAGCGCGAATACCCCGCCCACCACGGCGTCGATGCTGCGGGTGAACGGCCCGCCTTCCGGTGCCGGCAGCAGGACCACGAGAAGTGATTGCAGGCCCAACTGGGTGGTGAAGATGGTGCCGCTGTCCAGAAACCGGGCCAGGAGAATCGAGAAAAGGAGCACGACGGCGGCTTGCCAGATTCCCGAACCCAGCCAGTGGAGCAGCAGATCGCCGATGACGATCCCGAGGGTGCAGCCAAGCCCGACTTCCACGACCCGGCGAAGCCGAGGATCCCGCGAGAAGCCGAGCGCGATCAGGGACGACGTGGCGGCAAAAAGGGGTCCCTTGTGCCCCAGGATGTATTCAGCGAACGCGTAGGCGCCCACGGCGCAGACGGTCATCTGGACAGCCGGAACCAACGAGTTCCGGCTGCGGACGAAGCCCGTGCGCAGCCGCGCCCGCAGGAATTTCTTGCTTGTTGAAAGTCCTTGGGGGGCGGTCATGGCTCAAGTCTATTCAGGAGCGGCTCACGGAGTGCGGCACGCCGAGGGAGCCACAAAGTGAGGGGCGTCACTTAATCCCCCATGACACGCCAAGCGCAAGGGCGACGCTGCAGATGTAAGCCAATGGTCCGCAGCCGTTCACCTTCTGTTCACTTTGGACCGCCGATCCTGTTACCTGCGGCTCCTACCGTCAATCAAGGTACAAAAACGTACGCAAATCTTTCGTATGCCGACTTTCTCCCTCGGCGCGCATCAGAGAATCCCTGGAAGGGGTACATCCCAGTGAAGGCAACTCGCTTCGGCCGCAACGCGGCAATCGCGGTCCTCGCAGTCGGCGCCCTTGCGCTGACCGCCTGCGGTTCAGACAACGCAACCGGCGCCACACCGGCCGCCACCCAGAGCGCCGCGGCCGTCAAGGTCACGGGCACGCTGACCGGTATCGGCGCCTCCTCGACCGGCGCGGCCATGGACGCCTGGAAGGCCGCATTCGCTTCCGCCAACCCGGGTGCCACGGTCCAGTACTCCCCGGACGGCTCGGGCGCAGGCCGCAAGGCCATCCTTGACGGATCCGCACAGTTCGCAGGCTCTGACGCCTACCTGACCGACGCTGAGTTGGCCACCTCCAAGACCAAGTGCGGCACCGATGGCGCCATCAACATTCCGGTTTACGTCTCGCCGATCGCCGTTGCCTTCAACATCCCGAACGTCAAGGACTTGAAGCTCGACGCCGACACCGTTGCTAAGATCTTCCGCGGCCAGATCACCAACTGGAACGACCCGGCAATCGCCGCCCTGAACGCCGGCGTCACGCTTCCGGACCTCAAGGTCACCCCGGTCAACCGCTCTGACGACTCCGGCACCACCCAGAACTTCACGGACTACCTGGCTGCAGCGGCTCCCTCGGTCTGGACCGACAAGGCTGCCGGCCTGTGGCCTGCATCCCTGAAGGGCGAGAACGCCAAGGGCACCTCCGGCGTCGTCAAGACCGTGACCGACACCCCCGGTGCAGTGACCTACGCTGATGACTCTGCAGTCTCCGGCAAGCTTGGCACCGCGCAGATCAAGGTTGGCTCGGACTTCGTCAAGATCTCCGCTGCCGCTGCCGCCAAGGCTGTTGAACTGGGCACGCCCGTTGCTGGCCGCCCGGCCGGCGACCTTTCCATCAAGCTTAACCGCACCACCACGGATTCCTCCGCCTACCCGGTAGTTCTGGTTTCCTACCACGTCGTCTGCACCACCTACGACAAGCAGGCTACTGCTGACCTGGTCAAGGCTTTCGAGAGCTATGTAGTCTCCGACGCCGGCCAGCAGGCCGCGGCCGGCTCCGCCAAGTCCGCTCCGCTCTCCAAGGCGCTGCAGGACAAGGCAAAGGCCGCCGTTGACTCCATCAAGGCCAAGGCCTAAGGACCACAATGGAGTAGTGGTGCTGCGGACCGCGGCACCACTACCCTGAATATCGAGGTTCCCTGTCCCGCGCTGGTGAAACATCACCGGGCGGG
The DNA here is from genome assembly GCF_027587375.1 of Arthrobacter sp. B2a2-09. Taxonomy (GTDB): domain Bacteria; phylum Actinomycetota; class Actinomycetes; order Actinomycetales; family Micrococcaceae; genus Arthrobacter. The sequence continues at coordinate 26,674 of NZ_JAMXIC010000007.1, forward strand.
GCGGGGAACTTGGCCATTTTTGAGTGAATCTGAAGGATCGTGAAGTGACCACCAACTCCTTGACCACTTCCCAAGGTGCCGGACGCGCCGGGGACAAGGTCTTCTCCGGAGCCACCCTGGCCGCGGGATGCCTGATCCTCGTGGTTCTCTTCGGCGTCGCCCTTTTCCTTGTAGTCCAGGCCATTCCGGCGCTTGTGGCTCCGGCTGCTGACATCCAGGGCGGCAACGGCTTCTTCGCCTACATTGGGCCGATCGTCGTCGGGACCTTGATTGCCGCCGTCATCGCACTGGTGATCGCTACCCCTGTTGCCATCGGCGTCGCCCTGTTCATCTCGCACTACGCGCCCCGCAGGCTTGCCTCGGGCCTTGGCTACGTGGTGGACCTCCTCGCCGCGATTCCCTCCGTGGTCTATGGCGCATGGGGTGCGGCATTCCTTGCCCCCCAAATCTCGCCCGCCTACGGCTGGCTTGCCAGCAATATGGGCTGGTTGCCGATTTTCCAAGGCCCGGCCTCGGCTACCGGCAAGACCATCCTGACCGCGAGCATCGTACTCTCCGTCATGGTCCTGCCGATCATCACTTCCCTGTCGCGTGAGATCTTCCTGCAGACCCCGAAGCTCCACGAGGAAGCCGCCCTGGCCCTCGGCGCGACGCGTTGGGAAATGATCAAGATGGCTGTTTTGCCGTTCGGGCGACCGGGCATCGTGAGCGCCGTCATGCTGGGCCTCGGCCGTGCACTTGGCGAGACCATGGCCGTAGCCCTGGTCCTGTCCTCAGGCGCCCTGACCGCGAGCCTGATCCAGTCCGGCAACCAGACGATCGCCGCGGAAATCGCCTTGAACTTCCCTGAAGCCAGCGGGCTCAAGGTCAGCACTTTGATCGCAGCCGGCTTGGTATTGTTCGTCATCACCCTGGGTGTCAACATGATTGCACGCTGGATCATCACCAGGCATAAAGAATTCTCGGGAGCCAACTAATGACTGTCACAGCCCCCGTGGCGCGCAAACGCTCTGCACTGACCAAGGGCCAGTTGCCCGCTTTCGCACCGTACGTCGTCCTGGCCGTCGCCTTGGTACTCGGCGCGGCAATCCTTGCGCTGATCGGCTTCAACGCCTTCGGTTGGGGCCTCGTGTCCGCCATCCTCTTCGCGATCGGCCTGGTCGGCTGGAGCGCAGCCGTCGAAGGCGGCCGGAAGGCGAGCGACAAGCTTGCCACGTGCCTGATCGTCGGCTCGTTCCTTGTGGCGTTGCTACCCCTGATTTCGGTGATCTGGACCGTCCTCGTGAACGGCATTCCCGGCATCATCACCCCCGGCTTCCTGACGACATCCATGAACGGCGTCACAGGCGCCCTCGACAACAAGAGCGTCGATGAAGGCACGAAGGTCCTCGGCGGCGTCTACCACGCGCTCTTGGGCACCGTGCAAATCACCCTGCTCGCCACTGTCATCTCGGTTCCGGTGGGCTTGCTAACCGCAATCTACTTGGTGGAATACGGCAACGACCGGGCCCTCGCCCGTGCCATCACCTTCTTCGTCGACGTCATGACCGGTATCCCCTCCATCGTGGCAGGCCTCTTTTCCGCAGCGTTCTTCTTCGCCGTGGTCGGCCCGGGCACCAAGACCGGTGCGGTTGCCGCCGTCGCGCTTTCAGTCTTGATGATCCCGGTGGTGGTTCGCTCCAGCGAGGAAATGCTCAAGATCGTCCCGAACGAGCTCCGTGAGGCTGCTTACGCGCTCGGTGTCCGCAAGTGGCGCACCATCCTCAAGGTGGTCATCCCGACGGCGATTTCCGGCATTGCGTCCGGCGTCACCTTGGCGATCGCCCGAGTGATTGGCGAGACGGCTCCGATCCTGGTCACCGCGGGTTTCGCCACCACCATCAACAACAACGTGTTCGGCGGCTGGATGGCCTCACTGCCTACGTTCATCTACACGCAGATCCTGAACCCGACCTCGCCGTCCAACCCGGACCCGTCGAGCCAGCGGGCATGGGGTGCCGCGCTGGTCCTGATCATCCTGGTGATGCTCCTGAACCTCGGCGCCAGGCTGATCGCCCGGATCTTCGCCCCCAAGGCCGGCCGTTGAGCCCCCAGGCCACCCGCAAACTTCCAACCACAGCACCGAAGGAACACCATGTCTAAGCGGATCGACGTCAAGGATCTGAACGTCTACTACGGCAGCTTCCTGGCCGTTGAAGGCGTCAACATCAACATTGAAGCCAAATCGGTCACGGCGTTCATCGGCCCGTCCGGTTGTGGCAAGTCCACCTTCCTGCGCACCCTGAACCGCATGCACGAAGTGCTGCCCGGTGCGCGCGTTGAAGGCGAAGTCCTGCTCGACGGCGACAACCTCTACGGGCCCGGCGTGGACCCCGTGACGGTGCGCACCCAGGTGGGCATGGTCTTCCAGCGGCCCAACCCGTTCCCCACCATGTCCATCCGCGACAACGTGCTGGCCGGCGTGAAGCTGAACAACCGGAGAATCAGCAAGGGCGCGGCCGACGCACTCGTGGAGAAGTCCCTGCGCGGCGCCAACCTGTGGAACGAGGTCAAGGACCGCCTCGAGAAGCCCGGCTCCGGACTCTCCGGCGGCCAGCAGCAGAGGCTCTGCATTGCCCGCGCCATCGCCGTGGAACCGCAGGTCATCCTCATGGACGAGCCTTGCTCCGCGCTGGACCCCATCTCCACCTTGGCCGTCGAAGACCTCATCAATGAGCTCAAGGACGAGTACACCGTGGTGATCGTGACCCACAACATGCAGCAGGCCGCACGCGTTTCCGACAAGACCGCCTTCTTCAACATCGCCGGCACCGGCAAGCCGGGCAAGCTCATCGAGTTCGCGGACACCACCACCATCTTCAACAACCCGTCCCAGAAGGCCACGGAAGACTACGTCTCCGGCCGGTTCGGATAATCCCCACCGGCTCCCAGCCTTCGCAAGCTCAGGCCGGGGCCCTCGCCGGCGTGGGCCCAACTTCGGAACCCCCATCGATTGCTGAGTAGCGGTCGTTTTGGAGGCTCAAAACGACCGTACTGGAGCAATCGATGCGAATGCCCGACGCCGGCGGTCACCTTCCCAGGTGACTGCCGGCGTCGGGCTTTCGTTTACCTGAACTCAGTGCGACAGCGGCGAGAGCGCCAGCCCAACGATGAACGCCACTGCGGCGGTGACGATCGGCGTCGCGACCCAGAAGCCCAGGATCCGCAGCACCATCCGACGGTTTGTGACGGAAAAGTTCTGGTTGGTTCCTGCGCCGAGCACTGCCGACGTCACAGTGTGCGTGGTGGAAAGCGGCAAATGGAAGCCGATGGCGCCGACGAACAACATCAGCGAGGTCAGGCTCTGGGCGATGAATCCCCGCAGCGGGTCCACCCGCGTCAGCTTGTAACCCAGGGTGTAAGAGATGCGCCAGCCACCACAAAGCGTTCCTGCCGTGAGCATGACGGCAGTCAGCAGGATGACCCAGATTGGGAGGTCGTTGGAGTCGGACACCCCTGCGGCCACAGCGCCCAACAGGATCACCGCTACTGTTCTCTGTCCGTCCTGCAGGCCATGGCCAAACGCGACGGCAGCGGCCGAGACCGACTGTGCATGGCGGAAGCGGCCATGCACAACATCGGGCTGGGTGTAGCGCGCCGCCCACGTGACAGGCCACACGAGAAGGTAAGCGCCAATGAAGGCAATCACGGGGGAAAGCAGCAACGGCAGGACCACTTGCGCCAGCAAGATGCTGTCTACACCGTTGATGGAGCTGCCTCCCATCACTGCGCTTGCAGCTCCAGCCCCCACCAGGCCTCCCACAAGGGCATGGGTCGACGAGAGCGGCACACCGCGCCACCAAGCGTAGATTCCCCAAAGGATGGCGCTACAGAGCCCCGCGGCGAGCATAGTCAGCCCGTTCATTCCCGAGGGGAGAACCACCCACGACTGGCTGAAAATCAGTGCGAAGCCGCCACTGAGCAGCACGCCGGCAAAGTTGAAGACGGCCGCCAACACAACGGCAACGGAAGGAGTGAGGGCACGGGTCCGCACGGAGAGTGCGACGGCGGTGGAGACATCGCGGAAGCCGTTCAGGAATGCGAAGCCAGCCGCCAGCACCACCACAAGGGCGAAGAACGCGACCGCCACCTCATGCTTCCTTGACGATGATGCTGCCTACCTGGGTGGCGACGCGGCGCATGTCCTTGGTGACGTCCACCAGTTGGTTGGCTACGTCGCGGTTCCTCGAAAATTGGGTGGACTTCATATCGCGGAGCATCTCGGCCACCCAGGTCCGGTGGCTGCGCTCCGCACGCTTAGCCAGGCGCAGGACCTCGATCCAGTAGTCCTCGAGTTCGTCCAAATCGTCCAGCTGACGCATGGCATCAACCGTGAGTTCCGCCTGGCGGCTGATGATCTCCAACTGGTCCGCAGCTCGCTTGGGCACCCGGTCCAGTTTGTAGAGGGCTACGAGCTCACCCGCGGCATCCAGCTTTTCCATCGCCTCGTTGAGGAAACGGGAAAGGGCGTACATGTCCTCGCGGGGGAGCGGATTCACGAAACTCGTGCGCATATGGGTCAGCAGGGCGAAATGCAGATCCGTGGATTTCGCCTCGTGTTCGTGCAACTCCTCCACAAGCCGTTCGTGCTCCGCGACAGGGGCTCCGAAGATCTCGGAAAGCGTCCCGGTTGCCTCAAGAATCTGACGAGCCATCTGCGAAAGCAGCTGCAAACCGGCGGGTTCTTGGGGAAAGAGACGCAGCTTCATGTGGCTTCCGGTAGGCGAGGTGGACGGGGACGGAGCGGCGTCTTCGCCGAAAGGCATAAAAATGGTGCCGAACCGGATACGCCTCTCGGCGGTAGGCCGCTCGAAGCGGCTATAAGTTGAAGCCCGGGGGTTTCGCGGTTCGACACCAGTTTCAGTTTTCTACGTCGGCCGAGCTAAGTCAACATTGACAGCTGGCGGTCGGGGTGGTTGTGGCGGCCCCTCACCCTTATATTTCATCTCAGTCCAGCTCACCGAGGCGCCACGCATTGGCCGCGTGCTCGAGATCTTCCGCGGTTTTCACGAGCTGGTGCGAGTTCCGGGTCAGTTTGCTTGCGTGACCTTCGTTGGAATGCTCTGCGCTGTCTGCCAGCGTTGCTTGGCCGAGCGCGACGACGCGGCAAAACGCGGCTGAGCGTTCCAGCGCGACGTCGAAATCCCCGTCGAACGCTCCAGAAAGGATGGCGTCTGCCATCTGCTTCATTTCGTCGGCTCCCGGCGGCTCGGCGGCTCCAGCCACAACATGGGAAACCTGGGCAGTGTCCCGGCCGGCCTTGAAGTACACGGAGATGCGCTCGGAGTTCTGCATGGTGGCCGCGCGCAATGCATAGAGCCGCCACAAGGCGCCGGGCAAGGACCGGGCGGGGCTCTCGGCCCACATTTCGGCGATGGCCTCCAAGCCTTGCTCGTCCGCGAGCTTGACGAGGCGTCTGGTGATCTTCGGATCGTCACTGTCGCGGCCCCGCCGCACGAGGGCCTGGGCGGCAAGGTGCGCGGCTTCGGACACGCGCGCGGGGTCCGCTCCGCCGGCAAACGGCTCGAAGTCAATCGGCGCGAAGGGTTTCGGCTTGTGGTGCCTATTTGCTCCGCCGTACACAGGAGGTCCCGATTGTTCGCTCATGCCCCAACGCTACTCCTGTGTTTTCGCTCGTGCACTCTTGACTGGCGTCTGTTGCGGTGGGTTCCTTCCTGACCTTGTTTGATTCCATAGGTGGCGCGACACGCCGTTGTGGCCGCGCGTCGTCGTCGGGGTTTGGGCCAAAAGAGGTCACGACGGCGCGGGTGCTCGTGGTGTGAAAACGGCCTTGAGCTTGAGGTACAGTATTCATGGCTGTTTCTACAGTCGGCAGGGGCCTTTAGCTCAGTTGGTAGAGCATCGGACTTTTAATCCGTGGGTCGTGGGTTCGATCCCCACAGGGCCCACCCAAAACCCCCGGAACCGCACGGTTCCGGGGGTTTACTTGTGCGTGGCCCACATGGCTGGGTGACGGCCGAGCGGTCCGGCTTGCTGCGACCAGTGCGCGGGGACGCCGTCGATTCGCCCCGGAAGCGGCACGCGTTGTGCCGGCCCCCAGTCGGTGGTGGTTGCTACCAGGGTGAAGTCTTTGGGTGCAGGTACGGCGAGGTGGTCGTCCGGCAGGGTCAACGAGTACAGCAAGTTGGCCGTGCCGATGAGTGAGCCCTGGATGCGGGCCGTCACAGAGTGGGTAAGCCGTCGGGTCAGAGCACGGGCGACGGCCGCGGCCAATAGCCAGCCGGTCGCGTGGTCGAGCGCTTGGACGGGAAGCGGCGTCGGCTCCGCTTGCCCCGTGGCGGTGGCTCCGGCGTCGGCGATCCCACAGCTCATCTGGACCAGGCTGTCGAACCCGCGGCGATTGCGCCACGGGCCATCCCAGCCATACGCGTCCAGGCTGGCGATGATCAGGCCGGGGTTCACGGCGGCCAGGGCCTCGTCGTCGTAACCTAGGCTTTTCAGGGCATCGGCCCGCAGTCCCGACACGAGCACATCGGCACCCGCGAGCAGTTCCTCGAACGTCGCGCGGTCGGTTGAGGCAGTGAGATCCAGGGCGGCCGTACGTTTGCCGAGCGTGGTCTCAGGCAATAGCGACGGCACCTCGTCAAAGCCCGGCGGGTCGATCCGCAGCACGTCCGCACCATAGCCAGCGAGGAACTTGGTGCACACCGGTCCAGCGATCACCCGCGTCAGGTCGAGCACGCGCACCCCGTCGAAGGGCAGTTCTCCGATAGCGTTCGGCGTGCCGACACCGGACAAGCGGCGCTCGACGACGGTCAGCGGAGGCGCGTCCGCGGTCGCCATCCCCGGAGCCGAGGCGAGCCACTGGCCGCGGTTGTGCATGACGGCGGCGCATCCGCCCGCCTCCACGATGGCCGTCTCCAACTCCTCGGAAGGCAACCCGGCCACTGCGGCCTGAACTGTTTCGCGGTCATGGGCGCCCAGCACCCGCTCGACGGCGGCGCGGTGGCTGGCGTAGTTGGTGTGCAGCCTGATCCACGCGTCCGCCGCACGATAGTTGCCGGCGATGGGGTCCCACAGCGGCGGCCGGGTCCAGCCGATGGGGGTGAACAGCCTCTCGGACGCGAACGCTGCGCACGCCGCCCGACTGTCCACCGTCACCGCTGGCTGCTTTGACTGGCGGCGAGCTGCGAGGAACTGCGCCGCGGCCAACGTTGCGACGGCAACCGCTCCCGTCGCAAGTCCTGTCACGTCGAAAGCGGCCGGGAGGACCGCCCGTGGCCCGGTCGTCGTTAGCTGAGTGGCTGGCCAATCGGCACTGCCGTCATCGGCGCCGATTGCGTGCCACACACGGGAGGTCACATCAGCGAAGCTGTCGTTCACACTCACCATTCTGGACGGGCCTCCATGGACGAGCAACGGTAGCCGGATCTGACTCTTCCTGCCCAAGTACGGCTTCGCCTGCCAGACTGTTCTTCATGCATGCGCTTTTGGACGGACTCCTGAACACCAGCCCGCTCGTGATTGCGTGCATCGTTTTCGCCCTCGTGTTCGCTGAGGATGCAATCTTTGTGGGCTTTGTGATCCCCGGTGAAACGGCAGCCGTGGTTGGCGGGGTGATTGCGAGCCGTGGGCTTTTCGAACTTTGGGCCATGATCGCCATTGTGGTGGCTGCCGCGATCACGGGAGACACCGTGGGCTACGAAATAGGCAAGCACTTCGGTCCGCGGGTGATGGCCTTGAAAATCCTGGACAAAAGACGCGCCCAATTGCAGAAGGCCGAAGACTTCCTCAAAGACAAAGGTGGCGTCGCGGTGTTCCTGGGCAGGTTTACAGCCTTCTTTCGCGCCGTCATGCCCGCGCTCGCCGGACTCAGCCGAATGCCCTACCGGCGCTTCGCGTTCTGGAACTTCAGCGGCGGCATTATCTGGGGCTCCTTGTTCGTGACGCTCGGCTTTGTGGCCGGAAATTCCTACGAAGAAGTGGCGCGCGTGGTGGGCCGGGGTGCCGCGGCTGTGGTGGCAGTAATTGTGGTGGCGATTCTGGTTGTCTGGCAGGTCAGGAAGCACCGCGCCAAGAAGGCCTGACCTTCCGGTGCCGCGGAAATAAGGCGGAAACCTGGTCGGCTTAGGCTGGTCACAATTCGTTCGGAAGGGGCGGTGAAGGATCGAACTGGATATGTCTGACGTTTGGCGTTATAACCGTAGTAGCTGCCCCGACGTCCTCGGCTTATCTGAGCCTCGAGTGATCTGATGTCCGCTTCTGCAGCACACAACTTTAAGGAGAACCGATGCATCTTTTGCCCCGTGAGCAGGAAAAGCTCATGATCGTGGTCGCGGCCGACCTCGCCCGCCGTCGGCAATCCCGCGGTCTTAAGCTCAACTTCCCCGAAGCCGTGGCGATCATCAGTTACGAACTGATTGAGGGCGCCCGCGACGGGAAAACCGTCGCTGAACTGATGAGCTACGGGACCACCCTGCTTCGCCGTGAGGATGTCATGGAGGGCGTGCCCGAGATGATCCATGACGTCCAGATTGAGGCCACTTTCCCTGACGGCACCAAGCTCGTCACCGTCCACGATCCGATCCGCTAGGAGGCCAATATGATTCCCGGTGAGTACCGTCTCCAAGCAGAGCCCATTGCTTGCAACAGCGGACGCGAGGCAATCGCCGTCGAAGTCGTCAACCGTGGCGACCGCCCCGTCCAGGTGGGTTCGCACTACCATTTTGCCGAATCGAATCCAGCGCTCGATTTTGACCGCGAAGCCGCTTACGGCCGCCGCCTGGACATCCCCGCCGGAACGGCCGCACGCTTCGAGCCCGGCGACTCCAAGACCGTCAAGCTCGTCGCCCTTGCTGGCAACCGCGAAGTCTACGGCCTGCGGAACGCCGTCAACGGTCCCCTTGACGCGGACGCCGGAAAGAACGACGGCGGTGCTGCCGCCGGCACCGAAGGGCCCGGAGCCAGCAAGGAAGGGACAGCCCAGTGAGCTTTGAAATTTCGCGCAAGCAGTACGCAGACCTCTACGGCCCGACGACGGGCGACTCCATCCGCTTGGCGGACACCGAACTTTTCCTCGAGATCGAGAAGGACTACACGGTCTACGGCGAAGAGGTCATGTTCGGCGGCGGCAAAGTGGTCCGCGACGGCATGGGGCAGAACGGCCAAGTGACCCGCGACGGCCGCCTGCCTGAATCCAACGCAGCATCGGTCCAGACGCTCGACGTCCCGGACACCGTCATTTCGAACGTAGTGGTCCTCGACTACACCGGAATCTACAAGGCCGACGTGGCGCTCAAAGACGGCCACATCTTCAAGATCGGCAAAGCCGGCAACCCGCAGATTTCCGACGGCGTGGACATCGTGATCGGGGCCAGCACCGAGATGATCGCGGGTGAAGGCAAGATCCTCACCGCAGGCGGTGTGGACACCCACATCCACTACATTTCCCCGGACCAAGTCCCCACGGCCCTGTGCAGCGGGGTCACCACCATGGTGGGCGGCGGCACAGGACCGGCCGAAGGTACCAAGGCCACCACCATCACGCCCGGCAAATGGCACATTTCGCGGATGCTGCAAGCGGCGGAGGGGCTCCCGATCAATATCGGCCTCCTCGGAAAAGGCCACGCCTCTGCCATCGAACCGCTCGCTGAACAAATCCGCGCAGGAGCAGTAGGCCTCAAAGTCCACGAGGACTGGGGTGCCACGACGTCGTCCATCGACATGTCCCTGCGCGTAGCCGATGAATACGACGTGCAGGTAGCCATCCACACGGACACCATCAACGAGTGCGGATTCGTGGAGGACACCATCAAGGCCATTGACGGCCGGGTAATCCACACCTTCCACACCGAAGGCGCCGGCGGTGGGCACGCTCCGGACATCATCAAAATCGCCGGACTGCCCAATGTGCTCCCGGCATCCACCAACCCGACGCTCCCGTACACGCGGAACACCATCGAAGAGCACCTGGACATGCTCATGGTGTGCCACCACCTCAATCCGGACATCCCGGAAGACGTGGCGTTCGCCGATTCCCGCATCCGGGCCGAAACCATCGCGGCCGAAGACGTGCTCCAGGACCTGGGCATCTTCTCCATGACCTCCTCGGATTCCCAGGCCATGGGCCGCGTCGGCGAAGTCGTCATCCGCACCTGGCAAGTGGCCGACGCCATGAAGCGGCAGCGGGGCGTGCTCAAGGACGCGTCAGGTGCAAGCCACGGCGCTGCAAACGGCTTGGGCGAGGAAAGCGACAACTTCAGGATCAAGCGCTACGTCTCCAAATACACCATCAACCCCGCGATCGCGCAGGGCATGGCAGACTCCATCGGCTCCGTGGAAGTGGGCAAGTTCGCCGACCTCGTCCTCTGGAACCCGGCCTTCTTCGGCGTGAAGCCGGAACTGGTCCTTAAAGGCGGCCAGATTGCCTACGCACTCATGGGCGATTCCAACGGCTCCATCCCCACACCGCAGCCACGCACCATGCGCCCGATGTTCGCCACCCACGGCAAGGCGCTGCAGCAGTCGTCCATCACCTTCCTCTCCAAGGCGGCCATCGACGCCGGCGTCCCGGAGGAGCTTGGCCTGGAACGCGTCATCCGGCCGGTATCCGGCATCCGGAACCTGAGCAAAGCGGACCTCAAGTTCAACGGCGAGACGCCCGATATCGCCGTCGACCCCGAAACCTACAAAGTGACGGTCGACGGCGAAGACGTCACCTGCGAGCCCTCCGACGTGCTGCCCATGGCCCAGCGCTACTTCCTTTTCTAGATCGCCGGAGGAGAACCACATGATCATCGAAAAGATCCTGGGCAACCTGTACGAACTGCCTGATCCCGAAAAGTACGCCGGCCTCCACAAGGAGAAGGTCGTGCTGCCGAGTGCCCAACTGGTCAAACGCATCCAGCGCGTCACCACGGACCACGGGAAAGAGTTCGGCATTCGCCTCCCGCCCGGCTCCGGAGACCTGCGCGACGGCGACATCCTCGCCGTCGAGGATGCAAACCTGATCGTGGTGTCTGTGCTGCCGAGCGACGTCTTGGTCATCGCCGCCCGCAGCATCTACGAAATGGGTGTAGTGGCCCACTCCCTGGGCAACCGGCACCTGCAGGCCCAATTTTTCGACGCCTCGTCCGAATACGGGGCCGAAGTCATGGTGTGCCAGTACGACCACACGGTCGAGGATTACCTCAAACACGTCGGTGTGCCTTACGACCGTCAGGAACGCGTAATGCCGGTGCCTTTCCGCCATGCTGAACACACGCACTAGTCTCATTGGCCGTGGCGTGCGGTCGGGTTGGGGCGCCGCCCCGGATTTGGGGCCGTGCCCGTCCCCAGCCGCTCCCAACCCTCGCAAGCTCGGGTCGGGGCCCTCGCGGCAGTGGGCCCCCCGTGGTGCCCTCCACACCGCGGCCCCCAAATCCGGGTCGGCTGTTCGCGACGTCACCTTCGGGAGGCAACAGTGAGTTCTTGTCAGCTTGCACTTCAGCAGCTCACTGATTCCGCGTTGCCTACCGGGGCTTTTGCGCATTCTCTTGGATTTGAGACCTACATCGAGCGTGGGGTCGTTTCTGATGAGGGGAGTTTTGGGGTCTGGCTGTCTGCATTCATTTCACAGCAGTTGACCTATTCCGATGGCTTGGCCATTCGGTTCCTTTTTGAGGGGGCGGATTTGGGGGAGTTGGATGTTCATTTGAGTGCCCAGCTCTTGCCTCGGCAGTTGCGGGAGGCCAGTACCAAGATGGGCGGGCGGCTGATCGAGATCGGGACCGAGGTCTTTCCGTCGGCCGAGCTCGAGGCGTACCGGGCTCTCGTGACCACGGGCCGGGCTGCCGGTCATCAGCCGCTGGCGTTCGCCGTCGTCGCGCGCTCGCTGGGCGTGCCGTTCGAAGAAGCGCTCGGCGCGTACCTTTTCGCGGCGGTCACGTCCCTGACGCAGAACGCCGTGCGTGCCATCCCGCTCGGCCAGAACTCCGGGCAGCGGCTCCTGCGCAAAGCGCACGACGACGTCGCTGCCGCCGTCGAACATGTCCAGCACCTCAGCTGGGACGACTTCGGAGCCGTCAGCCCCGGGCTGGAAATTTCGCAGATGCGGCACGAATGGCAACGTGCGCGCATGTTCATGAGCTAGAACCATAGGAGGACACATGTCTGAACCCATCAAGATCGGCATCGGCGGCCCGGTAGGTGCTGGCAAAACGCAGCTCGTGGAGCGCCTGACCCGCCACATGAGCAGGGAAATCTCCATGGCCGCCATCACCAACGACATCTACACGATCGAAGACGCCAAAATCCTTGCAGCCAACGGCATTCTGCCCGAGGACCGCATCATCGGCGTCGAAACCGGCGGCTGCCCGCACACCGCCATCCGCGAAGATACTTCCATGAACACGGCGGCCATCGAGGAACTCAAGAAACGGCACCCCGACCTGCAGGTCATCTTCGTCGAATCCGGCGGCGACAACCTCTCCGCCACGTTCAGCCCCGAACTCGTCGACTTCTCGATCTACATCATCGACGTTGCCCAGGGAGAGAAAATCCCCCGCAAAGCCGGCCAAGGCATGATCAAATCCGACCTCTTCATCATCAACAAGACCGACCTCGCCCCCTTCGTCGGGGCTGACCTCTCCGTCATGGAACACGACTCCAAGGAATTCCGCGGCGACAAGCCGTTCTGCTTCACGAACCTGAAGACGGACGAAGGGCTAGACAAGGTCATCGCATGGATGCGGCACGACGTCCTAATGCTCGACCTGGCGCAATGAGCACGACGGCGGTCGAGGGGAGCCCGGTCGGTGACCTGACCGCTGAGGCGGCGAAGCCGGGTTTGGGGGCCGCGGCGTGGCGGGCACCGCGAGGGGCCCACGGCGGCGAGGGCCCCGACTCGAGCTTGCGAGAGTTGGGAGCGGCTGGGGACGGGCACGGCCCCAAATCCGGCGGAGCCGTCGGAGGTGACCTGGCACCCTCAAAGGCGCCGATGGGCGAACTGCAGTTGCGCGTAGCCGAGCGCGCCGGTCGTTCCGTGGCCGTGCGACAGTTTCATCGGGGTGCCTTGCGGGTTTTGAGGCCGCATTACTTGGATCAGAGCGGGCAGGTTTGTTATGTCATGGTCAATCCGGGCGGGGCGTATTTGGGGGCGGATCTCTATGTTGTGGATGTGGAGGTCGAGCCTGGGGCTTCGTTGCTTTTGACGACTCAGTCGGCCACGAAGATTTATCGGACTCCGGGATCGTTTGCTGAGCAGCGGATGACTATTCGCCTGGGGGAGGGCGCGGAACTGGAGTTGGCTCCTGACCAGCTCATCGCCTACCGGGAGGCCAGCTATCGGCAGAATACCCACATCACTGTGCGTCCGACGTCGAGCCTCATCATGGCGGAAGTCATCACTCCTGGCTGGTCGCCGGACGGCGCCTCCTTCAAGTACCGGGAACTCCGGCTTTGCAACGAGATCCAGGTGGAAAGCGACGACGGCGCGGCGCTGCTTGCGCTCGACAACCTCCTGATCCGGCCGGCCCTGGGCGATGTGACCGGAACGGGCTTCATGGAGGGCTACAGCCACCTCGGTTCGCTGATTGTGGTGGATCCGCGGGTTGATCAGGCGCTCGCCGATGAACTGAACCGGCTGACGGCGGGGTATGAGGCGTACTCGGGCTTATCGCTGACCCGAACCCTTGGAGGCACAACGGGCTTGATCCTACGGTCCCTCTCGAACAGCACCGAGGAACTGAATCGATTGCTTGGTGCCTGTACCGGCCTTCTGCGCGAACGCTGGTACGGCAGGGCGCCGCTGGATCTAAGGAAATACTGATGACCTCACTGGCGGAGCTCGCCTCGATGTACCGCCGGCGCGAGCATCTCCCGATGAAGTCGCGCCTCGCGTTCATGTTCGGTTCCGTCGTCCTCCTGCACCTTGCCGCCGTCGTACTCCTGCTGGCGGGTGGCGCCGGTGGCGGGCAGCCGCTGGCGCTGGGCCTCGTGCTGACGGCCTATGTGGCCGGTATCAAGCACAGCTACGACTGGGACCACATCGCCGCGATCGACAATTCCACACGAAAATTCGTGGCTCAGCGCAAGGATCCCGTGAGTGTCGGATTCGCCTTCAGCCTGGGCCACAGCTCCGTGGTAATCCTGGCCGGTGTGATGGTGGTCGGCGGCGCGAGGCTGGTGGGCCAGCTCATGGAGGACGGCACCACCGGGCACCTCGTGCTGGGGCTGATCGGCAGCGGCGTCTCCGGGATTTTCCTCCTGGCCATGGGCATCTTCAACGGGTCTGCGTTCCTCCGCACGATGCAGCTGTACCGCGCAGCCCAGGCTGGCGGCGCAATCGCCGTCGAAGACCTCGAAACCAAAGGGTTCATCGCGCGGCTCTTGGCCAAGCCGCTGTCCAGGGTCCAGCGTCCGCGTAACATCTACGTGATCGGGTTCTTGTTCGGGCTCGGCTTCGACACCGCCACCACTATCGGGCTGCTGGTGCTCACGACGGCGGCGTCGCTCGCGGGAGTGTCTGTGCTCGCCCTCCTGGCGTTGCCGCTGGCCTTCACCGCGGCCATGACCCTCTGCGATTCCATCAACGGCGTGGCCATGATGCGCTTGTACAAGTCCGCCATCCATGATCCGCAGCGCAAGCTTGGATTCAACGCCATCATCACCGGCATCTCGGCGTTCTCGGCGCTGTTCATCTCGGTCATCACGCTTGGCGGCTTCCTCAACGCGGCCTTCGGGCTGAGCGATCCTGTCACCACCTGGCTGGGCGAAATAGACCTCGGCGACGCCGGACTGGCGCTGATTGCACTGTTTGCCGTCGTGTGGGTGGTCGCGGCCGTCCGGATGCGCGCGGCACGGTCCCGCTAGTCGGGCTGGAGCCATTCCAAGAGCCGATCCAACGGCCACGTCGTGATGATCCGATCGGCGGGTACGCCGTTGGCTTCAGCCCGCTCCGCTCCGTACTGCAGGAAGTCGAGCTGGCCGGGGGCATGGGCGTCGCTGTCGATGCTGAAGAGGCAGCCAGCGTCGAGGGCAATCTGAATCAATTCGTCCGGCGGGTCCTGGCGTTCCGGCCTCGAATTGATCTCGACCGCAACAGAGTGTTCCGCGCACGACGAGAACACCTTTTCGGCGTCGAACTCCGATGGAGGCCTTGTTCCGCGAGATCCCGTGACCAATCGGCCGGTGCAGTGCCCGAGGACGTTCGTGTGCGGGTTTTCGATGGCGGCGAGCATGCGCCGTGTCATGGACCGTTTGTCGGATCGGAGCTTCGAGTGGACGCTGGCAACCACAACGTCCAGTTGACTCAGCAGTTCCGTGGACTGGTCCAACTCGCCGTCTTCAAGAATGTCCACTTCGATGCCGGCCAACAGCCGAAAACCGGGATCCTGGCCGTATCCGTCGTTGATCCCATCTACAACGGTGAGTTGCTCCATCAAACGCTCGGGGCTGAGCCCGTTGGCGATGGCGAGGTTGGGGGAATGATCGGTTAACGCGATATATTCTCGGCCGAGTATACGAGCCGCATCGGCCATAACCTCGATCGGTGAGCCGCCATCCGACCAGTTGCTGTGGCTGTGCAGATCGCCACGGAGTTCGGCGTGCAGCCTGTGTCCACCGTCGACCAAGGGTTCGGCGCCGCGACGGCGGAGGTTCTCAAGGTAGTCCGGAACAGCGCCGCTCAGGGCCTGGCTGATCACTTCGAAGGTCCGGCTGCCGATTCCTTTGGTTCGTTTGAGGCGGCCATCCTTCGCGCGGGCAGCCAGTTCCTCTTGGCTCACGCCGGCGATGATGCCCGCAGCCCGGCGGAACGCCTGGACCTTGAAGCTGTCCGCGAGTTCCCGTTCCAGCCAGAAGGCGGTTTCGTTGAGCGCGTCTACGGCGTCCATAGCTCAATCATGTACCACGCCGCGCTCAGACGGATGTGAGCGAGGGTTTGGGTTTGGTGCCCTATATGTGAGCGAGGGTTTGGGGTTTCCGACGCTCGCTCACATATGGCGGTGCTTTTCGGAACCCTCGCTCACATATGGCGGTGTTTTTCGGAACCCTCGCTCACATCATGTGAGCGAGGGTTGCAGGCGTCATGCTGTCGGAATAACTGGGACGGCCCCCACCGCCCTGCAATAATCGGAACCAGTTGCCTCGCTCGTGTTTCACGCGGGGCGGTATGCACCTTCGGACGAATCACATCGCAGACGAGGCGGACATGACCAACACTCCCATCCAGCAGGCGACCGACCCCACGGCGGAGCCACCCTCCGCGAACACCGCCATTGACCAGGACCTGCTTCACCGGCTCGCGGACGCTCACGGCGTCGGGACGTCTTTCTACGGCTGGGACGGGCTGCAACACAATGTTTCGCCCTCCACACTGATCCAAGTACTCGGTTCCTTGGGAGTCGTCGCTCATTCCAACGAGCAGGTCGAAGCAGCCCTCGTGGACGCAGAAGTGGCGCCGTGGCGGCGGATGCTGCCGCCCGCCGTCGTCGTCCAAGAGGGAACGAATGCACCTGTGCACGTCCACGTCCACGACGGTTCACCGGCGCGCCTGACGATCTCGCTCGAGGATGGAACGGAACTCGCGGCCATTCAACAGGAGGACTGGGCGCCGCCGCGCGACGTGGATGGCGTGCCCACAGGCCGTGCCACCTTTGAGGTGCCAGCCGGCTTGCCGCTTGGTTGGCATTCGCTCACGGCCGAGTCCGACGGCGTGACTGCCACCGCCGCGCTGGCAGTGGTTCCAGCCAAGTTGCAGACGGCAGCGCAGCTCGAGGAACGGCGCGGCTGGGGACTCGCCACGCAGCTGTACTCGGTGCGCTCGAAGCGTTCGTGGGGTATCGGGGATTTCGCGGACTTGGCCGATTTGGCGTCGTTGGCTGGCGCTCGCGGGGCCGACTACGTCCTGGTGAACCCCCTGCATGCCGCGGATCCGGTGCCTCCGGTTCAAGCGTCGCCGTATTCTCCGTCCACCAGGCGATTCTTCAACCCCCTCTACATCCGCGTGGAAGCCATTCCCGAATTGGCATATGTCAAGCCTCGCAAGCGCGCCACGGTGGACCGGCTGTTGGATCACGTCCATCCGCTCAACAAGGACGCGGAACGGCTGGACCGGGACCAGATCTTCGCCGCCAAGCTCGCTGCCCTGGAACTCCTTCACACCGTCAAGCTTTCTCCGGCCCGGCAGCGCGCCTTCGAGGAATTCTGCCGCGAGTCCGGCCCGGGCCTGGACGATTTCGCCCTTTGGTGCGCCATCCGCGAGGACCGTTCGCCGGACGACCCCTTCTGGCAGGACCCCGCGGCCACGCTCGGTTCGCCCAAGGTTGAGTCGATGCGCCAGGCTTTGGCCGATCGGATTGGTTTCCACCGCTGGCTTCAGTGGATCTGCGATGAGCAGCTTGAGTCAGCCCAGGCTGCGGCGAGGCGTTCCGGCATGCGGCTGGGAGTGGTGCACGATCTCGCCGTCGGGGCGGACCTCAGCAGCGCCGATGCCTGGACCCTGCGCAGCAGCTTCGCGCCGGGTGTCAGCGTGGGCGCACCCCCGGACATGTACAACCAGCTTGGCCAGAATTGGAACCAGCCGCCGTGGCACCCGGTCCGTTTGGCCGAGGCGGGCTATGCGCCGTTGCGAGCGATGCTCTCCACTGTCCTTCGCCATGCCGGCGGAATCCGTGTGGACCACATCTTGGGGCTCTTCCGATTGTGGTGGGTGCCTGCTGGCAACTCCGCCCGCGACGGCGCCTATGTCCGCTACGACCACGAGGCCCTCATCGGCATCCTCGCTTTGGAAGCGCACCGCGCGGGCGCGGTGGTCATCGGCGAGGACCTGGGGGTCTTCGAGCCGTGGGTGAGGGACTATCTTGCGGCGCGCGGCATCCTGGGCACGTCGATCCTTTGGTTCGAGTACGACGGCGACTCACCCCTGCCGCCCGAACGGTACCGAACGCAGGCCCTCGCCAGCGTCAACACCCACGACCTCCCCCCGACTGCCGGGTACCTCGCCGGCGATCACGTGGAACTCCGGGGTCAACTGGGCTTGCTTGAACGAAGCGTGGCCGAGGAACGGGACGAGCACGAGGCCGGCCTGGACAAGATGATGGGGTTGCTGCGGGAACGGGGCCTGTTGCCTGCCGACGCCGGCGGCCAGGAGCTTGGCGAGGAGCAGGTCATTGAGGCGCTGCACCGGCTGCTGGCGCAGGCGCCGTCGGTCCTGCTGGGCGTTGCGCTAGTGGATGCCGTGGGGGAACGGAGGGTCCAGAACCAGCCCGGTACGACGTCGGACGTATACCCCAACTGGCAAGTTCCACTCGCCGACGAACGCGGACGCGCCGTCCTCATTGATGACCTTGATGCCAACCCTCGGTTCAACTCCCTGCTGGCAGCGGTGGACGAGGCTGTAAGGGGTTAGGCCTCGGATCGAGGCGTGAGGTCTCGCCTCTGGCCCCCACGACGCTCGCTCACTTTTGGGGCCTTTCCGCGGAACGCTCGCTCACTTGATGTGAGCGAGCGTTCCGGCTTGCGGCCACATATGTGAGCGAGCGTTCCGGCTTGCGGCCACATATGTGAGCGAGCGTTCCGGCTTGCGGCCGTATATGTGAGCGAGCGTCGCCATTTGGCCGGTCAGGAGGCCACAACCAACGCGGTAGGGGAGCCCACGTTCAGCTGGTCGAGGACTTCGCCCGGGATGCCGGTTGCAGGGTCCAGTGCGAACGAGGTGACCTGGTTGGAACGCTCGTGCGCCACGTGGAGCCAACCGTCGCGGACCATGTGGTGGCGGGGCCAGTCTCCTCCGCTGGGCACGTCAGCCACGGGACGGAGCCGGGTTCCGCTGCCTTCGACGGCCAGCACCGAGATCCGGTTGGAGCCGCGGATACCCGTGTAGACGTAGCGATTGTCCGGGGACAGCACGATTTCGGCTGCTGCGTCGCCGTCGGCGGATCCACCGGCCGTTGCAGGACCGCGACGGTGGAGCATAAAGCGGCCGTCCGCGCCGGGGAGGAGCACCGCCACTTCGATGGAGTACTCGGTCACGACGAATACGGCGTCGGCAGAGGGGTGCTGGACCAAGTGCCGAGGGCCGCTGCCCATAGGGAGAGCGACTTGGTGGTCGGGGAGCAGGCCGGTGTCGGGGAAGTAATTCCACACCCGTACGAGGTCGAAGCCGAGGTCGGTGGTCATGATCCGGCCGTCCTCGAGCATGAGGCTTGCATGGGCGCGGCTCACCCTGGGGCCGCCCGTCGCGATGTCGATTCCGCCGTCGACGCCGGCGTGCGGATCCTTCGCCGGCGGCGCGGCAAAGCGCGAGGTGATGCCGCCGTCGTCGTCGAGCCCGTACAGCAGCACGTTGCCGTCACCCCAACAGGCGACCACGATGAAACGGGCGGAAGGGTCGACGGCGACGTGGCAGGCCGCAGCTCCGGCCGGCCAGGCCTCGCCCAGCGGCCCGAGGCCAAACAGCCCGGTCCGCCGGTACGCCCGGACCGTCCGGGCGGCCTCGGCTACCGCGTAGACCACCGGCAGGGTGGGGTGAACGGCAAGGAACGACGGCGACGGTGCTTCAACTGCGGTGCCCAGCAAACTCAGGCTGCCATCTTCACGGGCGGCAACTGCCCCGATGCCCATTCCGTGCCCGTCGCTGTCTGCGGTGTACGCGCCTGCCCAGATGAGCGTCCCGTCGATGTTCTCTGCCATGCCGTCCTCAGTGTTGGTAATGGAGCCTGTGAAACCTGTATCAGTGTCCCTGTACGTCCGAGTCGACACCGGCGTCGGCACCCGCGTCCAAAGTGGCGATTGCGGACAGGTCGTCGTGGTCCAAGGCGAAGTCGAAAACGTCCAGGTTTTCCTTCATGCGCAGCGGATTGGCGGACTTCGGGATGGCCACGAGCCCCTCTTGGACGTGCCAGCGCAGCACGACCTGACCGGGTGTCTTTCCGTGTTTCTTCGCGATGGCCGCCAAGACCGGGGCATTCAGGAGATCGCGACCGGCCCCGAGCGGACTATACGATTCCGTCGCGATCCCGTGGTTGCCGTTGAAGGCACGTTCGTCGATCCGCGTGATGGACGGCGAGATCTGGATTTGGTTGACGGCCGGCACCACCGAGGTTTCCTCGAGAAGCCGCTCGAGGTGCGAGGGCTTGAAGTTGGACACGCCGATTGAGCGTACCTTCCCTTCAGCCTGGAGCCGCTCGAAAGTCTCCCAGGTGGACACGAATTCATTCCGTTGGGGGAGCGGCCAATGGATCAACAGGAGGTCGACGTAGTCCAGTCCGAGGCGCTTGAGGGAGCCCTCGAGCCCGTCGACGGCGCGGTCGCGGCCTTGGTGGGTGCCGTCCAGTTTGGTGGTGATGAACAGTTCCTCGCGCGGGAGGCCGCAGTCCCGCACGCCTTGCCCGACGCCGGCCTCGTTACCGTAGCGGTAGGCCGTGTCGACGTGCCGGTAGCCAAGCTCGACGGCGGACACCACCGCAGTGGCGACCTGGGCGTCGTCGAGCGGCCAGGTTCCGAGGCCGATCTGCGGGATGGCGTTACCGTCATTGAGCCTGACGGTCGGAGCAAGTGCCATGGTCCTGTCCTTTCAGTTGCTAGATCGGCCTCCGTGCCCATTGGACCAGTTGTTCGCTGAGCTTCATGAAGTCCTGGTCTACGTGCTTGATGCCTGGATGTTCATCATGCCACCGGACGATCTCCCGTGCGCCCGCGGCGAACGGAATTTCTGCCCGATACCAGGGCACCAGTGTTTTGATCTTGGTGTTATCGAAGACCACGGAGTGGGACCTGTCCCCGAGAAGCCCGGGGCCAAGCTCCGGGGAGTGCGCGGCAATGGTGTCCGAGGCGATGTGCACCAGTTCGGGTTCCGGGGCCCCTGCCGCCGTGGCGAAGACCCGGTAGACCTGGTCCCACGGGAGCGCTTCGTCCGAGGTGATGGTGTAGCTTTCGCCCACGGCCTGCGGCCGGCCGAGGAGGCCAACGAAAGCCACTGCAAAGTCATCCGCGTGGGTGAGGGTCCACAGCGAGGTACCGTCGCCGTGGACTATCACAGGCAGGCCTTCCCGCATCCGATGGATGTCCGTCCAGCCGCCCAGAAGGGTGATCCGCGTGCGGTCATAGGTGTGCGATGGCCGAACGATGGTGACGGGGAATCCCTCTTCCCGGTAGGCCCGCACGAGAAGGTCTTCGCACGCGATCTTGTCCTGTGAGTACTTCCAGAACGGGTTTCTTAGCGGGGTGGACTCGAGGATCGGCAAGTGTGCTGGTGGCTTCTGGTAGGCCGAAGCCGAACTGATGAACACGTACTGAGCTGTCCGGCCGCGGAACAACTCCACGGCGCTGGACACATGCTCCGGCGTGAAAGAGATGAAGTCCGCAACGACGTCGAACTCGCGACCGTTCAGCACCTCCGCCACCTCGGCGGCGTTGCGGATATCTGCCTGGAGCAGTTCCGTGCCCGGAGGGGCCGGCCTTTCCGAGCTCAGCCCGCGATTGAGCACAGTGAGCCGGTGACCCAGCGCGACGGCGCGCTCCGCCGCCGCCGCGCTGATGGTCCCGGTCCCGCCAATGAACAGCAGGCGCAACGGTGCCGAGGTCACCACGCGTAGTCTTCCGGCGCGGTCCGGTGGCCCGGGAAGATGTCGTCGAGCCGTTTGAGGGCATCGGCGTCGAGTGTGACATCCAAAGCCCTGATGGCAGCGTCCAACTGCTCCTGCGTGCGCGGACCTACGATCGGTGCGGTCACGGCCGGCTGGTGCAGCAACCAGGCCAAGCCCACGTCGCCGGGCTCGTGGCCAAGGTCGTCGGCGAGGTCCTCGTACTGGCGGATCTGCTCTTCGTGCTTCTTCAGGGTTTCGGCCGCGCGGCCCTCAAGGCGACGGACGCCGTCGCGCTCCTTCTTCAGCACCCCACCCAAAAGGCCGCCGTGAAGTGGCGACCATGGGATGAGCCCGAGGCCGTACTGCTGAGCAGCCGGGATGACTTCCAGTTCGACGTTGCGGGTGAGCAGGTTGTAGATGGACTGCTCGCTCACGAGTCCGTTGTAGCTGCGCCGCGCTGCCGCTTCCTGGGCCTGGGCGATGTGCCAGCCTGCGAAGTTGCTGCTTCCGGAATACAGGATCTTGCCTTGCTGGACGGCAACCTCGATGGCCTGCCAGATCTCGTCCCACGGCGTGTTCCGGTCCACGTGGTGGAACTGGTACACGTCGATGTAATCGGTCTGCAGGCGCTTGAGGCTGGCGTCCAGGGCGCGCCGGATGTTGAGGGCGGAGAGCTTGGACTCGTTCGGGCGGTCCGTCATGGTTCCGTAGAGCTTGGTGGCCAGGACGACGCGCTCGCGGCGCTCGCCGCCCTTGGCGAACCAGCGGCCCAGGATTTCCTCGGTCCATCCCCGGTTGTCGTGGCCGCCGTAGACGTTGGCGGTGTCGAAGAAGTTGATGCCGGCGTCCAGTGCCGAATCCATGATGGAGTGCGCTGCGGATTCCTCCGTCTGCGGGCCGAAGTTCATGGTTCCGAGGCACAAGCGGGAGACGCTGAGGCCTGAGCGGCCCAAGTGGGTGTACTGCATGGTTTTGGTTTCCTTACGCTGGTGGTATTTACATTTGGCTGAACGACGCGACGGCGGGGTCGGCGCCGAGGCGGGCACCGGCGTCGAGCGCGCTAATGGCTGCCAGTTCCTCGGGGGTGAGCTGCAACGACGCCGCCGCGAGGTTCTGGCGGATCCGCTCCGGGTGGACGGACTTGGGGATGACTATGTTGCCGGTTCCGAGGTGCCAGGCCAGCACGATCTGCGCCGGGGCGGCACCGTGCGTTTCGGCCAGTTCGGTGACCGTTGCCGACCCCAGGTCCGCTCCCTGCCCCAGCGGGCTATAGGCCTCGACGGCGATCCCGTGCGAGCGGCTCTTCGCCGCAAGTTCTCGCTGCTGGAAGGTCGGGTGCAGTTCGATCTGGTTCACGGCAGGAACGACGTCGGCGAACTCGAGGAGGGTGTCGAGGTGATCCTGCAGGAAGTTGGAGACCCCGATTGCCCGGGCGCCGCCGTCGGCGTGGATCTTTTCCAGGGCCTTCCACGCGTCGACGAACAGGCCCTGGGACGGCACGGGCCAGTGGATCAGGTAGAGATCGATGACGTCGAGGCCGAGTTCGCGGCGGCTGTGGTCGAATGCCGCCCCGGCCCGGCCTTGTTCGCCGTTGCGGAGTTTGGTGGTGATGAAGAGTTCCTCCCGGGCGATGCCGGAAGCTTTGATTGCCGCGCCGACGCCGGATTCGTTCCGGTACGCCGCGGCGGTGTCGATGTGCCGGTAACCGGCTTCAAGGGCGTCCTCCACGGCCTTCTGGGTCTCAGCGGGTGGGACCTGGAAGACGCCGAAGCCGAGCTGGGGGATGGTGACCGAGTTGTTCAGGACGAGCCCGGGAACGGTTGAATTCTGAGCGTTGGACATGTCCGGCCTTTTCGTCGCTGGTGGGTGGATTGCCTGACTGGCTTTTTCGAGCCTATGCACTTTCGGCACAACAATCAGTAGTTTTGACGCCCCCTGTTTTTCCTAGGACTCGCAGTCCTACCTTGGCCATAGAAACAGGCCCCTGGGAAGGGAAGAATAGGGACATGGGTCAAAGCGCCGAGTTCGGAAAGTTCCTCAAAGCCATGCGTTCCCGGATGTCGCCGGAGGATGCAGGGTTGCCGGAAGCGTCCGGCGCGCGCCGTGTTCCCGGGCTCCGCAGGGAAGAGATTGCCCGCTTGGCCGATGTCAGCACGGACTACTACACACGCCTCGAGCAGGGCCGCCATATCCATCCGTCACGGGCAGTTCTTGAATCGGTGTCGCGGGCTCTTCGCTTGGACTCAAGCGAGCACGAGCACATGATGGACCTGCTTGAGCACTGCGCGTCGAGCGCCAAAGCGCCGACTCCCACGCCACGGGTGCGGCCGGCCTTGCGCCAACTCCTGGATGCTGTGGGCGATGTTCCGGCGCTCCTGCTTGGCCGCCGCAGTGACGTGCTCGGAGCCAATCGCATGGCGATCTTGCTGTTTGCCGACTTCCCGGCCATGCCTCCCGCTGAGCGGAACCTCACGCGCTGGCTGATCCTGGACCCCCAGGCACGCGAGCTGTTCCGGGACTGGAAGACGGTTGCCGCCGAGGCCGCCGGTTCCCTGCGTGCTGATACCGGGCGGCACCCCGACGACACCCAAGCCAACCAGCTGGTGGGCGAACTCGCCGTAAACAGCGAACACTTCCGCCAATGGTGGGCCGGGCATCGCGTGGCAGCGCGTTCGGCTGGAACTGTCCGACTGCACCACCCCGCCGTGGGGGACGTGGAGCTGAACTTCGAGAATATGGCCCTGCCGCAGGACCCGGACCAGGTCTTGCGGGTCTACTCCGCGAAGGCGGGTTCGCCGTCGGACGATGCCCTGAAGTTGCTGGGCAGCTTCGGTGCGGGGACGGCGTTTGGTGCGGGGACGGCGACGAGCCCGGAGTTGTCCGAGCGTCATGTAATGGACGAGGGCTGAGGGAGTTTCAGCCAAAAGTGTTCCACGTCACTGTGTTGCTGCATAGTGAATCGGCGTGATTTTGTCTATGTGCCCATTGGGCGGCTTTTGAATCGCGTTTACGCTGAAACCAGACCTTTTCGCATATCAAGGATGGAATTCAACGATGAAACGCATCGCGCTGCTGAGGGAACGGGCAACCACCGCCGGGTCCGCTGGATCCACGGGCTCGCATTGCCCGGCATCCGGTCAGTGGAGCCCTGAAGGCGAACCCCTCGTGGTGCGCACGTTCTTCGAAGGCCACGTCTTCCCGACCCACAACGGCGCGGCAACGGTCTGGCAGCGCCAGTACCTGGTCGCAGAGTCCCGATGAGTCCCGAAACCCTAGGCGTGTGGGGCCCAAGCCACTTCACGACGTCGGCCCAACGGCCCGCTGGAGCGTCGCTGCGCTTGCCGCCGTCGAAGTGGTCCGAGCTCAGCCGCGGCGAAACCGTCTGGATCCACGAGGACAAATGGGGTTTCGACGCCGGCCTTGTGGACGAAGTTTCCTCCGACCACGAATTCCTGTGGATCGAATTTGCCGGCCGTGGCCGGCGACTCCTCTGTGGCGGTGACCCCGTCCAAGTCTGGACCCGCGGGTGAGTCCAGCCTCGCAACTGATGGCCGCCAGCCTTTCCACAGAAAGGCTGACGGCCATCGTCGTTAAGTGGGCTTTGTGGGGCCTAACGCTCGAGGTTTTAACGCTCGAGGCGGAAGCCGAGTTTGATGGTTACCTGCCAGTCGGCGACGGCGCCCTCGTTGAGGTGGCCGCGGATTTCCTTGACCTCGAACCAGTCGAGATTGCGGAGGGTCTGGCTTGCAGCCGCAATGCCGTTCTTGATGGCGGCGTCGACGCCCTCGGATGAGGTTCCAACAATTTCGGAAACGCTATATGTGTGGTCAGCCATTCTTGCTCCTCATGATCGTCCTTGATGCCTGAACTGCGGGCCTGGCAGGCCGTGAAAGCAGACTAGCCGACGCAAGGCCGGGGGACTAGGGGTGGTCCCTGCCGACGCTCGCTCACGTATGGGGTCAAACGGCCGGACGCTCGCTCACGTATGAGGCCAAACGGCCGAACGCTCGCTCACATATGAGGCCAAACGGCCGAACGCTCGCTCACGTATGGGGTCAAACGGCCGGACGCTCGCTCACGTATGGGGTCAAACGGCCGGACGCTCGCTCACATATGAGGCCAAACGGCCGAACGCTCCTGCAGATCGGACAAAGGAAAACCAGTGGGAGCAGCCAGTCCCTCTTGGACTGGCTGCTCCTGCTGCAGTTTGTCCCCAATTGGAACCGGCTCCGGACATCACACGTGAAGGGAGGCTGCTTCTTCGAGGTTCTGGCCTTTGGTCTCAGGAGCCATGAAGTAGCTGACTGCTGCGCCGATGAGTGCGATGCCCGCCGCGATCCACATGGTCCCGGAGAGACCGAGGTGCGTCAGTGCTAGCGGAGTAGCGAAGGTGCCGATGGCGGCTCCGACCCTGCTGGTTCCCGTGCACAGGCCCACGGCAGTCGCCCGCACTTTGGTCGGGAAGAGCTCGTTGG
Source organism: Arthrobacter sp. B2a2-09 (assembly GCF_027587375.1). GTDB lineage: Bacteria > Actinomycetota > Actinomycetes > Actinomycetales > Micrococcaceae > Arthrobacter. The sequence goes on from NZ_JAMXIC010000007.1 coordinate 52,715, forward strand.
GGTAGATCCATTCGAGAATTGAAGGTCCGCCGTTGAAGATCGCGTAAAAGGCGAAGGCCAGCGCGATCAGGGCGAGCGGTGCGTTCGGGAAGATTGCGAGGAAAAGGAGCCCGACGCCGGAGAGAACAAAGCCCCAAATCAGGACTGGCCGGCGGCCGAGTTTGTCCACGACCAAGAGGGCGACGACGTTGCCGACCAGGAAGAACAGGTTGATCAGTCCGTAGCCGATGTTCGCCTCGTCGCCAGACTGGAGGTTGAACAGGGCGAGGATCTGTGGACCGAAAGCGTAGATCGAGAATAGCGTGACGATGGTGCAAGTCCAGAAAATCGAGATAAAGATAACTCGGTTCAAATAGCCGCCGGTCAGTACGAGCCGGAAGGCTTTTGCGGTGCTGAGCTTGGCGGCGTTCGGATCGTGTGCCGTGATCCCGGCCAGCGTCGCGCCCTCACCGATGGTCTTCTTGAGGATGTCGAGGGCTTCCTCGTGACGGCCCTTGCCGACAAGCCAATGGGGAGATTCAGGGATGGTGGCCCTTGCGATGAGGATCAGCACCGCCGGAACGGCAGAGGACAGCAACATCCATCGCCACCCATCCTCCAAGGACAGAAGCCAGTAACCGATGAACGCGGCTACCGTCGCCCCGACAAACCACATGGCATTGAGGCCACCGAGGAGGCGCGCACGCCAGTTCCTTGGGACAAATTCGGCGACCAGAGCGGTTGCGATGGGATAGTCAGCGCCCACCGCTATGCCGATCATGAGCCGCAGGACGAACAGCTGCCACGGTTCCTGAACGAAAAACTGGGCAATGGAGAACACGATGATGGCAATGAGGTCGATCGTGTACATGAGCTTGCGCCCGATTTTGTCGGTCAGGTTTCCGAAGATCAGGCCGCCGAGGAAGACGCCGATCAGGGCGGAGGCGCCGATGAGACCGTTCCACAAGTCATTCATATGCCAGGCAGGAATGACTTGCACCAAAGCGATGCCGATGATGGCGAGGATATATCCGTCGAGGAACGGACCCCCCGAACTGAAAAGGGTGAGGCGTTTGTGGAATGAATTGAGTGGCGCCGAGTCAAGGGTAACCTCGGCCGTTTTAGTTGGGAGGAGCATGATGGTTCCGATCCGGGAAGGGGATAGCGTCATTGGATACCCCAGCAGATCCGTACGTTTATACGGTCACGCTGTTGTTGCGATGGCATCGATTTCGATGCGCTTCGCGCCCCTGAACCTCGCTACTTGGACGGTAGTGCGGGGAGGCAGGGGGTGGCCGTTTAGCCTTGTGAGGTAGGCGGCATTGTATTGATCAAATTCGTCAAGGTCGGCCAGGAAAACGGTGAGCTTGAGAAGGTGGGACAGACTCGACCCCGCCCGTTGGAGGGCCGCTTCCAAGTTGTCGAAAGCCTGGACAACTTGGCCGGAGATGTCGGAGGGGACGGTTCCGTCGTCGCGGGATGGCACCTGTCCGCACATGAAGATGAGGCCGCCGATTGCTGCGGAGGCGGAGTAAGGCCGGGGATTGCCGTCTATGAACTGGGTTCTCACGATGGTATTCATGCGTCAGGCACGAGGAATTTCCGGGACAACTGGTACATCTTCTGCCATTCTTGTTCACTGACTTTCAGGGGTTTGGCGGGAATGGAACTTATCTTGGGGTCGAGGGGAGAAGCCAGTGGCAGCACGATGATGCTCGTCATCTCTCCTGCCTGATAACCGTCGGGAAGTGAATTGATCACTTCGTGGGGAGGCTCCTGGCTGGTGATGACGCCTTGGCTGGTGAGGGTCCGGTACTCGATTCGGGCGGCGTCCCCCGTTTCGGTGCCTGCCGCGGATATCGATAGGATGATTGTCCTTTGCAACGAAGCTGAGCGCCGGATCAGCAGGTCATCCCAGAGCTGGGGCGGGATGCAAGGACTACTGGTTCGAGCCGCGGAGATTTCGTCCGCGGTGGAGCGAAAGGCACAGTCCATGAGCTGGAGGGCTGTGCGCAGCCCGGGTTGGTGGGTGGCGACGAGCTCAGTCAGGTTTCCGCCATCCCATAAGGCGGGGACCGCCGTCGCGGGCTGGGCCGGTGTTTCCCAGCGTGCCTCAATCAGCGCCTTGAGTTGACCGAGTCCGTTGTGGTTGTCGGATTCCGCGCGGAGAACGGCGAAGGCTCCCTCCTGGGCTTCGGCAGGGTCCGCCCCGGCTGCACAAAGTGCCCGGTAGGCTGCCTCCTTGATTTCGCGCGGCTGGATGGAAATCGTCCGGGCCGCTGGATCGGCTTGCTGTGCCGTCTGGGCGATGGTGTCAGACATGCGCGTGTTCCTTCGTGGTGTCCATGACTTCGGTGAAGAGTCGGCTCCAGTTGCCGCCCATGACAGCGCCTATGGTGTCGTCGGTCAGGCCCGTCGAGGACAAACCCTCCGTGAGGCGGGGGAAATCCAGGGGACCGCTGAACCAGTTCGGCCATAGAGGCCAAGTGGGAGCATCTTCAGGATGAGTTGGCTGCCAACGGCCGTTGCGAAGCCAACCGACAAACTCCTGGTCCCAGCCTCTGGTGCAGTCACTTCCGATGCCAACGCTGGCGGGACCGTACAAGTCGACCATTCGCGAGACCATGCTGCAGAAACTTTCGAGGGTGACCTGCTCCCCGCCGCTGACTGTCGGATACAGGCAGCAGCCGATGACGCCGCCCCGCTCGACGAGGGGCTGGATGACCTCGTGGGGTTTGTTGCGGGGGGTGTCATAGAACCAGAGAGGGTTGGAATGGGTGATCGAGACCGGAACCGATGAGGCCTCGATGGCCTCACGACTGGTCCTGTATCCGACGTGCGAAAGGTCGATGAGCATTCCCACACGATTCATCTCCTCCACCACTACGCGGCCATACCGGGTGAGGCCGGCATCGTCGGATTCAAAGCACCCGCTGCCCAGAAGGTTTTGGTTGTTATAGGTCAGCTGGGCTATCCGGATGCCGAGCCGGTGGAAGAGCTCGACGTTTCGGTAGTCATCTTCGAACGGGCTTGTGTTCTGGAATCCCAGGAACACGGCAATCCTGTTCTGCCGCTTCGCTTTGTCGATGTCCTCTCCGTTTGCTGCAAGGAACACCAGATCCTGATTGCGGTTCGCGAGTTCCAGCCATTGGCCGACCGACCGGAGGGTATCGGCTGCGTTTTCCCAGACGGCGCAGGTGGCGTTGACGGCGCTGACGCCGCCAGTGCGTAGTTCCTCCAGGACAGAGCGATTCCAATTGCTGATCTGGAGTCCGTCCACGACGGTAAGCCGCTCATGAAGACTCATCGTGCCGGCTCCTGTGGTGCGGCAGGGAAGAGCCAATCATCGGCGTCGGTCCCGCGGTTTATGTCTACTGCCCGGGGAGCTCCGCTGAACAGGGTGACGCGTAGCCAGTCGGTGGATTGGGGGCTGAAGTTGTTCATCCCGTACGTTGCCAATTGAAAGCGTTGGGTGCTCAAGGGTAGAAACTCGGCGTCGATAAGGTTGTCCCGCAGTTCTCCGTAGTGGTAAGGCCGGGTTTGCTGAACACGGGCTGCGGCAAAGCGGTGCGCCGGGTTTGCCAGGAGAAACTCCGTGATGCTGTGGTGCGCCGGAAACCTTTCCAGGTCTTCCATGAGGGCGCTGATACGGCGAGCGACGTCAGTGCAATGTTCAACCGTGCCCGGGCGGCGACCAGTGCGTAGTGCCCGACGAGGTTCTTCATTGGCTTCGGAGGAGAACCAGTAGTATCTTGCGCGTTCCGGATCCGCGAAGTCGTAGGAGCGGACCCAGCCGTAGTTTGTGTCGAGCAACTGCTTCAGCTCCCAACAATGCATGGCCGAGTCGAACCAGGTGGTGTCGGGAACCGTGAGGAGGGCCTCCGCGGCGTCGTCAAAGTCAGAGCGCAGTTCAATGACGATGGAGGCGAAGATTCCACGAGCTTCCGGGCTGAGGGCCGTCGCGACGTCGTGGAGGCGATCGAGCACTCGGGCGGGCTCGGACCCCGGGGACATGTGGGTCTGCAACTCTGTCAGGAGTTGTTGTAGTTGGGGCCTGATCGCTTCAGCTGGCAGGAACGGGGAAGTTTCGAGTGCGTGTTTCTCTGCAAGGTAGCGGTCTGCCTGGCTGAGCAGTTCCGCTACGCGTGAGAGGTCAGGATGGTCGTGCCGATAGTCCTGACCGAGACCTACAGCGAGGGGAACCTCCCGCAACCGGCACCACGCGTCCAGATAGCCGGGGTGGTTGACTACGAAAGGGACCATGCCCAGGCCAGTTGCGTTGCCCAGCCCCAGGTACTTGCCCCACTCGGCATTGAGCGAGGCGGCCGTAGTGCCTTGTTGCAAGGCCTTTTCGCGGGCGACGTGTTCCACCATGTCCATGCTGAGCTCGCGCAGCAGCCAGGCGCTGAGCATTTGGGAGCGGTATGGGACGGCCAAGGGATGGTCCGCAGGGAAGTCCGCGAACTCCTTCAGGCCGAATTTTCCGTTGCCGTAGAACGCGGTGCTTCGAATCAAGTAGGGGCTGGGCCCGATGAAATCGACATCCGGCTGGTCGCCGGCGGCCAGGCAGTCGCTGACGTAGTCGAAGAAGCGGGCACTTCGATTCGCCCTGGTAAGGATGATCGTGTCCGGGTCAACGCGGCCGCGTTCCTGGATCGGGACATTGCGCCGCAAGTCCGCTTCCCGTTCCGGGTTGAGATCGCCTTCGATGAGGGCCGCCGTGACGTCCCAGGCATCAGCGATGACGCGGTCCGTGCGTTCGCTTTCATCCAAAGTGCGGGAAAAGGCGATGAAGCTCAACCTCCGGCCTTCGGCATCCACGGTGTAGACCGCTGTACCGCGGCCCTCGGCGTCGAATTCAAAGCGGGTTCTGGCTACGGACCATCTCCGGGCTGCCGCGCGACGGAGGAAGGTGCGGGCGAAACTGTGACGTGTGGCCCAGGCTCCGTTCATGTCGGTGCCGGAGAGAACCTCGTGCGGGGGCCGTAGCTTGGGTACGACTCGGTGGTCCTGGAGTGTCATGATCATGCCTTTTCGGGCGCAAGGCGCAGGTAGGCGGTCTTTTCATGGGTGAAGAAGGCTGCGGCGGCTGCGCTGTTCTGTTCACGGGGCCCGGCGAACGTCGAATCTTTCATCCCGCCGAATGGTGCGTGCAGTTCCGATCCGGTGGAGGGTGCATTGATCTTCACCAGCCCGGCGTCCAGATAGGTGACGCATTTCCGGGCGGCGCGCTCATCGCTTGTGAAGACCGCAGCTGTCAGCCCGAAGTCGGTGCTGTTCGCCAACCCGATAGCATCATCCAGCGTGGAAGCCCGCAGGACCGTCACGACGGGTCCGAATACTTCTTCTTGGCAGATAGTCAACGACGTCGGCCCGGTCAGGACAGTGGGCGGAACATAGCATCCGTCCGAGTCCGGAACCGCGGCCTGGGCAATGATCTGCCCGCCTTCAGAGAGGGCTTGGCTGATCGCGGATGTGATCTCGTCCCGTGCCGAAGGCGAAACGACCGGGCCGATCTGTACCGACGGATCCGTACCAGGGCCCACAGCCAGGGCGGCGACCTTCTCCGTCAGCTTTTTGAGGAATTCCTCATGACCGTCACCGACGAGAATAATCCGGCGGGTTGCTGTGCATTTCTGGCCGGTGGACCCCATGGCCGCGTTGACCGCACTGCTGGCGGCCAGCTCCGGGTCGGCGTCAGGGAGCACGAGTGTCGCATTGTGTCCACCGAGTTCCATTTGAAGTTTCGCGCCGCGACCACAGACGATAGAGCGGATTTGGTGGCCCACGGGAACGGACCCCGTGAATGTCACCCCGGCGATCTTCGGATGGGACACCAGTTCAGAACCGAGCGAACCGGGCCCAAGGAGTAGGTTGGCGACGCCCGCGGGAACTCCTGCATTCGCAAGGATGTCCATCAGGAGGACTGAGACGCCGGGGGTGTTGCTTGCAGACTTCCAAACCACCGTGTTCCCATGCAGCAAGGCTGGAGCGATTTTCCAGGCCGGGATCTGCAAGGGGAAATTCCATGGCGTGATCACGCCGACGATGCCCAAAGGCCTACGGACTGTAACGATGCGCTCGTCAAGGTGACTGGAAGGGTATTCAGTGCCGACGGGGTTTCGAGCAGAGCCGGCGTGGTAGTCAAAGGTGTCAGCGGAGGCGTCGATCTCCATCCGCGATTCTGCCAGTGTCTTTCCGTGCTCTGCCGTCATCGTCCTAGCGATCTCTTCGGCCCGTTCGCGGATCTGCCGCGCCGCGGTTGACAGGATGCGACCCCTGGCCAGAATTCCGAGCCGGTCCCAGGCCGGCGCAGCCGCAGCTGCGGCCTGCATCGCCTTTGCCAACTCCTCGGAACCCGATTGACGGTATGCGGTAACCGCTTCGCTCGGTGCTGCCGGGTTGAAACGGTAGGTGATGGCCCCGGCGCCTTGTACCCAGGCGCCGTTGATGAAGCTACTGGCCGGCTCGGTCATTACGGGCATTCTCTAACCTCTTGCTGTTTGTTGATGTGTGACTGTGCTCACGATCAACGGTAGACCTCGCAGCCCGGCCACTGAAGTATCTATTTGACGAGGATCAATATCTGTTTAGTCTTATTCCATGAACCTTCGACGCCTTGAGCTGTTCGTCGCAGTGGCCGAGGAATTGCATTTCAATCGCGCTGCCGAACGGCTGCATATGGCGCAGCCGCCCCTCAGTCAGCAGATCCGAAAGCTTGAAGAAGAGTGCAAAGTGCAGCTCTTCGTGCGCAACTCGCGCAATGTCCAACTCACCGCTGACGGTGAATTGCTGTTGAAGCACGCCCGGAAAGTCCTGACCCAATACGCGGCAATGGCAGCAGCACTGCGTCAGGCACGAAACGGGGAAATTGGGCGCCTCCGGCTCGGCTTCGTCTCTTCGGCCGCAATTTCGGCGATCCCACCTGTCGTTAGATATCTGCGATCCGAGTGGCCGGGTATCGAGCTTGATCTCAGGGAACTAACCACCGATGAACAAATCGACCTCATCGCCGCGGGAAACCTGGACGCCGGAATCGTGAGGGAAGTCAGGGCTGACCCGAGCATCTCCCAGACCCTTCTGCAGAATGAATCGCTGGTGGTCGCAGTGGCAGCGGACCACTGGCTGTCCGGCCGCGTCTCGGTGAGGTTGGGAGAATTGGCCGGCGAGAAGTTCATCGCATTCCCGAGAAGCCGCATCTCCCGGCTATTTGACCACATAGCCGCGCTGCTCCATGCCGCAGACGTCGACTTCGACATCGCCCAGGAGGCTGTTCAGTTCCCCACAATCCTGGGTCTTGTGGCCGCCCGACTCGGCGTCGCGGTTGTTCCCGAATCCCTCAGGGCATTTGCCATTCCGGGCCTGACCTACCTGGACATCGAGGACTCGAACGCCATCTCGAAGGTTAGTTTGATCTGCAGCTCGGACATGTCGGAGTCGCTACTTGTGAGCAAACTCAGGACCGCTTGCCTCGACGCGCTGATCTGAGTGACTTTTGGATTGAAGCCGCTACCCTCAGTCGACACCCCCCGGTCGACGCGCGCTCACATATGAGACCAAACGGCGGAACGCTCGCTCAGATGATGTGAGCGAGGGTCGGGGGATCGGCCGGTATATGTGAGCGAGCGTTGGGGAAACCGCCGGTATATGTGAGCGAGCGTCGGGGAGCAGGTCGGAGAGCTAGGCCTCCAGGACGTACGTCCGGAGATCGTCGAGGGTCTGTTGCATGTGCGCGTCCATCGCCTCGCGGGCGCGGGGGGAGTCCCCGGCTTCGAGGGCTTTCAGGATGGCCCGGTGATGTCCGATCGCGTGCCGCTGGATATCGGGGATTTGCGAGGTCTGGGTGCGCCGGGTTTCCAGGACGCGCTGCAGGGGTTCGAAGAGCACGGCCACGAAGACGTTGCCGGAGGCGTGCAGTATGACGTCGTGGAACCCGAGGTCCGCCTCGACGAATGCGCTCAGATCGTTGGAATCGTGGGCTTTCTGCATGGCGGACACGTGAACCTGCAGCTGCTCGATTTCTTCGGGGGAGACCCGTGACGCGGCGAGTTCGCAGGCGCCGGTCTCGAGCATGCGGCGCAGCTCGATGAGCTGGACGGCCGCTGCGGCGTCGTTCTTTCCTTCTGATGCCGCGCGCAACACCGCTTCGAGGGAAGCCCAGCGGTTCAGCGGATTGACGAAGGTCCCCCGGCCACGCTCCACGCTGAGGATTCGCTGGGCCTCGAGGGTCTTCATGGCCTCGCGGACAGTCATGCGGCTGACTTCATGCTTGGCGCTCAGCTCGAGTTCGCCGGGAACCACTGTGCCCGGCGGAAATTCTCCCGCCACGATGCGGTCCAGCAGCTCGTCAGCGACGATGCCGACCAGCGACTTGCGTGCCATGGTGCTCCGTTCCTAGATGTCTGACATCTTACGCTGGCGCTTGCCGGCATTCGTTCCAAAACGCGCCAAGCGCCAAGGCGCAAGCATGCGGCTGCTCCCAGTGCACGCTGTGCCCGGCGTGGGGGATTGCCACGAGCCTCCGCAAAGGGCTGGCTGCCACGAAGGCTTCCGCCTGGTCCAGCGAGCGTAAGCGGTCCCCGACGCCGGCAATCACCAGCGTCGGTGCCGCCACCCTTTCGGGGTCATCCGCATCCACTCCGGCCATCGCCGCGAGGCCGCTGGGGCCCAGGACTCCAAAGGGCAGTTCAAAGCCCTGGCTCAGGAGCCGTTCGTCTTCCACAGTCAACGCGCCAAACCAGGCCTTCATGCAGTTGGCGCGCGTCGCTTCGTCAATGAAACCTTGCCGAAGTTGGGATTCGAGCATCGATTTGAAGCCTTCGTTCGGCGGAGCCGGAACCATGCCGATCAGGGCCACGCTCGCCACCAACTCCGGATACGCGGCCGCCAGTGTCAGTGCGACGCTGCCGCCCATTGAGTGCCCTGCAATGTGGACCGGCGATGCGTTCCGGGCCGCGATGGCAGCCACGGAAGCGGCCGCTGATTCCAAGGTCCACTGGAAGCCCGGAGGCAATACGTCCGCGCGGTGATACCCAGGCAAATCGACGATCCAGACGGTTCGCCCGGCGTCGAGCAGCTCGGTGGCGAGTGGCTCCCAATAAGCCGACGTCGAGGCCCAGCCGTGCAGCAACAGGACGGGAGGCTGGGACGGTTGTCCCGGCGTCGTCATGGCGGCAGTCGCTGGAAGGCGGATGTCCACGTGTAGTGCCGCGACGGCGGGAGGCTCTTCAAGCATGCGCCAAGCATAGTGACGACTGACACTTGCACAGCCGAAAGCGGGTGTGTCACACTGGCATTCAAATATTAGATGTCTGACATCTTACATTTACTTTCAAAACCACGATGGAGTGCACAGTGACCCTTGAAGCCGATGTTCTGGCCGTCTTTCCGGCTGAAGTCCAGATCCCCGCTCAGTTGGTTGCCGACGCCGTAGCAGCGTCTTCCGCAGCCTCACCCCGCGTCCTGGTAGTCCTGGACGACGACCCCACGGGTACCCAATCAGTCGCCAACCTGCCGGTACTCACCCGCTGGGAGGTCGCCGATTTCACGTGGGCCTTCGCCCACATCGTGGAAAGCCAGTCCCAGCCCGCGGTCTACGTGCTGACCAACACGCGCAGCCTTGACCCGGTTGAAGCCGCTGGCCGCAACGAGGAAATCGTGCGCAACGCCCTGGCGGCAGCGGGCGAAGACTCTGCCGGCTCCAAGCTGCGCCTGGGGTTCGTCAGCCGCTCCGACTCCACCCTCCGCGGCCACTACCCGCTGGAACCGGACGTCATTGCAGCCACGATCGCTGAGGTGTCAGGCGAGGCCACCGACGGCGTCGTGATGGTTCCTGCCTTCCCCGACGCCGGTCGCGTCACCATTGGCGGCGTGCACTACATGCGCGGTACCGGGCACGACGCCGGCAAGCTCACGCCGGTTGCCGAGACCGAGTTCGCCAAGGATGCGAGCTTCGGATTCGCCAACTCCGAGCTGGCCAAATATGTGGAGGAGAAGTCGCAGGGCCGCTTCCCGGCCAGCGATGTGATCGTCCTCGACCTGAACATCATCCGCGCCGGCGCGGCTGCCGGGAACGGATCCGCCGGGGATCCCGAGCTTTCCGCCAAGGCCATTGCCGACGCGATCGAACCGGCCGCGATGTCCACGCCCATCGTCGTGGACATCGTCACCGAGAATGATTTCCGCGCACTGGCCCTTGGACTGGAAGAAGCCGAACGCCGCGGCAAGAAGCTGCTCTACCGCGTGGGCCCGCCCTTTGTCCGCGGCCGCATCGGCCAGGAAATCCGCGAGGCACTCAGCGGCGAGGAAGCCTACGAAGGCAACACTCCCTCCACAGCCGGTGGCTTGATCGTTGTTGGCTCGCATGTCGGCCTCACCACGCGCCAGCTCAACACCCTGACGGCGCAACACAGCGCCGCCCGCATCATCGAGATCGACGTCGAGAAACTGCTCGTTAGCGGCGCGGAAGCCTACCTCGACGAAACGGTCGCCGCCGTCGTCGACGCGCTCCACAACGGCGACGTCATCGTCCACACGAGCCGACTGCTCATCAAGACGGACGACGCCGCAGCGAGCCTGAAGATTGCCCGCACCGTCTCTGCCGCCGTCGTGGCGATCGTGAACCGGACGCTCAAGACCTTCCCGCCGCGCTTCGTCATCGCGAAGGGCGGCATCACGTCCTCGGACGTGGCGGCACACGGCTTGGAAATCCGCCACGCGATTGTCCGCGGCCCGATGCTGCCCGGCATCGTCTCCCTGTGGGAGCCGGTGGACGGACCCGCGAAGGGCATCCCGTACATCGTCTTCGCCGGCAACGTGGGCGACGACGAATCCCTGGCGCAAGTCACGCGCAAGCTCAGCAACACCTTTTAGCCACCCCAGCATTCAATGGAGAACACCATGACCAGCAATTACACCGTCGCCGTCCTCGGCCTGGGCGCCATGGGTCTGCCGATGGCTACCCGCCTGGCGACCCAGCTCACCGTCCACGGCTTCGACATCGCCGAGCCGCGCCTGAAGCTCGCCGCCGACGCCGGGATCCGCACCTTCGCTTCGGCCCGTGAAGCCTCGGAAGGCGCCGACGCCCTGCTCCTTGCCGTCCGCAACGGCGAACAGCTCGACGACGTCCTCTTCGGCGAGAACGGCGTCGCCCCCGTACTCAAGCCGGGCGCCGTCGTGATCCTCGGGAGCACTGTCGGGACCGAAGCGATTCCGGCCACGGTTGCCCGCCTGGCCGAGTTCGGCGTCGAGCTCGTAGACGCACCCCTTTCCGGCGGCCCCAAGCGTGCCGGCGAAGGCGATCTCCTGATCGTGGTGGGCGCGACGCCGGCCGCCCAGGAAAAGGCCCGACCCGCGCTTGAACTGCTCGCATCCACACTGAGCATCGTGGGCGACAAGCCCGGCGACGGCCAGGCCCTCAAGACCGTCAACCAGCTCTTGTGCGGCGTGCACATCGCCGCTGCCGCTGAGGCCATGGCACTCGCGGACGCGCTCGGATTGGACCAGGCGAAGACCCTCGCAGCCCTGGAAGCAGGTGCCGCCGGCTCGTTCATGCTGTCCAACCGCGGCCCCCGCATCCTCGAGGCCTACACCGAGGATGGCGCCGAGGTCCTCAGCCGTTTGGACATCTTCGTCAAGGACATGGGCATCGTCGGCAAGGCCACGCGCGCCGTCGGCCTGGCCGCTCCGGTCGCCGCCGCTGCCGAACAGCTTTACCTCCTCGGCCAGGCCCAAGGCCTCGCCGCATCCGACGATTCCGCCGTCATCAAAGTCGTCGCGCCCGTCAAGCGCACTGTCTAACAAAGCACCCCAAAGAAACGTGCGACGACGGCGGTCCCCCTTCCGCCGTCGTCGCCCCTCTCGCCGGCCTCGAGTCCAGGCCGGCTCTGTCAAAGGAGACAACCCCGATGAATCCCCTCATCAATTCCTTGGCGGTCCGGGCGGCTGATGCCCCTGCCATCAAGCCGGCCGTAGACCTTGGGACCCCGCTGCTGCTGACCATCGCCGTTGCGGGCGTCGCACTGTTGCTGTTGATGATCATCCGCTTCAAGATCCAGGCTTTCGTGGCATTGCTGGCCGTGAGCATCCTGGTGGCCGTTGCCGCGCAGATCCCTTTGGCGGACGTCTTCACCGTTGTGGCCAACGGCGTGGGCGGAACCATGGGCAAGGTCGCACTGCTGATTGCCCTCGGCGCCGTCTTGGGCCGCATGATCGAGGTGTCCGGCGGCGTGCAGTCGCTGGCCAACCACTTCACCGCGAAACTCGGCGCCAAGCGCGTCGCTCTGGCACTCACTGCCGTCGGCTTCCTCGTTGCCATTCCGGTGTTCTTCGAAGTGGGCGTCATTGTCCTGGTGCCGATCGTCTATGCCTTCGCGAAGATCGCCAAGCTTCACCCCATCAAGTTCGGCCTTCCCATGGCTGGCATCATGCTCTCCATCCACGTCGCGGTTCCTCCCCACCCGGGCATTGTTGCCGGGGCAGGTGTCATGGGTGCCGACATTGGACTTATCGCGATGATTTCGCTGATCATCTGCGTGCCGCTGGGTTTCCTGTCCTACTGGGTTGCCAGCATCATGAACCGCAAGGACTACGAACTGCTTCCCGGCGTCCGTGACCAGATTGAAGAATTCGGCTCCGATTCCCTGGTGCGCGTCGGCCACGACGGTCCGGGTGCCAGCGCAGTCGCCCCGCCGCGTCCGGGCCTGATCATGTTCCTCATCGCCGCCCCGATCGTCCAGATCCTGCTCGGCACAGCCGGCACCCTCCTGATCAACAAGAAGGACTACTGGTACGGCGTCGCTTCTTTCGGGGGCAATCCCTTCTTCGCCCTGCTGGTCGCCGTTGCCCTCGCCTTCTTCCTGCTGGCCGTCCGCCGCGGTTGGTCCCTCAAGGACACCGGCGCGATCTTCGAAGGCGCACTGCCTCCCATCGCATCGATCCTCATGGTTGTGGCAGCCGGCGGCGTGTTCGGCGGCGTCCTGCAGGTCTCCGGCATCGGCGCGGCGCTGTCCCAGACGCTGGACTCCCTGGGCGTGCCGATCATCCTGCTCGGCTTCATCATCTCCCTGGCATTGCGTGCCGCGCAGGGTTCGGCCACGGTTGCCATCGTCACCACCACCGGCCTCCTCTCCGCTGCCGTGGCGCAAGGCGGCTACACGCCGGCGCAGATCGCCGTGATTGTGATCGCGATCGGCTTCGGCGGCCTGGGTCTGTCCCACGTGACCGACGCCGGCTTCTGGGTGGTGGTGCGCTACTACGGCCTCACAGTATCCGACGGGCTCAAGACCTGGACCGTGCTCACGACCATCCTGGGCGTTGCCGGCTTCCTGCTCAGCTATGTCGCCTGGATCCTGGTGGGAGGCCTGGCCCACTGATGCGTGTACGCCTTGACGATCTTGTAGGCTCCGCACTGGAGCGACGGGCAGCGGTCCCGGCCTTCACCTGCTACGACTTCACCACTGCACTCGCCGTGGTGGCTGCAGCCGAGGAGTCCGGCCACGGGGTCATCCTGCTGGTGGCACCGAAAACGGCCGCTGCTCCCGCTGGTCCGCGTTTGATCACGGCACTGCGCGCCCTGGCCGACGACGCCGGTGTGCCGGTCTCGGTGCAGCTGGACCATGCCTCGGACCTGGACGTCATCCGTGATTCGGTGGCGGCCGGTGCCGACGCTGTCCTCGCCGACGGTTCGTCCCTCCCGTTCGAGGAGAACATCGCCCTGGTCCGCGAAGTCCGTGCCGCGCTGGACGCCCAAGGCGCCTCCGACGTCTTCATTGAAGCGGAGCTCGGCGGGCTGGCCGGCGACGAGGACAAGGCCTTCGGTGCTGATGTTCACGCTCATCCGGCGGGTGTCCATCCCGCAGGCCTGACCGACCCCGGGCAGGTGCAGGATTTCGTTTCCCGCACCGGCGCCCAACTCCTGGCGGTGGCCGTGGGAAATGCGCACGGCCGTTACACCGGCGAGCCCAAGCTGCACTGGGACGTGCTGCAGGACATTGCCTCGCGCACGGAGCTTCCCCTCGTGCTCCACGGCGCGTCGGGCATCCCGGCTGCGGACCTGGTCAAAGCCACGTCCATGCGCGTGGGCAAGGTGAACTTCAACACCGAGCTCCGCAGTACCATCCTCGCCACCCTCGAGGCCGAGACCACCGCGCACCGGGCCGACGGCGAGAACCTCCAGGGCCTGCTGGGCCGCTGGAACTCCTCTGCCTCGACGTTCGCCGGAGCAACGCTGGACATGCTCAGCCGCTAGGCGCGGCTCGCGGGGCGGCCTGCAGGCAGCTCCAAGCTTGCAGGGAGGCTACGATCAGCACATGATCGTAGCCTCCCTGATTTTCGCCCTCATTGCCGGCTTGTTGCACGTCTACATCTTCAGCATGGAGTCCATCACCTGGACCCGGCCGGCCACGTGGAAGCGCTTCAGCGTAGCTTCCCAGTCCGACGCCGAAACCACCAAGCCCCTCGCGTACAACCAGGGTTTCTACAACCTCTTCCTCGCCATCGGGGCGCTCGCCGGGATTGTCGTCGTCGCGCTTGGTCATCCGCAGGTGGGCTGGACCCTCGTCTTCAGTTCGTGCGGCTCCATGCTGCTGGCGGCAATCGTGCTTGCCTTGAGCGGCAAAAAGTACCTCCGCCCCGCGGTTCTTCAGGGCACGACGCCGCTACTCGCCGTCGTGCTCGGAATCCTGGCTGTAGCGCTCGGCTAAGCGGAACCCTCGCTCACTTCTTGTGAGCGAGCGTTGATCAAAAGGGCGTCATATGTGAGCGAGCGTCAGACGAGGCAAACGCTCGCTCACGTATGTGCCCTCCAAGCCCGTCGCTCGCTCACTTATGCGGGCTTTTGGGGTGACGCTAGCTCACCCGAGGGCTTGCCCGTCAGCACCCTGAACCCTAGCTCGGCATTGAATCCGTGGATCTCCCGCGTATCCAGCGCCGACATGAAGGCCAGGATCTCCTCCGTGATCACCTGCCCGGGAACCAAGACAGGGAATCCGGGCGGGTAGGGGGTGACGAAGGAAGCAGACACCATTTCCTCTCCCGCGGCGACCCTTCGCGCAAGGTCGGCCGCACTGAAATATTCGCAGGAGCCGGGCTTGTAGCTCTCGAAGTACGCCGCGCGCATGTTGCCGTCCGGCGTCTGCCCATCCACCCGGAATCGTTCGGCGAAGCGGCTGAAGTCCGGCAAGGGTGGCGGCGTGCTGGTCAGCGCTGCGACACGGGCACGGCGGGCCCGCTGGCCCAAGCCGCTTAGGCCGGATTGCTCGTCTTCGAAGGTCTCGGCCAGCTTGACCAGGACCTCGACGAGGTAGGCAACGGCACTCCGCGAGGTGCCGATGTTGGTCATGAAGAGAACGCTGTTCCTTGATGTTTTGTTGACCTGGATCCCGTACTTGTCCATCAGGTAGTCGTGCTTGAAGGTATCGCCGTCCACGCCGGTGAGGCCGATGTGCAGGGTCAAACGGCTCGGATCAACAACGAATTCGTCCCGCTCCCAGGCCTCCGACATGGCCGCCAGCCCGTCCCGGAGCGGCATTTGCCGGCTGGTTTCGCGGTACTGCGCAGGTATGAGGTCCTTGGTGCCGAGGACGCGGAAGTACTTCTTCAGCAAGGGATGCCTCGCCACGGCCTGGGCGATGCTGACGGCGAGATCTGCCTGCCGTTGCACGAGCTCGTAGCCTTCGAACTCGACCTGCCTCCGTCCCATGTCCAGGGAAGCCAGGATCTGGTAGTTGGGCGAGGTGGAGGTGTGCGTCATGTACGCCTCCCGGAAGCTCTCCTCGTTCAACTGACCGAAGTCCTGGTCATGGATGTGGATCATGGACCCCTGCCGGAGCGAAGTCAGGGTCTTGTGTGTCGACTGCGTTGAGTAGACCCTCAGACGCGCCTTCGCCGGGTCGGGCAGGAGCCGCGTCTTCAGAAGAAGCTCATCGCTCACGGGCCCGACGCCGGAACCCGGGCCGCCGCCGTCGGGCTCGCCGCCGCAACCGGCTGCCGCCCCGCCCGCCGCACCAAGCGCGCGCAACTGCTCGGCGTGGCGCCGGGCGTAGGCCGGATCCGCGAATGATTTTTCGAGTGACCGGGCCGAAGCCATGGCAGTGCGACGGCGGTAGATGTGGTGGAAGCCCGCGAACGCGAACCAAGCCTCATCCCACAGGAACACCAGGTCCGGTTTGATGGCGAGGCACTCCTCCATCACTCGTTCGACGTCGTACACGATGCCGTCGAACGTGCAGTTGGTGAGGGCAAGCATCTTGACCTCGTGGAGCCTGCCTGCCCGGCGGTAATCCAGGAGCATCCTTTTGATGCTTTCCAAGGGAACAGCGCCATAGAACGAGAATTCGTTTAGGGGGTAAGCGTCCAAATATGAGACTTGCGCGCCGGCCAGCATGAGGGCGTAGTGGTGCGATTTGTGGCAGTTCCGGTCCACCAGGACAACGTCGCCGGGTGCCAGGATCGATTGGTGCACGATCTTGTTGGCCGTTGACGTTCCGTTCGTGACAAAGAGCGATTTCTGGGCGCCAAATGCCCGGGCCGCCAGCTTTTGGGCCTGTTTGAGGGAGCCATGCGGATCCAGCAGGGAATCGAGCCCGCCGGACGTGGCCGAGGTTTCGGCAAGGAGCAGGTTGAGGCCATAGAAGTCGCCCAGATCGTTGATCCACTTGGAATGGATGACTGATCCACCCCTGGACACCGGCAGGGCATGGAAAACGCCGGCGGGTTTGCGGCTGTATTGCTGGACCGCGTGGAAGAACGGTGCCTCATATCGTTCCGCGATGCCGGCCAGCAAGGACAAATGGAGCTCCAGGCCATCCTGGCGGCGGAAAATCCGGCGGAATTGGCGGGTCAAGGAACCGGCGAGTTCTTCGATCCCCACTCCCGCCACAAGGTAGAGATCAAGCTCGGGGCGAAGTTGGCCCAGCTTCTCAGCCAAGCTCAAGATGCGGTCCAAGGGGCGCTCGGGGAGCGACTTCCCCAAGAACCTGCCCAGGAAGCTGCGCAGATCCCGGCTCAAGCGCTGCCTGCTGTTGGGGACGAATCCCGGCCGCAACACACACGCCTGGATGTCGGGGTTGAGCAGGATAGCCACGATGGCGTCCTCGAAGCTCGGCACGAACACGAGCTCGTAATTGAAGGCGTCGGCGGGGCGGCGCTGGCTGAGTAATTCTGCTTGAAGGGCTTCACGGTCGGCGCCGGAGACGTCATCGATCACGAGGACTTCGAACCGCTTGCGCGATTCGGCGGGCTCTTCTACCCGGTCCGCTTCGCGTTCGGTCTCCGGTGAGGGTTCCTGGGCGTGTTGGTTGTGGCCAGCAACGCGTCGCGCGACCGGTTCGATGAGGCTTAGCGCCTCAAGGTACTCCCCGGCTTCCAGGATTCTCCGCAATTCCGTGACATATTGCTGGCCCGGAGACGCCCAATACATTTCAAGGGATTCCAGCAGTGGCAACAACCTTCGGACATCACGCGGCAGTTCCCGCGGCGGGCGGACACCTGCGAGGGGCCGGGCGCCGGCAGAGAGCTGTTTGACGGCGTAGCCAAGGAACTCCCAGGCATCGGCGCGCACCCGCCAGGCGCTGCTGGGGACCTCGCCACCGGCCTCTGAATCGTCGTCGGCGTTTGGCCTCGCCGCCAAACCGAGCCCAAGCGATTCGCCGCCGGCAAGGGCGGCTGGAGTGAGAGGGAATGAGGCTGACTGCACTGTCGCGAAATCGGCGCGTGCCACGATGACTCCTTTGTCATGGATTGATAGCACTCTCTACTAAACGCCGCGTCGCGTCGCGGCGTACGGCAATTGTTCGGGTTGCCGTCTGGGTTTCCAGATGTGAGCGAGCGTCGGGGAAATTGGCGCCATAGCTGAGCGAGCGTTGGAGGATTTGGCGTCACAGGTGAGCGAGCGTTGGAGCTACCTTTCACGCCACAGCGGCAGCGGGACGACGCTCAGGCTACGTCCGGACTCGTCCAACACGTGGCCGAGGCGTTTGTAGTTTCGGACCACGGCTTGCCGGGAGATCACGGCGCTCCCGGGCGCGCGCTCCGCCAATTCGCGCTCGTGGGTCTGGACCTCCAGGTAGTCGCGGACCCAAAGTGTCACGAGCAGATTCTGGGCACCCAGCACTTGGGCGCTGAGCCTGCAATTCGGCAGGGCAGCGAAGTAGCGCCCGACGGCGTCAACATGGTGGGCGGGCACGTTGAGGATCAGGCCAACTTCCCTTAGTCCTTGTTGGGCGGAAACGGACGTATCGCACCTCAGCGTCATGTAGCCGGACGCGAGGAACCGCTCCACCCGCCGTCGTGCCGTTTGGGGAGAGACGCGGCAGGCGGCTCCCAGTTCCGCCCAACTGGCCCGCCCGTCCCGGGCCAGTTCCTCCAAGAGGGACGCATCCAGCCGGTCGGGGGCGTAGGCGGCCGGGGCGGGCAGGGGTCCTGCCGACATGAGCCGGGCCCGCGCCGGTTCGAGGGTGCCGCTGCGCCAGTCGGAAGCCTGCCGGTACAGCTTGGTGACGAAAACGACCTCGCGGTGGGT
The DNA here is from genome assembly GCF_027587375.1 of Arthrobacter sp. B2a2-09. Taxonomy (GTDB): domain Bacteria; phylum Actinomycetota; class Actinomycetes; order Actinomycetales; family Micrococcaceae; genus Arthrobacter. Next base: position 71,214 of record NZ_JAMXIC010000007.1, read on the forward strand.
CACTCCCGGCAGCCCCGCGAATGAGCCGGTGACGATGTCCATGAGCTCTTCGTGGCTTGAGGCGAAACAGTCCACGAAGAGATCGTGCGAGCCAGACACCAGCGAAACGGTGCCGAATGCCGGCTCCGCGCACAGCTTTTGGACCAGGGCTTCATTCTCGCTCGGAAGTGAAGAAAGGCTGATGAACGCCGACCAGCCCGCACTCAAATAGCGCGGACCCGGGGCCGGAGTGATCCACGCTAGTCCCTGCTCAGCAAGGGAGTTCCAGCGGCGCGCGACGGTAGGCCCGGACAGCCCGAGGGCGTCCCCAACGCGGCTCCAGTCGGCACGCGGATTGATCTGTAGCGCATTGACGATTTCAAGATCAGTTTCGGAGATCATGGCTGATTCCTTCAAAATTCGCGATTCTCAGAGGATTTCAAACAAATTCCTTGCCAGTGTAGACGGCGGATCTAACGTTGTGACTCGGATCACCCGCTCGCATCCAAAGTCCCCCAACACTCAAGGAAGCACATGGCAAGCAAGACAGCACCTCCAGCGACGGCGGCCGTCGCACGCCGGACCATCACTGGAATGATCGTGGCGATGGCCCTGATCGAATCGCTCAGTGGCGTCACCCAGGGTTACCTGAACCCCATCCTCCCCGCCTTGGGGCCGACCTTCTCAATCGACGACCCCACCATCAACGGCATCTTCTTGATTTCCAACGTGAGTTTCGCCGTATTGACGCCGATCATCTCGCGGCTCGGCGACAGCTACGGCTACAGGCTCGTACTCCGCTGGTCGACGGCGGTGGTCGCCGCTGGCGTGATCATGATGGCGCTGTGGCCGTCGCTGTGGACGGTGACAATCGGCGTCGTCATGCTCACATGCGTGGTCGGCTTCATCCCACTGATGATGGGCATCTTGCGGGTAAGCAGCTCGGCGCAGACCCGCACCGGAGTCAGCGTGATGATCGGCATGCTCATGATCATGGTCGGCGCAGGCGGCCTGCTTGCCGGGATCATCGGCGTCGACGATCCCACCCTCGGATTCTGGGTGGCGGTGCCGTTCGCGGTTGTGGGGCTGCTTTGCTCCTTTGTCCTGCCCGACGCCGGAACCCCCACCCGCGAGGGGCTCGCCCTGGTGCCGCTCCTGGCGTGTTCCCTCGGACTGATCGGCTTCGTGGTGGCCCTTTCGATGGGTCCGGACTGGGGTTGGCTGGATGCGAAGACCCTCGGATCCGGAATCATTGGCCTCGCGCTGTTGGCCTACTGGGTGGTCCTGGACGCTCGCGACGCCAACGGGAAGCGCTTCATGGACCTGCGGATGCTTGCTATCCCGCGGATCCGGACGGTCTCGCTGGCCACCTTCTTCTTCGGTTTTGCCTCCATCAGCTACTTCGGCACCAACGGGATCTTCCTGTATTCAAACCCTGACAAGACCGGCTACGGCTTCGCGCTGAGCCCGCTCATGATCGCCATCGTCCTGGCCGCCGCATCGGTGCTCTCGCTGCTCTCCTCGCTTCTGACCTCAAAGGCCCTCAGTCTGTTCGGCGAACGAGCCACCCTGGTATTCGCCGGTCTTCTGCTGGCAGGCGGCTTCCTGGTCATGGCAGCTGCGCACGGCTCCCTGGCCGGTTACTGCACCGGATTCGCCATGTTCAACCTGAGCCTTGGCATCTACCAGGCGGGGACCCGGGCACTGTCCGTGGAAGGCGTTCCGCTGGAGGAAACCTCGACGGCCGCCGGCCTCAACGAACTGGCACTGTCTGTTGGGATCGCGGTGGGCGCCGCCGTCGTGAAGCTCATCTCCTCGTCTTCAGCGCAGTCCGGGCACATCAGCGAGGGTGGGCTCCTGTCCATCTGGATTGCGCTCGCCATCGCGGCCCTGATCGCTGCGGCAGCCGCCGCCCGTTACCCGAAGCGGCACGCAGCGGCGACGGCCGCATGAAAGCCGCCGCCATGAAAGCCGGGTCCCCGTCCACCGCAGGGACCCGCACGCTCTCTTCGGCCGCCGTCGAGCGCTGCGTCTCTGCCGCACTGGAACGCTGGGCGCCGGAAATCCTTGGCCTGAGCCACGCGATCCACGCCGATCCCGAACTCAGCGGGCAGGAGTTCCGGGCCGCCAAGCGTGTTAGCCGGCTGCTCCGGAGCGCGGGCTTCAGCTTTGACGGTCCGCAGCCGCTGCTCCCTGCTTCCTTTAGCGCGACGTTCGGGACGGGTGAACTAGTGGTCGCATTGTGCGTTGAATACGACGCATTGCCGACCATCGGGCATGCCTGCGGACACAATGTCAACGCTGCCTGTGCTGTGGGGGCGGCACTCGCGCTCGCCTCCGTCGCCGACGAGCTCGGGATCACTGTCAAGGTCCTCGGCACTCCGGCGGAAGAGACAAACGGTGGCAAGGTCGATCTCATTGGCGAGGGCTTCTTCGAGGATGTATCCGTGGCAATGATGGCCCATGCCGGCGCCGAGGACGTGATCGGCGGCTCGTCCTTGGCCATGGGTATGTGGGACGTGCTCTATGAAGGGCGCCCTGCACATGCCGCGGCCGCTCCGTCGGAGGGGGTCAATGCCCTCGATGCGCTCGTGGTTGCGCAGATGGCCATTGCCTTGGCACGGCAGCAACTTCCGCCCGCCTCGGTTGTTTCGCTGATCGTGACGGAAGGTGGGAGCGCCGTCAACGTCATACCGGAGCGGGCCCGGGCGAGCGTGGAAATGCGTTCACCGAGCCTCAAAAACCTGCGAACCATCGAGGAACGAGTGCGGCGTTGCCTGGAGGCGGGCGCACTTGCAAGTGGGAGCACGCTCAAGGTCACGCCCACGGGCAATGCCTACGCTGAACTCAGGCAGGACCTGTACCTTTCCGAGGCCTACCGGGAAGCGATGTCCGCCCGAGGGAGGGCTGTTGCGTTCAACGAAGATCCAGTAGCTTCCACAGACATGGGCAACGTCTCGCAACTGGTCCCAAGCATCCATCCGTTGCTCGGCTACGACGTACACGGGGCCGCCCACCACACCGCCGAGTTTGCTGCCCACGGCTCGTCCGCCTCCGCGGACCGGGCGGTCTTGGACGGCGCCTTCGGCCTGGCCCTGGCGGCCTGCGCGGCGGCCAGCGATCCGCGGCAACGGGAACGGCTGCTGAAAATCGGTCGCTAAACGACGCGACCGTGGGTGCGGCTCCACAGCTGCGTTCCGGAACGCAGCGCTCGGGCCGCACCCACGAATTCACGCCTCCGCCCGCTCTGGTTCCCGCCGTCGAGCGGGCGGACAATGGTCTCAGCAGTTCGCAAGGGAGTGCAATGGGATTCTCGAGGCAACAAAAGACGTCCGCGGGCATGGCCGCATTTGGCCTCTCACGTGATCCCGTGATCGATCTCGCCCGGTTCTTCTGCCTCATTCTGGTGGTGCTCTCGCACTGCATGATGGTCAGCCCGGTCCTGCACCCAGACGGCACCGTCACCACCGAAAATACGCTCATGGAACAGCACTGGTTCGAACCCGTCCTGTGGGTGTTCCAGGTGATGCCGCTGTTCTTCGTCCTCGGCGGCATTACGGGACTGGAGTCATGGCGTCGCTTGCGTGCGCGCGGCGGCTCCGGCGTCGACTACGCGCAGCTGCGGCTCTTGCGCCTCATCCGTCCGGCAACTGCGCTGCTGGCCTCCATGTTCGTGGGGCTGTGGGCCGCGCGGCTACTTGGCGTCGACCCGGAAGTGGTCCAGCTCATCGTGACGGGCGCGGGCATGCCCTTGTGGTTCCTGGCCGCGTACCTCGCTACTCAACTGAGCGTTCCCCTGCTGGCCCGGTTGCACGGACATTCCCCGTGGTTGACCCTCAGCGGGCTCGTGGCGGCCGTGATCACCCTGGACTCCCTGCGCGGGGCGTTTCCGATGCTCGCCTTCGTCAACATGCTCTTTGTGTGGTGCGCGGTCCAGCAATTCGGCTTCTTCATTGCCGACGGCATCTTCGCTGGACGCAGTAGGGGCTGGTTCGCGGGGTTGATCGCGGGCAGCAACCTCCTGCTGGGGTTCGTGACCGGGATCGGGGTCTACTCCGGAAACATGATCGTGGACTTGAATCCGCCCAACTTCTGCATGCTACTGCTGGGCCTGTCGCAGGCGGCAACCCTCCAATTGCTGCGCCCCGGCCTTGCCTGGGTGGCTGGCGTGCGCTGGATCCGTTGGTTGGTGGCCGTCGCGGGCCGGCGGTCCATGACGGTCTATCTGTGGCATTTGCCGCTGCTCGCAGCCATGTCGGGGCTGCTTCTGCTCACTGACTTCCCCAAGCCGGCGGCCGGTACAGCCGAATGGTGGTGGGCCCGCCCGCTGGTGCTGCTCGGCGTCCTCCTGCTTTTGCTCCCGGTCCTGCTGTTGTGCGGCAGACTTGAAGAGCGCCCGACGGCGGCCATCCACGCGCGCGGCAGGACGCACGTCGCGGTGGTGACTGCCGGCGTCGTGGTCTTCATTCCGGTGGTGGACGCCGCCTTCAACGGACTCACGCTGACCCTTCTCGGCGGGGGAGCGGCGTGCTTCGCGCTGGGAGTGTTACTGCTGGGACGGGTGCCGGCCGGAGTCCTTTCCGCCGCGGTTCCCGATGCCCCTGCGGTGCCATTGCCAGAGCCCGGTTTACGTGCGAATCTCGACTCATGACTGAGTTCACGGATTCAACCGCAGAGTCGTTCAGCCCGGACGTCACAACGGTCAGGAACGACAAATTCCACCGCTACGAGCTTCTTGTTGACGGTGAAGTAGCCGTGATCTCGCAGTTCATGGACAAACCCGGCCACATCGACTTCCTCCACACCGAGACGCGCTCGCAGTTCAAAGGCCGCGGGCTGGCCAAGGTCCTGGCACATTTTGCCCTGGACGATGTGCTGGCCTCGGGCAAGAGGATCATCCCGCATTGCCCGTTCATCGCCGCCTATCTGCGCAAGCATGAGGGCTACGATCTCGACGTCGATTGGCCGCCGGAACCGCCGGTGGGGGAACCGGACAACGATTAGTCAGGCGCCGGGCTGTGCTGCCGCAGCACACCGGGCGCGTGCCCCTGTGCGTGGCAAAGGCAATGGCATACAGCGCACGCAGCGTGAACCCCGTCCCTGCAATCAAGGGTCAGGTAGAACACCTTGGGCTTTCCGTTGCGGTCCCGGGCCTTTCCCTCGCGGTCCCTGGGCATGCGTTGAATCATCTGAACTTCCCGTCGAGTGGTCTTTATTGAGTGGCCGTGTCATTGATAAGTGGGCGCGGACGGGGAATCGTGACGCGGTTTTGCCAAGATCTATTGTTTGAGCGCGACAATGGCGTCGTGTTCGTCGCGGATTGCCCGGCCGCGGGACATGCCTGTGACCCCCATGGCGCTAACAAGCTCGCCTCCGTGCCAGTGATCGGAGGCACTGACCAGGTACGAAAAGCTCAACATCGCTGATTCCCCGGCCGTCAACGTTCCGATGTGCAATTCCCCGTCGTGGGGCCTGGAAGTGTATTCAAGGCTCTCCATTCCTTCATTGGTAAAGGAGCGGGGTATGAGGCACACATCGCGGAGTTGGACCTTGGAATCATTGATGATCCATGCCGTGAAGACAATGGTCTCGCCTGGGGCCGCCACCGACTTGTCTGCCCCGTAAACGAGGACAACTTTCCCGACATGTTTCTTTGGGGCAAGCGGTCCTGGGCGGAGTCGGTTCATGTCAGTTGAGTGTGGTTCGGGGCGGAATCGTGTTGCAGCCGGTCAAGCTCGCTGCCGTTGAGTAACCAGGTTCGAAGTAAGATTCAAGTCACAAACTCTGTTGCTGTCACACTGGGGTGCTATGGGGCAAGTTTCGGGGGACGGTTCGAATGGCGAGGACGCGTCGTTGGCCGTTGGGCACAGCGACCCTCAAATCATGGCCATGGTGCGTGACGGCGATGCTTCCGCCTTCGATGTGCTGTTCCAGCGACATGTGGCAGCGGCCCAGTTTGTTGCCCGCGCCCAGACGGACAATGCCAGTGACGCCGACGACGTCGTGTCCGAGGCGTTTGCTTCGATTTTCCAAGCCCTCACTGAGGGCAAGGGACCGGACCAGTTCTTCCGCTCCTATCTCCTGACTGCCGTGCGGCGAATTGCCTACGACCGGAACCGGAAGGCCAGGCGCACCCAGGTCGTGGGCGACGTTGACGCCTTGGATACCGTTGCCGTCGACGCGGACACCGTTCTAGACGCCTTTGAGTCCAACACCATGGCGAAGGCGTTCAAGTCGCTTCCGGAACGCTGGCAGGCGGCCCTCTGGCACGTCGACATCGAAGGCCTGAAACCTGCCGCCGCCGCACCCTTCATCGGATTGAGCCCCAACGGCGTCTCCTCGCTCGTGATCCGGGCGCGTGAGGGGCTTCGGCAGGCCTACTTGCAAAATCACATCAATGTGGCCAGCGACGACTCATGCGTTGAATTTTCGAGCCAGCTTGGAAAGTACGTCCGCGGCGGCCTGAAACGTGCGTCGCACGAAAAGGTCAAGGCCCACTTGGACGAGTGTCCGAAGTGCACGGCTGTGCTGGTGGAACTCAACGATGTCCAGGCAGGCATGAGGGCGCTTGTCTTCCCATTGGTGGTCGGGGTGGTCTTTACACCGGCAGTGACCGCCGGATTTTTCCCCGGATCCGTACTGCTGGAGGCGCTTCTTCCCGGAGGAGTTCTTCCGGAGCCATTCCTTCCCGAGCCGTTCCTTCCCAAGACGCTCCGTCCAGGGAGGCTCCTTCCGCGAGGGGTCGAACCGGCCGCCGCCGGACTGGGGTCGGTGGGTGGATTTTGGACGATGGCAGTCGCCGCATTGGTCATGGGCGGCCTAGTGATTGGGGGCATCCTCGCGTGGCTGGGGCAGACCGGCCCGGCGCCACTCGCTGAAGCCGATGTTCCGAGTAGCGCGCCGTCGGTCCAACAATCCGTGCCGGAACGGCCCCCGACGGCACCGGCGGCACCCGCACCGAGCTCTGCGGCGACGGCGGACCCGTCCGCTATCGCGGCGCCGCAAGCTCTGGAGCCCGCGCCAATCGTGCCGGAAGCGGTTCCTATGCCGCAGGAGACGGTCAGGGTGGTTGATTCCGGAACCGTCATCACGAACCCCATTCGGCAGACGGGTTCGTTGACCATCCACAAGTATGAGAAGCCGGCCACGCCGAGCAATCTGCCCAACGACGGAACGGCTTTGACCGCCGCGCAGTTGCAGGGACTGACGCCGATGGCGGGGGTGACGTTCACGGTGCAGAAAGTGAACAACATTGACCTGACGACGAATGCGGGCTGGGCTGCGGCGGCGGCCCTGACTCCGGTCCAGGCCGCGGCGCAGGCGGCCACCCCCGGTTCCCCGGCGACGACGGACGGGACCGGGACGGCGACCCTGGGGAACCTTCCCTTGGGCGTGTACCTTGTGACGGAGACCGGCTACCCGGCCGGTGTTACTCCCACGGCCCCGTTTCTGGTGACACTCCCGATGAAGGACCCGGTCAGCGCGGGCTGGATGTATGACGTGCACGTCTACCCGAAGAACGCCGTGACCGGGGCCACGAAGAGCGTTAACGATGCCTCGGTCGTCAAGCTCGGCGACACAGTGCAGTGGACCATCACGTCCGATATCCCCAACGTCAGCCCGATCGACGGATACAGGATCGTCGACAAGCTCGATCCGAAGCTCACGTACACCAACTCGACCGTGGCGCTTTCCGACAACACCGCTCTGGCGTTGAACACGGATTACACCGTCGTGTACGACACGGCCACAAATACCCTCACGGTCGACTTCACCGCCAGCGGGCGCGCCATTCTGGCCGCCAACCCCACGGCCAAGGTCCTGGCCACGGTGAATTCCACCGTCAACACGGTCGGTGAGATCACGAACACGGCTCTCTTCTACCCGAACGCGGCCAGTTTCAACATCGCCCCGGGCCAGCCCGGCGGTCCGGTGGTCATGCCTCCCGTAAGCACCACCAAGTGGGGCAACATCGTTTTGCACAAGAAGGACTCCCAGAGCTCGGCAGCCCTCGCCGGTGCCGTTTTCTCGGTGTATCGGAGCCAGGCCGATGCCTTCGCCGGCACCAATGCGATCAGCGTCGCCGACGTGAACTCCTGGACCACCGATGCCAGCGGCAATCTGGTGATCTCCGGACTGCGGTATTCCAACCGGGCCAACGGAACGGACGTCAGTCCGGGCCAGCCCGGTTACAAGTCGTACTGGCTGGTGGAGACCAAAGCTCCGGCCGGATACGCACTGCTCGCCCAGCCGGTTGAAACCGCGGTGACCAGTTCCGACCCGTCCGCCGTCACGGTCACGGTCGGCAACGTCAAGCAGAACGCCGGATTCCAGTTGCCGTTCGCCGGCGCGGGAACCTGGGCCGTGCCCGCAGGCGGGATCCTCGTGCTGGCCGGTGCAAGCCTGTTCATGGTCACCGGCCGCCGGAAGCGCAACGAAGCAAAATAAGCACTCCGCGGGCGCCGAAGAATGACCCAGCCTCGCGCTCCGAAAATACTTTCCAATTTTCGCGTCACGATCCGCGAATAGCTCCCACTGTTTCAGTGGGTGGCCGTTTCTCCCCGGTTAATTCAAAAAATTGAATCTGTTTTCTGCGACACGAATCGCGGGAAGTGCGCACTTGAAGGCTAGAGACCACCTGCGTGCCTGCTCCCGAAAGTGATGTCAGAAAAGCCCATGAAGCAATCCCTTCCAGCCAAGCTGCTGGCGATTCTCCTCACTGCCACGATATTTTCCTTTGGCCTGGGCAGCGCCCTGCCTTCACCCGTGTATGCGACGTCGCCGGGTAACCCGGGCGTGCCTCAGGCAGCTACGCCGGTTTTTACCGAGGACTTCAACAATCTTCTGGATACAACCTCGCTGGGGGCGAAGTCATACTCGGCGGCCGGGTCAACGACATACGTGAGTCAGACTGGCCAGACCTATACGGGATCGCCCAAATGGATCGACGGATACCGCTGCAACGGTATCATTCTGAACTACTCCAATTCGGCGGCTCCCTCTTGGGCTCTGTCCGGTACGAGTCCCTCGGACTCCGGCGTCAATGGTCGGTGCTCGAAGTCCGGCTGGTCTAACGGCTACCAGTTCCTGCGGATGCTGGCCTTGGCGATGGGGCAGCAGTTCGCTCCTGGTTCGCCGTCGACCTACAACGTGGTGGGCTCCTACACGGAGTGTCAGTTTTTGATGTCCAACTACGACTGTGACGTCTTGCCGGTTGGCCCGAATGTCGCCACCGGTAGCGTCATGTTCAAAACCGCCCAGCCAATCGCGACGATCCCCGGTCACTACTACGCCTTCAGCATCAATACCGCGTACATGAACTGCGGGATCCCGGGCGGTGACCCGGGATACCAATTCGCCACCGTTGATCCGTCCACCGGTGCGGTCATCAGCAACCTCGGTGCTCCGCTCAACGGCTGCTCGTCGACCAGCAGCCCGAACGTGAAGACCTACACACAGACAGTGATAAGCGATGTCGGCGGACCGTTCGGCACCGTCGCCAGGGCCGTGAACCTCGCTTCGATGACCACCAACCAGGCATTCCAGGCGACCGGCACCAGCATCGGCCTGGAAATGTACAACACGAACGGGGCCACCAACGGCAACAACGGCGCGTTCAGCAACATCAAACTCGTGGACGCGACGCCTCAACTGGACAAGTCGTTCAGCCCGGCATTGATTGTTCCGGGTCAGACCTCGACGGTAACGCTGACGGTGACCAATACGAGCGAGCTGAACACGAAGAGCGACTGGAACATCACGGACACGCTACCTGCCGGCGTCGTGATCGCACAGGACCCCGCGATCGGTGGGACCTGTTCCCAGGTGGCGGGCGCCCCCTTCGTCAAAACAGGAGTTCCCGGATCAGGTGTCTTCACGGCCACGGGCGGAGATCTCGCTCAGGGCCAATCGTCCTGCACCATCACGTTCAATGTGACGGCATCCGCGGAGGGGACATATGTCAACGGCCCCGCCAACATCGTGACCAACCTCAACCCTCCAGCGAACGCCACCCTGACCGTTCGGTCACCCCGGATCACCCTGACCAAGGCCCTCGGCGCACCCCGGCAGGCGCCAACGGACCAGTTCACCGTCCAGCTACGCACGGGTGGCGCGGCCGGCACGGTGGTCAACAGCACCGCGAACTCGACCACGACCGGTGCGGGATCGTCAGTAACTGTGGGAACCGGCACCACAGGCGCCTACGCGGCCACGGCCGGAACAACGTACACCCTGACCGAAGCGGCCGCCGGAACGGCAAACGTTGCGTACTACGCCAGCACCATCACCTGTACGGACTCGTCCGGCTTGCAGCCCGGGTTGCCGAATGGCGGAACTTTCACCGGATCGCTGGCCATCACGCCGGTGGCCGGGGCGAACATTGCCTGTACCTTGTCAAACAGCGCACTCGCAATGCCCATCATCAACGCAGCCAAGCAGGCAGGCGCGGTCACCGGTCCGGATACGAACGGCAACTATGTCGCCAACTACACCGTCACCGTCTCCAACACCGGCTCTGCGGCCGGCACCTACGGTGCCCTGACCGACACCCCGGCGTTCGCCCCGAACCTGGCTGTCACGCGTGCTGCCTGGACAACGTCCGGGACCGGCGCTCCTGCCGGCGGCTCGTCCCCGACCCCCGGCCCATATTCGCTGGCCCAACCGGGAATCGCCATCGGCCCGGGAGTCACGCACAGCTTCAACCTCGCGGTGACGTTCCACTACACAAACACCAACCAGCCAACGGCCTGCGCCGGCCCCGGGACCGGCCTGTTCAACTCCATCTCCCTGCCGGGAGGCCAGGAACAAGGCCCGACGACGGACAACTCCGCCTGCGGTTCCCTCCTGCCCAATTTGGTGGCCTCCAAGAGCGTGGATCCGGCGGCCGGGACCATGGTCCAGACCGGGCAGGCTCTGACGTACACGCTGACCTTCGACAACACGAGCGGTACCGCCCCGGCCCCTGTCGGTTACACCGACTGGCTCGGGGACGTTCTGGATGCTTCTTCCTTTGTGGCCAACTCCATCAACACGACCACCACGGGAGGTGTCGCCCTCTCCGTGGCCGACACCTCCGCAGCGGCACCACCGACCCTGGCCATCACGGGCACCGTGGCTGCTGGCGCGAAGAGTGTTGTGACGTATCAGGTGAAGGTCAATAACGTTGGCAGCTTGGCTGATGGGTGGCTGGAGAACTACCTGACACCGTCGACGGTGCTGACGCCGCCGGAGTCCTGTCCTGCCGGGAATACCACGTGCACGATGAATCCGGTGGGTGCGTGGACGGTGGCCAAGTCGGCGTCCCCGGCGTCGGGGGTGTATGTGAATCCGGGCGATCCAAGTGCAAGCAGGGTGATCACGTATTCGGTGACTGCCACGAATTTCACCGCCAACCCGGTCACGGGTGTGGTGTTGAGCGATGACCTGGGCCAGGTGTTGAACAATGCCGTGTTCACTGCCGATCCGGTGAATGGCGGTCACCCTCTCTTGGATCCGGAGCCCGGTCCTGACAACAAGCTGGCCACGCTTCCGTTCACGCTGCCGGGCTATGGCACGGTGGTGCTGAGCTACTCGGTGACGGTCAAGCCGGACGCGTGGCTGGTGACGTTGAAGAACAGCGTTACCGGCAACGGGGCCGTCCCGCCGACACAATGCGTTACGGGCAGCACGGCACCGCTTGATCCGGCGTGTGTGACGGTGCATCCGACGTCGGGGCATGTGTTCGTGCAGAAGACCGGGCCCGGGACTACCCGGGGTTCCACCAGCCCGTTGACCGGCTCGGTCTTCGAGATCCGCAATGACACGGCCGGGGCGATGGGGTCGACGGCGGCCGGGATGAACAGCCCCGTGCCCGGCTCGCCCGGGCTGATCGAGGTCAGGAATCTGGTTCCGGGAACGTACTGGCTGCTGGAGACCAAGGCCCCGGACGGGTACTCGTTGCTCGCGACGCCGGTGAAGTTCACCCTCGCCCCCAACGGCAGCATCACTGTGGACGCGGTCACCGCGGGCGGGGCGGTGACCGCGAACGGGTCGACGATCATCGTGACGGATGTGACGGCCGTGAAGCTGCCCACCGCGGGCGGCCCAGGAACGGCCGGCCTCTTCGGAGCGACCCTCTCAGGGCTCCTGCTCCTCATGATTTCCCTCGCCCTCATCATCTTCAGGCGAGCGAACAAGTCCCCACAAACCCAGACTCCTTAGCGCAGCTCGGCGCAAATCAATGGGGGAAACAAGAAAGGAACACGATGAAATCATCGAAGGCGAGGCGCAGCGTAATAGCCTCCCTGGCCGCAATAGCCTCAGCAAGTATGCTTGCCCTCGGAGCCGGAGGTGCACACGCGGCGAACACCGCGAACATCGATCCGTCAAAGACGGGGTCGTTGACCATCCACAAGTACGAGAAGCCGGCCACGCCGACCAACCTGCCTAGCGACGGAACGGCCCTGACCCCGGCCCAGACCGCGGGACTGACGCCGTTGGCGGGGGTGACGTTCACGGTGCAGAAGGTGAACAACATTGACCTGACGACCAATGCGGGCTGGGCTACGGCGGCTGCTCTCACTCCGGCCCAGGCCGCGGCGCAGGCGGCGAGCCCGGGCTCGACGGCCACGACCGATGCAGCCGGGACGGCGACCCTGGCGGATCTTCCGCTGGGCCTGTATCTGGTGACGGAGACCGGTTACCCGGCCGGTGTGACTCCTTCGGCCCCGTTCCTGGTGACCCTTCCCATGACGGACCCCACCGGCGGGAACGGCTGGATGTACGACGTGAACGTCTACCCGAAGAACGCCGTGACGACAGCCACGAAGAGCGTTAACGATGCGTCCGCCGTCAAGCTCGGCGATACGGTGCAGTGGACCGTCACCTCCGACATTCCAAACGTCAGCCCGATCGACGGGTACAGAATCGTGGACAAGCTTGATTCGAAGCTGACGTACACCGACTCGACGGTGGCGCTTTCCAACGGGCACGTGCTGACGCAGGACGTGGACTACACCATGGTCTTTGATACGGCCACGAACACCCTCACAGTCGATTTCAAACGTGCCGGCATGACCCCTAGCGGCCCGATGATCTTGGAAAGCTTCCCCACCGCGAAGGTCCTGGTGACGGTGAACACCACGGTGAACGCGGTCGGTGAGGTCACGAACACGGCCTTGGTCTACCCGAATGTGGCCAGCTTCGCGATCGCCGCGGGCCAGCCCAACGGCCCGGCCGTGACCGCGCCGGTGATCACCAAGTGGGGCAACATCGTCCTGCACAAGAAGGATTCCCAGAGTTCGGCGGCCCTGGCCGGTGCCGTGTTCTCCGTGTATCCGACCCAGGCCGATGCGCTGGCCGGGACCAACGCGATCAGCGTCGGAGGTGCCAGTTCCTGGACCACCGATGCCAGCGGCAACCTGGTGATCTCCGGCCTGCGCTATTCCAACTGGGCCAACGGGGCAACGGTGAGCCCGGGGCAGCCCGGTTACCAGTCGTACTGGCTGGTGGAGACCAAGGCCCCGGCCGGGTACGCGCTGCTTGCCGAGCCGGTCGAGACCGCGGTCACCGGCAACGATCCGTCGACCGTGACGGTGACGGTCGATAACATCCAAGTGAACGCCGCTGGATTCCAGCTGCCGCTCACCGGCGGCGTGGGAACCTGGGCCCTGACCGCGGGCGGGATCCTCGTGCTGGCAGGGGCGGGCCTGTTCACGGTCACCGGCCGCCGGAAGCGCAACGAAGCAAAATAAGCACTCCGCGGTGACCTGCACCCCTTGATGCAGGGTATGGGGCATCCACCAACTGGTGGATGCCCCATACTGCTCCCGTCCATCAAAGCAAGAGGCCCCAATGACTCAGACCCTCGAGGAATTCATGGAGGGTTCCGAAACCGGACCGAAAGACCACCCCGGGCACCCTAAGACCCGCAGGGTGTTGCGTGGGCGCACAAGCATCCGGCGCGGCCGTATTGACCGGAGATTTGTCACGATGATGGTCATCGCGGCCATCGGGCTTGGCCTGGTCCTCTACCCCCAGGCAGCAGACTGGTTCAGCTCTATCTCGCACAACAGCAAACTTTCCGGCTACGCACAGGAAGTCGACCAGCTCGAACCTTCGGCCCGGACGAAAGTGTTGGACCGGTCACGCGAATACAACTCCCGCATCCCCACCGGACAGCTGCGGGACCCCTACTCCGCTCACGCCCCCGCGACGGCTTTAGGCGGTCAACTGTCGGACTACCAAAGCCAGTTGAACGTAGCCAACGACGAGGTGATCGGAAGATTCCGCTACCCCTCCGTGAAAATCGACCTTCCGGTCTTCCACGGAACCAGCGAGGAGGTCCTGGCCAAGGGAGTCGGCCACCTCTACGGATCCTCCCTTCCCGTAGGTGGACCCGGAACGCACAGTGTGCTGACTTCGCACTCAGGAATCCCCAACGCGGAACTCTTCAACCCCCTCCACAGCGCGAAAACGGGTGACATCTTCTCCACCGAAGTCATGGACCACACCTTCCTGTACAAGGTGAACAAGATCGAGGTGGTCAAACCGGACGACATTTCCTCACTGAAAATCACCGCAAGCCAAGACTCCATCACCTTGATCACGTGCACCCCCATCGGAGTCAACTCACACCGGCTCCTGGTCCACGCCTCCCGGATCGCAGACATCCCCAAAGAGGCCCCCGAACAGAAAACCCTGGCAGGACGCCAAACCAACATCGGATTCCCGTTCTGGGCGGTGTACTTCATCGGCGGACTGCTGGTGTTCTACCTGGCTTCCCGTGCGTGGGACCGCCGACCCAAGCGATGAGTAACAGCGCTCCGGGCACGCAAGGGCCTGAGGCGCGCCCACCCAAACGCTCCAAACAAGGAAGGCACCACAATGGCCACACAATTCAATCTCTACGTTGACGCGGATGCCTGCCTGAGGTTCCAGCTCGTCACCGGAAATGGAGACGTGCTGCTCACCTCCAATGCTTTTGAGGACGAGGACGCGGCAATCGCAGCTATTTGGTCAGTGCGCGAGGCCGCGGCCAACGGGCGCATCGTTGATCTCACCGGCTCGTTGGCGGAAACCACCCCGCCGGCTACGTCCTAGCCTGGGCATTGAGCCAGTCGATATCGGCTTCCGGAAATATCCTGCGAAGTTTGCGACACGATTCACACCCCAGCAACACATAGTTAGTGCCTGGCATGCGAGGAGTGAGATTCCTCGCGGACCTGTTGGGGGCCGCTACCGAGGCGTCCTTTCTCCATGGACCGCATGTGAGGCAGTGCCCCGTGCAGTCGTGTGGCCCCCCATGCGACCCACGGCCCGGGGCAAGTGCAGGGGTCCAAGGATCCCTGCACGGCGTGCGGCTGGATCTGAGACCCCCAGCCGCACGCCACTCCGGGCGTCGGCCGATGGACGCCCGTCAGCGCACGACGCGCAGGGTGCGCACCTCGAACGGCCGCAGGCGCAGCTCGCCACCGAGGCGCGCATCGTCCAGGGCGTCCTCGATGAGGCTCACTTCACGCACCTCGCGGTGCGGGAAGTCGACCGACAGTTTGCCGTTCGTGCGACGACCGAGCGACTCGTAGACGCGCACGATAACGTCGCCCGAGCTATCGTCAGCGAGCTTCACACCGGAAACGATGATCCCTTCGCCCTGGACCGAGACGAGCGGCGCGACGTCGTGGCCGCCGCGGACGACGGTGGCCGGGGCGTTCAGCTCGATGCCCGCGCGGGTTGCCTCGGCGGGACCAGCGCCGATCACCATGCCGATCGTGATGACGTGCCGTCCGTGGTCGGCGTCGGGGTCTGGGAAGCGCGGTGCGCGGAGCAGCGAGAGCCGAACCGTCGTCGTCACGGCGTCGTCCGCCACCTCGCGGGAGGTGTCGTAGCCGTAGATCGAGTCATTCACGAGGGCGACGCCGAAATCGGCCTCTCGCACCAGCACGAAGCGGTGCATCGACGTCTCGAACTTCGCCGCCTCCCAGCTCGTGTTCGTGTGCGTGACGCGAGATTGATAGCCGAACTGGGTCTCGGCCTCGGAGTGTGCCGCCTGCACGTCGAGCGGGAACGCGAGCTTGAGCAGCTTCTCGGTCTCGTTCCAGTCGATCTCGTTGACGATCTGCAGCGTCCGCGAACCGGGCGCGAGGGTGATCGTCTGGGTGATGGTCGACTTGGAGAACGCGCGCTCGATGACCACCTCGGCGCCCGCCCCGGTGAGCCGGGAGCAGATGCCGGTGACATCGCGCAGCTCGGTCATGCTGTTGCGGTAGTAGCGGTCGATGTCCCAGGCGTCCCACATGTTCGGGAAGTCCTGGTGCAGTTGCAGCAGGTTCGCAGCGCGACCGTCCGCGACGGCCTCGCGCCCTGTCCCGAGGTCGACCGCAGAGACGACGAGTCCTTCGTCGGAGATGCGCACACGCACAAGCGCGTTCTCCAGCACAATACTCTCGCCGTCGTCGTCGAGCGTGACTCGGTCATCCGAGGCGACGGCCGCGGTGGCGCCGAGCGGCAGCGGACCGGCAACCGACGCTGGCGAGAACACGAGCTCACGGTCGCCGTCTCCGGCGAGCGAGCGGCGGGCGGCATCCGAGATCGCCCGAGTCCTGGCGATCACGTCTTCGAGGACGGAGACCGCCTCGCGGTGCACCCAGGCGATGGAGGTGCCGGGAAGGATGTCGTGGAACTCGTGCAGCAGCACCCGCTGCCACAGTTGCTCGAGTTCGGCCTGCGGGTACGCGGTCCCGGTGCGGACGGCATCCGTCGCCGCCCACAGTTCGGCCTCGATAAGTGCGTGCTCGGCGCGGCGGTGGCGCGACTTAGTGCCGTGCTGGCTGGTGAGGGTGCCGCGGTGCAGCTCGAGGTACAGCTCGCCGACCCAGACAGCCGGGTGCGGCAGCTCGGCCTTGGCGGCGTCGAAGAAGACGTCGGGGTGTTCCCAGACGACCTGGGCGCTGCCCTCGAGGTTCTGCAGGCGTCGGGCGCGGCCCGTCATCTCGCGGGTCGTGCCGCCGCCGCCGTCACCCCAGCCCACGGGCGCGATCGACCGGGAGCTGAGCCGGTTCTCTTTGAACTGGCGCGACGCCTTGGCGACCTCCGTCCCGCTCAGCTGCGAGTTGTAGGTGTCCATCGATGGGAAGTGCGTGAACATCTGCGAGCCGTCGATGCCCTCCCACAGGAACGTGTGGTGCGGGAAAACGTTCTGCTGGTTCCAGGAGATCTTTTGCGTGAAGAACCACTCGAAGCCGGCGCGGCGCATAAGCTGCGGCAGTGCCGACGAGTAGCCGAAGCTGTCGGGCAACCAGACGCCCTTCGAGCGGATGCCGAACTCCCGATCGAAGAACCGCTGACCGTGCGAGAACTGCCGCACCAGCGACTCGCCCGTCGGCATCACCGTGTCCGACTCGACCCACATGCCGCCGAGCGGCAGGAAGCGACCGTTGGCCACAGCGGCCTTCACCCGTTCGAACACCTCGGGGCGGTGCTCCTTGAGCCACGCGTACTGCTGCGCGCTGGACATGCCGTACTGGAACTCCGGCTGCTCCTCCAGCAGCGCCGTCATCGACGACGAGGTGCGGGCGACCTTGCGGATCGTCTCGCGGACCGGCCACAGCCAGGCGGAGTCGATGTGCGCGTGGCCGATGGCCGAGATGCGATGGGCGCTGGCCTCGGCGGGAGCCGCGAGCACGACGGCGAGCTTCGCGCGGGCGTCCGCAGCGGTCGCGGTGATGCGCTGAAGGTCGAGCACGTCCAGGGCATCATCCATGGCCTGGAGGATGCGCATGCGCCGCGGCGAGGTGGGCGGAAGCTCGGCCTGCAGTTCGAACAGGACGTCGAGGTCGAGCGACAGCTCGAAGAGCTCCCGCTCGAAGACGGCGAGATCCATCCGGCGCGCGCGGTAGAGCGGCTCCGCAGACGAAGTGAGGATGTCGCCCTCCTGCGTCGGGAGGAAGGGATGATAGTCGAGCAGCACCGGATTGGATGCCGCTTCGAGGTACAGCTCGACGGCCTCGTCGCCGTCGGCCGCGTCGGTGATCGGCACCCACTGGTTCCGCGGGTTGATGCTCTTCACCGGAGTGCCGTCGGCACGATAGACGAGCGCCTCGCACTGGAAGCCTGTCATGTTGATGTCGAACCCGAGGTCGACGACGGCTTCGACCGTGCGCCCTGCCCATTCGGCCGGCACGCGACCGGTGAGCCGGAACCAGGTGGTGCCCCAGGCGGGGCCCCATGGCACTCCGACGGAGCCCGGCGCGTAGTCGAGCGCGAGCCCGTCAGCGGGGCTGATCGGCTCGCCGTCGAGCTCGTTGATCTCGACGGCCAGAGGCGCGGATACCGAGTGGATCGCCGGACGGATGCGCTCCTCGAGGACGCGTTTGACGCGACCGATGGTGAGCGAGGCGTCATCATGCATGGGCTGTTCTCCGGGCTTGGCGCTGAGGGTCTACTAAAACGCTCGAGAGCTAGATCATCGGGTCCGTCATCCCTTGACGCTTCCCTCTTCGACGCCCTTGAAGAACCACTTCTGCAAGAGTGCGAAGAGCAGGATGATCGGCACGAGCGCGATCATCGTTCCCGCTGCGATCACGCGTGGATTCGCCGCGAAGTTGGAGCTGAGATATTGCATCCCGACGGTCAGCGTGTAGTTCGCAGGATCTGAAAGCACGACGAGTGGCCAGAGGAAGTCGTCCCACGCGCCGATGAAAGCGAAGAGCGCGACGACCGAGACCATGCCCCGCACGTTCGGCCAGACGATGTGACGCAGGCGTTGCATCGTGTTCGCGCCGTCGATGGTTGCTGCATCCAGCGTGTCCGCCGGGATCATGCGGCAGGCGGCCGTCATCAGCAGCACGTTGATCGCCCCGATCGCCCCGGGGAGGAACACACCCCAGAGCGTATTCGCGAGCCCCAATGACTTCACCGTGAGGTACTGGCTGGTCAGGGTGACCTCGGCCGGGATCAGCAACGTGGAGAAGAAGATCGCCAACACGACCCACTTGAAGCGGAACTTCATCGTGCCCAGCGCATAGCCGCCGAGTGTCGCGAACACCACGGTGGTTATCACTGTGCCGACGCCGACAAGGAGGGAGTGCCAGGCGTAGTCGACCACCGGAATCGTGCGGAACACCTCGGCGTAATTGTCGAGGGTCGGCGCCGCCGGGATCAGCGAGGGCGGGAAGTCGTAGATGTTCTCTGGCGCCCCTTTAAGCGAGGTCGACATCTGCCAGAGGAAGGGGAACACCATGAGCGCCAGCACGCCGAGAAGCATCGCGTACTTGCCGATCAGGCCGCCGAGCGATGGCTTCATGATGTCCGCCGAACCGCGGGTGCGGTAGGGATTCTCCCGCGGTGGCTTCACCGTTCCGCTCGTCTGCGTCGCAGTCATCGCTGGACCTCCTGAACCGTCGCCTCGCGCTTGATCTTCGCGGCCTTGACCGCGCGCCGGCTCGCCAATGCTTCGCGGATGGTGTCACCGTTGTTCGCGATCCCGACGATCAGCAGCGGAACGAGGGTCAGCAGGAACAGCACCAGCGAGATCGCGGATGCGTAGCCGACCTGACCGTTCAGTCCCTTGCCCATCGACTGGATGAGCATCACCATGCTCATCGCCCGCCCGCCGGGTCCCCCCGAACCGTTGGAGAGCACGTAGAGCTCGGTGAAGACGCGCGACGCCCCCACGCACACCAGCACCGACACGAGCATCATGGGTCCGCGTACTCCAGGGACGGTCACCGACCAGAATCGGCGCCAGCGGTCGGCGCCGTCCATCGCCGCCGCCTCGTGCAGCTCGCGGCCCACGTTCCCGAGGGCCGCCAGGTAGACGACCATGTAGTAGCCGAGCCCCTTCCACACCGTCAACCCGATGGCACATCCGATCAGCAACCAGCGGTCGGAGAGGAATTCGACCGGACGGTCGATGAGGCCGAAGAAGTTCAGGGCGGAGTTGATCGTGCCGCTGCCGGAGAAGAGGAACTCCCAGACGATCGCCACGACCACGGCGGAAGCGATCACCGGGAAGTAGAAGGTGGTTCGGAAGAACCCGATCGCCGGCACCTTGTTGTGCACGAGCAGTGCGAGCAGCAGCGGGAGGAATGTCAGCAATGGCACGCACACGACGACATAGATCAGCGAGGTCGTCAGCGCGTAGCCGAAGCGGTCGTCCTCGAGCATCTTGTCGAAGTTCGCGAAGCCGACGAACTCCGCTGGACGAAGGGGGCGGGCATCCGTGAACGCGAGTGCGATCGTGTTCAGGAATGGCCAGAGCGCGAACACGACCATCCAGATCACGCCGGGCAGCACCAGTAGGTACGGTGTGTACCAGCGCTGTAGTCTCATGAGGCGACCGCCCCCTTCATCTCGTCGTCGCCTCAGCTGGCGACGTTCTGCTTCGCGTACTCGACGGCCTTATCCAGTGCCGCCTGGGCAGAGATTTCCCCCTTGACCGCGAGGGCGATCTGCTGTTTGGCGTAGGTCTCCATCGCCTCGGTGAACTTCGGGGCACCCACCATCCGGGCCTTGTTCATTTGCGAAGCAGCCAGGTCGGTGGCGACGCCCTGCATCTTGTTCTTCGCCGTCTCGGTGAAAGCGGCGGGGTCTTCGTTGGCAGCCCTTGTTCCGGGGAAGAACCCGGGGGCGAGCTTGACGAACGCGATCTGGTTCTTGGTGTTTGTGAGGAACTCTGCGAAGGCAAGCGCCGTGGCGGAGTTCTTCGACTTCGCCGAGACGCTGATGCCCTGCACGAACAGGGGCGGGCTGCCAAACCCATTGCTCGCCTCGACGCTGGGCAGGATCGACGGGGCGTTCACGGAGACGTCCTTGTCGATGTAGTTCGGACCCGACGTGGTCCAAGCCACGGTGCCCTTGTTGAAGTTGTTGACGTTGGCATTCGCGGTTCCGGCGTTCTGCAGCGCCTCGGGCGTGATCGCCCCCGCCGTGTAGAGCTCGGCATAACGTTGGATGATCGCCGCGGCTTCGGGGGTGTTGAAGACGAACTTGCCGTCCTTGTAGACGTCGAGATTCCCGCCCCGGTCGGACACCATGATTTGCAGCGACTTGGGGCCAGGCACATCCGAGATCGTCTGCACGCCGGCCGCCGCGAGCTTGGCCGCGGCGTCCAAGGTCGCGGCGTGCGTCTTGGGAGGCGCGGTCACTCCGCCCTTGGCGAGCAGGTCCTTGTTCCAGTAGTTCAGCTCGGTGCCCAGGTACCAGGGGAAGCCGAACGAGCCATCGATGCCATCGTACTTGTAAGCACCGACGCCGCCGTCGACGTAGTCGCCGAGTATCTTCGACTCCTTCTTCAAGTCGACGAGCTGCCCGGCCGAAGCGAGCGAGTATGCGTACTCCGGCGGAAGGTTGACCACGTCCGGGAGTTCACCGGACCCGGCCTGCTGAAGGATCTTGTCCTCGTAGCCATCGGCGGGCTGGTCGATCCACTTGACCGTGACGCCCGGGTGCTCCTTCTCGAACGCCTTGACGACGCTCTCGAAGTAGGGGGTGAACTTGTCGTTCTTCAGCGACCAGGTCTGGAACGAGATGTTCCCGCTGATCTTTCCATCGCTACCGGAAGCGGCGGGCGAGGAGGGGCCGCCGGTGCAGGCGGTGAGGGCGAGTGCTGTGGCCACCGCGATACCTGCGGCGATAGTCGTGCGGATCTTCATGGACGTTCTCCTTCGAAAGGTCCAGGCTGCTACGTCTTCGCAGTCACAACCTGCTACTAAAGCGCTATAGTTGCCATAGCTTGCCACACTGAGCGTCGAATAGTCCAGTGCCGGACACCACCGGCCGGACATTGATTCCCCGGAAAGGACCGCGATGACCCGCCCCGTCGCCCCGCTGCGCTTCGGCGCAAACTACACCCCGTCATCCGAGTGGATGCACGCGTGGATGTCGCTGGATCTCGACGCGGTGCGCCGGGATTTCGCGTCGCTGGCAGCGATCGGCCTCGACCATGTGAGGATCTTCCCGTTGTGGACTCTGCTCCAGCCCAACCGCACGCTGATCCGCGAGAAGGCCGTGGACGACGTCCGCTCCGTGGTGGACACGGCGGCCGAATTCGGACTGGATGTCAGCGTCGACGTCATCCAGGGGCACCTGTCGAGCTTCGACTTCATCCCCTCCTGGCTGTTCACCTGGCATGACAAGAACATGTTCACGCACCCCGACGCCCTGAGCGGACAGGCCGAACTGGTCACCCGTCTCGGCGAGCGGCTTGGCGACGCCGCCAACTTCCTCGGCTTCACGCTCGGCAATGAGACCAATCAGTTCTCTGCCCCGAGCCACCCGTCCCCCTGGCCGGTCACCGAGGCCGAGGCTGCGAACTGGATCACGACGCTCCTGGATGCCGCGCACACCTCCGCCCCTGCGCAGCAGCATGTGCACAGTGAGTACGATGCCGCTTGGTACATGGACGGACACGGCTTCACACCCGCCCTCGCCTCCCGCCTCGGCGATATGACCACCGTGCACTCGTGGATCTTCAACGGCACGGCGCAGCGCTATGGCGGCCGCTCCGTGGCATCCGACCGCCACGCCGAGTACATGATCGAGCTCGCCCGCGGCTTCGCCACCGACCCCGGCCGTGCGATTTGGCTGCAGGAGGTCGGCGCCCCATCGAACTGCCTGACTCCTGCGCAGGCCCCGGGCTTCCTGGAGGCGACGCTGCGCTCCGTCGCGCGCACCGAGAACCTGTGGGGCGTCACCTGGTGGTGCTCGCACGACGTAAGCCGCAGCCTCGCGGACTTCCCCGAGCTGGAGTACACGCTCGGCCTCATCGACCAGGGCGGCGCGGCGAAGCCGATCGGACGGCGCTTCGCCGAGCTCATCCCCGAGCTTCGCGAGCGGCAGCCCGCCCCTGCCCGCACCCTCGGCATCGTCGTCGAGGTCAACGAGAACTGGACGCCGATCAGCCGCGGCGCGATGAGTCCGGGCGGCGCAATCTTCCAGGCCTGGGTGGACGCGTGCACAGCGGGTGCTGACCCGGCTATCGTCACGTCGATCGATGCGTCGAAGCCCGAGGTTCTCGCAGCGCGCGGCATCACCGAGCTCATCCGCCCCGCGGTCAGCGGGACCGCCTATGCCTCCCGGAACACCGTCGTCTGAGCAGCCACGACGCCTCCCATCGTAGGTAACGACCTCAACGCGGGACGGCGGTACTCTCGCGGACGGTGAGCTGCGGCATGGCGCCGATACGGTCCGCGAGCACGTCGGGGGCATCGATCTGCTCGAGCAGGAACTTTGCCGCCGCCGCCCCGAGCCCGAACGTATCGCGGGTGATGCAGGTGATCGAGGGGTGCACGAGTCCCGCAACGACCGAGTCGTCGAAGGAGGCGACGGAGAGATCCTTCGGCACGGACACACCCATCTCCTGCGCGACGCGTAGGCCGGCGATCGCCATCACGTCGTTGTCGAAGACCACGGCTGTTGGCCGATGCAGTCGACTCAGGAGGCCGCGCATGGCGGTGGATGCCGCGGCGGGCGAGAAGTCGGTGGCGATCACCTCTCCGCTCACCCCTCGTTCGCCAAGGCCGGCGAGCACCTCGGTGCGCAGGCGCGTGTGTTGGAACTCCGCGGGACCGGCGACGTACGCGATCGAGCGATGACCAAGGGCGCCGAGATAGTCGAAGAGAGAGTGCGCCACCTGACGGTCGTCGAGCCAGATCGTCGCCGGGTGCCCCTCGCCGGACGCATGGCTGCCGAGCACCACCGCGGGGAGGGTCAGATCGCGCAGCACGGGGAAACGCGGGTCCTCGTCACGAGGATCGATGACGATGACTCCATCGACCTGGTTTGCGCTGTGCCAGCGGCGGTAGGTCGCCACTTCCTCCTCGATCGATGAGACGAGCACCATCTGCATTGCGATGCGGTTCTCCGCGAGGGCTGACTGGACGCCGGCTATGAGGTCGGTGAAGAATGCCTCCGCACCGAGGGTGCCCGCCGAGCGGTTGACGGCGAAGCCGATGACCCCGGCGCCCGCGCCGCCGAGCGCCCGCGCCGCGGAGCTCGGAAGCCACTGGTGCTCCTCGGCGATGGTGAGGATGCGCTTTCGTGTCTGTTCACTGACGCCCGGCCGCCCGTTCAGCGCGAACGACACCGCGCCCGGCGACACCCCGGCCAGCCGGGCGATGTCCGTGATAGTCACGCGCTTCGTTTTGTTCATGCTTCAACTGTAGCGATACAGGGTGACCTAGAAACTTCTTCTGTGCAGGGTAGTCCCTAGCTGCTAGGGTTTTACTAAATCGCTATAGTTGCACCCCGCCAGGGTATCTTCACGGGGATTTTGAAGATGCCTCTTCAAAGAAGAGAGAGCAATGAGACGAACAACAGCATTCGGTGCAGGGTTACTACTCGCCGGACTCGCCGCCTTCGGCCCGCAGTCTGCGGTGGCCGCTGAGACCCCCAAGGCATCCGTGGGGAACACCACGCATTGCGAGGCCGAGCCACTCACGATGGCGTACTACCGGACCTGGCGCGACGTCACCGTGCCGCACAACGCCAACTCGGACTTGCCGGACCCGAACGTCACGCGCATGAGCGACCTCCCTCCGGAGATCGATGTGGCGATGGTCTTCGACGCCGGCGCCACGGCCAATACCGACTATTGGGCCACCCTGCGCGACACCTACGTGCCCGCATTGCACGCGCAGGGCACGAAGGTCGTCTACACCCTGTGGATCGAGCAGCTCGCCAACGCCGACATTCCGCTGACCGAGGACGCTTACCGCTCCTACGCGCAGAAACTCGTCGACACCTACGTCACCCCGTACGGCCTCGACGGGATCGACATCGACGTCGAGTCCTATCCGCAGGGTGACCACCTCACCCGCGCGATCGGAGTGTTCAACGCCCTCGGCAAACTGATCGGCCCGCAGTCCGGCACCGACAAGATCTTCATCTACGACACCAACCAGTCCGGCGACACCCCGCTGTTCAAGGCCGTGCACCAGAACGTCTCCTTTGTGCTCCTGCAGGCCTACGGCCGCGGCGCGTGGGGGATGCAGGGGACCTGGAACACGTTCGCTGACAAGATCGCCTCCTGCCAGTTCCTGCCCGGCTTCTCCTTCCCCGAGGAGAAGGATCCGACGCGCTGGGGTGACGCCGAAGGCATCTACGATCCCGCCACGGCACCGCGGAGCACCGCGTACCAGTACGCGACCTGGCAGCCCGAGAGCGGCTCGCCGAAGGGCGGGTTCTTCGCATACGCTGTGGACCGCGACGGAAAGGTCTGGGGCGATAACACGATCACGCCCACCGCGTTCTCTTGGATGAAGAACCTGTCCGCAGTGCAGGACAAGGCCGCGGGCGTCGTGCCCAAGGGCACCTGGTCACTGGCGGTGGCGTCCACTCCGGCGCATGGGAGTGAGGTGGGTCCGGGTGACACGGTCACGTGGACGGTGTCGGCGACCGCCGGATCCGTCGACGTGCAGGGCGCGATCGTGGTTTTGGACCTCACGGACCTCGTTGACGACGCCACCATCGAAGGCCTCACGGTGTCGACCGGTATGACTGAGCAACATGCTCGGGCCGCGGGGTGGATGACGGATCTGGCCGCCGGTAAGAGCGCGACCCTGACGGTTTCGGCGCGCATCAGCGCTGCCGATCCTGAATCCGGGGCGGTGTCGGCGGCTGCCGAGGGGCCTGTTCCGGGCCGGGTCTCGGTAGCGGTCACAGGCCTCGCGCCGCGCGCCGATCTGACCGCCTGCGACGGATGCACGGGCATTTCCCTCACGGTGGCGGATTCCGGGCCGACGACGCCGACTCCGACGCCGACCCCGACGCCGACCGGGACGGCCACAGCGTCGCCGACGCCGAGCGAGACCGGCACGCCGACGCCGTCGGCCACGCCCACCTCGACGCCGATCGGAGCCGGCATCACTACAGGCGTTGGGCCAGGGTCTCCCCTCGCGTTTACGGGCGGGCTTGATCCGTTCCGCTGGCTGGGCGTCGGCGCACTGCTCGCCGCCATCGGCGGAGCGATGGTCGCATGGCGCCGGAGGGCGCACCGTAGCTGACCACAGGGAAACCCGTTCCTGAACTCATTTTCCGACGGAGGCTTTGGTGTCGCAGATCCTAAATAGTCCGCCTGAACAGTGGCATCCATCGGATGCCGCTGTTCAGGGAACCTTCTCGACGTGCCTGTTTCACGGCGCCGGAGTGCGCCTGGTTCATTACGCAGACAAGGCCACGGCGGCTTCGAGCGACACCTTGGCCTATTCCGCCTGGATCATCAATGATTCAGGCGAAGAGCTCACCGATGTCACCCTTGTCCTGCGATCCTTCACCAACGCGGGCATGGAGGATTTGAAGTACGCGAGCGGTCCGTCCGTCTTGACCTTGGGCCCGATGCCCGCGGGAGGGGAAACTGAGCTGGTCTTCACGTATGTCGTCACCGAAAACGACCAGCGCCATGCAGGGGAGCTCATCAGCGCCATGGCTGTCCAAGCGGTGACCGCCTCCGGGGCGAAACTCTGGGATGAACACGACGCGATCACGCCCATTTCCTTGCCCTCTTAGCCCGCCCAATGTTCGAGGAGGCACTCGCCTTCATTGCAGGGGGTGCCTACTTTTGCGCCTTACCTTTTCTGCCATTGCCAGGCGTGCCAGAACAGTAGCGTCGCCAGGATCAGGGCGGCGGCCTGAAGCAGGTGTGGGGTCATGTTCATCAGGATGAACGGGAATGGCATCGTATTTCCTGGGGTGGGGGCGAGCGGGGTCATGGCCTCATTGATGATCACCATGATGCCTATGACGAGCGCCAGCTCCAGCACCCACAGTCCGATGATGAACGGATTCACGGTAGCTCTACCTTGAGGCACCTCAACCGCGCCTAGGTGATGCTCCAGCGAATTACCGTGCTCGTCGATTTCGCGGAATTCAATCCCGGCCTGAGCCTCGTCCATTGTCCGTTCCCCCCGGTTCGGCGGCCGTTGTCCCGCCTTCGACGGCTTGTGCGGCACACTTTTGAGGCACTCTACCGCGTGCACCGGGAACGCACGAGTACCGGGACGCACAACACCACACGGAGGGCCAACCGGGCTAGTCTGGGCGCATGACAACTCGTGCCAACGAACTCACCGCCTTGGTCACCGGTGCTACTGCCGGGCTTGGTGCGCAATTCGCCCGCCAGCTGGCCGAATCCGGCCACCACCTCGTCCTCGTGGCCCGCGACGAAGGGCGTCTGAGGGCAAGCGCTGAGGTGCTTGAGCGGGACTTCAGTATCTCTGTGGAGGTCCTGCCCGCAGACTTGACCTCCGACGTCGGGGTTGCGGCTGTCGCGGCCAGGCTGCGGGACGCTTCGCGGCCGGTGGATGTGCTGGTCAACAATGCCGGAATCGGGCTGCTGAACTCTTTCGAGAAGAACGATGTGGAAGACGAAAAGCGGCATCTCCGGCTGCATGTCCAGACGCCCATGGAGCTGTGCCACGCGGCGTTGGAGGTCATGTTGGCGCGAAAGTCGGGCCGGATCATCAACGTCGCGAGTGTTGCGGCCTTCGCGAACCGGGGCAGCTATTCGGCAGCCAAGGCTTGGCAGGTCAGCTTCAGCCGTTGGGCGAACACTGCGTACGCGGACAGCGGTGTGAAGGTTACCGCGGTGTGCCCGGGCTTCACCCACACGGAGTTCCACGATCGCATGGGCATGGACAAGTCAGTGGCTCCGCGCTTTTTGTGGCTGAAGGCCGAGCGCGTTGTCAGGGAAGGCTTGGAGGACAACGCCAAGGGCAAGGGGATATCCATCCCGACCAAGCGCTACAAAGCGATCACCGCCGTCATGCGCTTCCTGCCGGCGAAGCTTACGTCGGGTCCGCCTCGCCTCGCCGCGAAGCAAGCCGGGCCCGCGAAGTAAACCGGGGCGCCTGGACCAGCACCGCCACCGCGATCCCGATCACGGCTCCCACGAAGGTCTCCACCCCGCGTTCCAGGACGAGCACGCCAGGGTCCGAGGGAGCCGTCAGTTGAGTCATGAGCAGGATGACCGGGGTGAAGAACGCCATGGCCCAGCCGTAGTGCCTGCTCATGAACAGCTCGGTGGGGAACTGGAAACCGATCACCAGAAGGGCAAGGATGATGGTGGTTTGCCCCGGGAAATAGTTCAGCGGGGACAGCGGTCCTGGAAAGAGTACGACGGCGACAATCGCCAATCCGAGGAACGTCCCCACGATGCGGTGGATGCCGCGGTGCAGGCGGCTGGGCATATCGGCTCCGGCCAGCGGAACGGCGGCGGCGGCCATGGCCCAATGCGGGTGCCCGCTTCCCGTGAGTACTCCGCAAGCACCTGCTGCGCCGACGGCGAGCACATACCGGGCCGCGTGGACCCCTGCTGCTTGGCGCAACTGCCCCGAGGACGCCGGAATGTCCCTTATGGCGCCACGTACCCACGCCCGGTGCCGAAGCCACCCGGCAAAGCCCACCACCATCGAGAACGCTGCAGATGCCGCGCAGATCAGGACCGCAGCAAGGAAAGGGATATGCGCAGGGACGGAAGCGCATGCCCCGAGGGCCAGGATTCCGAAGAACGGGCCGTTGGGCTTGAGCCTTACCTTGTCCGAGAACAGCGAGCCCACGCCCGCCAGGACCGCCTCTACTACTACCAATCCCCATGAATGGACATGGGAGACGGACAAGAGCGTGCCCACCGAAACGCCGGCGAGGAGCACCGCGGCTGCCTGGGCCTGGTGCTTGAGCCGCAGTTGATGCGACTCGGCACGGCCGTACATGCCGGTCAGGGCGCCGAACACGGCGTAGATGATGAGGTCTGCACGGCCAACCGCGAGAAGCACCAGTGCCGGCACGGCGACGCTCAGTGCGACACGGACGGCAGCAAGGTGATCGTTGCTTGCCGGTGGAATCCTATGAAGGGCGCGTGCATGGGCCAGGATTGATCGCAACGGGACACCACCAATCAATTCAGCCGATCATTGGGAAGTTATCAGCACTCCAAGATCCGCGCCATTAGCTGGGTCACAAGGTTTCCTTGTGCTTCGGTTTCCCACCCAACTGACTCGCAGTTGTTGTCGTTTTGACGCGCGAAAACGACAACAAGTGCGAGTCACTTGGGCCGGGCGAATCAGTGGCAGGATCGAACCATGACTGTGTCGTTCACATGCCATACGCATATCGAAATGGAACCCGGGGAGCTCTTCGATCTCGCGCGCAACGTCGACGCGCACGTCGGCTCCATGGCCAAGTCCCGGGAACGTGCGGTTGCCGGCGTCGTGTCCGGACTGCTCTCGGAAGGCGACGAGGTTACCTGGCAGGCCTGGCATTTCGCTGTACCCCTGCGGATGAGCAGCCGCATCACCCAGTTTCGCTTCCCTGATTCGTTTACGGATGAGCAAGTGCGGGGTCCGTTCCGCTTCTTCCGGCACGTGCACGAGTTCATTCCCGACGACGGCGGCACGCTCATGATCGATCGCGTCGAATTCGCGGCGCCCTTCGGCGTCGTGGGCCGGCTTGCGGAGAATGCTTTCCTGGGGCGATACCTGCAGAACCTCATTGAACAGCGCAACGAATATCTTGCCCGCAACGGTGCCCCCGCATGATCAGGCCGGCCCGCGCGGACGAACTGGAACGGCTCCGCGGGATCGAATTCGCCGCGGGCGAGATCTTCCGCTCTCACGGAATGGACGCCATCGCAGACGATGAGCCGTTGACCGTCACGGAGTTGGCTCTCTTCCAAGCGCGCGGCGGTGCTTTGGTCTTTGCCGACGCATCAGACGTTCCAGTGGCCTATCTCCTGATTGAGCATCTGGACGGAAATGCGCACGTTGAGCAGTTGAGTGTCCACCCATCGCATGCGCGGCGAGGTCTCGGGAGCGAGCTGCTCGATGTTGCCGAAAAGTGGGCACGGGCCGAGGGCTTGGAATGGCTGACCCTGACCACTTTCCGCGATGTTCCTTGGAATGCGCCCTACTATCGCCGGCTGGGTTTCGAGGAGCTGCACCCGGAGATGTTGGACGACGGACTCAGGGGCATCCTGGAGTGCGAGGGCTTGGTGGGCCTGAGCCGTTGGCCGAGGATCGCCATGCGGAGGCGCGTCAGGTCAATCCTTACTCAGGAAGATTCTGTCAGTCTGTATTGACAGGCAGATGCTGTCAGTTCAAACTGACAGCATGAATGGTGATGAGCTGACTTCCTCCATCCCGGCGACGGACCCGGCAATTGGCCTCCGCGCCGTCGGTGCCCTGCATCGCCTGGCCGAAAAAGTCGAGGCCACCAACGTGGCCCTCGCGCGGCAGCAGGGCTGGTCCTGGGAACAAATCGGCGACGCCTTGGGCGTCTCCCGGCAGTCGGTCCACGCCAAATACGGAAAGTGAGTCTGCCATGTTTGAACGATTTGCCGGCGAAGCCAGAACCGCTGTCCATGCGGGCGCCGAGGAAGCCAAACGCCGTGGAGACCGCAGAATCGGCACGGACCATCTGCTGCTGGGATTGCTCCACGATCCGGAGAGTTGCCGGACTTTGGAGACGGACCTTGAATCCGCCCGCGCCCAGCTCGACACCCTCGACCAGCAGGCGCTGGAAGCCGTCGGAATCACGCTGGGGGACTTCGGCCCCCTGACTGCGCCGAAGGGAAGCAGCCGGACCACCTTCACCTCGGCCGCCCGCTCGGTCATTCAGGACTCCTTGATATTGACAACCCGGGAGAAGGCCCGCAGAATCACCACCCGACACCTCTTGCTCGCACTGCTGGAGCGGCACGAACCCGATCCGGCTGCGGTCCTGCTCAATAAGCTGGGCGTGGATACGGCAGCACTGAAAGTTAAGCTGCAGGACCTGCGGTCCTAGGCCGATTGTCGCTGCCGGCGCCTGTAGTACAGGTCCCCGAAATAGTGTGCCGTCGTAGCGGGCGAGTCAGCGCCGGGCAAGTCAATGCCGGGTTTGTCGGTGGCTTTCGGGTGGGTGCCTGGCGGGGGTGGGGCTGTTGATCGGTAGTGGTGTCCGGTGGGGGTGCGGATTTCGAGGACATGCCGTGTGCCGGGGCCGGTTTTTGCGGTCCGGGTTCGGGCTGTCCAGCCGGGGAGTTCTTTGGTGTGGTTGCAGGCTTCGCACAAGCCGGCGCCGTTGGCGTGGCTGGTGGGGCCGCCGTCGTGCCAGGGGATGATGTGGTCGAAGTGCCGGATGGGTGCGTCGCAGTACGGGGTGCGGCAGGTGTCGTCGCGGGCTTGGATGAAGCGCCGCAGTCCGGGTGGGTAGAGCCGCGCCCTCGAATCGGCGGCGACAAGGTCCCCGCTTCCGGGGGCGGTGTAGAGGCGCCGGAGCCAGACCTTCAGATCCGGGCCTTGCCCGGCCTGGCCACGTTTGGTGTTGCCGGTGTTGTCGTTGAGGAGGTTCCTTGCCCAGGCGGCTGGGACGATGCCGTAGCCGGGGAGGCGGGCGGGTTCGCTGTCGCCTTGGAAGAGGGTGCGGTCGGTCATGACGAGCTGGATCTCGACGCCGGTGATGCCGCCCGGGGTGCCGGTGGTGCGTTCGACCAGGGCGTCGGCCATGATCTGCCCCCGGGACCGGTTGTCCCCCGTCGCGCGGAGGGTGTCGGCGTGCCTGTTCAACGCCGCGTGCACGGCCACGCCTTGGGCGACGGGAAGCAGGGCGGTCAGATAGGTCATGGTGTCCGGTGCCGGGCGCAGGCTGACGTGCCGCTCCTCGGCGGCGTGGCTGGCGCGCTGGGTGACGGAGCGGGGGTCCCGCCGGTACGCCGCGGTCCGGGCGGCGGAGATGATGGCCTTGTCTCCGGCACCGTCGAAGGTCCCGGTGTCGGCGGCGAGTTCCTCGTCCACGGCGCAGCGGTCTTCGGGGCTCAGGCAGGCTGTTTCCTTCACGAGCAGGGTGGCGCGCCATTCGCTGAGCTGTCCAGATTCCAGCGCGGCCATGGTGTGGGGCATTTCCGTCACGAGGGCCTTCGCGAGCCCGAAGAGCCGGGATCCGCGGGCGGGGGATTCCCTGCGGGCCAGGCCAATTTGCGCTCCGACGCCGCGTCCCTGCTCGTCCGTCGGGACGCCCTGACCGGCCTCGGAGCTGCGCTGCGCGCCGTCGAACGCGACAGCGATCCGGGCCTGCAGACCCGCGACCGCGGACTTCAGGTCCTCTAGTCCACGCAACTGGTTTATCAGTTCAGTACTGTCGGAGCCTAGCCGGAGCGAGGACACCGCGCCGAGTAGGTCTTCTATTTGGGCACACGGGACAGCACCGTCCGGACCCGCGCCGCCGGCAGGCGCGCCCGATCCGATCAGCTGTGTTCCCCGAATCCCGTCCATAACCAAAGCATTCCAGGAGGGTCTGACATTAATAGGCCGGAGAACACCTGGTCAGCCGAAAAACCGGAAAATAGGCAGAACTTTTTCTAAAACTTTGCTCGGGAAGGATTCCGGCGCCGCGGCGCCCCGGCGCCTCCGCCCTCCCTACCCCGCAACCAGCTCAACCTCGTAGCCGTCGGTATTCACCAGATAGGCGGCGTAGTGATCGGCCCCGCCGGCGTGGGGATATTTGCTCTCGAACATCTCGTACCAGCCGGAGTCGGCGCCGAGCTCCCGGAGTCGGTCCACGTTCTCCGTCGTGCCCGCGTGGAAGGCGAGGTGGTTGAGCCCGGGCTCCGTCCTGCGGTGCGTGCTTCCAGTGAGCGCCGTGGACTGTTCGATCACGATGTACGTGCCTCCGAGTTTCCAACTGCAGCCCTCGGGCCACTCCTGGAATTGTTCGTAGCCTAGTTCGGCCAGTAGCCAGCCCCACTCTTCCTGGGCGCGGCCGATGTGAGGCACCCAAATCTCTACGTGGTGCAGCGAACCCACTGGAACTTCAGCCATGCGCAGAGTCTACGTTTGCTGGGAGTCCGCGGGAATGCCTGGCAACTCCACCACAAATGCCGCGCCGCCCTCAGGCGCAGCGCGCACGCTGATGCGGCCACCCATCCGCTGCACGATCCTTGCGGCGATGGACAAACCCAGTCCGCTTCCAACAGGCCGTTGTCCGCTGTATCTGGCAAAGAGCGCACCGCGTTCAAACGCGACGGCGGCATCCGCCTCCGTGAGGCCAGGCCCGCCGTCGCGCACTTCCACGGTGAGCCCGCCGCTGGTGGCGTACGCCGCGAGCACAACGGGAGAGCCTTCAGGCGTCACGCGCAGTGCGTTTTCCAGCAAACCGTCCACCACTTGGCGCAACCGCTGGCCATCGCTGCGGACAGGCAACGACCCAAGGGGCAGCTCGAGCCGCCCGACGATCCCGTTCTGGACGCACACTGCCTGCCAGGCCTGCCAACTCTCGCCCAAGATCAAGGATGCGTCCACGGGCCGCAGTTCCATCCGGAAATCATCGGACTCAAGCCGTGCCAATTCCAGGAGATCGCGGACAAAACGGTCCAGACGGTTGGTTTCGGCCACGAGGGTCCGCCCGACCCCGCTCACGTCGTCTCCGCTGACCACGCCATCGGCAAGCGCCTCGGCGTAGCCCCGCAGTGCGGTGAGGGGTGTCCGGATTTCATGCGAAATGGAAAGGAGGAACTCGCGTTGGCGCCCCTCGCTGGTCCGGAGTGCGGCGTCGAGGGCCGCCAGCGCCTGCGAAACCTCCACCACTTCGGCCGGGCCGCCGGGCGCCACCGCCACGGACCGTTCTCCGGCTGCGAGCCGATGGGCCGAATGTGCCGTGCGCACCAAGGGCCGGCTCAACCATTGCGCCAACAGGCCGCCGGCCACAATGGCGAACACGAGGCAGACCGCGAGGGCGATCAGCATGCGGCTCAGCAGGGGAGCGGCGGCCGCTCGGATTTCGGACACGGGCTGCGCCAGTACCACGCCACCACCGGCCGCCAAGGGCCGGGCTTCGAGGACCACGGTGTTCTGCGGACCGTTCACCGACGTCGAGACCGACTTTCCGGCCAATACATCCGCCACGGTCTTCGTATCCACCAGCCTTGCCCCGCCGCCTGTCACGCGGCCGTCGGTGCTGATTTGCGCGAGCCTCGCGCCGTGCGTGAGCAGATCTGCGCGCAGGTCCTGCAGGCTTCCAATGCTTGACTGCTTGCTCAGGGAATCGGCCTCAACCGCGAGATACTTCTTGGCTTCGTCCACCGCCGTGGCGTTGACCAGTTGCGCCGCCAGAAGGCCTGCAAGTACGACGGCGACAGTCGCGACGGCGGCGATCACCGCCGTCGTGCGCCCGGCCAGTGTGCCGAACCAGCGCCTCACGTGGTTCCCCCGGCGGCGGGTCGGGGTCCGGACGTTTGGGGAGCTGCGGCCGAATAGCCGACGCCGCGGCTCGTCGCGATGGGGGAGTGCTCGCCGAGCTTGGCGCGGAGCTGCGCGATGTGCACATCCACTGTCCGTCCCGCGGCATAACTGGCCCGGCCCCACACGGCGGACAGGAGTTGCTCACGGGAAAAGACCCGGCCGGGCTGGGCCATGAGATAGGCAAGGAGGTCGAACTCGGTGGCGGTCAGCGTGAGTTCCTCGGTGCCGGCGCGTACGGTCCGATTCAGCGGATCCAGTTCGACGCTGCCCAGCACCAGTGGTTTGGACCGCGGGGTTCCTTCGGTCCGACGCAGCACCGCCTTGACCCGGGCCACCAGTTCGGAGGGCGAAAACGGCTTGGTGAGATAGTCGTCCGCGCCCAATTCCAGGCCAAGGACGCGGTCCACTTCCTCATCGCGGGCTGTGACGAACAGTACCGGCGTCCAGTCCTCTGCCTGCCTCAGTTGCCTGCAGAGCTCGATCCCGTCCAATCCCGGCAGCCCGACGTCGAGAATCACCGCGACCGGTTTGAGTCGCTTGATCTGTGCCAGCGCGGAAATCCCGTCCCGCTCCACGTGCACGCCGAAACCTGCGCGGCCCAGATAAAGGCGCTGGATATCGGCAATCGCCTGTTCGTCCTCGGCAATCAGCACCAATCCGCGGCTGTCTTCCATGCGTCCATTCAACAGCAAGGACGGAGCACTTGGAGGGTCCTTGGCGGCGCGCGGGGACGGTTTTACATTCCTCGAACATTGGCCGAACAGTCAGTTCATGCGGCCGGACCAGAGTGTGGTGAAGAGTGCCGGAGGATGCACCACCGGCCGGAACAAAGGACACGGACATGAACAGCAGCACCCCGATCTCCAGTACCCCAGCCCCGGGCCGCAAGCGCAGCAAGGCCCGCACCGCCGTCGTCGGCGTTCTGGCAGCAGGCCTCCTGCTGGGCGGAGGCGTGATCGCCGCCAACGCAGCTACTTCAAGCAGCACGAGCACGACGGCGGCAGCCACCTCCCAGCCCACAGCGACGGCGGCAGCCACCTCCCAGTCCGAGGCGACGGCCGCGACGGCGGCAGTCGCGGCCAAGACGGCCCTGGTGCGCCACCCGCTGGCGGCCGGCCTGCGGTTCTTCGTGAACGGAGACAGCAGCAAGCCCAACTACGGCCAACGCGCCGCGAGAATCGCCACCTTCATCCTGGACAAGCGTCCGAAGCTGGCCGCAAAGCTTCCAGCGGCCCTGCAGGCGGACCTGAAGGCGCTGAAGGATGCGGCGGACAGCGACAGGGTCGCGAAGGCCACCCACATCAGGGACACCGCACTCAACGGCGGCTACGGCCCGAAGATCCAGGCACAGGCAAAGCGGATGCAAGAGCAGAAAGCCGACCGCAAGGCTTAAACGACAAAGCTTAAACGACGGCAAGGCTGGTTGTTCGTAGCGATCCCACTACGAACAACCAGCCTTGCTCTGCCGACGCGGGCCGCCCGCAGCCCGCGCCCGCTCTGTGTCTAGACCGGCATTGTGCCTAGGCCGGGACGGGGTCCCGGTCCGGACCCGCCGCGACGAGAGCGCCGTCGTCGAACGGCATTTCGTCCAGGTCGATCAACGGGTTGGTGTCCTGGGTGGCCACCAGCTCGCGGGCCTCGGCCTGGGTGTCCACGCTGGGCATCGAGCCCGGAAGCGGGCGTTGCGCAGATTCACGCAGGAAGTAGATGGCGATTGCGCCAACCACGGACGTGCCCATGAGGTAATACGCGGGCATCATGTCGTTGCCGGTGCCCTGGATCAAGGCAGCGACAATGAACGGTGTGGTGCCGCCGAAGATCGCTACGGAGAAGTTGTAGGCGATGCCCATTCCCCCGTAACGGCTCGAGGTCGGGAACAGTGCCGGCAGCGCAGACGCGAGGTTTGCCACGTAGAACGTGACCGGGAAGGCGATCAGGGCCAAACCGGCGAGCGTGGACCAAATATCGCCGATGCCGATCAGCAGGAACGCCGGAATGGCGAACACCACGGTGCTGATGGCGCCGATCCACAGTACGGGCCGGCGGCCAATACGGTCGGAGAGCTTGCCCGTCAGCGGGATGCAGACTGCCATGATGACCAACACGGGGATGGTCAGCAGCGTGCCGTGAACGGGGTCGTAGCCCTTGGACTCGGTCAGGTACGTGGGCATGTAGGAAGTCAGCATGTAACCCACGGTGTTTGCGGCTGCGGCAAGGATCATGGCGAGGATAATCTGGCGCCAGTACGCCTTGACGATGCCGATAGGGCCCTTGGCTACTGCGGCATCGCCCGCTGCGGCGTCCGCGGCGATGGCTTCCTGGGCATCCAAAGTGGCTTGGAACTGAGGTGATTCCTCGATCTTGCTACGGAAGTAGACGGCGATGACGCCGAGCGGACCCGCGATGAGGAACGGCAGCCGCCAGCCCCAGTCCTCCATGGCCGACTGGCCGATGGTGAGCTGCATGATGGAAACCAGGGCCGCGCCGAGGGCGAAGCCGATGTACGAGCCCATATCCAGGAAACTCGCGAAGAAACCGCGGCGCTTGTCCGGAGCGTATTCGCTCACGAACGTGGTGGCGCCGGCGTATTCGCCGCCCGTCGAGAAACCCTGGACGAGTTTCAGGATGACGAGCAGTGCGGCTGCCCAGATGCCGATTTGCGCGTATCCAGGCAGGAGTCCGACGGCGAAGGTGCTCGCCGCCATCAGCAAGAGTGTTGTGGCGAGCACCTTTTGGCGGCCCACCTTGTCACCCAGCCAGCCGAAGACGACGCCGCCGAGGGGCCGTGCCAGGAACGTTGCGGCGAAGGTTCCCAAGAGGAACAGGGTCTGCACGGACTTGTCGGCCTCGGGCAGGAAGACGGGCCCCATCGTGGTGATGAGGTAGCCGAACACGCCGACGTCGTACCATTCCATGGTGTTGCCGACGATCGTGCCGCCGAGTGCTTTTTTCAGCATTGGCTGGTCAACGACGTTGACGTCAGATACCTTGAGTCGACGGCGTGTTGGAAGTTTCAATTTTGAGGCGCCGCGTGATGCGGTCTTGCTCGTTGCAGCGGCGTTCCTAGCGCCTGCTGAAGAGTCGGTGATGCTTCGGTCTGTGGGCATTTTGACTTCTCCTAGGGAGATCATTTGCTTGCGACATACAGCTGCTCCGCTCTGGGCAGGGTTTCAATTTTACGCGAGATTCGCCGAATCTGAGAGTCGAACTCCGAGTTTCGGGGCTGTTCCGACCCACTTTCGGCGCAAATGTCTGACATCCATTTGCCCCCTACAGCCCCGGAATCACGCGGATTTGGCGTGTTCCGAGGCTGCGTTACCAAATTGTTTGGTTCGGGACCGTCAAAAGCACAGTTTGCTGATCATTTTCGGTGGGTTTCCTGTCGTTTTCCGAGCACCACCGTGGCATCGAATTCTTCAGAATGGACCACCCTGGCGGACAGTCCAGCGTGCCCGAACAGGGCCGCCGTCGTCGGCGCCTGCCTTACGCTCGTTTCGATCAGCAGCTGACCCCCTGGAGCCAGCCATAACGGGGCCTCCTCCGCGATTCGCCGCTGCACGTCCAAACCGTCCGCGCCGCCGTCGAGCGCCACTCGCGGTTCATGCAGCCGGGCCTCCGGCGGCATCATTCCGATCGAGTCCGTAGGGACGTAGGGGGCGTTGGCTACCAGGACGTCAACCCGGCCGCGAAGTGTGTCCGGCAGGGCCGAATAGAGATCGCCTTCATGCACCTGTCCTCCCGCCGGTCCGATGTTGCGGCGGGCGCAGTGGACCGCAGTGGGGTCGACGTCGGCCGCGTGCAGCTCAATGCCGCCCACCGCGGCAGCCAAAGCGGCACCCACGGCACCCGAACCGCAGCAAAGATCGACGACGACGGCGCCCGGCCGGGCGAGGCGGGCCGCCTCCCGTACGAGGTACTCCGTGCGGCGGCGGGGGACGAAGACGCCCGGGTCCACGGCAATGTGTTGGCCGCAGAACTCAGCCCAACCTAGGAGGTATTCAAGGGGCAATCCTGAGACGCGTTGTTCGACCAAGCGGTCAAGGTCTTTGGCAGCGTGCGTCGCGGAGATCAGGAGCCGGGCCTCGTCTTCGGCGAAGACGCAACCGGCCGAACGGAGCCGGGCCGTGACGGCGGAATGGGAAGGCTGGAACGTGGGTGCTGACATGGGAGAGCCTTTCGGGAGACCGAGGGGTGCTCTCCGGGCCACCTAGTTCAGGCTCGCCGCGGGATCGGGAGGGAGCACCCGTGAATTGCTGTTTTGATGGGTCTCACCTCCTGGCGTAAGGACTCTGCTGAAGAGATGGCGCGAGTCGCTGGAAATGCCATGCTAGCCGAGAGCGGACGTGGAGGCCACGCGTGAAACGGCTTCCGCAACGCCGGGGTTCACAAACACGGCCCGGAGTGTCTAGGGTGGGTGCATGGGAACACTGATTTTTGAATAGACCAGCGGGTCCTGGTTCGTCGCTGATGCCGGCTACGCCGCTGAAGACGTTGATCCGGCACCGCTGAGTTTGATCCGACAAAAATCCATGCCTGTTGAGGCTTCGCCTCCGCGCCGTTCCCGTTGCTATTAGACCCAGGGTCTCGCAGCGGACGTCGCGTCCCGATACCTCCTCCGGCAGATCAAGAGCTTTAAGGAGTCCACTGCATGACACCGAATACACCCGAAACCGACGCCGAACAGGAACCGGTAGCGCAGGAAACCGAGGCCCCGGCTGGCGGTATCAAATCGAAACTGACTGACGCCCAGAAGGAAATGCTGGCCCGCAAGTCCCGCGGTGGGGCCGGGAACGGCTGGCAGAGCACCGGAAAAGGACACAAACCCACTCAAGCGAGTGGCAAGCAGGCCAAGTCCGAAAAGAAAGTCCGCTGGTAGATCCTGCAGACAAGCGGACCGCTCCCACCTAGTATGGAAAGTCCCTTCGTTTCAATGCAGAAAGGAAGAACAATGGCTGCGAAGCACGTTGCGCAACAAATCAATTCCGAGGTGGCCAGCCACCTGGTCGAGTCCATGGATACGACGCCCATGCCGGCCCCCGCAACTGTGGCCATGACGCTTGGCTCGGCCCAAGGAGCCGCTTGGCCAGACGGTAGCGGCAAGAGCAAGCACCCCAAGGATCGCGGCGCCAACCACGGCCGCGCGGGCCAGCAGGCGGCGGTCACCGCGGTCCACCGCACCGGCCGTCCCCAGATGCCGCACTCCTCTTAGGAGTACCCACCCTCGACACGGAAAATGCCCTGCGACAACGGAATTCTGGTGGCGTAGGGCATTTTCCGTGTCGCCGGTCTGGCCTATGCGCGCTCGACGTCGTCGGGGGACTTGTCGGGGCGCCATCCGCGCCAGACGGGATGCCGCATCCTGTCGGTGCCGGTCCAGTCGCCGAACGTCACCTCTCCCACGAGTTCGGGGGAAACCCAGTGCGCGGTGGCTGCGTCCTCGGCCGGGATGTCATGGAAGGGGGAGTCCGGGCGACCGAGCCCTTCCATGCGCTTCAGGATGTCGCGCAGCTGCCAGTCCTTGAACCCGGTGCCTACCCGGCCCGCGTAGCGCAGCTTGTCGCCGTCGGGAATCCCCACCAGTAACGCGCCAATGGTCCCCAGCCTCGCCCCGGCGCCGGGCCGCCAGCCACCCACCACAACTTCCTGCGTGCGTTCCAACTTGAGCTTGATCCAGGACCTGCTGCGCCGCCCCGGCTGGTACCGACTATCCGAGCGCTTGGCCATGACTCCTTCCAAGCCAAGTTCCGCAGCGCTCGCCAGGATGTCGTCGAGGTCATGCTCCAGAACCTCGGACACATGGATAGGGGAGCCCTGGGCAGGCAGCTTGGCATGGAAGGCCGCCAGCCTGTCCCGGCGCTCGCTGAGCGGCAGGGAGGTGAGGTCGGCGCTTCCCTGTGATCCGGCGTCGTACAGGAGATCGAACACCATGAGCTGCACGGGGACCGCGGCCCGGGCGCGTTCGACGTCGCCGGGTTTGAAGAGGTTCATCCGCTTCTGGAGCAACTCGAAGCTGGGGCGGCCGTTCTTGCTGAGCGCGACGATTTCACCGTCTGCTACGAAGTCGTGGCCCGGCCAGTAGCGCGGATCTGTCAGTTCGGGATACGTGGGTGTCATGTCGATCCCGGAGCGGCTGGTCAACCCGATCTTGCCGCCCGAACCTGAAACGATGGCCCGGAAGCCGTCCCACTTGAGCTCAAACAGCCAGTCGCCCGAGGAAACATCGGCTGCGGTCCCGGAGGTTGCGAGCATGGGCGCGTAGCTGGGGGTCCCGTTCGATTGTGGCGCGGCGTCGGGCAACAGCACCGCCCGGTGGCCCGGTTTGTCCTTCATCAAGTGGATCAGCCACTGCGACGGCGACTCCCCAGTGTGAATGAGCGCGAAGCGGCGGGTGCCGCGTAATCCGCCGCCGGGCTTGCCTGTGAGGGTGGCGATGACTTCCTTGCCGTCGCGCCACTTTTCGCACTCGAACTCACCGCTGTCCCAGATGCTGACCGTCCCGGCACCGTATTCGCCCTTCGGAATGATGCCCGTGAATTGGGCATACTCCATCGGGTGGTCCTCCGTGCGCACCGCGAGGTGGTTCGTGACCGGGGTGTCGGGGACGCCGCGGGGCAAGGCCCAGGATGCCAGGACGCCGTTGTGTTCCAGCCGGAAATCCAAGTGGAAACGACGGGCATGGTGCTCCTGGATGACGAAGATTCCGCCGGGCGGATTGGGTTCGGCGTCGGCCTGGAGCGGGCGCGAACCGGGGTGATGTTCGACGGCGGGAAACGGTTCTGGTGTCCGCCGCGGATCACGCTTGTCCATATAACTGGCCAGGCGCGGGTTCACTGCGGTGCCCGCGGCGGCGGTGCTGACGTGCTCGGGCGCATGCCCGGCCGCCACCGCCGCGAAGGGGTCCTTTCCCTCTTTGACGCGCTTCATGACGGCCGTGAAGTCCAGATGCTCGAGCTTGGGGGAGGCGAGTTCACTCCACGTCCTTGGTGCGGCCACCATGGGGTGGGCCCGCCCGCGGAGGGAGTACGGGACGATGGTGGTCTTGTTCCCGCTGTTCTGGCTCCAGTCCACCAGAACCTTGCCGTTGCGCAGGGTCTTCTTCATGTCGCTGACCACGAGGTCCGGATGGTCAGCCTCGAGCGAGCGCGCCAATTCGTGCGCGAACGCGGAAACCTGCTCCCATTTGCGGGTGCCATCCAGCCCGGCGTAGAGATGGATCCCCTTGCTGCCGCTCGTCACCGGGACCGGATCTAGGCCGATGTCCTGCAGGATGCTGCGCGCCAACTTGGCGACTTCAACGCATTCGGGAAGGCCCGCGCCGGGACCCGGATCGAGGTCCAGGACAAGGCGGTCCGGCGGCAACATGGTTCCGTCGGCGTCCACTTGCCATTGCGGAACGTGGATTTCCAAGGCTGCAATCTGGGCCAGCCAGGTGAGCGTGG
This sequence comes from Arthrobacter sp. B2a2-09, assembly GCF_027587375.1. GTDB lineage: Bacteria > Actinomycetota > Actinomycetes > Actinomycetales > Micrococcaceae > Arthrobacter. The sequence continues at coordinate 112,819 of NZ_JAMXIC010000007.1, forward strand.
CGAGGTTGTTGACCAACGGGTAGACGTTGCTGTGCTGCCTGTGCTGGATGGTGACGCGGGGAACCCACGACGGGGTGGAATCGTCCAGGTTCTTCTGGAAGAACATCTGCCCGGGATCCTCCGTGGTCCCTACTCCGTGCACCCAGCGCTTCCGGGTGGCGGGCCGGTTGGCGGCAGCCGGGATCAGGAACGGGGCCACGGCGGCGTAGTATTCGAGCACTTCGGCCTTGGTGGTGCCAGTCTCCGGGTAGATGATTTTGCCCAGGTTGGTGAGCGTCAGTTGGTGGCCTTCAACGTTGACGCGTTCCTTCTGGCTGGTTGCCACCTCTTCACCTCCGCCTTGTTGTGATGTTCACTTAGTGCATGAGGGCCATATGGAAGGGTTCTATCGCGTTCGGGCTGGTCAACGTACCCGTCAAGCTCTACAGCGCCACCGAGGACCACGATGTCAGTCTCCACCAGGTCCACAACAAGGACGGAGGCCGCATCCGTTACCAGCGGAAGTGCGAAATCTGCGCCTCTGTTGTGGATTACGAGGATATCGACAAGGCCTACGAAGAGGAAGGCCGTACCGTCGTGCTGTCTGCGGCCGATTTGAAATCGCTGCCAGCGGAGAACAGCCGTGAAATCGAGGTAGTGGAGTTCGTTCCGGCCGAGCAGTTGGATCCCATCATGTACGAGCGGCCCTACTACCTCGAGCCGGATTCCAAGTCGCCCAAGGCCTACATGCTGCTTCTGCGCACCCTGCAGGACACCGAACGCGTGGCCATTGTGCAGTATGCCCTCCGGCAGAAGACCAGGCTGGGCGCATTGCGGGTACGCGGCGACGTGCTGATGCTGCAATCCTTGCTCTGGGACGACGAGGTCCGCGAAGCCAACTTCCCGTCTCTGGAAACCGACGTCAAGATCTCGGACAAGGAGCTGGAGATGTCCTCGGCCCTGGTGGACTCCATGGCGCGCGACTTCGAGCCCGAGCAATACACCGACAACTACCAAGTTCAATTGCGCCAACTCATTGCTGCCAAACTCGAAAAGGGCGACTCCATCGACACCGAGGAAACGTTCGGTGTCGCAGCTAGCGAAGGGGAAGGCGGTGAGGTCATCGACCTCATGGAGGCCCTCAAACGGAGTCTTGAGAAGAAGCGCGGAAAGGCGTCCGCCGAATCGTTCACCGAAGAGTCCGACGACGCCGCCACCGGCAAAGCGGCCAGCAAGCCGAGGGTGAGGGTCAAGAAGGCCTGACGCGCCGGCCGATTTCCTTGCGGCCCTCCTTGGCGGCGGCATTCGAGATTCTGGCGGCCTTTTCCTTCGAGGCGCCATCCTCCCGGAGGGTTTCGTAGAGTTCCGGATCCTTGAGGCTGGGATTCTTCTTGCTTGGCATTCGTTCCTCCTGCGGTCAAGATCCTGGCTAGGACGGAAGCTCCATCCGGAACCCGCAGCGGCACTGCAACACCTTTGTCGCCAGGTACACGTCGAGAAGGTCGACAGCGGGGTCCTCAGTGGACAGTGGCGCATACACGCTGTGGAATCCGGTTCCCGAAATCTTCATCGGTTCGCCGCAATGGATGTATTCGCCGCCGAATTGCAGCACACCTGATACCGGGCCTCGCTGGTTCAGGATGCCCGCGACGTCCTGGAATGTCGCAGCATGGGCATAAAACGTATCGCAATCCAAGCAGGTGTAAGCGACGTCCACGAGCTCTGCCACCGGTGGTTTGAGGGGCTCGATGGAATCCAGGATCACGTGCTCGGCGGTGCCGCAATTGCCGCACCAGATTCGTTCCGCTCTGGGGTGAGGCGCACCGTCGGGAACAATCGGGTCAGAGATAGTCGGCATCGACTTAACTCCTTGAACCGGGAAGTGCGGCTCCCGCGCGAGGCGGAAGCCGCACTTCGAGGGGATTTAGTCCTTCTTGAAAGCGTCCTTGACCTTTTCGCCGGCCGATTTCAGGTCGCTCTTGCTTTGATCCATCTTGCCTTCGGCTTCGAGCTTCTCGTTACCCGTCAGCTTTCCAGCCGCTTCCTTGGATTTGCCTGCAAGCTTTTCTCCGGCATTTTGGATCTTGTCATCTGCACCCATGGGCGTACTCCTTTGCTGGTAATGGTTTTACTTCATTCCGCCGAGCGGTGGGGGGCCGGCCGATGGGGCCAAGCGTCCTTAGTGTCGTTGTCGGTCAAACGCCGTGTGACCTACGGCCGGAAACAAAGCTGAGGAGCCAGCCGATGGCCGCGACGATCAGGAGGACCACGCCGACCCAGAGGAGCCAGCTCACGGCCGACGAGAATCCGCCAACCAGGAGAAGGACGATTGCCACAACGCCTGCAATGATCAGAAGAGTGTTCACAGTGACACATTCCTTACTTCAGCGGGACCGCCGGCAAGCGCCCGGGTCCCTTGCGATGTATTCGGTTATCGGTTCACTTGCGAACCGTGGTTCCCCGCCAGGCCCCCAGGCCCCGTGCAAGGTCTTGCTGTAGCGATACCGCCCCATATTTTCGGGGTTTTCATCCGCTAGGGACCGGCACCGACTTCCTCCATGGTACTACTAAGCACCCTTATCAAATCAAGTACTAAGTACGCTTACAAAGATTTTTGGGTTTCGTCGTAGGCTAAATGGAAGGTCGGGGGTCGGGTTCCGGCGCTCGCATCGGATGGTCGTCCAGGAGGAGAAATCGTGAAAGCATCGCAAACTCTGGCAGATAATCTTCAGCTGGTCCTGACGGACCTCATTGAACTCCAGCTCCAGGGAAAACAGGCCCACTGGAACATCGTTGGCGCCAATTTCCGGGACCTGCACCTGCAGCTCGACGAACTCGTCGCAGCCGCCCGGGAGTTCGCTGACGAAACCGCCGAAAGGATGCGGGCGCTTCATGCCGTTCCGGATGGCCGGAGCAGCACCATCGCTGCCTCAACCAGGCTGGAGCAATTCCCCGCGGGATTGACCAAAACCAAGGACGCCGTGAAGCTGATCACCGACCGCCTGGAGCGGACGGTCCAGACCATGCGTGATGTCCACGACGAAGTAGACGAAGAAGACCCGACGACGGCGGACCTCCTCCACGCGTTCATCGCCCGTTTGGAGCAGCTCGCCTGGATGATCAGTGCCGAGATCATGTCAGCCGGTGCGTCCGTAGCAGACCCACAGGAGGCCTAGAAACCCGGGAACCCAGGGCAAACGGCGCTAGGGCATGCCACGGCTCCGCCGCAGTAGGCCCGGCACTCCGGGCATTTCCCGCCGAAGGTCCGGCCGCGGATTCAGTTACCACCACCCGGACGGATCGCTTATCGCGGGTGGGGAGCGGAAACGCCTTGACGTGCTGGCGATTCCTCCTGCGTGGGCGGACGTCTGGATATGTCCGTTCGAGACCGGGCACATCCAGGCAATGGGAGTGGACGACGCCGGCCGGAGCCAATACATCTACCACCCGGAGTGGCGGGCTCGCCAAGATACTGATAAATTCGCCCGGGCCGCGCGGCTCGGGGCCCTCCTGCCGCAGGCGCGCCGTCTGGTCTCCCGGCATCTGCGGGAGTCACCTTCGGAGAAGACCAGAACCTTGGCCGCCGCCGTGCGGCTTATGGATCTCGGGGCCCTGCGCGTTGGATCCGATGGATACACGCGCCGCAACGGCTCGTACGGCCTCACCACGCTGAGGTGTAAGCACGTGAAGGTCAACGGGGATACGGTTTCCCTGCATTTCCCGGGGAAAAGCGGTCAAACGTGGGATTCCACCATCGAGGACCCTGTGCTGGCCCGATTCCTCGGACCCTTGGCAGGAAGGCCCGGCAAGGAACCCCTGCTGGTTTTCGAGGAGGATGACGGCCGGGTATCGCTGAATGCCACGATGGTCAACGAGTACCTTCGCCACATCACAGGCGGCGACTACACGGCCAAGGACTTCCGCACCTGGAAAGGCACAGCAGCGGCTGGCATGGCGCTCGCAGGCAGATCCCTCGCAGGCAGAACCGAGGGATCGCCCCGCCAACGAGTCCTTGAGGCCATCAAGCAAACCGCCGAACTACTCGGCAACACGCCAACAGTGGCGAGGGCAGCCTACGTCGATCCGCGTGTCGTGGAGGGTTTCCTGGCCGGTGACCTCGAACAGCTCAAGGCAACCGAGTCGGATGTTGCGTCCTACTTGGCGTCCCTGCCCTGATCAAATTTGCCCTGAACAAATCTGCCCTGAAAAACAAGGAGCATGCTCCCCGTTGGCTACGAGGAGTGGACATAGTAGGAATATGTCCATCCTTGAGTACCAAGGGAGAGCATGCTCAGTGGGGCTACTCGGCGTCGTGGTCCGTTTCGAGGATCTTCACGAGGCGGTCCAGGGCTTCGTCGGCGCCGGCACCCTCGGCGCGCAGCACGACGACGTCGCCGAATGAAGCTCCGAGGCTCATAAGGGACAGGATGCTGGCTGCGTCCATGGCGTCGTCGGCAGGCTCGCCTTCGCGGGCGATGGTGACCTCAAGGTCGAGTTCGCCGGCGGCTTCGGCGAAGATGGCTGCCGGGCGGGCGTGCAGGCCGACGCGGCTGGCGATGGTGGCGGTACGTTCGGACATTGTTGCTCCTTCGATTGTGGGCTTGGGGAAAGTCTAGAGACCCAGCTCGTCCAGGATAGGGAGCTGGGTGCGAACGGCTTGGCGCGCGGCGGATGCGCTCGGGGCGGCCAGCGCCGCCGTCGCGAGCTGTTGGGCTTGTGCCACGGTGACGGTTGCCAGGACAGCGGAAACGGCAGCCAGGGCGCGTGCACTCATGGAAAGCGTCGCGACGCCCAGTCCAACGAGTACGACGGCGAGGGCGGGGTCCGCGGCTGCCTCGCCGCACACTCCCACTGGGCGGGCGGTGCCGCCCGCGCTGGCGGCAGCAGCGCCGTCGGCGGTCAACTTCACGAGCTGCAGCACGGCGGGCTGCCAGGGGTCATTGAGGGTGGCGAGCGGGCCTAGTTGGCGGTCCGCGGCCATGGCGTACTGGGTGAGGTCGTTGGTTCCGAGCGATGCGAAGTTGACTTCGCGCAGCACGGTTGCGGCGGTCAGGGCAGCCGACGGGACTTCAACCATGACGCCGGGGGTCTTCAAACCGGCGGCGGAGCAGAGGGCAGCGAAATGCGCGGCTTCCTCGGCCGTGGAGATCATGGGGGCCATGACCCACACTTCGGCCTGGTTGGCGGCCTCTGCCGCGGCGATCGCCGCCAGTTGGCGTTCGAGGACACCGGGGGAGGTGAGGTCGGTGCGGTACCCACGGACGCCCAGCGCAGGGTTGGGCTCGTCCGCGTTGGTGAGGAACGGCAGGGGCTTGTCCGCCCCGGCGTCGAGGGTTCGGACCACCACTTTCTTGCCGGGGAACGCAGCAAACACCGCGCTGTAGGCGGCGATCTGCTCCTCGACGGTGGGTTCGTCGTCGCGATCCAGGAAACAGAATTCGGTACGCAGCAAACCAACGCCCTCGGCACCGGCATCGGCGGCCTTGACCGCGTCGGCACCCGTGCCGACGTTGGCGAGCAGCGGAACCCGGAACCCGTCGGCCATGACGTTGCTACCGCTGAAGGCGGCAACGGTAGACGCCTGGGTGGCCCAAGCTTTGGCCGCAAGGCGTAGTTCCTCGCCGGGGTCAACGGTGATGGTGCCGGCAGCACCGTCGAGGTAGACCTCGATGCCGTCTCCGATCCCGTCGACCCCCGGGGCGGCGACGATCGCGGGCAGGCCGAGCGCGCGGGCCAGGATGGCGGTGTGGGACTGCGGGCCGCCACTCGAGGTGATCAGGGCGATCACCTTGGCGGGGTCCAGGGTGGCGGTGTCTGCCGGGGCGAGGTCCTCGGCGGCCAGGATGAACGGAACGTCCGACGCCGGTATGCCCGGCGCGGGCAGCCCGCGCAGTTCAGAGACGATGCGGGCGCGGACGTCCAGGACGTCGGCCACGCGCTCTGCCATGTAGCCGCCGAGGGCCTTCAACGAGTCGGCAACCGTGGCAGCTGCCTCCCAGATGGCCCGTTCAGCGGTACGCGCGCCGCCCGGGGCCTCGGGCGAGAGGAGCCTGATGGCCGATTTCACCAGCATGGGATCGGCGGCCATCAGGGCAGTTGCTTCCAGGACCTCTTTGCCTTCGCCGGACGCTGTGGCGGCTCGGGCACGGAGTTCCGCCTGCACGGCCTTGGCGGCATCTTTGATGCGCTGGCCCTGTGATTCGACGGTAACGTCCGCAGGAATATTGACGTTTGAGCGAGGTTCCTGAACCGGCTTCGGCATCTGCCGCACCGGCCCCAGAACACGCCCGGGGGCAACGCCTACACCTGAAAAGGTCTGCATGGATTAGTCCTCTACTTGCTTGCTAACGGCTGGTTCAGGCTGCGACCGGTACAGGAACAGGCTCTGCCTCGACCGGCTTCCGGACTGCCCAGCGCTTCAGTGCGAGCAGGACCAGGGCGGTGACCACGGCCCCGATGACGATCGAAATGACGAACATCGCCAGGTTTCCGATGGCAAAGAAGACGAAGATGCCGCCGTGTGGGGCCTGCGAGGTCACGCCGGCCGCCATGCAGAGTGCGCCGGTCACGGCACCGCCCACCATGCTGGCGGGAATGACGCGGAACGGGTCGGCAGCTGCGAACGGGATGGCGCCTTCGGAGATGAACGAGGCACCCAGCAGCCAAGCGGCCTTACCGTTTTCGCGCTCGGCCAGGCTGAAGCCCTTCTTGTTCAAGGTGGTTGCGAGTGCCATGGCAAGCGGCGGAACCATGCCGGCTGCCATGACGGCCGCCATGATCTGCAGCGGAGCCGGGTTGGCCAGGCTACCCGCGCCCAGGCCGGCTACAGCGAAGGAGTAGGCAACCTTGTTGACGGGACCGCCCAGGTCGAAGCACATCATGAGCCCGAGGATGATGCCGAGAACGACGGCGGAGACGCCGGTCATGCCGGTCAGCCACGTGTTGAGCCCGAGGGTGAGCAGCGCGATGGGGCGGCCGAGGAACAGGAACATGAGGCCGGAAGCGACTATCGAAGCCAAGAGCGGGATGATCACCACTGGCATGAGGCCGCGCAACCATCGGGGAACGCTGAAGGTGCCGATCCAGTGCGCCGTGAGACCGGCCAGCAGGCCGCCCACCAGACCGCCCAGGAAGCCTGCGCCCATGAAACCTGCAACGGCGCCGGCCACGAAACCGGGGGCAATACCGGGCCTGTCAGCGATGCCGAACGCGATGTAGCCAGCCAGGGCCGGGACGAGGAAGCCGAGGGACAGGCCGCCGATCTTGAAGGCAACGGCGCCCAAGTACAGGGCGAGGTTCCCGTTGGGAAGGTTGAACAGCGAGTTGTTGACCAGGATGTCATTCGCCTTTGTTCCCAGCGCGATGTCGTAGCCACCTAGCAGGAAGCCCAAAGCGATGAGCAGGCCGCCACCGGCGACGAACGGGATCATGTAGCTGACACCGGTCAGCAGGACCTTCTTGACCTTGGTTCCGAGGTGCTCGCTGGCCGCCTCAGATGCATGTTCGGCGTTTTCTTCGGCGCCGAAGTGCGGAACGCGGTGGGCGTGTGGGTCGGAGGCGGCCGCGATGGCTTCCTGCACCATCTTGGCCGGCTCGTCGATGCCGCGCTTCACAGGCGCGTTGATGACCGGCTTGCCGGCGAAGCGCTCCTTGCCGCGGACATCGACGTCGACGGCGAAGATCACGGCGTCTGCGGCGGCAATGACCGACGGGTCCAACGCGGTGAATCCGCCCGAACCCTGGGTTTCAACCTGAAGGTCGACGCCCATTTCCTTGGCCGCAGCCACGAGGGAGTCGGCTGCCATGTAGGTGTGGGCGATGCCGGTGGGGCAGGCGGTGACGGCGACGATGCGCTTCGGGGCCGTGGCTGAAGCGGCAGATGCCGAAGCCGGTGCCTCGGCGGCAACGGCGCCCGCGGCGTGTGCAGCCGGCTTGTCGGCCAGCGCGCCTTCAACCAAGTCAACGATGTCCTGCCCGGTGGCAGCCGCACGCAGGGCCGCCGTGAAGTCCTTCTTGATGAGGGAACGGGCCAGCTTGGAGAGTAACTTCAGGTGCTCCTGGTCCGCTCCTTCCGGGGCGGCAATGAAGAAGATGATGTCCGCGGGACCGTCCTTGGCACCGAAGTCCACCTTGTGCGAGAGCCGGGCCATCGCCAAGGTTGGCTCGGTCACCGCGGCGGAGCGGCAGTGCGGGATGGCGATGCCGCCGGGTACGCCCGTGGCAGTCTTCTGCTCGCGGGCGAAGGCGTCCGCGAAGAGCCCTTCAACCTCGGAGGCGCGCCCGGCTGCGGCAACTTTGCCCGCCAGGACGCGGATGACATCGGCGGGAGAATCGCCGAGGTTCTGGTCAAGGGAGACCAGTTGGGGGGTGATGAGCTGGGTCACTGTTAGTCCTTCTGAAGGGCCGTGATGGTTACGGCGTCGGGAGTTGTTTGGTGGACCGCCGGGACAGTGGAGCCCGGCAGCGAAGCAGCGGCGGCACCGTGTGCCACAGCCTGACGGAGGCAGTCCTGCGAGGTTCCGCCGTTGGTGGCGGCCAGCAGATAGCCAGCAAGGGATGAATCGCCGGCACCAACTGTGCTGACGGCTTGGATCGGCGGATGCGTGGCGAACCACGCGCCGTCGGCGGTTACCAGGACGGCGCCTTTGGAACCGAGTGTTGCGAGTACTGCACCCACACCGCTGCCGACGACGGCGGCGGCGGCCCTGGCGGCAAGGCCGGGGTCCGCTTCCAGCTCGTCAGCCGTGTGGACGTCTGTGAGGCCGGCTGCGGCGGCCAGTTCGGCCAGTTCTTCCGCGTTGGGCTTCAAGAGATCGGGCTTGCTACTGATGTTGCCGCTGGAATCGCCACTGATGGCGGCAACCAGCGGAGCGCCCGAGGAGTCGATCGCGATAAGGGGAGCGTCGCCGTCGTTGTTCATGGAACGCAAGCGGCGAGCGACCGTGGCATAGAAGTCCGCCGGAACTCCTGGTGGGAGCGATCCGGCGAGTACCACCCAGCTCGCGCCACGGGAGCGGTCCAGCAGCAGCCCGATCAGGGCTTCCTGCTCGTCCAGGCTCAACTCCGGGCCGGGTTCGTTGATCTTTGTGGTGACGCCGTCCGGTTCGGTGAGCGTCACGTTGCTGCGCAGCGGCGCACTGATGGGAAGCGCTGCGTAGGGGACGCCGTCGTCGAGCAGCCCAGCGAGGACGGGATCGGAATCCCCGCCCGGCAGGACAGCAACGGTGTCCAGGCCCGAGGCGACCAGCGCCCGGGAGACATTGACGCCTTTGCCGCCGGAGTGCTGGTGGACAGCGACGGCGCGTTGCACCTCGCCGCGGGCCAAGGGGGCCGGGAGCTCCACGGTGCGGTCCAGGCTCGGGTTGGCGGTCAGGGTGACGATCATGCGATCACCACGTCGACGCCGGCCTCGGCCAAAGCGGCGGAGAGCTCTTCAGAGGGTTCGTGGTCAGTAATCACGGTGTCCACATCTTTTAGGGCAGCGAACTGGACCAGGGTTTCCGCGTCCAGTTTGGAGGAATCCGCGAGGACGACGACTCGCCGTGCGGACGTGACGAAGGCGGCCTTGACGGCGGCTTCTTCGGGGTCAGGAGTGCTGAGCCCGAACGTGGCGTGGATACCGTTGGCGCCGACGAAGGCGATGTCCGGGCGGAGCCGGGAAGCGGCCTCTACCGTGGACTGCCCGACGGCGGCCTGGGTCAGCCCGCGGACGCGGCCGCCCAGGATCTGGAGGGCGATGTGCGGGTTGCCGGAGAGCCGTCCGGCGATGGGGATGGCGTGGGTGATAACCACTAGTTCTTCACGCGGGGCGTTCCCGTTGGCGGAAGCCGTGTGCTGGGCGGTGCGCTGGTCCAGCAAGCGGGCGAGAGCCTCGGTGGTGGAGCCGGCGTCGATCAGGATGCTGCCGGCCGCGTTCTCGGGGATGAGGGCAAGGGCGGCCTCGGCGATGCGGAGCTTTTCCGGTTGGCGCTGGATGGCCCGCTCAACCACGCTTTCCTCACGGGTGCTGAGACGGTCCGACGGGACTGCTCCACCGTGCACGCGGCGAAGGTTACCGGCGGATTCGAGGGCAGCGAGGTCACGGCGGACGGTCTCCGTAGTGATGCTGAATCGATCCGCAAGGTCCGTGACGCTGACCCGTCCACGCTCGGCGACGAGCTCGGAGATCAGCTGTTGGCGCTCCTCAGCAAACACATACCCTCCATTGCGTACAAGCTGTAGGTACATCAGTGACTGTGATCACATGATGTGGAATTGCTTGACTCTATCTTTGTTCATGTTGGTCTGTCAACAGAAAACAACATAAACAAAGATTCTGGGGGTGGGTGGGGTTTGCCGAGGTGTGGTTCGGGCGCGCCCTGGGGCGGGTGGGACGTGGTTGGGCGTGTTCTGAGGTGCTCTGAGGGCAGAATCCAACAGCCCGATGACGGGACCGACGTCGGCCAGGCGCGACGGCCGACGAGTAACCCGACGGATAACCGGCCCGACGCAGGGCAGGCCAGCCCCAGAGGGGGTAGTCAAGGAAGGGACTGGCTACCCTGGCGCCGGACCGGAAGGTGTCCTACGGCCACTCGATTTCCCGTAGAGCGGGGTATTCGATGGGGAGGTTGTCCGGGTCGGGAGGATCGGGCAAGCGGGACTGGGGAGAGGAATCCGTTTCTTGCCGGTGCTTGATCCTCTGTTGGTCCAGTTCATCGGACTCTTGCCGGGAGTCGTCTTCGGGCCGTCGCTGCTGTGTGCTTTCGAGCTTCATGGTGCTTCCTTCGGGTAATGCTGCAAGTCGTGGTTAAGCAGGAATTTCCAACTCGAACCCGCAACTGCATCTCAAGACCTTGGTATGGAGGTGGGCTTCCGGGCGAGAATTGCGTGATCGGGGCCGGCCGGTCTGCGGTGCTTCGAAGCTTCGCAGTGCGGTTTTCGCATCGCGGAGGGGTTCACCGCAGTGGAAATAGTGGCTTCCGAACTCCAGGAGGCCATCCTGAATCCCCCGACGATTCAGGATGGCCCCCGCCTGCTGGACGGTGGCTGCGTGGCTGTAGGAAAACCCGCAGGAAGTACACGTGTAGAACACGGCAAGCTGTTGGGAAAACCTTGGAGTCCGGGACTGGATGGATTCGATGACCAGGTGTTTGTCTGTTCCACAACCGGTACACCAAAGGGGAGAGGCGCCGGGCTGGTGTGGTTCGTGAGGAATCGCGGATTCGGAGATGGTCGACATCGACTAGTTCCGCGTTGGTAACAGGCATTTGCTCATCAGGCAGCACCTTCACGTTGAGTGACATGGCGCCCGGCTGCTTGAGCGAAAACAGGCCGAAGGCTCGGCCCTTGTCCGGTGTTCTGCACGGACTGTAGAAGAATTGTGCACTGTGCGTGGCCGGTGCGCAAGACCGCGACGAGACTTTGTCCAAGTGGTGGACGTTGTATTGGCACACCTTTTTCCTCCATTGCCGCCCTGCTGCTCATAGACTGAGCCATGGACGAAATGGGCCTGGATGCCTCGGTAGTGGACCAACTCCAGGATTTGGTCATCGACAGTGATGACGTCAGCGGCTTCCTCGGCGACCTTGCGGTATTCACGGCGTCGTCGGTGTCCGCTGCGCGCGGCCAGGAGGTCCTGTGCGGGATTACGTTGAGCCGACGACGCCGATCGATGACTGTCGCCGGAAGCAGCCACGAAGCCCGCCTCATTGACGAAGTGCAGCAAGCTTACGGAGATGGTCCGTGCCTGGAAGCAATGAGAACCGGGAAGTCCGTACTCGTTTCGGACACGTCCACGGACCCGCAGTGGCCTGAATACTGCACCACCATCGCGGAACGCGGGCACCTGGCCGTCCTCTGCGTCCCCTTGGGCCTGGAAGAGGGCGCGACGGCGGCGATCAACCTTTTCGCGCCGCAGCGCGATGCCTTCGACGAGGCCTCCATTCGCAGCTGCGAGCAATTCTCAAGCCAAGCAGAAAAGGCTTTGCGGCTGGCGGTTCGGATCGGTGCCAGGCAACAACGCGCAGAGGACCTTGAGCAGGCCATGCGTTCCCGGACCGCCATCGATCTGGCAACCGGCGTCATCATGGGCCAGAACAGGTGCAGCCAGGAGGAGGCCTTCAGGATTCTGACCAAGGCCTCAAACGGCAGGAACCAGAAACTGAGGGATGTTGCGGAATCCCTTCTGCAGTCCTTGACGAACGAAACGCCAGTCTCGCACTTCGAGCCTTAAGCCACGCTAGCCGCGCTCCGCGATATTTTTGACGCTCTCCACGAGGCTGTCCCACATGCCCTTCGAATGTGCCGCTTCGTCCGGGCTGGCGTTGTTGTCTTGGGTCAGCGTCAGCTTGGTCATTCTGCCGTCAGCCTCGAGCGTCCACGTCAGCGTGTGGTAGTTCCCAGGAGTGTCTTCTTGGCCGGACAACGGGCTGAAATGGGTGTTTACCAGCCGCTTCCCGGGCTCGAATTCGAGGATGACACCTTTGTCCTCATACTCTTTGCCCTTCCAGACCCCGCGCCAAGCGATAGGTCCGCCAACCGTCCAGTCGGTGACAACCTCGGTCCCGAACATGAACTCCTTGATGGCCTGGGGGTCGGTGAGCACTGACCACACCCGATCGGCGCTTGCATGGATCGTGATGGTTGAACTCGCGCTGAAGTTGCCCGTCATGTCAGTCTCCCTTTGCAGCCTGCCTGCGTCCTGAAGCTCGCGAAACCGAGTCTACGCCCGGGGTGGAGAGGCCAATGCGGGGGCTTCCGCCAGCGCGACGGTGGTCTTGCCGCTGCTGTTGAGGCAGTTGCTTCCTGAAAAACACTTGTGCGATGTGTATGCCTACTAATGTCAAGTACTGCACATTGTCCAATGACCTTCGAGTGCCCCACGGATACTGTGAAGTGAATCACTCGAAAGGAATGCATGTCATGTCCACATCCGAAACAGGGCACGATGACTACCCCATCACCAGGGTTCCCGCAACGAAGCGGAAGCACTGGTTCGGCATCGCCGTCCAGCGCTTTGGTCAGACTTCTGACCTGAGCCAGTTTCTTCTCGGGGCAACTTTTGGCTTCGGAATGACGTTCTGGGACGCCTTCTGGGCGTTCACCGCAGGGGCGTTGATCGTCGAAGCACTCATGATTTTCGTCGGCATCGCCGGCATGCGCCAAGGTCTCACGACGTCCATGCTCGCCCGCTGGACGGGCTTCGGCCGCGGCGGCGCGTCGGTCCTCGGCTTGACCATTTGTATCAGCCTCATCGGGTGGTTCGGAATCCAATCAGGGATTTCCGGAGCAGGATTGAACCAGATCGTCCCTGAAATTCCAACGTGGGCCTGGTCGCTGGCCTTTGGCCTGGTGGTCACTCTGATCGTGGTCCGCGGCTTTGAATCAATGCAGTGGTTGGCCAACATCACCGTGCCGCTGTTCATGGTCCTGATCGCTTGGGCGGCGTGGGCCGAACTGAGCAACCACTCCATCAGCCAGCTCATCACCGATGCCCCTCCGGGCGCCCACCTGGATTTCGTCACCGCTACCACCATCGTCGCTGGAAGCGCCGTTCTCGGGGCAGTCATCACGCCCGACATGACCCGCTACAACAGGACCGCTGGCGACGTAGTTAAGCAGACCGTCGTCGGCATTACGCTCGGCAACTACAGCATCGGCATGATCGGGGTCCTGCTCGCCCACGCCGTGAAGTCGGCGGACGTCACCCAGATCATCTTCTCCTCGGTGGGCTGGGTAGGCATCCTGATCATCGTCCTTGGCACGTCCAAGATCAACGACTGGAACCTCTACAGTGCCGGACTCGGCGTCGTCTCCTTCTTCAACAGCGCCATGAACAAGCGCCTGAATCGTGCGCACGTCACCCTGCTGATTGGTGTCGTTGGAACTGTATTGGCAGCGATCGGCATCCTGGACAAGTTCATCGACATCCTCATGGTGCTGGGCGTCGTCTTCCCGCCGGTCGCCGGGATCATCATGGCCGAGTACTTCGTCGTCAAGAAGTGGCGGTCCCTCCTGGAAGCCAGCCGGGACTCGGGACTTCCGCCAGCCGAATCGCCCAACTGGATCCCGGCCACCTTCGTCATTTGGGCGATCTCTGCGGCCTTGGGCTACTTCGTCACCTTTGGACTGCCAGCCTTCAATTCCCTGGCCGCAGCATTTGTGCTCTACATCGTCGCCGGAAAGCTGAACCTCCTGCGGTCCTACGGCGACAACCAACCAACAAACGAAACCATCACCCAGGAAGTATCGGTAACCGCACTATGAGTAGCCTGAGAATCGGCATTGACGTCGGCGGCACCAACACGGATGCTGTGCTCCTGGACGGCGGACAGGTGCTCGCCTCCACCAAAGTCCCCACCACCAAGGACGTGACCAGCGGCATCACCCAAGTGCTCACCGCCCTGAAGGAGCTGAACGGCTTCAGCCCGGATGACATCCGAGGCGTGATGATCGGAACCACGCATTTCATCAACGCCCTCATCGAGGCACGGGACCTCTGCCCTACAGCGGCGATCCGGCTGGGACTTCCCGCCACTGCGTCCCTGCCTCCCTTCACGGATTGGCCGGATGCCCTCACCAACGCGGTCGGGGGCCGCGCTTACATGGCTCACGGTGGACATGAGTTCGACGGACGTGCCATCAGCCCCTTCGACGCCAACGAAATCCGGCGCCACGCAGCCGACATTGCCGCACACGGCATCCGCTCTGTGGCCGTTTCCAGCGTCTTCTCGCCCGTCAACGATGAATTCGAGCAACGCGCCCTGTCCATCCTTCGCGAAGAGCTTGGCCCGGAGTTTCCTGTCTCCCTGTCGCACGAGATCGGCCGGGTTGGACTCCTGGAGCGCGAGAACGCGACCATCGTCAACGCTTCCCTTGCCGAAATGGCGAACCGGATTGTTGATGGCCTCGCCAAGGCTGTCCTCGAGCAGGGCATCACGGCACCGTTGTACGTCAGCCAGAACGACGGCACGCTCATGGACATCGAATACACCCGCCGTTACCCGGTGGCCACGTTCGCTTCAGGTCCCACAAACTCCATGCGCGGTGCAGCGGCCCTCTCCGGATTCTCCGACTGCCTGATTGTGGACATCGGCGGCACAACAACGGACGTAGGCGTCCTTGTCAACGGCTTCCCCCGCGAGTCCAGCACCCATGTCCGGCTCGCAGGACTCCGCACCAACTTCCGGATGCCGGATGTCCTTTCGGCCGGCCTGGGAGGCGGTTCACGCGTCCGGTCCGAGAAAGGAACTGTAGGCCCGGATTCCGTGGGGTACCGCTTGACGGATGAGTCCCTGGTCTTTGGCGGATCCGTCCTGACAGCGACTGACATCGCGGTCCGCAGTGGAAGGGCCGACGTCGGAGACGCGTCGTTAGTGAGCCACATCAGTGGCGCAGTGGTCCGGTCAGCCCTGGAACAGATCGACCGGACGATTGCTGACGTTGCCGACCGGATCCGGACCTCGTCCGCGCCCCTGCCAGTCGTCGCCGTCGGCGGTGGATCCATCCTGTTGGCAGACAAACTCGACGGCCTGGGAGCCATCCACCGGCCCGAGAACTTCGACGTCGCCAACGCATACGGCGCCGCCATTGCCCAGATCAGCGGTGAGGTAGATCGACTGTCCTATCTGGCGGACGGCGACCAAAAGGGCGCCATGGAATCTGCGCGTCAGGAAGCCGTCGACCGTGCCGTTGCTGCCGGCGCCAGCCCCGATACCGTGACGATCGTGGAGCAGGAAGCCGTTCCGATCCCGTACCTCCCCGGGAATGCCATGCGCATCCGTATCAAGGCCGCCGGCAACCTCAAGCTAGGAATGTGAGCACATGACACAGGAACTAACGCAAATCCGCAAGCTGACGCGCATCACCGCCGACGACATCGACTCTCTAGCCCGCGGTGCTGCCATCCTGGGAACGGGCGGCGGCGGCGACCCCTACATTGGCGCCCTCCTGGCGCGTCAGGCACTCGAGGAGTTCGGCCCCGTTGAGCTCGTCTCCGTTGAAGACCTGGACGACGACGCCTTCATCGTTCCGGTCGCAGCCATCGGGGCACCGACTGTTGCCGTGGAGAAAGTGGACTCGGTAGAGAACCTGACCCTCACCATCAAGCAACTGTCGGCCAGATTGAACCGCGTTGCCACGCACACCGCTTGCGCAGAGATCGGCGGCTCCAACTCCATGCTGCCAATCGTCGCCGCGGCCCAATTGGGCATCCCGCTCGTTGATGGAGACCTGATCGGGCGCGCCTTCCCTGAGATACAGATGGGAATGCCCACCATGTACGGGATTCCGGCGTCCCCCATGGTCTTGGCCGACGAGAAGGGCAACACGCTTGTGATCAACGGCATCGACTCGTTCTGGGGTGAGCGCTTTGCCCGGCAGGCTTCCATCGAGATGGGGTGCAATGCCTTCAACGCCACGTACGCCATGACCGGCGCCCAGGCCAGGGGCTGCTTCGTGGCGGGTTCAATGTCCCTCGCCATCACCATTGGAGACGCAGTGGCCAACGCGCAGCACAACAACCTCAACCCCTGCGATGTCCTCGCTGAAACACTCAGGGGTCGCATCATCCACGTCGGCAAGGTCACGGACTTGCAGCGCCAAACGACCGGCGGGTTCGCCAAGGGACAGGCAATGATCGAAGGCATGGGGAACGATTCTGGCGCGGTACTTTCCCTGCATTTCCAGAACGAGCACCTGCTGGCGATCAAGGACGGCACCGTGGTCACCACGACGCCGGACCTCATCGTTGTGGTCGACGCGGAATCCGCCGAACCGGTGACCACGGAGAACCTGCGTTATGGGCAGCGCTTGTGCATCCTGACCGCGCCCAGTGACCCCCGCTGGCACACCACCGAGGGCCTCAAACTGGCAGGGCCCGAGTACTTTGGCTACGGCCTTCCGTCACACCGCTGGGATGGGACACCTGAAGAGCACACCGAGTCCATCGAGAGTTACCGCGCCTGACCGCCGTCGACCATCTGCGGGACCGCCGCGCCTCCGACGACAGTTGGCGGCGCGGCGGTGGCATCATGGGGACAGTAGCCAGACCTTCCTCGCGAAGAGGCGGTCATCAAGGAGAACCGGAGTAGAAGAATGATTCCCCCGATCCCGCTGTGGTCCGTCACGAATCACGTCCCGGCGGGTGTGATTGAGTGCGTCGGGGAGCCGGGCGCCAAGACGGTATCGTCCCTGGTTGCCTTGACTGGTTCTCTCGCCGAGGTCAATCGCCAGGTCCGCGAGCAGCGAAACCTCGACGGCGATCCGCTCACCCTTCAGCACTGCATTCTGCTCCCGCTGGAACCCCTCCCGTCCGGGGTGTCGTGGGACGTCGAGGCGCTGTTGGCGCTGGCGTCTGCTGCCGGCGCCTTTGCCCTTGCCGTTAAGCTGCCTCACGACGTCGGTGCGCTGCCACCTAACATCAAACGCCTCGCCGAACGCTTGGAGCTCGTGGTCCTGGCCGTCCACAACACCTGGCAATTCGGCATGGCCGCGCAGGAGTTGCTGTCCCGAGCCGCCCATCTGCAGGGCCTGCTCGTCTCCCGTGTGGCTTCAGAATGCCGAACCCCGTTTGGCACACTCACCCACCTCCTGTCGCGGCTGACCCACGCCCTAGGGCATCAGGTGACGCTGGTAGACCCAGCCGGAAAGCTCATCTCCGCTGAGGAATCGCTGCAGGAAAAAGGACAGAAGCCGGAGGCCAGCATGCTGGCCAACTCCACCGAAATCCTGGCTCCCGTCCACAAGGAGCAGGACAACAGCCCGCGGCTCCGGGTGGTCCTCGGTCCCACCTTGGAGCAGGAACAAACTGCTATCGGCGCAGCACTCGAGGTGGCCGCCATCGCGGTTTCGGATCTGCTGTCCCGCCAGCGGCTGGAAAGGGAACGCGATGCCCGGCACCGTATTGCCCTTTTGGGACAGCTGATCGACAGTGCCGGTGACGTCAGTCCTTCGTTCAGGGCCAGGGCGCTGGAACTCGGCTGGACGTTGGATGGCTATCACATGGCCTTCCGCGTGATCACCCGGGAACCAGTGGACATTGTGGCCCGAAAGGCAGATCTGGACCGGGCCCTGTTGCGCGAAAAGATTGAAGCAGCAACGGTTGAACAGTCCGACGGTTGGTCAGGGTGGCTTACGTTCCCCTCCAAGCCAGGGCCAGCAGAAGTGGGCAAGATCAGCAGTGCTTTGAGGCGAGCCCAACGAGAACTCGCGGCAACCATCTCCACCCAATTCGGCGTGGGCCGCATGCAGGCTCAGCCCGAGGGCATCGTCCGCTCCCTCGAAGAGGCCAACGATGCCGCACGCATCGCTGCGGCCAGGGAAAGCTCTGGCTACTTTGTCCACGTGGACCGCCTGGACATGGCACAGTTGCTGTTGATCTGGACCCGAACGGACACGTTCCGGCCCGCGGCCCGGGAACTCCTCGCCCCACTTCTCAACGCGGGCCCCGAACTCCTGCTGACCCTCACCACATTTCTTGACTGCGAGTCGTCACTGACGGAAACAGCAGCCATCCTGAACGTCCACCGGAACACTGTCAGCGATCGCATTAGACGCATTCAGTCGCTCATCGCCACCAATCTTGGCGATCCGGAAGCGCGTCTGGCATTGCAGCTGGCCTGCCGGAGCCTGCTGATGGACAAACCGGGGTAGCTCTTATCCTCGCCCGCGGACTGGCTGCTCCGGCTCGGACCCGCCGGCGAGAGTTGCTACTTTTAGGCCGGAATGGGCGCATAGGCTCTTCCCATGGAAACAGTCGTCTGGTCCAAGCCGGAAAATGAGCGCACCGGGACGCCACTGCTTGTGATGATGCACGGATACGGCACGGACGAGCAGCGAATGGTGAATCTCTTTCCGCAGCTTCCCCGGGAATTCACCTGCGCCGCGCTTCGTGGCCCTATGGCGATCGGGGACCACTATGGCTGGTTCCTGCTGGACTACTTCCTCGCCAACGACTTTGCGGACGTCATCACCGCCACCAACAAGGTGTTCGCCTGGATTGACTCAGTCAAGCGCAACCACAGCAGCGTGACCCTCCTGGGCTATTCCCAAGGCATGGCCATGGCCAGTACGCTTCTGCGGCTCCGTCCGGAAGGCTTCAAAGCGACCGTGGGCCTCTCCGGATTCGTGCTGGAAAACGATCTCTTGGCGCTCAGTGAATCCTTCGACTCCCCGCCGCCCTTCTTTTGGGGGAGGGATAAGGCCGATCCCGTGATCTTCAGGGATGCCATTGAGCACACCGAGGAATGGCTCAACAAGAATATGGCTCTCACCGCGAGAACCTACCCGGGCATGGGCCACCGGATCGAGGCCCGCGAGATGGCGGACGTCAGCGCGTTTCTGCGGTTTTACGTCCTCCGTTGAGGTGAGGCTCGCGTCACATTCGGGGGTGCTGGAAAACAACTCTTGATTGCCAAAATTGTAAGCGCTTACACTCTTCTTCGGCGGTGCAAGGAAATGCCGCTAAATCCAGAAGATGAAAGGGTTGAGGCCGTGTTGAATGGTTAAGGCTTACCGCGTGACAATCCAGGACGTTGCCGTCCTCTCGGGCCTGTCAATATGCACCGTTTCACGCGCTCTGCGGAACCTGCCGAACGTGTCCGAAAAGGCACAAGCCAAAGTGGCCGACGCCGCCGCCAAACTCGGCTACAAGGCATCCTCCGCGGCGGCCCGCCTGGCCGGCGGAAGTACCGGTTCCATCGCCATCATCGCTCCCACCGCCACTGCCTGGTTCTTCGCCCAGGCCGTTGAAGCGGCCGAGGAAGTGTTTGGAGACAGCGGTTTCGACACTGTCCTGATCAGCCTGCGCGGCAAGTCGAGCGTCAAGCGGAAGATCTTCGGCGACCTCCTTGGGCTATCCCAACGGGTGGACGGCGTACTGCTCCTCAACGTCGATCTGAGCGAATCCGAGGTTGCCCTCCTGGCCGCATCCGGCCTTGCAGTTGCGAGCGTGGGGATGACTTCCGTACCGTGGGACAACGTAGGGATCGACGACGAACTCGCGGCTTGGCAGGCCACCTCACACCTTTTGGGGCTGGGCCATTGGGATCTGGCGGTGCTTTCCGGCCGCGAAACCCAAGAGAACTCGGTGCTGACGGCGAGCGACCGTCTCAAGGGATTCAGCCGCGCGTTGAAAGACCATCACCTGACTGTGCATCCGGACTTGGTCATCAACTCGGATTCCACGATTGACGGCGGCCGCAAAGCAATGAACGAACTCATTGCCCACCGAAGCCTTCCCACCGCGGTTTTCGCGGACTGTGATGAGGCAGCATTTGGCGCCCTGATGGCCATGCGCGAACATGGATTGTCTGCGCCGAAGAATGTTTCCGTGATTGGAATCGACGACCACCCCATGAGCTGGTTCCTTGGCCTGAGCACAGTGGCGCAGCCGGTCGCGGACCAGGGCGCCTTCGCCGCCAACCTGCTGGTGGACCGGCTCCAGAACGCCGACGCCCCCAACGAACCCTCCAACCATTTCCTCGACACCAAGCTCATTGAACGCAAAACCACGCGCCGCCAACGCTGAACGGACCACTCCACACCATGACTGATACCCGAGCCACCCAGAAGACCGCCTGGACGGGCGCCACCGCGCTCCTTTTCGACCTCGACGGCGTGCTGACGCCAACCGCCGTCGTGCATGAGCAGGCCTGGCAGGAACTCTTCGACGGCTACCTCGCTGAAGCAGGCCATCCGGACGGTTACCAGGAGAGCGACTACTTCGACCACATAGACGGCAAGCCGCGCTTCGATGGCGTGCGGGATTTCCTCACCTCCCGTGGAATCACTTTGCCGGAAGGACCGACTGACGACGATCCCGCCAACACGAGCGTGCAGGGCCTGGGCAATCGCAAGAACCGGATCTTCAACGAGATCGTGGATTCGCGCGGCGTCGAGCCCTACGCGGGCTCTGTCCGCTTCATCCACGCCGCACTGGAGCTGGGACTCAAGCTCGCCGTCGTATCCTCATCGCGCAACGCGCCCGCCGTCCTGAAGGCGGCCGGACTGGATGGCTACTTCCCGGTGGTGGTGGACGGCCAGGTGGCGGCCGCCGTCGGGCTTCCGGGCAAGCCGGATCCCGCCACTTTCCGTTACGCCGCCGAGCTGCTGGACGTCCCCGCCGCGGGCTGCGTCGTCGTCGAGGACGCGGTGTCCGGCGTGCAGGCCGGCAGCGCCGGGAACTTCCGAGCCGTGATCGGGGTGGACCGGGGCGCCGGTCACCAGACCCTGCTCGACGCCGGTGCAACATTCGTGGTCGACGACCTCGACGAACTCCTCTAACCAAACCGTTTCAGCAGAAACAGAAGGAACCCAACAGTCCATGGCACTCATCAGCTCCGACCGGCTGCGCTTCCCCTGCGAACCGTGGAAGCTCGTGGAGAGCATCCACGTTCCCGGTGACGCCGGTACGCTCGAAACCCTTTTCAGCCTCGGCAACGGCCACCTGGGCATCCGCGGCGCCCATTGGGCCGGGGCGGACAGCGAACTTCCCGGCACGTTCATCAACGGTTTCCACGAAACGTGGGACATCAAGCACGCCGAGAACGCGTATGGCTTCGCCCGCACGGGACAAAGGATCGTCTATGTTCCGGACGCCAACAACTTCAACGTTGTCATCGACGGCGAGCAGCTGAGCCTCGCGGAGTCCGCGGTGCAGAATTACCGCCGCAGCATCGACTTCGCCACGGGCGTGTACGAATGCGCTGTCACTTGGGAGTGCCGTTCAGGCGCCATCGTCACCACGGTGGAGCGCCGCGCCGTCGGGATCGAATCCAGGGGTTCCCTTGGCATCGAGCTGAGCCTCACCGCAGACCGCCAGGTGTCTGCTGACGTCACGTCTTTCGTAATTAACCGGCAGGACCAGCCTGTCGAGGACCAATCTGCCCACGACCCTCGCCGCTCCGGACGCCACGCCGGCCGGGTGTTGCTCCCGCTCCACCTCCAGGGCTCCGACGGATCCCTGCGCATGGCCTGGGAAACCGCCGAATCCCGGCAGCGCATCGGCATGGCCGTGGACCACTGGATTTCCGCAGAAGAACAGCCCTTCGAAACTGTGGTGGGGGAGGACGAGTCCACGGTTCGCTACGTCATGGCCGTGAATGCGGGCGAGACGTTCCGCTTGGAGAAGAGCGTCAGCTACGTCGTGAACAGCGCAGACGCAAGCGCAGAGGAACCGGGCGAGATCCTGGCGTCCGACGCCGAATTGGGACTCGTGCCGTTCGACGCGCTCCTGGCCGAAGGTGCAGCCCACTATCGCGATTACTGGTCCACCGCGGATATCACCATTGGTGGCCAGCCCGAACAGCAGCAGGCCGTGCGCTGGAGCCTGTTCCAGCTTGCCCAGGCCACCGCGCGTGCCGGCGTCGCGGGCATCCCGGCCAAAGGCGTCAGCGGCTCGGGCTATGAGGGTCACTACTTCTGGGACCAGGAGGTGTACCTGCTGCCGTACCTGACGTACACCAACCCGGCCGCCGCCCGCCAGGTGCTGGAATCCCGCCACGCCATGCTTCCCGACGCCCGGATCCGGGCCAAGGAACTGAGCGTGGACGGTGCGCTGTTCCCGTGGCGCACCATCAACGGGCTCGAGGCCAGCGCGTACTACGCCGCCGGAACCGCGCAGTTCCACATCGCCGCCGCGATCTCCTTCGCTGCCAACCGCTACCAGTGGGCCAGCGGCGACGCGAGCTTCCGCGCTGAAGTGGGTGCCGATCTGTTGATCGAGACGGCGCGCATGTGGGCTTCGCTGGGCTTCTTCGGCAAGGACGGCTTGTTCCACATCCACGGCGTCACCGGCCCGGATGAATACACGGCAGTGGTCAACGACAACCTCTACACCAACGTCATGGCCCGCTTTAACCTGCGGGCGGCTGCGGCACTGGAACACCCTGATGTCCCGGAGACCGAGCGGATGGTGTGGCAACAGGCCGCCGCGCGCATGTCCCTTCCCTACGATCCGGACATGGAAATCTACAGCCAGGACAACGACTTCATGACCCTGGAGCCGTGGGACTGGTCCACGCCGCGGTCCAAGTACCCGCTGCTGCTCAACTTCCACCCGCTGGTGATCTACCGGCACCAAGTCCTCAAGCAGGCGGACACGGTGCTGGCGATGTTCCTGCAGTGGCAGGACTTCACGGCCGAGGAAAAGCAGCGCGCGTTCGATTTCTACGATCCCATCACCACCGGCGACTCCACCTTGTCCGCCTGCGTGCAGGGCATCATGGCGGCCGAGGTGGGCTACTCCGACGTCGCGCTCAAGCACTTCACCGAGGCCTTGTTCATCGACCTGGATAACACGCACAACAACACTGTTGACGGGGTGCACATCGCGTCCACCGGCGGTATCTGGAGTTCCTTGGTGTGCGGGTTCGCAGGCATGCGGGACCAGGGCCAGGTCCTGCACTTCGATCCGCGGTTGCCGGCCGAGTGGGCCAGCCTGTCCTTCCGGCTCAAAGTCCGTGGGCGGCTGTTGTCCGTCGAGCTGCGCCCGGGGTCCATCAGCATTGCGCTGGTTGCAGATGCAGGTGTTCCAGGTTCAGCGCCCGACGCCGGTGCCGCGCCTTTGGAGCTCAGCGTGCGCGGGCAGCGGGTCGTCGTCGGCGTCGAGACGGTCACTGTGCCCCTCGACGAAGTGCCGGTCCCCGCACCGTCGGTCTTCCCGAGCCTCTTCCCGACAGCGGGCCTCCCCGTGATCGGAAGCACGCGGGTCTAGGCGGGCACCATCGATTGCTCCGTAACTGTCGTTCTGGGCGCTCAGAACGGCAGTGGGCCCACGCCGGCGAGGGCCCCGGCCTGAGCTTGCGAAGGCTGGGAGCCGGTGGGGAGCAGTGGATTCACAAAAAGGCGCACGCCTGAGCTGCTCCCTACTTCGGTGCGATAGCCCGCATGCTGTTGTTCCGCTTCTCATGGGTGAGTTCGGCGAGCCCAAGGGCTTCCAGGAGCGGCGGCATGTACATGCCGAAGCGGCCGCGGTATCCCTTGCGCAGGCCGTACCAACCGCCCACCGGATTGCTATCGTCGCGGCCCCAGGCCTCAACTGTGCCTTCGGCGGCAGGCTTGTTCTCGTCGGCCGCCCCGAGCGGCACCCAGTCGCCTTGCTGGAGTAGCCAGGCATGGAGGTCCTCGATGGCGCTCAGATGGTATTTGAGGGTGGTGGAACCCACTTGGCAAACGATCGCGGGCGGGTCACCTGATTCGTCCCGATACATCGTGTAGTCGGAGGAGCCGGGCGGGGTGGTGAGTGTCCAGGGGTCTTCCTTGGATCCAGCGGCCATCTACGGTGTCCTTTCCTGGCGGGCGTCGCTGCAGGCGTCGCGCGGGTGTTGGCTACACGCTACACAGGGCCCGGCGGCGCTGGAAGGCGGGGAGTGAAGTAGTCTCCGTCTGCCATGGGCTGCCAAGTACGGTTCAGCCGGCGAGCTTGTGGCGCTCCAGCAGTAGGTGCACTGCCTCGCGGACGAGTTCGCTTTGGGACCGCCCGGTCTTGGCCCGCAGGCCCTCAAGGAGCTCGAACTCGCTACGGGGAATTGCGCCCCGGACAACGGGGGACTTCCCGCCCTTCTCGGCGCCGACGTGAGGCCTGCCCATACGGATCGCGTCTTCGCTGCCGTACTCTGCCAGCAGGAAAGCGCGGCCATCTGCCGCAGCGGCAGCCCCGGTCTTGACTTTCCCTGCGGAGGTGACGGGGACCGATTCGTCGGTCAAGCTTGCGGCGAGATCTTCGTAGTATTGATCGCTCATTTCGGGTTCTCCTCTCGGTATTTTCGGTACTTGGGCCCGAGTTCAATCATGTGGAAGACAATCGCCTCTGCGCGGGGGACGCCGTGTTTGCCGGACGATGCCTTCCAAATCGGCGCCATGCGTCGATTTTACAAAGTTTGACCCTAAAGTATAGCCGTCTAGTTTAGCCCCTCTGGTTGGCCCGGACAGCGGGCGACGTGCTCCTCGGCACGGTGACGGCCGATCTTGGTCAAACGGCAGCTACCCAGGAATGGATGAACCGAGGAACCCCTCAATCGCGTCCGCCGCGGCCGGTGCCCCGCCCGCTGAACGCACCCGTGCACTCATCGCCTCGAGCTTGCCCCGGATCGCCTGGTCGTCGCTGACTTGAATGACAGTTTCCCGGATTAGCTCGGGGGAGAGCCCCTCGAGGGGGAGCCGCCGCCCGAGTCCCAGGTCCTCCACCCGGTGTGCATTGGCGCCTTGTTCGGGCTGCAGCGGGAATGCCACCAGCGGTACTCCGAAATAGAGCGCCTCCATGGTCGAATTCATCCCGGTGTGGGAGAGGAAAGCGTCGGCGTGCGGTAGGACTTCCAGCTGCGGAAAGAAGGGCCGTACCTCAACATTTTCCGGGATGTCCCCCAGCTCGGACTCCTCGACGCGCTCCCCGATTGCCATGGCAATTTGCCAGTCTGCGCCGGCAAATCCTTCCAGGCACATCCTGAAGAAATCCGGCCTGTCATTCAACGGCGTGGTGCCCAGCGAGACGAACAACAGCGGCTTGTCCTTGGCCCGGGGCTGCCAGGCCTCCTCGTTGCCCCGCAGGCCGAGGCACGGGCCAACGAAGTGGAACCTGGCATCGAATGTCTCTCCCGAGGGCTGGAACTCCCTCGGGATGAAGGAGATGTTCAACGATGCAGGAGGCCCTCCCATGAATTGCAGATGGCCTACGCCATGCTCCGCGGCGAAATCATTGATCCTCTGACTGGCCTGTTTCCAGGCCTCGACCATGCCCGGCGGCGGCGGGCCCGGCATGAGATCACGCATCGAGAAATGTTCATTGGTGGCATAGCTCGGAAGCAACGCAATATCAGGCAAGGCCAGCTTCGCGGCAGCCATCTTGCCGGAGAGCGTCATGGCGTCGTAGGCCACCCCGTCCGGCGTGTCCTCGGCTAGCCGGGCGAGCAGCGCCGGGAATTCCTCCCTTGCGCCCTTGAGAATCCGCTCAAGCAGTCCCGACATCATTCCGGACGGCATTCCGGCGAACATCCCCGTCATCGGTGCCGGCGCGGGACCCCCCTCCGCCGGTGCCGGGCGGCCATCAGCGGAACGCGCGCGCGGGGGGAGGAATGCCGCCAGATCCTCTCCGCTGGGAAAGAATGCGGCGCCGGCAGATTCGACCGCCTTCGCGTACTTCGCCGACGTGGCATAGGTGACCCGGTGGCCTCTTCGAACCAGTTCGGCAACCACTGGCAAAGTCGGGTTCACATGGCCTGCTGCCGGCAAACAGATGAAGGCTATATGCATGGCGCCACTCCCAGGAACAGCGGATGCTTCATTTGGAAAGATCGGTACTATGAACGCTGCGCCGGCGTGACTTCAGCCCGGTCTCCAGTTTGGTCCGCACCTCGCGCCTCACACGGGCGGCAAGCTCGGTCTCATGCATTTCAAGGAAGGTCCGGACTCCGCGCGGATCCCACGGAACCAAGGACCGCAATGCCCAGCTGACTGCCTTGACTACAGTGTCATCGCGATCTTGGATCAAGATGCCGACGACGCCGAGCGTCCGTTGCGTATCACCGGTTCCCCACCGTGATCTCGTGTTGAGCACGGTGGTGGAGACAAGCGCTATGCGTCGCCACCAGTGGTCCGGGCTCCGCGCCCAGCGGTCGACGTCGGCGTCGGAGATGAGCCCTTCGCGCCACGCTGGTCCCACCAAGACGGTGGCGAAGGCATCAGCCTGGCCCCAAGTAGTGATGCCTTCTCCCAGATGTTCAAGCCGGGCCGGCGTGAGGTCAGCGAAAGCCGCCCGATGGGAATTGATGAATTCCCAGCCCTCCCAGTCAAAGCCGGCTGCTACAAGTCCTTCGGCGAGACTGAAGACAACGGGAGCCTCCATCGTGGCGATTTCCGCGGAAACCCTGCGGCGGACGGTGCGGAAGCTCGCGGCGTCGTGCTTCTCCAGAGCGCGCAGTTCGTCGAGGACGCGCGCCAATAATTGCCCCGGTTGGGTGTCCCCCGGAGAGACGAGCACTCCGTGCGAAGCCACTTTTTGGCCTCGGATTTCGCAGGTTGAACGCTACTATGCGGGGGCGTCGTCGGTATCCGGCCCTTCGGCAGGTTCCTGGCTATGAAGGCCGGTATCGTGGGACACCCAGCCCTCGGTTTCCCCTTCAGCAGGGGCGTCACTGTGGTGCCGGACGTCGTTGGACTCTGCTGCTTTTTCCATTCCGGATACTTCCTGTCCTTCGTTGGACTGTTCCCGTGAACGCACTCAAGTCTACGCCGCGAAGGGGGCGTGTGGCCTAGGCTAGGCCAAGGAACTACCGCACGAATCCAACGGCTGAATGCAGAGGTGAAGAATGGCCAAGCGACCCAACCCGGCAGTAAGAATTGCACAGGAAACCGCCCATAACGCCATGTTCGACGCCAGCGGCAAAGCCAAGCCCGGTGTCCACAACGTGCTGCTTCGGGCCGTCGAAGTGCAACGACCCCTTGTCTTGGCGAACCTGCGCCGCCTACAGCGCAAATACCCGCAGGCCACGGCGGCGCAACTGGCCGCCAAACTGGAGCGCGACTACCTCGCCGCGGTCACCGGCGGGGGTGCCGCCGTCGGGGCAACCGCCGTCGTGCCCGGTATCGGCACGGCAGCCTCGCTGGGCCTGTCCGCGGTTGCCACCATCGGCTTCCTGGAAGGAACCGCGCTTTACGCCGCTTCCCTGGCCGAACTCCACGGCATCCGCCTGACCGATCCGGACCGTGCACGAACCATGGTCATGGCCATCATGCTCGGCGAGGAAGGCACCGCCCTGCTGGGTTCGCTGAGTGGACAATCGCTCGGCAAAGGCAAAGGCGTCACGCAGGCCTGGGGCAAGACCCTCACCAAGAAGCTGCCTGGCGGAGGATTCGGGATCATTCGCGATGCCATCCAACGCGCCTTCCTCAAGCGGCTCGTCAAACACCAAGGCGCCGCGTTCCTCGGCCGCGCCCTGCCTTTCGGCGTGGGGGCCGTGGTGGGCGGAGTGGGGAACCGCATCATGGGGCGTGCCGTAGCGGCCTCGGCGAGAGAAGCATTCGGTCCTATGCCGGACATCATCCCGGGCGAGCTGCTCCCAGCCGCCCACCAGAACGCGCTGGAAGGCGGAAATAGTGGATCTCAACGCTGATTCGGGGGAGTCGTTCGGCTCCTGGACCATGGGGAACGACGCTTCAATGTTCCGGATTGTCAGCAGCGCCAACGTCGCGTGCGGCTTCCACGCCGGGGATCCGGTGACCATGCTGGACAGCTGCCGTGCAGCCTTCGAGCTCGACGTCCGGGTCGGCGCCCACGTGGGCTACCGGGACTTGCATGGCTTCGGGCGCCGATCTATGGACATGTCCTTCGATGAGCTCTTCGGCGACGTCCTCTACCAACTCGGTGCGCTGGACGGCATGGCCCATGCGGTGGGCGCATCCGTGGACTACGTCAAACCCCACGGTGCCCTCTACAACAGGATCGTCCACGACGTGGAGCAGGCCGAAGCCGTGGTGGCCGCGATTCACGCCTACGATCCCGGGCTGCCTGTCCTTGGCCTGCCTGATTCCGCGTTGCTGCGGATCGCCGAAGAGTCCGGGCACCCCGTGTTCAGGGAGGCTTTCGTGGACCGCGGCTATTTGCCGGACGGAACCCTGGTGCCGCGCTCGCAGGAAGGTGCGGTGGTGCACGACGCCGCCGCGGTAGTTGAGCGGGCCGTGCGCTTTGCCGTACGGGGCGAGGTGCTGGCCGTGGACGGCACGGTGGTGCGGGTGAAGCCCGATTCATTGTGCATCCACGGCGACACGCCGGGTGCTGTTGAGCTGGCTGCGGCGGTGCGCGCTGGCCTTGAGGAAGCTGGTGTGGAGATTGAATCCTTCGCCTGAGGTTCTTGGTTCGCGCGGCGGGGGTTCGCGCGGTAGCGGCGGCCGGATCCTTTTGCCCTGCGGCGATAGCGCATTCTTGGTGGAACTGCCCGAACTGACCGCCGTCGTCGCGTACTACCGCGGGCTGACCGGGGCCGGCGCGTCGGCTGGCGTTTCAGCGCCGCGGGGGATCATCGACGTCGTACCGGCCGCCCGTACCGTCCTTGTCACCTTCGATCCCGAGGCGATCCGTCCCTCCGAAGTCCGCGACTGGCTGGAATCCGCGGAGCCGGCATACGACGTTGCCAGTTCGGGCCGCGAAGTGACCATCGAGGTCTCCTACGGCGGCCCCGACCTTGCCGAAACGGCACAGTTCCTCGGCATGGGCGAGGCCGAAATGGTCAAGCTTCACACGAGCTCGGCGTGGACTGCCGCATTTTCCGGCTTTGCGCCCGGCTTTGTGTACCTGGTCACCACGCATGAGCGGCTGCGCGTTCCGCGTCGGAACACTCCACGCACGGCCGTGCCGGCTGGCTCTGTTGGCCTTGCAGGCGAGTTCAGCGGCGTCTACCCGCGATCCTCTCCAGGCGGTTGGCAGTTGATCGGAACCACGACGGCGGCACTGTGGGATGCGTCCAAAGCCGAGCCCGCGCTGATCCGGCCGGGTGACCTGGTCCGATTCGTGGAGGCCTGATGGCGATTGTGGTGGTGAACCCCGGCCCCCTCACCTTGGTGGAAGACCTTGGCAGGCAGGGCTGGGCTTCGTTGGGGCTGAGCCCTTCCGGCGCCCTGGACCGGCAATCACTCCGCCTTGCCAATCTGCTGGTCGGGAACCCTGCGGAAGCCGCAGGGCTGGAGATACTGCTGGGCGGGCTTCGCCTGCGGTTCGTGACGGCGTCGACAGTTGCGGTGGCAGGCGCGGAGGGCATCGTGACTCTCAACGGTGCCGAGATTCCGCTGAACCAAGCCGTCCGCGTGGCTCCGGGCGCGGTGCTGGATTTCGGTGCTCCGCTGTTCGGGCTGCGATATTACCTGGCGGTGCAGGGCGGCATCGATGCTCCCAAGCTCCTTGGTTCCAGCAGCACGGACATGCTCTCCGGTGAAGGCCCCGCGCCGTTGAAATCGGGAGCGCAGTTGGGCACCGGCCGAGTTTCCGCAGGCAACGGCTTGGTTTCCGGAACAGCTTCCGTTCCCGGACCCGGGGCCGGTGCGGGCATGGGGGCCCTCAACAATGCGCATGTCCTCCCAGCTATCCGCCGCGCTCCTGATCCGGGGCGCGCCATCACGGCCCGCGTGGACCGCGGCCCCCGTGCAGACTGGTTCGACGACGACTCCTGGCGCCGCCTTGTCAGTCAGGATTGGACCTTGTCTCCGGATTCCAACAGGATCGGCGCACGACTGGTGGGCCGACCGCTCACTCAGACCCGGCTTGAGGAACTGCCCAGCGAAGGCATGGTGCTCGGCGCACTCCAAGTGCCGCCGTCGGGCCTTCCCACGGTATTCCTGGCAGATCATCCCGTGACGGGTGGCTACCCCGTGATTGCCGTGGTGCGTCGCACGGATCTGGACTTGTTGGGCCAAGCCCGCCCCGGCCAGCGGATCCGTTTCCTAGGCTGAGCGTTCCTCTCCGCTGGACAAGCCCCTCCCTCGTGCGCACGCCGCGTTGAACCCGGGCCTGAACCCGAGTTGGACATGTCCCTTCGCGTCAGCCGAACAACAAGTGCGCCACGGTGAAGATCGCGAGCCCGGCCAACGATCCCACCACGGTGCCGTTGATGCGGATGTACTGCAGGTCCTTACCGACCTGGAGCTCGATCTTTTGCGAGGTTTCCTCGGCATCCCAGCGCGCCACGGTGTCCGTGATGACCCCCGCGATCTCGGAGCGGTACGTTTTGACGAGGTACCCGGCAGCATCACCGATCCAGGCATTGACCTTGCCAGCCAGTTCGTCGTCGCTGACAAGCCGCGAACCGAAGTCCCGGACGGCGCTCTTGAAACGCTGCGTCAGTTCACTGTCGGGATCGTCGACGGCGCTGAGCAGCGCGTCCTTGATGGTTCCCCACGTGCGGGAAGCGAGTTCGCGGACCTCGGGATCACCGAGTATCTGGGTCTTGATGCCTTCGGCCCGGGCGATCATCGCAGGATCGTGCTGAAGATCCTGGGCAAGATCGCCGAGGTATGTATCGATCGACTGGCGCACTTGATGATGGGGATCCTGCTGCACCGCCCGTACGAACTTGGCTATTTCGTTGTAGACCCTGTCGCCTACGATGTCGTCCACGAAGGACGGAACCCAGAGGGGTGAACGGTCGGACACGAGTCGGTTCACCGTGGAGTGGTTCGCTTCCACCCAATCCGCCGCGCGGTCAACCAGCAGATCGACGAGCTTGTGGTGGTGGCCATCGGCAAAGATCCGTTCGGCCATCCTTCCCACCGGCGGTCCCCATGGCGGAGTGAGCAGGTGCTTGCGGACCATGCCCTCGATCACTGCCTGGACGTCGTCGTCGTTTAGCACAGTGAACGCTCCGCGGATCAGTGCTGAACCTTCCTTTGCGATCCGCTCCGGGCCGCCCGGGGAAGCGAGCCACTTGCCGGCTTTCCGGGCGATGTCGACGCTCGCGAGTTTCTCCTGGACCACCTGCTCGGACAGGAAGTTGGTCTCCACGAATTCCCCGAGCGATGCGCCGATCTGGTCCTTGCGCCGCGGAATGATGGCCGTGTGCGGGATTTTCAGGCCCATGGGGTATTTGAACAGCGCAGTGACGGCGAACCAGTCGGCCAGCGCTCCCACCATGCCACCCTCGGCAGCGGCCCGCACATATTCCAGCCATGGATATTGCCTCTGCAGGGCGAACGCGGCGGTGAAAACCACAGCCATCGCAATCAGGAGCGCCAGGGCCACCGACTTCATCCGACGCAGGGCAGCGGCCTTTTCGGCGTCACCGTTCCGTTGCCCGACGCCGGCCGCAACCGTGGAGCTGTTCCTGGCACCTGCGTGCCGGGTAGCCTCCCCGGTCGGGTCACTGTCGCTGTCCGTCACCGGGATTTGTTCAGAGTTCACCTGCATGTGCCCAGCGTAGCCCCGTCGCCGTCATGGGCGTGGGCTACCGTGTCCCCATGACGAATGACAAGCCCGGTCGCCCAGACCAAAGCTCGGAGCAAAACACGCGGCCCATGGTCTACGCCCACCGGGGAGCCAGTGCCGCATTTGCGGAGCACACGCGTGCAGCGTACCTGAAGGCAATCACAGACGGCGCCGACGGCGTCGAATGCGACGTTCACCTGACGCGGGACCAACACGTTGTCCTGCTTCACGACGCAAACTTGGACCGCACCTCAGACGGCACCGGTCCCGTGGCTGAGAAGACCCTCGAAGAGCTGCGGCAGCTGGATTTCTCCTCCTGGAAGGGCGCCCGGATTCCGGACCAGTACGGCGCAAAGTCGAACCAGCTCCTGACGCTCCCGGAGTTGCTGGACATCCTGCGCGATGCCGGCAGGGCCATCGGCTTGGCCATTGAACTCAAGCACCCGAGCCCGTACCAGCTCAAGCTTGAAGACCGCGTGCTGGAGCTTCTGGGCAGCCAAGGCTGGAATGCAGAGACGTCCATGCTGGACAACATCCAGGTTTCCTTCATGAGTTTCAGCCCGGATTCCGTCAAGCACCTGCTCCAGTCCGTTCCCGCGGAGCACATTTGCCAGCTGGTGGAGGACGTCACCGTGGAAGATGTCCGCGATGAACTTGGCCTGGGCGCCATCACCGGGGGAGCGGTGGCCAACGTGATGAAGGCAGCCCAGCAGGAGGGCGAACGGATCCTGGACGACTGCGAGGTTGGACTGGCCGGCCCGGGCATCGATTACGTTCGCAAGCACGCCCGCACCGTCCAGCGCTGGCTTGAATCAGGCCGCCGCTTCCGGGTGTGGACCGTTGATTCAGAGAACGATGTTGCCCTGTGCCAAGGCCTTGGCATCCACGAGATCACCACCAACAAGCCGGCGCAGGTCCTGGCCCAGCTTTAGGGTCCCAACTGACTGGCAGTTGTTGTCGTTCTGAGGCCTCAAAACGACAACAACTGCGAGTCAGATGACCGTGTTGCTGAGGGTTCCAATGCCGCCCAGCGTGATGTCCACCCGGTCGCCGGGCTGGACAGCCACGAAGGTGTTCGGAGCTCCCGTCATGATGATGTCGCCAGGCTCCAGGGTCAGCCATTCGGTGACGTAGACGAGGCAATCCGTGATGGAGGACGGCAGGTTGAAGGAACCGGACTTGGCCTTGACCTCGCCGTTGACTACTACCTCGGTGCTGACGTTGTCCGGGTCTTCGACCTCGGTTTCGATCCACGGCCCCAGCGGCGTGTAGTTGGTCCCGGACTTGCCCTGGAAGAGCTTTTCGTCGATCTGGTTTTGGTCCACGTTGGTGACATCGTTGACCACGGTGTAGCCGAGGACGTGGCTCAAGGCGTTCTCGGCTGTGAGCTTCTCCGCCCGTTTTCCGATGACGGCGGCAAGCTCGCCTTCCACGTTGACTGTGCCGGCGTTGCGCACGGCCACGATGTCAGCCCCGGGCCCGGCGATGCTGTGGACTGACTTGTGCCAGGCCTGGATGGGCAGCACGTGGTTGTTGTTGCCCAGGTTGTGCCCAATTCCGAGTACCACGGAAGGCCGGACCGGGGCGAGGAACAGGGCGTCGTCCGGGGAACTGGATTCTCCGGTGAAGGAAAGGACCTCGGCAAAGGGATCCTCGATGTGGTCCCAGCTTCCGTTGCGCAGGACTGCGTGCTTCGGGCCGGAAGGGGTCTGTAGTCGGGCGATGCGCATGGAACTCCTCGTTGAATTTCGTGTGGCGGTGGACGGTGCCGGGTACGGCCTAAAGAAAAACATACATCATGCTGAACTTGGTACAGCACTCTGAACAACTATGAATTGCGTGCGCCCCGCTAGGCACTCCTCCGGTTACCGCCCCGAGCAGGGCTGTGGTTGCATGAATACATGCCTTTTTCATGGTCCGCCCGGACAACCCAGACAATCTCCGCGGCGGCCATGAGTGCACTGTTACTCGTGAGCGCCAGGAAGCACTTCCAGCAGCCGAAGTTCTTCGCTCCGGTCGTCCCGGACTATCTCTGCCGCGAGGACTATGCGGGCGAAGATGCTGAACTCGAAGACGGCCAAAGCAAGGCCAACGCAACCGCACCGCGGAATGGCGCCTTGGCGGTCATGTCCCGGGAGGAATGGATCGCGGTGAGCGGACTGCTTGAGGCGGCTGCCGCCGTCGGGCTCCTCATTCCTGTCACGCGCAAGGCCGCAGCCCGCGGCACCACGCTGATGTTCACGGCGTTCCTGGCCGGTCACGTGGACGCGCTCCGCCGCGCATACTCTCCCACCGGAACCGCGTCCGCGCGGCGGATTCACACACTGCGCCTGCCCTTGCAGGTCCCCTTGATCCTGTGGGCATGGAGCTTGGCTGGAGCGAAACGGGGCGTATGAAACTCCTCGAATCCCCGGCGGTGAAGGTGGGCCTCTCCATCAGCATCGCTACGGGCCTCTACGGCATCTCGTTCGGGGCACTGGCCTCGGCCTCCGGGTTCAGTTTCTGGCAGACCATGACGTTCAGCCTGCTCATGTTCAGCGGAGGCTCGCAGTTCGCCTTCATCGGCGTCGTGGCTGGTGGCGGTTCCGGCATTGCTGCCATGACAGCGGCCGCGCTGCTGGGCCTGCGCAACGGCATCTACGGGATGCAGATGAACGCGCTGTTGCGCCCAAGTGGTTGGCTCAAGTACCCGCAAGCCCACATCACCATCGACGAGTCCACGGCCACTGCCTCGGGCCAAAGGGACCCCGACGAACAGCGCCGTGGATTCTGGACCGCCGGACTCGGCATTTTCGTGCTGTGGAACATTTTCACGGCCGTCGGAGCTTTGGCGGGCGATGCCTTGGGCGACCCCAAGCGGTGGGGGCTCGACGGCGCCGCCGTGGCAGCTTTCCTGGGCCTGCTGTGGCCCCGGCTCAAGGGCCGTGAGCCTTGGGCGATTGCCGCGGCGGCTGCTCTGGCAACCATCATCGCGGTCCCGTTCGTTCCAGCGGGCGTGCCCATCCTCGTGGCCGCCGTCGTGGCTGGAACCATCGGATGGTTCAGCCACGGACGCAGTGACGAAGGCATGGAGCCCGACGTCGATCCCTACCCGCACGGTCAGTCAAGCGCTGACCCTGCCAGTGGCGAAAGGAACGCCAAATGAACCTTTGGCTCTGGATCCTCATCGCTTGCGGACTGGCGTACCTCACCAAGCTTTCGGGCTATTTCGTGCCGGCGAAGCTACTGCGGAGTCCCCGGATGATGCGCGTGGCCGGCACCATGACCATCGGCCTGCTGGCATCCCTGACCGTAGTCAACGCGGTGGCGTCGGGGCAGTCCCTCGCCTTCGACGCCCGGCTCGGTGCGCTGGCAGCGGGGGCCATCGCACTGTGGCTCCGGGCCCCGTTCCTTGTTGTGGTCATCGTCGGATCAGCGGCGGCCGCCTGCCTGCGACTGCTCGGCTGGCGCTGACCCGCCACACTCGGTTCCAATCGTCGCTGCGGTCCGCAACGCCGTCGTGCGCTGATTACTGAAAAGTCATCCCGGGGATGGGAGTTTGCTGCGGCAACGGGCGCGACGGGCGCTCGGTGCGGATGGCGTCCTCAAGCAAGGCAACCGGCCGTTCCCAGGCGCGGGATCCCGGCTCCATGGTGTCCACGGCGCCAATCAGCATGGCAACAAGGCGCACCATGTCCTCAATGGAAATATCCCGACGCAGCGAGCCCTGGCCCTGGCCGCGGGTAAGCAGTTCAGCCATGGAATCGATCAAGCCGCCCGTGATGCCCACCAGGAGACCGCGGCGGCCGGCGACGGCGCCCAGCAGGTTGGCGTCTTCGCTGGCAACCTGCACCACGGCGTCGATCACGTTGATGAGCCCGACGGCGGCATCCATGCCCGCGAGGGCATCTTCCACGACCGGGTCCACATGAAGCCTGAGTTCCCGCGACAGGGCGGCCAAGACGAGTTGTTCTTTGTCAGCGAAGTTGCGGAACAAGGTAGCCGGGCCAACACCTGCGGTGGCGGCGATCGTTTGCAGCGGAACCTCCGGGCCCAGCTCACGGAAGCACTGGCGCGCTGCCGTAATGATCTTGTCTACATTGCGCGCAGCGTCAGCTCTAAGTGGCTTGCGTTCCAAGGGCCGGTCCATGCTGCTCACAGTAGCAACGGAGGGGCTTCAATCACTTTTGTGACATTCTTGCCCGTGAAAGACTGGATTCATGTTGCTTGCCTTCTCAGTCGCCCCGTCCGGCCAGCCCGCTGCTGGCGCCGTATCCGTTGATGGCTCGGTGCACGACGCCGTTGCCGAGGCCGTGAAGATCGTCCGCGAATCCGGGCTCCCCAACCAGACGGACTCGATGTTCACCACCATCGAGGGCGAGTGGGATGAGGTGTTCGACGTCGTCAAGCGCGCCACGGAGGCCGTGGGCAAGTATGGAAACCGCGTTTCCCTGGTGATCAAGGCGGATATCCGGCCGGGATACACGGGGGAACTCACCGGCAAGGTCGAGCGGCTGGAAAAGGCGATCGTTCAAGGGGAATAGCCGGTCCTTCCCTCTGTGGGTGCCCGGTGCCAGACTGGGGCCATGTTTGAACACTCCAGATTTGAACACAAGGCCCAGCCTGACTGGGTGGCCGTCGAGGAATACTTGTCCACCGCCGTCGTCCGCCCGAACGCCGCACTCAAACACGCGGTGCAGTCCGCCCTCGACGCCGGGATGCCGCCCATCGAGGTTGCGCCCAATGCCGGCAAGCTGCTCAAGATGTTGGTTCAGGTGTCCGGGGCGCGGCGCGTGCTGGAAATCGGTACGTTGGCCGGCTTCAGCGCGATCTGGATGGCCCAGGGCCTGCCCGACGACGGCCGCCTCCTCACGTGCGAATACCTTCCGAAACACGCTGAGATCGCCAGGGCGAACGTGGACATGGCTGGAATCGGCCACAAGGTAGACATCCGGATCGGCCCGGCGTTGGAGACTCTTGCAGCGCTGGCCGAAGATCCTACGCGGGACGGGCCGTTCGACTTTGTCTTCATCGATGCCGACAAGGAGAACGATTCCAACTACCTGGAATGGGCGATCCGGCTCGGGAAGCCGGGCACGGTGATCGTGATGGACAACGTCATCTGGGAAGGTGCCATCCTGGATCCGTCCATGGACGAAGTGAACGCCCCCGGCATCGTGGGGGCGCTGGAGATGATGGGCAAGGACCCGCGCCTCGACGCAACGGCCATCCAAACAGTCGGATCCAAGGGATGGGACGGCTTCGCGATAGCCCGGGTGGTGTGACGTTAGGCTGTGCGCATGGAATTACCCTCCGCCCGGCAACGGTGGACGACGTTGAGTCCCTGACACGCATGCACTTGGCTGCCTGGCGGGAAAGCTACGGGCACCTCTTGCCCGAAGAGTTCTTCGCCTTCCGTGAGGCCACCATCAACACGCGGATCGAGAGGCAGCGGGAAGCCTTGGCGGGCTCGTACAGGCCGATGCTCGCCCATGACGCCGAGGGCGCCTTAGTGGGCATCGCTTCTGCCGGTCAGGCCAGGGATGAGGACCGGCCCTGCGAGTTGGAATTGCAGATGATCTACACTTTGCGTCGCGTGCACGGCTCGGGCGTGGGGCAAGCATTGGTCGACGCCGTTATCGGCGACGCCGCCGCCTACCTCTGGGTGCTTGAAGACAATCCGCGTGCCCAGGCTTTCTATCGCAAGAATGGTTTCCAGGCCGACGGTACGCGCCAGCTATTGCCGCCGGACTGGCACGAACTGCCGGAGATCCGGATGGTGCGTGCCGCCGTCGGGGGCTGACCGCAAGATGGTGCGTGCCGCCTTCGGGGGCTGACCGCAAGGCACCGGCGTCAACTAGGGTTGAAGCATGACCGGAAGAGGGCGACTGTAGTGGCGAAGCGTGGCAAGGGCAGGGGCGCCGGGCAAGCTGCCGGGGTCATTGAAGTGCCCGCGGGCACGAAGCCGAACGGTCCCGTGGAGGGCGTCTACTACATCGACACCGGCGACTGTGAACTCGTTGCCGACCCGGACAACTCCAACGGCTGGCTCCTGAGGATCAACGGGGTCATGAGCTCGCACATCGATGTGGCAGAGCCGTTGTTCCTGGACTTCGAGTACATGCGCTGGATTGCGGCGCTGGTGGAATCCAAATGGCTACCCGAGTCCAAGCCGAAGCTGCGCGCCCTGCATCTCGGCGGCGGAGCATGTTCCCTGGCACGGTACTTCCACGCCGCCTACCCGGACGCGCGCCAAGTGGTGGTGGAGCTCGACGGCAAGCTGGCCGAGTATGTGCGCGGCTGGTTCGACCTCCCCAAAGCCCCGCTGCTTCGCATCCGCGTGGGCGAAGCGAGGGAAGTCACGGAGAGCCTCACTCCGGACACCCGCGACCTCATCATCCGGGACGTCTTTGCCGGCGCTTTCACTCCGAGGGCGCTCACAACCCGCGAATTCAACGATCACGCGCAGAGGGTGCTGGCGCCGGGCGGGCTCTATGTGGTGAATTCCGGAGATGCCCCGGATCTCAAGAACGCACGCGAAGATGCAGCCACCATCGCAGACACCTTCGCGCACACCATGATCATTGCCGATCCGGCGATGCTCAAGGGCCGACGGTACGGAAACATGATCATGGCCGGCAGCCACGAGCCCTTCGGCGACGATCCCCAACTGGCCCGGAAGCTTCTCGGTGGGGCGGTTCCCGCGCATATCTGGAACGATGCCAAGGTCCGGGCATTCGCCGTCGGCGCCCAGATCCGGCACGACCCCAGGCCAGCCGCCTGACCCTCACTCACTTCTGAGCGAGGGTCGCTTGGAAACCCGCGATATGTGAGCGAGGATCGCCTGGAAACGCGCGATATGTGAGCGAGGGTCGCTTGGAAACGCGCGATATGTGAGCGAGGGTCGCTTGGAAACGCGCGATATGTGAGCGAGGGTCGCTTGGAAACCCGCGATATGTGAGCGAGGGTCGCTTGGAAACGCGCGATATGTGAGCGAGGATCGCTTGGAAACCCGCGATATGTGAGCGGGCGTCAGCGGCGCGCCAGCAGCAGCTCGCGGTGGGCGGCAGTCTCCTCTTGCAGGGCGTGCACGACGGCGGCAACGGCGGGGCGGCGCATCGAGTCGGGCCGCAGGACCATCCAGTAGGGGAGCAGCTCCGCGAAATCCGAGGGCAGCAGCCGCACCAGGTCCGGGTGCCGGTCCGCCATGAAGCACGGCAGGAAGCCGATACCCGCCCCGGCACGCGTCGCCTCCACGTGGACGAAGACGTTGGTGGAGCTCAAACCGTCGCGCATGGACGGAACCAGCCGGCGAGGGGCATCGAGATCGTCCACCTGCAGCATGGAGTCCACGAAATAGACCAATTGATGCTGCGTCAGCTCCTCCACGGTGCCGGGTACGCCATGAAAAGCCAAGTACTCGCGAGAGGCATACATTCCCAGCATGTACTCGCCGAGCAGCACGGCCTCGGCCCGGTGCACCTGGGGTTCGCCCACCACAACTTCGACGTCCAGGCCGGAACGCTGCTGGAGCGCCCGGCGGGTCACGGTGATGATCTCCACCGTGAGCCCGGGATGCAATCGCCGCAAGCGTGCCACGGCGGGTGCCGCGATGTACGCGCTGAAACCGTCGGTTGCTGTCATGCGTACGACGCCGGCAATGGGGTCCGGCGCGCGGTCTTCCGGTCCCAGCGTGCCTACCGCCGCTTCGATCCGCTCTGCCACGCCCACGGCCTCGGCGCCGAGCTCCGTGACTTCCCAACCGCCTGCCGTCCGCGCGAGGACCCGGCCGCCGAGCGCCTTCTCGAGCGCGGCGATCCTGCGGGAAACGGTGGTGTGGTTCAGTCCCAAGGCTTGGGCCGCCGTCGTGAACTTACCTGAGCGCGATACCGCGAGGAGGACCAGGAGGTCGTCGGGATTCGGATTCATATCTGCAATTCTGCACACACTTGGTGCCATTTTGGCCATTGAAGCCCCAGTAATGTGCGGCAATACTCATTGGAGCATTTCGTGTTGTGAATCACAGCACGTGTCAGTGTGGACACTAAGGAGATGGACATGAGCGTAGGACAACGCTCCGCAGCAGGCGCCGGCCAGCCCGTCGGGCACCCCGGCAGCAAAGGCGCAGGCCTCAAGAAGATCGTCGCCGCCTCGATGGTGGGCACCGTGGTGGAATGGTACGAATTCTTCCTCTACGCCACCGCCGCAACGCTGATTTTCGGCAAGTACTTCTTCCCGCCCACGGGCAATGACCTTGACGGCATCATCCAGGCGTTCCTGACGTACGCGGTGGGCTTCGTGGCCAGGCCCCTGGGCGGCATCGTCTTCGGCCAGATCGGCGACAGGCTCGGCCGCAAACCCACCCTGCAGCTCACCATCGTGATTGTCGGCGTCTCCACCTTCCTTATGGGCTGCCTCCCCGGCTTCGCCGACCTCGGTTACTGGGCGCCGGCCATGCTCGTGGCGCTCCGCTTCATCCAGGGCTTCGCACTGGGCGGCGAATGGGGCGGCGCGG
Source organism: Arthrobacter sp. B2a2-09 (assembly GCF_027587375.1). GTDB lineage: Bacteria > Actinomycetota > Actinomycetes > Actinomycetales > Micrococcaceae > Arthrobacter. The sequence continues at coordinate 153,174 of NZ_JAMXIC010000007.1, forward strand.
TGCTGCTGGTGGCAGAACACAGCCCCAAGGAGTCCCGTGGATTCTGGTCAAGCTGGCCGCAGGCCGCGGTTCCCGTCGGCAACCTCCTGGCCACGCTGGTCCTCTTCATCATGTCCACCACCCTCAGCAGCGCAGCCTTCCTCGGCTGGGGATGGCGCGTGGCCTTCTGGCTCTCCGCGGTGATCGTCTTCGTTGGCTACTACATCCGCACCCACGTGACCGAGGCCCCGATCTTCCTTGAGGCAAAGGCCCAGGTGGAGAAGGAACAAGCCGTGAGCTACGGCGTCGGCGAGGTCATCCGCAAGTACCCCAAGGGCATCCTCCAGGCCATGGGACTGAGGCTCGCCGAGAACATCATGTACTACCTCGTGGTGAGCTTCTCCATCGTGTACCTCAAGAGCGTGGACAAGTACGATACCTCCTCCTTGCTGCTCGCCCTGCTGATCGCACACGTTGTCCACTTCATCGTCATCCCGCAGCTGGGCCGGCTGGCAGATACCTGGGGGCGCAAGCCGGTTTACCTGATCGGCGCCATAAGCGGTGCCACCTGGCCGTTCTTCGCCTTCCCCATGTTCGACACCAAGAACCCCGTGGTAATCGTTGCCGCCGTGACCGTCGGCCTCTGCCTGCACGCCTTCATGTACGCCGGGCAGCCGGCCATCATGACCGAGCTCTTCCCCACCCGCATGCGCTACTCGGGCGTCTCCCTTGGCTCGCAGGTCACCTCGATCTTCGCCGGTTCGCTCGCCCCGCTGCTGGCCACCCAGTGGCTCAAGGACACCGGATCCTGGATGCCCACCGCCATCTACCTGGTCATCGCTTGCGCCATCACCGCCGTCGTTGTCTTGACGCTCAAGGAGACCCGCGGGGTGGCGCTGGAAGACGTTGACGACGCCGACGCCGTTCGCCACGGCCTCCCCATGGGTGCCCGCGCATGACCCTGGAGGGCCGCAAGGCCCTGGTCACCGGCGGGGCGAGCGGCATCGGGGCAGCATGTGCCACGGCCCTCGCCGCGCGGGGCGCGAAAGTTGTGGTAGCCGACGTCGACGCCGCCGGAGCCGCGGCGCTCGCCGACAAGCTCGGCGGCACCGCCTGGGCCGTCGACTTGCTCGACACAGAGGCGCTCGCCGGACTCAGCCTGGATTGCGACATCCTCGTCAACAATGCCGGCGTCCAGAAGGTTGCTCCCATCGAGGAGTTCGAACCGGCGGATTTCCGCCGCATCCTGGCCCTCATGCTCGAAGCCCCTTTCCTGCTCATCCGGGCCGCACTCCCGCACATGTACGCCAACGGATTCGGCCGGATCATCAACATCTCCTCGGTCCACGGGCTGCGGGCGTCGGCGTTCAAGAGCGCGTATGTCTCGGCCAAGCATGGGCTCGAGGGGCTCAGCAAAGTGACGGCCCTCGAGGGTGGCCAGCACGGGGTCACCTCAAATTGCATCAATCCGGGGTACGTGCGTACGCCCCTCGTCGAGAAGCAGATCGCGGACCAGGCGCTGCTGCACGGCATCCCTGAATCCGAGGTCCTGGCGAAGGTCATGCTGACGGAGTCCGCGGTGAAGCGCCTTGTGGAGCCGGAGGAAGTAGCTTCCCTGGCCGCGTGGATAGCGTCCGACGACGCCGGCATGGTCACCGGGGCCAGCTACACGATGGATGGGGGCTGGTCCGCCCGCTGAACCACCCCTCGATGTCGTAGGCTGGTGCGCACGAGGGGAGCGAATATGGGTCTCGATCCGGTCAGCTTGAAGATAGCTCTGGGCGTTGTCGCGTCTACCCTTTGCCTGCTGTTCTTCGGATCGTTTCGCCGGACCCGTTCCGCGTACAGCGGCTGGTGGTGCCTCGCCCTCGTTTTCCTGCTCGCGGGAAATATGGCGTACCTGCTCGCCGGGACTTCCCAGCAAATCTGGGCGGGTCCCCTCGGCAACGCTTTGCTGGTGGCAGGGGCGTTCAGCGTGTGGGCGGGCTCGCGTTCTTTGCGGTTGCTTCCGACGCCGCGATGGCAGCTCCTCGCCGGACCCATCGGAACCGCTGTGGCCGCCACGCTGGAGGATCCGGCCACGAACGTGTGGTCCGGAGGCTTGGTCTATTTGGCCATGATGTCTTTGGGCATGGCTTTGGCAACAGTTGAACTTTGGCGGTTGAAGCCCAGCGTTTCACAAGCCCACCGCTCCTTGGCGCTCGCCGCCGGAGTACTGGCGTCATTCTTTTTCGGCCGGGGGATCGCCTACCTCGTGGAAGGACCCGACGGGCCGGACTTCGGTACCTATCTCAGCTCGGCGACCACCAGCGTGGTCACCATCGTGCTTCTCGTCACCGTGTCCTTCAGCATGACGGCGCTGAGCAATGAGCAGCTCATCAACGGGCTCAACGAACGCGCCACCCGGGACGGCCTGACGGGGCTCCTCAACCGCACTGCCTTCATGGAGTTGGCCACCCAGGAAATCGGCAGGCTGCACTCTGCGGGATCGATCTCCACGTTGATCCTCGCGGACCTCGACCATTTCAAGGCCCTCAACGACAACCATGGCCACGCCGCGGGCGACACCGCCATCCAGGCCTTCGCCGCCGCGTGCCAGGCCTCGGTCCGCCACACAGACCTCGTCGGGAGGTATGGCGGGGAGGAATTCACCATCCTGCTGCCAGGGGCCGACGTGGAGGGTGCCGAAATCATTGCCAACGAAATCAGCCGCCGTTTGGCCTCGGCAAAAACGCCGGACGGCATCACCTTCCCTACGGTGAGCTATGGCATCGCCCCCAGCACCCTCGCCCACGCCGAAGTAGCCCACATGATCGTGGCCGCGGACAAAGCCCTCTACGAGGCCAAGTCCCTCGGACGGAACCGCGCGGTCTGCGCAACTTCCTGACCGCCGTCGTGCGCGTTAACTGTCCGCAAAAACAATCTGCTTAAACGCTTGATCAAAAGTGTGACCTCGGTTACGCTTGCAGTGATCAAACGCTTTAGCAGAAATGGACATCAACGCCGATGACTTACTCAGTCTTCTTCCAACCCACCGATGGATGGGTCGGAGACGTGATCCCGTTCCAGAAAGACGGGGAGTTTTGGCTTTTCTACCTGCACGAGGTGCGGAACGACCCGAAGCCGGGAACGTCCTGGAATCTCGTGACCACCAAGGACCTCACGCGGTTCGAGGACCATGGAGTCTCGCTGCGTCATGGCGCGGAGGGCGACGCGGACTTCAACGCATACACAGGAAGTGTTGTGTGCGACGAGTCCGGAATACACCACCTCTTCTATACGGGACAGAATCCCCGGCACCTCGGCTCCGACGGAGCCCCGCTACAACTCGTCATGCACGCCACGAGCACGGACGGAATGCTGACGTGGGTGAAGCATCCGGAGCTGACCTTCGGCGCCCCGGCCGGCTACGAATCCGGCGACTGGCGCGATCCGTTCGTCTTCAAGGACGAGGCAAGCGGTCTGTGGCGGATGCTGCTGGCCGCACGGCACTCGGACGGTCCGGAGCGCCGCCGCGGCGTGATCGCCCAATGCGTTTCCGCCGACCTGATGGACTGGGAGCATACCGAGCCGTTCTGGGATCCCCGCCGGTACATCACGCACGAATGCCCGGACGTTTTCGCCTGGAGCGACTGGTGGTACCTGGTCTACTCGGAATTCTCCGAGTCCTTCACCACCCGCTACCGCATGGCGAAGAGTCCCAACGGGCCGTGGATCGTGCCGGCGCGGGACAGCGTTGACGGCCGCGCCTTTTATGCCTCGAAGACGGCCGAGCGGGATGGCCGCCGGTTCTTCTTCGGCTGGATCGCCAGCAAAGAGGACAACCGCGACGACGGCGCCTGGCAGTGGGCGGGCACGATGTCCGTCCTCGAGGCCCGCCAGAACGACGACGGCACCCTCGCGTTTTCCTTCGCCGACGAACTTGTCGAGAGCTTCTGGGATGAAATCCCGGTGACCTTCGGCAGCGCCCTTCCGGTGGGGCTGCATGCTCCCGACGGGTATGCGGCCATTGTGTCCGATGAGGTTCTCCCTCGGCAGTTCTACGCCCGGGCGGTGCTGCGGATAGAACCCGATACAACCGAGTGCGGACTGCTGCTCCGCTCAAGCGCGGACGGGGACGAGTCCTACGTCATCCGCCTGGAACCGAAGCGCGGACGCATGGTGTTTGACCGATGGCCCCGCGAAATCAACGGCGACGCGCAATGGCACGTCTCGGGGGATGTCCCCTTCGAGATCGAGCTGGAACGCCCCTGCGAGCTCATCCCGGGAGAGCACATCCTCGAACTTGTCGTGGACGGGGACCTCTGCGTCGCCGTCGTCGACCGGCAGGTCGCCTTGAGCGCCCGGATCTACGGGCTACCGGACGGCCGGATCGGCGTTTTCGCCGGTGAAGGCAGCGTCACTCTCACCGAACTTGAGATACGTAAGCGCACAGACAACTAAATACCCAGCGCCAGACCTCCGTTCAAATCAAAGGAGATTGTCCCCCATGAAGAAACTCATACGAACGGCCGCTGTAGCAGCGGCCGCAGCCCTCGCCCTCTCTGCCTGCGGCGGTGGAGGTGCGGGCAGTGCCTCCAACGTCAACCCGACTGGAGACATCAAACCGCGGCAAATCTCGTGGCTTCTGTCCCGGCCAGCTGACGGGGCGGTCATCAACATCATGAAAAAGATCGCTGATGAATACGCCCAGACCCACCCCGGCTTTTCCCTGAACCTGATCACCACCCCTGACCGGCCGTCCTACATCCAGAAGTATGAAACCCTCGCCGCCGCGAACAAGCTTCCCGAGCTCTTCGACACTGACGCCACACCCTTCGCCCAGCAACTCGCCAAGCAAGGCAAGATGGTAGACGCCGAGAAGCTGCTGAAAGACCTCGGCGTCTACGACACCTACCGGACGAACGCACTGAATTACCAGCGCTTCGACGACGGATCCCTCTACATGATCCCGTTCCAGTTCGAGCTCGAGTACTTTTGGTACAACAAGGCCCTCTTCCAGCAGGCTGGAGTTTCAGTGCCGAAATCACTCGACGACATCCCCGCGATGTGCACCGCCCTGCGCAAGGCCGGGATCACACCGCTCGCCCTTGACGGCCAGGACCAGTGGCCGCTTGAGCGCTACGTCTCCTACCAGCCCTTCCGCGACGCCGGACCCGACTTTGTGCAGAAGCTCAAGAAGGGTGATGCGAAGTTCAGCGACGCCACCGGCCAGAAGACCGTCAACTGGATAAGCCAGCTCGGAGGGGCCGGTTGCTTCCAGGACGGATTCTCCTCGCAGGGTTACTCTGACGCCCAGAACCTGTTCACCTCGGGCAAGGCCGCCATGTACAACATCGGCACCTGGGAACTGCCCAGCCTCGCGACCGACAAGCTGAATCCGGCGGTGCGTAACGACGTCGACTACTTCACCCTTCCGGCCACGCCAAGTTCCGCGACGGCAGCCAACGAGTACGTGGCAACCTCCGGGATCGGCATGGCGGTCAACTCAAAGACCTTTGACCCGCTCGTGAGCGACTTCCTGAAGTTCGCACTCGCCAAGTACCCCTCGGAGTACGCGGCAACGGGCGCCCTCTCGCCGACGACGAACGTCCAGACGACGATTCCGGCGAATGCCACGCCACTGTACAAGAAGGCAATCGACCAGGCGCAGGATCTCGGGACCAAGCTCGCGATGCCTTGGGACACGCAACTTGATCCGACCACGAACAGCAGGCTGCAACAAGAGCTCGTGCTCTTGGCGCAAGGCAATATCAAGCCTGCCGAGTTCACCAGCACGATGGATAGCACCATCGCACAGAACGCTCCTAAGTTCTTCAAATAACACGCAGCGGTGGGGGGCTCAGGCCCCCCACCCGAAAGGCACTCCCATGCTTCCCAATCGATCACGACTCTCGGTCTTGGTCTTCCTGCTCCCGCCGCTGCTTCTCTACGGCGTCGCGGTGCTGTTCCCGATATTGCAGTCGTTGTTCCTCAGTTTCTTCTCTTGGAACGGCATCAGTGACATGGAGTTCGTGGGCTTCGCAAACTACGTGCACATGCTCACTGGTGACGGCGTCTTCTGGCGTTCCTTCTTCAACGCCCTCGGCTACCTCGCCATTTGCCTCGTCCTGCAATTGGGCGGCGCGTTGTTCGTCGCCAGCCTGCTGACCTCGCTGCGAAGAGGCCGCGAGCTTGTCAAAACCCTGTATCTCCTCCCTGCGGTGATCTCGACGGTGGCCATCGCCTTCCTCTTCGTACGGATCTACTCGATCGATCCGGTGGGGCTCCTCAACCAAGTCCTCGGCTGGATCGGACTCGGCAGCCTCGAACGCCCCTGGCTTTCGGACGTCAATACTGTCCTCGCGGCAGTTTCAGCACCCGAAGGCTGGCGGTTCACGGGACTCTACATGCTCATCATCTACGCCGCGCTGCTCGCGGTCCCGCAGGAACTTGAAGAGGCGGCACGCCTGGACGGCGCCAACCGATGGCAGCTGTTCACCAAGATCAGGTTCCCCCACATCCGGCCCGTGTGGATCACCACCACCATCATGGCCACAACCTACGGCCTGCGCGGATTCGATATCCCCTACCTCATGACGAACGGCGGCCCCGGCCAGTCCTCGGAGCTCCTGACGACGTACATGTACAAAACCGCGTTCACCAGCACCGACTTCGGCTACGCCAGCACCATCTCGGTGTTCATCGTGGTCGAGTGCCTCGTCGCCGTCGGATTCATCCTGCTCATGCTCAAACGAAAGGCTGACGCATGACCGCGCAAACAGCCCCGGTTACCCGGCCGGTCCCTGCCCCGCCAAGCAGCCCGGCTCCCCGACGTCGGCGGCGCAAGCCAAACGTCTTCCGAAGCTTGTCGCGGGTGCTGATCGTCCTCATCGTCGTGGTGCAGGTCTATCCCCTCGCCTGGCTCTTCCTCACGAGCCTGCGCAACGAGCACGACTTCGCAACGGGTGATCCCTTCGCGCTGCCGAGCTCCATCAGCTTCGACAACTACGTCCGCGCGTTCCAGACCGGCAACCTCGGGCAGAACATCCTGAACAGTTTCATCGTCACGATGGGTGCCAACCTCCTCATCGTCCTGCTGGGGATGATGGCAGCGTATGCGTTGCAGGTCCTCGGATTCCGGTTCAGCAAATTCGTCCGGGGCCTCTTCCTGATCGGCATCATCGTGCCGGTGCAGATCGCGCTTGTGCCGCTGTTCATCGACTACTCGTCCGTGAACCTGCTGGACACCTACCAATCGATGATCATCCCCTTGGCGGGGTTTGCCCTTCCGATGTCGATCTACCTCTTCTCGTCATTCTTTGAATACATTCCCCGCGAGACCTATGAGGCAGCCTCCCTGGACGGCGCCGGCCCGTACCGGATCTTCGGACTGATCACCCTTCCGCTCTCGACCAACACGGTAGTGACAGTGGTCCTGGTGAACAGCATCTTCATCTGGAACGACTTCATCTTCGCGAACACGTTCGTGCTCTCCGAAGGGCTCAAGACCATCCCGCTGGGGCTCCAGAACTACATCGGAGCGATGGGCAAGGTCGACTGGACTGCAACGTTCGCCGCTGTCTGCATCACCATCACTCCTTTGCTGCTCGTGTTCCTCGTCCTCAACAAGGCGATGATCCAGGGCCTCGAGAGCGGGGCCACGAAGGGGTGAGGACGCGGGCACTGGATAGACTGTGAGGGGAGGGCCAATGACGTCTGAGAAAAGCTTGACAGAACCCGAGGTTAACCCCTCGCATCCACCGACGAACCCGAGGGCGGGTCATCCGGTCACGATGCGGGAGGTAGCGGAAGGAGCTGGGGTCTCCGTTGCTACGGTTTCCCTCGTCGTCAACAACAAGAAAGACGCCAGGATCGGCGCCGGGACCCGCAAACGCGTCTTGGACACCATCCGCGAACTGGGTTACCGCCCGAATGCGCTCGCGAAGAACCTCGTGAGTGGCAGCTCACGGTTCATTGGCCTCGTCGCCGACGCGATCGCCACGACTCCCTTCGCGGGGCAAATCATCCACGGCGCCCAGGACGAAGCCTGGAAACACGGATTCGTGCTCTTGGTCGCCAACACCGAGGGCAACGAGCCCGTGGAAAGAGACGCCATCTCGATGATGCTCGAGCACAAGGTTCGCGGCATCCTGTACTCCACCTGGTTCCACCGCCCTACCGAGATCCCCGCCGCGTTGCAAGAGACCGACTTCGTCTTGGTGAACTGCTTCTCGCCGGACTCTGACGCCCTGGCCGTGGTCCCGGATGAAGTCCACGGTGGACGGGAAGCCACTGAAATCCTTGTGCGCAAGGGGCACCGAAGGATCGCCTTCATCAACGCCACGATTCCTGCTCCGGCGAAGGACGGACGCCTCCAGGGCTACAGGGAAGCGCTCGAATCTGCTGGGATTGCGTTTGACCCGCACCTCGTCTTCGACGCGTATCCTGACCAGGAAGGCGGATACGGAGCCGTCGAGGAACTCCTCAAACGGGACGTCACGGCAGTCTTTTGCTACAACGACCGTATGGCCATGGGTCTCTACGACGGGCTGAAGCAAAAGGGGTTGTCCATTCCCGAGGACATGGCCGTGGTCGGGTTCGACAACCAGGAAGTCATCGCCGCCCATATGCGGCCGCCGCTGTCCACGGTCGCGCTGCCGCACTACGAGCTCGGCGCGGCGGGCGTGCGCCTGCTCCTCGGCGTCGACGAACCGGCGGGCGGCCCGGTGGTAAAGCTTGAATGCCCGCCGGTGGAACGCGACTCCGTTGGACCGAACACCCTCACGGGTTCCCGGCTGCCTTAGAGGGATTCTGCTCAGCCTCGTCCACGGCGGAATGCTCTATGTAGGACTCCACGGCCGACTCCGGAACGCGGTAGGACCGCCCGAACCGCACGGCATGGATGGCGTGCGAGTTCACCAGGCGGTAGACAGTCATCCTGGAAACCCGCAGCGCCTGGGCAACCTCCGCGATTGTCATGAACCGGTTGGCTGGAACGCCGGCGGCAGCCATGTTCACCACGGCCTCCTGAGCTGGCGGTAGTCGTAATAGACCACGGTCCTGCCCGCTGGAGCGGCTGTCCGCAAACCAATCGAAGAGCCGTTGATGACGGCCACCACGCCTTCCGTGCAGCCGTTGAAAGGATCGTCACCGGCCACGTAGTCGCCAACCTTGAACGGGGACGATACCGCTTTGGCTTGTCCCGCTGCCCGGGAAAAGACCTGGCGTAGTCTTCTGGCCAGCGCGAAGCCGCGCCGCACCCGCATCTGAACGATGTACCTCGATGTGGGATCAAACATCCGAACCACTCCTTTGCAGTCGCGTGTGGCAACGGTACGCGCGAACCACAAGCGACACATGAGTGACTTTCACCCGTTATGACGCATGGGCCACTCACGTCACTTGGCCCACTACTCGGACAAGGACCCCAGGGAAAGCAAGTGTTGACCTGAGTGGTCCGGGCAAAAGACGGGTAGGGGCTACGCATCCCAGACCGGGCGAACAGTCCCTACGCTCGAAGCAAATGTTCCGTCAGTTCCGGGGGCTGCTCGGTGTCCCTGTCCTGCGTGCCGGTACGGCTCCTTGAGCCGCAGCCAGATGGGGTCTTTCTATGAGCGTTTCCAATCCGTCCACTCAGGAGAAGCCCAAGCCGCGGATCATTCCGACGGCGGGTGCCCGCCGTCGTCGTTCCCGCGCGATCGCGGCCATTGCGGCGATCGCCATGGCCGGCGTCGCCCTGGTGGTGGCGGCTCCCGCAGCGCAAGCGGCCAATCCCACCGTAGTTTCGCTGACATTCGACGACGGGAACGCGGACCAGCTGAACGCGGCCCAAATCATGAAGGCCCAAGGCATGGTGGGCACGTTTTTCATCACTTCCGGATTCACGGACAACCCCGGCTACATGTCGCAAGCGGACTTGCACGGACTCGTTGCGGATGGCAACGAGATCGGTGGCCACACCGTAACCCACCCCGACTTGATCACCCTGCCCGCAGACGAAGCCAAGCGCCAGATCTGCAACGACCGGGTAAACCTGAGCAACTGGGGCTTCTCGGTCACCGATTTCGCCTACCCCTTTGCCTCGGAAAACGCAGCAGCCGAGACCATCGCACAGAGCTGCGGCTACAACAGTGCCCGAGGCCTTGGTGATATCAAGACCCGTTTCAGCTGCCCAACGTGCAGCCTCGCTGAGACGATGCCGCCGGCCGACCCCTACAACACCGCGGCACCCGACGAAGTGGATTCCACGTGGACGCTGGCTGACCTGCAGACTTCGGTCACCCAAGCGGAAGCAGCCGGGGGCTGGGTACAGCTGACCTTCCATCACATTGATGCGAACAGCACGGACCCGTTGAACATCCAGCCGGCCCTTTTTGAGCAGTTCCTGACTTGGCTCAAGGCGCGCCCGGCGACGACCACAGTGAAAACCGTCAACCAAGTGATCGGCGGAACCGTCCAGCCATTGGTCTCGGGCCCGGCAGTACCGCCCCAGGCTCCCAGCGGCAACCTGGTGCAGAATCCCGGGCTGGAGACCCTGACGAGCGGAATGCCGCAGTGCTGGTTCGCCGGCGGCTACGGAACCAATACCCCCAGCTTCTCCCTGGTCAGCCCTGGCCGGACGGGGGCGGTCGCCGAGAAGCTCGTGATGACCGGCTACGTGGACGGAGACGCGAAACTCCTTCCGGCCCTGGACCTGGGCGGATGCTCGCCAACGGCAACAGAGGGCCACCAATACAACATCGGAGCCTGGTATACGTCCACGGTGCCCACACAGTTCACGCTGTACTACCGGACTGGACTGGGTTCCTGGAAGTACTGGACATCGAGTCCATGGTTTGCGCCCGCCACAAGCTACCAAAAGGCGGCGTGGACGACGCCTGCCCTTCCAGCGGGAGCCAACGGAATCAGCTTCGGATTGAACCTCTTCAGCAACGGCACACTCATTACCGATGACTACGAAATGTTTGACACCGCTACCGCGCCCGCCCCGGCCCCACCGGCTCCCGGCACCAACCTGGTGCAAAACGCGGGCCTTGAGACGGCGGGAATCGGCTCGACTCCACAGTGCTGGCAGGCCGGAGGCTACGGGACCAACACCCCGGCCTTCAGCACCGTGCCCTCCGCCCATAGCGGCACAGCGGCGGAGCAACTTGTTGTCAGCGGCTACATCGACGGCGACGCGAAGCTGCTCCAAACAATGGACAGCGGCAGTTGCGCTCCGGCCGCCATCGCCGGGCACAGCTATTCGCTCCGGGCGTGGTACACGTCGACGGCGGTGACCCAGTTCACGGTGTACTACCGGGACGCTTCGGGCGCCTGGGTCTATTGGACATCGAGTCCCTGGCTCGCGGCGTCGGACGCTTACACGCAGGCCAGCTTCACCACTCCCGTGCTGCCGGACGGTGCCACCGCCGTGAGTTTCGGCTTGAACCTCTTCAGCAACGGGACGCTGACTACTGACGACTACGCCATGTACGACACCGTGGGGGCGCCGCCACTGTGAGTTATCGGGAGCTTCACGAAGGGGAGGGCACGGCCGCGGGCCGCGCAAAGGTCAGGGAAGTGAGCAGGGAACAATGAGACGAGCGGCAAAAGCAGGAATCGTCGTTGCGGGCGTGGTGGCGGTCGGACTGGCAGGGGCGATCACCCTCAACGCCACGCAGACATCATCAAACTCAATTGCCGGCGCCGCGCCGTCGGCCACCGTCAGCGCAGCGGCCGTCAGTGCGTCGGCCTCTGCGCCTGGTGCCTCTGCGCCCGGTGCCACCAAGACGCCGAGTGCCACCGCTCCAGCGCCGGCCGCCAACGCCACCGCCAGCGCTGCGCCTTCAAGTCAAGCCGCGCTCCCTGCCCCGGCAACAAGTGCCAAGCCCGATGCCCCAGTCCCACCGGCGCCGGCGCCCGCTGCGCCAGCTCCGGCTCCCGCGGTGCCTGCTCCCGTGGCGCAGGGCCTTGATGCGGCGGGGATCCAACGCATCAAGGACAGCTGCACAGCCCGGCTGCAAAGCGATGCCGCCCACTCCGCAATAGTGACCGGAACGGTGGTGCCCCGGCCATTCACCGTTGTCTCCATCGCATTCACCGGCAACCCGGTACAGTCAACGGCGGCCTCCGGCCTGGCCTCGTACGACATCCTCATGAAGATCACCACCAAGCTTGTTGATGGTCCTGCCCAGGACGGGGTGCGTGTTTGCCGGGTCTATGACTCAGACTCGCACGTGGATTGGCTTCCGGCCGGCTGACTCAGCGGTTGCTGCTGCGTTCCAGGACGCTAAGACTTGGTGCCTGTAAGCGCCAGGGTTCCGCCGAGCCCGATCATCATGACCCCGCCCGTGGCGCCCAGGGTGGAGATCCTGCGCGGGGAGCGGGCAAACCACTGGCGTGCGGTGCCCGCGGCAACGGCCCAGATACTGTCGGATATCAGCGCGATCGTCAGGAAAACAGCTCCGAGCTCGGCGAGCTGAAGCGGAATGCTGCCGCTCGAATATTCCACGAACTGAGGCAGCACAGCCACGAAGAACACGATCGACTTCGGGTTGCTCGCACCCACGATGAAGCCCTCGCGGATCAGCCGCCACATAGACCGCGACGGCGCCGGACCGGCCGCCGTCGAACGCCCGCCGCGGTGACGGATCGCCTGCACCCCGAGGTAGACCAGATAGGCTGCCCCGGCGAACTTGATGATGGTGAACAGCACGATCGACTGCGCCAGGACCGCGCCGAGCCCCAGCGCCACCGCGGTGATCTGCGGAACCATGCCCAGGGCGTTTCCCAGGACGCTGAGGAGCCCGCCTTTGCGGCCGAGGGCGAGGGAACGCCCGATTACGAAAAGAACGCTCGGACCCGGGACTGCGATGAGGACCAGCGCGGCCAAGGCAAACGCCAGGAGGTTGGTGAATGGAACCATGCCTGATGATAGCCCTGGGCTCGGCGGCGGGCTAGGAGGGCTCGGCGACCACGGGCATCGAAGCAGTCTCGTCAACGAGGTCGGCACGCACCCGGCCGCCACCTCGGACCCACAGCTTGTAGGCCAGCACCAGCAGCCCGAGCCACACGGCGCCTACGTACAAGGCCACGCGGGTGTCCTCGAAGACGCCTAGGATGACGATCACCAGGGCCATGAAGGCGATGGTCAGCACGGACGCTGCGGGCCACCATGGCGACGCGAATTCCGACGCCGGGAGTCCCTTGCGCTTGATCTCGCGCTTCATGGCGACGTGCGAGGCCAGGATCATGACCCAAACCCACACCGTCGCGAACGTGGCGATGGAAGCGATCACCAGGAACACGTTCTCGGGGATTACGGCGTTGAGCACAACGCCCACCAGCAGGATGCCGCCCATCAGGACCACGGTCATCCAGGGAACACCGTGCCTTGAGATCTTGCCGAAACTCTTCGGGGCATGCCCCTGTTGGGAGAGCCCGAAGAGGATGCGTCCGGCGCCGAAAATGTCGCTATTGATAGCTGACAGCGCAGAGGTGATGACCACGGCATTGAGGATGTCGGGCGCCGCGGGGATGCCGAGGCCGCTGAAGATCTGCACAAACGGGCTGCCGTTGTTCCCGATTTCGTTCCAGGGGAACAGGCTCATGAGCACGCCGAGCGTCAGGACGTAGAACAGCAGTACGCGCACCGGGACTGTGTTGACGGCCTGCGGAATGACCTTCTTGGGGTCTGCGGCTTCGCCTGCCGTGATGCCGATCGTTTCGATCCCGCCAAAGGCGAACATGACGACGGCGAACGAGGCCAGGAGCCCGCCGAAACCGTTCGGGAACAGGCCACCGTGGTCAACGAGGTTCCCCAGCCCCGGTGCCACACCCCCGTTGCCGGAGTGGAAGCCGAACACGATGATCGCAGCGCCGCCCGCAATCATGGCGATGATCGCCACCACCTTGATGAGCGAGAACCAAAACTCGAGTTCCCCGAAGACCTTGACGCTCAGGAGGTTCATGGCACCAAGGACGAGGATGATCGCCAGGACCCAGATCCATCGGTCCACCTGTGGGAACCAAAAGCCCATGTAGATACTGAACGCCGTCACGTCCGCGATCGCCACGATGGCCATTTCGAAGACGTAGGTCCACCCAGTGATGAACCCTGCCAGCGGTCCGAGGTAGCGGCTGGCATACTGCCCGAACGACCCGGAGACGGGGTGGCGGACGGCCAGTTCGCCGAGGGCCCGCATCACCATGAAGACGGCGGCGCCACCGATCATGTATGCGAAGAGAACCGACGGGCCCGCCTTTTGGATCGCAGACGCGGAACCGTAGAAGAGGCCTGTTCCGATAGCTGAACCGAGGGCCATGAAGCGGATGTGGCGGACATTGAGGCCACGGCTGAGAACGGTGGTTACCGCGCCTTCGACGACTTTGGCGGCCGGTGTCCTGACGGCTGTTGGGGCTTGCTGCATACGAATACCTTCTCGTCATTGGGAGGGGGACTGTTAACCAGCAGACCATTCCGGAGCTGGCTGTGATGGGCCTCACGACGTATCGTTGTCTCGGTTCTCAGACGCTGAGCCAATAAGCGGCTAATGACTGGCCGTCTTGTGCGCAAATGTCTGGTATTCCAGACAGCTTAATGTTCTGATTGGCTTTCCGATCCGCTCCGTGGGGCGCACGCTTAAGTACGGGATCCCGGACACCTGCCTTGCCGCCATGTGGCAGAAGGGGCAAGCCGGGCATTACCGTGCACTCGAAGAGGAGCCATGACCATACAGCCGTCCACCCAAGGCCGGGCCGCTTCAAAGGTCCCAGCCGCCGAGAACACCCTGCGCATCCTGAAGCTGCTTGCTTCCCGGCGTGGCCCGATGGCAGCGTCCAACATTGCCACTGCGCTCGGCCTGCCCCGCTCAAGTGTCTATCACCTGCTCGGCGTCATGGAGGCCAACGGCTTCGTCCTGCACCTTCATGAGGAGCAGCGCTACGGGCTGGGCATCAGTGCCTTTGAACTCAGTTCGGCGTACTCGCGGCAAGAGCCTTTGTCGCGGCTCGGCCGCCCCATGCTGGCCGCCCTTGTGGATGCGATCGGCGAGAGCGCGCACCTGGCCGTCCTGCACGGCCGCGATGTGCTCTACATCGTGGAGGAGAGGGCCAAGAACCGCCCGTCCCTCGTGACCGACGTCGGGGTCCGGCTTCCCAGCCACCTCACCGCCAGCGGGCGAGCGATCCTGGCCGCACTGCCGAAATCCCAGGTCAGGGCCCTGTACCCGAATGCCGCCGCGTTTACGGCCCGGCACGAGATGGAATCGCCCATCATGAAGTACTCGGCCTTGTCCTCGCATTTGGACCAGGTCCGGCAGCGCGGCTACGCCACCGAACACGGCGAAGTCACGCCAGGCTTCGGCTCGGTGGCCGCCGCCGTCACCGACCATCTGGGATGGCCGACGGCGGCAGTCGCGGTGACATTCCTCGAGGACCGGGTGCCGGTTGAGGAGTGGCCCGCACTGGCCGCCCGAATCCAGAAAACAGCCGACGAGCTGTCGATCCGCATCCACGGCCGCCCCTCCTAGCGCGGCTATCCCAACTAGCTCGCAGTAGGTGTCGTTATGGGCGCTCGTAACGACATCTACTGCTAGCTAGTTGAGTCTGGTATTCCGGACAGCACCCTCCATAAAGCCATTCCAAGACGGTTGCGGAGGGGCTCTACTGGATACAGAAGGACTTCCACCTAGCAACCTCCAGAGACGAAGGAGTCATCATGGCACCCGCCGATTTCACCACCGGAGCTCGTCCGGTCAAGGCCGCCCGCGGCACCGAGCTCACCGCCAAGAGCTGGCAGACCGAAGCGCCGCTGCGCATGTTGATGAACAACCTGGACCCGGAGGTCGCCGAACGCCCGGATGACCTGGTCGTGTACGGCGGCACGGGCCGCGCGGTCCGCTCCTGGGCCGCGTTCGACGCGATCACCCGCACCCTGGAAACCATGGAAAAGGACGAAACTCTCCTGGTCCAGTCCGGCAAGCCCGTCGGCGTCTTCCGCACCCACGAATGGGCACCCCGCGTTTTGCTGGCCAACTCCAACCTCGTGGGCGACTGGGCAACGTGGCCCGAGTTCCGCCGCCTCGAGGCCGAGGGCCTGATGATGTACGGGCAGATGACCGCCGGTTCCTGGATCTACATCGGCACCCAGGGCATCCTGCAGGGCACGTACGAGACCTTTGCCGCCGTCGGGAACAAGCTTGCTGCCGAGGGACGCCACCCGTCCCCCGCCGCGGAAGGCTCCACTGAGGGACCGCTCGCCGGGACCTTGACCCTGACCGGTGGTTGCGGTGGCATGGGCGGGGCCCAGCCGTTGGCCGTGACCCTGAACGACGGCGCCTGCCTGATCGTGGACGTCGACGAGACCCGCCTGCGCCGCCGCGCTGGCAAGCGCTACCTGGACGAGGTCGAAACCGACCTGGACGCCGCGATCGCCAAGGTGGTCAAGGCCAAGGAAGAGCGCCGCGGCTGGTCCGTGGGCTACGTCGGCAACGCCGCCGAGGTCTTCCCGGAACTGCTGGCCCGCCACAAGGCAGGCGAGCTGACCATCGACGTCGTCACCGACCAGACGTCCGCCCACGACCCGCTGTCCTACCTGCCCGAAGGCATTTCCGTGGCCGAATGGCACACCGAGGCCGAGGCCGACCCGGAAGGGTTCACCAAGAAGGCCCAGGCCTCCATGGCCAAGCATGTCCAGGCCATGGTGGAATTCCAGGACGCCGGTGCCGAGGTCTTCGACTACGGCAACTCGATCCGCGACGAGGCCCGCAAGGGCGGCTACGACCGGGCGTTCGAGTTCCCCGGCTTCGTGCCGGCTTACATCCGTCCGCTGTTCTGCGAGGGCCTGGGCCCGTTCCGCTGGGTCGCGCTCTCCGGTGACCCCGAAGACATCGCCGTCACCGACAAAGCGATCAAGGAACTCTTCCCCGAGAACACCCACCTGCACAAGTGGCTCGACGCCGCCGCCGAGCGCGTCGAATTCGAAGGCCTGCCGGCCCGCATCTGCTGGCTCGGCTACGGCGAACGCGCCAAGGCCGGCCTGCTGTTCAACCAGCTCGTGAAGGAAGGCAAGGTCAAGGCCCCCATCGTGATCGGCCGCGACCACCTGGACTCCGGCTCCGTCGCCTCCCCGTACCGGGAAACCGAGTCCATGGCCGATGGCTCTGACGCGATTGCCGACTGGCCCTTGCTGAACGCGCTGATCAACACCTCCTCCGGCGCCACCTGGGTCTCCATCCACCACGGCGGCGGCGTGGGCATCGGCCGGTCCCTGCACGCAGGCCAGGTTTCCGTCGCCGACGGCACCGACCTCGCCGCCGAGAAGCTCGAACGCCTCCTCACCAACGACCCCGGCATGGGCGTCATCCGCCACGTCGACGCCGGCTACGAGCGCGCCGTCGAAGTCGCCCACGAACGCGGCGTCCGCATCCCGATGACGGAAACCAACTAAACAGACCGACAACCCCAACTAGCTCGCATTAGATGTCGTTATGGGACCCCAAAACGACATCAACTGCGAGCTAGTTGGGAAGAACGAGGAAAAATGACACTCACAACACACGAACCGCTGACCGTCACCCTCGGCTCCAGCGGAGTCACGCCGGAAGACGTCGTCGCCGTCGCACGCTACGACGCCAAGGTGACCATCTCCCAGGAAGCCCTGGACACGGTTGCCAAGGTCCGCGCCCACATCGATGGCCTCGCCCACAGCGAAGTTCCGGCGTACGGCGTCTCCACGGGCTTCGGTGCCCTGGCCAACCGCCACATCCCCAACGAACTCCGCACCCAGTTGCAGAAGTCGCTCATCCGCAGCCACGCCGCCGGCATGGGCCCGGCAGTGGAGCGCGAAGTGGTCCGCGGCATCATGTTCCTGCGCGCCAAGACCCTGGCCTCGGGCCGCACGGGCGTTCGTCCCGTGGTCCTGCAGACCATGGTGGACGTCCTCAACGCCGGCATCACCCCCGTGGTCCGTGAATTCGGCTCCCTGGGTTGCTCCGGCGACCTCGCCCCGCTGTCCCACTGCGCCCTGGTCCTGATGGGCGAAGGCGAAGCCACCGGGCCCGACGGCGAGCTCTACGGCGCCGCCGGAAAGAAGCCGGTTGCCGAGCTCCTCGCCGCGCACGGCATCGAGCCGGTCGTCCTCGCGGAAAAGGAAGGCCTGGCGCTGGTCAACGGCACTGAGGGTATGCTCGGCATGCTCCTGATGGCCATTGCCGACCTGCACCTGCTGCTCACGACGGCGGACATCACCGCCGCGCTGAGCGTCGAGGCGCTGCTCGGCACGGACCAGGTGTTCCTGCCGGAGCTGCACGCGGCCCTGCGGCCCCACCCGGGCCAGGCTGCAAGCGCGGACAACATGCTGCGCGTGCTTTCCAACTCGCCGATCGTTGCTTCGCACCGCGTCAACGACACCAAGGTCCAGGACGCGTACTCGCTCCGCTGCGCACCCCAGGTGGCCGGCGCGGTCCGCGACACCGTGACGCACGCTGAACTCGTGGCCTCCCGTGAGCTGGCTGCAGCCATCGACAACCCCGTGGTGCTCCCGGACGGCCGCGTGTCCTCCAACGGCAACTTCCACGGCGCTCCCGTGGCCTACGTCCTGGACTTCCTCGCCATTGCCGTGGCGGACCTGTCCTCCATCGCCGAGCGCCGCACGGACCGCATGCTGGACCCGGCCCGCTCGCACGGCCTCCCGGCATTCCTTGCCGACGATCCCGGAGTGGACTCGGGCCTGATGATCGCCCAGTACACCCAGGCCGGTTTGGTCTCGGACAACAAGCGCCTTGCCGTCCCGGCATCGGTGGACTCCATCCCGAGCTCCGCCATGCAGGAAGACCACGTCTCCATGGGTTGGCACGCTGCCCGCAAGCTCCGCAAGGCCATCGAGAACCTGCGCCGTGTCCTGGCCGTGGAACTCGTGACGAGCACCCGTGCCCTCGACATCCGCACCAAACTGTCCGGTGGCGAACTCACTCCGGGGCCTGCTGGCACCGCCGTGATCGAGGTGCTGCGCGGCGTCGTCGACGGTCCCGGAACTGACCGTTTCCTCTCACCTGAGCTGGAAGCGGCGGACCGTCTTGTGGGCGCTGGCGAGGTGCGGGCGGCCGCCGAATCCGCCGTCGGAATTCTCGCCTGACGCCGAACAAAATACTGTTCGAGTGAACAATAGGAAGCGCCCCGGAAATGTTTGGCATTTCGTTCCCCGGGGCGCTTTCTGTGTAGTAGAACTTATGGGGTACGGCATGTCCACGCCGACGATGCCGTGGGCCTGCCGGGGAATATCCGTTCACAACTGAAATAACGAACATCCACAAAGGGGTAGAAGTTCAATGAAGGCACGCGGGACAGTCCTGTCCAGGCGAATCGCACAGTCCGCCGTCGTTTCCAACTGGGGAACGTTGAAGGTGGGGGAGCGGATCGAAGTCGTAAGGCACGCACATGTGGTCGCGGCAGGGGAGGTGCAGGAAGTCTCGGGCAGCGGCAACGTTGTATGGCTTGAACCCGCAGGACCTGGCGCCGACGAAGCCGCCAAACAGCTCTTCATGAAGTCCGACGGCGTGGAGCTGCGCCGGGTGTAGTGACCGTTTAGAAAACCGGGGCTTGTTTCCCATTCCGCGCCATCTTGGCGTGGTCTGGAAAACAAGCCCCGTTTTTGTTGTCTGTACCTATTCCTAGGCGACTTCCTAGGCGACTTCCTAGGCGGCGAGGACCTCGCGGGTCTGGCCGAACGGCACGGACTCGTCCAGGGCCACCGTGTAGCTTCCGGGCTCGTGGCGGGTCACCAGGATCCCGCAAAGGCCGTTGTCGGCTGCGGCTTCGATGAGCGTGCCGACGGCACGATCCAGTCCGGCGTGGACTTCCTCGACGGACGCAAAGGACAAGTGGATCTCGTTGCGTTCTATTGTTGCGGTGTTCATTGGGGGGCTCCTTCTGCAGGGTGCCGCAGGGGGGAGCGGCAATTCCTGCATAAAAAGATAGCAAAGTGTCATGGGATGTCTGTCATTCTGGGATCTGGATCACCGGCGGACCATTGCGCGCAAGAGCTTCACGGCCACGGAAAGTGCCGCGATATCCACCGGACCGGGCTTGATGGCTTCCTTGATGGTGTCCTGGACGCGGGCAAGTTGTTCGATGTTTCCGCGCTCCCAATCCATGATCCTCTCCACCGGGTCGGCGGTCGCCCCGGAGGAGCGGGACGTGTGCCGGACCACGGCCTTGGTCATGTCGGCAAGGACCAGGTACATGTCGTCGCGGAGGGCTGCACGCGCCAAGGCCTCCCAGTGGGTGTCCCGCGGCAACAGCGTGATGTGTTCCAGCAGGGGGATGGCCGAGATCCGTTCGAACACGGCGAAGTACACCTCGGCCACGTCTTCAACGGGCTCCTGCAGTTCCTCGGCAATCGCGGAAATGTCCAAGAGGCCGTAGCTGACCAGGAGTTCGGAGGCTCGAAGTCCCAATTCGTGTGGCAGGCCCACCGAATCGGAGTGGGCGAGGCGCATCAAAGAGTGTTGCAGGTTGATCCCGTGCAGGAATCGGGTGAAGTTCGCCCGCATCAATGACATCGGCCGTTCGAGCCGGGCAAAGGCGTCGGCAATGGGCTTGTCCCGGAAATCGTGGGTGACGTACCAACGGGTGGACCGGTCGAGGAGGCGGCGCATGTCCAGTGCCACGGCGCATCCGTGTTCGCGCGGGATGCTTGCCGGCACTTGGGCCAGGGCCTCAGTGACCGAATCGAAATCCCAAATTCGGCGCATGACCACGAATCCACGCGCCACCGCGGCCGCCGAAACCGTGGTTTCCTCCATGGCGCGGAACGCGAACGCTATGCCACCGAGATTGATCATGTCGTTGGCCACCACCGTGGCTACGATTTGGCGGCGCAAGGGATGCGTGGAGAGGTCATCGCCGAACCGTTCCGAAAGCTGGCGGGGGAAATACTCGCGCAGCGTTTGCGAGAACCATGGATCGTCCGCGAGCCCGCCTTCAGTCAGTTCGCGGGCGAGCTCGATCTTGGCGTAGGCCGCCAGCACAGCTAGTTCGGGCGAGGTCAGTCCAACTCCGGTCCCTACGCGGGCGTGGATATCCTCGGTAGTCGGCAGGCATTCGAGCTGCCGGTCCAGGTCCGTGGCCGAGTCGAGCCAGTCCATGGTCCGTTCGAAGCTCGGGCTCCACTCAAGGACCAGTTGCTTGTCATTGAGGAGGAGGACGTTTTGGTCAACGTTGGTTTTCAGCACGAGCCGCCCCACTTCGTCCTGGAGGGAGTGCAGGAACTTCGTTCTTTCGTTCGGGGACATCTTGCCCGCGGCGATCATCCGGTCCAGGAAGATCTTGATGTTCACCTCGTGGTCCGAGCAGTCCACGCCGGCGGAGTTGTCGATGGCATCGGTGTTCACGAGGATTCCGGCCAGAGCAGCCTCGATCCTGCCGTGTTGGGTGATGCCGAGATTGCCACCCTCAGCGATGATCCGGGTGCGCAGTTGGGCGGCGTCGACCCGGATGGCATCGTTTGACTTGTCTCCGACGTCGGCAAGCGTCTCGGTGGAGGCCTTGATGTAGGTGCCGATTCCGCCGTTGTACAGCAGGTCGACGGGGGCCATGAGGACGGCCCTGAGCAGCTCAGGCGGGCTCATCGCCGTCGTGCCCTCATCCAATCCCAAGGCGAGGCGGACAGGTTCGGTGATGCTGATTGACTTCTCGAGCCGGGAGAACACTCCTCCGCCGGGGCTGAGCTTCGCGGGGTTGTAGTCGGCCCAGGACGAGCGGGGGAGCTTGAAGAGCCGCTTCCGCTCGGCGAAGGAAGTGGCTGGGTCCGGGGTGGGATCCAGGAAGATATGCCGGTGATCAAAGGCCGCCACGAGCTTGATGTGGTTCGAGAGCAGCATGCCGTTGCCGAACACGTCGCCGCTCATGTCGCCAATGCCCACCACCGTGAAATCCTCGGTCCGGGAATCGATGAGCAATTCGCTGAAATGGTGCATCACGGACTCCCAGGCGCCGCGGGCCGTGATGCCCATCTGCTTGTGGTCATAGCCCACTGAACCGCCGGACGCGAACGCATCGCCCAGCCAGAATCCGTACTCTGCGGCCAGGGTGTTGGCGATGTCGGAGAACGTGGCCGTGCCTTTGTCCGCGGCCACCACGAGGTAGTAGTCGTCGCCGTCGTGCCGTACGACGCGGGCCGGCGGAACAATGTGCTGCGGCGGGACAGCGCGGGCCGGCGGAACGACGCGACCGTTCGAGCCGCTACCGGGTTCGGCAACCAGGTTGTCCGTGATGTCCAGCAGTCCACGAATGAAGGTCCGGTAGCTTTCCTGGCCCTCGGCCAGCCAGGCCGCCCGGTCTTCGGCGGGGTCCGGGAGATGCTTGGGGTAGAAACCGCCCTTGGCTCCGGTGGGAACGATGACGGCGTTTTTGACCGTCTGCGCTTTCACGAGCCCCAGGACCTCCGTGCGGAAGTCCTCACGGCGGTCGGACCAGCGCAAGCCGCCGCGGGCAATGGCGCCGAACCGCAAGTGGACGCCTTCCACCCGCGGCGAGTAGACCCAGATTTCGAACTGTGGCCGGGGCGCCGGTGCGGCAGGGATGGAGGAAGGGTTGAGCTTGAAACTCAAATACGGCTTGTCCAGGTAGAAGTTGGTGCGCAGGGTGGCCTCCACGAGGCTCGCCAGCGAACGTAACAGGCGGTCGGCGTCGAGGACCGGTACGGCGTCGATCGCTTCCGCCAGTTCCTTGCGGGCCGCGTTCGTGGCTCGTGTCCGCGAGCTGTACCTGCTGCGGTCCGTTTCGAACAGATCGCTTCCAGCCGCCATCTGCTCAGTCGACGTCGCCCCAGAAGGCACCGGCCCAGAAGGCGTCGGCGCGCGCAGTTCAGGATCGAACAGATCGGGTTCGAACCGGTCCGGATCGAACTTCGCCTCGAAGAGCGAAAGCAAAGCGTGGGTTGCACGCACATTCTCACGGAGGGTATCGGCAATGAACCCGTAGGAATTCGTGCTCCCCAGCTGTCGAAGGTACTTCGCATATGCGCGCAGGATGGCTGTCCGCCGCCAGTCGATTCCCTCCCGGATGACCAGGGCATCGAAGGCGTCGGACTCCGCATCTCCCCGCATCGCGGCACAGAACGAGCCGGCCAGGAGCTCGCCGGTTCCCACGGGATCAACACCGCGTGGATAGACGAGCCCGAGGTCGTAAAGGAAGAAGGACCGCCCGTCGGCACGCTGCACATCGAAGGGCCGCTGGTCCAGGACGCGCAAGCCCAGGTTGTGGAAGAACGGCAGAATCTGGCTCAGGCTCTGCGGGCGGGTCAAATAGAGCCGAATCCGCGCATCCTCGGCGAGGACGGCAGTTCCCGGGCGCCTGTAGACGGTCAGCAACGGGTCTGCGGCGTCGCCGTCTGCCGTGTCTCCATCCCGGGGCGCGAAACTCTCGAACCGGACGATGTCCTGAACCGCGTCTTCCACCTCGTAGTCCGCTTTGTAGCTGGCCGGAAAGGCGGCGGCCCATTGGAGGGACAGCCGGGCGGCCTCGTCCGCGGGGAACCTAGCCCGCAGGGCTTCGTCCAGGCCTTCGGCCCAGGACCTTGTCGCGGCGATGATCCGCTGCTCCAGTACCCCAGGGTCGACGACGGCGGGCGCCTCCTCGGGTGGCAACAGAACCCGGAAGAACACCCGGGCCATGGCGGATTCGCCCAGGCGAAGCTCGAACTCGATGGCCTCGGAGCCGAAGGCCTCGCGAAGTTCGCGTTCAATGTTGAGCCGGACTGCGGTGCTGAAGCGTTGCCGCGGCAGGAAGACCAGTGCCGTCATGAAACGGTTGTGTGAGTCTGGACGAAGGAACAACCGTGTGCTGTGCCGTTCTTGAAGACGCAGGATGTCCCGCGCGTGCTCGGCCAGCTGCCGCGCGTCGATATGGAAGAGTTCGTCGCGCGGATAGGCCTCCACCACCGCCAGGAGTTCCTTGCCTCGGTGTGATGCGGGCGGGTAGCCGAACGTCCGCATCACCTCGTCCACGGTGTCCCGGATGACGGGAATCTGGAGTGCCGGGCGGGACGCCGAGCTGGGAGCGAAAAGGCCAACGAAGGTGCGCTCGCCGATCTTGTCAGCCCCGGCCAGGCTGATTTCATCGAGGTAGGCCCGCCGGAGGACAGTCGAGCGGAGGGTGGACTTGGTGAGCGTGAGGACGTGTGCGGTGGGCGGCCTTGCGGACGGCTCGGCCTCGGACGGCTCGCCTTCGGACGCAGTGACCGCCACGTTCCGGAGCAGCCCGAGGCCCGTCCGGCCGCGGTAGCCGAGGAACACGAAATTCCCGTCGTCCAGCCAGCGCAGTAACTCCTGGACCTCCCGCGCTGCGGGGACGGCCTGCGAGAGCTCGTCCAAGCCCCTGATCTCGTTGGCAAGTTCCTGGTGGATGGCCGCCGCGTCTTCCGCGGCGGCCCGGACGTCGCCAAGGACGGTCTGCAGCCGTTCAACGAGGTGTTCGGCACTCGTTTCGTCTGGAAGCCGGGAAATCTCGACGGCGATCCAAGCCTCCGTGAGCGGCCAGCCGTCGTCGTGGTCCACAGGGGTGACCGGGGCGGAAGGCTCGATGCCGGACGGAAGGCCGGTCCGCAGGGGTCCGCGGCGGACATCGGTGAGGCGGTGGGTGGCTGGATCCCGGGTGACCGTAAAAGTGGGGTGGACCAGGAGCCGGATGGAGGCGTTGTCCCTGGCGATTTCCGCGGTGACCGACGGGACCAGGTAGGGCATGTCCTCGGTGACAATCGCTACGAGGCTGGCGTCGGCCTCGTTCAGGACGCCGATCACAGCTTGCCCGGGAGCCCGCCGTTCCGCCAATGAGCGGTGGTACCGCGCACGCTCCAGGAGTGTGTCCGTGGTGTAGTTGCGGACATCATCATCGGCCACGTGCTCGTAGTAGTCGGTCAGGAATCGGTCCGGGGCGCCGGGGGCAGTGCCTCCCAAGGCGTGGTCCGCGGGCTCGATCCTGGGTGACATGTCGCTGCGCCTCCGCCGCGCAAGGAGCGGCCGTGCTGTAGCGGTCGGCGAAGTCCTGCGCCTGATTTCATGATGGCTGGCGCGGGGCAGGCAGTAAAGGCTTGGGACGCGCCGCGAGATGGCACTTCGCGGCAGTCATGCTGTTGTGGAGCATTGCCGTGAAGTGCCATCTCGCGAGTGGTGAGGAATCGCCTAGCGCTTGACGGTGTCGAGCTTGAGCATTTTGGCAATGACACCGTCGAGCTCGGAGTCGTCGAAGATCTTCTTCCAGTCGTCCTTGATGATGGTGTCCTTGCCGTACTGGATGGCGATTTCGCAGGCCTCGGAGAAGGGGTTGGAGCCGCGCAGGGCGTTGGTCAGGGCGATCTGCACGTGGCCGAACAGCATGGCCTTGGCTGCCTCTTCCGGGACGCCGGCGGTGTGCACGGTCTCGTGCAGGGCTTCGTTGAGGAGTGTGCCGATCATGCAGGCCACGGTCTCCACGAGGGTGGGTTCCAGGATGGCGAGCTGCTTCACGGTGACCCAGTGGACGTCGATGACGGGGGCGTAGATGGTGCGGATGGTTGCTTCGGCTGCGTCGCGGGTCGCGGCGGGTGCGTCCTCGTCGATCGCCGCCACGACGTTCTGCGGGGCGCCCTGGCCGCCGAAGGTATCGGCCCATTCTTCCTTGGTGGTGCGCTCGAGGAACACGGACGGGTGGCACGGGTGCGCGACGGCCTGGACGACGTCGTCGCGCTTGGCCAGCAGTCCGGCGTAGGCGGCGGCCGGGTCCAGGGTGAGGAGGATCGAGCCGGGCTTCATCTGCGGGACGACGCCTTCGGAGACGACGCCGAGGACGGTATCCGGCACGGCGAGGATCACGACGTCGGCGCCCTTGACGGCGTCGTCGGTGGCGGTGATCTCGCGGCCCTCGGCGCGGACGCGGTCCTGGCCGGCGGGGGAGTTCTCGCTGTAGGTGACGGAGTGGTTGCTCTTCTGGAGGTTGGCGGAAACGCGCATCCCCATCTTGCCACCGGCTCCGACAACGGCGACGGTCAATTGTTCTGCTGACATTTCACTTGCTCCTTAGGAATTCGAGGCTTTGTTGGGTCCACTGGTTTTCGAGGCGGATGGTTTCCGTCTCGGTGTCCTGCCAGGGCAGCCAGTGTTCGACGATCTGGTTGATGTTTCTTTGCGTGGGCTGGATTTTTGCGGCCATGTAGTCGTAGTCCAGGAGGCCTTCGCCGAGCGGTGCGCCGGAGTACGTGAACCCGACCCACCCCTCCTTGCGGCTGAACGCAAAGTCTTTGATGTGCATGTTCAGGACGTAGGGCGCGACAGCGTCAATCACCTCGCGGGGCATCTCCAGCGCCGCGACGGTGTTGGCGGGGTCGCTGCAGATCCCGAGGTACGGGTTGTTGACCCGGCGGATCACGTCGACGATCCGTGCGGTAGGGACCTGTTCGTAGGTTTCGACGGCGATCCGCACGCCTGCCGCTTCGAAGGCCGGCAGGATCTCGGTGAAGATCGCGGTGGCTTCGTCGGCGTCGGGCGCGTGGCCGGGGACGTTGAACATGGTCCTTAGCAGTTTGGCATCAAGGACCACGGCGATGTGCAGGAACTTGTGCAGGTGTGCCGGGCGGATGCCCTTCGTGCCGACTTCCAGCGTGATGCCCAGGGTGTCCGCGGTGGTGCGGAGGGCGGCGAGTTCGTCGTCGGACATGTGCTCCAGGGGAGCGTAGTCGCAGATCTGGAACAGCTCCACGCCCATGCCTGCGGTGCGCGCCAGCGCGTCGTGGATGCTCAGCGGTTCGCTGACGGCGTCCGAGAGCTGCCAGAAGAAGGCGTAGCTGCTCAGGCCGATGGTTGAGCTCATACCGTCACTCCGTCCGCCGAGACTCCGGCGACAGCCGCGAGGCGAGTCGCAGCCTCGTCAAGGATGGTCTTGAGGGCTTTCGGGTCGTGCGCGAAGCGGCCCAGGAACAAGCCAGTGACGGACATGTCCAACTGGCTGATCAGTCCGGGGCCGGCGCTTCCGCCGTAGATGACCCTGCTCTCGGCCTGTCCCGGCTGGTTCCGGAGGTGTTCGTCCAGGCCGCGGACCACGGCGCTGATGTAGTCCGGCGTCGCTGGTTCCGGTGCGCCGATGGCCCATTGTGGTTCGTAGGCCACGATCGTCCGGCCTGCGGGACCGAGCGATTGCGCCCGCTTGAGGGCGGCGTCGATTTCGGCGGTGCAGTGGGCGATGGCTTCTTCCGGGGACCCGGCGTTCAGTTCGCCGACGCACAGAACCGGGGTGAGGCCGTTGCGGTAGGCTGCCGCGGTCTTGAGCCCGATGACCCGGTCGTCCTCGCCGAAGATCCGGCGGCGTTCGGCGTGGCCGACTTCGACGTAGCGTCCGCCGATCTCGGCCACCATCTTTCCGCTGACTTCGCCGGTGTACGCGCCTTCGTCTTCCCAGAAGATGTCCTGGGCCCCCGTGCCCACGCCGGCCGTTTCCAGAAGGCGGCCGGCTTCGGCCAGCACCGGGAAGGCCGGCAGGACGAACAACTCGACCTCGCCGCCTTGGACCGCGGGATGAGCGGCCGCGATGGACGCCACTTCCCGGCACCATTCAAGCGTGCGCTCGTAGCCGAAGTACATCTTCAGGCTGACGCCGATGATGGCCTTCGCATTCGTCCCGCCAGCGGCGGCTCTAGCAGGAAGTGACACCCTCGTAGTCCTTAATGAGCGTGACCTTCTCGGCGGAGGCAGAGGACTCGTCGAAGGTGTACGTGAGCCACTCCTTGGCAAGGCGGCGGGCCAGTTCCAGGCCAACGACACGCTGGCCGAAGGTGAGGACTTGGGCGTTGTTGCTCAGGACGGCCCGTTCCACGGAGAAGGAATCGTGGGCGGTGACGGCGCGGATGCCCGGGACCTTGTTGGCAGCGATGGCCACCCCCAGTCCGGTGCCGCACACCAGCAGGGCGCGGTCGGCCTTGCCCGCGGCGATCAGCTCGGCGGCGGCGATGGCAACGGACGGGTACGGGGTGTGGCTGATGGCATCCACTCCGACGTCGGTCACGGATTCGACCAGTTCACTGGCCTCGAGGTCGGCCTTCAGGGCTTCCTTGTACTCGAATCCGGCGTCGTCCGATCCGATGACCAGGCGCAGTTTGGTGCTCATGCTGTCTCCTTGATGGTATTTTCTACGAGCGTGTTGTGGATCGCCCGGACGATCAGGGCCATGGAGACGGCTCCGGCGTCTGGCGTTCCGAGGCTCTTCTCGGCGTGCGGGCGGGCGCGGCCCATGAGCGGCAGCAAGTTCGCGGTTGCTTCAGCGGACTCTTCGGCGATGATGGCCGCGGCGCCCCACGCGTTCTTGAGGGAGTCCCCGGCCTGGACGGCTTCGGTGAGCGTGTCGCTGAACGGCGCCAGGACATCCACCAAGGTCTTGTCGCCCACCTTGGCCTTGCCGAAGTCCATGATGGAACGCTTCGCTTCAGCCACACCCGCGGCAACCGCTGCTGCGGTCGGGCGGCTGCTGTCGCCGACGGACTGCCCGACGGCGCGCAGCGCCATGCCCCACAGCGCACCGGAGGTTCCGCCGGCCTTATCGGCCCAGGCATCACCGGCCAGGTTCAGGACCGTGCCCGCACCGGCGCCGCGTACGACGGCGTCTGCCGCGGCTTCCACGGCAGCGCGGACTCCGCGTTCCATGCCGATGCCGTGGTCGCCGTCTCCGGCGATGGCATCGATGCGGCCCAGTTCGGCCACGTTCGCGTCGATCACGGCCTTCGCTGCATCCAGGGCGGCGAGGACACGGACAGCCCCTTCGCGCGACTCAACCGTTGCGTCCGGGATCGCGGTTTCCTGCTCCGCGCCCTGCGTGAGTTCATCGGCGTCGAGCGCTTGGGCTGTGACGGCACCGCGGCGGAAGGCCGGGGCGTCGGCCGGAGCGAGCCACAGCTGTTCGAGTTCTTCGTCCAGCCAGAAGAGGGTCAGGGAGGTGCCTGCCATGTCGAAGCTGGTCACCAGCTCGCCCACCTGGGGATCCACAGCCTCAAGCCCTGCTTCCGCGAGGAGCTGCGCCACGCGGCGGTAGAGCACGAACAGTTCTTCGTACTTCACGCTGCCCAGACCGTTGAGGATGGGGACGACGCGGGCACCGCTGATCTCGATGCCTTCGGGAACCTCGGCCAGGAGCTTGGCGACCATGAGCTCGGCGAGCTCATCCGCCGTCGGGATGTCTGTTTCGCCGATGCCCGGTTCGCCGTGGATTCCCATGCCGACGGCCATCCGGCCCTCGGGGACGGTGAAGAGCGGCTGCTCGGCGCCGGGCAGCGTGCATCCGGTGAAGGCGACGCCGAAGGAGCGGGTGTGGTGGTTGGCGCGTTCGGCGATCTGTACGACGTCGTGCATGGTGTAGCCGGCTTCGGATGCGGCGGCCGCGACCTTGAAGACGGTCAGGTCCCCGGCGATACCGCGGCGCTTGGCGCGTTCCGACGGCGGAGCGGAGGAGATATCGTCCGTCACGGCGATGCTGCGGCAGTCGATTCCCTCCTTGCGAAGGCGTTCCTGCGCCTGGGTGAAGTGCAGGACATCGCCGGCGTAGTTGCCGTAGCCCAGGAGCACACCGCTGCCATTGTCCGACGCCTTGGCCACGTTGTAGACCTGCTGCGCGGACGGCGAGGCGAAGAGGTTGCCCATCGCCGCGCCGTGCGCCAGGCCCTGGCCGACGAGCCCCCCGAAAGCGGGGTAGTGGCCCGAGACGCCGCCGATCACCAGCGCTACCGTGCCGGGAGTGCTCCGGATGCTGCGGGCGACGCCGCCGGAGACACGCCGTACCCAGCGGCCGTGCGATGCGACGAAACCTTCGATCATTTCGTCAGCGAAGGCTGCGGGTTCATTGAACAAGCGGGTCATGCGGAACTCCTGGACCTGTCGGTGGAAATCATGTGTGGGGCTGGTGATTGCTAGGGGCGACCCAACTGACTGGCAGTTGTTGTCGTTTTCAGCGCTCAAAACGACAACAACTGCGAGTTAGTTGGGAATTAGGGCTCTGCGTGCTGGCTGGCTCGTGCGGGGTCAAGGGCTTCGGCGGGGACGGCTTCGCTGGCTTTTCCCCGACGGCTGAGGACAACCATGAGGATCGAGGACAGGAGCATGAACCCACCCACCACGAACATCGGCACCGCGTAGCTTCCGGTCCAGTCCTTGAGCCAGCCTGTGATGTAGCCAGCGCTGAAGCCGGCCAAGTTGCCTACCGTGTTGATCAGCGCGATGCCTGCTGCGGCCGCGGCGCCCGTGAGGAACTGGGTGGGCACCGTCCAGAAGTTCGGCAGTGCCGCGAAAATGGACATGGCGGTGATCGTGATGACGGCGATCGTAGCGGCCGGGGAGCCAGCGAACAGCGCCAACGGGATGCTGACGGCGCCGGTCAAAGCGGGCAGGGCGATGTGCCACGTCTTGACGCCGCGCTTGGTGGCGTCCCTGGACCAGAAGTACAGCGCGACGGCGGCCGGCAGGTATGGGATGGCCGTGATGAGGCCTTGCTGGAAGACGTCGAACTTCGTGCCGAACTGGGTCTCGAAACCCTTGATGATGGTCGGCAGGAAGAAGCCGAGCGCGTACAGGCCGTAGATGAAGCCGAAGTAGATCAGGGAGAGCATCCAGACGCGGCCGTTGCCGAACACTGTGCGGACGCTGACGTGCTTGTTGCTGGCGGAGGTCGCTGCCTTTTCCTTTTCGAGAGCGCCGGTCAGCCAGGTCTTTTCCTCGGACGTCAGCCACTTGGCCTTGGCGGGGGAGTCGGCAAGGTAGAACCAGGAGATGACGCCGATGGCGATCGCCGGAATGGCAACGCCGAAGAACATGAAGCGCCAGCCTTCGAGGCCGAAGAACACGCCGTGCTGCTGGATCAACGCACCGGCCAGCGGAGCGCCGATCACCGTGGTCAGTGGCTGTGCCAAGTAAAAGAGCGCCAGGATCTTGCTGCGGTGTTTTGCGGGGACCCAGAGGCTCAGGAAAAGAATGGCGCCGGGGAAGAATCCGGCCTCGGCCACACCCAGGATGAAGCGCAGGATGTAGAGCTGGTCCACGTTGCCCACCCAGGTGAACACGAGGGACACGATGCCCCAGCTGACCATGATGCGGGCGAGCCAGCGGCGTGCACCGAACTTATGGAGGGCCAGGTTGCTGGGGACCTCCAGCAGGATGTAGCCGATGAAGAAGACTCCGGAGGCGAAGCCGAACTGTGCAGCGGAGAGCGCCAGGTCAGTGTTCATGCCGTTGGGGCCGGCGAATGAAATAGCCGTCCGGTCCAGGTAATTGATGAAGAACATCAAGGCGACGAACGGCACCAGCCGGATCGCGACCTTCTTGATGGCCGATCTTTCGACCACCGATTGTGTGGTGTCCACATTGACTCCTAGAGGTTGCCGGAGCGCGTTGTCCTTCCGTGGACCAGGCGGCTCGGGTTTTCTTAGTGCCGATCCGTGGACTGCGATGCCTCAGGACCGAGCTAAGCGTGTGATAAAAACCATACGCCCCTGAAAGCAAATTGGTCAACCGGTTGACTGATCCTAATTTTCGATCGCACCCACGGGCAGTCGATGGGGCGCGCCTGGGTGGCGGCGGAAATTGGTCATCCGGTTGCTACGCTGTGAAGATGTCAGCGAATTCCGCCGCAGCAGCGGCCCACATGACGGCAGCCCTTGCCCCCATGGAACACGGCTCCGTCGTCTCCGAGGTTGCCGAGAGGCTGCTCGCGTACTTCACCAGCGGCGACATCGCGGCCGGGACGCGCCTCCCGGCGGAGCGGCAGCTGGCGGCTTCGCTCGGCGTCGGGCGTTCGGCGGTTCGCGAGGCGTTGGCCGCGCTGGAGATCCTCGGCATTGTCATCGTCCGCCCAGGGTCCGGAACATACTTGCGCGACGGCGCCTCCGAGTTGCTGCCCCGGACCCTCAGTTGGGGCCTCATGCTGGGCGAGCCGCGCACGCGCGAACTCGTCGAGCTCCGGAGCGGCTTGGAGGTCCAGGCGGTTCAGTTGGCCGCGGCCCGCATTAGCGACGAGGCTTTGGAGCGCATGCGAGCCAATCTTGATTCGATGGAGGCCGGGCTGGATAGCCTCGCGGTCTTCGTCGAGGCCGATGCCGCATTCCATAAGGAAATCGCTTCCGCTTCCGGGAATCAGGTCCTGCAGGAACTCCTGCAGAGCATTAGGTCGCTCTTGCGAATCTGGGTGGACCGGGCGCTGACCGATGAAGGCCACGCCGCCGCCGCGCTCGCCGAGCATCGCGCGATCTTCAAGGCCCTCGAGTCCCGGGACGCCACCCTGGTGACGGAGGCCATGGTCTCGCACATGGGCACGGCGTCTCGCCGCCTGCTGGCAGGCTACGACGCAGCCCAATAGCGTCGGCGCCTGGCCGCTTTCGCCGGGCCGCACCTGAGACGTGGTGGCAGGATTCGAACCCGCGTGCGCTGCTTTGCAGGCAGCTCCCTGGCCTCTCGGGTACACCACGTGCATCGAGGTTAGGCAGGCTGCGGGGCGCGATCCAACAATGGTTTCGAAGCCTTTCGCCGGGTTTCGCGGCGTTGCTTCAGGTGACCTCCCGCTACGCGGACCACACCGCGCGCGTTCTCGAATATTGGTCAACCGGTTGACTCGTCGCATGGCGAGCATCACAATTGATTCCGATTATGCTTACTCCCGTCCTCGCTGCAAAGGCTTGTTGTGATCAATGACGAAAACCACGCCAGGCTGTTCGCCCCATCGGAAACGGTGGAATCGGCAGCTTGGCGGGCCGAGCTCCGCAACGATGAACTCTCGGACATCACGTTCAACGGCATACCAGTACTCCGGGCTATTCGCGCAGTGGTTCGCGACCAGGACTGGCGAACCCTCGTGCCCACTGTCGGCCGGGTCGCGCACCACGCCGACGGCGCCACTACGCTCCTGCTCGACGTCGACTTCGCCGGTTTTGGCTCCAGCTACACGGGCGAGCTCGCCATCCACTTCACGAAGGACAGCGTCAAAGTGACGTTCGACGGCGTCGCTCCCGCTGCCTTCCGCAGCAACAGGATCGGACTCGTAGTCCTGCACCGCCCCGACGACGCCGGCCGCGCGGTGACCATCGGCAGCCCAGGCGGCGCTGGCACGCCGTCGTTCTTCCCCATGGACATCAGCCCGCACCAACCCTTCTTGGACGTTTCTTCCATGGAATGGGAGTGCGACGGAACGCGATTCAGGCTCGACTTCCACGGCGACGTGTTCGAGACCGAGGACCAGCGGAACTGGACGGACGCCTCGTTCAAGACGTACAGCACGCCGCTTTCCAAGCCCTTCCCGGTGGGTGTTTCCGCCGGCGATCGCGTCCACCAGTCGGTGCTGCTGACGGCGACGCCTTTGACGACGGCGCCGACCCCACGGCAGCCGGAGCGCGTGCTGACAGTGCTCGACGGCGGCGCGGCCCGGGTGCCGGCGCTTTCGGTTTCGGCTACCTCGGCTTCGGCGACGGCATCCAAGATCCAATGTGAACCCATCCCCGGCCTGGACGCGCTGCTTCTGGAGCTGGCGCCCGGACCGGACACTGCGCGCAAGGTCCGGCGTGCCGCGGAAGAGGCCGCGGATCTGGACGTTCCGCTGGATGTGCGCCTGTCGGTCGATTCGCCGGATCGCATCGGGGAACTCCTCGAGCTCCTGCCGTTGGACAATGTGATGCGGCTCGCGGTGTTCGACGCCTTCAGCCATGTCACTGAGCCAGCGCTGTGGGCAGTACTCAAGAACGAGGCCAGGCAGCGCGGATTTACCGGCGCACTGCTTGCCGGCGCGCGGTCGCACTTCACGGAGCTGAACCGTAATGCGGACCGGCTCCCCTCGGACGCGGACGCTGTCACCTTCAGCATCACGCCGCAAATGCACGCCACCGAGGTGCCGCACGTCGTCGAAACCCTGCCCATGCAGCGGCTCGTCGCGCTCAATGCGCTCCGGATCGGCTCTGGACGGCCGTTGCATCTCGGGCCGGTGACCCTCAAAGCGCGGTTCAACGCCGTCGCCACCGAAGGCGACGACGCGGCAGCCGAGGCGATGGCCACCGACCCGCTGCAGCCCGAGACTTTCACGGCCGCCTGGCTGTTGGGCAGCATCGCGGCCCTCAGCGTTCCCGGCGTCGAATCCGTCAGCTATTTCGAGGCAACTGGACCGCGCGGTATCCGCGGAAGCGGCGGCCTCACGCCCGCGGGCGAGATGCTGGCCGCCGTCGCCGCCCTGCGGGGCTGCGAGGTTCTTGACGTGGCTGGCGAGGTGCCCGGCGTCGTGCTGTATCCCGTGCGCGACGGCGGCACGACGGTCCTGTTTGCCGCTAACCTCACTGCCAAACCGCTGAGCGTCGTCGTCCGGCTGCCGGGTGGCGACAGTACCAATCTTGGACTTGAGCCGTGGGCTGCTGTTGTCCGCGGCGTCGACTGAACTGAAAGAGGAACCACAATGAGTAAACGGCTAGACGGCAAGACCGCCCTTGTCACGGGGGCAGGCTCCGGCATCGGACTGGCCGTGGCCCAGCGTTTCGTTGCCGAAGGCGCCCGCGTGTACTTCGCCGACATTAACCTGGATGCCGCGGAGAAGGCTGCCGCTGTCACGGGATCGGCCCTGGCCCGGGCTGTGCGCATGGACATCTCGGACGAAGCCAGCGTGACTGCGGCATACGCCGCCGTGGCGGAACGCGGGACGCTCGACGTCGTGGTGGCCAATGCCGGGGTGCAGCTGTTCGGGCAAGACGCCCGCGTGGGGGACCTGGATCTGGAGGTCTGGGAAAAGACCGTGTCCATCAACCAGCGCGGCGCCTTCCTGACGCTCAAGTACGCAGTCCGTGCCATGGAAGGTCGCGGAGGATCCATTATTTGCACCGGCAGTCCCACCGCGGTGGTGGCTTGTGGGCAGACCTTCACTGCTTATACGAGTTCCAAAGCGGGGGTGCATGGCTTGGCCAGGGTCGTCGCCGCGGACTACGCTGCCGCTGGAATCCGGGTCAACACCGTGGTGCCTGGCTACACCGAGACCCCCTTGGTGCAGACCATCGCGGACGATCCCGTGAGTCGCGCAGGCTTGGTGGACTCCACGATGCTGGGCCGGCCCGGAACCGCGGCCGACGTCGAGGGCATCATGGTGTTCCTCGCCAGTGACGATTCCGCGTACGCCACGGGTGGGCTGTTCACCGTGGACGGCGGCCTGACGGCGCTCTGACGCCCGGGCGCCCGGCTCACCCAACTGACTCGCAGTAAGTGTCGTTTTGAGGGCCCATAACGACAACTACTGCGAGTCAGTTGGGTGGGCTAGAAGCTCTCGGTTGTGACGGCGTTCAGGTAGGCCGCGATTTCGGACGGCATGTCCACGGAATCGTTGTCGAGAAGCCACTGGACCTGCAGCCCGTCCATGAGTGCGATCAGTTGGCGTGCGGCTGCGGTAGGCGCGACGCCGGGCCGTAGCTTGCCCTCGTCCGCCATGTGCGAGAAGCCCTCGGTCATCAAGCGGCGCACCCGCTCGTACCGTTCAAGAAAGTACTTGTGGGCCGGGTGTTCGGGGTCGGTGGCTTCCGCGGACAGCACGCAGTACAGCGCCACGAGGCCTGGGATGGTGGTGTTGTACCGGGTCAGATCCACCATGGCGTGCAGCAAGTCCGCACCCTCGGCATCCACGGCCCCGCTGTAGATTGCGGACTCGTCGTCGCGGAAGGTCAAGAGCGCCTCAAGCAAGGCTTCCTTGCTGGGAAAGTGGTGCAGGAGCCCGGCTTGCGTCAGGCCCACTTTGTCCGCCACGTCCTTCAGCGAGCCTGAGCGGTAGCCCGAGGATGAAAAGACGTCGAAGGCGGCCTTCAGGATTTCCTGTCGCCGTGCCTCCGTCTTCGCATAGCTGCCGCGGCGCCCTCGACGCACCGTCTCGGGCTGGATGCCGCCCCCAGTCTCTTTCATGGATCAACCCTAACAACGTCGATTTTGAATAAGTCCATCAATTGGTCAACCGCTGTGCGCATCGTCACATTTCATAACGATTCAAAATATTCTCCTAAAACCTAGTAGTCGCTAGGTTTTTGATGTTACGGTCTTTCCCAATGGCCGTCCATGGTGGACGCCACTGATCGTGAAAGGGACCAAAGATGTTCCGATCCAAGCGAATGGCCGCAGTCATTGCGGCTGTTGCCCTGGGGCTCACTGCTTGTGGTGGTGGCGGTGCCGCTGCCCCCCAGGACCAGTCCTCCCAAACCCTGACCCTGGGCGCGCTGCTGGCGCCCAAGACCTTCGCTGCAAACCAGTCCGAGTTCGCCAACCTGTCGCCGTTCTACCAGGCCGTGTACGACACTTTGATCCGGATGAAGCCGGATGGCTCGCTCGTGCCCATGCTGGCCAAAGACTGGAAGTACAACGCGGACAAGACCGTCCTGACGCTCACGCTGCGCGACGACGTCAAGTTCACCGACGGCACCCCCTTCAACGCCGACGCTGCGAAGCAAAACCTTGAACGCTTCAAGGCCGGCACGTCGCCGGATGCACAATTCATGGCAGCCCTGAAGACTGCCAAGGCCGTGGACGCAACCACCCTGGAACTGACCCTGTCCGCCCCGGACCCGGCGTTCCTGAACTACCTGTCCAAGGACGCTTCCTTCATGCAGAGCCCGGCGTCCTTCGGCAACGCGGACATCGCCACCAAGCCCGTCGGCTCCGGCCCCTATGTGCTGGATACCGCAGCTACCGTGACCGGCACGTCCTACAGCTATCACCGCAACCCGAATTACTGGGACAAGAGCCTGGTGCACTATGACAACCTGGTCCTGAACGTCTACGGCGACCAGACCTCCCTGCTGAACGCCATCAAGTCCGGGCAGCTCAACGCGGCCAACACCGCTGACAACAACACGCTCACGGAGATCCAGGCTGCTGGCTACAAGGTCAATCCACTCCAGCTGAACTGGGCAGGCCTCATCCTGTTTGACCGGGCCGGTACCACCAACCCCGCGCTCAAGGACGTCCGCGTCCGCCAGGCACTCAACTACGCCTTCGACACCAAGGCGATGCTGCAGTCAATCGGCCAGGGCTATGGCGAGCTGACCACCCAGGTGTTCCCGCCGTCGTCGGCTGCTTATGACAAGTCCCTGGACTCCCGCTATGCCTTCAATCCCGCCAAGGCCAAGGAATTGCTCGCCCAGGCCGGCTACGCCAGCGGGTTGACCCTGAAGCTGCCGTCCTCCGCACTCATGGGCAACACCCTCCCTGCGCTGATCACCCAGCAGCTCAAGGACGTCGGCATCACGGCGGAGTTCACGGACACCGGCAACAACTTCATCGCCGACCTCCTGGCACCGAAGTACGGCGTGAGCTACATGATCCTGGAGCAGCAGTCCGACTGGCAGCTGATCAACATGAAGATCGCGCCCAAAGCCCCCTGGAACCCGTATAAGTACGAGGACCCGAAGGTGGACGAGCTGATCAACAAGATCCACGTCGGTTCCACGGATGAGCAGACGGCCGCTGCCAAGGAACTGAACAAGTACATCGTGGAGCAGGCCTGGTTCGCTCCGTGGTACCGCCCGCAGTCCAGCTTCGTCACCGACGCCAAGACCAAGGTTGAGGTCCAGACGGGTAACGCCTACCCGTTCATCTGGTCCTTCTCTCCCGCCTCCTAGCGGACAGCCGCCGGGACCGGGCCACTCGCTGACCAAGCGGTGGCCCGGTCCCGGTGGCCCCAGGAACCTTCCCCTAAGGAACTTCGATGTACCGTTTCGTGCTGCGGCGCCTGCTCTCGGGCGTCCTCCTGCTGTTCGTCATTACAACGGTCGCCTACTTGCTGCTGTACGCGGGCGGCGGCGACATCGCCCGCCGCATTGTGGGCCCAACAGCCAGCCAGGCCCAGGTGACACTGAAAGCCTCCCAGCTAGGCCTGGACCGCCCGCTCGTGGTCCAGTACTGGGATTGGCTCACCCACGCCCTCACCGGTGACCTCGGACGCTCGTGGTTCAACGGCCAGCTGGTCACCACCGGCGTCACGAGCCGGGTGTCCGTGACCCTCTCCCTGGTGTTGGGCGCCACCATCATCGCCGCGGTGATCTCGGTGGTCATAGCTGTCCTGGCCGCAGTGCGCCGGGGCTGGGTGGACCGCGTGGTCCAGTTCGTGGGCGTTCTGGGCTTCGCGATTCCCGGCTTCCTTATCGCCTTGGGGCTCGTGTCCTTGTTCGCTTTGAACCTCAAGTGGTTCAAGGCCACCGGTTATGTACCGATCACGACGTCGTTCAGCGGCTGGGCGGCCACCGTTACCTTGCCGATCATCGCCCTTTCGATCGGCTGCATCGCCTCGGTGGTCCAGCAGGTTCGCGGTTCCCTGATCGATGCCCTCCGCCAGGATTATGTCCGCACGCTCCGGGCCCGCGGCCTCTCCTTCAACCGGGTGGTGTACAGGCACGTGCTGCGCAACGCCGGCGGTCCCGCCCTGGCAGTCCTCGCGGTCCAGTTCATCGGCCTGCTCGGCGGTGCCGTGATCGTTGAACAGATCTTCGCCCTGCCCGGCCTCGGGCAGATTGCCGTTGCCGCCACCAGCCAGGGGGACATCCCGGTGGTGATGGGCGTCGTCGTCGCCACCGCTGCCATCGTGGTGATCGTCAACCTCATCATCGACCTCGCCCAAGGCTGGCTCAACCCGAAAGTTCGGCTGTCATGATCGACACTTCCATCGCACTGCCCACCCAGGCAGCCAAAGTCTCCTTGTTCCGCAAGCTCCTCACGAACCCCACCGGCGCCGCATCCATGCTGATCCTCGCGCTCGTGGCGTTGGCCGCCGTGCTGGCACCTGTGCTCGCAACGCATGATCCGAGCCTGGCCAGCCTGCAGTCGGTCCTGGCCAAGTCCGGCCCGGACCACGTGCTCGGTGCGGACAGCGCCGGGCGCGATGTCTTCAGCCGGCTGCTCTTCGCGGGACAGTTCAGCCTGGCCGGGGCACTGTTGGCGCTCGTGGTCGCGGTCGCGATCGGTGTGACCGGGGGCTTGGTTGCCGGGTACTACGGCGGCTGGTTCGATTCGGTCTCCTCCTGGCTCACCGGCCTGCTCATGGCAATGCCGGGCATCGTCATCCTGCTGGCCGCACGGGCCGTCGTCGGACCATCGATGTGGTTGTCCATGATGATCTTCGGCGTCCTGCTTTCCCCGGCCTACTTCCGGCTGGTCTACGCCTGCGTGACGGCGGTGCGCAACGAACTGTACGTGGACGCGGCACGGGTCTCCGGGCTCAGCGATTTCCGGATCATCGGCCGCCACATTCTCACCGTGGTGCGCGCGCCCGTCATCATTCAGTCCGCCATGGTCCTTGGCATCGCCATCGCCATCCAGGCCGGCCTGGAATTCCTTGGCCTGGGCGACCTGAACATCCCCACATGGGGGAGCATGCTCAACGACGGCTTCATCAACCTCTACAAGGCACCCACCCTCGTGCTGTGGCCAAGCCTCGTCCTCGGCGTCGTCTGCATTGCGCTCACGCTACTGGCCAACGCGATGCGCGACGAACTCGAGCGCAGCCGCGGGCCGGTCAAGCGCCGCCGCAAGGGGGCCGCGCTCGTCGACGCCGCAGAAGCCGCCGCCAAGCGTGGCGAGCCTGCCGTGGTGCATCCCGAGGCGCCCGCCGATGAACACAGTGGCAGCGCTGGTGAGATCCTCCTGGAGGTCACCGACCTGGGCGTCGGCTACGACCAGCCCGACGGTTCCACCACCCATGTGGTCAACCACGTGGGCCTCACGGTCCGCCGCGGTGAAGTCCACGGACTGGTGGGCGAGTCCGGCTCGGGCAAGACCCAGACCGCTTTCTCCATCCTCCGGCTCCTGCCGCAGGGCGGACGAGTCACCGGCGGCTCCATCGTGTTTGACGGCACGGACCTGGCCCGACTCTCCGAGAAGGAAATGACGAAGGTCCGCGGCCAGCGCATCGCCTACATTCCCCAGGAACCCATGAGCAACCTGGACGCCGCGTTCACCATCGGCAGCCAGCTCATGGAGCCCATGCGCGTATGCCTGGGCATCTCGAAGGCGGAAGCCCGGAAACGCGCACTGGCACTGCTGGCCAAAGTGGGGATTCCGAACCCCGAGCGGACCTTCAACGCCTACCCGCATGAAATCTCCGGAGGCATGGCCCAGCGGGTGCTGATCGCCGGCGCGGTCTCCTGCGAACCGGACCTGCTCATCGCGGACGAGCCCACCACGGCACTGGACGTCACGGTGCAGGCCGAAGTGCTCGACCTGCTGCGCGAACTCCAGGACGAGCTGAAAATGGGCGTCATCCTGGTAACCCACAACTTCGGTGTCGTCGCCGACCTGTGCGACCGGGTGACCGTGATGCAGACGGGCCGCGTCGTGGAAACCGGACCCGTCCGGAGCATCTTCAATGACGCCCGCCACCCCTATACCCAGCAGCTGCTCGAAGCGATCCTCGAGGACGCGGCACCACGCGGCCCCTTCACGAACAGTGGCCCCCTCACAAGCAGTGCAACCCTCACCAGCCTGACAGGAGTGAAGCCATGACCGAAACACTGCTCGACGTCCGGGACGTCGTCGTCGAATATCCCCTCAAGGGCTTCCGGAAGGAACCGTTCAAGGCCCTCAAGGGCGTCTCCCTGGACATCCGCCCCGGCGAGACCGTGGGCCTGGTGGGGGAGTCGGGCTCCGGCAAGACCACTCTGGGCCGCGCCGTGCTCGGGCTCGCCCCGGTCACCGGGGGAAGCATCAAATACCGGGGCCAGGAAATCTCCAAAGCCACCCGCGCCCAGCGCAAGGAGCTCAGCCACGAGATCCAGGTGGTGTTCCAGGACCCGTACACTTCGCTGAACCCGTCCATGACCATCGAGCAGATCCTCACCGAGCCGCTCACCGTCCGGAAAGTGGAACGCCAGGCCGCCAACAAGCGGGTCGCCGAGCTGCTGGACCAGGTCAGGTTGCCGCACGGCGCCGCCCACCGGCTGCCGCGCGAGTTCTCCGGCGGGCAACGCCAACGCATCGCCATCGCCCGGGCCCTGGCCCTGGACCCGAAGCTGATCGTGTGCGACGAACCCGTCTCGGCCCTGGACCTCTCCACCCAGGCCACGGTGCTGGACCTTTTCATCGAGATCCAGGAACGCACCGGCGTCGCCTACCTCTTTGTCTCCCACGACCTCGCCGTAGTCCGCCACCTCAGCCACCGCGTGGCAGTGATGTATCACGGCGAAATCGTGGAATGGGGCGACGGCGAGCAAGTCACCGGAGAACCGGAGCATCCCTACACCCAGCGACTCTTCATGGCCGCCCCGGTCCCGGACCCGGACCGGCAAGCCCAACGCCGGGCCGACCGCCTGCGCCTGCTGGACATCCAGCACCAGCAGAACGTCCAAGCCGGCGTGGCCTGACGCAACGCAAGCCCCACCTTCAGACCAACACAGACACACGAAAGGCGAGCCCATGACGCAGCCGCCACTGTCCGCGAGCCCGGAACTCTCCCCAGCTGCCACTTTCCCCGCCGACTTCGCCTGGGGCGTGGCCACCGCCGCGTACCAGATCGAAGGTGCCGTCAACGAGGGCGGCC
Organism: Arthrobacter sp. B2a2-09; assembly: GCF_027587375.1. GTDB lineage: Bacteria > Actinomycetota > Actinomycetes > Actinomycetales > Micrococcaceae > Arthrobacter. Next base: position 194,649 of record NZ_JAMXIC010000007.1, read on the forward strand.
GCGGCCAGAGCATCTGGGACACTTTCTCCCACCAGCCGGGCACCACCATCCACGGTGACAACGGGGACATCGCCTGCGACCACTTCCATCGCTGGGAAGCCGATCTTGACCTCATGGCTGAGCTGGGCATTCCGTCCTACCGGCTGTCCTTGTCCTGGTCCCGCCTGCAGCCCACAGGCGTCGGTCCGCTCAACCCTGAAGGCGTGCGCTTCTACCGGGACCTGCTGGCGGGCTGCGCCGCCCGCGGTATCACTCCGTACGTAACGCTCTACCACTGGGACCTGCCGCAAGCACTGCAGGACGACGGCGGCTGGCCGGCGCGACATACTGCCTACCGGTTCGGGGAGTACTCCGGACTCGTGGCCGAGGCCCTGGGCGACCTCGCCGAGCACTGGATCACCATCAACGAGCCGATGTGCGCGGCCTTCCTTGGCCACTCCTGGGGCATGCAGGCCCCGGGCTTCAAGGACGACCGTCTTGCCGTGCGCGCAGCCCATCACTTGCTCCTGGCCCACGGCCTGGCGCTGGCCGAATTCCGTGCCCGCCGCCCTGAAGCCAAGGTGGGCATCACCAACATCATCGGCAACCTCAACCCGGCCAGCGACTCCGAAGCCGACCGCAAGGCTACGGAATACTGGGACGCCGTCAGCAACCGGATCTTCCTAAACCCCGTCTACCGAGGCCGTTACGCCGAATCCACCATCGCTGTCTATGGCCAGTACGGACTGACGGCCACCGGCGAGGGGGCCTCGGCAGAAGACCTGGTCCAGCCCGGGGACTTGGCCATCATCTCGGCACCTGGCGACTTTGCCGGGATCAACCACTACACCAACATGCTGGTTTCCGCGGACGAAGCAGCCCCGGGAGGGGCAAGCTGGACGCACGTGCTGCCGGCGCCGTCGTCGTTCGGTTGGTCCAATACGCCCAGGGCACTCAAGGCAGTACTCAAGCGGGTCGCCGCCGAGTACACCTCCCTTCCGCTGTACGTCACGGAAAACGGCGCGACGTTCCACGACTACGTGGACCCGAACGGCGAGGTCCGCGACCCCGAACGCATCGACTACCTGCACGGCTACATTTCGGCGGTGGGCGAGGCCATCGCCGACGGCGTGGACGTCCGCGGCTACTTCGCATGGTCCTTCATGGACAACTTCGAATGGGCCGAAGGCTACGACAAGCGCTTCGGCCTGGTCTACGTGGACTATGGCACCCAGGCCCGCATCCCCAAGTGGAGCGCGTACTGGTACCGGGACATCATTGCCGCCCAACGCTCAGTAGCCGCAGTCACCACGGGTGCCACCGCATGAGCATCGACACTTCATCTCTTAAGACAGACAAGAAAGCCACCATGGAACTCCTCACCGACCAGACCATCGACCAGCGCCTCGAGTCCCTCCTGGCCCAGCTGAGCCTGGAGGAGAAGGTGCGGTTGCTGACGGGCCGGGATTTCTGGACGACGTGGCCGGTGGAGAAGATCGGGCTGCGGCGGATGTTGTTCTCGGACGGGCCTACGGGGGTGCGTGGTGAGGTGTGGGATGAGCGGCAGCCGTCGATGAATTTCCCGTCGGCGACGGCGATCAGTTCGTCCTGGGATCCAGCGATGGCGGACCGTCTGGGCGCCGCGTCGGCGGTGGAGGCCCGCCGGAAGGGTGTCGACGTCGTGCTGGGCCCGACGATCAACCTGCACCGTTCCCCGCTGGGCGGCCGGCATTTCGAGGCGTTCAGCGAGGACCCGGTCCTGACCGCTGAGCTCGCAGCTGCGTATGTGGCCGGGGTGCAGCGCAACGGCGTGGGAGCGACCCCGAAGCATTACGTGGCCAATGATTCGGAAACGGATCGGTTCACCGTGGATGTGAAGGTGGGGGACCGGCCCTTGCGGGAGCTGTACCTACTGGCGTTCGAGAAGGCCATCGTGGACTCGAAGGCATGGCTCGTGATGAGCGCGTACAACTCGGTCAACGGCGCCACGGCCACGGAAAACGAGCTGCTCGAAACGCCGCTGAACACTGAGTGGGGTTTCGACGGCGTGGTGATCAGCGACTGGACCGCGGTGCGCAGCGTGGAGAGCGCGAAGCATTCCCAGGACCTGGTGATGCCGGGTCCGGACGGACCGTGGGGTCCGGCGCTCGTGCTGGCCGTGAAGTGCGGCACGGTTCCGGAGGCCGCGGTTGACCGGAAGGTGTTGCGGATCCTGCAGCTCGCCGCCCGGGTAGGCGCTTTGGAGGGTTTCGAACCCGTGGCCGCGGAACCGGCGGAGCAGGAAGAGCCGCTCGCGTTCGCCCGTGAGGCGTCGGTGGCCGGGACGGTTTTGGTGAAGAACGACGGCGTGCTGCCGCTGGCTCCTGCCTCCGTCAGCAGCGTGGCGGTGATCGGGCACAATGCCCGCCATGCCAGGACCCAGGGCGGCGGGTCCGCGACCGTGGTCCCGGAAAAGATCGTCACCCCGCTGGACGGAATCCGTGCCGCGTTCGGCCCCGAAAACGTCAGCTACAACGTGGGCGCGGTGGTGCAGGAAGGCATCGCCGAACTACCCCTGGAACAGCTCAGGAACCCGGTCACCGGCGGGCCGGGGCTGCGAGTGCGCTTCTTTGCCTCCACCGGCAAGGAGCTCTTCGCGGAGGACCGCCGCTCCACCGCGCTGGTCTGGTTCGGCGGGGACGCCCCGATCGCGGAGTCCTCCATGGTGCAATTCCACACGATCTACACGCCGGAGGAGAGCGGCACCATCCGGCTGGGCTTCTCCACCGTAGGGCACGGGCGGATCTTCGTGGACGGGGTCCTGGCGCACGAGGCGTCCATCGAGGCAACGGGCACGGACCTGGGCGCTGCGTTCCTGGCCCCGCCCTCGGCCTCCGTCCCGGTCGCGGCGAGGGCGGGTGTTCCGCTGGAGCTCACGGTGGAACTGGATCTCGCCGGGCGCACCGGCGCCCTGTCCAACGCCCTGGCCGTGACCATCGGGACCGAGGCGGATAACGCGGACCCCGAGGCACTCATCGCCGAAGCAGTCGCCGCAGCGAAAGCGGCGGAGATCGCCGTCGTCGTGGTCGGCACGAACTCCCGCGTGGAATCCGAAGGCTACGACCGCACCACCCTGGAACTTCCAGGCCTGCAGGACCGCCTGGTCCACGCCGTCGCCGCGGCCAACCCGCGCACCGTGGTGGTGGTGAACTCCGGGTCCCCGGTGCTGCTGCCCTGGCGCAACGAGGTGGCCGCGACCCTGATCGGGTACTTCGGCGGGCAGGAATTCGGCACCGCCCTCGCCGACATCCTCACCGGCGCCGCCGAACCCGGCGGCCGGCTCCCCACCACCTGGCCCGCAACCCAGGAGGACGTGCCGGTCATCAACACCACCCCGGACGCCGACGGAAGGCTGGAATACGACGAAGGCATCCACATCGGCTACCGGGCCTGGCTGAAGGCGGGAGTGGCTCCGGCGTACGAATTCGGGCACGGACTCGGCTACACCCACTGGACCCTCGACGCAGTCGAGACCCCCGGAGTCGAGGCCCCCGGAACTGAGGCTCCAGGCACCGTGGTGCCCGGCGCCGTCGTGCCCCTCACGGTGACGCTAAGCAACACCGGCAACCGCCCGGGCAAGCAGGTGGTGCAGGTCTACGCCGAACGGCCCGGCTCCGCCGTGGACCGTCCCGTGCGCTGGCTCGTCGCCTCCGCCCCCGTGTGGGCCGAACCCGGCGAGACCCTCACCGTGGTCATCAACGTGCCCACCCGCCTGCTGGCCTACTGGGACAACGGCTGGACCTACGAACCCGGGAACTACCGCCTGCGCATCGGCACCTCAGTCACCGAGCTTCCGCTCGAAACCGTTCTCACCCTGACCGACTCAAACGAGGACGGCGCCGCATGAACTTCCCTAACCCACTGATTCCGGGCTTCAACCCCGATCCCAGCATCGTCAAGGTCGGCGAGGACTACTACCTGGCGACCTCCACGTTCGAATACCTCCCCGGCATTCCGGTCTACCACAGCACCGACCTGGTCAACTGGGACCGGATCGGCCACGTGGTGGACCGGGAAGGGCAGCTCGACTCAAGGGACGTGCCCACCCTTGGCGGCGCTTGGGCGCCCACCATCCGTTTCCACGACGGCCTGTTCTACGTAGCCGTCACCGATGCCATGGCACGGGGAACACTGGTGTTCACGGCCAAGGATCCCGCCGGCCCGTGGAGCGACGGACTCGTCATCGAGGGCGCCATTGGGATCGACCAGGATCTTGCCTGGGACGAGGACGGCACCGCCTACATGACGTACTCGGGACTCGACACGGTCACCGGGAACATCGGCGAGCACGGCGGCATCCTCCAGGTCCGCGTGGATTTGGAAGCGGGCAAGGCCCTCGAGGAACCCCGCAGCGTGTGGTCCGGTACGGGACTGATGTTCCCTGAAGCACCGCACCTGTACCGGCATGGCGACTACTGGTACCTCATGATCGCCGAGGGCGGCACCGAGCGCGGACACAGCGTCAGCATTGCCCGCGGAACGTCGCCGGCCGGTCCTTTCGACGGCAACCCGGCCAACCCCATTTTGAGCGCCCGCAGCACCGAGCGTCCCATCCAAAACACCGGCCATGGCGACCTCGTGCAGACGCCCGACGGCGGCTGGGCCATGGTGCTGCTGGGCATGCGGCCCAAGGGCATGACCCGGGCCTTCTCCGCCCTGGGCAGGGAAACCTTCATCACCCCGGTCACGTGGGAGGACGGCTGGCCGATCGTCGAACCGGTCATCCTCAACCCCCGCCCCGGCGGCGGCGAGTTCGAGGACAACTTCGCGGACGCCGAGCTCGACGGCGGCTGGATCGCCGTCCGACGCCTCCCAGGCACGTTCGCCTCCACTGAGAAGAACCCCGGGCGCCTCACCCTGGTCAGCGAAGGCACCGGCCTGGACGATTCCCGGCCTTCCTTCCTGGGCCGCCGCCAGCGCTACCAGGTGGAGACCATCTCCGCACTGGTGGACACCGGATCTCCCGAGGAACTGGATCCCGTTGCGGGGAAGGGGAACGCCGGGGGACTCGCCGTCCGTTACGACGAGGCCCACCACTACTCCATCGAACTGAACGGGACCAGCCTCACGGCCAGGGCACGGATCTCCTCCATCGAGCAGAGCTGGACCCGCCAGGTTCCCGCCGGGCCGCTGGAACTTCGCATCGAAACCCGCCAGCCGGACTCGGGTGTGGGCTTCGGGCATTTGAGCTCGGACACCATCGCCCTCCAGGCCGTCGTCGACGGCGAACTGGTCACCTTGGCCGAACTGGACGGCCGCTACCTTTCGGCGGAAACCGCTGCCTCCTTCACGGGACGGGTTGCCGGCGTCTTCGCGAGCAGCGGCACGGTCACGTTCGACTGGTTCCGCAGCGAAGGACGCGAACCACAGTAGGAACTCCAGCGCCCACCCACCCACCGTTTTCCGAAAGGCCCCCTCCGTGACATCAACCTCCCTGGCACCGCAGCCAGCAGGTCTCCGCCAGACTTCTGTCAGCCGGTTCAGCGCTGAGTACCGGACTGATACCGCCTTCGTGGCCGATTCGCGGCCGCGGCTCAGCTGGGTCGTCGCCACGGACAGCACGGATTGGCGGCAGACTCGTGCCGAACTGCGGTTGACCCGTGGCGGAACCGCTGAGTCTACAGTGCACGAGGGCCCTGAATCGGTGCTGGTGGAGTGGCCTTTTGCGGCCATCGCCGCGGGGGAACAGGTGGCAGTCGAGGTGCGCGTCTCGGGGAACGACGGCGGCACCACCGCTTGGAGCGAACGCTTGACCTTGGTGGGCGGTTACCTTGAAGGGCCATGGCAAGCCGAGGCCATCGGCCTGCCCGCCACCACTGGGGTGGAAATCCCGCTCGGACAGCCCGGCCAGTTGCGGCACGAATTCACGGTAGGCCCGGGCTTGGCCAAGGCCACCTTGTTTGCCACCGCGCACGGTGTCTACCAGACCGAAATCAACGGCTCAGAAGTGGATGACCAGGTTCTCAAACCGGGCTGGACGGCCTACGCGGACCGCCTCAACCACGAAACCACCGACGTCACCGCGCTCCTCCAACCGGGGGCCAACGCCATTGGTGTGTGGCTCGCGGGAGGCTGGTACACCGAAAAGTACGGCTTCCACGGCTTCGCCAAACCGTTCTACGGCGAGCAGCCAGCCGTCAAGGTTGAACTGCATCTCGACTACGCAGACGGAACCCGGCAAACGGTGGCCAGCAGCCAGGAGTGGCGCGTCACCACGGCAGGCCCACTCGTTTCCAGCGGCATCTACGCGGGGGAAGCCTTCGACGCACGGCGCATGGAGACTGGCTGGTCATCGCCGGGCTTCGACGATTCGCGCTGGGTTCCTGCTGCCGTGGACTCCGGAGCAGCGGATTCCAGGGCTGCGGACTCCAAGCCGTGGGCGGAAGCAACTCCCGCCGTGGCGCCTCCGGTCCGTCGGATCGAAGCGCTGCCTGTCAGGGAAGTCCTGACCACGCCTTCCGGCGCCACCGTCCTGGACTTCGGCCAGAACCTGGTGGGACGCCTGCGGATCCGCGTGAGCGGGGACTCCGGGCACCGGATCACCCTCCGCCATGCGGAAGTCCTGGAGGAGGGTGAACTGTCCCTCCGTCCGCTTCGCCTGGCCGCCGCAACAGACAGCTACACGCTCGCAGGCGGCGGTGAAAACGGTGCCGGGGAAGATTCCGCGGAAGAGGAATGGGAGCCTCGCTTCACCTTCCATGGGTTCCGCTATGCCCAAGTAGACAACTGGCCAGGCGAGCTGGACCCGGCGGCGATCACCGCCGTCGTCCTCCACAACGACATGCGCCGCACCGGCTGGTTCGAGTGTTCGGACCCGATGTTGAACCGGCTGCACGAAAACGCCTTGTGGGGAATGCGAGGCAACTTCCTGGCGCTGCCCACGGACTGCCCGCAGCGGGACGAGCGCCTTGGCTGGACCGGGGACATCCAGGTGTTCAGCCCCACGGCCAGCTATCTCTACGACTCCTTGGGTTTCCTCAGTTCCTGGCTGCAGGATCTTGCCATCGAGCAAAGCCACCGCAGTGGCGTGGTGCCCGTCGTCGTTCCCGCGGTGCTCGGCATGCTGGAATCGCCGGTGGCCGCCTGGGGTGACGCTGCCACGGTGGTTCCGTGGGTGCTCTATGAACGCTTCGGTGACCGCGGACTGCTGCGAAGGCAGTACCAAAGCATGTGCGATTGGGCCGAGGCGTTGCTCCGCGTCCGGGACAGTTCGGGATTGTGGCAGGGCCAGATGCAGTTGGGCGACTGGCTGGACCCGGCCGCGCCGCCGGACAAGCCCGGCGCCGCCCGCACGCACGGTGACATCGTCGCCAGCGCCTACCTTTTCCGTTCCCTCGACCTCACGGCAAAGGCCGCGGCCGTATTGGGCGCCGACGACGACCACGACAAGTACGCGGCACTTGCCGAAGAAGTGCGCAGGGCGTTCCTGGCCGAATACGTCACGCCTTCCGGCCGCATGGTCTCCGATGCGCAGACGGCCTATTCGCTGGCACTCGTGTTCGGGATCTGCACGGACCCCGTCCAGCGCCAGGCACTTGGTGACCGGCTCGCGGAACTCGCCCGGCTGGGCGGCTACAGGATCGCCACCGGCTTCGTCGGGACGCCGCTCATCGCGGACGCCCTGACCGTCACCGGGCACATGGATGCTGCTGAGCGCTTGCTCACCCAGACCGAATGCCCGTCCTGGCTCTACCCGGTCACCCAGGGCGCCACCACCATCTGGGAACGCTGGGACTCCATCCTGGAGGACGGCAGCGTCAACCCCGGTGAAATGACCTCCTTCAACCACTACGCGCTCGGCGCCATTGCGGACTGGATGCACCGGACCGTTGCGGGCCTGGCTCCTGCAGCACCCGGCTACCGGAAACAGCACATCGCCCCGCGTCCGCTCCGCAGCCTCCAGCACGCCAGCACCTCACACGAGACGCCTTACGGGCTGGCCAGCGTGGCCTGGAAGCGTTCCGGCGAGCGGATCCTCGTGGAAGCAGTCGTGCCTCCGGGGACCACCGCCGTCGTTTCCTTGCCGGACGGATCCGAAGAGTTCGAGGTGGGATCCGGTCGGTACGCCTGGACCGTGCCCGACGCCGGGCGCGCCGCGGCGCCCGGTGCCGTGTCCCTGGACTCTCCGCTGTCCGCGATCATGGATGATCCCGAGGCTTATGCGGCGGCCTGGCAGGCCATCGACGCGCACGATCCCGCCGCGGCCGCCCAATTCCGCAAGGACACCGTCTGGTATCGCCAGACATCACTGAACCAGGGGCTGATCTTCACTCCAACGCCCATCAAGGAAGACATCGGCTCCGCATTGTTGGCACTGAGCGGCACACGCGCTGCCGTCCCGGTCCTTTCACCTCGAGAACTCTGAACTGAGAAGGCAAAGATGACCACTTTCACCGCTGAAAGCCCCCTGTACTTCGTGATGCGGCACGCCGAAGGAAACCGCGTCCTGAGCGAACGCGTCCCGACGCTTGTTAACAGCCCGGCGCTGCACACGCTCTACTTCCACGAGGTGGGCACCATCCTGGGAACCGAAGGCGCCCTGCAGGGGAAACCCGAGGAGACCGCGGAAATCCTGCGCCTCCTCGGCGAGCTGGAACCCGAGGATCTTGTAGCCCAGCGCGCCGCTGAGGCGGCGGCTGATCTTCCCGCCCCGGCGGGGGACTATGAGCAGGGCTCCGTGGTGCGCGGCAGTGCGGCTGCCGAATACCCGACGACGGCGGCCGCCCGGGAGCGCTTCGAGCTCACCCTCGCCGGTCCCTCGCACGGGAACCCGTTCACCGACGTCGAACTCCGGGCCGAGTTCACTTCTCCGTCCGGCGACACGCTCAGCGTGCCCGGCTTTTACGACGGCGACGGGAGCTACAAGGTTCGGCTCCTGATTCCGGGCCCGGGGGAGTGGACGTTCACCACCACCAGCAATGCGCGCTCGCTGGACGGCGTCGCCGGCGCGTTCACGGCCGGCGAGGCGGTTGCCGGAGCGAAGGGCGTGGTCCGGGTGGCCAAGACCTTCCACTTCGCCTACGAAAGCGGCACCCCGTACCTGCCCATCGGCACCACCTCCTACGCCTGGACCCATCAGGGCGACGCACTGGAGAAGCAGACCCTTGACACGCTCGCCGCCGGGCCGTTCAACAAGATGCGGATGTGCGTTTTCCCGAAGTCCTACCTGTTCAATGAGAACGAACCGGAGCATTACCCCTTCGAAGGATCCCTCGCTGCCGGGTTCGACTTCGAGCGGCCCAACCCGGAGTACTACCGGCACCTGGAGCGCAGGATCGGGCAGCTGGAGGAGCTCGGCATCGAGGCCGACCTGATCCTCTTCCATGCTTATGACCGCTGGGGATTCTCCACCATGAGCCCGGGCCAGGATGACCGCTACCTGAAATACGTCGTGGCCCGGCTGGCCTCGCACCGGAACATCTGGTGGTCCCTGGCCAACGAGTACGATCTGCTGTTCCGCAAGAGCACCGAGGACTGGGAACGCTTCGCCGGCATCGTCCAGGCCGACGATCCGAACGGGCACCTGCTCTCGATCCACAATTGCCATGCGTTCTACGACTATTCCCGGCCGTGGGTTACGCACAGCAGCATCCAGCGCCAGGACGTCCACAAGACGGCCGAATTCACCGGGGAATGGCGGGACCGCTGGCAGAAACCGGTGGTCATCGACGAATGCGCCTACGAGGGCAACATCGACCAGGGCTGGGGAAACATCACCGGAGAGGAAATGACCCGGCGGTTCTGGGAAGGGGCCGTCCGGGGCGGCTACGTGGGGCATGGCGAGACGTACATGCACGCGGCGGACGTGCTGTGGTGGGCCAAGGGCGGAGAATTCCATGGCAGCAGCCCGGACCGGATCGCCTTCCTGCGCCGCATCCTCGAGGACACTCCCGGCGGGTTCCTCGAACCGCTGCCCAGCGCCTGGGACGTCCCCACCGCCGGCATCCGGCACGAGTACGAGCTCAGCTACTTCGGTTTCAACCAGCCCACGTACCGGAACTTCGTGATGCCCGCCGGCCGTCGCTACGAGGTGGACATCATCGACACCTGGAATATGACCATTGACACCCTGCCGGAGGTCGTTGAAGGACGCTTCCGCCTGGAGCTCCCCGGCCGTCAGTTCATCGCCGTGCGACTCCGCGCGGTCGGCTAAGCCCCCGGTGCCCCCACCCAACTAACTCGCACTTAATGTCGTTTTCAGGCCTCATAACGACACCTACTGCGAGCTAGTTGGGTGGGGCGGGCGCTACGGGAGAGCCCTACGCCAGCAGCGTGTTCACCAAGCGCGCGGCCACCTTGGCGGTCCGCGAGTCGACATCGAACTCGGGGTTGAGCTCGGCGACGTCCAAGTGCAGGAGTTTCCCGCTCGCGGCAAGCTGCTTGCACACCGCGCTGATAATGGGCAGCGGCACGCCATACGCCGCGGGAGCGCTCACTCCGGGAGCAACCGACGCCGGCAGCACGTCCAGGTCAATCGTCAGGTAGAGCACGTCGACGGTGTCCAGGAACCGCGCCACGAACTCCCGCACGGCCTCCGCGGAGCAGTCCTCATCCAGCAGGTATTTCACGCCGAGGCGATCCGCCGTATTGAAGAGGGTGCGCGTGTTGTTGGGCTCGGAAATTCCGACGACGGCGTAGTTCAGTTCGCGGCCCGCTGCGGCTTCCGCATGCGCCATCTGCAGGAACGGCGTACCCGAGCTCGGCACCGGCTCGTCACGCAGGTCGAAGTGCGCGTCCAGGTTCAGGACGCCGAGGCGCTTGCCGCTTGCCACAGCCTCCGAGCCAGCCACGCCCAGGTAGCTGGCGAAGGCAGTTTCGTGCCCGCCACCGAGCAGCACCGTGAGCTTGCCGGCGTCGAGCAATTCCGAAATCACACGGCCCGCGCGCTCTTGGCCCGCCTCCAGCGAGCCATCCTCCACAACGACGTCGCCGGCGTCGAACACGTCCCGGTCCAGATGGAAAGCCAGCGGACCCAAGGCTTGGCGGATAGCCTCCGGCGCGGCCGCCGCGCCAATACGGCCCTTGTTGCGCCGTACGCCTTCGTCACTGCGGAAGCCCACGACGACGGCGGGCCGGGAGCCTGCTCCTGTCGCGCCGGAGCCGGCGGCTACAGAAGGGGTGTGCGGCGCCACGGCCTGCCACCAGCGGCGGTGCTCATCGCCGTCGCCGTCGAAGCGGCCGGTCCACGGCGTCGGGCGGACATCGGCAACAGCGGGGGAAATCTCCATGATTCAAGCTCAGCGCATGACGGCACCGAAAAACATCGCTTGCAGGCGGAGGGTGTCCGGTATTCCGGAAAGGCCTACTTGACGCCCAGGATTTCCTCGACGGGACCGATCCCGAAGAACAGCAGGAATGCCGCGGCCACAGCCCACATGAGCGGGTGGACTTCGCGGGCCCGGCCCTGGAAGGTGCGGATCAGCGCGAAGGAGATGAATCCGGCACCCAGGCCGTTTGCGATCGAATACGTGAACGGCATGAGGGACATGGTCAGGAATGCGGGAATGCCAAGACCCCAGTCCTGCCAGTGGATCTTTCCCACTTGGGACACCATCATGAAACCCACCACCACTAGGGCCGGTGCGACGGCCTCGAACGGGACCAAGTTGATGAGGGGGGTGAAGAACATGGCCACCAGGAACAGCAGGCCGGTCACCACCGAAGCCAGGCCGGTCCGGGCGCCTTCGCCGATGCCTGCACCGGATTCCACGAAGATCTGGTTGGAGGACACGGACGAGCCGCCACCGATGATCGCGCCGAGCGCGTCTACTTGCAGGACACGGTCCACGTTGGGGATGTTTCCGTGCTTGTCGATGTTTCCGGCTTCCCTGGCCAGGCCCACCATGGTGCCCATGGCGTCGAAGAAGATGCTGAGCAGGATCACGAACGCCAGCAGCGTGGCAGCGATGACGCCAAGGTGCTGGAACGCGCCGAGGGGGTTCGCCTTGCCGATGAGGGACAAGTCCGGAGCGGCCCACTCGGTGAATTTGGGCGCAACCAGGGACCAGCCGCGCGGGTTGTAGGTCTTGCCGTCGAAACTCGGACCGATGTGGAGGGTGAATTCCAGGATCGCAGCGAGGGCCGTGGAGACGATGATGCCGATCAGGATGGCGCCACGTACCTTCCGGACCACCAAGGCGATGGTCAGGACGAGGCCCACGACGAACACCAGGGTGGGCCAGCCAAGCAGCTTCCCGTCGACGCCCAGGCCCAGCGGGACCGTGGTGCCGGCGGCGTCCGGGATGCGGCGCACGAAACCGGCATTGACCAGGCCGATCAGGGCGATGAAGAGGCCAATGCCCACCACGATCGACGTTTTCAGGGCCTCAGGTACGGCCTTGAAGACCGCGGTCCGGAAACCGGTGAGCACCAGGATCAGCATCGTCAGGCCCGAGAGCATCACCAGGCCCATCATGTCCGGCCAGGTCAGGCCGGGGTGTGAGGCAATCGTGACTGCCACGAAGGCGTTGACGCCCAGCCCTGTAGCCACGGCGAAGGGGTGCTTGGCCCAGGCGCCCATGAGGATGGTCAGGATGCCGGCTACGAAGGCCGTGGTGGCGGCGACGGCGGCGAAGCCAAGGGAAGTGCCACTCGAATCCGTCCCGGAGAGGATCAAAGGATTGAGGACCACGATGTAGCTCATGGCAAAGAAGGTTGCGAAGCCGCCTCGGATTTCTCGCGAGTAGTTGGATCCGCGTTCCGAAATCTTGAAGTAGCGGTCGATGGCTGAGCCCTGTTTGAGCATGGAGGTCTCCGGGATCGGGGAAGTGTGCTCTCAAATCCTATGCCCGCGGCTTCGGCCCTTCCACGAATTCGCCTAGTCTGTAAGGAATCCAACACCAAGGGAGTCATTCGCTCATGCGCCCTATCCGCCAGCTGCTGGCCGTCGTCGTCGCTTTCACAGCGGTTCTTTTCTCTGCCGCCCTGTTCTCGGCGGCACCGGCCTTCGCGCACGACGTCGCCGAGTCAATGTCACCGGCCAACGGCTCAACGGTTGCCAGCGTCCCGGACTCCGTGTCCATCACGTTCAACAACCGGCCGCTCCTGCTCGGCTCGCAGATCCAGGTGAACGACGCCTCAGGCCAGAACTGGGCAGATGGTTCCGTCGAGATCGTGGACACCGTGGTGTCGCAGAAGCTGCGGCCTGGCGCGCCTGCCGGGGCATTCACCGTCATCTGGCGAGTTGTCAGCTCGGATTCGCACCCCATCGAAGGCACGTTTACTTTCACCGCCAAAACAGGAAGTACGACGGCGGGCAGCGGCTCTGCTAGCACCGCACCTTCGGTTGAGGTGCCCACAGCCGGCACTGCCGCACCGGGTTCGACGGCGACGCCGGAGAAGGTGCCCGATGCCTCCCAGCCTTTCCCTTGGAGCATTGTGGTCTTCGCGGTAGTGGCCGCGGGCCTGCTGGTGTTCCTGGGCGTTACCGCACGGCGCCGGCTGGCAGGCGGGGATTCCGGCGACTCTGATGATTCCGAGGACGAGCCCGGAGACTCCGGGGACTCTGATGGTTCCGGCGACGAGCCCGGGGACTCCGAGAAGAAATCCTAGGCACACCCGAAGTTTGGGCCACCCGGAACCTCCGGCCCAATAAAACCGGCGCTTGTTTTCCAGACCCGTCCTTGAAGGGCGGAACGGAAAGCAAGCGCCGGTTTTTGTGTGGACTTTTTCTAGGCCAGGGCAGGAATTGCCGCAAAGGTACCCGTGAGGGCCCCGTGGACGCTGTCCGGGTAGACCTTGGCGGAAATCGCCTGGCCCACCACCTTGGCTTGGCGCAGGACTTCCTTTGGTGTGGGTGTGGCAAGTTCGCCGACGCCAACCAAGTACATTCCAATCGCGCGCATGGCCGCGACGAGGTTCTGCCCGATGGCGATGCCGAGCTCGGCAAGCATTCGCCGCAACTGGCTCTGTCCACAGCGGGTGACAACGACGTGGTCGGCCAAAAGCACGCCGTTGGCGGTGTGGACGGCCCATTGGTACGAGGCCACACCCGAGGAGGCCACGCCCGATGAGGCCACCGGCGAGGCCAATCCCGGTGCCAGATCCGGTCCGGCAGGATTGGAAAGCCCAGATCCGGAAACCACCGAGCCGGAAACTACCGATCCGGAAATCACGGTCCCCGCGGCGGCTTCGTCCAATCGGTCCAGGCGGACAGCCCGCGTGGTGCTCCGCACGTCGAGGCCGTGGCTGGCTGCGTAAATGCGCAAGTGCCTCAGGATTTCGGTGCGTTCCTGGAGGCACGCGTCGGCGGCGGCGTCGCAACGCTGCAGGATGCCGGTGTTGAGCGGATGTGAGGCTCCGGACGCGTGCAATCCGTCCACCACGATGGCGTCCACGCCGTAGCGGCTGAGCTCGCTGGCCACCGCCAAGCCGGACATGCCGGCACCGATGACCACGGTGGTGGTGCGTTCCGTACTCGCAGCAGGCATGGTTGACACAGCTTGGCTCCTCTTTGAAGGTGCGTTGCCGAAGGCAACACCGGGGTGGCGTCCGAGTCCCCAAAGCGGTCGCGAATGATGGCCGTTGATGTGTTGAAAAACACGATCCCCGGTCACCAGTGCCTCGAACATTACAGAAGAAATCGCGTGGTGGATAGCCCCGGCATCGGCATGTCCGCCGACGCGTTTTTCACGCCACGATTGGGCAGATTTCCACGCCCTCCGGCGGGTTTCCACATACGCATCTTCCAGCTTGATTCGGCCCTTGCAAACGAGAATAGTGAGCATTGGAGACCGCAACTCACGGCAGTCAAGCGAGAAACACGTTGTGGGCGCGGCCTCTGGCAGAATAGCCGCAACATCAGCCAGCAGTGCGAGGAGGCAGGCCCCATGGACCAGCACGGCAAACACTCTGAGAGCCATGAAGCAGAGACCGAAGGCAACGGAGAGGAACCATCCATTGCCCCCGGCGGGATTGTGGTGGGCGTTGACGGCAGCGAACACGGCCAATGCGCCCTCATTTGGGCAGCCCGCGAGGCCGAACGCAGGCAGCTTCCCCTGCATGTAGTCACGGCCTACTCCGTGCCTATCTTCGCGGCTTCCGGCCTGGACGGAGGCTATGCAACAGTGGATGACTCTGTTATCCGGGACGGCGCCGAGGCAATCGTCAAGCAGGCCCTTGAGAAGGTTTCCGGTTACGCCATTGACGTCGATGGCTCGGTGGAGAACGGAGATGCCTCCGGCGTGCTGCTTGATCTGTCCGAAACGGCCGAACTCTTGGTCTTCGGCACCCGGGGACGCGGCGGATTCGTGGGCAGGCTCCTCGGCTCCGTGAGCAGTGCCCTGCCAGCGCACTCCAAGTGCCCCACCGTGACAGTCCCGCTCTTCTGCGCGGACCGATTGGGTGAAACCACAGAGGACAAGCACATCAAAGCCGAGCGCGCGAAGGCCGGCCCCCACGTGATCGAGAATGTGGTGGCAGTGGGTGTGGACGGCTCGGAACAGGCCCGTGTTGCCGTCTTGGAAGCCGCAGAGCAGGCCCAACGCATGGGCGCGAAGCTGCGCGTCATCTGCGCCGTCCCTGAGTACAGCGGCTCCTTGGCGTGGGTTCCGGCGCCCCTGGACAGGGAGGCACTCTTCAAGGACATCAGGGTTCAGCTGGACGCAGGCTTGGCGTGGCTCAAGAGCCACTTCCCCAAGCTTCCAGCGGAAACGCAACTGCTCGATGGTTCGCCCGTGGAAGTTCTCGTGGAAATGAGCCGCGGCGTCGAACTCGTAGTGCTAGGCACGCGCGGGCGGGGAGGCTTCGCAGGGATGCTCCTTGGTTCGACTTCGGATGGAGTCCTGCACCACGCCAAAGGGCCCGTGCTGGTTGTTCCCGACCGTGAGGATCCCAGGCTCGCGGATCGAGTCAACTTCGGTCCCATGCTCGGCGCCGTGTAACCGGCAAACATAAGGACCGGTGGACGCAGGCGGACGGAAATGGTGGAGCACGCACAGCCCGGGGATGCATCGCGCTTAATCGTGGAGCTGCGCCGGATCCGGGCCACCATGCTTCCAGAAGTCGGCGGCAAGGCGGCCAACCTAGGCGAACTGATCTGGGCGGGACTTCCGGTCCCGCCCGGATTTTGCCTGACCACTGAGGCTTACCGGAGCGCACTTCAGCCCGGTGGAAGCCTTGAGTCAGACTTCCCGGACATTCTCCGCGGCCTTGAGGCCGTGGAACCTGGCGACCTTGAGGGGCTCGCTTCCCTCGCGGCCCGTGCCCGGGAAGCAGTGCTCGACGCCGGGATCCCCGCCGACGTCGAAGACGCCGTTCGTTCGGCCTACTCCGCGCTGGGCCCGGAAGCCCCGGTGGCCGTCAGGTCCTCTGCCACCGCTGAGGACCTGCCCTTTGCGAGTTTCGCCGGACAGCAGGACACCTACCTGAACGTCGTCGGGGCCGGCGCCGTGCTGCAGGCAGTCCGGAAGTGCTGGGCCTCCCTGTGGACGGACCGGGCGGTCAGCTACCGCGCAGGCAACGGGATCGACCACGCCACGGTGACGCTCGCCGTCGTCGTTCAACGGATGGTGGACGCTGAGGCTGCAGGAGTGTTGTTCACCGCCAATCCGGTGACCGGGCGGCGCCGCGAGGCGGTCATCGACGCCAATCCCGGGCTGGGTGAGGCCGTGGTCTCGGGCGCCGTGAATCCGGACCACTTTGTGGTGGATTCGCTCACGGGCAGGATCACGGAACGAAGCATCGGGGACCGGAAGCTGGTGATTCGCTCCATTCCTGGCGGCGGTACCGAAAAGCTCGACGCGTCGGCGCAGGCCGAAGGTGGAACCGCCGGGGATGCCTGCCTGGTCGACTCCCAGATCAGGGCGCTCGCTGTACTCGGCCAGCGCGTCGAGGAGCACTACGGGGCGCCGCAGGACACTGAATGGGCCATCGACGGCGAGGGCAAACTGTGGCTCACCCAAGCCCGCCCCATCACCACGCTCTACCCGCAAATGACCCGCCAGCCCGCAGTCCCCGGTCCCCACGCGTACCTTTGCTTCAGCCTCGCCCAAGGCCTCACCCGTCCCCTGACTCCCATGGGCCTCGCGGGCATCAGACTCATGGGGTCCTCGGTAGCCGGCGCGGCGGGATTCCGGGTTCCGGAACCGCGGGACGGGCCTCCGCCCTATTACGAGGCGGGGCAACGGATCTATTTCGACCTCACTTCGGCGTTCCGGAGCAAGGCTGGCCGGGCCATCGTGCCCAGGATTTTCGACGTCATGGAAGCACGTTCGGCGGCCATCATGCGCGCCCTGTTCGAGGACCCGCGTTTCGCGGTCACCAACAAGACGCCCTTCAAAGTGCTCAGGCACGTTGCCCCGATCGTGCTCCGCTTCCGCCTTCCGGAGATCCTCCTGCGCGCACTTTTTCGGCCGGACGTTGCCCTCCGCAAGGTGGAAGGGCTGGGCGAGAAGCTGAAGGCCGCGCATCAAGTCCCCGCCGATGCCACCCCTCGCGAAAAGCTGGATCACGCAGAGCGGATACTGCGCGAGGAATTGTTCCCCATACTGCCCAATATCCTGCCTCCGGTAGCCCTCGGGTTCGCGATGATGGGATTGGTCCGGAAACTGCTTGGCGAACAGGCGTCCTGGGGTGAGCTCCAAACCATCATCCGTGGCCTGCCCAACAACGTCACCACTGAAATGGACCTTGCGCTGTGGCGGCTTTCGACCAGCATCCGTGACGATCCCGCTTCCGCGGAGGCCTTTACCGGCGGAGAGGCCGCTGCCCTCGCGGAGAGCTACCGCGACGGCGGGCTACCCGCGGTCGCGCAATCGGGATTGGCCTTGTTCCTTCGCGACTACGGGCACCGGGCCATCGCGGAAATCGACGTGGGCATGCCCCGCTGGTCCGACGACCCCACCCACATCATCGGAGTCCTGGTCAATTACCTTCGCCTGGACGATCCCCGCCTTGCGCCGGACAAACAGTTCGAAAAAGCAGCCCACGACGCCGAGGAGCAGCTCGTCGTTCTGGTGGCACGTGCGCGGTCCAAGAGTCCGCTCCACGCCAGGATCGTGAAAATGGCACTTGAACGGACACGCATGTTCGCGGGACTCCGTGAGCTTCCCAAGTTCAACCTTGTGCTTGGTTTCGCCGTAGTCCGCGCCCAGCTCTCGGAAGTCGGGGAGACCCTGGCGGAAACGGGAGTCATCGATGACGCAGCCGACGTCTTCTTCCTGGATTTCAACGACGCCCACCGCGGCCTGGATGGCGAGGATCTTCACGAGCTGGTGGCCCAGCGGCGCGAGGCCTACGAGCTTGAACTCAGGCGCCGGCACGTGCCACGCGTGTTGCTCTCCGATGGCACCGAGCCGGAAGCCCTGCCCGCCGGTTTCCTGAGCAGAGAGACGGGGGCACAAGCGTCTGGGGCTGCAGCGTCGGGTGGCGCGCTGTCGGACGGCATGCTGCGGGGAACCCCGGCTTCGGCGGGAACCGTGACGGCAGTGGCCAGGGTGATCATGGATCCGGTGGGCGCGCATCTCGAGCCCGGAGAAATCCTGGTGGCGCCCTCCACGGATCCCGGCTGGACGCCCCTGTTCCTGACTGCCGGGGGACTCGTGATGGAGATGGGTGGGCCCAACTCACATGGCGCCGTCGTGGCCCGTGAGTACGGGATTCCCGCGGTCGTGGGCGTCCCGGATGCCACCTCCCGGATCAGCTCAGGCCAGATGATCACGGTGGACGGTGCCACGGGGACTGTCGTCATTTAGCCGAGACCGCGGGTGCGGGCCCGGTACTGCGTTCCGGAACACGGCCTTGGGCCCGCACCCGCGGTCTCGATGCCGGGCTGTCCGCCCAGAAGGCTCTACGCGTGCTGGTGGGTTTCGTGCGCCGAGTGGCCGGCCGGTTCCAGCTGGAAGGTGCAGTGCTCGGTGTCGAAATGCGAGCCGAGGCAGGAACCGAGTTGGTCCAGGAGCCGGTCGGCGCCGGTGGCGTCCAGGATCCGGTCCTCAACCACCACGTGGGCCGAAAAGACTGGAACGCCCGAGGTAATGGTCCAGATGTGGATGTCGTGAACGGCCACGACGCCCTCGACAGAGAGGATGTGCTCGCGGATCATTTTGACTTCGACACCCTTGGGCGTGGCTTCCAGCAGGACATCAACCACGTCGCGCAGCAGATGCCAGGCCCGGGGCAGGATCATGAGCGAGATCAGGATGGAGGCGATGGGGTCTGCCGCCCGGAAATCGCTGACCATGATGACAATCGCAGCGACGATGACGGCAAACGAACCCAAAAGATCGCCAAGGACTTCGAGGTAGGCGCCGCGGACGTTCAGGCTCTCCTTCTGCGCTCCACGCAGGATGAGGAGCGAGACCAGGTTGGCCACGGCACCCAGAACGGCGGCAAAGAGCATGACGTCGGTGCGGATTTCCGGTGTCTCCCCGAAACGGCGGAGTGCCTCGATGAAGATCACCACTGAGATCACGATCAGGATGAGGGCGTTGGCCAGCGCGGCCAGGACCTCGGCACGCTGGTACCCGTAGGTGCGTTGATCACTCGCCGGCCGGGTGGCTATCCAGGCGGCAAGCAACGCGATGAAGACGCCCGCGGCGTCGGAGAGCATGTGGCCTGCGTCAGCCAGCAGCGCCAGGGAACCGGAGACGACGGCGCCCGCCACCTGGACGAGGACCACGCCGAGGGTGATGGCCAGGACAGCGATCAGCCGCTTCCGATGCTTACCGGTTGCGGTAATGCCGTGCGAGTGGTCGTGATCGTGCCCCATGCCTACAAGGCTATCCCCAGCCGAGCTCGTGCAAGCGGTCGTCACCGATTCCGAAGTGGTGGGCGATCTCATGGATCACGGTAATCGCCACCTCGTCGATCACTTCCTGGCGGGATTCGCAGATATCCAGGATCGGCTGCCGGAAAATGGTGATCCGGTCCGGGAGGGAACCGGCATCCCACCAAGAGTCCCGCTCCGTCAACGGCACCCCCTCGTACAGGCCCAGAAGTACGGTGCCCGGTGCGTCTCCAGGTTGCGGGGTGTAGTCGTCCTCGATGAAGATGGCCACGTTGTCCATGGCCCGGGCCGCCTTGTCCGGGATGAGGAGCAAGGCATCGCTGACGGCCGCCTCGAAGTCTTCAGGCGACATCTCGAATGGACCGGTATTGAACTGCCCCGCCCCAACCGACGCCCCGGTACCAGGGAGCGGGGAGGAAATGCGCTCGCCGCCAGGGGCATCGCCGTCGGGAACGATAGGCAGGCCGGGAGGTAAATTCGCGGGCATGTACTGACTCTAGTCCGCGGCCCGGTCATTGACGCCGGATGTGATGGCAGCTACAGTTTTCCGGGTTGGTAATTCGTATAACCCAGCCCCAGGTTAAGCCCAGCCAGTCGTGCGGATCCTGTGACAAGCACGCCACAGCTCCCAAGAGACAGGCCAGCCTATGAACCGCCCCGGCAGCCGCTCCGGCACGACGATGAACGACGTCGCGGCCGCTGCCGGTGTTTCCCAGGCCACGGTTTCCCTGGTGCTCAACGACGCCGCGGGAACCAGGTTCTCCGAGGAAACCCGGCGCAGGGTCAATGCTGCCGCCCACGAACTGGGGTACCGGACCAACGCCCACGCCAAAGTACTCCGCGACGGCGTGGCGGGCATGATCGGCTTCGTCGGCGACTTCGTGGCCACAGCGCCATTCGCCGGCAAGATCATCGAGGGCGCCCAGGCCCGGGCTTGGGAGGCCGGACTGCTGCTCCTGACCGTCAACACGGGCGGTGACAAGGCCCTCGAAGCCGCTTCACTGGAGACCATGCTGTCCTACAAGGTCGCTGGAGTGGTCTACGCCGCCATGTACCACCGGGTCCTTGACGTGCCGGACGTCCTGGCGGAGGTGCCCGCAGTGGTGCTCAATTCACGCGACCGTTCCGGACGCTTTCCGAGCATCGCCCCCCAAGAGGAACTGGGCGGCTACACGGCCACCAAACGCCTGCTCGACGCCGGCCACAAGCGCATCGCAATGATCAACATCGGCGCGGTGGACGGTGAGCTTCCCGCCGCCGTCGGGCGCTATGCGGGGTATCTCCGGGCCCTCAAGGAGGCTGGCCTCCACCCCGACCCAGGGCTCCACCGGATCGGCGACGGGCATGAATCCGGCGGTTTCGACAATGCGCTGGCACTCATGACGGGTCCGCAGCCACCCACTGCCATCTTCTGCGCCAACGACCGCACAGCCTGGGGTACCTACCAAGCGTTGGCCCAGCTCGGATTGTCCATCCCGCACGATGTGTCGCTGGTGGGATTCGACAACCAGGAAACGCTCGCCCCGCACTTGCGGCCCGGGCTGACCACCCTTGAGCTGCCCTTCCTTGAGATGGGCCGGCGCGCCATTGAACTGCTGCTAGCCGGCGCGGAACGTGACGGCAGTACCGAATACTTTGAATGTCCCCTCGTCGAACGCCATTCCGTGACGGCGCCACTGAGATTCACTCATAGCCACTGAAACTCCCCAACCAAGGAACAGGAAACGCATGAACCACTCGCCCCTTGCGTCCGAGCCGCTCGACGTCGTCGTGGTCGGCGAAGCGCTCATTGACATCGTCAACTCGCCCGAAGGGCAGGTCGAATACCCCGGCGGCTCGCCTGCGAACGTCGCCTATGGCCTCGGGCGGCTCGACGTGAAAGCCGGGCTGCTGACCGCCGTCGGGCGCGATTCCCGGGGCGGGTCCATTGCTGCGCACCTGGCAAGCGCCGGTGTAGTTGTCCTGCCGGGTTCGCAATCGCTTGCGAAGACTGCGACGGCGACGGCGGAGATCGCAGCGGACGGCTCGGCCGAGTACACCTTCGACATCGAGTGGAAGCTGGCTCCCGCTGCCCTCCCTTACGCCCCGAAGGTGCTCCACACGGGCTCGATTGCTACGTTCCTTGAGCCCGGCGCCGCCGTCGTCAGGACCCTGCTGGAGCAGGCCCAGGGCGGATGCATCGTCACGTACGACCCCAACATCCGCACCGACCTCCTGGGCAGCCACGGCGAGGCACTCCGCATTTTCGAGGAGCTCGTGCCGTTGACCAGCGTGGTGAAGCTCAGCGACGACGACGCGTTCTGGCTCTATCCCAGCAAGTCATTGGAAGAGACTGCCAAGCACATCCTGAGCCTCGGGGCAGGGTTGGCGGTCGTCACCCGAGGCGCCCAGGGCTCCTTGATGGCGACGCCGCACACCCAGCTGACGGTTCCCGCGGTGACCTCGGTGGTGGCGGACACCATCGGCGCCGGCGATTCCTACATGTCGGCACTGATCCTGGGGCTGCTGTTGCGCGGTAGCCAAGGGCTTGCGCCCACGGTTCTCGAACGCATCGGGCAGACCGCATCCATGGCCGCAGCCATTACCGTGGGGCGCCCGGGAGCCAACCCGCCCACGCACCGCGAGCTTCTCGCCGGGATGGCAAGGTAGCGGCGGCCGAGGTTTTGACGGCGGCGCGGGGCACTTTGCTAGCGGGACCTGCGCCGCGTCAGCCCGACGCCTACGAGGCAAATGACGCCGCCCACGAGGCCCCAGATGGTGGGGATTTCCTTGAGAACCGCCCAGGAAATCAGAATCGTGGTGCCCGGAACCAGGTACGTCGTCGCGGCGAGTTTCCCGGCCTCGATGAGGGACAGCGCATAGGCCCACGTGGTGAAGGCGATGGCCGTCGGGAAGATCCCGAGGTACACCAAGCCGAGAGTGGCCGGAAGCGGCGCGGCCTGCACTTCGGCCACCAGTTGGCCGGCCCACGGCAGGCAGCATACGGCGCCCACCAAGATGCCAAACCAGGTGGCCTGTGCCGCGGAGAACTTGCGCAGCACAGGCTTCTGGACAATCACGCTCACCGCGGCGAGCACAGCGGCAAGAAGGCACAACAGCACTCCGGCGACGTCCGCCGTCGAGCGCTGTCCGGAACCGAGCGCGATCAACGCAACGCCGCCGAATGCTACGAGGCTGCCGATGATCAGCCAGCGCGGAAAGCCTTCTTTCAGGATGACGCCGGCGAGGACGGCGATCAGGATCGGCGAGACGTTGATGAGCATGGCGCTGGTCCCGGCGTCGAGCATGTGTTCGGCAGCGTTCAGTGCAAGGTTGTAACCCGCGAACCACATGACGCCGTAGGCAAGGATGGGCAGCCATTCGCGGCCTTTGGGCCAGCGCTTGAGCCTGGGCAGGGCGACAATGCCGAGCGCGACGGCGGCAACCACCAGCCGTCCAAGCGTCAAAGAACCGGGAGAGAAACTAGGCCCCACGGCGCGGATGCCTACGAAGGCGGACGCCCAAAGGACAACGGTGACGACGACTGCGGCGATGCCGAGCTTACTGATGGTCCGGGAGTTGGTGGTCGCCGGAGAGGTTGGGGTGCTTGTGGCCATGATGCCAATCTAGCCCGCGCGGGGCTGCGCGGACTGGCGGAATTCGGACGTCTTTCAACAAGAAACCGCCAACTCTGACGCACTGGTTTTGAAGCCGGTTTGCGTTCCGCGGGGCGCGATTTGGGAATATCCCTGACTATGCTCTAAAGTTTTAGAGTCCAGTTCGGACGAGCGAGAAGCGGGACGCATAGCGTTACCGCACGTCGCGAAATTCGAATTGTTCCAGGCCCCCATCGTCTAGCGGCCTAGGACACCGCCCTTTCACGGCGGCGGCACGGGTTCGAATCCCGTTGGGGGTACGCAAGGAACTGGTCGGGCCGGATTGAAAAGTCTGGTAAGCTGGAAGCCTTGAAAAAAGCGGTAGAGATACTGCAAACAAGCAAGGCCCTGTAGCGCAGTTGGTTAGCGCGCCGCCCTGTCACGGCGGAGGTCGCGGGTTCAAGTCCCGTCAGGGTCGCTCTGATTGCCGGAAGAAATTCCGGCAATCATGGTGACATTGTCACCTAAGGCTCTGTAGCTCAGTTGGTAGAGCGTTCGACTGAAAATCGAAAGGTCACCGGATCGACGCCGGTCGGAGCCACCACTGGGAAGCGTCAGTTCTTCGGAACTGGCGCTTTTCTTCTTTTAACCTGCAGGGGCAAAACCGGGGTTATTCGGTTTGTGCCTAAAAGGCGAAAATTTCCGTGCGTGCGCGTCATATCCCTGCGTACGCG
Source organism: Arthrobacter sp. B2a2-09 (assembly GCF_027587375.1). Lineage (GTDB taxonomy): Bacteria > Actinomycetota > Actinomycetes > Actinomycetales > Micrococcaceae > Arthrobacter. The sequence continues at coordinate 218,702 of NZ_JAMXIC010000007.1, forward strand.
TCGGATTCTGCTCAATCATTCGAACAGACAAACCACGTACCCCTGGAATCACGCGGCTGGCAACTTAGGGCACGGGGAACGGTCCAGCAGAATCCGGCGTGCGGCGTGCGGCGTGCGGTGATCGGATTTGCTGAGTGCTTGCGGTGCGCTTGCTCCAGTGTTTTTCGGGTCCCAGGCGAGTCTGGTCGGACTCGTTGAGCCCCGCCATGAGCAACCAGCGCTCACATCGAGGAAGACTGCAGCCCTGGAAATCCGAAAATGGGAACGCATGCGGCCCGCTATGTTCCCCGAGCTCCGGTCCCGCAGGGCCTGAGCTCAGCGCGGCCGGATGGTTTGGCCCAGTTGTGATCATTGACTCCGAAAATAGAAAAATACCGGTCGACCGGATTGTTATTGAGTTAGGCCTCCGGTATCGTCGGGCCCACCTGGTAATCCAGGCTGTCCAATGCAGTCAATTGATCATGGGGAATCATGAAACGAAGTCTCGTCGGCATCGGCCTAGCAGTAGCAATAGGTATCACTTCGGCATTGCTCGCAGCACCACCGTCCCAGGCAGCAGATATGTTTGACCCGCTGAAAGTTGTGCAGGAACGCGGCGGCCTCCTCGACTCTCAACGTGAGGCGAAGAAGGTGGCTCCTTCGCCTCAGGTGAGCGCAGCACGGAAGTCGACCATCCGCTCCGTTGACATTTCGCCCATATCACCAGGGGCGTCCAAACGAGTTACGGCGGACTCCGTTCGTGTAGAAGTCGCAAAGTCGGCGTCGCATGGATTCGTCACAGGAACCCGAGACAATCGGAACGTTAGCTACATCGTCATCAAGGACACATCTGCACCGTCTGACTACCAGTTCGCGATTGGCTCACCTAGTGAAGAACTGAAGCTGATCCCGGACAACCGTGGCGGCGTGACGGTTTCAGATTCGACGGGGAACCTTGTAAATACGATCCTCGCGCCCTGGGCAAAGGATGCCAACGGCAAGAATTTGCCGACGAACTACACGGTTTCAGGGAATGTGGTGACTCAGCACGTCGACACGCGGGGCGCTACCTTCCCGGTGGTGGCAGACCCGCAATACGGTTGCGGGGTCGGCTGGTGTTCAGTCTATTTCGACAAGCGAGAAACGCATGACGTTGCCACTGGCGGTATCGCCGCACTCGGCGGCGCGACCGCCGCATGCGGCGTAGGCGGGGCTGTTGGTGTTGCCGCCTGCGGACTGGCCTCGGGCGCGCTGGCGTGGACCGCAGTCACGGCGGACAACCACGGCAACTGCCTCGGGTTGTCATTTTGGGGAGTCTATCCCTTTATCGGATGGAATCCGTTTGAATACACTGGTGTGCAGTGCAGATAGCGGCCAAGCTGAGGAGCACTTATGTCTAGGGACAGGGTTATCTATTTGGTCGGGGTCGCGGTTATTGTTGCCGTAACGTGGTTCGTTTTGGTCCCGATTACGAGAACGACATACGAAGGTCTGCTCTACGCCTTCCTTGCCGTCGGTGCAGGTGCGCTGCTTCGTATGTGGTACGTGGCAGCCGTTCGCCGAAGGAAAGCGCGCAGCGAGTAGTTCCTCGAGCGGGTCCGGCCCAAGGCCACCTGCAATCCCGCCCCTGAACTGCCCTCTTCCTCTTTGTAGTTCCTTTTGTCTCCGCCTTGTCTTAGCCAAGCGCTAGGGTGGTACTCAAGAGAAGGGGAGGGCTAGATGGACCAGCAGGAAAGCTACACCGCGCCTGAACCGGAAGCCGTTGGGGCTCCGGTATCCGAGGACCGGCAAACGGTGGCAGGAAGTGGCCGCACAGTGATCTCGGATTCCGCTGTCGCCAAGGTTGCTGGCATTGCCGCCAGGGCTGTTCCGGGTGTCTATTCCCTCGGATCGGCTCCTTCGCGCGCCCTCGGAGCCATCCGCGATGCCGTCGGCAGCCAGGACCATGCGGCGGGTGTCCGGGCGGAGGTCGGAGAAACCCAAGTGGCCGTGGACATCAATCTCGTGGCCGTCTATGGATACCCTTTGCATGATGTCGCCAACCAGGTCCGCGCGGCCGTCTATCAGGCGGTCGAATCGTTGGTGGGGCTGGAAGTCATTGAGGTCAACGTGGAGATCAACGACGTCTACGTTGCGCCGCCCATCAAACCCGGAACAAAAGGCGCACTATCGGAAAGGGAGCCACTCCAGTGAACTTGACCGTTGTCGGAATCGGGATTGGCGCCTTCGTGGCGTTCATGGCCTTCCAGTTCGGGCTGTGGGGTTTTATCATCGCCCTTCTCTTCATGGGCATCGGTGCACTTCTGGGGCGCGCCGCGGACGGAAAGCTTGACCTGCGCAGCGTGCTGGATGCCCTCACCGGCCGCCGCTCATCGTCATGAGTTCCACGGCTGAGGCTGTGCAGCCCGCCGTCTCCCTGGCTGGCCACAACCGAATCAGCACCCAGGCCCTCACTACATTGGCCCAGGCGGCCGCTGCGGAAGCGCTCGGCGTCTCGGCGCAGGATGTTCGCGCCGAATGGTCGGACGACGACGGCCTCCTGGCACTCTCGGTTGCCGCCCCGATCCGTGTGCCCTCGCTGACGGAAGTCCTCAGGGATCCCCTGCGGGTAGGGGGATACGGTGGGACGGTTTGGGATCGGGCCGTAGCTGCCAAGACGGCCATTCTTGAGCGTGTCACCCAGCTCAGCGGTTCCACGTTGAGCCGCGTGGATATCCGGATCAGTGGCGCACGCATCAGTGAAGGAGCTCGCGTCCAATGAGCCACGCCCAGACCCCGCACGCCGGGCGCAGCCACCCGGACACTACGCACGCGCAGACGCCCGACGGCCAGGCCCCAGGCAGCGAGACCCCAGGCATCCAGATGCCAGACGTCCAGGCACCAGGGACCTCCGGCGTCGGCGACCGGATCGACGTCGGACTCCAGCGCATCCTCAGGCGCGAGACCCGCTCCTCCCGTGCGGGAATCGCCGGGCTGGCCGCGGCCCTTGTGATCGCGGCCTGTATCTATGCCCTTCTCGAATCCGCTTTGCGCGCCATTGGCCAACCACCGTGGCTCATCGATCCGCAAACGGCTGCCGAACGGCTCACGGCCCTGCCCGGAGGTATTTCGCCGTTGCTGCTCGGTGCACTCGGCGGTGTCGTGGCCATGGTGGGCCTGATTTTCTTCTTGAACGCGGTCCTGCCCGGCCGGAAGTCCCGTCACTTGCTTGAAGATCCCCGGGCCGGAGTGGTGGTGGATGACGAGGTCATCGCTTCGGCACTGGCCCGGGCTGCCCGGGCGGCGGCGAATGTCACCCAGGAGCAGGTCATGGTGGTGGTTTCGCAACGGCTGGTTGTGGTCAACGTCCGGCCCACCTCGGGCGTGCCCTTGCACGAGGAACGGATCCTTGCCGGCGTCGAGGATGAACTTCAAAGGATGGCCCCTTCGCCCATGCCTTCAGTCCGTGTCAATGTCGCTACGTCCGGGGTGATCGGGGCATGAACGGCACTCCGCACGTCCTCAACCGCATCCTGATCGGCATCCTTGGCCTGATTCTGTTGGCGATCGGCTTTCTCCTGATGCTGCTCGCCACTGTTCCCGCCGTGGGAAGTTGGTGGCAAAGCTGGTCCACCGGCCTCTGGGAACACGCCAAGTACCTCTCTGAGCAGACCCGCATTCCAGGACGTCAGGAAAGCTGGCTCTGGGTTGCCGCAGCTGCGGTGCTTGTTGTGCTGATCGTGCTCATGGTGTCTTGGGTCTCGCAGCAGGGCAAAGGCCGCGCCAACCTCATCGTGTCGGAGTACGACGACGCCCGGACCCCTGGTGATGTCAACATCGGCGGGAACCTTGCCGAGCAGGCGCTCAAGGCGGCCCTCGCGGAACGGACGGATCTCGCGGGCGTAATGGTGGCAACCTACGAGGTCAACGGTCGTCCCGGGCTCCGGATCAGGGTCCAGCCCCGTCAAGGCGTTTCTCCGCACACGCTGGCCGCTGATGTTTCCCGTTTGGTGGAGGCACTGGACATAGTGGTGGGACGCAAGACTCCCGTGTTGATTCATATCGGGGCCGGCGCGAGGACCAGGTTCAGCAAGGCCGAGCGCGTTCGTTGAACTGACACGCAGCCGTTGTTAATCGGATAGCCATGTTCCTTTCCCGGGCGTTTTGCGTTGCAGAGGTGTCCGTGGGGCCATAGTTTGAAGGGTAGGGGGAACTCTTCCCTTTGGTTGGGCTTGCCCGGCCGGCACCGGACCCTGGGTCCGAGTCAAGCCGATGGACCAAAACACTTTGGACCAGGAACAAGGAGAAAACCAGGAGCGAAGAAGTCAACAACATCAAGCAAACCGCCGAAGCCGCAGCTGAACAGGCCAAGCACGTCGCAGGCGATGCCGCGGAGCACGTCAAGGAATTTGCCGGCGAGGCGGTCGGAAACGCAAAGGAATTCGCGGGCGATGCCGCTGAGCACGTCAAGGAGTTCCTCTCGGGCGACGTGGCTGAGAAAGCCAAAGACCTCGCAGGGGATGTTGCCGGGAACGCCAAGGAAATCGCGGGGGATGTGGCCGAGAATGCCAAGGGCCTCGGCGCCAAGATCGCCGGTTTCTTCAAGGGCGGCAAGTAAGCTCCACGCTAGTGGCGCCTTCCTGACCCTCTTTGGTTACAGAACGGGGCCGACACGCAGCAAGTTGTGCGTGTCGGCCCCGTTTTCGCGCCAAAGAAGGTCGGGAAGGGAAGCCCCTACCGCGCCACGAGGTACACCCCGCTATTCGGGACAATCGAAGCCCCGCCCGAGCCGCCATCGCTGGAGAGTTCCACTCGTAGCCCGACCGGCACGGGGAGAGCCGCAGTACCCATGTTGACCACTACCAGCACGTCCCGGTTGTGGAAGGCCAGGACTCCGTTGGCGGGATCGTGCTCCTCAGCCCACTGGAACGTGCCCGAGCCAAGGCGGCGTGACCTGCGGAAAGTCAGGACGGAGCGGTACAGCTCGAGGGTGGAGCCCTCGACGCCGGACTGGACGTCCGCAGCCAGCTCGCCGAACGCTTCGGGCTGGGGCAGCCAGGGCGCTGCGGGCGCTCCGCCAGCAGCACCGGCGCGGCTCGTACCGGACGATACCCCTTCCGAGAATCCGAAGCCGGGCTCGGCGGATTTCCAGGGCAGCGGCACGCGGCACCCATCGCGGCCGCGCTCCACGCCCTTGGTACGGAAGAATGACGGATCCTGGCGCGCTTTGGCCGGCAGGGACGTGTGCTCCGGCAGGCCGAGTTCCTCACCTTGGTACAAATAGGCCGAGCCCGGGAGTGCGAAAGACACCATGGAGGCGGCCCGTGCCCGCGCCAGGCCCAGGCCGGCGTCGGGCTGTTCGTCTTCCGCCGCGATTCCCTTCGGGAAGGTGGTGGGATCGGCCAGCCCAAAACGGCTGGGGTGCCGGACGGTGTCGTGGTTGCTCAGGACCCAGGTGGAGGGAGCCTCGACGGATCCCGCCGCGTCCAGCGAAGTTTCGATTGCCTCCGCCATGCGCTCCGCATCCCAGCCAGCCAAGAGGAAATCGAAGTTGAAGGCCTGCTGCATTTCATCCTTGCGGACGTACCGGGCCAACCGCTCCGCAGGCTCGACCCAGGCCTCGGCAACCAGCATGCGGTCGCCGTCGTACTCGGCGAGGACTCTGTGCCATTCGCGGTAGATCTCGTGGACGCCGTCCTGGTCGAAGAAGGGCGACGGCGGGTCCAGCGGCGGCTTGACCTTGTGCTCGACGGCGGTCGCGACGGCCCCGTCGGCGTTGTCGGCTGCGGGGACAATGTGAAGCTTGGCCGTGTGCGGTTCGACAGCTTCGCTGTGGGCGCCCGGTGCGGATAAACCACCTTCGACCATGGCGGCAACGCCTTCCCAATCCGGCAAGCCGGCTTCTTTGACCAGGCCGTGGGCAACATCCACCCGGAAGCCGTCAACTCCGCGGTCCAGCCAGAAGCGCAGTACCGAACGCATCTCTTCGTGAACCTCGGGGTTCTCCCAGTTGAGGTCGGGCTGCCTCGTATCGAAAAGGTGCAGGTACCACTCGCCGGGAGTGCCGTCGTCGTTCGTTAGGCGCGTCCACGCGGGGCCGCCGAAGATGGATTTCCAATTGTTCGGGGCCAGGGCCCCGTCCCCGGAACCCGGTTTCGAGTCTTTGCCCGGGTGGAACATGTAGCGCTCGCGTTCGGGGGAGCCTGGGGCTGCGGCGAGGGCTTCGCGGAACCAGGCGTGCTCGTCCGAGGTGTGGTTGGGCACGAGGTCGACGATCACCTTGATGCCCAGGCTGTGTGCCTTCTCCAGCATGGCGTCGAAGTCATCCAAGGTGCCGAAGAGGGGATCCACGGCCCGATAGTCGGCTACGTCGTATCCGGCATCAGCCTGCGGCGACTTGAAGAACGGGGAGAGCCACACGGCATCCACGCCCAACTTTTGCAGATAGGGCAATTTCGCGGTGACCCCCGCAAGGTCGCCCATTCCGTCGCCGTTGGCATCGGCGAAAGAGCGGGGATAAATCTGGTAGACGACGGCGCTTGCCCACCACGCGGAATTGCTGGAACCGGGGGTTGGGATCGGGGAGTGCGGCACTGGATTCCTCTCGATGACATATTTTTGTGTAAACGCTTGCATTCCTACCCGGAAGCTTACTAATGTGAGGCTCACCACATCAACCGCACTGCGGAAAAAGACCTGGTCCACTCACTGAGGAGTCCCCAGCATGAACACACGCAAGTACCTTTTGCCGGCTGCTGTTGCCGGCGTGCTAGCAATGTCCCTGTCCGCCTGTGGTGGCGGCGGTGGCGGCAGCACAGCCTCAAGCGGCGGAGATGCCGCAGCAAACGTCGACGGACGCGGTCCCATCACCTACGTCCAAGGCAAAGACAACAGCAACGTTGTCCGCCCGCTCGTCGATAAGTGGAATGCGGCGCACCCGGACCAGAAGGTCACCTTCAAGGAGCAGTCCGACCAGGCGGACCAGCAGCACGACGATTTGGTCCAGAACTTCCAGGCCAAAAACGCAAATTACGACGTCGTTGACGTGGACGTTATCTGGACCGCTGAATTTGCCGCCAAGGGTTGGCTGCAGCCGCTCACGGACAAGATGAGCATCGATACCTCCAAGATGCTGCCTGCCACGGTCAAGACGGCAACGTACAACAACACGCTTTTCGCAGCACCCCAGACCTCGGACGGCGGCATCCTCTTCTACCGCAAGGACTTGGTGCCCACACCGCCCAAGACCTGGGACGAGATGATGAGCATGTGCTCCGTGGCGAAGGCCCACAATATCGACTGCTACGCGGGACAATTCGCCAAGTATGAAGGCCTCACCGTGAACGCGGCTGAAGCCATCAACTCCGCCGGCGGCACGATCGTTGGAGACGACGGCAAATCGACCGTGACCTCTGCGGCGGCCAAGGCAGGCCTCAACAACCTGGTCACGGCGTACAAGAACGGGAACATCCCGACGCAGGCCGTCACTTATCAGGAAGAACAGGGCCGGCAGTCCTTCGAAGACGGCAAGCTCCTCTTCCTGCGCAACTGGCCCTACGTGTACAACCTCGCCAAGACGGACGGCTCATCCAAGGTGAAGGACACTTTCGGCATGGCTCCGCTCCCGGGCATGACCGGCCCCGGCGCCTCGTCCCTCGGTGGTCACAACCTTGCTGTCAGCGTCTACTCGCAGCACAAGGCAACGGCCAAGGACTTCCTTGCCTTCATGACCAGTGAAGAAACTGAAAAGTTCTACGCCACGCAGGGTTCGCTGGCCCCGGTCCTGGGTTCCCTGTACGACGATCCCACTCTGGTCCAGCAACTGCCGTACCTTCCGGTGTTGAAGACCTCAATTTCGAACGCCGTGCCGCGCCCGGTCTCGCCGTTCTACCCAGCAGTCACCAAGGCCATTCAGGACAATGCCTACGCTGCCATCAAGGGTGACAAGTCCGTCGATCAGGCACTGACGGACATGGACACGGCCATCAACTCGGCCAGCCAGTAGCGACACCTCCAGTGAACCTCGGGCGGCTGGCGCTTCACGCGAACGGCCGCCCGAGGGGCACGCTATCAATTTCCGGAAGGAGGGGAAATGTCCACCCTTGCGCAGCCTAAACGGGCGCCAGAGACACCAAGCCCCAAACCCAAAAAAGTTCAAAAAGAAGTAGGACAGGACCGGGCGGCCACGTCCCAAGGCCGGTGGGCGTTCTGGTTGATTTCTCCCGCATTGGTGTTGCTTGCCGTCGTCATCGTGTACCCGGTGGTCAACGCTATTATCATGGCGTTCCAGAAGGACCAGGGTCTTGACCCGGTGACCAAGGTCTTCGTCCAGGGTGGACCCGCCGGCTTCGACAACTTTGTCCACTGGTTGGCCCAGCAATGTGGCTCAGCTGCCTGTGCGCCTGGCACTCTTGGCGCCCAGTTCTGGAGCGCCGTTGGAACGACGTTCTTCTTCACGGTTGTCACAGTTGTCTTGGAGACTGTCCTCGGGTTCTGGATGGCCGTCATCATGGCGCGGACTTTTCGCGGCCGCAGTGCCCTTCGTGCTGCTGTCCTGGTTCCGTGGGCCATTCCAACGGCCGTGACCGCGAAGCTGTGGTTCTTCATCTTCGCTTTCGACGGAATCGCCAACAAGCTCTTTGGCACGGCAATCCTGTGGACCGGCAGCGAATGGCCAGCCCGCTGGGCGATCATCATTTCCGACGTCTGGAAAACCACGCCGTTCATGGCCCTGCTGATTTTGGCTGGCCTCCAGATCATCCCGGCAGAAGTGTACGAAGCAGCGAAGGTCGACGGCGCCTCGGCATGGCAGCGTTTCACCCAGATCACCTTGCCGCTGGTGAAGCCGGCACTCATGGTGGCTGTCCTGTTCCGTGTCCTTGACGCACTGCGCATGTATGACCTCCCGGCCATCATGACCCAGGGCTCGAACGGCACAACAACGTTGTCGATCTTGGTGGTCGACCAGATCCGTCAGGGATTCAACTCAGCAGCGGCCTTGTCCACCATCACCTTCTTGATCATCTTCCTCGTCGCGTTCATCTTCGTTCGTTTCCTGGGAGCCAACGCAGTCGCCTCAGCCACACCCAAGACCACCAAGGGGCAGGAAAAATGACCGCCGTGAGTTTTGACACCGCTCCCAAGACGGCAGCCCGACGGCGGGAACGCTGGGCGAGCGGGCGCACGTACCTCAGCGCAGCCATCATCTTCATCTGGTGCTTGATTCCCTTCTACTGGATGATCGTGACCGCGTTCCGCGACGTTGGATACACCTTCGATTCGACGCCTTTCTTCACCCACGTCACCTGGGACAACTTCACCACGGTGTTCTCGGAGAACCTGGGCAACCACTTCGGCCGGAACCTCCTGAACTCGCTCTTCGTGGCAGGGGTGACCACCGTAGTTGCCCTGCTATTCGGCGTGTTCGCGGCGTATGCCTTGTCCAGGCTCGAATTCCGGTTCAAGTTCCTGGTCCTCGGCTTTGTCCTCGGGGCTTCGATGTTCCCGGGCGTGGCCTTGGTGACTCCGCTGTTCCAGCTGTTCACCAACATCGGCTGGTACGGCACATATCAGGCACTGATCATTCCGAACATCTCGTTTGTGCTCCCTCTGACGGTGTACACCCTGACCTCCTTCTTCCGGGAAATGCCGTGGGAGCTGGAGGAATCAGCTCGAATCGATGGCTGCACCCAGGGGCAGGCATTCCGCAAGGTGATCATGCCGCTTGCCGCGCCCGCTGTGTTCACCACCGCAATCCTGGCGTTTATCGCTTCGTGGAATGAATTCCTCATCGCGAGCCAGCTGTCCAATGACCAAACCAAGACCGTTACGGTGGCTATCGCCTACTTCGCCGGTGCCCAGGCCCACCAGGAGCCGTACACCGCCGTCATGGCAGCCGGAACGGTTGTGACTATTCCGCTTGTGATCCTCGTGCTGGTCTTCCAGCGCAAGATCGTGGCGGGCCTCACAGCGGGCGCCGTCAAATGACGCAAACTCCGGATTCGGCCGGGCCGCCCCTCGGCGGCCCGGCCAAGGAGCAGCACGCGCGAGTGAAATCGGCGGAAGATTTCGACCTCGTGATAGGTTTTCTCGGCTTTTGGGCCTTGGTCCTGCTGGTCATCACCGTGGCCGCCGAGCTCACGGCCCAGCCCGCACTGGGCTGGGCCCTGGGCCTGCTGGCGGTATTGCTGGCCCTGTGGGGGATGCTTCGGCTTCGCCGCAGGCTCCCCGCACGGACATCCAGGCGCATCAGGTGAGCAGCGAGCCGAAATAAGTAGCGCGGAATCGGCGGAAGGCAACCAGGCGGAATACGCTGGTTATCTGCCGTCTGGGAAGGAACCCCCGGCTTCCGCACGGATTCTTTGAGGGGGCTTGAGTGGCAAAAACGAATGAACGGTCCCAGCGTGGCGGCCACGCAGGAGCCAGCATTGAGGACGTTGCACAGGCCGCAGGCGTTTCCACCGCCACCGTTTCCCGCGCGGTGCGCGGCCTTCCCCGGGTATCTCCGGCTACCCGGGAAAAGATCCTACGGGTCGCCGGAGAACTTGGGTATGTGGCGTCGTCGTCCGCTTCGGGGCTGGCCACGGGCCGCACCAGGACGATCGGTGTCCTGGCCCCTTACGTGGACCGTTGGTTCTTCTTCAAGGCCATCGAGGGCGTAGACCGCGAGCTCCACGCGCGCGGCTACAACCTGTCCCTGTTCAACCTGGGCGGGCAGCGCGGAGCGCGGGAACGGCTCTTCAGCAAGACGATGGTCTATAAGCAGATCGATGCACTCCTGGTTCTCTGTATGTCCCTGACCTCCGAGGAAATCGCCGATCTCCAAAGGATCGAAATCCCCTTGGTGATTGTCGGCGGTCCAGTGGAGGACTGCCCCAGCATCGGCATCGACGATTACGCTGCCTCGGTGGAAGCCACCATGCATCTGTTGAACCTCGGCCACCGGGAGATCGCGCTGCTCCACGGCCAGGACGATTCCGACTTGAACTTCACCGTGCCGCGACTGCGCGTTGACGGCTTCACGGATGCCATGACGAGCGCGGGCTTTTCCATGCCTCCGGAATGGGACATTTTCGGAAACTTCACCGTGGGCAGCGGCCAGGAAGCCTTCGACGAGCTGTGGGGCAAGCCCGGGCCCAAACCGACGGCGATCTTCTGTGCTTCCGATGAAATGGCCATGGGGGCCATGTTGCAGGCGCGGCGCCGTGGCGTCCGCGTACCGGAAGAATTGTCCATCATCGGTATCGACAACCATGAATTCGCCGAGGCCATGGGCCTGACAACGGTGGCCCAGGACCCCGTTGAACAAGGCCAGACGGGCACGCGCATGCTGTTGGACGAATTGGCCGGGGCCACAGGTTCCGTACGGTCCATGAAAGCACCCCACCGGCTGATCGTCCGCGAAACCACCGCCCCGCCCCAGGAGCTAGCGCCCGCCTAGCTAGGAAGCCCGGGCCAACTGCCTGATGGGGATCCAGCGGGAAGCCAGCCTGCGATAAGCCGCGGCCGCTCCGGTCATGTCGCCCTCGGCCAGGCATTCGATGCCGAGCCTGACATCCATGGGCGACTCGTCCGGGTACACCTTGTCCGCCACCGCGCCATAGTCCAGTTCGACCATTGACTGCACATGGAACAATTCGAGCCATTCCGTGAGCTGGGTCAGGTCGTCCAGCATGTCCAGGTCCGGGGCGGCGAGGGCGAGGTTGGCTACGGCAAAGCGTGCCCGGTCCAAGGCATCCGTCAGTGAGGCCCAGACCCTGACTGTCAGGATGCGTCCGCCGGATTCCACGACATCCTTGCGGTCCGCCTCCTGGAACAGCGAGAACCAGCTGAAGGGGATGCCCCAGGTGGAGGCCCGTGTGTGCACGCGCTTCGCGTCGTGACTGGCGTTGATACGGTCGATTCGTGCCTGGTGCCGGTCGCGCTGGTCCACGGGGATGAGCAGGTCCGCGAGCGGTCCGTGGATACCTTCCATGAGGGCGTTGGCCGCCAATCCTGCCCGGATGACCAGTTGGCTGGGGCAGTAAAGCAGCCGTGCGGCGTCGGGGTCTTTCCGATCCCCGGAAGGAACCCGCGTGATGCGGACCAGATCGGTGCTCCCGGTGGGGAAAGGGTCGCCGCCCTTGCGGGTGACCCGTCCGAGGGAAGCGAGCAGCTCGGCATTTTCGACGGCGGCCCGCGAACCGCTGCGGGTGCCGCTCGCCACGAGCTGCAGCCGCTGGTCCTCGGGGAATGCTTCGAGCGGTTCGTAGACACGCAACGCCGAAGAGAAGGGCAGCCCAGCCTGGCTCCCGTATAGCTTTCCGCTCATCGCAGGCCCGCCTCCTCCAAAATTGTCGCTGCTCAGTCCGTTAGCTCCACGATCACGGGAGCGTGGTCCGAGGCACCCTTGCCCTTGCGTTCCTCGCGGTCGATCGAGGCCCCGTTGACGCGGGCCGCCAGCGCGGGGGAGGCCATGACGAAGTCAATACGCATGCCCTCCTTTTTCGGGAACCGCAGCTGCGTGTAGTCCCAGTAGGTGTAGACGCCGGGACCTGGGGTGTAGGGGCGGGCGACGTCGGTGAAACCGGCCGCTTCGAACGCCCGGAAGGCCTCGCGCTCGGGCTCGCTGACGTGGGTAAGCGCGTTCGCCCGGAAGAAATCGATGTCCCAGACATCCTCGTCCAGCGGCGCGATGTTCCAGTCGCCCATGAGCGCCACCTGGGTCTCGGGGTTCTCCGTGACCCAGCCGGCGGCGTGGCCTTTCAGGGTGTCCAGCCATTTGAGCTTGTACGGCATGTGTTCGTCGTCCAGGGAACGACCGTTGGGAACGTACAGGCTCCACACCCGTACCCCGCCACACGTTGCGGCAATCGCACGGGCTTCCTGGACAGGATCCTTGCCGGCTTTTCCGAAGGCGGGCTGGTCAACAAAGGTGCGTTCGACGTCGTCGAGCCCTACACGCGAGGCGATCGCCACACCGTTCCATTGGCTCAGGCCGAAGTGGGCAACCTCGTAGCCCATGCGCTCGAAGAGCTCCCACGGGAAATTGTCATCCTTGCACTTGGTTTCCTGCATGGCGAGAACGTCGCAGTCACTGCGCTGCAGCCAGGCCTCGACGCGGTCGGCACGTGCGCGGAGCGAATTCACATTCCAGGTAGCTATCTTCACAGGCACTAACTTACCGAACTTGGGACCTGGCGCATCCCCCTGGGGTGGATTGCTCCCGCAGGGGCTAATGCGCGAGCATCACCGAAGAGGAGGCGCGCCTGCGGAGCTTGATACCAGAGGCGATCAACAGAACACCGCTGACCGCCGCGTATGTCGCGAGGAGCGCCACCACGCCCAGGAATCCGGCTCCGGGATTGACGAGCACAAAAAGTCCAAACAAGGTGGTGATCAGCCCTGTCAACATCCAGATCAACCAAGCCCTGATGGTCCTCCGGGCGTCCATGGCAAGGATGATTTGCGAAATCCCCAAGAGCAGGGCCCATGCTCCTATGAGGACGCCCAGCGCCGCGGCGGTGATGCCCGGCCACGAAACGGCCACGAGGCCGGTCGCGACGGAGATGAAGCCGCCAATCATGCTCCAGCGGGAGTGGCGCGCAGGATCGTAGAAGTAATGGGCCATGTCGGTGAGTCCATCGGTGATGGCGTAGACGCCGAACACGTAGACGAGGGCAAAAACCGTGGCGACCGGCAAAGAAGCGACCAGGAAGGCCAAGAGAAGGGCCAAGGCTCCCCGGAAGATTAGCGCCGTTCCTGAATGCTGAAACAACTTGCGTCCTGCGGTGTCGGACATAGGGTCAGTGTAGACCCGGCGCGGTAGCTGGTGAAGTGGTCAGCTGGAACTCACCGCCAGATGCCCAACTAACTCGCAGTTGTTGTCGTTATGCGGGCTGATAACGACAACAACTGCGAGTCAGCGGATGAGCGCCGCTGGTGCGCCGTGGTTTGGGAAAGTATGCGCGTTACTCGCCGGGGCTCTGGTGA
>NZ_JAMXIC010000078.1 GCF_027587375.1 Arthrobacter sp. B2a2-09
CGGTCCACCACCTCAAGCAGGACAAGTACTTCCCGCCGGTAGGCCGCATCGACGGCGCCGCGGGCGACCGTAACCTGGTCTGCTCCTGCCCTCCGATCGAAGCCTTCGAGAACTAAGGACTCCTCACGATGACTGAGAACTACACTGCGCTCTACGAAGAGCACAAGAAGGCCGGCGCTTCCTTCACCGATTTCGGTGGCTGGCAGATGCCCCTGAAGTACTCCTCCGAACTGGCCGAACACCACGCCGTCCGCCAGTCCGCAGGCCTGTTCGACCTCTCCCACATGGGCGAAGTCTGGGTCACCGGCCCGGAAGCCGCCGCTTTCCTGGATTACGCCTTGGTGGGCAAGATCTCCGCCATGTCTGTCGGCAAGGCCAAGTACTCGCTGATCTGCCAGGAAGACGGCGGCATCATCGATGACCTCATCACCTACCGCCGCGGCGATTCCAGGTTCCTGGTGGTTCCGAACGCCGGCAACGCCAAGGTGGTTGCCGAGGCGCTGGCACAAAGGGCCCGATCGGGCAAAGATGGCGGCTTTGACGTGGCCGTCGAGGACGCCTCCGCGGCAACCTCGCTGATCGCCGTCCAGGGCCCCAAAGCGGAAGAAATCCTCCTCCGCCTGGTCCCGGC
>NZ_JAMXIC010000079.1 GCF_027587375.1 Arthrobacter sp. B2a2-09
ATTGCTGCGCTTCCGGCGCCGCGCCTGGTCTGGGTCATGGTTCCTTCCGGGGACATCACGGATGCCGTGATCAGCGAACTCGGCGGGAAGCTTTCTGCCGGGGACATGGTGATCGACGGCGGCAACTCACGCTTCACCGAAGACCAGAAACACGCGGCTTTCCTGGACTCCAAGGACATCCGCTTCGCCGATTGCGGTGTTTCGGGAGGTGTCTGGGGCCTGCAGAACGGCTACGGACTCATGGCAGGTGGCGCGGACGAAGACATCGAACTCGCCCTGCCGGTATTCGACGCGCTGCGCCCCGAAGGCGAACGTGCCGACAGCTTCGTCCACGTGGGCGGCGTGGGGGCGGGCCACTACGCCAAGATGGTCCACAACGGTATCGAGTACGGTTTGATGCAAGCCTACGCCGAGGGCTACGAGCTGCTCGCGGCCAAGGACATCATCAAGGACCTTCCCGGAACCTTCCGTGCTTGGCAAAAGGGCACGGTTGTCCGTTCCTGGCTGTTGGACCTCATGGTCAAAGCCTTGGACGAAGACCCGGGCCTGGCCTCGATCGGGGACTACGTCGAGGACTCCGGCGAAGGTCGCTGGACGGTTGAGGAAGCCATTGCCAACGCGGTTCC
>NZ_JAMXIC010000080.1 GCF_027587375.1 Arthrobacter sp. B2a2-09
TGATGTCCGCGTCGCAGGCGATCTTGCGGATGACCGAGGGGTGGATCGGACCGTGGAACGTGGACACGCCGCTGCTCGGGCGGGGGCTTGCGGCAGCGGGGGTTTGGTGTTCGAGACGGTCCAGGAGATCGCGGTAGTCGATGGTCACCATTACCTGGGGCCGGAGACCGCCGTTGGCCGGCAGCTCGCCGGTGGACAGGGCCGCTGCGCAGGCGCCGACGAGCCCGTCGAGCAGCTTCTGCGGACGCGAGCGGCGGTCCAGCGGCGGGTGAGTCACGCCGTCGTGCTGGGCTAGCCCTGCGGGGCTGCCGGTGTTGCCGCCGGTGTTGCCGGTTGGATCCGCATCCTGTGCTTCGTCGGTGTCGTGGCGCAGGCGCGGGTTGGTGGCGGTGTTCATGACGGTGGAGAGGGTTTCAAACTGTTCCGCGGTGGCGAAGATTTCCAGGTGGTGCAGGCCGCGGCGGGGTTTGCGGATGAACGCTCCTTGGCGGTGGCGGAGTTCTTCCTCGCTGGGTTCGGATCCGTCCTGGTCGATGGCGTCAACCCAGCGTTTGGCCATCCGGGAGACGAAATCGGGATCGCTCTGCATAGCGGTTTGGGTGAGTGACTGTTCCATCTG
>NZ_JAMXIC010000081.1 GCF_027587375.1 Arthrobacter sp. B2a2-09
TTCCGGGCCGGACTGCGAGGGCCCGGCCGCGCCGGCCTCCGCGGAGACCGTGGAGCCGTAGAAGCGCGGGGCCACCTGGGTCTCCAGGAGCTCGTAGAGCGCTGCGGCTTCGATGTCATCGCGTTCGGTCGGGGACGCGTCGTTGTTCGCGGTGGGGATCGCCCAGCCGTTCTCGCCGTCGTACATCTCATCCCACCAGCCATCCAGCACGGAGAGGTTCAGGGAGCCGTTGATGGCCGCCTTCATCCCGGAGGTCCCGCAGGCCTCCAGGGGCCGCAGCGGGTTGTTCAGCCACACGTCGCAGCCCGGGAACAGGGTGCGGGCCATCGCGATGTCGTAGTTGGGCAGGAACACGATCCGGTGCCGGACGGCGGGGTCGTCGGTGAACTTCACCAGGTCCTGGATCATCTTCTTGCCGGCGTCGTCCGCGGGGTGGGACTTGCCGGCGATGACCAGCTGGATGGGGTGCTGGGGGTGCAGCAGCAGTGCTTTCAGCCGGGCCGGGTCCCGGAGCATCAGGGTCAGGCGCTTGTAGGTGGGCACCCGCCGGGCGAAGCCGATCGT
>NZ_JAMXIC010000082.1 GCF_027587375.1 Arthrobacter sp. B2a2-09
TGCTCGGCTCTGCGTTCGACAGCATGCAGGCTCAGGGCTTCCCGGTTTACAGTCCAGAGGTGGCTACTGAGCGCCTGCGGCCTTTGCTGCAAGCTGGTGAGCTGTTCTGGTTCGTCGGTCCTACGTGGATCGGATTGGTCGGGCAGTGTGAGGACTGGCATAGCCCAACTCGCACGCTGGCTGAGGAAATCGTAGGCCCACGGTTCGGCACCATGGACCTTGAGGACTACCTGAACGCGATGCACTCACTCGCGACCCAAATCCACGCAACGGACTTCCAAGTCGGAATGCTTGCGAATCCTCGCAAACAGGCCATGCTGCGGTTTCTGACGAGCCTCGGCATGGAACACACAACCTCAATCGTCAAACGGAGTATCTGATATGGGCAGTGGCAAGAAAGTATTCAAGACCGTGGCCGACGTTGGCTCGCTTGGCATGAACAAGCTGGTCCCCGGTGGCTGGGCTGCGCCGGTAGAGAACGCCTTGGCGGGCAACGCCTCGCCTCTGGACGGCTTCACTGGTGCTGCAACGGCGCGTGCTGCTGAGACGCAAGCCAAGGCCAGC
>NZ_JAMXIC010000083.1 GCF_027587375.1 Arthrobacter sp. B2a2-09
CTGTGGCGCTTGCTGCGATGATTGGGATGTTCATTGTTTCCCCTTCATGAAAGTAATCCAGTGGGTTTTCTCACGCTTTCCAGACTTGTGGCCAAACAGCGGCTTCTCTGGTGTAAGGGCCAGCAGCTCACTGACAAGGACTTGGGTCTCGTTCCATTTGAATATCAAGATCCCTTCCGGCTCAAGAACCCGGAAGCACTCTGTAAAGCCCTGCCGAAGATCCTCGCGCCAGTCTTTGGTCAGCATCCCGTACTTTGCGCGCATCCAGCTATCGACCCCGGCCCGGGTCAGGTGTGGCGGATCGAAGACGACCAGCTTGAACTTTCCGTCTTCGAATGGAAGATGCCGGAAGTCGATCAGAACATCAGGTTCAACCCGAAGAACCCGGCCATCACAGAGCAGGCGCTCTTCGTCGCGGATATCTCCAAACAATGCACGCTGATCGTTCTTGTCGAACCACATCATTCGGCTGCCTGCGCATGGGTCT
>NZ_JAMXIC010000084.1 GCF_027587375.1 Arthrobacter sp. B2a2-09
CTTGTAAATCACATCCACCCGCTGCTCACCGGCCGTGGTGCGCATGTATACCCGGTTTCCACGGCAGATCAGGTCCCGGCCCTCGACCAGCTCAACACCCATCAACCCGGCCAACAAGGTGTGTTCAAAGTAGGCGCTGTTGAACACCCCGGGGGTCAAAACCACCACCGTGGGGTCATCCACCCCCGACGGCGCCGTCTTCCGCAATGCCGACAGCAAGCGGCGCGGGTATTCCTCGACCGGACGGATGTGCTGCTGCCCGAACGCCTCCGGCAAACCCTTCGCCATCGCCCGCCGGTTCTCCAACACGTAGGACACCCCGGAAGGCACCCGGACGTTGTCCTCCAGCACCCGGAACGTGCCCGCCGCATCGCGGACCACGTCGATACCGGACACGTGCACCCGCACCCCGCCTGCCGGCTCGAAACCATGCACCGCCCGGTGGAAATGCGCACTCGTGGTCACCAACGCCCGCGGCACCACACCGTCCGCGACCACCGCCATCCGCCCGTAGACATCATCCAGGAAAGCCTCCAAGGCGCGGAC
>NZ_JAMXIC010000085.1 GCF_027587375.1 Arthrobacter sp. B2a2-09
TCCGCACCGGTTTCGGCGATGATCACTTCGGCGACCCGGCGGGAGACTCCGGGGATGGTGGCCAGGGCTTCCCTGGCCTCGCGAAAGGGTTCCATCGCCTCCTCGATCCGCGCGGTAAGCGCTTCGACGGTTCGGGTGTGGGCATCGATCTGGTCCAGGTGCAAGCGGGCCATGAACGCGTGGTGGGGTTTGAACCGGCCGGTGAGCGCGTCGACAAGGGCGGGGATCTTAGAGCGCAGCATTCCCCGGGCCATCCCGGCCAGGACGTCGGGGTTCCGTTCGCCGTTGATGAGGGCCTCGAGCATGTCCCGGGAGGAGACCCCGGTCAGGTCCGAGACCACCGAGGAGAGCTTGATCCCGGAGCTCTCCAGGAACTTCTCCAGGCGCTGGATCTCCCGGGCCCGGTCGCGGGTGGCGATCGCCCGGGCCCGGGTGAGGTCCCTGAGCTCACGGATCGGTTCCGGTGGCACGAACGAGGCCCGCAATAGCCCGTGCGCGGCAAGCTGGGCGAGCCACGCGGCGTC
>NZ_JAMXIC010000086.1 GCF_027587375.1 Arthrobacter sp. B2a2-09
GACGCCGCGTGGCTCGCCCAGCTTGCCGCGCACGGGCTATTGCGGGCCTCGTTCGTGCCACCGGAACCGATCCGTGAACTCAGGGACCTCACCCGGGCCCGGGCCATCGCCACCCGCGACCGGGCCCGGGAGATCCAGCGCCTGGAGAAGTTCCTGGAGAGCTCCGGAATCAAGCTCTCCTCGGTGGTCTCGGACCTGACCGGGGTCTCCTCCCGGGACATGCTCGAGGCCCTCATCAACGGAGAACGGAACCCCGACGTCCTGGCCGGGATGGCCCGGGGAATGCTGCGTTCGAAGATCCCCGCCCTTGTCGATGCGCTCACCGGCCGGTTCAAACCCCACCACGCGTTCATGGCCCGCCTGCACCTGGACCAGATCGATACCCACACCCGGGTGATCGAGGCCCTCACCGCGCGGATCGAGGAGGCGATGGAACCCTTTCGCGACGCCAGGGAAGCCCTGGCCACCATCCCCGGAGTCTCCCGCCGGGTCGCCGAAGTGATCATCGCCGAAACCGGTGCGGA
>NZ_JAMXIC010000087.1 GCF_027587375.1 Arthrobacter sp. B2a2-09
TGTTCGTTCGGACGGCCCAGCTTCCAAGTGCGTTCCTCGGCAGAGCTGCTGTCGGCCACCCATTCCTGATCGTCCACGGGCATGTTCTTGCCCCAAACGTCCCGGTCCTGCATGGCATTGAACAGCGGGTCAGGCTTGAAGTCCCGAGTCCAGTTCCAGCGGTCCACGATAGCGTTGATCGCGGCGCTGGTGCCGGTCATTTCACGCCACGCAGCACCGGCCATGTCGGTTACGCCAACGCCCTGCTGGTACGCCAGCGCTTTCTTGTTCTCGGCGATCAGGTCCGACATGTCCTGTACGGTCGTGTCGGTTTCCTGAGTATCCTTGGTTATGGTAGGCAGCGCACGCTCGTTGCGTTTGGGCTTCAAGTAATCCTTGGCGCCCTGCGCGGCTGCGTCGTCCACCTGATCTGGCGTTGCGCCAGCGATCTTTGCTTCGATTGCGGATTGTGCGGCAGTTTGGAACTGCGCGAACTTCTCCACGTTGGCCAGCTTCTCCTTGACTGGGCCGTGCT
>NZ_JAMXIC010000008.1 GCF_027587375.1 Arthrobacter sp. B2a2-09
GCGAGCAGTGTCCGGGCCCAGCCGGCGGGGACGATGCCGTAGCCGGGGAGGCGGGCGGGTTCACTGTCGCCCTGGAACAGGGTGCGGTCGGTCATGACGAGCTGGACCTCCACCCCGCTGATGCCTCCCGGGGTGCCTGTGGTGCGTTCGACCAGGGCGTCGGCCATGATCTGGCCCCGGGTCCGAGTCTCTCCGGCGTTGCGGAGGGTGTCGGCGTGCCGGGACAGGGCCGCGTGCACGGCCACGCCTTGGGCGACGGGAAGGAGCGCGGTCAGATAGGTCATGGTGTCAGGGGCCGGGCGCAGGCTGACGTGCCGCTCGGTGGCGGCGTGGCTGGCACGCTGCGTGACCGAGCGGGGATCCCGCCGGTAGGCCGCGGCCCGCG
Organism: Arthrobacter sp. B2a2-09; assembly: GCF_027587375.1. Classification (GTDB taxonomy): domain Bacteria; phylum Actinomycetota; class Actinomycetes; order Actinomycetales; family Micrococcaceae; genus Arthrobacter. The sequence continues at coordinate 386 of NZ_JAMXIC010000008.1, forward strand.
CGGCGGAGATGATGGCCTTGTCTCCGGCGCCGTCGAAGACTCCCGTGTCGGCGGCGAGTTCCTCGTCGACGGCGCAGCGGTCTTCGGGGCTCAGGCAGGCTGTTTCCTTGACGAGCAGGGTGGCGCGCCATTCGTTGAGCTGTCCGGTGTCCAGGGCGGCGAGGGTGTGCGGCATTTCGGTCACGAGGGCTTTCGCGAATCCGAGGTGCCGGGATCCGCGGGCGGGGGATTCCCGCCGCGCCAGGGCAATCTGGGCTCCGACACCGCGTCCGCGCTCGTCGGCGGGGATGCCCAGATCTGCCTCGGTGCTGCGCTGGGCGCCGTCGAACGCGACCGCAATCCGGGCCTGGAGACCCGCGATAGCGGACTTCAAATCCTCAAGCCCACGCAACTGCTCGATCAGCAAGGCACAGTGCGGCAGTCTGCCGTCGGCCGGTTCCCCGCCGTCGGCCAGCCGGGAACTGGAGGCTTGACCAAACGAGTTCACGGCAAAGATCAGGTCCTCCACCGCCGGGGTTCCTTGAATGCCGTCCATAAAACGAGCATTCCAGAGGGGTACGACAAAATAGGGTCGGAGAGCCCCTTCCCGCCGAAAAGCAGGAAAATTGGTAGAAATTTTCAGGAAAGCTGATGTACGCGTTGTGAATCGAACCCCCTCAGCAGGGAGCAGGGGTCGATCCTGCGCGCCTCGATGGGCCGCCGCCTGGCACTCCGGGTGTCCAAGCTGCCGCCGAGCCCCGATCGTCCGCCGGGATATCCGATGGCCATCACCTGGGCTGCCGGCGCTCATTGTCAGCGGGATTGCCATGGTGATGTTCGTGGGTGCCGTTATTCTCGGCGGGGACGGTGACGACGGCAACAAGGCCGGCGGCGATCTGAACATGCGCGCCGTCCGTCTCGATACCGCCGGCGACGCCGCGGCTGCGGCCGGGGTCGCCGTGGCCGGTGCCGTCATCTACCTGATGAAGCGCCTTACTGGATTCCGCGACATGCCGGAGTGCCCGCTCAATCACCGATCTGGGTCGAGATTGGAATGGTCAGCCGGTCCAGCCACCGACTCGAGACTCCGCAGGACGGTGGACGTGGCACCTTTGAGGGCTATCATCAGCGCGTCATGGAAAGCCCGGATTACGGGATGACCGCCAGCACCCGATCGGACAACGGTGTAAACGGTTCTTGCCATTCCGGGCCGAAGCAGATGCAACGCCACTCCAGGAGTCGTGTTCGCCCACATGAGATCCGGCAGGAAAGCCAATGCAAGGCCTTGAGAGGCGAACCGCTGATGAACAAACATATCGGGAGACTCGTATTGCACGCGCGGTTCAAAGCCGGCTTTTCGGCAGACGTCGACCGCCCATTCTCGCGCGGGAGTTCCAGTCGGTTCCATAATCCAGGGATCCCTCGCAAACTGCTCCAGGAGCAGGCCGCGTCTCGCTCGAGGATCTGAGACCGAAATCCCGAGCCGCATCGCGTCTTCGAAGAGAAGGTGGCGTTCGGTGGCCCCGGACTGGACCAATGGTTGACCCGGGAACGACTCGACGATGGCCAAGTCGAATTCCCGCGCGAGAACGCCCGGGATGGCTTCATCCGGTTCTGCCTGAGTCAGGAGAACCTCGATCCCTGGGTAGGTTCTCGTGATCCAGGCGATGGCCTCGGGCAGCAGGTTAAGTGCAGCTGTTTGAAACCCGGCGACGCGTAGCGCTCCGGAAACAACATCCATGGAAGCTGCAATGTCCGATCTCGCCTTTTCTAGCTGGTTGAGGATTGTCTCGGCATGGGCGACGAGGATGCGTGCCTGGGCTGTCAGCCTGACCCGCCGGCCATCGGGTTCCAGAAGCGGGACTCCGACCTCCGATTCCAGCTGTGAAAGCTGTTGCGAAATGGCCGAGGTGCTGTAGGACAATGCGGCGGCCACCGCGGAAAGCGTGCCGCGACGGTGAAGCTCTCGAAGTATCTGCAAGCGTCGCAAGTCGTACAAAGGTGGGTCTCCATCCCGGTTTTCTTAACGATATCTCAAAGAAGCTTTTGATATACGAAATGATTGTCTCGTGTGACCCTAATTACATGGAAATGACAACCGCGGCACTGTTGAGATCCACGGGCCCCGAAACCGCGTATATCGCTCCTGAAGCGCGGACTTGGCGGTGCGCCCCCATCCAAAGTGGCGCACCCGATTTCCACCTAACAATCCCGGGATTCTCTGCAACATCGCTAATTCCTGCCAACCATCTGGCGGAGGAATTTGGGGTGGGACGGGTCTTCGTCAAGAACGAGGCGGTTCGATTGGGGCTGGGCTCTTACGAGGTCCTCGGCGCATCGTGGGCCGTTTGCCGCCTCCTTTCAGTGACATTGGGCGCGTCAACGATTCAGACCTTTGACGAGCTTCTTGACGCGGCAGCTGAACTGGGCAACTTCACTCTCGTGACCGCCACTCAGGGCCATCATGGCCTGGCAGTTGCCTGGATGGCTTCCGCACTGGGATTGGCGGCCAAAGTATTCGCGCCCTCCTACGCGGCGGAGTCGACTATGGAGTGCATCGTCGCCGAAGGAGCCCAAGTCGCTACCGTGCCGGGATCCTACGAGGATGCCATGACCGAAGCGGTCAACTACGTCCATGCGAAACGGCGGACGCTGCTGGTGCAGGACACCTCCTGGGCAGGGTACGAGGATGTTGCACGTTGGATCGCAGAGGGATATCAGACGATCTTTCTCGAGTTGGACCTGCAGCTGAGCTCCACAGGGACACCGCCCGTGAGCCTTCTCGCTGTTCCCGTAGGAGTCGGATCGTTGGCCCAGACGGCGGTCCAACACTATCGCGGCCAGATGGCGAACCTGCAGCCCTCAATCCTGAGCGTGGAAGCCGAGAGAGCCGCGGCCGTCCTGGCAAGCCTGCGCGAACAGCGACTGCAGTCGCTCCCTCCAGCCAACACACGCTTGTCAGAACTGAACGCCCAGACACCCTCACCCCTTGCGTGGCCATTCCTGAGGAATGGACTTGACGCTGCCATGGCGGTTTCGGACGCTGCAGCCCTGGCCGCGATGGCTCACAACACCGACGACCAACCCTGCTTGGGCGCCGGAGGTGCCGCCTGCCTTGCCGGACTTCGATTGATTCTGGCCGGTCCTGGCAGTGCAGAACGGAAACATCGTCTCGGTCTCGACGCACAATCCACTGTTGTTCTGGTCAACACCGAAGCACCAGATTCGATCCACTGAAATTTCCCCACCCAACCAACGAAAGAACTTCGACATGCGAACTCCCAAACCCCTCGCACTCCTGCCCATACTCCTCATGCTGGGAGTCACTGGTTGTTCATCGCCGGTCTCTACAGCCGGCGCTGCACAGACCCCTGCCTCGACCCCGGCCGTCAAGGTCAACGAGAAAGCTGCTGCACTCGTTCCTGCTGCCGTGAAATCGAAGGGCACACTGGTGTTCGCGATGGATGCCTCCTACGCTCCGTTCGAGTTCTTCGACACTGACAACACCACCATCACAGGATTCGACGCGAATTTTTCCGACGCCGTGGCCGCTGCGATGGGGTTGAAAAGCCAGAAGGTCAACACGAACTTCGCCGCAATTCTGCCGGGCTTGCAGGCCGGCAAATACGACATCGGCAACTCCAACTTCACCATCACCCCCGAGCGAGAAAAGACTGTCGACTTCGTGCCGTTCATGAAGTCGGGGTCCGGGCTCGGAGTCAAGAAGGGAAACCCTGAAAACCTGAGCATGGATTTTGCTTCGCTCTGCGGTCATCACGTCGCAGCCCAAACGGGAACCGTGCAGGCCCTGACCGACCTGCCGGAGCTGACGGCCAAATGCGCCAGTGCCGGGAAACCCGCGATCGACGTCCAGCTCTTCGCCACACAGAATGATGCAAACCTGGCTCTGAGCAGCGGCAGGGTAGACGCGCTCATGGCCGATAGCGTCGGGGTCGCATATCAGGGAGAGCAGTCCAACGGCGCATTTGAGCTGGTCTCGGGTCCTTTGTACAAGCCGTCCAAGCTGGGTATTGCCTTGCCCAAGGGCTCGCCCCTGATTCCCGCACTAACGGAAGCCGTCAACGGCCTCATCAAGGATGGTACTTACGCGGCGATCGCCAAAACCTGGAAACTGCCCGTCGAAACTCTGATGACGCCGGGGTCCTGACATGACGACGCCCCAAATCACGGTCCAGCGCGTCGACGCTGAGGACCTTCCGGTCGTACCCCGGCGACATCTTGGCAGATGGGCCGCTGCAGCGGTGATAGTTGCCGTTGCCGCCGTTTTCCTCCAGTCGGTCATCACCAACTCCCGGTTCGGGTGGACCACCGTCGGACAGTATCTTGGCCAAGTCTCCATTCTGAATGGCTTGCTCAATACCCTGCTGCTGACGGTCAGTTGCATGGCCATCGGTATCATCCTTGGAATCGTCCTGGCCATCATGAGGCAATCGGCAAATCCCATCCTTCGCGGCGCGGCCTTCGCCTACACGTCCTTCTTCCGGGGGACGCCCGTGCTGGTCCAGATCCTCTTCTGGTTCAATCTGGCTGCGTTGTACCCGGTGATCTCATTCGGAATCCCGGGAGTTTCCCTGGATGCAAATGCCCTTATTACTCCCTTCGCCGCGGCGATCCTTGGGCTCGGTCTAAACGAAGCCGCCTACATGGCTGAAATCGTCAGGGCAGGCATTATCGCCGTCGACGGTGGACAAAACGAAGCCGGGGCTGCCTTGGGGATGACGAAATTCCAGACCATGTACCGAGTGATCCTTCCTCAGGCCATGCGCGTCATTATCCCGCCCACCGGAAATGAATTCATAGGACTTCTTAAGACCAGCTCGTTGGTGAGTGTGATCGCAGTTCCAGATCTTCTCTACTCGTCCCAGATCATTTACTCGAGAAATTTCCAGACCATTCCGCTGCTGATCGTAGCCAGCATCTGGTACCTCCTCGCGACAACGATCCTGTCCACAGGCCAGTTCTACATCGAACGCCACTTCGCACGCGGCACAAAGAACATGCCAATGACACCTCTGCAACAAATCCGCCACTTTTTCCGCACACACGCGAAGCCGCTGGCACCGGTGACGGACAGGAAGAAAAAATGACTGCAACGCCATCCCACCCCAGCCGACCGATGCTCAGGACGGAGAACATACATAAGTCGTACGGGCGGATCGAGGTCCTGAAAGGCGTCGATCTCGAGGTCCAAGCCGGTGAAGTGTTGTGCTTGATCGGTCCTTCCGGATCGGGCAAGAGCACGTTCCTGAGATGCATCAACCATCTTGAAACGGTCGATGGCGGCAGGCTCTGGGTGGACGGTGAGGTCGTCGGTTACGAGCAACGAAACGGCCGACTCCATGAACTTGCCGACCCGGATATCTGCCGTCGCCGCGCCGAGATCGGCATGGTCTTCCAGCACTTCAATCTCTTTCCGCATATGACAGTGATGGAAAACCTCATCGAGGCTCCTACGAGGGTCCTGAAGGAATCCAAAGCCGCAGCGGTCAAAAGGGCCGCAGGCCTGCTCGAACAGGTCGGGCTGGCTGACAAAACGAACGCGTATCCCCGTCACCTTTCCGGTGGACAACAGCAACGTGTGGCCATAGCCAGGGCATTATGTATGCGTCCAAAGCTCATGCTCTTTGACGAACCCACCTCGGCGCTGGACCCGGAGCTCGTCGGCGACGTACTTAATGTGATGCGTGAACTGGCCAAAAGCGGCATGACCATGGTTGTCGTGACCCATGAAATGGGTTTCGCCAAGGACGTGGCAGACCGGGTCGCTTTCTTTAACGGCGGGCAAATCGTCGAGCTCGGGCCGGCGCGCCAGGTAATCACCGCACCCGCCCATGAACGTACCAAGGCCTTCCTGGCCTCAGTCAGATAGACGAGGGAAACGCTAAATGACGCAGGCAAACGACGATTGCACCATGGAATCCGTAGTGACCTTGCTGTCCGATCTGATCGCCATCGACTCCTCCAACCCGGATCTGGTGCCGGGATCTCCCGGCGAAACGGAAATCGCCGACTATGTCAGCCGATGGCTTGATCGGAGAGGATTCGACATCCACCGGCTGGAAGCCAGGCCAGGGCGACCCTCGATCGTCGCTATCGCGAGAGGAACCGGGGGCGGACGCAGCCTGATGATGAACGGCCACCTCGACACGGTCACGCTGAAAGGCTACGAGGGAGACCCGCTCCTCCCGGTCGTCAAAGACGGGAACATTTACGGGCGCGGAGCGTTCGATATGAAATCCGGATTGGCCGCGATGATGGTTGCAGCAGCGACGGTGGCAGAAGATGGTCACCGCGGGGACATCATTCTTGCGCTGGTGGCGGACGAAGAGTACGCAAGCGCTGGCACGAAGGAAGTCCTGGGGCAATTTAGCGCTGACGCCGCGATCGTCTCAGAGCCCAGTTACTTGGAAGTCACGATCGCCCACAAGGGCTTTGTCTGGTTCGAGGTCACCGTGGAAGGCATAGCTGCGCATGGATCACGGCCTGATCTGGGCACGGACGCGATCGCCAGGACCGGCCGGTTCCTCGTCGGGCTGGACCGGCTGGCAAAGCAACTCGCTACCGGACATGGCCACCCCATGTTGGGCAACGGAAGCATCCACGCCTCATTGATCAGCGGTGGGGAAGAGCTGTCCAGCTACCCGGCCCGCTGCACTGTCTCCGTCGAACGCAGGACGGTACCGGGTGAGACACCCGAGACCGCCGAGGCGGAACTCAGCGCAATCCTTGCTGAAGTCTCGGAGGAGGATCCAGACTTCCGCTACAACTTACGGCGGGCTCAGTCGGGAAGAACCTTCGAAACGCAACTCGACCAGCCCATCGTCCAGGCAACCCTGAACGCGGCGGAACGCGTTCTAGGCAGATCTGCGAGCCTCCGCGGGGAACCGTTCTGGACGGACTGTGCCCTCCTCGCCGAGAGGGGCATCCCATGCCTGCTGTTCGGTGTGGAGGGCGGGGGTGCCCATGCCCCCACCGAGTGGGCATCCGTGGAGTCCCTGCGTGATGTCACCCGTATCTTGACCGAAACCGTGAGGGATTTCTGCGGCTGACGGAACCCACCGGCGCAGGACCACCGGCAATCCGCGGGAAGGCCTGTGCCCACTATCAACCAATGGAGGAAACACATTGAACACGAACGCACTCGAAGGTACCGTCCGGGGACGCCTTAGCGACCTCAACATTCAACTGCCCCTGGTAAGCGCCCCGCTAGCCAGCTACGCCCCGGCGGTACGCACCGGGAACCTTGTATTCACTTCCGGCCAACTCCCTCTTGTGGACGGCAAGCTCGAATCGATCGGGAAGTTGGGGGACGGGATCAGCACGGACCTTGGCTACGAGCTCGCCCGCATCTGCGCGCTCAACGCCGTGGCCGCTGTGGCGGACCTGCTTGATCTCGATTCGATCGTCCGTGTCGTCAAGGTCGTCGGCTTCGTAGCCTCCGAGCTGGGCTTCACAGGACAGTCCGGGGTAATTGATGGCGCCAGCGATGTCTTGGGATTGATTTTCGGAGACCAGGGCGTGCATGCGCGCTCCGCGGTCGGCGTGGCCGAGCTGCCGCTGGGTTCGCCGGTCGAAGTGGAAATTGTTGTTGAAGTCCGGTGACCGCACACTGCAGGCGAGCCGCCCCAGCACCAATGTACGAACCATTTAAGGAATAATCCCCATGTTTGATATCCAGGCGATCCGAGCAGCAACACCCGGATGCGAAAACCGTATCCACCTGAACAACGCCGGCGCAGGACTCCTTTCGCGTGAAACACTAACCACCATGACCGGCCACCTGGAACTGGAGGCGAGCATCGGCGGTTACGAGGCCGCAGCCAGCGAACGAGAGAGGATCGCGCAGACTTACGCGAACATCGCGGAGCTGATCAACGGAAGAGCCGACGAGATCGCGCTATTCGACAATTCAACACACGCTTGGAATGCCGCCTTCTACTCGATGTCTTTCAAAAGAGGCGACAGAATTCTCACTGGCCGGGCGGAATACGGGAGCAATGTTCTGGCCTATCTACAGATAGCGCAACGGACCGGCGCGGAAATAGTCATCGTCCCCAACGACGAACACGGCCAGCTCGACCTCCATGCCATGGAAAACCTCATCGACAACCGGACAAAACTCATCGGAGTGAGCCACATACCGACCAGCGGCGGTCTCATCAATCCGGCGGCAGCGATCGGGCAGATCGCCCGAAAAGCCGGAGTGCCGTTCCTTCTCGACGCAACCCAATCGGTGGGCCAAATTCCTGTCGACGTCGAAGCGCTGGGCTGCGACATGCTCACGGCAACGGGCCGAAAATATCTCCGTGGGCCCCGGGGCATCGGGTTCCTGTGGGTCAGGACCAGCGCCCTGGAGCATCTTGAGCCATTCGTTGCCGAAATTGCCTCAGCGACATGGAATGGAGACCGCGGCTTTGAATGGCAGCCCGGCGCGACCCGCTTCGAGACGTGGGAATACAGCTACTCCAACATCCTCGGACTCAGCACGGCAGTTCGTCAGACCCTGGACATCGGAATGGAAGCCATCGGACCAAGATGCACCGAGCTCGGCGCATCTCTGCGAGGCCAGCTTGACGCAATCCAGGGAGTGACTACGTACGATCTGGGTGCGAGAAAGGGTGCCATCGTCACCGCAAAGATCGACAACATTCCAACCGACGTTGCGGCCGCGATGTTGGGAAAACAAGGCATCAACGTCTCCACTACCGCCCCGGAGCAGACGCAGTTCGACACCGAAGACCGGGGAGTTCACCCCCTAATCCGCCTCTCGCCCCACTACTACAACACGGAAGATGAGATCGCCCAGGCAGTCCGAGCGGTTAGTGATCTGGCAAGTCGAGCACGCTGACCTGTAGCGGTGGCACTCGGTGGTGGAACCGGTAAATACCTTGACATAGAGCACGCCATAGAGATTCTGAATGCGGCTCAAGCGTGCAGGGACGACTGGCAAAATGAAGAACTTACCGATGCTTGCTCGAACGTCCTGGCTGGTGCCACCGCTGAACCGCTGAGTCGGATAGACAACAGGAGTCGGATTCTGCTCTGCGAAAGAATACTTGTCAGTATCCACTGTGGTCTCGATGAACTAGCGCGGACCCTCAATTCATTATCGGAGGAAATGAAACTTTCCTTCCGACTCAGTCGAAATGCAATCGGAATATGGGAGCCGGGATTTGAAGCTCCGCCCGCAACGGATGCCGCGTCCGTCCTAGTAGCTTCCACCATTTCGGCCCTCATGGTGATAGTCCATGAGGGCCGATTTGCCAGCATCAGGACCTGTGATGCAGGAACCTGCAACAGGCTCTTTTTCGATTCGACGAAGAACCAATCCCGCCGATACTGCACAGGAAGGGGGTGCGCCGCAAGAACACACTCAGCCAACTTTCGGCAAAGAGAAGAAGAGAAGAAACCCTAGCGACTGGCCGGTCCAGGTCATAACTAGTCGGCCGGCTGAGCCGTGGGGGAGGCCTGTTGATTTCGCGCCCTGTGGATGCGGTACTCACGCGAGGTGATCCAAACGATGAAAATGTCGAAGGCCGTCAGGAGGACAAGGCCCCAGGAGAAGGCCACCGCGATCCGATAGCCCTGGTAAATGATGAAGACCAGTAGGAACGCGATCATCCACGGGTAGGCCCAAAGCTTGTCCTTCAGGACGGCCCAGACCAGGACGATTTTCACCAGGCCGTGGAGCAGCAGGTAGATGGCACCGAACAACGACGCCGATACCGAGAGGTTGGAGCTCAGGTGCAGCAGGCTATTCGCCAGGAAGTCGTGAGGGTCTTCGGCGAGTTCGTGCTGGGTGAGGAACCGGACCAGATCTCCGATTTGCCGGGGCGTCACCACCAAAAGAAGGATGCCGCCGATCAGTTCCAGAACGCCGTCCAGGCCCTTCAGGATGAGGCTGACACGAAATGTCCGGTCGAGCAGGGTAGTTCGCGGTGGATTCGTACTCATCTCACTCCCTTCGGTACCTCAAGATACATTCTTTCTCGTGTGGACACTGCGGCCCCTCACTATGCGGGAATGGGGGTGTTTTGGACGGACGTCTTGCACTATGCTTCCCGCAGAAAGATCCCAAGAGGTAGCCATGCCCCTCTCCACTGAACCTTCAAGGGTTTTCGCCATTGAGACACATGGCCTGAGCAAGCACTTCGGCAGGCATACCGCCGTCGATGACCTGACCATCCGCGTGCCTGCCGGAACCATCGCGGGTTTTATTGGTCCCAATGGGGCAGGCAAGACCACCACCATCCGCCTGCTCCTGGGGCTGGTGCGATCCGATGCGGGCAGCGCCATGGTTCTGGGTTACCCCCTCGCCGAGCCCGAACGCTACCTGCCGCGTGTTGGGGCACTAGTCGAAGCGCCGGCGTTCTATCCGGGTCTTTCCGGGCGGACCAATCTGGAGGTGCTCGCCCGTCTTGGCGGCTATCCCGGTTCCCGCGTGGGCGAGCTGCTTGAGATGGTGGAACTCTCCGATCGGGCGCGTGACCGGGTCGGAACGTATTCATTGGGCATGAAGCAGCGTCTTGGGTTGGCGATGGCCCTGCTGCCTGATCCGGACCTGCTCATTCTCGACGAACCAGCCAATGGCCTTGACCCCCTGGGCATCATCGGGATTCGTGAGTTGCTGCGCCGCCTGGCCGCCCAGGGGAAAACCATCCTGCTCAGCAGCCACATGCTCGGCGAGTTGGAACAGCTCACCGACTGGCTGATCATGCTCAATCAGGGGAAAGCCCTGTTCTGCGGACCGGCCCGCGAGCTGCTGGCCCAAAGCGTAGAGGTGGTGGTCGAAGCCCAGGATGCGGTCCAATTGGATCTGGCGGCCCGCATTGCGGATGAGGCCGGCTACTCGGTCACGAGGGAGGACCAGGCCTTGCGGATCGCCTGTCCTGCCGGTTTCGCTGAGACCCTAAACCGGCTGGCGAAGGAAGCCGGCGCGCCGGACCTGATAATCCGAGTGAAAGAGGCCAGCCTCGAACAGCTGTTTCTGGCTTTGGTGAAAGGAGACCGCTCATGATTTCCGTGATCCGTGCGTTTCGCAGCGAAGTGCTCAAGTTCCGCCGCTGGAGTGTTCTGGCGGTCGCGGGGGTGATGTTGGCGGTGAGCACCCTTATCGCCTATCTGACGTTCCACCAGATCGCGTCGGGAGCCACCGGCCGTGAGATGACCGGCCTGATTGCCGCGTTCCACACACCGCAAGGGTTGGTCTCCATCATTGGTCAGGCCCGCTCTCTGATCATTGCCGTCGCGCTGGTGATGGTGACCGCCAATCTCGCCGCGGAGTGGTCCCAGGGGACGCTGCGCAACCTGTTGGTCTGTGAACCGCGCCGCCTGCGTTGGTTGGCAGGCAAAATGCTGGCGCTGGTGCTCTTTGTGCTGCTCTCGATGCTGCTTACCCTGCTCATCAGCGGAACATTCATCCTCATCCTTGCGCAAGGACAAGGGATTCAGACGACCGCCTGGACCTCCGCGGAAGGGCTGAGCGTCTTCCTGGCGTTCCTGGGCAACGAGGTGCTGTGCCTCATCGGGGTGAGCGCCCTGGGCATGCTCATCGCCGTGCTGACCCGTTCGGTCGCGGCCGGCGTCGGGATCGCCCTGGCCTACATCCTGGTGGTCGAAGGCATCATCGCCGTGGTTCTGCCGCAGGTCACCCAGTGGTTCCCCGGCCGGGTGTTCAACACCATTGTGGGGACGACCGTGCCCCTGGTGGGCCCGACGCCTCCCCAAGGCTATCCGGCCGCCTTGGGAGCAGCCCTCCTGTGGATAGTTGGCTTCGTGGTGGCAGGCGCCGTCGTGTTCCCACGCCAGGACGTCACCGCGTGACAAAGGAGCACGCGATGTCCGAAAAGGAAGCCGAACAGCACGCAGGGGCGGGAGCGCCCGGAGCGGGAGGTGAGCCGTCCGGCGTCGTCGGCAACGAGCGCCTGACCGCACTGATAGGTGCTGTGGTGCTGGTGCTGTCGGTGGCCGAAGTCGCCACCGTTCCGACGCTGGGCAGCCTGATGGTCGCGCACTTCTTCGTTGGCGTGCTCCTGGCAGGCCCGGTCGTGGCCAAGACCGCCAGCACCGGCTGGCGATTCATGCGCTACTACACGCGGCATCCGGCCTATCGCCGCAAGGGCCCGCCCCGGCCGCTGCTGCGCGTGATAGCGCCGATTCTCGTTGCCTCGACGGTCGCGCTGATCGGCAGCGGCATCGCCTTGGCCATCACCGGGCCTGCCCCAGAGATCCTGATCCGGGTGCACGTTGTCAGTTTCCTGATCTGGCTCGCCACCATCGCAGTGCACGTCGTCGCATACGTGAGGCGGGTACCCCGGCTAATAGGCGAGGACTGGCGGCGCCGCACCGTCCTGCAGAAGCGAGGGAAACCGGAGCCGGCGGGACGCCGGATGCGGCTGGCGGTCAACATTGCGGTGCTCGTGCCGGCCGCGATCACCGCGGTGCTGCTTTTGCCGACCGCCGCACCATGGGAGGGCTGGCGTGGTCAGGCCGTGACCGGACCTGGGGTCCTCGCCGTCGTCGTGAGCATCGGGACCGCAGTCGCGGTGATGCTCAAGCGCCGCTAGAGGGAGAAGCAAGGCTGCAGCCGCATGTGTTTCAAAGAGGCAGCGAATGCGTTGGAAGGATGAACTCGGTAAAGCTTCCTAGGAATTCAGATGTCGCAGAGCCCGACGCCGGCGTCGTCCAGGCAGGGCGAGCGCTTTCCGGCCGGGGCGCCGACGGATCTGCGGCACGTACACGCGGGTCCAGGGACGCCCGGTAGCGATAACCAGACAAACCGCTGCATTTTGTTGTAGCTGCCGAAATCCAATACCGCCCCATCCAGCTTCGGTGCGAGGTCGCGGCTGACACTCATGGCTATTTCCTGTGCGTCGTTCCGGCCGATGGTGGACCCCCGGCCGGGCAGTTCGTTGACGAGGCAACGAAGGTACTTTTTGGGCTCCGTCCGGGAAAAGTACAGCCCTTGTTTGCGGCAGCCACCAGAACCTTGATAGCAGTGCAGGGTTCCGCCGAAAACATCGATCATCATCGCTGCTTCCGCGGTCACCGTGAAGCTGCCGTGGCCCGGGATCTGAACCACGACGCCGGTAAGGCTCGCCATCGCGGGCTGCCGGCTCACACCTCGCCCATGATGTCGGCGTGATGGTGGCGGGGTGTTCCGTCAAGGGAGTGTTCGGCCTGGAAGATGGCGTCGGTGACGAGTTGGCGGACGTGCTCGTTCGCGAGGCGGTAGTACACGCGGGTCCCGGCTTGCCTTGTGGTGACAACGCGCCCGAGGCGCAATTTGGCCAGATGCTGGGACACGGCTGCCTGGGATTTTTGGACAAGTTCCGCGAGCTGGTTGACGGGCAATTCGCCGTCGCGCAGCGCAAGAATGATGCGGACCCGGGTGGCGTCGGCGAGCATCGCGAAGACCTCGACAGCTAGCTCGACGTACTGGCTGTCCGGCTCCCGGCCGCACACAGCGTTATCTGCATCCATGCTTATATTGTTTCATACGGATAAAATGAGGTATATATATTGAGCAAGGTGCCGTTCGTTAGCTGAGGCTCCTTCGCGGAAACATGCCAGCGACCCCCAACGTCGAGAGACGCCCCGGGTCAGGACAGGCCGCCCCGGCATTAAGGGGTGGCCCCGATTGGCTCCTGGACACAGTCCGGGTTCACGCCGCGAAGTGCCAAAGGTCTTACGAGGAGGCGCATGTGCGGGTCTCTATGCCCGCCCTCCCCGCGGCGCGTCCAACGGCAGCAGGAGGTGACGGTTCCATCATGAACGATGGTCATAAACCCAGTCTCCCGTCCCGTTTTCCGGATTCGGCTTCAGCCTCCTGAAGGACTCCGTTTCAGCCTCCTGAAACTTTGCGCTGATTCCTTCCGGTACGCCGGAACCTGATCCAAGCGGAGCCTGATCCAAGCGGCACACAACGTGCCCCCCTTACGCAACAACCTTTGCTGAACAACGCCCGCCCACGCCCTATGGCTCGGTGAGGCTTATCCATGACTTTTTTGTGCCCGTTTCCGGGCAGAAGGCCGGTGCATCATGACCGAAACCAAGACGCTGCCAGCACCCTCCGCAGCCCTCGACACAGCCCATGTCGGTGACATCAAGGGTGCCTTCGGCACCATCCGCATCGACGACGAAAGGCCGCGCTCGGGCATCAAAGCACGCTTGAAGACCCTGCTGGCGATCATCGGACCCGGGCTGATCGTCATGGTTGGCGACAACGATGCCGGCGCGTTCGGCACCTACACCGAGGCCGGACAGAACTACGGAACGTCGCTGCTGTGGACTCTGCTGCTACTGGTGCCAGTGCTGTATGTGAACCAGGAAATGGTGCTGCGCCTGGGCGTCGTCTCCGGAGTGGGGCATGCCCGCCTGATCCTGGAGCGGTTCGGCAAATTCTGGGGCGCGTTCAGCGTCATCGACCTGTTCATCCTCAACGCCCTGACCATCGTCACCGAATTCATCGGCATCAGCCTGGGCCTGGACTACCTGGGCATCCCCAAGATCCCGGGAATCCTCCTGGCCACCGCGGTGATCGTGGGCGCCGCGAGCACCGGTTCCTTCAAGCGCTTCGAGCGTGTCTGCCTGACCCTGGTGGCCGGGTCCCTGCTGCTGGTGCCGATCATCTTCATGGTCCATCCCGACGTCGGACAAGTCGCCCACGACTTCGTCGTTCCCGGCATGCCCAAAGGCGCGGATCTGTCCACGGTGACTTTGCTGATCATCGGGATCGTCGGAACCACCGTGGCGCCATGGCAGCTGTTCTTCCAGCAGTCCTACATCATCGACAAGCGCATCACCCCGCGGTTCCTGAAGTACGAGAAGGCCGATCTCTGGCTGGGAATCGTCATCGTCATCGTGGGCGCAGCCGCGATCATTTCCTTCACGGCGGCAACGTTTGCCGGCACCCCGGAGTTCGGCAACTTCACCGACGCCGGCGGTGTCGCCGTCGGCCTCGAACAGCACGTCGGAAAGGTTGCCGGTGTCCTGTTTGCGCTGGCACTGATCGATGCCTCGATTATCGGGGCCGCCGCCGTCGGGCTTTCCACCTCCTATGCCCTCGGCGACGTTTTGGGGCTCAAGCACTCGCTTCACCGGAAAGTCTCCGACGCCAAAGGCTTCTACGCGGTGTTCGCCGGAGTCCTGCTCCTCTCGGCCATTGTGGTCCTAATCCCTGGCAGCCCTTTGGGTCTGCTCACGGTCGGGGTCCAGGTGCTGGCCGGGGTCCTGCTTCCCTCGGCCACGGTGTTCCTGCTGCTGTTGTGCAATGACAAGCAGGTGCTGGGACCTTGGGTTAACGGGCGGTTCATGAACATCTTCACGTCGGCAGTGATCGCGGTCCTGGTGATCCTTTCCCTGGTCCTGACCGCCGGGGTGTTGTTCCCGGACATGGGCTCGGACGCTATCCTGGGCATCCTTGTCGGAGGCGCCGCGCTCTCCGCCGTCGCCGGGGCTGTGTTCCTGATCTACCGGAGGATCCACCCCGCAGCGCCCAGCCCCGATACGGTCGACCGGTCACAGCGATCGACCTGGCGCATGCCCCCGATTGCCCTGCTCACCGCCCCCAAACTGTCCACCGGACATCGGATCGGCCTGACTGTTCTGCGCACGTATCTGCTGATCGCGATGATCCTGGTCATCGTCCGGGTGGTCCAGCTCGCGCTTGGCGCCTGATGGTTTCCCGGGTCATCGAGGCCATTACCGGGATCGCCGATTACAATCTGCTTACCCGCTGGTCGCGCCGCGGACCCAGCCACCACGCCAACCCCGGCGGGGACAGGAGAATTTCATGAATGATAGGCGTCACCGCCTCCGCGGCGGATCGCCCGGCGGATCGCCCAGCGAATCTCCCCGCCGGTCATCCGGCGGGGAGGCAAGCTCCGTAGGTCCTCGCCATATGCGACGCAAGTCCCGGCGCAAATCCATCATCCTGATCTCGGCCACGGCGGTCGTGGCCGCCGTGGCCCTGGCCGCAGCCACCGCTGTCACCTATGTGGGCGCGACGGCGGTTTCGGTCAACAACAACGTCCATCGCTCGGACGTTCTCAAAGATCTGAAAACGCTGCCCCAAGCGGTTCCGAAGCTGAGCCAGGACACGAACATCCTGGTCATGGGTCTGGATACAAGGGTTGACGAGAAGGGCAAGCCTCTTCCTCCGGAGATGTATGACGCCTTGCACGCGGGGGATGAGAATATCGGCGGCTACAACTCCAATGTCCTGATGCTCATCCACATCCCCGCGGACGGTTCCAAAGCGGCCGGCATCTCCATTCCCCGGGACGACTACGTCCAGGTCGACGGCATACCGGGCAGCGGCCCGTTCAAAGCCAAAATCAAAGAGGCATACGGCTACGGTTTCGCGGCGGAGAAGACCTCCTTGATCAACGCGGGAAAGCCCGACGACGACACGACTTACCAGGCGGCCCGCGACGCCGGGCGCAAAGCCGAAATAGCTACCGTCACCAAGTTCCTGGGCAGCGTGCACATCGACCACTTCCTCGAAGTCACCATGGCCGCGTTCTACCAGACAGCCCAGGCCATCGCACCCATTACCGTGTGCGTGAACAAGGCCACCCAGGACACCTTCTCCGGGGCCGACTTCAAAGCGGGCATGCAGCAGATCAACGCCAAACAAGCCATGGCCTTCGTGCGTCAGCGCCGTGACACGTCGGACCCGACGTACCTCTTCTCGGACCTGGACCGTGAACGCCGGCAGCAGGCCTTCATCGCCTCGGTCTCCCACCAGCTCAAAGACGCCGGGACCTTCACCGATATCGGGAAAATGCAAGGTGTCCTGGATGCCGTGAGCAAGAACATCGTGGTGGATTCGGAGCTGAACCTCATTGAACTTGCCCAGCAGGCCACGTCCCTGACCGGTGGCAACATCTCCTTCTCCACCCTGCCGATCACAGGCTTCGGAACGTCCCCGGATGGCGCCTCCATCAACACCGTGGACATCAACCAGATCCAGGCAACCGTCAAGGACCTTCTCACCCCGGTCCCGCCGGCTCCTGCAACGACGCCGACGGCGACCCCGACGACGGCGGCTGCCTCGCCTGCGGCAGCCGCACCTCCTGCAGCACCAGCCCCAGGGGCTGCAAACCAAGCACCAGCCACCCCGTCAGCACCTGCAGGCAACGTCTACGCGGATTCCACCGGGGCCCTCCAAGGTGGTGCCATTCCCTGCGTCAAATAGCGGGGGCACTTCAGATCAAGACGACTGAGGTGGGGCATTTAGCGCCGCCAAAAGCCGGCCACCTATCGATGCGATTCAGAGTCCAAGGTTCCCGGGTCGGACGAATTGTCTTGGAAAGCTGAACTTTTATGAGACGTGCGTGAGAACCCTTCTGATGCTTGTCAGCGTGTCGGACACAAGCGTCCAGGTCGCTCTCGCGATTAAATGACCGAACGCCGATGCTGCGGGCAGGACTCTGAGAAACAGTCATATGCAGCGTGAGCTGGCTGCGAATGTCTTATGAGCCAAGGCTGGCGGACTTCCTAGAAGGCCAATATCGCACCCATCTTTGACAGGGACGGGGCCGCCTCGGTTCGGGAACCTGCCTAGCGACTCGCCCAGAACCGTGTCGCGCTGGTGGCTCCCAAGATTTGGGCTGGGTACTCCTATCGGGCCCATGAGTACGGCCCGGATTCCGGGACTGTTGGTGCACGCGACTTCGATCGCTTCCGTGCCAGGAGCCGCCGCACCAGCCCCGCACTTCAGCACGAGTCAGGTCCCGTGTCGCGAATCCCATGGGATGTAAGACGACACTGAGTCCAGGAGCGCGCCACCGAGCGATCACAGAACGCCGCCATTTACCGCCAAACTCCACACTGCAATCAGCCCTTAGGGCACGAACGGTCGTCGGTCACACTGCCGTTTGACGGCGCAGTCGCCCGCGTGTAGCCCCGAGAGGCGCCGCCCTGGGGAGGGTCATTTCAGTTAGCGAATGTTGGAAGCCGCCGTTCCGGTAACCCAGTCGGCGAGCTGCCGACGGCTCGGGTACGAGCTTTGGGCGCCTAGCCCGGTTGCTGCGTAGGCGGCGACCTGACTGGCCACCTTCGCGGCTGGGGTGAGGTCGGCCCCACGGGCGAGCTCCGCTGCCAGCGCGCCGGCGAAGGCGTCTCCGCATCCTGTTGTGTCGGCAGCGGTCACCTTCGCGGCAGGGATGAACTGTGGAACGGTTGGCCAGATCTGGAGTCCCTCAAGGACGACGGCGCCTGCGGAGCCCAAAGTCACGACGGCGTTCTTGGCTCCCAGTTCACCAAGCAGAGCACCTATAACTTCCCATGTACGGTCCTCTGGAAGGCGCATCATGCCGACAGCGGCGAGGACTTCAGTCTCGTTGAGGACCAGGACATCAGTCATCGGTACGATGCTCTTGGCAGCGCCCGGCGAGTACGGCGAAAGGTTGAGGAGTGTCTTTGCGCCCATCATCCTGGCCAGCTGTGCCGCGGCGAGGACGGTGCCGACGGGTACTTCGAGGCTGAGGCTCAGCACGGCCGCGTGGCGGAGCGCGCGGAGCGACTCATCGACATGCTCCGGGGTGAGCTGGCTGTTGGCACCCGGGGAAACCATGATGAAGTTCTCGGCCTTGTCGTCGACTGCTATCAGCGCCGTTCCGGTGGCGGTTTCGGGCACTGTCGAGATCCATTTGGTCCCCACCCCTGCTGACGCGGCGGAGTCTTTGAGGAATGTGCCCTCGGGGTCGTCTCCGACGGCGGCGATCAGGTGGGCGGAGGCGCCGAGCAGTGCCGCCGCAGCGGCCTGGTTTCCGCCCTTGCCGCCGGGATGTCGGTCCATTCCGTGTGCGATGACTGTCTCTCCGGGGGCGGGGAGCCTCGCCGTGCGGACGGTCAGATCCATGTTCATGGATCCGACCACGACGACTCGGTCCTTCGTGTGCTGGTCTGCTGTCACGGTGTCGACGTCGAGGATAATGGGGGTCGTCATGGAGTGCGTTTGGTCCTTTCTGTGCCGGGTCATTCTGCGGGCCGGTTCAGCAGTGTTGAACCGGCGTTGACGATCCGCGTGGTGATCTGTTCAGCGACGGATTCATGGTTGATATCCGAGACGATTCGGGCGCGCCCGGCCGGGTCCGGTGTGAACGTGCTGAGTCCAGCGGAGTCGTCTCGTCCGGCAATGGAGACCCGTCCTGGGGAGGAGAAGCTGAAAAGCTCAGGCCGGAGAAGGGTCAGGACTGTGATCGGGTCGTGGGGCACATTCCATTCTTCGTTCCAGAATGCCCACCATTGGCGGATGTCTGCGTCCAGCGCCTTTCCCAGTGGGCCTGCCGCGGCGATGAGTACCAGTTGGTCGCGGCGCATTTCAACTTTGCGGGTGATTTCCAGCCCGGTGACGGTGATGTTGAGGTTGGATCGAAAAACGATCGAAGCTGATAGGTCGTCGCTGCGGAAATTGTGCTCGGCTTCACCCATGCCGAAGGCTCCGCCCATGATCCACAGGTGCCGCACATTCCGCTCGAAAGCTGGATCTTCTTGGAGTGCTGCTGCGATGTTGGTCAGCGGGCCGATGGCGACGATGTCGATTTCTCCGGGGTGTTCAGAGACCTGCCGCAAGAGGTAGTTGACGGCGTCTTCGTCCTGGATGCTTTCGGTCTCCAGTTCCTCGTGCAAGGACCCTTCGTGGCCAGGCCACCAGACTTCGCGGCCTGATAGGGGTGTTCCGATCCCGCAATACACAGGCACGTTGCGCCCTGCGAGCTTTCCCAACCGTTTGGCGAGTCTGGCCCGAAGAAGGGTGTCTCCGTAAACGGTGGTCACTCCGAGGAGTTCGGCCTCCGGGGAGCCGAGTATGAGGGAAAGGGCGAGGGCGTCGTCGACATCGGATCCGATGTCTGTGTCGAGAATGATGCGGTGCAGTGCACCCATGGTGTCTTCCTTAGAGGATCGTGTGTTGGGCATGGCTGTGCCGGTGCCTGGCCGGTGCGGCACAGGGTGCGGGGCACAGCGAGGCTATTTGAGGCCGGTGGTGGATACCGACTGGATGAAGTAGCGCTGGAAGGCAATGATGATGGCCAAAGGGATCAGCGTCAGGACCATGGAGCCGGCGAACATCACTCCGTAGTCGACGTTGAATTGCCCTTGCATGTTCGACAGTGCGATTGGGCCCAGGATGTGTTGGGCGTCGGTGCCGTTCAGGAGCGGCCAGACATAGGACTGCCACTGGAAGAGGAAGAGCGTCAGGCCGGCCCCGATGAGTGACGGTACCGACAACGGCAGGTAGATGCGGCGGAAGATACCCCACCATCCCAGGCCGTCCAGCCGACCGGCTTCGACGAGATCTTTGGGGATGGCCAGGAAGAAGGTCCGCAGCAGGAAGATGGCCATTCCGTTTCCGAGACCGGGAAGGATCAACCCTGCGTAGGTGTTTTGGAGGTTCCAGTCGCGGAACAAATTTGCCAGGGGGATGGCGATCGCGTCGAACGGGATCAGAAAACTTACGACGACGACGATGAAGACCGCGCCGCTTCCGCGGAAGGGAATGGCCGCGAGGGCGAACGCTGCCATGGAGCATATGGCCAGTCCCACGACCACGGTGATGCCGCTGACGATGATCGAATTCAGCGTTGCCAGACCGAGATCGCTGTGCAGGAGGGTGGCGTAGTTGTCCAGTGTGGGTGTCGCGGTGAAGAACGTCTCCCATTGCAAGGGATTCAGGTAGCGGAATGTATCGCCGCCAGGGCGAAGGGAGTTCACGAATGCCCACCACAGGGGGAGCAGGAAGAGGAGGCCGATGCAGGCCCCCAGCACGCTCAGTCCGAGGTAGGCGACCGTGCGCCGTCTGGTGATTCCGGCTTGGGCAGTTTCGGCGCTCATGCGGTATCAGAGCTGCGAAGTAGCCGGAACTGCACGGCGACGATGACGAGTGTGAGTAGCACGAGAATGATCACTTCTGCTTGGGCTTTGCTGAGGTCTCCGAGCGTGTAGGCGCGGGTGTAAATGTCGTACATGAGAAGGTTGCTGGATCCTGACGGCCCGCCTTTGGTGAGGATCTGGACGGGGGCAAAGATCAGGAAGTTGGAGACGGTGTCGGCAACGAGGACAAAGGCGAGCGGGCGGCGTACCAGGGGAAGGGTCACGGACCACAGTTTCCGCCACGCCGAGGCGCCGTCGATGGACGCTGCTTCGTAGAGTTCGGTCGGAACGTCGTTGATGCCGGCAATCAGGAAGAGCATCCAGTAGCCGACGCCGATCCAGCTCAACAGCACCATGATGGAGGCCAGTGATTGCTGGGGCGAGGTCAGGAACGGCTGCGCGGGCAGGCCCAGCAGCGAGAGGAACGAATTGCCCAATCCGTCGGGCCGGTAAATGACGCTCCACACGACTGCCGAGACCGCGGGAGGGACGGCGATCGGCAGGACCACCAAGGATCGCCAGATCTTCGCGCCTGCGGCCTTCCTGGTGTAGAGCACCGCGAGCAGGAACGCGGCACCGATCTGGAGCGGATTCACGACGAGGGAAAAGAGGAGGGTGACCAGCAGGGCGTTGTTGAAGTCCGCGTTGCCGAAGAGATCCGCGTAGTTTTCAACGCCGACGAAGACCGTCCCGCCTCGGAGGAAGCTCTGTCGGTACAGACTCTCCCACAGGGCCACCGCCGCGGGCGCGATCCGCAACACGAGGAGGCTGATGAAGGCCGGGGCCAGAAAGGCTGCCGCTACTGCTACTAGTGGCGCCTGCCGCCTGCGGCGGGCGGGCCGCGCGAAGGCGGCCCGCCCTTCCGCTGCAGCTCGACGATCAGTTGTTTGCGAGGGTGACATGGTTAGAGCTGCTTCCAAGCATCGTTGATCTGCTGGGCAGCCTGCTTGAGCCGCTCACTCACGGGGGACCCGTTGCGGATGTCCGCGAAGGCCTTGCCCATGAGTTCTTCGAACTGGATGTAGCCGACGCTCACCGGACGCGGTTTTGCCGTCTCGGTGTTTTCGTGGGCGATCAGGCCGGCCAGTCCCTTGGTCTTGTCTCCGCCGAGGGCTTCGAGTTTGGGGAGGTACTGGGCGGTTGCAGCCGCGTTGGCAGGGATGATGGTCGTCGCGTCAGTGGTGGAGAGGTTGCCTGCCGGGTCAAGGGAGGCAAATTCCAGGAACTTCTTGGCCGCGGCTTTGTTCTTCGATGCCGGGTTGATGCCCCAGGACCAGGAACCGGTCGGGGTGGCTTGGCTTCCGCCGGCAAAGTACGGCATCGGGGCTACGCCCCAGTCAATGTTTGATTTGGCGAAGTTGCCGATGTCCCACGGCCCTCCGACAAAGTAGGCCACCTTGCCCGAGGTGAAGATAGGACTGGTCTGGAATCCGCCTACGCCGCGAGGGGACAGTCCTGAGGAGAAGGTGTCTGCGTACCATTGCATGGCCTTTTCCCAGCCCGGGTTGTTGATGTCGGTGGTGAGCATCTTGTCGCCGGTAATGCCGGAACCTCCTCCGGCAGATTCGGCCAGTGGCTGCAGTTGGTAGTAGGACTCGACCTGTTCCAGAAGGAGCCCGTATTGGGTTCCTGCCGCCTGCGCGGCTTTGCCGTCCTTGACGACCTGCTCCCAGGTCAAGCGCTGCGCCGGGTCGATCGATGGGTACTTCACGCCGGCAGCGTTGAGGGCCTTCTTGTTGAAGAACAGCAGCTGCGTTGAATTCCATACGGGCAAGGCCCACAGTTTGTCCTGGTACAGATTCACGCTGTATTGCGCGTCAGGTACGGCTGCTTTGGTCTGGCCTTTCAGGCTGCTGAGATCCTCGAGGAAACCCTGGGCAGCAAGCTGCGACAAACGCGGCTGGTCCACGGTGTAAACGTCGATCGTGTCGTCTTTTGCGCCGAGGCGTTGCTCCAGCGTCGGGTTGAGTTGGTCAAAGGGCACCTGGGAGTACTTGACGGTAATGTCCGGGTTCTTTGCCTTGAATGCCGCAATGACCGGCGCAAGGGTCGCGGGATCTTCGGGGCCAAGCAGGTTCACGGTTCCGGTTCCGGAGCCTTCGCTTCCGATTGCGGTGCCGGAATTCGGGGAGCTCGCCGAGCAGCCCGCAAGGAAGAGTGTTCCGGCCGCAAGCAGCGACGTCGCCGCGAGAAGTTTGCGCTTCACGGGAAGCCTTTCTGATGTGGGGATGCGATGCCATGGAGCATCTAACCGGTTAGACTACCCCGGGGTGAATGGTTTGACAAGAGATTTCTTCGCGATCCGATCTGCTGGATCAGTCGGTATGATCAAAACGTCTATGCGGTTAGAGTTCGATGTCTGGAAGAGAGGGAACAATGCCGACAGCAAGAGACGTCGCAAGACTGGCGGGAACGTCCAACGCGGTCGTCAGCTACGTATTCAACAACGGCCCCCGGGCTGTGTCAGCCGATGCGCGGGAGCGGGTTTTGAGGGCTGCCCGGGAGCTCGACTACAAACCCAACGCGCTGGCTCGGGCGCTGAGTGCAGGCAAGACCCGATCGATCGGACTGATTGTTCCGGACATTGCCAACCCGTTCTTCGCGGAACTTGCCCGGGCGGTGGAGGTCGCGGCGGCCGGTAGGGACCACCTCCTGCTTATCGGCGACTCCGCGACGGTTGAGGACCAGGAACACCGCCTCATCGAAACCTTCATCGAGCGCCAGGTTGATTCCCTCATTCTCATCTCTCTTCTGGATGAACCCGATCTCAAGCCCGCCCATGCGGCCCGATTGCCGGTGGTCGCACTCCACCCGCTCTCAGAGGCGCAACATGCATCATCACTGACCATCGACTACGAACAAGCTGCATATGTTGCGACACGCCATCTGCTTGAGCAGGGCTACGACAGCATAGGACTGCTCAATGGGCCGGTCGACTCCGTAGGAACCAGGCAGCATGCCGCAGGATTCGCACGCGCAGTTTCCGGAACAGCGGTCCGTGTGACCGAACGAGCCTCCGCCATTTCCAGGGCAGGAGCTTCCGAAGTGACCGCCGAGTGGCTCCGCTCCGCAGATGCCCCGCGCGCCATTTACGCCACCACTGACGAACAGGCTCACGGGGTGCTCTTCGCTGCGTATTCCCTCGGACTCGGCGTCCCGGGAGAACTCGCGGTGATCGGCGTCGACGGCACCGAGGCATCCGCCTATTCCGTGCCCCCTCTGTCATCCATCCGCCAGCCCACTCAAGCCATCGCCCGGAGGGCGGTCGAGATTCTCGTGGACAGGTCAGCCGACGACCCGATCGTGAATGAAATCTTCGATTTCGAACTGATCGTTCGAAAGTCATCCAAGGCCTGACCGCACAACCTTGCCCGGCTGAGCGAACCGCTGTACGTCGCCCATAAAGATCCATCCCTACCACCAGAACGACCCGGAGAACACAGAACTTGGACACTTTCAGCGCGACGCCTCACTTGGCTACCGTCAGGACCACCCTCAGATCTCTGCCCAAGGTCTCGCTGCATGACCACCTCGACGGCGGACTGCGACCGGAGACCATCATTGAACTCGCGGACGAGGCAAACCTCTCACTGCCCTTTAAAGACGGGGCAAAGCTCGGTGCGTGGATCGCCGAGCAGTCAAACGCCGGCTCACTATCCGCCTACCTCAAACCATTTCACTTCACCGGAGCCGTCACGCAAACCCGCGACAGCCTCGTGCGTGTTGCCAGAGAGTTCGTTCAGGACCTCGCCGAAGACGGAGTCGTCTACGGCGAAATCCGCTGGGCACCTGAGAACCACCAGCGACGCGGACTATCTCTCGACGAAGCTGTCGACGCCGTCCAGGAAGGGATCCAAGCAGGAACAGACGACGTCGAAGCCTCCGGAAAACGGATAAGGATTGGCCAACTCATCACCGCCATGCGCCACGACTCCAGGGCAAACGAGATCGCCCAATTGGCGATACGGCACAAGAATCACGGCGTGGTCGGATTCGACATAGCCGGCGCCGAGGCAGGATTCCCCGCTTCCAAGCACGCCGAGGCATTCGACTACCTTGCCGCAAGCCTCCTGCCCGTCACCGTACACGCAGGGGAAGGCGACGGACTGGACAGCATTCGCTCCGCACTACTCCATGGCAGGGCATTGCGCCTAGGCCACGGCGTCCGGCTGGCCGAAGACATAGCGCCCCTACCGGAAGAAGCTGGAACGGGTTTTGCCCTGGGAGACCTGGCCCAATGGGTGAGGGACCGCCAGATCACGCTTGAAATGAGCCCATCGTCGAACGTCCAGACCGGGGCGATCGCGCGCTGGGGTACCCAGCTGACGGACCACCCCTTCGACCTGCTCTACCGCCTCGGCTTCCGCGTCACCGTGAACACCGACAACCGGCTCATGAGCAACACCACACTCACCAAGGAACTGGCGCTCCTCATGAACGCATTCAACTATGGATTCGAAGACATCAAAGCCTTCCAGATGAATGCCGCAACGGCAGCATTTCTCCCCGTGGAGGACCGCGAAGACCTCAAAGACGTCATCCGAACAGGCTTCGCAGCCGGCGCAGAACTTTCCTCCCGGATGCGAAAGACGTCCCGTAAGCTCGTTGCCGCAGAGCAGACACAATCCGACAGCGCACCCCCGAAGCCTAGGTGAGACGGATCTGGCGATTTGCGTCGGTGTAGAGGAGGTAACGGAACTTTCCCGGGCCGCCTGCATAGCAGACCTGCGGGCAGAAGGCGCGCAGCCACATGAAGTCGCCGGCCTCGACCTTCACCCAGTCGTCGTTGAGCAGATAGACGCCGTTGCCTTCGAGGACGAACAACCCATGTTCCATGGCCGGTGTTCCAGCGAACGGGATGGAAGCCCCAGGCTCGAAGGTCACGATGTTCACGTGCATGTCATGCGCAAGGTCGTCGGGATCCACGAATCGAGTCGTGGCCCAGGTGCCGTTGGTACCTTGCATCTGGCTGGGCTCGACATCTTGATCGCGGGTCACAAAGGACGTGGCCGCGTACCCATCCGCCGGCTCATAGGCCTTACGGATCCAGTGGAAATTTGTGATGCCTTCCGAATCGTTCTTTACGGACCAGTCCGCCCCGGCGGCGATGTACGCGTAGCTGCCTTCCTCCAAGATATGCAGTTCGCCGTCGAGCGCCAGGGTAAGCCATCCCCTTGTCAGGAACAGGACCCCTTCGACGGCGGCTTCCGGCTCGGGCTTCCGCGAACCGCCGCCGGGTCCAACCTCGACGATCAGCTGGGAAAACCTTGTCGCGAAACCTTCGATGGGGCGTGCGATGATCCAGGACCGTGTTTTCTCCCAGCCGGGGAGATTGCTGGTGACGGTGTCTTTAAGGACGCCCTTAGGTATGACGGTATATGCGTCCTTGACCATGGCCCGGTCCTTTGGGAGCTGGGCTTGTGGAGTGGCGCCTTCGGGGTGAAATGAACTGGCCATCTAACTGCGGGTCCCTGCAGCCTGCACAGCAAGGTTCCCGGCATTGATCTGGCCGCCTTCAGCTGCGGTTTTCTCTCCGCTGAAAGCGCGGAGCATGGCTTCGCGGTCGAACTGCCCTTCCCATTTGGCGACGACGAAGGTCGCAACGCAGTTTCCGAGCAGGTTCACGACGACGCGCATGGAGTCCATGAGGCGGTCGGCTCCCAGCAGGAGTGCGACGCCGGCCACAGGGAAGATCCCCAGGGCGCCGGCCGTCGCGGAGAGTGCCAGGAAAGCCGATCCCGGGACGCCTGCCATGCCCTTGGACGTGAGCATCAAGATGCCCAGAGCCGCCAGCTGCTGCCCGAGGTCGAGGTGGTGGCCGAACGCCTGTGCCAGGAACAATAGCGAGATCGATAGGTAGATGGCCGCGCCGTCCAGATTGAAGGAGTAGCCGGTGGGGACCACCAGGCCGGCGGTGGAGCGGGAACAGCCGGCCTCCGTCAGCTTGGTCATGATCCGTGGCAGAACCGACTCAGTGGACGCGGTGCCCAGAGCCAGAAGGAACTCCTCGCGCGTGTACTTGATGAATTGCCACAGCGGTACCCGGACCAAGCCCCAGGCGATCACGAACAGCAGGCCAATGAACACGATCGCTGCACCGTAGCAGGCCACGATGAGCAGGGCATAGGTGCCCAACGTGCTCAGTCCATACTGGCCAATGATGAACGCCATGGCACCGAAGGCGCCGATCGGGGCCAGGCGCATGACCCAGCCCATGATCTTGAAGAAGACCTCCAGAACGGTGTCCAGGACCTTCATGACAGGGGCACAGCGGTCCTTGCCGATCACCACGATTGCGGCGCCGAAGAAGACAGAGAAGCACAGGACCTGGAGGAGGTTGTTGCTGGCGAAGGCGCCGATCACGCTCGTCGGGATGATGCCCAGAATGAATTGTCCGGCGTCGCTGGGCGGAGCGGTGCCGGTCTTTGCCTTCAGGGCGTCCTGGCTGAGGGTGCTCGGGTCAATGTTCAGCCCGGCACCCGGTTGGACGATGTTGGCGACAACAAGACCGAACGCAAGGGCAAACAGTGTGGCCCCCGTGAAGTACAAGAGCGCCTTGACTCCCACTCGGCCCACGGCTTTGACATCGCCAACGGCCGCGATACCGGTGACGATCACCAGGAAGATCAGTGGCGCAATGATCATCTTGATGAGCTGGATGAATCCGTCGCCGAGCGGGCGCAACCCGGACCCGATCGACGGCCAGAGATACCCGATCAGGATGCCGGCGACGACGGCGATAAAGATCTGAAAGAACAGGGACTTGTACAGCGGTTTCTTGATGACGGCTGCCTGCGCAGCGTTGATGTCGAGTTTCATGGCGAAGCCAATCCTCATGCGGAACCAGAAGTCCGCGGCCGAAATTCAAGGGACTCCTCCAACGTAGGGGAGCATTGTTTCCAGCCTGAAACGAATGTATTAAACTATCGGAACTTTGAAACATCTGTTTCAAGAGGTTGGCGGACTCGTGGTCTGAGGACGGTTCATCGCCGTCGAAGAGTCGGATCTACCGAAGCCCTTCGATCTCTCCGAGCGAGTCGAAAAGGCCTGTGATTTCACTGATGCGTTTGGTCCCGGGTCTTCCCATGGCCGCAAGTACCGCATTGGCAAGGACACTCAGGAGGCTCATGGCCGCAGCGTAACTGTCGAAGGCTCCATTGCCTTCCACAGGACACTCGATCCACACCTTGGCGTCTCCGGCCATCCGGCGCCCGCTGGCGTCGCCAATCAGGATTGTGGAGGCGCCCGTTTTGGCGGCAGCCTTGAGGACGTTTGAGAAGGCTTCTGGGCGGCGGCGGAAGCCCAGCAGTACCACCGCGTCAGCGGGACCCAGCCCTGCGAGTTCTTCGCCCACGCTTTGGCCCGGCTGCGGAGCTAGCCCGATGCCGTCGCGGCATTGGAGGAGCTGTTGCCGCAGATGGAGCGCGAGGGGAAAGCTGTTTCGGAAGCCGATGAGCAGTACGTTCCGGGCCCCTGCAACCAGATTGGCCACCTCACTCAGCCGCGCTTCGTCAATGGACTCGAACAGGCGCTGAAGGTTGCGTTGTTCCATTGCCGCGTGCGTCGGCAGACCGCCGTCGGAATCCCTGGTGGCGAGCGGCACACCGCTGGATCGCAGTGCCCTGGTGTGCTCCTTGACCTCATTGAAATCGGCAAAGCCGAGTCGGCGAAACAAGCGGCTCACGGTTGCCTTGGAGACCCCGCTCAGGCGCGCCAGTTCGGCCGCGTTGTAGACGGCGAGATCGCCCAAGTGGTTCAGAATGGTATCTGCCGCGAGCTGTTCCTGCGGGCCAAGCGCCGGATAATGCTGTTCGATTCGCTCATCGATCCTCATGAAACAACCGTCTCACGCCTCCGCTCTGTTCCCACAGCCGCTTCTTTTCTTTGCGTGGTCTTTGCCGGGTTTCTTGAGGCCTTCTCTCCGATAGGCTCGGCGAATGAGTGAAAATACCCCAAAGCTCGCAGGCTATTTGGACAAGCAACAGCCTGGGCTTTATCAGGCCCTGTCCGACTACGCGGGTCAGGTCACTGCCGAGGCGGACAGGACCGGGATCCCGCGTCGCACCCTGGAGTTGTTGAATTACCGGGCCTCGCAGATCAACGGCTGCGCCTTCTGCCTGGACCTGCATCACCGCCGCGCTATTGGCTATGGCGAGACCGAGCAGAGGCTCGCCTTGGTGTCGGTGCACGGTGAGGTGGGGCTCTTCGACGAGGCCGAACAGGTGGCGCTTGAGCTTGCCGAACAGATCACGCGGATGAGCAGCGCCCGTCCGACCCCCGAGCTGTTTTCCCGGGCGCGGAAGGTCTACACCGAGGAGCAGATCAGCGTGCTGTGCATGGCATGCATCGGCATCAACGCCTTCAACCGCCTGTCCATCCTGAGCGAGCATCCGGTGCGCAAGGCGCGGCAAGGGTAACCATATCGGTGCCACGTGAAACCGCTCGCCGCTTACTTGTCGGGGCAGGCGATTCCGCTCAGCCTCGTGGGGGCTCGGTGCTTGAATTCTTCCGCCTACTTTGCCACCACAGGTAAAGGCCCCAGCTTCCGAGGCCCAGGAACAGAACTGATGCGACAGCCCGCCACCAAACAAAAGGCTCCCACAAGGCAAAGAGAAGTGCATAGGCAAAGAACGAAGCGCTTATCCAAGGATTCGGAATCTTGTTGGCCATCGGGCCACCTTTCGGATGTGAATGCTTGGCGTCAATCCGCTTGCCGAAATGACGAGGTAAGGTCGGTGGAAATATGGACCGGGATACTCTCCAAAACCGGTAGCGCCTCCACTTTTGCCACGAGGCGCGAGGGACCAGCGAGGATGCTGGAGTCCAAGTCGATGTTGGTAGCGAGGAACCAGGTTTCGTCTCGAGGCCAGAGATAACTCGGCGTGATCCCATTTCCGGCTGTCCAACCGAATTGAGGACGCGCCATGAATGCCGCCCCGGCAAGGTCGCTTGAGGTGAAATTGTAGAGAAGATATTGGTTGCCTTGAATGGAGACCGTTTGTCCCTTTCGGATGGCTTTCCCGGAAGACCGATCTTCCAGGAGCGGTTCCCACCCTGTCCAGAAGGCAGCGAGGAACCCGCCGGCCGTCGAAGCCACTAGCACGTCCGCGAGAGCGCTGAATCCTCTGGAATCGAGTCGCCCCTCTTCGGGCGGGAACACGGTACCTACTCCGGACACTACGGATGGTTCTCCATAGACGCCTGACAAGTCGGCCCATATTGTCTTAGGCTCCAACTTCAGGCCTCGCGAGGAAGCCACCTCGGTCCAAGTGACTTGTGGTTCGGGTTCAGTGCCGGGGCCCGGTGCGGATGTGCTTTGAGCCTTATGAAGGATGCGCAAGTATGACTCGAAGCCTGCAGGGACGATGCCTTTGACTCTCGCGGAACCATCAAGTCCTGCTTGCCACTTCACCAGATTGTGGTCGGTCTCAGATCTCACTGGGCACCTATCTGAGAGTCGTCCTGTCTTTCCGATTTCCACTCACGCGTTCGTAGGAACGTAGCCGCCACCAGCATCACCAGTCCACCTATCCAGCCGACTATTGCGAAGCTTCCTCCGACAGCTGCAAATGCAAAGAACGCAGGAGCCGCTAGCATCGGTAACATGAAGATTCTGTTTGCTGCCATGAAGTGACCCCTACTTTCATTCGGCGATTGACCAGGGCGCGCGAACACGACCGCACGTGGGCTATCGATACTTTGCATGCCGTAGCTTCCAAAGATTCCCGGAATATCTGCGACTGTGCGATGAGTCGTACTGTTCCTCTTTGAGTTTGGATGGTCAGGATCGGCGCCGGTCCTGTGCTGATCCTAACCAGTCGTTTCCACCTTCGGGTGTGGATTCCGCAGAATTGAGTACCAAACCTGAGCGAAATGAGTGCAAAACCTGAGCAAATTGAGTGTTGGGCGGCCGACTCACTGTGCGTGAGCGTGCTTCTCCTGGGAGCGTCGGTAAGCAGCTGGCGCGACGAGGAGCAGATCAGCGTCCTGTGCATGGCGTGTATCGGTATCAACGCCTTCAACCGTCTGTCCATCCTGAGCGAGCACCGGTGCGCGAGGCCCGTTCGTAGTTTAGGGATCGGTCGGGTGTTCCTTTGCTTATCGTCACGCATCGGCGAATCCGCGCGCTGAGTGTCGTAGGGGAACGCAAAAAGGTGGGCGCTAGAATTTGAGCATGGCACAAGGATCGGTCACCATCATAGATTTGGCTGCCGGGCTTGGCCTGTCGAAAACCACGGTGGCCGATGCCCTGAAGGGTTCCGGGCGGGTGTCCGAAAGTACGCGCAGGCGGGTACAGCAGGCCGCCCAGGAGATGCGGTACGTTTCGAATCGTGCTGCGCGGCAACTCCGGACGAATTCGACGGAGGCGCTGGCCCTGTATATTCCCCCTCACGTCCGGAACATGTCCTTTTACATGCCGTTTGCCTTCGGTGTGGCGGACGGGGCCTCGCGGTACAACTACGACCTCACGCTGATCGCGCAGCGGGCCGGCAGCACTGCTTCTTGGTCTCAGGTCGACGGAGTGATCATCATCGATGCGGTCGCGGACGACCCGGTGGTCAAGTCCTTGATCGATCTGAATGTACCTATAGTCACTGCCGGCCACATCGCAGGGTTCCCGGAGGACCGGGTAGCCGGAATCATCGAGATCGAGCACAAGCGGATGTGCGCTGCCGTTCTGGATGAGTTGAAAAGCCGTGGTGCATCCAGGCCCGCATTCATAGCTCCCACCCCGGGGGCAGCAGATTCCTGGTCCGAACAAGTCCGTGACGGATATCTGTCCTGGTGCGCAGCCAACGGTGTGCCGGTAAACATGGTCACGATTCCGGTTATCCCCACGAATGAGGAGCTGGAGGCTGCACTTGCCTCGGTGTTGTCCGATGTCGAAACTGATGCAATCCTTTTCGGTTGGCACGATGTTGCCAACAGGGGGGAGCTGCAGCTGGAACGCATGGGCCATCGGGTGGGGAAATCGATTCTGTTGGGGGCCCTGGCGAGCTCCGAGGAGAACCTGCACAGCGCCTACCTGACAGTCTTAGATCTGCGTCCGCGCGAATTCGGCGATGCCGCCGTGGAACTGCTCCATGAAGTCATCCAGAACCCTCCCTCCGGGACGATCCATCGCTTGCACGAAGTGAAGATCGTTGCCGACAGGAGCGTCAAGAATCAGCCGGGCTCTGCCTGAAAGTGCCGTCGTCCGGCACCAGCTGATCGGACCGGTGGAGCCCGATCAGCTGGTGGGCGGCGGCACCGGGCCGGTCAGACGGAGATTGCTCCGTACATGTCCGGCCTCCGGTCCCGGAACAGTCCCCAGCTTGCCCGCTGCGCTCGCAGGGCATCCAGATCGAAGCTATGAAGGATGACTCCTTCGTCATCGGAGGGGAGTTTTTCGACGACTTCTCCGCGCTGGTTGGCGATGAAGGACTGTCCGAAGAACGTGATCCGGGTGGTGCCTTGTTCCTCGGTGCCGACACGGTTGGCGGCGATGACCGGCATCATATTTGCTGCCGCGTGTCCGCGTTGAACCGTCTCCCAGTGGCTGTGGCGCATCACTGTGTCTTCCAGATCGCTTGTCTTGCCCGGCGGAACCGTTTCCGGGGCGCTGCTGGAGGGGCTGGAACCGATCGCCGTGGGGAAGATGAGAATCTCGGCGCCTTGCAGGGCCATGATCCTTGCCGATTCCACGAACCATTGGTCCCAGCAGATTCCGACGCCGATGGTGGCGAACCGGGTTTCCCATACCTTAAGTCCGGTGTCACCGGGGCTGAAGTAGAACTTTTCGTAATAGCCACGGCCTTCGGGGATGTGGGTTTTCCGGTACGTCCCCAGAACCGTTCCATCGGCATCGATGACGCTGAGGCTGTTGAAGTACTCCTGCCCGCGCCGCTCGAACGTGCTGACCGGCAGAACGACGCCGAGCTCGCTGGCGAGGTCCCGGCACAGCTTTATGGCCGGGTTTTCCTCGATGGTCCGTGCGAGGGAGAAATAGTCGTCGTCGAGGGACTGGCAGAAGTACGGCGTTTCGAACAATTCGGGGAGGGTGATGATCTGGGCGCCGTCAGCCGCTGCCGCGCGGACCAGTCTTTCGGCTGTTGCGAGGTTCGCGTCCAGGTCCCAGCTGCAGGGAAACTGCGTGGCTGCCACAACCACTGTCTTCGGCTGGGTCGGTACATTGTGCATTTGCGAGGTCGTTTCTGCTTGGTGGTGGGGGAGTTGTCTTTACGGCTCTTAGCTCGGGAGGCTGGCGGTCACCTCGTGCTCAGCGGTCGCCTTGGCGGTTCCCTTGTGAACGCGCCACAGTTGCTCGATGCGTGCAGCTTCGGCGGGGGAACGGTGAACGGTGTAGGAGCAGATGACGTACACCGTGATGTTGACGACGAGCGCGGCCACGCCCGAGGTCAGTCCGCCCAGCCACGGAATCGACACCGGGTAGATCCATTGCAGAACTGCGGCCGTGCCGAATCCGCTGAGCATGGACGCCACTGCTGCCACGGCGTTGCCGCGTTTCCAGAAGATCCCGAATAACAACGTGGGAGCGAGCTGGACGATGCCCTGGTAGGAGATCAGGGCCAGAACAACAAGTCCGGATGTGGTGCTGGCGGTGAAGTACGCCCCGACGGCGCAGACGGCCGTGATGACGGTCACTGCGATTTTGCCGATCTTCGGATTCTCCATGCGGTGGCCCTGGATGACTCCGACTATGTCGTTCGCGGTCTGGGTGCCCAGCGCCTGGAGGTTGGCGCCGATGTTCCCGAGGGTGGCCCCCACCACGCAGATAGCAGCCAGGGTCACGAGCGTCACGCCGCCCACACTCGCTGCCGTGAACCAGACGTTGTCCGGGGCCGCAGCCACCGCGGGCATGCTGGAGGCCAGAAGGGCGACCATGCATACGGCGGTGCCGAAGATGAGGACCAGCGGAGCCGACTGGATCGCCGTGCGCTTGATGGTGCGCACGCTGTTGGCGGTGAAGAGGCGGACGAAGATGTCCGGCCAGCACCAGCTGCCGGCCGCCCCGGTCACGATGATCGAGAGGGTGTACAGAGGCCCAAGCTCGCTGCCGATGCCGGGAAGTGTGTAAAAGGCCGGCGCCACCTGGCCGAATCCATGTCCGTTGGTGAGAAGCCAGACGATCAGTCCGACCGCAACCACTGTCCCGATCAGGTAGGCGAAGATGCCCTGGACCATGTCGCTGATCACGACGCCGCGCATGCCGTATTTAACGGTCCAGATCTGCCGGAAGGCGATCACGCCGATGCTGATGAGGACGGCCACGAAGGGCGCAACATGTCCGAACGACAGGTACGAAAAGACCAGCGCGAGTGACTGCATGCCGAGGACGACCCACGGGATCGAGGCAACAATGCCGATGCCGGAAGCAACCAGCCGGACGGCCTTTGAGTTGTAGCGCATTCCCAGCAGGTCGGCCTGGGTGCGCAAGTCGAATTTCCGCCCCCAGTCATGCACCGGCTTGGCCAGCGCAGCCATGAGCGCGACCGCCGCCAAAGAGTACGCGACCAGATAGAAGCCGATGATGCCCGCGCCCGCTGCCAGACCCGCGAAGGATATGAACACGGTCCCTGGCATCCAGGTATTGGTGAAAGCCATCGTGCCGAAGAAGGGCCCGAACGACCGTCCGGCCGTGGCGTATTCGCTGAACGTTTTGTCCTTATGCCGGGTGCGCTCCAGGACCACGATGATGAGGACCAGAAACAACGCGATTCCGGAGTAACCGATGAGCATTTCCATGTGTGCCTTCTTGAGGGGATTCGATCTTGCCGGAACGTTCCGGCAATTCCAGTGTGATGTGCCTCATCTCACATGTCAAGCCTGTGCGCGTACTGGTGCGCGGCATTTGAGGCCCACGACGACACGAGTGGGCTTTGGCGCTGCGAAAGGCGAGCATGGCAATAGCGGCCAGTGACAGCGCCGCCGTTAATGCCCTGGTCAGGGCGGGTATTGGGGGTGGCGTTTGCGACCGTCCCTAGCGGCTGGTTGGGGAGGCCTTCGTCTTCTTCGGGGCGAGCCGTTCCCCGATGGCATGCGAACTGGATGCCCGGACGATGAGCTTGGTCGGCAGCTCGACCCGAGAGGGCGGAATCTGCTCACCACCGATGGAGCGCAGCAGCAGGTGAACGGCACGCTCACCCATCGAGTCGTAGGGCTGGCGAATGCTTGTGAGAGGTGGGTCGAGGAGCTGGGCGGCACGTTCGTCGTCGAATCCGACAACGGAGACATCGCGGGGTACGGATCGCCCTCCGGCCCGCAGCGAACGAAGGGCGGGGGCCGCCAGGAGGTCGGCAATGCAGAACAGCCCGTCGAACTCAACGTCGTCCTCCAGTACCTGATCCAGCCGAGGCCAGGTGGGGATGGATTCATCTTCGGCATCGTCGCACCGGATGATCAAGCGTTCATCGCGCGCGATGCCGGCAGCATCAAGCGCGTCGAAGTAGCCGGCCAGCCGCTTGTCCGTATAGTCGGAGCCTTCCCAGGCGAGGAGTATCGCGATTCGTCGCCGCCCCTGGCTGATGAGATGCTCGACGGCGGTCCGCGCTCCGCTCCGGTTGTCCGCTGAGATAGTCGGAAGCACGACATTCGCAGCGAAGTCGTCGATCATGACTGTCGGAAGGTTGTATCGCTCGGCGGCGTCACGCACAGCCACGTCGTCCGCCGACCCGAAGACCATCACGCCCTCTGTGGGCACATTGGCAAGTCCTTCGATGACCGCTGCTGCTCCGCCTTGAATCCCTGCGATCGGATGCACGAGCAGCTGATAGCCCTCCTGCGTGGCTACACGGAAAGCGCCACGGATAACGGGCTCCCACCAGCCCCAGGTCTGGTCCGGAACCACGGCGCTGAGGGCGCGGTATCCTCCCGAGCGCAGGGCCCTGGCGGTCGCGGACGGCCGATACCCAAGCTCCTTCGCGATCTGCCGGATGCGCTCCCGAGTGGCGGGATTGACGTCTGGGTGATCCTGCGCTGCCAGTGCACGGGAAACCGTGGCCATACCCACGCCCGCGGCCCGGGACACGTCGGCCAGCGTCACTCGTCGCACCATCATGCTTTCCCCATTTCCCCTCAACGAATCTGGCCGCCGGGCCAATTCTATGGATAGGCATTGACTGTCGGCGCTCCAGGGGATATTTTACCTTAATCGTTACCGGAAACGTTACCGGTAACGATTCCACAAATGCAGCACTTATAATCGAAGACGAGGAATCCTATGTCCGCTTCCCTACCCGAATCAGATTCGCCGCTCCTGACAGCACTCGGAGCGGATGCGCTTGCTCCGCCACATGCGCTGCCGCGAGTGCGGCCGCTGTTTGTAACCATCTACGCTCTCGCCCTGTTCGGGGTGTGGATGGCGATCAACCTTCCCGCAACCGTCACCGTTGCGCTTCGCGTGGCGGAGATCGATCCCGCGGGAAAGACCACAACCTACTCGATCGTCGCCGGAATCGGCACGCTTGCCGCCTTGCTGGCGAATCCGTTCTTTGGACAACTCAGCGACCGGACCAGAAGCCGCCTCGGACGCCGGCGCCCATGGATCATGGTCGGCCTCATCGGCACGGCTGCCGGCGCAGCAGTCATCGGCTTCAGCGACTCGATCGGGCTGTTGATCGTTGGATGGGTGGTGATGCAGGCATTTATCAACGCGTGCATCGCTGCCATGCTGGCCATCGTCGCCGATCGGGTGCCCGAGAACCAACAGGGCATCATCGGCGCGCTCTCCGGCACGGCCGCCTCCGCCTCCACCGTCGTCGGCGTCTTCTTCATCCAGGCGTTCCCGACGAGCATCCTCGCCCAGATCGGGCTCCCCGTGGTCACCGCCCTCATTTTCGGGGCGGCCTTGGTCCTGATATTCAAGGACGACAAGCCGGCCCCCGGTGAACGCGAACGATTCGGTTTCAAAGAGTTCTTCGGCAGCTATTACGTGAACCCCAGAAAATCACCTGATTTCACTTGGTTCCTTGGCGCACTGTTTCTGGTATCGATCGGCTTCGGCGTCGTCATGACGTACTCGGTCTACTTCCTTCAAGACCAACTTCATGTGTCCGACGACGATCTGACCAACGTCCTGTTCGTGTCCCTCCTCCTGACGGGTGTCCTGGCACTGGTATGCGCTCCTCTGGCGGGCTGGCTAACCGATAAGATCGGCCGCCGCAAGCCGTCAATGATCGCCGCCGCACTGCTGGTCGCCGCTGGAATCGCGTTGATTGTCACCGCGGGAAGCGTTGAGCAGTTCTTCATCGGCATGAGCCTCGCCGCAGGCGTGGGTGCCGGCATTGTCTACGGCGTGTACATCGCCTTCGCAGTAGCCACACTGAGCGACCAGCGAACGGTCGCGCGGGACCTCGGCATCGTCAATATCGCTTTCACTCTCCCGTTCTCCATCGTCCCGTTCGCTGCGCCGCTCATTCTCGGCATCGGCGGCGGATCGCCCAACTATGTGCTCCTTTACATCGTGGGCGGAGCAATCAGCCTCTGCAGCATCCCCCCCTCTTCAAGATCCGCGCCACGCGCTGACCGAATTCACAACACCTTAGGAACCATGAAATGACCCACGACTACCTCAACCCGTCCCTCGGCCCGGATCGGCGCACCGAAGACCTGCTCTCACGCATGACCCTTCATGAGAAGGCAGGACTCCTCTTCCACCCGTCAACCAGTGGCCCAGACGACAACCTCATTCCCTCCGAGGCGCTAGTACAAGCCGAATCGGACATTGCCGGCGGCATGATCTCCCACTTCAACGTCTTCAACGGCCGCACCGCGGCAGAAATCGCGGACTGGCACAACACCCTTCAACAACTCGCCAACGAGACGCGCCTCCGCATCCCCGTCACGCTCTCATCCGACCCCCGCCACGGATTCCACAGCACACCCTTCACCGGTCAATCACTCGGCTCCGTGTCCCGCTGGCCCGAAACCACCGGAATCGCGGCCATCGGCACGCCCGAATCGGCCCGGGAGTTCGGTGACGCCGTTCGTCGCGAATTCCTCGCGATGGGCATCCGCGTATACCTGGGCCCGATGGCCGACATCTACAGTGACCCCCGCTGGTCACGCGGTCACGGAACCTTCGGAGAGGACCCCCGCCTCGCCTCAGTCCTGACGGCAGCCTTCATCAAGGGACTGCGCGGCACAGAGACGCTCAGCGCGGCCAGTGTGGCCGCCGTCGTCAAGCATTTTCCCGGCGCCGGACCCCAGAAGGACGGCAACGACGCCCACGATCCGCGCTTCCGCGAACAGGTGTACCCCGGCGGACAGCAGCAGCTTCATCTCCAGCCATTCGAGGCCGCGTTCGACGCGGGCGTGACGCAACTGATGACCTACTACGGGATGCCGGTGGGAACCGAATGGGAGGAGGTCGGCTTCGCTTTCAACGGACCAGTGGTCCGCGATTTGCTCCGCAACCACTACCGTTACGACGGAATCGTGGTCTCCGACTGGAACCTCATCGAGTCAGTCAAGATCGCCGGCATAACATTCGGCCCCAACGGATGGGGCCTCGAACACCTCGCGCCCATCGAACGGCTGCGGATCGCGCTCGACGTCGGTGTGGACCAGTTCGGCGGCGACCGCTGTCCCGAGCTGATCGTCGAACTCGTTGAAAACGGCAGCATCAGCGAGGCACGCATCGACCAATCGGCGCGCAGGCTCCTCCACGAGAAGTTCCAGCTCGGACTCTTCGAGAACCGCACGGTAGACGTCGGGCTCGCCGAAACGGTGTGCGGGTCACCCGAAACGATCCGCCGCGGAGTGGCAGCGCAGCGGGGTGCCCTCACCCTGCTTACGAACACACAAACTGACGACGGCGTGCACACTCTCCCGGTCCGCGCCGGAGCGAGCGTCTACTCCGAAGGAATCGACTGGTCCGGCGTCGAACACGACCTTGTCCTCGTCAACAGCCCGAGCACTGCAGACTTCAACCTCGTGCGGCTCGACGCGCCCTTCGAACCCGACGAAGATTCCCTCGGCGGCTGGTTCCACAGCGGCTCCCTGGAATTCGCAGCGCCAACCGTCGAGCACCTCCGCGAACTCTCATCGGCCGCCCCAACGATCGTCGTTGTCTACATGGAACGCCCCCCGATCCTCACCCCGCTCCTTCCACTCGCCGCGGCGGTGGTCGCGGACTTCGGTGCGAGCGATCAGGTAGTAGTCGACGCCGTGACGAGCCATGCCGGTTTTGCCGGCCGCCTGCCCTTTGACCTTCCAAGCTCGACGGCGGCCGTCTTGGCGTCGCGGGAGGACGTTCCGTTCGACACGGCGGTACCGCTGTTCACCTTCGGAACGGGCCTCACCTCCCAGGATTCGCTAACCATCCCTGCAGGGTCGTCCCCGCGCGCAACAGACTGATGGCCCTCCCACGAACTGGTCCCAGCGAGCTTCGATAGCTGGGGCCAGTTCGTTGGCGCAATTCCGCTGGGCTTGTAGCTACTACGGTCCTTTTTGACACCACCCGCCGGGGCCCCAAAAGCGGTTGGCAAGGATCACCAGGGTTGCTGCGCCATTGGCAGCGGGACGGCCTGGAGTGCGCTTATGCGAGGGCTTCGACTGATTCGGGGAGGATCTGGCCGCCGTCGACGATCAGTGTCTGGCCAGTAATGTACCGTGCCTCCGGCGATGCCAGGAAACAGGCGGCGTGGCCTATGTCGCGTGGTTGTCCCAGGGCGTTCATTGGCACGCCGGCGGCCATGTTTCGCAGGTAGGTGTCCCCCTGGGCCTTAAGGCCATCGGTCAGCACGTTACCCGGGAGTACGGCATTGATTGTCACGCCGTCTCGCGCGCACTCGAGCGCTGCGCTGCGCATGAATCCCTGCTGCCCGGCCTTGCTCGCCCCGTAGTGGGACCAGCCGGGGAAGCCTGTGACGGAACCAGTGATCGATGATGTGATGACGATCCGCCCGTATTTCTGCTTTCGCATCGGACGCAGGGCGGCCTGGACGATCAAGAACGTTCCCTTGAGATTGACCTCGAGCGTGCGGTCCCATTGCTCGTCCGTCATGGTATCCAGCGCTGCCTGGGGAAAGATCCCGGTGTTGGAGCACATCACATCCAGCCGGCCGAAACGGTCGACAATTCCAGTCACCATCTCCTCACAGGCATTTCGACTGGTGACATCTACCTGGCTGAACACGGCACCGAGTTCGTCCGCCGTGGCCCTGCCGCGCTCGACATCGATGTCGGCAATGACGACCTGTGCTCCGGCGCCATGGAGGACTTCAGCGATGCCTCGTCCGATTCCCGAGGCCGCTCCGGTCACCACGGCTACCTGATCTTTGAGAGAAAACACCTTCACCCCTTTGCTTCGTGTGCGGCGCCGCATCCGGACGACGCCGATGCCGATGAACCTATCGCAGCGTCAAATAGCTAAGAATCCCCTTTATCGGTATCTGAGATTCAAAAGGACATCGGGGCCGGTTCTGCTGGCCGGGCCACAAACCCGGCGGTGCCAAGCCCGGGTCAGGCAAACCGCGGATGCCAGTGAGTGACCGCCCCACCCATCCGCCGGGACCCCGCGGTCAAAATGTGACCGGATGGCGGCTTGCGCCACACAAGCCGGGTGGCGGAACATCAGTAAAGCCGGGGTGCTTTCTCAATTTTTGAGAACACCTCATCTCGGCTAACGGTGTGACTCTTATCTTTGAATGTAGCTGGCATCACATTCGTCAAGCACAGTTCGGGACCTTCGTCCCTCCCCATTAGCACAGGAGATGCTATGTCTTCAGACAGCACACCGGCACCCGCGACGGGTGGCGATGGCCACGGCAACACGCCTGGCCGCCAGGTGCACAGGCTCAAGGCCAACTCGATCGGCCTGATCGGTGTTCTCTTCCTCTCGGTGGCAACGGCCGCCCCCATTACCGCCATGGTTGGAAACGTTCCGATCGCTATCGGATTCGGCAACGGCGCCGGAGCCCCGGCCGGCTACCTCGTAGCCACCATCGTTCTCGGCCTTTTTGCCATCGGCTACGCGTCCATGGCCAAGCACATCACGTCCACGGGCGCGTTTTACGGGTTCGTCTCCCAAGGCCTGGGCCGGATTCCCGGTCTGGTCGGCGGACTGCTCACGTCCCTTGCGTACATTGTTTTCGAGGCTGCCCTGGTCGGCATCTTCGGATATTTCGGCCAGTCACTGGTATTGGACCTGTTCCACGTCGATGTGAGCTGGGTGTTCTTTTCCGTCGGCATGCTGGTGGTCAACGCGATCCTGACCTATTACGACCTCAGCCTGGCGGCCAAGATTCTGGGCGTGTTCCTCGTCGCCGAGGTCTTCATGCTGGCCCTGCTCGCCGTGACCGTCGTGCTTCATGGAGGAGGGCCGGAAGGCTGGTCCTGGGAATCACTGAATCCGCTAAGCGCGTTCAAGAGCGTGGCCGGGTCCTTCACCAACCCGATGACCGGCACTACCGTTGCGGCTGCCGGAACGGCAGGCATCGGACTGTTCTTCGCGTTCTGGTCCTGGGTCGGGTTTGAATCGACCGCAATGTACGGCGAGGAGTCCAAGAACCCGAAAAAGATCATCCCCATCGCCATCATGACCTCCGTCCTGGGCATCGGCATCTTCTATGTTCTCGTTTCCTGGCTCGCCATCGTCGGGACCGGTCCCACTAACGCCATCGCCCTGGCCCAGGACAGTGCAACGGCGCCCTGGGTGTTCTTCGGACCGGTCGAGCACAACATCGGCCACTGGGCTGTGACCATGTTCCAGATCCTGTTGCTCTCCGGATCCTTCGCCTGCGGCATGGCCTTCCATAACTGTGCCGCCCGCTACATCTACGCCATCGGCCGCGAAGGACACCTCCCAGGGTTGGCGGAAACCATCGGACGCACCCACCCGCGCCACGGCTCACCACACATTGCCGGTTTCCTCCAGAGCGGCCTCGCCACCGCGATCGTCCTGTTCTTCTTCTTTACCGGCCGCGACCCCTACACGGGCCTATACACCCTGATGGCGATTCTGGGCACCGGCGCCATTCTCATCGTCCAAGCGATGGCAGCCTTTGCCGTCATCGGCTACTTCCACGGACGCAAGGAACACCCAGAGACCGCCCACTGGTTCAAAACCTTCGTGGCACCTGGCCTTGGCGGAGCGGGAATGGTGTACGTGTGCTACTTGCTGATGGAGAACGCCGCCTTCGCCGCCGGTACCGCGGTAGGGGATCCCGTCTTTATTGCCATCCCCTACGTCATCGGCGCGTTTGTCCTCGCGGGACTGGTTCTGGGGTTCTGGTTGCGCGCCAAGAGGCCCGCAATCTATGCCCAGGTCGGCCGCGTCACGCTCGAGGAGACCGATGAGGATTTGCCACACGTGTACTCCGAACACCCCCTACTACTGGAAAAGAGCTAAGACATGTCCACGCATGTATCCGAAAGCGAAACCCTAACTGCTGTCGACCACCCACTGGGCAACCTCACGGTCCAGGAGATGGAATCCCTGCGCACCATCATTGCCGGGGCCGGCCTGCTCAAAGACTCGACGCGGTTCGTCCACGCCGGACTCGAAGAGCCCCACAAAGACGAGGTCCTGGCCTTCCGGCCCGGTGACGCGGTCCGGCGCTGGGCCCGAGTCATCCTCATCGACCTGGCCGACGGCACTTCCCGGGATGTCGTCGTCGACATCAGCGGATCGGCCGTCGTCTCGGTCAGCGACATCGCCCCGGAGGCAGGCCAGGTCGCCATCCTGGATGAGGAATTTGAGCTCATCGGTCCGATCATCCAGGCCGATCCCGGATTCCAGGAGGCCATCAAACGCCGCGGCATCGATCCCGCGAAGGTCATCTCCATTCCGCTCTCTGCCGGACACTACGGCTTTGAGGACGAAATCAACCACCGCATCGCCCGGTCCCTGTTCTTCATGCAGGACCACCCCAAGGACGCCTGCTGGGCCCACCCGGTCGACGGTCTCTGCGCGTACGTGGACATGACCGAAGGCCGCGTCATCAAACTCGTTGACTTCATGGACCTTCCTGTCCCGGCCGAGGCGGGAAACTACGACGACCCGGACTTCCGCGGCCCCGAGCGCACCAGTCTGAAGCCGTTGGAGATCACCCAACCCGAGGGCCCCTCCTACCAGGTAGACGGCGAAGTCGTCACCTGGGAAAACTGGAAGTTCCGCATCGGCTTTGACGCCCGCGAGGGACTGATCCTCCGCCAACTCTCCTTCAAGGACCAGGAGCGGGAACGCCCCATCATCTACCGCGCCTCGATCGCGGAAATGGTCGTGCCCTACGCCGATCCCAGCCCGGTCAGGTTCTGGCAGAACTACTTCGACACCGGCGAATACATGTTTGCCCGCTACACGAACAGCCTTGAGCTCGGCTGCGACTGCGTTGGTGAGATCAAGTACTTCGACGGCGTCATCATGGACGAACAGGGCCGCCCCAAGACCATCAAGAACGCCATCTGCATGCACGAGGAAGACTACGGGATCCTCTGGAAGCACTCGGACTTCGTGACCGGGTCCAACGAGACCCGCCGACAACGCCGTCTGGTCATCTCCTTCTTCACCACCGTGGGCAACTATGACTACGGCTTCTTCTGGTACCTGTACCTCGACGGCACCATCGAGTGCGAGTCGAAGCTGACCGGCATCCTGTTCACGTCCTCCTACCGGGGCAAGGGCTACCCCTACGCCAACGAGGTGGCTCCGGGCCTGGGCGCCCCGTACCACCAGCACCTGTTCTCGGCACGGTTGGACATGATGGTGGACGGCACCAAAAACACGGTCCAGGAAGTGGAAGTCAAGCGCGTGCCGGTAGGTCCCGGCAACGAACACGGCAACGCCTTCACCAATACCGTCACCACCATCAAGAGCGAATCCGAGGGCGGCCGCATGGCCGACGCCAGTGTCGGCCGCACCTGGCACATCACTAACCCGGAAAGCCTCAACCGTTTTGGCGAGCCGGTGTCCTACGTGCTGTTCCCCGAGCAGAACCCGGTATTGCTCGCCGATGAGACGGCATCGGTAACCAAGCGGGCCGGATTCACCACAAAGCAGCTCTGGGTCACACAGTACGATCCGGCGGAACGCTACTCGGCCGGCGACTTCCCGAACCAGCACAGCGGCGGAGGAGGCATTCCGGAGTT
Organism: Arthrobacter sp. B2a2-09; assembly: GCF_027587375.1. Lineage (GTDB taxonomy): Bacteria > Actinomycetota > Actinomycetes > Actinomycetales > Micrococcaceae > Arthrobacter. The sequence continues at coordinate 44,357 of NZ_JAMXIC010000008.1, forward strand.
CCAGAAGGCGAACCGGTCCCTGGAAAATGAGGACGTTGTCCTGTGGCACACCTTCGGCCCGACGCATTTCCCCCGGCCGGAAGACTGGCCGGTCATGCCGGTGGACTACGCGAAGTTCACGCTGAAGCCCCACGGATTCTTCGACCGGAACCCCACGCTCGATGTTCCGGCGTCCGCCTCGCATTGCCGGACGGAAGACGCCCCCGAGGGCGACGGACATTCATGCCACTAATGACAGCCGCTGCGGCCATACTCACCATCGTGGGTATGGCCGCAGCCGTCGTTCGACCCGGCTGCTCCCGGACGCCGGCCACCACGGCGGTGGTGATCGGTGCAATCATGCTCGCGGTGCTGCTGCTCCCAGATTTTTCAAACGTCGCGGCCGCCGCCGTGACGTTGGCACTTCTGCCTGCGGTGGCGGGTGCCCTTCTCTGGCAACGGGTGAAAACCCGGCGCCAGCTGACCGGGTTGCACAAGACGGCGGCCGGCTTGGCGGTGGTCGATACCGGATTCATGGCCCTGGCACTGTTCTTGATGCCCGTCCACGGGGCCGGCCAACCGCAGGCCTCCGCCGTACCGATGGCAGGAATGTCCGGCCACATGTCGCATATGGCCGGGGGTGGGTTGATGAGTGTGCTCGTCCTGTTGGGCTGGATGGTGTGCGCGGCCGTTGTGGCCGTGCCTGCCATCCGCTTGCGTACTCGAGGAATATTTCCCCATGCGGTGTGCTCGGGCTGCATGATCCTGGCGATGGGCGTCATGGCCATGTGACACCGGGCCGGTACCCGGGTCCCCGGCACGCATAATTAGTTTGACGACAACTAGTGGAAAGTGGTGCTTTGTGACACTGCAATCGTTGACCGAGCGTCCGGAGGAACTGGATGAAAAATCATCGCCCCTGGAAAAGACGTTTGCCGTGCTTGAATTCGTGGCAGAGCGAGGAGGGGCGACGGCGAAAGAGGTCTCGGACAGCCTGGGCTACCCCGTGCCCAGCGTCTATCGATTGGCCAAGGCTTTGGTTCAGGCCGGGTATCTGGTCCATCTGAAGGACAAGAGCCGTTTCGAGCTTGGCTATAAACCCCACCAGCTGGCGGTGTCGTTGCACCGCCAGATCGGTGTTCCTTCCGCAGTTAAGGGGGCCATCGTCGATCTGCACCAACGAGTGGCCATGGCCGCCTACTTCGCCGTGTACCGCGGCGCCGACGTCGTGGTCGCCTATATTGTTGATTCCCCCGAGCATCCCCGGTTGCAGCCGCTCAGTTTTGGTTTCCATGAGGCCGCCCACGCCACAGCCTTCGGCAAGATCATGCTCGCCGGAATGAACGAACCGCAGCGGGACCAGTATCTGGCCGTCCACGGGACCAGGCCCCTGCAGGAGGCCACCATCACAGATATGCAAGAGCTGTCCGCGCATCTGGACTCGGTGATGCTCGATGGCATCGCGTGGGAACACGAGGAATTCGTGCCCGGCAAAACGTGCGCGGCCGTCGGAGTGCGCAACGGCGCGGGAATGGTGGTCGGATCCGTGGCAGTCAGCGCCGACACCGACTTCATGAAAGGGCGCGAACGCCAGGTCGAGATTTCCTTGAGGGAAACCGCCAACATGGTCAGCAAATACTTCCGCACCGGTGCCGCCCGCTGACCGCCGGGTCAGGGGGCCTGGAAAGTCCCGGCCATGTGAAAAGCCACCGACAAGATTGTCGGTGGCTTTTCACATGCAGGCGTATGCAAAAAACGGCGGGGTGGCCGGATATGTCCGGCCACCCCGCCGTTGTCTTATTACTTGGCTTCCCACCAAGGGGTGATGACCGCGCGGGCCAGGGTGTGGCCAGAGAGGTTGAAGCCCAGGAACGCGGGGGTTGCATTCTCCGGGAGGTCGAGCTTTTCGACGTCGAGAGCGTGGACGGCGATGAAGTAGTTGTGCTTGCCGCTTCCCGCGGGCGGGGCGGCACCCAGGTAGCGCTTGAGGCTGGCGTCGTTGTTGAGCTGGAGGGCTTCCTCGGGCAGGGAAGAGGCCTCACCGTCGCCGGCACCGCTACGAAGCTCCGTCACGGACGCGGGAATGTTGGCCACGGCCCAGTGCCAGAATCCGCTGCCGGTGGGTGCGGTCGGGTCGTACACCGTCACGGCGAAGCTCTTGGTGCCGGCGGGGAAACCTGACCAGGACAGCTGCGGCGAGATGTCGGATCCTCCTGCGCCGAATATGCCGCTGACCTGCGGTGTGGGCAGAACCTCGCCGTCCTTGACGTCAGTGCTGGTAACAGAGAATGCGGGTACAGCCGCGATCTGGTCGTACGGGGTTGTTGACATGTTTAGCTCCTAAACAGGTTGTTGGATTTATTGGTCAGGGAACGAGAATGCCGCGTCCGCGGATGCGTCCGTGTTCGAGATCGGCGATCGCGTCCAAGGCAGCGTCCAGCGGGTACTGCGCGGTGTGCAGGGTCATGCGTCCCTGGCCGGTGAGGGTCATCAGTTCGACCAGGTCGTTGTAGGTTCCGACAAGGTTTCCGACGATGTTGATTTCGCGGGAAATTATGGCAATGGTCGGGACGTTGACCGCGCCGCCGTACCCGATGACGTAGTGGGATCCCCGGTTGCGCAGCAGTTTGGGGGCCAGCAGTTCGGCGCCGCTCTCGCCGACGAAATCGAAGAGCACGTGGGCCCCTCCGCAGGTGATGTCAAGGACCTGCCTCTGCACGCTGGCGTCGTCAGTTGCCAGCACCGTGTGGTGGGCACCGAGCTTTGACGCCAGCTCCAAGGCTTCCTCGGACCGGTCAACCACCGTGATTTCCGCCGAGGTGATGGCGGCCAGGCTTTGGACGCCGATGTGGCCGAGCCCGCCGGCGCCGATGACCACGGCGTGCGTGCCCGGATGCAAAAGTTCAGAGGCCTTGCGAACGGCGTGGTAGGCCGTGAGGCCGGCGTCGGCGAGGGCCGCCACGTGGCGCGGCTCCAGGCCGGCGTCGAGCTTGACCACGGCGCGGGCATTGGTGAGCAACTGCTCGGCCATGCCGCCGTCGGCACTGACGCCGGGGAACGTTGCGTTTTCACAATGCGAGTCCTGCCCGACCCGGCATGCCGGGCAGAGGCCGCAGCTGGTGAGCGGGTGCATGATCACGGCGTCACCGGGTGCGACGTTTTGGACGGCGCTGCCCACCGCCCTTACCCAGCCCGCGTTTTCGTGGCCCAGGGTGTAGGGAAGGTGGGGGTTCTGGATGCCGGACCACTGGCCCTCGATGATGTGCAGGTCGGTGCGGCACAGGCCTGCCGCGCCGACGTCGACAATCACATCCCACGGGCCGGTAATCTTCGGCTCGTCTACTTCGTCCAGCGTGGGGTGTTCCCCGTATGCATGGAGTCTCAGGGCTTTCACGTGGCTCCTCCTCAAAAGGTCGTGCATCAGACGAATCCCCGATGCGACAAACCCCAGAATCGCGGATTCAGGAACTCCACCGGAATGCTCTCTCTCGAATATTGATAATCAAGAGTTCCCACCCGCGGATGGGGCTTGGATCCCGGGAGCCGTCCCGAATCCGCCCGATACTTCCTGCGAGGCAGGTCGGTCATCACCCGTTTCGGGTTTCAACAGAAACCGTCCTTCAGTGGCTTTCGGGCACTGCAGAGGATCCTTCGAGCCCTCCCCGGTCCGAGAATGCGAAGCCACCAGGCCATCGCCGATCTCGGAATCCGATAGAGCTCTTGGACGAGCGTTCCCGGCCATTGATACGTTCTGCGGGAAAGCACAATGACCGCTGGCGGCCTGATGGTCGGGAAAGAGTGTGGAGGGCAGGAATGCGTCGGTTTGACAACAAAGTCGCACTGGTCACCGGTGGCGCTTCAGCCCGAGGCGACACCTCCGGCAAGACAAACCGTTCCTTCGCCCTGTATTAGCGTGCATCTAAAGGGGAATGCAGCCGGCCTCTCCGAGGACGCCCGGCATGCGTGCTCCCTGCCCCAGAAAGGAGGGAGCATGGACCGCTCAAGCTCCTACCCCTATGACGACTGGTCCGCCCTGGTGGGCGGAATCATCGAGATTCGCAAGGACAGCAAGTCCATCGCTCAAGGATACGTCGATGCCGTCATGCCCGACTCGTCAATGCTGTGGATCTCGGGGGACTTCATAAGAAGCCGGTCCTCGTATTCCAAAGCTGACGGCTACGAAGCCTGGATCAGCCCAACCCACTTACAGCTGGTCAACGGCAGGACATCAAGTACACGCACTGAAAGCGTGCCGAAACGGTGGAGCTGACCACGCACTAACGTCGAGTTAGAACCTAGGCGTCCTATCGGGTGAGGAGCATTCCAAGTTCCTCGGGCAGCTCCATCGCCAGTCCGCCGTCCACGACGTCCGTGATTGGCTGTACGTAGCTTCCGTTCCACCAGTAGATGTGCGGGCTGAGCGGATGTGGCATTCTTTCATGCTGGGCCGCCGTCAACTTGGCCATGAACGTGAGGTCCGCAAAGCTGGTGCCTTCGTTCACGACGTGCAGGTTCAGTGCCGTCGCCGCTGGGACGGTCATGAAAATGCCCAAGGGCCGGGCTTTGAATCCCAGCGCGTCAAGGAGTTCCTCGGGGTAGGCGAGCCAGGTTGCCTGGAAGTTGGACTCGGACATGATGGCGAACACGGAGCCGCCGTCCTCGGACGTGGCTTGCTCCGGGGTTCCACAGCCTTCGATGATCAGGTTCTTCCGTGCAGCGTCCCAGGCCTGTTCGTGCCCTATGCGATTGACGTGCTCATCCCTCAGATAGGTGATGCGTTCTTCTCCGTCGAATGCCATCAGCAGGGGTAGCCGCGCCACCCACTGGGTGTAATTGAAATGCGCCTCTGCGTGTTCCTGGGTGATGGTCGCCGGATCAATGATCTTTGCCCGCGTCCGTTCCAGAAGCTGCTCAACCGGCAACTCGTCAATATCGACCCGCTCGCCTTCTGCCACCAGGCGGGCAAAATACTCGGCGATGGCGTTCTTCCACTCCCGCTCAGGCGCTTCTGCAGTCATTCGGGCAACGGTCTCGAGCCCATAGCCTCGGGTGCTGTCAACAACAAGGACCCGGTCCGGAAGTACTTCGACGGCAATGCCCAGTTTGACGAACGCGTCCTCACAGAGCTGGCGCATTTTTACGCCCTGTTTCAGCGTCAATTGGGGAAATTCCCCGTCGCGCTCTTGATCCTTCTTAGTAAAAAACCCCATTTTGGCACTCTCCCCACATCATTCAATAGCTTGGCGGCGCCCCCCTTGCGTCGCCGGTAATTGGAGGACGCAAGAATTACCCTAAACGATTTCCACTCACGGGTACGTAGGAACGGGGCTGCTCTAAGCATCAGTAGTCTGGAGGGATGACCCCACCTCATGACCCGCCGGCACAGGCAGCCGTTGTAGGCACGGGCCGTTGGATTGCCGCCGCGAGAGCGCTTGAGACTGCCCGCCCCGACCGGTTATTCAACGATCCGTGGGCCGAGCTTCTGGCGGGAGAAAGCGGCAAAGCCACCTTGGAAGCCGCGGACTACAATCCGTTCCTGCCGGTCCGGACACGATATTTTGACGATCGCATTCTCGGAGCCGCCCAGAAGCACTCCCAGATCGTCCTGCTTGGCGCAGGCCTGGATACGAGGGCCTTTCGGCTGCCGTTCCCGGGCTCCTGCACCGTGTTCGAGATTGACTACGCCGAGGCGTTCACAGAGAAGGAAGCCATCCTCCGCACCACACCGGCCCGGTGTGAACGAAGGTGCGTCCACGCCGACCTGTCCGGACCTTGGTCCCAGGCCCTTCTCGATGCAGGCTTTGACAGACGCACACCAACGATCTGGGTTGCCGAGGGACTCTTCTTCTACTTGGCTGAGGCCGACGCCGAGTCCCTGGTCTGCGACACGGCAGCTTTGTCCGCCGGAGGGTCCACTTTCCTGGCGGATCTCTTTGGCACCGGCCTGTTGGCATTGGAAGGCATGGCTCCGCTGGTGGCCGCGCGCAGGAGCGCCGGCCGGCCGCTGCCCTTCTGTACGGATTCCCCTGAGACGCTTTTTCGGGCCGGCGGCTGGAGCGAGTCGACGGTGGTCCAGCCTGGACAGCCCGCAGCAAACTTTGGTCGACTAGCCCAGGTCCCCGGTGCAAGAGACGCCGGACAGCAAACCAATCTCCGCACCTACCTGTTGACGGCCACGCTTTGAGGACGCGGCGGCACGACTTCTAGGTCCGACACGTCGCAATCTTGCCCTCGGGATTCGCGCTTTTGAAAATCCATTCGTAGGATTTGCCTATGTCTATGGGGAGATTAGTTCGTAAAGCAGTTATTCCGGCCGCCGGATTGGGCACGCGCTTTTTGCCGGCCACCAAGGCGATGCCGAAGGAAATGTTGCCGGTAGTGGATCAACCGGCCATCCAATATGTGGTTGAGGAGGCCGTGAAGGCGGGCCTCAGCGACGTACTGATGATCACAGGTCGTAACAAGCGCGCTCTCGAAGACCATTTCGACCGTGCACCTGATCTCGAACGCACTTTGGAGCTGAAGGGCGACGAAGCCCGTTTGGACGCAGTGCAGCATGCCTCCGGGCTCGGGCCTATCCACTATGTGCGGCAGGGCGAACCGAAGGGCTTGGGCCATGCCGTGCTGTGCGCCAAGCAGCACGTCGGTGATGAACCATTTGCCGTGCTTTTGGGTGATGACCTGATTGACGAGAACGATCAGCTCCTGTCAACCATGATCGACGTCCAAGCGAAGACCGGCGGCTCGGTTATTGCTCTCATCGAAGTGGACCCGTCGCAGATCAGCGCGTATGGCTGCGCTGACATTACACCCATCGCGGGGGAGGATTACGTCCGGGTCAACAGTCTTGTGGAGAAGCCTTCCGTAGACGAAGCGCCATCAAACTTGGCTGTCATTGGACGCTATGTCCTGCACCCGGCCGTGTTCGATGTCCTCGAAGAGACCGGGCCCGGGCGCGGCGGCGAGATCCAGCTGACCGACGCCCTTCAGACCCTTGCAAAGGGCGAAAGCGAAGGCACGGGTGTTTACGGGGTCGTCTTCCGCGGACGTCGCTACGATACCGGGGACAAGCTCAGCTACTTGAAGGCCGTCATTACCCTGGCGTCCGAGCGGGCCGAGTTCGGTGAAGACCTCAAAACCTGGATGAAGGAATTCCTCGGCTAGGACGGCTGCATGCTTAGCCGGGCGTAGCGCAGAATTCTGAGGATGGCGGGAGCCAGCTCGTCTTCCATCCGAAGGTAGGCTTCGGCGCCCTGTTTGTAAGGGTCCGCGATGTCGTTGTCCGAGGATTCTGCCGCGAGGACGAGGTGGCGCACGGACGATGCCCGCGCCGGCAGTTCTCGCCATAGTTGGCTGTAGTCAGAGCCCGACGGCGATGCGTCGCCTCGTTCTTCAAGGGCTGTCACCATCCGCGCGAACTCGCGGATGGTAAAGGTCCGCTTGAGCAGGGAGGCATCCATCTGCAGAACTTCCCCGCGGTGGTGGGATGCCATGGTGAGCACCAGGTCCGCTTCTCTAAGGATTTTTTGGGTGAGCTGCCGAGCGGCGAAGTCGTTGGGTGTGCCGCCGTACGTTTGGATGATGTCGGCAGACAGCGGCTGAATGGGCTCACCCACCATGGCGCGGGTGCCGGCACTACGGACTTCGAAGCCGCCCGGGAGGACCTGGTCCAGGCCTGCCTGAAGCAAACGTTCGGCTACGGGGGAGCGGCAGATGTTGCCGGTGCAAACGGTCAATATCCGAATGGGGCGGGGCGATTCCAAAGGTGTAGCTCTTTCACTAGCTGGCAGGCGCGCGTGACACCTGTTTTTTACAACTTAACATGCCAGACATCGGGGCTTATTCAGGACCCGGCGGTGCTCAGCGGGAACCGTTTCAAGAGTGATGCAAGCAGCAGTCCGAGGCCGACTCCAAGGGTGTTCATGAGGATGTCCTGCGGGCTTGAAAACCGATTTGGCAGGAACAGCAACTGGCCGAGCTCTACCGTGCCTGATACCGCCGCGCCGAGCGCCAGGAGCTTCCACCATCGCTGGCGCCGAAGCGTGAATGCAAGAAGAAGCCCTGCGGGTGCAAAGAGGAGTACGTTGGCCGAGGCCTCGACGAATCCGTAGTTGATCCATACGGGTATGCCGTTTCGGTGCAGTAAATCCAAGAGGACTGAGAGGTCGCCTGCTGCGGGCTTGTCCACTGGGGTCGGCCAAAAAGCGATGAATGCCAGTACTACGAAATAGCCCAAAAGAGTACAGCGGAGTAGTCCAATGCGGGCATGCGATTTCTGGAAAGAGCCCGATTTCACGAGTGCCGCATCAGGGCGAAAGCAGCTACGCCGAAAGAAGCCACGGCAAGCAGGATCAGAAATATGATCGGCCAGGCCCGCCTCGGGACGGCTGGAATTCGTGGAATAGCAGGCAACTCCACTCTGAAGCTCAGCCTCTTGCGGCGTCGCCAATGTCTCCCCATGTTCATAAATTACCGTACGCGCAAACAAGGAGGGGTTGTTTCCGGATCACCGGAAACAACCCCTCCTTTAGTTTTGCGTTAGGCCGCGGTTACGGTTTCGTTCTTTGCGCGGCGGCGGGCTACCACAACGGAGGCGGTGCCAGCTACGAGTGCGCCAGCGCCAACCAGACCCCAAAGGATCAGGCTGGAGTCAACGCCGGTGTTGGCGAGGCCGGTACCGCCGGTGTCGGCCAGGCCGGTACCGCCGGTGTTCGCCAAGCCGCTGCCGCTCGCGGCGCTGACGCCGGCAGCAACGACAGTTGACGTGACGGTGTGACCGGACGTTGCGCCGACGGCCGTCAGCTGGTAAGTACCTGCCGCAGTCAGAGACACATTGCTAGAGAAAGCGCCGGAGCTGTTGGCAACAGCACTCACCGTAGTAGGTGCCAGGTGAAGGGCGCCGGGAACGGCCAAGGCGAGACCGCCACTGGTGCCGGGTGCTGCCGCGCCCTGAGGAGCGGAAGTAAAGGTGATCGTGATGATGATGGTTTCGCCCGGCGTGAAGCCGCCCCCGGAGAATACAACAGTTCCGCCTACAGTTACTGTCGCGCTAGAAACAGTGCCCGGGACCGGTGCCGGGTAATCGACGGCCATTGCTGGAGCGGAAGCGGCAAGAGCGATGGTGCTGGCAAGTGCGAGCACCGCAAGTGATTTCTTCAATTTTTGTCCCCCTGAGACCTTGGTACGTACTTGAGACCTGATACGTAATTCATTGTGATGACGTGATTTCATCCACCACGAACACGTGAACTGAAATCTGAGACCCACCCAACAGAGAAGCTATCATCCTAAGGGTGCTTACAGCAAAGTAAATCCAAACACGTTACAAAGGGTTAACACCCCGTCTATCTTGCGGCTCCACAGCTTTCCGATTGAGTCGGGAGTATTACGTTGTCCACGGATTGGACGGTAGGAGTCACCACCACTTCGGGCTGGCTGTGCTGGACGATTTTCCCGAAAGTGAATTCCACGGTGCTGCTCTGGCCGGGGGCCAACCGGACGGAGAGTGTGCCAACTGGCCGGTCGTCGTGGCGCTGCGCGCCGAAAGGGACCCGGTTCCCATCCTGGCTGGCAGTTTCAACGAGCGATTGGGCGGGCCCATAGGCGATCACGTTGCTTTGGGCCGTTCCGGGCGGCACTCCGTAGGCTCCACCGCCAGTAACATATGTCGGCAATGAAGTTGCCGCATCGGTAGGCGCGGTGTTGGTGCTGGTGATTCGAACCTTAACAGTCTCGTAACCATCGGCAGCCGTGCACTGCTGGATGAGCTGAACGGTGCGTTTTACGTAGTAGTCCATTTTCGCGCCGGTGCCGTCATTGAAATAGGCGCCGAATTGGGCCGCCGGCACGCTGGGGCCTGAAATGGAGCCGCTGAGCGTGTACTTCGCGATAACGGACTGTTCTGTCGTATTCGCTGACCAGAGCAGAATCCGGTGCTCTTCTACGCCTTTCCCGACTCCGGCAAGCAGGTTCTTCGCCTCGCCTTTGCCGGAAGAGAGGGCGCCAAAGATTTCCTTGGCCACCATCGCAAAGTAGGCGTCCTGCGCCTTTGGATCCTTGATTTGGGCGTAAACGTCGGAGAGCAGGGTTTTTACCACGTTCTTGCCGGAAAGCTGGTTCGGAAGTTTCCCCTCAGTCAGGGCAAGCATCTGGGGGTCCTGGAGGCTGACGGGCCCTGTGGCGTCCAGGATGTAGCCCAGAGCCACAGGATCAATCGAAATTGCTCCGTCCAGCGTTTCTCCCTTTTTCTGTTCCCACATCTTCAACGCAGTGGTGGCAGCAGTAGGAAAATCTGGGGTGAAGTTGACGTCCTGCATGAAGGTGCCCAAGCGGTCGGTGTAGATGCGTTGCTGCTCGGGATCCACGGATACTGGAGGATTGAACACACCAAGCTCGGTGGCGCTGGTCTCGGCCGAAAGGCTAAGTTTCCCTTTGTCTGCCGTGAGCACCACTAATGCACCTGGGATCCCGCCCGTGGCCCGGGCCTCGGCGTTGTTCTGGACGAGCAGCAGGTATTGCCGCGGCTTGTCAGAGCCCAACATGGTCGGAGCTAGGCCTGCCGCGTCGGCCGCCGTGTCTAACTCGTCCACAACCGAGCTCAGTTGTTGTCTGGCCTGCGTCAGGGGCCCTGCGATTTGGGGGAGCAGCCCGGTGGCGTCGATACTGTTCAGGCGCTGCGCAGAGGCGCGCACGGCTTGAGCAGCGGAGGAAACTGCAGGGGCGGCCTTGCGGATCGGTTCTAGGTCAGTGCCGCCAGCGCTCGGAATCAGCTTGTCCCATTTCAGGGAATCGTAGACCTTCACAAGGGGAGTGACGCCCAGTGTGGCGACGTCGTCAGCGGAACGGGCTATTTCGGCAGTGGCAGAGAAATTCGCGCCGAGCCATGGGGTGGCCGAGGCTAAGGACCAGAGCGGATCGGAGGCGGCGTCGCGGGCGGTCGCGGTGTGGCGCCGAAGCTCGTCGGCAACAGCCGTGGCATCTGCCGGACGGTTCTCGAGGATGCTCGCCTTGAGCCTGGGTACCAATTGTGTTGAGGCTTCGAGTTCTGCCTTGATCGTGGAGGCCTTCGCGCCTAGCCATAGAATGGCGGCTGCAGCGATCACCAGAAGGGTCGCGAGGCAAATTCCTGCCGTCAATAGACGACGTGGGCGTTTGCCCCTTCCGGTTTTCCGCGGGGCCGGGCGCTCGGTTTCGTCCGGGACCGATTTGTATTGTCGGGTGTCGGTCATGAGTGATTAGCCCGGTTCGAAGGCATGGAATTGTTCCCCATCTAGTAGGCACCGTTGCTGCCGAAGACCGCGCGAGCGGTACGAAGAAGGATGACAAGGTCGCCGGCCAATGACCAGTTTTCCACATAGTAGAGATCCAATCGGACCGAGTCCTGCCATGAGAGATTAGACCGTCCGCTGACTTGCCAAAGTCCGGTCAATCCCGGCTTTACCAAGAGACGCCGGCGCACTTCCAATTGGTATGCCTCGACCTCGCGCGGCAGAGGTGGTCTCGGGCCAACCAAACTCATTGAACCCGCAAGAACATTGAATAACTGAGGGAGTTCGTCCAAGCTGTATCTGCGTAGAAAACCGCCGATGCGGGTGATCCGAGGATCGTTCCGGATCTTGAAGAGTACGCCGTTACCCTCATTCCTTTCGATGAGTTCGGCCAACTTTGATTCAGCGTCTACCACCATTGAGCGGAACTTAAGCATCTTGAAACGAGTGCCTTCGATCCCCACTCGTTCCTGTTGGAAAAGGACCGGACCGGGGCTATCGATTTTCACGAGAACGGCCAAGAGAGCCATCAGAGGGGAAGCCAAGAGCAGCAGTGTGGCTGAAACGGCGACGTCGAAGAGGCGCTTGGCTACCCGTTGACCGGCTTCAAGGGTGGGCGTGGTCACGTGTATGAGCGGCAGCCCTGCAACTTGCTGAGTGTGGATGCGTGGTCCCGCAATATCTGTGAGTGCCGGTGCCATGATGAGACCTATGTTTCGATTGGCCAGCTCCCACCCCAGGTGGCGAATCGTTTGAGGATGAAGCTGCACGCCTGCAGAGACAGCGATTGCGTCGGCACTGCAGCGGTTGATCGCATCCAAAATGGAGTTCGTATCAGGTTCATTGCCAAGTACCGGCAAACTGATTCCATCTAGTTCAGGGTAATGATCGTGGGAGCCTGGTATGTAGACGGCGATCGGCTGATATCCCGCATGCTTTTCGCGCGCTAGGGTTTCGGCAAGATGGGCAACGGCACTCGGTCCGCCGAGCAACAGAAGCCGAGACATTCGTCTTCCTTTTTGCCTGTGTACGCCGAGATGCTGCCGTAAGAGCCAACGGCCTAGGAGCAATCCAATCAGGCCCGCGGGCAGGGCAATCCCCACGTAACCGCGAGCCGTTTCGAGTCGAAATACGTAGGAAATCATTGCGATGAGTCCGAAGAGCCAAAGCGACGCGGCAGCCACTCGTTTGTACTCATCTGGACCGGAGCCCAGTATTCGGCTCTGCCGCGTGCTCCAAGCCTCCAGCATCAGCCACCATGCAACCGTCAGAAACACCGAAAGAAGGAGATAGCTATAATCTCCAGTTCCCGCCGAACTCGAATCCAAGCCGAATCGGATGATATACGCGCCGACGACAGCCCATACGATGACCAAAGCATCTACGATCCTAAGCGTGCGTGAAGTTCGCACTCGCCAATCAGCTCTAGTTTCCACTGAGTTCATCCCCCATCCCCCATCCCCCAAATCGTGGTGCTGTCCGAGTCGTCGGAGGAGCCCTTGCCAACCATACATTTAGCGGCGGGCCATCAGGAATAATTTGACCGAATTTGGTTGGCGCCAGGCTTGTCAACGTCACACGTGGCAAGAACTCTTCGTTGCACTGGACCTGGTTGCGACCGAGAAACTATGGTCGTAGCAGTACGACCCGAAACGGAAGCGTCCCGCAGTGGATGATAATCTCTGGCTGTACTAGGCGCAGCCTATCGGTAAGCCATCAATGGGGGCATAAGTATGGTGGGATCTGTCGCAATTATCGGAACGCGTGGGTATCCGAGCTACTATGGCGGTTTTGAAACCGCGGTTCGCAAACTCGCGCCGTATCTTGCGGACCGAGGTTGGGATGTCGCGGTCTATGGCCGCCCAGGGATCAAGTCAGATGACCCGAGTCGAGACTCTCGTGTCAGGGTGATAGAAACGCCCGGCATTGAGAACAAGTCTCTAAGTACTCTGAGTTTCGGACTATCGTCTTGCCTTCACGCCATGTGGACTCGCCCGGACGTTGCACTGATCATGAATGTTGCCAACGGATTCTGGCTTCCGCTCTTGGCGCTGCGGGGAATTCCCACTGTTGTTAACGTCGATGGAATCGAATGGGAACGGGCCAAATGGGGACGGCTGGCCAAGACGATCTTCCGGCTCGGGGCTCGCATGACGGCAAGATTCGGCACGGTGCTGGTAGCAGATTCGACCGAGATCCAGCGACGATGGATGTCAGAATTTTCTCGCGAGAGTGTCTACATCCCCTACGGCGGCGAAGCTCTTGCCGACCCCGATCCAGTTGAGGGTCCTCTTCACCACCGACGTTACGTGCTCGCGGTGGCAAGATTCGTCCCAGAGAACACCATCCCCGAATTCCTCGAGGCAGCGAGGCGACTTGCCGCCGACTACGAGGTCGTCATTGTAGGGTCTGCTGGTTACGGTGGGACGTTAGACGAAGCTGCCCGTTCACTGGCCGCAGAATTTTCGAGCGTGCGTTGGCTCGGCCACGTGTCAGATGACAAGCGACTTCTTTCCTTGTGGCAGCACTGCGGAGCCTATTTTCACGGGCACAGCGTAGGGGGAACCAACCCCGCATTGGTCCAGGCGATGGCCAATGGGGCTCCGATAATTGCCCGGGACACTGTCTATAACCGTGAGGTCTTGGCTAATGCTGGCGAGTTCTGCAATCCCAACCCTCAAGATATTGAGCGCGCTATCCGCCGAGTCATGGATTCGGAAGTTCTGCAGAATGATCTGTCCGCAGCAGCGAAAGCTCGTCTTCATGACGGCTACACCTGGGAATCCGTTTGCAGCAGATATGAAGCCGCTATCCGCGAACAGATTCAGCCGGCAATTCAATCTCGGAGGCTAGTATCGTGAGCCTTCTCAGATTTAGCGGTCTCTCTACCGGGGACAATTTTCTGGCCTCTGCGCAGATGGTCTTTCGAACGTTCCCGATGCTTCTTCGAGGTGCCCTTTTGAAGCCTTGGCTTAAGCGGTCTCGGGGTCCTCTCTTCGTTGGGCGTGGAGCTCGATTGAGGAACCTTCAAATGATCTCGCATCAAGGACGACTCGTTGTGGAAGATTTTGCCGAGGTCCAAGGCCTTACTAAATGCGGCTTGAACTTCGGCATTGATGTGTCGATTGGGCCGGGCTGCATGATTCGTCCAACGAGTTACTATGGCGGTGAAGTGGGGGTCGGCCTTTGGGTCGGTGACCGCACCAGCTTTGGGGCCGGATGTTTCATTGGATGTTCCGGCGAAATTCGAATCGGCAACGACGTTATGCTCGGTCCTGGAGTCCGCCTCTTTTCTGAGAATCATGTCTTTGGGGACACTGAGCAAACGATAAAAGCTCAGGGCGTGGTGCGTGAATCCCTGTCCATCGGCGACGACGTTTGGATCGGAAGTGGCGCCACAGTCACCGCCGGAGTCACCGTAGGTTCGGGCGTAGTTATTGCCGCTGGCAGCGTGGTGACGCGTGACGTCCCTGACAACTCGATCGTGGCCGGCGTCCCTGCGAAGGTCTTGAGGTCTCGGTGATCAGGGAAGCAGGAGATCGACAATCGCACGCGATGTTTCTCCATTCGAGCAACGAGATGTACGGTGCGGACAGGATCCTCCTCGAGATCGTCGGTTCCCTGCCTGTTGAGGACCAAAAGAACACGCTCGTCTGCCTACCGGATGATCTGCCTGGGGTGCAAAACGGACTCGGCAAAGAATTGGACGTCCGGGGCATCGAGAACATTTCTGTTCCGCTGGCCGTTATCCGGCGGCGCTATCTGTCATTCTCTGGCCTCTTACCGCTATTAAGGCGTCTCTGGATGACTTATAAGCTGCTTTTGGCAGAACGGCCTCGGGTGGTCTACTGCACCACTTCAGCAATGATCTTCTGCCTTCCCCTGGCGCGTCTTGCCGGGATTAAGAATGTCGTCCTCCACGTTCAGGAAATATGGTCGCCGCGTGAAGGATCTGTGATGGGCCTGTTCGCTCGTGGAGCCAGCCAAATCATCTGCATCTCACGTGCTTCCCTCGACTCGCTCCCTCGCCACCTAAGGTCACGCTCGGTCCTACTTATCAATGCGCACCGCGAGTCCGGTCTTCCTCTTTCGCCCTATTTGTCTGATTCCGAGGCGCTTCAATTTGTAGTGGCGAGCCGATGGAACTCTTGGAAGGGCCATGCAACGTTGTTGCATGCTTGGGACCAAGATCGTAGCCCCGGCGATCTAGTGATATTAGGCGGATCCCCGGCAATGGGTACCGGAGTTGACGTGCCTGCTCTGGTTGCTTCTGTCAAGCACTCCGACCGCATCTCCGTCGTGGGCGAGGTCTCGGACATTGCACCGTACCTTGACTCCGCCGATTTTCTCATCCTTCCTTCTGACCAGCCGGAACCATTCGGCCTAGTCCTGCTGGAAGCTTTTGCTCGCGGCCGTGCTGTTGTAGCTAGCGATGCCGGTGGAGCGAAAGATGTCGTCACAGACGGTCGCGACGGAAAGTTGTTTCAGATGGGAAGCTCTGAGGAACTTGCCGCATGTCTGTTCTCGCTTAGCCGTCAGGATGCAGAGCAAATGGGCGCTAACGCACGGGTGACCTACGAAGAGAAATTTTCAATAGCCAGCTATGGCGAGCGGTTCCGTGAAATCTGGTGTTCCGTGAGCAACGACGGATCCGGGAGAGAAGATGCGCACGGCTAACATTGTTTATTGGTACGGTAAGTCCGAAATGCCCAAAGATGGTGGAGGGCTGCGGGCCCTCGCCTGGCAGGAAGCATTGACGGCGCTTGGATTTGAGACGACGATACACGCGCTTCGTCCCACGGGGATGGGTGTCCAGGCTCAGACGCCTCTCCGCAAGTTGAAGAAGAAACTCATCCCTATGCCTCTTAGGGGTGCTCTGCCTCCCATGACACCGGCGGACCTGAATGTTGTGACTGTCCCGTCGGTCTTTGATTCAGCCATCCGGGTCCTTCCGCGGGCCTCACTAATATTCGATTGGATGGACTTATGGAGCGTGAACGCGCGAACCATGGGGAGTGCCTCGATCATGTCTCGTCCTGGCGGAATATGTCAGGGCTTGTTCTGGGAAGTTCGGCAGCGTCGCTTAGTTAACTCTCCGAGAGCGAACGTGTTCGCGGGTTTTGGCGATACTCGGCTGACCGATTCTGCAGACGCCTCACCTGGACATTGGATCCCGACACCAATTACGCCGGCATCCAGCGGCGCACAGAGTGAGGGGAAGTCGGCGCGAACGGTAGGATTTATTGGAAATTTCGACTATCCGCCGAACGTAATGTCCCTTCGAAAATTCTTCAAGGACTATGCGGGAGAATTTATCCAGAAGGGTATAGCAATCAAAGTTGCGGGCTTCGGGTCCGAGATCGTAAAGGATTGGGGGTTCCCGGTTGAGGTTCTTGGACGCGTTGACTCACTGAGTGACTTCTACGGGCAAATAGATGCGGCAATCGTCCCCATTGATCACGGTGGTGGGATAAAGGCAAAGGCTGTTGAAGCGATGGCCTACGGGGTACCCGTCTTGGGGACGGCGCACGTTGCCAATGGATTTAGTCCAGAATGGAGTTCGTTTATTGGGCGAATCGAGGATCTGTTGCGGCAGCCTTCACAGCTTCCTCCCGTTCCGTCGGTTGAGGAATTCGATATTCAGTTCAGTCAGCGGGCATTTACGGAATCTGTCCGCTCTATGTTGACGACCACAGGACACCTGACCGCCCAATCGGCGCTCTGAGAGGACATAATGCGTTTGTATCTTCAGGGATTTAAGCTTTGGGCAGGTTTTGTCGTCGGACGCGTACCGTGGCATAGGTTTAGGTTGTTCGTGTACCGGAACGCTTTTGGAATGAAGATCGGTAATGATTCATCGGTTCATTGGAGATTAGCATTTTTCGCACCTCAAGGAATCTCCATCGACCGAAACTCGATTGTCGGCAATGATTGCTTTCTGGATGGCAGGCTCGGCCTGAATATCGGAAGCAATGTTAATATTGGTGGCCACGTTCAAATTTTTACGGTTGGCCACGATCCGCAGAGTCCAGATTTCGGAACGAAAGGCGGACCGGTTCATATCGGGAACAGGGCGTACGTGGCATCGCGTGCCACGATTCTGCCCGCGGTGACCGTCGGCGAAGGTGCTGTAGTGGCGGCTGGGGCTGTGGTTTCCAAGAACGTTGAGCCTTTTACCATAGTTGCCGGCGTTCCCGCGAAGGTTGTCGGCAGCAGAAGTCGCGACTTGGAATATGACCTTAATTTCCACATGCCTTTCCAGTAGAGGCTCGATTCTTGCGTTCGCTGACAATTAGGGAGACATCTTGTCTAGACGAGTACTAGTCCTGTGGGCTGACGAGGGTTCCAGTAACCTCGGCGTCAGAGCTTTGAGTCAAGGCGCTCTGTCCCTGGCTCGACAAGCCTGGGGTGATGATACGGAAGTGGATTTCCAGAGTTTCGATTTTGGCCCCCTTGGTACACAGCTCTCGGGGAAAGTAGTGCTGAAGGGTACTCTGACTGGCAGCAAGGTCTTGCACAGTCGAATGGCGAAGTATGATGCAGTGATTGATACTGGTGCGGGAGATAGCTTTACAGATATCTATGGCCTAAAGCGATTGGCCATTATGTTGTATACGCGCCGCGTTGCCCAGTCTGCCGGTGTACCGGTTATTCTCTCGCCTCAAACCATTGGTCCTTTCAATTCAGCGCTTGGGCGTCTGGCGGCCCGCCACACGCTAAAACGAGCCGAGACGGTTTTCGTTCGTGATAGCACGAGTCTGGACTACGCTCGTAAGCTTGGCTACGAACCAGATTGTCTGTCCACCGATGTCGTATTTGCATTACCTCAACCCGATTCGACTGGATCGAAGAGCGCAGACATTGCGCTCAATGTCTCGGGGCTACTGTGGAGTACAGATGCTCATGGCTCAAGGTTCCGTTATCAGGAATTGACGAGGGACATTATTGGAAAACTGATCGCTGCGAATCGTTCGATTACATTGATGCCTCACGTCATAGATAATCCCTCGCTTGATAACGACATGACTCCAGTGAAAGACTTAGTGTCAGAGTTTGGGGACCAAGTGGAAGTATTCGTGCCCGCTGGGCTCGATGAGGTCAGAGCCTTCGTGGCCGATTGTCAAGTAGTTATTGGCGCCCGAATGCATGCTTGCTTGAATGCGCTGTCTGTCGGAACCCCTGCTATTCCATTGGCGTACTCTCGTAAATTTGCCCCATTGTTGGCCGACATTGGTTGGGCGCATACGATTGACCTAAAAGAAGAGCACGTTGCTGAACGAGTCGTTAAGCTGTTGGATCTCTCGGGTTTGCAGGCGGAGGCTGCCCGCGTTAAGGAAAGCGCAGAGTATCGTCTCCAAATCGCTGTAAGCCATCTTGCGACGCAGGCACGTATATGAGGGCGAACTCCATGCCGCGATTCGACAGAACTGTTGAATCGGTTGTGCGTTCCGGAAATTGCTCCGGCTGCGGCGCCTGTGCGCTGATAGATCCAGGTCTCAGCTTGGTGCTGGATGATGACGGCTTCAATCGTCCAGTTCGTCGGCTGCCTCTTTCGCCAAAGAATGACCGTCAAATGACCGACGAGCTGTTGGCTAGTTGCCCAGGCATTGTGGTCAAGCGACCAATGCCAGATCAGATATCCGGCGAGGAGACTCGTTTTGAGCCAGCTTTGGGGCATGCAGTTTCTTCCTGGCAAGCTTGGGCAACCGACCCCGAGACACGGTTTCGGGGGAGCAGCGGTGGCGTCCTCACAGCCCTGGCCGAATGGTTGGTTGATTCAGGCCGTTCTGCAAGGGTGATTGGGGCTGCTGCGGATGCATCCGAGCCGCGGCGAACCGTTGCCGTTCAACTCGGACGGAACTCCGACTTTCTTCAGCAGGCTGGTTCACGCTATGCCCCCGTCTCCGTTGCGGCGCAAGGTTCTTCTTTATCGCCTGACTCTGCTTTTGTCGGCAAGCCGTGTGAAGTCGCGGCCGTTAGGCAATTGAGCGAATATCGCGGCGATGAAGAGCGCCCTTTACTCATGTCGTTTTTCTGTGCCGGCGTGCCGAGCCAGCTGGCCACTGATCGGCTGCTCTCGGAACTGGGGATTCCTGTTGGCTCTCCCCTTAGAACGCTTCGCTACCGCGGACACGGTTGGCCAGGTGAGTTCTACGCAGAGACGGTTGATGGAGCCCAAGGATCTGCAACCTACGATGAGTCGTGGGGTAAGCAGCTCGGTCCGTCAATGCAATGGCGTTGTAAGATTTGTCCCGATGGCGTCGGGGAGAGTGCCGATATTGTTGCTGGCGACTATTGGAAGACGGATGATCGTGGATATCCCGAGTTCACAGACGGCAGCGGGGTGAGTGCCTTAATTGCACGGACTACACGTGGCCACGAAGCAATCGTCGCGGCAGTTGATGCGGGGGTCATTCAGGCCGATCCATTAGACCTTCGTCAGATAAGTTCGATTCAACCGTATCAAGTGGAGCGAAGGGCGACTTTGTGGGCGCGGCTTTTAGGACGCCGGCTGGCTGGGTGGAAAATACCAAGGTACGTTGGCTTCCAACTCCTGGAGCTTGCATTTGAGCGACCGTTGCGCTCGGCGCGTTACATGTATGGATCGTTTCGGAGGTCATGGGTTGAGAGATTCCGCAGATGATGATGACATCCTCAATCGGACCGCAGGCTTTTTGAGGTGAGGGCGCTCCTACATCTGGCAGGCAACATAGCCCCGCTCATTGCAGGTCTGATAACTGCTCCATTGACAGCTCGTGCCTTGGGACCTGAGGCCAGGGGCGAGCTTGCGATCGTAATGTTGTCATCAATCTTCGTCGGGTTAGTCGGAGCTTTCGGTCTCGGACTGCTTGCACGTCAGGCTGTTGCAGCCGACTTAGGTCAGGCCCACGGCTGGAGTCGCAGAGGCCGGCAACTGATGTGGTATTCGGTGGTTGCGGCAGTCGCAGTTGGTGTTGGGCTGGGTCAGGTCCTCAACCTTGATCTTCCGGAGCGCCTGGCAACGGCAGCCTTTTTAGCCCTCGCTGGAATGAGCGCTAGTAAGTCGATAGACGCAAATATTCTCATCGTGGCTGGCCTCACCAAACATTTCGGTATCGCAAACTTGGCGGCATCTGGAACTGTATGCCTTGGTATTGTTTTCGCCTATTTTGCGGGCGCATTGCAACTTTGGTTGGTTCTTGCGTTCAACGCTGGGTCACTTTTGGTGCAAATGGCCCTGATCGTCTTGCCTCGGAGGAAGCTCCTCAAAGGAATAGATGAAGGAGTATTCAAGGCCGAAAAGTTGAGATCGCTTCTCCACCGGGCCTGGCGGGCTTGGCGTTCGCAGGTTGTCGAGGCATCGCTCTTGAGAGTCGACAGCATGATGTTTATTACGCAGGCCACTGTACAGACGGTTGGATACTATTCCGTCGTAGCGCTGATTCCGCAGACGGCGTATCAAACGTTCCAAACCATAATTCAGTACTCATACGCAACCGCGCCGAAAACACGAATAAGGGAACGGACGTGGCTGACATGGCAGATTTGCCTGCTGGCGAGCGTTCCCATTGTCGCTGCGGGCGCCTTAGGTGCCGTTCTCTTGGTTCCATTGCTCTTTGGACCGGCGTTCAGGCCTTCTCTGGAATTGCTGTTGCCGGCTTGCTCAGTGACCGTTGGTCTCGCGGCATTGGCACCAGTGCTGCAGCATTTCGCTGTGTCCCCAACCGGCGATAGCTGGTTCCCCTGGACGATGATTGTCCTCATTGCCGGCTGCTGGTGGATCGGGAAGCAGACGAACCCTTCCCTGGCCGTGACAGTTTTGGGAGGCGTTTTCTTCCTTGTCGGGGGGCTCTACGTTTATTGGTTGGCCGGGCCCAGGATCCTTCGAATTTCAATAGGCTCTTGGGCCGTCTTGTATGGAAGATGAAGATCGTGACGACGTATCGCTGGGTTTGCTTGCTTTAGGGGAGAGGCCGCTCCGTCCACACTCTCAGAGGGTGGCACACTGGGTGACAAGCGCCCAAGGGCTAGGCCTGCCATTAGAATCCAGACTGATCCGAGCCCTACCCACGCATGGAGGGCAAGGTACAACCCGGATACGGTGATGATCAGGGCCGCTTGGCCAAGAGGATTCGAGAGCGAGCGAGCACGGATCTGGATAAAGAAAAGTCCGACAAAGCCGCAGAGACCAACCCAACCAAAATCGAACATGGCCAAAGCTAGCTCCGAGTCGACGGTCTTGGAGATATCCAAGACCCCAAAATAGCTTGGCAAGAGATAGACCCCTTCGGGTAGGCCAGAAATTCCCCAGCCCCAGGGTTGTTCGGTGAGCGAGCGGATCGCAAATGAATAGAGGGCTGCTCGGTATTCAGCGCTGGCGTCAACTGCGCTGGCGCTTGAGAGCTCATCCATGCCGTTGCCAATCATGATTGATATGAAAGCCACACCGGCGCCGAAGAAGGCAAGGAATTTGGCAATGCGGGCAGTTGCCGGCGTGAGGAAGTTGATTCTCATCGCTGCTCTAATGACAAACCAGGCCGCAAGGATAGCTAGGGCACCGCGGCTGTTGGTTGAGAGGACACCACCGACGAGTACCAAGTACGTCAGACACCTCGCGCCGAAAGATTTGAACATGAGCGGCACAAGCGGTACGGAAGCTGCAATGAGTACCGAGAGCACAAGAGGGTGCTCGGAGAAAACGACACTCCTCAGGGCCCCGTCGCGGACAAGTCTGTCTGCGTTCTCATATCCGCCCGCTACAAGGAAGCTACCCCGAAGGCGCTCAAATACCGCAAGTAGTGCCATGCCGAGGCTGATGTAGACATAGATATGCGACAAGAGATGAGCCTTGCCAGCCTTAGAGGTCAGATAACCCGCAATGAAAATCGCTGGGTACAGCAACGTGTATCTAAATAGCGCGTCAGTTTCGGAAGCGGTAATCGTGGCTTGGCCAATCCCAAAACCCACGCAACTAAGAATTGCAAGCCCTGCCAAAAGGGCTCTCTCCCTGTGGTTGGTGCTCGCGCCCTTGAACCCCAAGAGATATGCGATCATAGCTAGCACCAAGACCAGCATCACAACCCGGACTGGCACTATCAACTGAAGATACCCGGCACCGTATGCGACAACTATGATGCCAATGGCGC
Organism: Arthrobacter sp. B2a2-09; assembly: GCF_027587375.1. Classification (GTDB taxonomy): domain Bacteria; phylum Actinomycetota; class Actinomycetes; order Actinomycetales; family Micrococcaceae; genus Arthrobacter. Next base: position 66,729 of record NZ_JAMXIC010000008.1, read on the forward strand.
AGAATCGGAAAAACCAATCCCGCAACCAAACGACGAGTATCAAGGCGACTGCGGCGAAGCCAATTCCTATCGCGAGTAATTCATTCATCGGCTTCCAGCCCCTATTTCGGGGCGAGCAGGGACGAATCACTAAAGAGCATCCCCGAGGGCGCAAGCGTCATCGCGATACGCTTCGCCTCCCTGGCTGCCTCCCTGCTCTCCTTCGCCTTTCGGCGAATATGACTGGAAGGATGAACTGACATCAGCCATTGGCGGCTCCGCACCTCAGTAATTACTACTTGGCGCTTCCAAGGGCTCATGTAACGTAACGCGAGCAATACACGGTTGCGTATTGCTAAGTGTCGGCTGGGGCCGTTTGCAGTCTGCTCCACCACGGCGTCAAGATTCACGAGCACTGGAATTCCAGCAGCGCGGCACCGCAATCCGAGGGCGACATCTTCCATATACATGAAAAATTCTTCTGGGACGCCGCCCAAGGCTTTCCAGGTTTTAGTATCCATCATGAACGTTGCACCGTCCACCCAGTCGACTGCGCGGACACCCGATCGTGATGACGACGTGTCATGCTTTGGATAGAAAAACGGTAAGGGCAAGTGTCCGCCATTTGACCACGTGATCTGCCGACCTCGGGCCTGGGTGATCAATTTTGGTCCTACGAGATGGCCCCTCGGGTGAGCTGCAGCTGTTTTCTGCAGTTCCTCCAATGAGTCATCCCGCAACACCGCCTCGTGAGTACACACCAGGACTTCCGTTATCTCCGGCCGTTGCGACGAAATGTGCTTGAATCCATGATTGACTCCCCCCGCGTAACCTCGGTTGATACCGTCGTCCAGAATTGTGCCAAGTCCCTTAAATTGGTCTTTGGGTAGGCTCGATGAGTTGTCGATAACAAATATTCGTTCTGGATCAATCTTTTGACTGAGGTTTGTAAGGGTAATTCTCAAAGTTTCGGGGCTCTGGTAGTGCACTACAACTGCAGCGAGCAAATCACTCGGTTTTGTCATCACATTCCATTCTTGAGCGAAGATCGACAATAACTGCAAGAGCTTCGTCGGGAGCCAAGGACCAGAACTTACTTCTAAGAATCGCGTCTTGGGAATTATCCGTGAACCTGCTCCTAATGATTTTCGCCGGATTTCCAGCGACCACAGCGAAATCAGGAATGTCGCGTGTGACGACGCTGCCGGCGCCGATGGCCGAGCCGATCCCGATTCGACGACAGCCTGGAAGGATCGTCACGTTTGCGCCGATCCACGAATCGTGGCCGATCCAGCATGGGCTGCGCTCGACATCCTTGTTCTCGGAGACCAGACCGAGTTTGGGGTTATAGAACAACGGGTGCAATGCCGGATCGTCCATCGGATGGGACGCGCCGAAGCGCCGGACATTGGGTCCGATTGAGACGTAGTCGCCGATCTCGGTGTGTGGATCGCAATTGCCAATGCTAAGGAGAGAACCGTAACTGAAGTTCCCGACTGCTATCCCGTGATGCCTCCGCAATATATTCCTCAATGTTAGCGAATACATGGCACCACCTTCGATTGAAGTGATCTTTGCCAGTATTCTGTGGCGAAGAGGCGCATACGTATAGACGCGGAGGAAGAATTTGCCGATCAACGATTCTTTCATTGCGGCCACGTTCTAATCCCTTCATGCTTAGCGATTGGCCGGAGCTGCGCGAGCGCGCGAAGCTGTTTCATGGCGGTTAGTGCCTGCTGATCGGGAAAACGCGTGCTGGCCTCTCCTCCGGAAATAACTCCTCAGGGACGCCGTTAGAGCGATTAGACCGGGATTTGTTGGATTCGCTAGAACTGCTTAATCCCGCTGCTCCCAAGTCATCTTGGCGATAGTAAGTGTAGGAATATGCGTCCGGACCCTTCACAGGCAATCGGTTCAGCACTATCCCCAAAACCGTAGATCCGACCATTTCAAGCGCGCCTAGAGATTTTTGCAGATCATGGGTGCGCGTTTTCTGAGAACCGACGACAACAACAACGCCGCCAACATGCTGTGACAGCACGGCTGCATCCGTGACGGGCAAAAGTGGAGGGGCGTCGATGATCACTGTGTCAAAGGAGAGCTCCAGTTCAGCGATTAGATTCTTCATCTTCTGAGAGCCGAGCAGCTCGCTGGGGTTTGGCGGAACCTGGCCTGAGGTGAGCACATAGAGCTCATCTTCTCCCCAACGTTGTAGCAGTTCGCCTACTTCTTCGAGGCCAAGGAGAGCCGTGGTGAGCCCGGCATTCCTGTCCATGCCGAGGTATTCATTAATCATTGGGCGGCGAAGGTCAGCATCAACGAGGCATACGGTCTGGCCGGCCTGTGCCAATGCGATTGCAAGGTTGGTAGCTGTTGTGCTTTTTCCTTCGCCCGGAAGCGAAGATGTAAGAAGCACCGTCTTTGCGAGCCCAGATACATTTGCGAACTGAAGATTCGTTCGCAGCTGGCGGAAGGATTCGGCTCTCGGACTTTGTGCTGCGGTTTGCGTGAGGAGGGGTTTCTTGGTGGCGTCCTGATCGAATGCGATCCCGCCGAGCAACGGTGCGTCAGTGACATGACGAAGGTCAGCTTCTCCCCGCACTCGATTGTCAAGCGTCGTTCTGAGCACTGCGATCCCGATGCCGAGAACCAGGCCGATGACCAGCCCGAGCAGAAGGTTTAGGCGAGTATTCGGGGCGGAGGGAGCTGTGGGGGCTATTGCCGGTTTGATTATGGACAATGCGACCGGGGACGTTCCTCCGGTCTTCGGGCGCTCGAGGGCATCTACGGCGTGAACAAGACTGTTGCCTACCGCTTGTGCAATTGCGGCCGCTTGAACCGGTGAATTGTCGGAAACGGAAATGTTGATCAGCACGGTGTTGACTTCCGAACTGGCCTTCACATGGGTGGCTAGCTCCTCCGCGGTCATGGAAAGCCCAAGCGAATCTATCGCAGGTTGGAGCACCACCGGTGATCCAACGGTTTTGACGTAAGACTGGACACGAGCCTGGCTGAAGGTGTTGCCTTGCTGGAGTTCCAATACCGAGCCGGAGCTCTGGATCGCGACGAATAGCTGTGTATCGGCAGTGTAGGTCGGTTGAGTGAGGACCGATGCACCTCCACCGACTAGTATTCCCGCCAACGATGTGGCTGCGATCAAGATCCAATTGCGGCGTAAGATGCGCAAGTAGTCACGTAGGTCCAAACCGGATCCCCCTGAGTCGGTTGCTGGAGCAGTCCGAAGCCACGCCCCCAGAACAGCAAATTTCGTGCGGTCTCGCCCATCATACCCGGCGGGTATTGCATCGAGATTTCTTGCGTAAGAATACGGCTTGGAGACTAGATCACGGGATCTACGCTCCGCGCCCTGTAAGGCAGGAGGCCCTTCTTTAACTTCGAAACCTCTTACATGAGTCGCGTCATAGCCGATACTTATTCAGGGGATGTTCAGGAACGTCAAAATGGAGGACGCTTTGCCCGGCTATGTAGACATCAACCCCTATCGAAAAACCACCCCGAAACGGGTAAAGCTCGGCGGGTTGATCGTCTTGTTATTGGTCACAGCCGGGGTGGTTTACCTGGCTCTGACTCGGTAGCTCTCAGATGTCCCTCGAAGACTATGTCGAAGGCCTGGCAACCATGCTGGGCGCACTTGGAATCGTCGGAGCAGCTGGCATGCTGATCCTCGCCCTTCGGATGCGAGGAAAGACCAATCGGAGTCGTCCTACTTGCTGCGCTCCCGCGATGACGTGCGTTTGTCCCAGGACTTAGGTTGAGAGGCCGAAGAACTCGGAGAAAAGATCCCCGCGGCCTCGCCAAACTGGCGCTCTACCGCGTATCCAGATCCTCGAACACTAGGAACGTCTGCGTATCCTGTACGCCAGGCATCGACTGCAGCCGGTCGAAAATGACCCGGCGCAAGTGAATATTGTCGGTGGCGCGGACCAGCAGGATGACGTCGAAATCGCCGCCCACCAAGGCAATATGCTGCACCTCCGGAATGAGCCGAAGCTCTTCACGGAGCTCGCGCCAGGAGTGCTGCTGCACCTTGAGCGTGACGTAGGCTGATGACTTCAAGCCGGCCTTGATGGGGTCCACCAGCGCGGTGAACTTGGTGAGCACGCCTTCGCCCGTTAGTCGCGAGATTCTCGAGTAAGCGTGCGCGCGGCTGATGTGCACGTTCTCCGCCACCTGGGTGACCGACATCCGGCCGTCCCGCGTCAGCTCGGCAATGATGTCCCTGTCCACTTGGTCAAGAGGAACCTCTGCCTGATCCGCTTCGACCTCGGCCATTACATCTCCAATTCGTCTTCAGCGTGGGCCCGTTATCCAGCTCACATTTGCAATTTGTCTTCCAGACTAGATGTTTCCGGCAAGCTTTTCCATGATTCTGCCCAGAGCTGGATACGAAACTTCTCCAGGGAACATACTGGTGACAAATAGTGGATACAGAAGGACGGACCAATGACGATCTCCGCAGACCATGAGGCCCAGGGTCTGGCTGAAGCTCGGCCGGACGACACCGAACCAAACGACCAAGCTTCCGAAGTGCGGCGCAAGTTCGGAATCAGCGTGGAAGACTACATGCTGCCTGCTCGCCATCAGATCCAGATGGTGGACCCCTCGGGCACGCTCAAGCCTGAGTCTGAGCAAGGCACTGAGCCGGGCCACGAATATCCCATCCCCGGCGACGCCGAACTCATGGCAGCTTACGAACAGCTGGTCGTTGGGCGCCGCGTCAATGACCAAAACTCCGCACTCGTCCGGCAGGGCCGAATGGCCGTTTACCCGTCCAGCCACGGCCAGGAGGCGTGCCAAGTAGCGGCCGCTCTGTGCCTGAGCGAAGGCGACTGGCTCTTCCCCACCTACCGTGACGCTGTAGCGGTCATGTCCCGGGGAGTGGATCCGGTCGAGACCATGACTATCTTCCGCGGCGACTGGCACGGCGGCTACGACCCCACCAAGCACAAAGTGGGCATCCAGTGCACGCCGCTCACCACTCAGTTGCTCCACGCCGTCGGAGTTGCCCACGCCGCCAAATTGCGCGGTGAGGACACCGTGGTGCTGGCAATGTGCGGCGACGGAGCTACCAGCGAAGGGGACTTCCACGAAGCACTCAATTTCGCGGCCGTCTTCCACTTGCCCGTGATCTTCTTTGTGCAGAACAACAAGTACGCCATCTCGGTGCCCCTGAGCCAACAGTCTGTGGCGCCGTCGTTGGCCCACAAGGCTGTGGGCTACGGCATGGCCGGCGAGCGAGTTGATGGCAACGACCTTGTCGCGCTGCTTGCTGTGCTGGACCGGGCCGTGAAACTTGCCCGCGAAGGCTCCGGCCCGCTCCTGATCGAGGCCCACACCTATCGGATGCAGGCCCACACCAACGCCGACGACGCCACCCGCTACCGGCAGGACAGCGAGGTGGCCGAATGGACCGCCAAGGACCCCATCAGCCGCATGACGTCTTATCTCACCGGCCGTGGACTCCTCGACGACGACGGTTCCACACGAATCGCGGCGAAGGCCGAAGCCATTGCCTCGCAGCTTCGGGAGGGCCTGGGGGAGGACGTCCCGGTAGACCCGCAGAATCTCTTCCGCTACGTCTTCTCGACACCGACCACGCAACTGAAGGAGCAGTCCGCCCTGCTCGCCGACGAACTCGCCCGTGAGGCATCCAGCCAGAAGGAGGCAGGCAAATGAGCCCCGCCGTCACCACATCCTCTGAAGCCACCGAGCGCGCAGCTACCGGTGATGTCAGCTCTGCCACCGCCAGTGCGGCAGCCAGCGCGGCAGCAGTCGCCGAAGCCTCCGGTCCGCAGACCATCACCATGGCAAAGGCCCTCAACACCGCGATGGCGGACGCCATGGAGGCCGATTCTTCCGTTCTGGTGTTCGGCGAAGACGTTGGCCGCCTGGGTGGCGTCTTCCGGATCACCGATGGCCTCATGGCCACGTTCGGAGAACAGCGGTGCTTCGACACCCCGCTGGCCGAGTCCGGCATCGTTGGCATGGCCGTTGGTATGGCGATGAACGGAATGCGTCCCGTGATTGAGATGCAGTTCGACGCCTTCGCCTACCCGGCTTTCGAACAGATCGTCAGCCATGTGGCTAAGATGCACAACCGCACCAAGGGCGCCGTAAAGCTGCCCATGGTCATCCGTGTGCCCTACGCAGGTGGGATCGGCGGAGTGGAACACCACTGCGACTCGTCCGAGGCCTACTACGCCCACACGGCTGGCCTGAAGGTCTACACGCCGGCCACCGTGGCGGACGGCTACCGCATGCTCCGCGAGGCGATCGATTCCGACGACCCCGTCATGTTCATGGAACCGAAGAAGCTCTACTGGTCCAAGGACCAAGTCGACCTGGGTGCCCTACGCACCGAGCACGCCACGAACGCTGCGACAGGATCCACCAGCGAGGGGCACGCCGCCGTCGCGCGTCCTGGCACTGATGCGACGCTCATCGCCTACGGCCCGTCGGTCCCGACAGCACTCGCCGCCGCGGCTGCAGCCGCTGAAGAGGGCCGCTCCCTTGAAGTGATCGATGTCCGCTCGATCGTGCCCTTCGACGACGAAACCGTCTGCGCGTCGGTTCGCAAGACCGGACGAGCTGTTGTGATCGCCGAGGCTCACGGATTCGCTTCTGTATCCTCCGAAATTGTGGCACGCGTGCAGGAACGCTGCTTCCACTATCTGGCCGCGCCCATCCGCCGCGTAACCGGCTTCGACGTCCCGTATCCGGCCCCAAAGCTGGAGCACTACTACTTGCCAAGCGTCGACCGCATCCTCGACGCCGTTGACGACCTTCAATGGGAGAACTGACCATGAGCGCAGAAATGCAGGTGTTCCTGCTTCCGGACCTGGGGGAGGGCCTCACCGAGGCTGAACTCGTCAACTGGCTTGTGGCCGTGGGCGACGAGATTCGAGTGGACCAGCCGATCGCCGAGGTCGAGACCGCCAAGTCCATGGTGGAGGTGCCCTCGCCCTACGCAGGCATCGTCGCCGTGCTGCACGGCGAAGCCGGCCAGACGCTTGACGTTGGGAAGCCCCTGATCTCGGTGGCTCCTGTTGGTGCTTCGGTTGCTGGCGAGCCCGAGCCTGTGGAAGAAGAGGTTTCCGAGGCACCCCCGGCTTCCGCAGCTGCCGAAACCTACCGGACCGAAGAGAAAGCCGGATCCGGGAACGTACTCATTGGCTATGGCACATCCGGAGGCGGCGAGGCTCGCCGCACCCGGCCGCGGAAGGTTTCGGCAGGTTCTGCCATGGCCGTGACCTCGGCGCCCGACTTTGCCGAACTCTCGTTGTCCCGTACGCGGATTCCAGGGAAGCTCTCTGCCGTGATTTCCCCATTGGTGCGGAAAATGGCCCGAGACCATGGGGTCTCGTTGGACGCCGTGCCTGGTTCGGGGGAGAGCGGGCTCATCCTGCGTCGCGACATTGAGGCCGCCATCGGAGGGGCCACGCGCGAGACCGCCCCCGTTGAGGTGCCCCCCGTTGTCCAGTCTTCCACCGGAGTCCTGGATGCCCGCACCGGCTTGTCCGTGGCTTCGCGCACTCCGGTCCGCGGGATACGGAAGGCTGTTGCGGCGAACATGACCCGCAGCCGGTCCGAGATCCCTGAAGCGACTGTCTGGGTAGACGTGGACGCCACTGCACTTCTTGAGATGCGTGCAGAACTCAAGAAGCGGGATCCTCACGGCGCTCCCGGACTGCTCGCTTTCATCGCTCGTTTTGTCACAGCTGGGCTAAAAAAATTCCCCGAGCTGAACACCCGGTTTGTCACAGCCGAGGACGCTGCGGGCGGCGAGATGCAGGAGATCATCGCTTTCGACGGCATCAATCTTGGCTTTGCCGCACAGACGGACCGCGGACTCGTTGTTCCGTCGGTCCGCAACGCCCACCTGTTGAGCGCCCGCGAACTCGATACTGAAATCCGCCGGCTCACCGCCGTTGCGCGTGACGGCAAGGCAACACCGACAGAGTTGGCTAGCGGCACTTTCACGCTGAACAACTACGGTGTGTTTGGCGTGGACGGCTCCGCAGCGATCATCAACTATCCCGAGGTAGCGATGCTTGGCGTAGGCCGAATCATCGACAAGCCCTGGGTGGTGGACGGAAAGTTGGCCGTCCGCAAAGTCACCGAGCTGACCTTGGCTTTCGATCACCGGGTTTGTGATGGCGAAACGGCTGCCGGCTTCCTCCGGTATGTTGCGGACGCGGTGGAGAACCCGGGGACGGTGCTGGCGGATTTGTAGACCATAATTTGCGGAGGCTGCTCCGAGAGAGCTGCTGGACGTCGCGCCCGTGCGCCGGATTCACTCAAAACGGAAGGTAAGGACCTGTTGGGTCCGCTCATCTGAGGCGCCAATTTCAAACTCACCTTCCGAAGAGACGGTCGGTCGACGCGTTCGACCGACTACTGGATCCATGCGCGCCCACTGGATAGGGGCACTCAACCCGTCCTGTCGGTCCCCTAGAATCGAACAATGAAACTTTGGGGGAAACCTGTGACGCTGCTGGCTGTTGCGCTGATTGTTACTGGATGCAGTGGCTCGCCTACGGAAGACCCCAGCATCCAAGCGAAGGCCGACGCATTCTCAGCCAAGGTGAAGGCAGATATGAAGGCAGAAGCTGATGCTGCAGCCGAGGCCAAGATCATCAAGCTTTCATTTCCCAAGGACAGGCCACTGTCGGTCTTCTATGCGGCCGATTCCCTGAGCTATAGCCTCTTCAGCAGCACGGAGGCGAACGGGTACCGTCCCCTCGTGAACGCTGAACTGCGCAAGCATGGACAAATCCTTGAGCAGCGCGCTACCAAGGCCGACCCACAGGCATTGTTCAAGGTTGGGAACGTCCAGGACGTCCCGAACTCCGGTGTTGACCTGGCCATCCTCGAACTTGGAACCAACGACATGGGCACCGCTGATGTCGCTTCGAGGACCCCTATCGATCAGTTCCACAAGGACTATGTGGCGCTGGTCAACAACGTAAGGCGATCCGCTAACGTGCAGGTCATCTGCGTTGGCGCGTGGGGTGGACGCGGACAGACCATCACGGACCCTTATGACTTCGAAATCCAGAAGATATGCGAGGCTAACGGCGGCAAGTACGTTGACCTGACTGACATTTACGAACTGAAGGACACTTTTGGCCCGAAGGGGACGGCAACATGGCTCGGTCCTGCCGATAATTTCCACCCCAACGACAAAGGCCACCGCGCCATCGCTGACCTGATCCTGGAACGAATCAGGCTCAGCTAGGCCCAGCGTCTGAACGGCTGCCGGGTTCCTTCGATATGTCGCCGACGCGCGGACGGTCCGCGTGGAGCAGTAATTCACCCATGACTGTCAAGAACATGGTCGTCGCACTCCAAACTGTGAAGACTACTAGCGACGGGTCTAACCTATGAGGCCGAGCGCTATAAGTTTTGTTCGGAGGTCATTGACCAGTGCTTGTGTTGTTGCTGCGTCCGAAGCAGCCGCTCCAATCGTGGGACGAACAATCGGAATAGCCCCGAAGAAGGCAAGCTTGTTGGTGGCATTGGCGCCCAATTTCGTTCCGCTGGACGATCCTGTGGTCAGCACAGAACCGTCAGAAAAAGCGAATCCTTTGTGAAGCATTCCGACGGACACCTCAACATAGGAGCCTGACCGCCAAGTGGTGACGCCAGGGTCATGGCTGAAGCCAGTCACATATACAAGATTCGATACGCCGTTTCCTGCCGCCCGAATTCCGGAATGCGGCAGGTTGGTTAGACCAGCACCCGCGTAGAAGGTCGGATTAACAAGCGAGCATCCTGGAGGGCCACCAACGATATCAATGTCGGGGTAGAGTCCATCCGCGCTCTGGCTGTTGGAGGTGAACCTGCACTGGGTCAACGAGAGATTCTTGGCCTCGTTGTAGACACCGCATTTGTAGTTTGTGTCAAAGAAGCAGTTGGTGAACTGATTCATTCGCCCGAATGGAACGATCCGAGCGCCATTGCCGACGTTGGAGAATATGTCGCAGCCGAAGAAGTGGTTGGCCCCTTGGTTTAGGAGGATCCCGTCTGCGCCATTCTGAGCGAACACTGTTTGGACGAAGCTGTTGTCCGTGCCGTCGAGGCGCACTCCGTTGCCTGCGCACCGCCAAAAGTGGCATTCGTTGACGCGGTTTGCACGACGGAAGGCTCCGAAGTACGCTCCGTCGCCGCTAAAGAATCCGACGTAGACTCGCTCAATACTCCAGAAGGAATCTGCACTGATTTTGGAATCTGCCATGTATATTCCTGAATGCGCACTAGCTTGGAAGGCTCGCGCGCCGTCGAGCATCATGTCGGCTACGCGGACATTTCCCACAGGACCGTCGGCCGAGTCATTGATTAGCCCTGGCGTCGTCATATCCGGCTTCGCGATGAGACGGGTTGTACGCTGGTAGAACTCATAAGCCCACGCGCCGCGGCCCGCGCCAAGCAGTTGCGTGTTGTTTTTTAGCAGCAAGCCCCCGGTGAGATAGCTCCCTTTAGGGAAGAAGACCTGCGTGTAGGAGTCATCGTTGACTCCATCAAGTACCTTCTGGATCGCGCCGGTATCATCTGTGCCGTAGAGGTAGGGTGCATTAGCGACGGTCGTTGAAGCCGGGGACCCTAAAGTGATGGTGCCTGCATTCACATAGGCCGCGATGACGGTCACCAGTGTGGTGCCATTCGGTCCGGCGCCAACGACCGCGAAGAACTTTCCAACATCGCTCGCTGCGAAGCCGCCGCCGAAGAACGTGCTCGATCCGGATGAGATTGAACCACCCGATGGATTTCGAACCGCGTCACCAACTGCCCCGTGGTCCTTTACGTTCACGATCAGTTCATCCTTGGCCACCATTCGTGTCAGGCTGGCAGCTAGTGATGTCTGAGTGACATACGTTGTGGACAGATCGCTCGCACTTGGTCCGGTCGGCGCCAGATCGGCGGCAGCATGGGCCGGGCCGGCCTCGAAGCTTGACGCTGCGAAGGCGCCCGTCATAGCTGTCGCCAGAGCTCCAAGCTTGAATAGGCCGCGGCGTTTGACACTAGCGCCACCCCCCAGCGGCGCACCTCGTTCCTCAGATTCGTTGTACATGACTGATCACAATCCCAGATGGTGTTAATAGGAGACCGTTGATCGACCAGGAAGAGTTGCGCAGGTGGACGGGAGCTTGAAGAAGCCCCAAGGTAGTGCGCATTCCTACAGGTAAATCGACATGTCCAAACGCTAAGTGGCGCGGGATTGCCCTAACCACAGTAGTTATTACGCCTTTTTCGCCGTCCATACTCGCTTTTGTGTGCTGAGCTACGTATTTCATTCGATGTTACTTACCGTGAACACTCGCGCCGGAGCCGGGGGATCCACTCACTTTTTGCCGAAATTTAGCGCGGGATAGCACGGCCGCAGGGCTGGCGTGCGAAATCAAAAAGGGGGTCTGACGTGGCACTACGTCGAAAGAACCGTGTCTGTGGGGATACCCCGTGCAGGGATCCGGGTTGCAAGATCCGAAATTCCTTAAGAAACAAGTACCGCAAGTTTAAGATTCCTGTTGCTAAGTCCACTTACTAAAATTTAGCAAACCTTATGGAGAGTATCCGGCAATCGCCCATGCGGGCATGGTGCTTGTGGAATCCTTATGGGAGGACCTCGACGCTATTATTCAAGCTCTTTTATAAAGACTCTGGACGAATCAACTTTCAGTTCTGGAATGCTCTGGAAAAGTTTGCGCCGAAATTCGACCGTACGACGGGCCGCTCAATCGATGTATTTCGAGGCGACTCGGGGCGCTCTCAGTGTGCCGGCCTCGAGCGGTAACACTGCGAACGGGGCCCTTTGTCGGCCCGACGCAACGTTCCTCCTCGGATTGCCTGAATGCATCCGAAGCTGGGCTTTTGGCCTAGGAAACCCTCGCGCATGAGCCTGCGTTGGCCCATTTCGGCTATGCGGTCTCAGAGTCAACCCGGGCCGGGTCCTATTGGCCCTCACTGGCCAAGGAGGAGTCCATTGAGGTTTTCCGCCGGAGCATTTTCAAGCACCTGAAGGGCCTGCTCAGCTGCGGTTGTTTGGTTGTAGCCGTCCCCGGCGGTCGGCGGACCCGGTATAAACTCGCCGATGTCCTTCTGGTCCATGCCATGAAAGACCGGATTGGCTAGCACCCGGCGTGACGTGCCTGACATGAACGTGGTCCTGCAGTTGCTCTTCCGGAGCGCCGAACGATCTTGAAGCGCCGTATCAGGTTTGTTCGCGGCCGCGAACACGATCAAGCCGGCGCTGCCGGTGACAAGAATGTTCCCCATGACGCATAGCCATCCTGGTTTGCACAAACGCATACGAACCGGAATGATGCGCAGTATGCGAGGAATCATCTTGGCTGGGGGAACTGGTTCGCGTCTGCATCCGATTACCCACGGCATTAGCAAGCAACTTGTCCCTGTCTACGACAAACCGATGATCTATTACCCACTGTCGACTTTGATCTTGGCCGGCATTCGCGACATCCTCATTATTACGACTCCCCACGATGCCGAGCAGTTCCAACGGCTGTTGGGCGATGGCTCCCAATTCGGCGTCAATCTCAGCTACGTTCGGCAGCCTTCTCCCGATGGCTTGGCTCAGGCATTCACCCTTGGCGCGGAACACATTGGCGATGACAACGTCGCGCTAGTTCTCGGAGACAACATCTTCTACGGCCAGGGCATGGGCACGCAGCTGCGTAAGCACGCCGACATCGACGGCGGCGCCGTCTTCGGGTACTGGGTAAACGACCCCAAAGCCTACGGCGTTGTGGAATTCGACGCAGAGGGCCGGGCGATCTCCCTCGAGGAAAAGCCGGAAAAGCCCAAGAGTAATTACGCGGTGCCGGGCCTCTACTTTTATGACAACGAAGTTGTGGACATTGCGCGGAACCTTAAACCGTCGGCGCGAGGCGAACTTGAAATCACCGATGTCAACAGGACGTACCTCGATCGTGGCAAGCTCCAGGTCGAGGTCCTGCCGCGGGGGACCGCATGGCTTGACACCGGAACGTTCGATGACCTCAGCGACGCTTCGAACTTCATAAGGACAGTTGAGCACCGCCAAGGGCTGAAAGTGGGGGCTCCCGAAGAGGTCGCCTGGCGTGCAGGCTTCCTTTCCGATGATGACTTGCGGACCAGGGCCGAGCCACTTGTAAAGAGCGGGTATGGTGCCTACCTGCTTGGTCTGTTGGAATCACGGCAGCCCGACCCCAACATGGGAGCTCTCGTCTAGTCTGTTGTTTGCCTGCTCCGGGGGGGTATACGGGCTATTCCTCCCCTTCAGCAGTCCGGGTGGATCGCCACCTTGACGAAAGCCGCGGTTTGATAGAGGTACTGGTAGGCCCAGGAATAGGTGGGGTCGCTCAATGAGATCAGCGGCAAGTCCATCCGGTCGGCGACCATGTGCAGGTCTCCTGTGTAGCAGCGGCTGACGATCACCCGGGCCCTGGTCACATGGAACTGTGCAGTAAGGACGTTCGCGCTCTTCCAGCCGTACTGGTCCGAGAGGTCTTTCAGTGCCCTTGCTTCGCCCTGGGTAGTGAACGGATCGGGGTTGAAACAGATAATCCGATAAGCGCGGTGATCGCCACATATGCCCGCTTCGAAGCTGCCGTCTTTCGCTATGGGGCTTGAGACCGCAAGCGTTGGTGCGTATCCCCGCTGCATCAGCTTCTCGGCGTAGCTGATTCGACTATCGGGCGGCCCCAGCACGAATAGCACATCCGCCTGTTTCGGTTCGTCAGCGGGCGGGGCCACGTACAGAAAGACTCCGGCAACTGCCCAAAGGATCGCCAAGGCTGCAATAACAGCAGACGACCGAAAGTACAGACGCTTCTTTCGGGTAGGCGGTGTGGCCTGTGTTTCGTGATCGCGGAGAAGAGTCATACCGTCCTCTGACCAATGCGGGATGTGGGCGGCAGCGCTGCACTGGATCCAAGCCTACTATCTGCCGACATGCCGTAGCGCTCGGGCTCACGCAAGAACAACCCGGAGGACGACGCTATCGCCATCCTCGCTGAGTGTTACTTCCTTGGACAGGGTCTGAAGCGTCGTCATTCCGAGGCTGGGGCGGATCTGGCCTCGGAGCCGGCCAGGGGAGCTGATGGATATGTGAATGGCTCCGGTGTCCGTTGCGGGTTGTGTCGGGTGCGGCTCTTGGGCCGACATTGAGACGCGGATATGGTTTCGTTCACCGTGGCGGATGGCGTTGGTGAAACCTTCTGAGAGTACCTCGATGACTGCCTCAGCCCTGGCGGGGTCCTCGTCGCATAAGGCCCACACTCGAGGGTCAATGTCGCACGCCAGCTTCAGCACGCGCCCCCAGGTACTCAGCAGGTCCTGGATGCTGGATGCTGCGTGCCCCGCGTGCCCGGGCGACTCCTCCAAGATCTCACTCTGCGCAGTAGCCATGGCACCCGTCAGGATGTCCCTGACGCGCTGCGGGGCGAGATCCTCTTCTGCGTCGTTCCCTCCCGAGGCGGCCAAGGCGAGGGCGCTCGAGACGAGGTTTCCCTGGACGTTGGTGTGCAGAATCCGGGCGACCCTCCGGCGGGTGTGAAGCAGCTTTTGGTGCGTGCGGTCGGCAAGCTTGAGTAGCTCATTCAGCGAGCCTGCCAGCCTGACCTCATGCCGCCGTCGTTGGCGTTCGGCAGCTTGAAGTACCGCCACAGTGAGCGCAGTCAGCGGATAGGCCCAGATGGCGGACCAGTAGAAGAACGGGGCATAGCCGAACATTCCCTGTAGTAGGCATGTCACCGATGCGGAAACTACGGCGGCGCCGGCGTAGCAGAGGGTCATGGCGGAAATTCGCCGCAAGGGACTGGTGATCCTCCGTACCGTCCGGGCAGCCGCGGCGTTCCCGACGAGCAGGACGGCCCCGCCCACAACCCACTGGACCAGGAGGAAGAGGACGCCGTACTCCGTCAGCAGACGGACTGCAATGAGTGACGCGAAGAGCAGGACAGGCAACGCGACCGGGGCAGGCCGGATCAAATGCGCCAGTCCCAGCGCGCTCTCTGTACGGGAAGTCGGCCGCGGAGGGGCTGTCACATACGGCCAGGGCGTGTGGTCGTGGAAGAGTTGGTGGCTCATCGGGCGGACGACGTCATCGGAGATCGTCCGCAGCAGGCGTGAGGCCTCGGATCTGTCGAGAGGCGTCATCATCCGGGCAGTGAGGACCGTGTCAAGGCGCTTGGAGAGTTCGGTGACATAGTCGGAACGGATCGAGCGCAAGCGGTGCTCATCGAATCCGAGCTGCGCCTCGATCGCAGCCCGGGCAGCGCGGACCCTGCGTTCAAGCACGGCGTGCCCGCGGATGGAGTCCGTCAGAATCGCGATCGCCGAGAGGAAGACCAGTGCCGTCCCGACGTTGATGAGGATGCGGGCCCAGAGATCTTCGCTGAGGTCAGCGATATTCAGGGCCTGCGCGGACCAAGCCGCCAGGAGAGGGCGGCAGGCGCCCAAGAACGCGAAGGCGCCAAACGCCGTCGTGATTCTGCCTTTGAGGCTCGGCCGTGTTGTGATCAAAGGGCGAAGGAGAATCCCCAAAAGACCAAGCACTACGTGCACGAGCAGCACGATCGCCGTGCCGGAACCTTCCCCAGCCGGCGTGATCGATCCGGTCTCAGGAAGCGTGTTCGATCCGGTGAACATGTTCATGACCGTCAGCGCCAAGGGCAAGGTCAGAAGCCACGACCAGAGGCTCAGGGCATTGTTGCCGCCGATACCCCGGGCCCAGTGTGCAGGGGAGCGGCCGCTCATTTATCGCTATCGGCAGGGGCCGGCCACCCAAACGTGCGCGAGTACAGCGTTGCCGCGGCAACGCGCGGATTGACGCTCGGACGTCGGTTCAGGCCAAGGGCCTCGAACGTGCGTGAAACGGCCTTCTCGACGGCGCGCATGCTGCTTCCCCGTTGTTTGGCGATTTCAGCGTTCGACCAGCCCTCCGCGATCATGCGCAGGATATCCAGCTGCACGCGGGTCAGCGTGCCGATCTTCGCTGCGTCCGACTGCAAAGGGGGAGTCACGGTGACGGCGAGCTCCACCAATGTCGAGTTCACTGCGCTGATGAGGCCGTCCACGGAGTCAAGGGACGCTTTGTTGACGAAGGTTGATCCCGCCGGTAACTCGGAAAGGGGAGCTTCCGACGGATAGTTGGTAAGGAAAACGATGGCGCACCCCGGGGAGAGGGACTTCACGACGTGCGCCAGTTCGACGCCGTTGGGCCGGGTACCCAAATCGATGTCCGTCACAAGGACATCAGGATCGACGGCGGCGAACATGGATACGGCCTCCGACGAGGACGCGCACGCATGCACTTCGAATTCCGCGCCCCTTAAAGCCTCTGCAACAAGCGCGCGCATGAATGGTTGATCTTCGACAACCAGCACCCGCCGAACCCAACTCGTATCCCCCATGGTTGAAGGCTATCCCGAGCACGCCCAGGGTTCATCAGCAGCGCCTGTTGGTTACGATTCAGGATGGATTACGACGGCGGCGCGCTGGCGGTACTCTTCCATGTCGGCCTCGTCGATGCGGACTGACCTGCCGAAACGTGCGGCGGGCATCTCACCAGAGTGAACCAAACGGTACACCGTCATTTTTGAAACATTCAGGTAGTCCGCCACGGCGGATACTGTCAGATAGTTCGAGACGGAGACAGCCCCATCAACGATTGGTCCCACCGAAGCGCTCGGTCTTGCCTCCACGAAAGCATCCACGGACATCAAATTCCTCCTTTAGGGGCGACCCCTGGAACGGTGGGGAAGCCGGTAGGAATCCAGCGCATGGCTGCGATAACCCCGTCCCCCTGAGGGTGTACAGCCTAATTGCCTACAAAACCGGCCACCCCCAAGATGGACGGTTTTCGCGACAAGGACGCCGCGCGCAAGAAGTGCTTGCCTCAGTGGCGGAGGGCAATCGTGACAACGAAAATTGTGGCGACAGCCAAAATCCCTAATCCCACGTAGGCCAGTTTCTGCCGAAACCTTCTTCTACGCTCACGTCGATCATCCCTGGCAAGATATCCCGCGCTGAAGTTCCCCATGCTCGGATCGTAACTTCGCTGAATCTCAGGGTGCCTTGTGGGGTTCGGTTATTGCGACCGTTCGCCGCATGCCACTGACGGGTGGCGCAGCTGACCACTCAACCTCGCGGCGATCACCACTCAGCGGTGCGTCCGAGCCGAAGACGCTGGTCATTTGGCCATGGCATTGACGTTCCAGGTTAGCCATCGTGGCGAACTATCGCATGAGCTTGGGATGTGGAAATTGGAGTCGGATCCCCCTGATTCACCGCCGCCCAGACCGACGTGGCCGCCGGCAAACTTCGCTCCGCCGAAGACCAGGTTCCCGTCCTTCCATTCGGGACCGGGCTCCGCTCGGAACACAGGGAGCCAGCGCCTATTTGTTTCAGTGCTTGTCAGGTAGAGACAGCCATTCTCAAGGGTTAGCGAGCCGGACAATAGGGCCGTGTCGCCACTATCTGGCGGGCTGCTGAAGGTCGCCACGGGTGAAGCGGCGGGTCCCGAACCCGAACACCCAGCGAGCATTCCGGCAAAGAGTGCGATGGAAACGATTCTGATAGCTGGCACGATGACCGCGCGCTTTCTGTAAGTCGATGCCCAGCATTGAGACGCTGCATTGAGAAATGAATAGGTGCTTCTGTTGGAGAGCCACGCATCATAAATAGCCAAGGAGGCTGGACCCGGTGTTTCCGGGTCCAGCCGCCTTTTCGGCTGGATGGAAGCGTCATCCGCCAGGGCAGTTGCATGTTCGTCCCTTAGCTGATTTCACGGCGAGGAGACGATCGGGTTGCCCTTCACATTCGCGGTCACTTTGAAACTCTTATACTTCTTGCCCCACATCCAAATGCCGCCTATTCGTCCTTCCTATGGTTGTTGACAAGGTCCGGGATTTGGTTCCGAAGTATGTGTGCTGCGATGCCGAGAGCTACGAGTGATGCGCCGAGCGGAGCAAGCCCGAAGCGCACGACTGAAACGAGGAAGCCTGTCAGCCATAGGCCGACACCTCCGCCGGCCCCTCCCTGGAGAGAGAAAAGCAGGGAAAGTAGGTTTGTGGCCAACGTTTCGAAGATAACTCCGCCCGCACAAACGATCACGCCAATAGTGAGTAGTCGGTTTCTTATCTGGACCATGCGCCCCCTAAATGACTAGTTGACCTCTACCTGAACTGTCCCGGAACACCGGCGTACACGACCATGGACCTAGCCATGAACGTGGGGTAGGCGAGAACGTTGTCCCATGGGACACGGGTAGACCCGCTCTTCCCGCAACCGGTTCCGTACCAACGCTTCCAGAGGCCAAAACTCCCGCCGTTGTAGCCGGTGTAGTAACCGGTTCCCTGAGTGCACACGCTGAAGATGGCTATAGGCGCAACATTCCAGCCGTAGTACTTTTCTGAAACATGGCTGTAAGACGTTAAGCGCCGGATTTCGTTGCTCCAGCTGCCTCCGAGAGGGGCCCAGAAGGACGTGTAGTGGGACGTCGCCGCCATTGGACTCACTGCTTGAACCGAGGGGGACGAGATAGAGCCGCTTGTCTCTGGGGAGTTTGCCAATGCATAGAGATCGCCTACCTGAGACACGGGAACTTCGCCCGGTTTGAGGTGAAGGTCCCTTGCAACTTCGGGAGTGACGATTAGTGCCCCTTCGGCTTCGGCCGGCAGCGGGTAGAACGTTGCGCCTCCATCCAACGTGGTTCCGGGGGCATTCCCGTCCATCACGTACACGCCGTCGTACTTCTTGGCGCTTTCATGCAGTGGACTGGGACTTCGCCCGGGCGATAACCCCTGATCCCAGGCGACAGGCTGGACTCCGGGACCGGTATCGGCTCGTATCCGCGGATCTTCCCGTTCCTGGGGTGGCGTGTTCCTTTGGGCCGTACCTGCCTGTGCCGGTGCGGCAATAAAGACGGTCGCAATCAAAGAAATACATGCTGTAGCTGAGGCAAAAATATGTTGACGTGGCAAGGGAAACTCCTATTCATATAGGTGCCCCCGCGACCCACGACTTGCAGGAAATCATACGGCACTATCGCTTTTGTTGGAAGGGATTTTCGAACATCCTTTTGACGGCAACTCGGATCACCGCCCGTCAATTTTGAGCAAAGTAGTCCTACTTCAGCTCTTAAATTGGCATATTAAAAGCAGGATTAGCGTAGTCGGCTTTGGCAAGTTTTCTCGGTCCGCCTCGTTCGTCATTCGCAGTTCCCGGGAAGGACATGGGCTGCGAAGCCTTCCGACGGTCCGCGCGGGGGACTAGGATGCCGGAATGAAAGTTACGCTGCTCCGTGGGGAGGGCGATGGCGGGCCCGATTGCCCACATCAATTCGTCGGTCGCTGCAATGACTGTCAGGATGCTGACCGAAATTCGAGCGGTGAATCGGGTGGCCATGAGCCCGTAGGCCCGAGCGAATAATCGGCCGTGGAGCCTCCTTGCCGTCAGAAGGGCCTCGGTGAGATGGTCGCTCGGTACTTGCTTCGAGATGAGTAGGTGGAATCCATGCGGATTACCGTGATTGGGCGGGGTCACGTCGGCGGCGCGCTGGCGCGACGCTGGACGGCTGCAGGCCACGACGTGACTACGCTTGGCCGGGACGGCGGCGATGCCACCGGCGCCGACGTCGTGGTGGTCGCCGTTCCGGGAGACTCGATCGCCGTCGGGCTCGCCAAGATTGTCGGCCTTGACGGTCAGGTGACAATCGACGCCAGCAATATCTTCGGCGATCGGCCACCGGGCTACGACTCGATCGCCCAACAGGTCAAAGCGATTGTCGGGGGCCCCACCGCAAAGGCCTTCAACACCAACTTCGCTTCGATCTATGACGCCGTCGACGCGGAGCCAATCCCACCAGGAACCCTCTTCGCATCCGACGCTGATGCTCGCGAAGCGACCGAGCAACTCATCCGGGACGCAGGATTCGAGCCGATACACCTTGGCGACTTGGCGAAGGCTCCGCTGCTGGAAAGTCTCATCACCCTGACGTCCACGCTCGACAGGGGAGAGCTCGGGCCGTTCTTCTACCGCTTCCACCGCCCGGGCGAGCTGGCAGCCCGCTTGGGCCTCAACCCAAGCTGAGCGGCGCGGCGACTCACTCACTTGTCCACGAGCCGGGCGTGTTCATTGAAGTCGAGAAGTCCAGCCAGATAACGGTGCTACACGAAGCGCATGGCGTTCGATGGTGGCCGGGGGAATAGCCCAGGACTTCGGCGTCGCTTCGAGCTGGACAGCTGGACAGAGAGTATTCACGCCGGCACTCTTTAGTACCCGATGACCGCTTGACGAGTCGATCCCAGGTGAGCATCGATGGCTTGGTGGGTGGCCTCAACGCTGCGACTGCGCATCGCATCTACAATCAGCTGGTGCTCGCGAAGCACATCGCCTGCGCGATCTGTTCCCCGCGTCACTGCTCTGACACCGATCCTGAGTTGCCGTTGTCGGAGCGAGGCGTAGAAATCGGCCAGAATCGAGTTGCCTCCGGCGCGCACCATCAGGGTGTGGAACTCGGTGTCCAGCTCGATGAAGCGAGCGGGATCGGACTTGGCGTCACGTTGTTGGTCAATGAGGGCTTGGAGAGCATCGATCTGCCCGTCCAAGGACTCCATTGACGAAACCGCCCACTTCTCCACCACGGAACGGGCCTGGAGGATGGCCCGAACATCAGGGTCTGAGATGGGCGGAACGTAGGCGCCCTTGTGCGGAATGCGTTTGACGAACCCCTCGGCCTCAAGCCGCAGCAGGGCCTCGCGCACCGGGGTGCGAGAGGTTCCTGTGGACTGGGCAAGGACGGCCTCGTTGAGGAAGGTTTCCTCATCCCGGGGCAAGGCGGCGATATAGCTTTTCATCCACTGGTAGGCCACTTCAGGCTGTGACAGGGCAGCGGGATTCGTCTGGATCATGGAGAGCCTTTCTTGCGCAAGCCCAGTATATGAGTTGCATTCAGGATGTCCCGAACGCGTGCGCAAATCTTTTGAATCGAAACATAGACAGATTGTATACAGCTAGTCTACAGTTTGATTCAATGACTCCGCTCACACATTGGACCCCTCAATTTCTTGGAAGACGAGCCCTGGAGTCAACCACAGCTACGCATGCAGCCAAGTAGGGGTCCCACCGTCGTCGACACAAGTAAGTAAGGAACAACGATGAAAGTTGCACTTGTCCAGGTGGCCAGCCCGGACTCCGAAACCCGGGAGGAACGGGTTGATCGCGTGGAGGCGATCCTTCGGGGCATCTCTGGTGCCGAACTGATCGTCCTCCCGGAGCTGTGGAGCGCCGGCTACTTCCACTTCGATGAGTACGAAGCCCTGGCCGAAACCCTCGCCGGCCCCACCGTGTCCATGTGTTCACGGGTTGCCGCAGACCTCGGCGTATACCTTCACCTCGGGAGCATCATCGAGGCTGGAGAGGACGGCCGACTCAGCAACACGTCCATCCTTCTGGGACCCGACGGCGGCGTGGTCCATACGTACCGGAAGATCCACGTCTTTGGCTACAAGTCCAAGGAGGCCAGCCTCCTGACTGCAGGGTCCGCCTTGCCCGTGGTGCGCTTGCCGTTCGGAGCCGTAGCCGGCATCACCTGCTACGACCTTCGCTTCCCCGGTTTGTGGATGGAGCTGAGCACCCGGGGTGCGGAGATAGTGATCGTCCCGGCGGCGTGGCCCGCGGCCCGGAGGGAACATTGGCGCCTGCTCACCACTGCCCGCGCTCTGGAACACCAGATCTTCGTGATTGCCTGCAACGCCGCCGGCAACCAAGAAGGTGTGGAGCTCGGTGGCCACTCCCGGGTGGTGGACCCGGCCGGCAACGTCCTCGCCGAAGCAGATGCCAGGGAATCGGTGCTCATGGTGGACATCGATACCCGCCAGGTGAGCGCAGTCCGCACCGAATTTCCCGTCATCGGCGATCGCCTCGCCGCTTACGACACATTGACCGTTTGAACCCCCAGACCATCTAAGGAGACGGAATGGAAACAACAAGGCAAGTCCCACTCACGTTCAGGGTGGTGGGCACAGACAAGACAATCGTGGTCTCGGACTTCCACGGCGTGGTGGCCGGCTATACGGGACGCGATCCGAAGGCGGTGCAGCATCACATCGATGAGCTGGCAGCGATCGGAGTAGCGCCGCCGCCGGAGGTCCCTATGTTCTACCGGATGGACTCGGACCTGTTTGAGACCTCCGGGGAACACGTCACCACCGAGAACCTGACCTCCGGCGAGATCGAGCCCCTCTACATCCGCCACGACGGCAAGCATTACCTCGGAATCGGCTCCGACCACACGGACCGCGACCTTGAAGCCAAGGACATCGGCGACTCCAAGCGGGCCTGCGCCAAACCGGTGGCCGGTGAGGTCATCGCCGTCGAAAACCTGGAGAACCTGGACCTCGACGATTGCACAGCGCGGTCCTGGGTTGACGGAACCCTGTATCAGGAAGGTTCGTTGGCTGGCCTGCGCAAGCCTGCCGATGTCGTCGAAAAGCTCCTCGCCCGCACCGACATCGGTGACGCTGACTTCATGTGCCTCGGCGGAACCCTGCCGCTACTGAACGGGAAGTTCGTCGACGGAACCTCCTGGAAGTTGGAGCTCTCATTCGCGGATGGGACGACAATCGAACATAACTACAAAATCAAGAAAGGCTCACTTCGATGAGAACCGGAAAGCAGTATTTGAAGTCCCTGAACGACGGCCGGACGGTGATCCTCGATGGCGAGGTAGTCGGCAACGTCCTGGAACACCCGGCCTTCGTGAAGGTTGCCCAGACCATGTCCGAGCTGTTCGACATCGCAGCCGATCCCAGCAACGGCATGCAGTTCCACTCAGAGGAAATCGGCGGACCCGCCAACCGCACATTTGCCGCTCCCCGCACGCAGGAGGAACTCGTGCTGCGTCGCCAGGCGATCGAGACCTGGGCCAAGCACACGCACGGTTGGGTTGGGCGCAGCCCGGACCACGTCGGGACGTTCTTCGCCGCCTTCGGATCCCACCCGGACGTCTTCAAGAACGACGAGCGGGACTTCGCCGGCAACATCGAACGGTACTACAAGAAAATCCTGTCCGAGAACCTGTATCTTTCCTACGCGATCATTCCGCCGCAGGTCTCCCGGGCCACCACAGCGTCCGGTTGGGAAGGCGAGTACCTGCAGGTCGGCGTCGTGCGTGAAACCGAGGAGGGCATCATCGTCCGCGGTTCGCAGATGCTCGCCACGGGCGCCGCGATTGCCGATGAAGTCTTCGTCACCTGCATCAAGCCACTCGGGCCGGACGATGTGGACTTCGCGGTCAGTTTCGCCATCCCGGTGGCAACGGACGGGCTGAAGCTGTACTGCCGCCGCCCGTTTGCGCCCGCCGCCACCAGCGACTTCGACTACCCTCTGACCAGCCACTACGACGAGCCTGACGCTCTGGTGGTGTTCGATGACGTGCTCATCCCTTGGGACCGCGTATTCATCAACCGGAACATCGACACCCTGCGCCGCCAGTTCTTCGACACCGGCGCCCACGCCCTCGGCAACTGGCAAGCCCAGATCCGGTTCTCCACGAAGCTGAAGTTCATCGCCTCCGTGGCCCGCAAGGTCACGCAGGTGAACGGCACGGACAAGATCCCCGGCGTCCAGGAGAAGCTAGGAGAACTGGCCGCGATCGTGCAGTCCGTTGAGTCAGCCGTGCTTGCCGCTGAGTACACAGCAATAGCTGACGACGCCGGCATGATTGTTCCCGGGAAGAGCGCCCTTTACGGGGCCATGGGTCTGCAGTCCGAGACCTACCCGCGCGTGATTTCGATCCTTCGCGACCTGGTGGGGGGTGGCGTCCTGCAGCTGCCGTCCAGCGTCGCGGACATGACCAGCAGCGTGACCCGGCCGGACATGGAACGCTACGTGCAGTCGCCCGGCGTCGCCAGTGAAGAGCGCGTGAAGCTCTTCAAGCTCGCTTGGGACATCATCGGCTCCGAGTTCGCCGGCCGCCATCAGCAGTACGAGATGTTCTACGCCGGTGCCCCGTTCGTGGTCCGCGGCGCCTACACCTACCGGAACTATGGCTACGACGCCCTGGTGGCAGAGCTCGACAAGTACCTTGGTTCCTACAGCATCAACGGCACGGAAGGGGATTAGCCATGGCAAAGCCCGAATTTGAGTTCACCCCCACAGCATCAGTGGACTTCGCACCGTGCAACCCTCACATCGAGGGCCTGTCGGAGGCCATCCTGGCCCGGGATTCGGACAACGACAGCGTGACGCGCATCCTGAAGTTCGAGCCTGGTACAGACACGTCCCCCAACGGCGTCCTGACGCACGATTTCTGGGAGGAAGTCTTCATCTTCGAGGGCTCCTTCGTGGACCAGCGACTCGGCAAGACCTTCAAGGCCGGCGACTGGGCCACACGTCCCCCGGGCATGAAACACGGTCCCTGGGTCTCCGAAAACGGGGCCAAGATGTTCGAGGTCCGATACTACAGGGAGCGGAGCAACTGACATGAGCCTCGCACCGCTCTTCACCGTTCCCGACGCCTTGGGAATGCGCCGCGCCATGGGCCGCTTCCTCACGGGCGTCGCTGTGGTCACCACCAAGCACGAGGATGAGCTGTACGGGATGACCATCAGCTCGCTGACCTCCATCAGCCTGGAGCCGCCCATCCTCATGATCTCCCTGAACTTCGGCACCCGCACCGGCGAAGCGTTGATCGAGAGCGGCAAGTTCGCCGTATCGATCCTCGGCGCAAGCAAGGAGTCGCTCGCCCGGCGGTTCGCGGTGCGGGGCGGTGACCGCTTCGGTGAAGGCGACTTCGACATCACCGCCAGCGGTCTCCCGGTCATCAAGGGCGCCCTCGCGCAGGCGGACTGTACCGTTGTGCAGCAGTACGACGTCGGAGATCACCAGGTCTTCTTCGGCCAGGTCACCACGTGCCGGGATCGGGACGGCGAGGTGCTGGCCTTCAAGGCAGGCCGCTTCGGCTCGTTCTCCGACTTCGGCCACGGAGAGATCCCCTGGATTTTCTGACTGGTTTTTACCCAAGTGGTGACCGGCTCGTTGAGCCGGGCACCACTTGGTTATCAGACCGGTTCGACGGTCGAGAGGCGCGTCGAAAATCCGTTCGCCTTCCCCCCGCTCACTCGATCGGATTGCCCCGACTTGGCGGCGGCAAGAAGGGATCGCCCGGTGAAACTCGTCACAATAAATACTAGGCACGTTGCATACGGGCCGTATACAATAGGAGTGCCTGGCCAGAAATGCAGTTTTTCACTCGAAAATTAGGAGTAAGCAATGACGCTTTCACTTGAAGACAAAGATGCAATCCAGGAACTTTCCATCACTCAGTTCCGTCATCTCGACAATCACGATGTGGACGCCTGGGCAGAGTGCTGGGTACCGGACGGGAAGTTCATCGCCACCTACGGGACGAACACCGGCCACGATGAGATCAAGGAATTCCTTCGAGGCCATATCGCCGCAGGCAAAGAAGACGGCGCCCGTCACCTGAGCATGAACTACGTGATCGACGGGGATGGCGACACGGCCAACGTCTACAGCCTGGTCGTGAAGATCCAAGTTGAAAAGCCGCCGTTCATCATCGCCACAGGCGTCTACCAGGACGTCGTGGTTCGCACACCCCAAGGCTGGAAGTTCAAGTCCCGGCAGCTGGACATCGACGCCGGTGTGTTCGCGGCGGCAGCCTCAGCGGCAAAGTAAGGACAAAGCGCAAATGGGCAATCTCGCAACAGAACGGTGGGGAACCGACGGCCCCCGTGTCGTCATGGTCCACGGAAGCCTGGGCTCCGCCATGACAGCATTCGCCGAACAACAGCCCCTTGCTGCACGATGGCAGCTCATCGCGCCGTACCGACGGGGATACGCACCTAGTCCCGGAACGGATCGGATCGATCCTGACCGCGATGCGGATGAAGTACTGGAGATCATTGGCGAAGGTGCACACCTTGTCGGTACGTCAATGGGAGGGGTTGTCGCGATGCGAGCGGCAGCCAAAGCACCTGAGCTCATCCATTCCCTGACTGTCATCGAGCCTCCGGCACTTCCTAACGGCGCGGGAAAACCCGAGGTGGATCAACTCCGGACGGCCCTTCGAAAGCACTGGGAAGCCAACGAAACGGCCGACCTTGAGACATTTGTGGCAGGCTTCCTTGAAGCTCTCAATGTCGATATGGTGTTGCCTTCGCCACTGCCGCCCCCCTTGGCGGAAGCAGTGGCCAATCTGAAGACGGAACGGCCATGGGAAACGGGTGTTCCTCTGGAGATTCTCGTGGAAACGACTTTCCCGAAACTGGTCGTTTCCGGCGGAGGGACGCCTGGATTTGAAGGCGTCTGCGATGTACTCGCGGATCGCCTCGGCGGAAAACGGCTGCTCTTTCCGGGCAGCCCCCACGCTGTACAGAGAATCGGCGAGCCATTCAACATCGAGCTGGAAAAATTCCTCAGCGCGGCCGAAGCCGCACTGTAGAAGAGTCCAAAAAGAGCGCATTGAACCGCTTGCCGGCGACCACGCGGAAGACACCGCCCCGTGGTCGCCGGCACTGTCTTTCAAGCCATTGGCGGGCCCGTATTCGCTTTGTCGGTCCCGTAGCGCCTCGTATCGGTTACTGGCTCAGAGACATGAAGTGTGGTGCTCGGCTTACGCAGGACCCTTACCCAGGTTCAAGGACAGTTCGACTACGCGCAGAGGGACGCGCACGTCGCCTAGGTCCATTGAACGAGACGAAGTGTTGAACGCAGCCCCTACTGCAGCTTGAACAAATTGTGCGTCGCCGGCCCCTCCAGCAACTTGCCCGCGGCCGAGAAGCGCGAGCCGTGCAGGGGGCAGTCCCAGGACTTTTCGGCGTCGTTCCAGTGCAGGATCCCGCCCAAGTGCGCGCATTCTGCGGACACCCTGCACACCACGCCATCCACGGTGCAGATTGCCGCGGGCTTCCCGTGGAAAAGCCCGGTGACGCCCGTGCCCTCGGCGGGGCTGGTTTCCTCCGTGATGGCCGGCTTTTCCTTCAGGGCTGCCCTGTCCCGGAAATTCTGCTGCTGTGTCTCTACGTTGAACGAAATCGTCGACGCCGCCCCGCGAGGACCCGTGACCCGGCGGTGGATGGTGTGGGCCCACTCGAGCTTTTCGCCACGGATATCGGCGGTGACATCCAAGGCCGCCGCAATACCATTTGTCATGCCCCACTTGTTGTAGCCGGTGCCGAAGAAGATCTTCCCGTGGCCCCGGGGGAACCTGCCAAAGAATGGCATGAGATTGGCGGCCTGGTAGTCCTGGGCGGACCACGTGTGCGTGACCTCGGCGCCCGGATAGTGCTGTTGGGCCCAGCCGAGCAGCTCGTTCACATGGACCTGCGGCGACGGGGCCCGGCCCCCCGCATGCCCGAACCCGCCCACCAAAAGCAACGCCCCGCCGTCGGGCAGTGGATAGTCCCTCAGCGAACGGGTGGGCGGCTCAGCGGAAAGGTACATCCCGGGCGGCGGGCTCATGCCGTCCGGCAGCCGCAGCGCGGCGGCGTAAGAGCGATTCGGCCGCAACTTTGCGAAATAGAGCCCCCGGTTCAGCATGGGTGTCCCTGTGCCCAGCACCACATGGCGGGCGCTGACCTCGCCCTTCCTGGTGACCACCGCCAGGGGATCGCCGTTGCGGACGTTCATGACGCGGATACCCTCCACGATGCTGCCGCCGGCAGCCCTAACATCCGCGGCCAGCGCATCCAAGACGTCCATGGGGTTGAACTGGGCCTGATCCGGAAGCTTCAAGGCGGCGTCGACGTCGAACGGCAACCCGGTCTCCTGGGTGGACTTGACGTTGAGTCCGGCAGCCCTCGCAACGTTGGCTTCGGCGAGTAGGTGTTCCGCGCCGGTGGGCGTGGTGGCGAAGGTGTATGCATCCCGGTACTGGAAAGGCACACCCCGGCCCTCAAGGTAGTCGAGCAACCACCTCTGGCCCGCCCTGTTCGCGTCAACGTAGGCACGGACCACGTTCACCGAATACTGGCTACGGAGCCTGGACAGCGTGGTGCCCTGCAGAAGGCTCAACTTGGCCGTGGTGTTGCCGGTGTTGACCGCCCCGATATGTCGGGCCTCGAGGACCAGCACGCTGCTCCCCGTCCGTGCCAGCATGAGGGCCGTGGCCAGGCCCGTGAGTCCGGCGCCGACAACGACGACGTCGTAACTGTTCCCGGGCGTGAATTCATCGGGGCTCGCGGCTACGGAAGCCTCGCGCGCGTCTAGCCACAGAGAAGTCATAACGGTCTCACGTCCCTTCAGCCGGGCACGGTCCACACCGGAATTAGCGCGGCGGCGGCCCGGTAGTGCCAGAGAAGCAGAAGGCCGCAAGAGAAGCAATAGGGGAGCGCGCGAGTAGAGTGGCTATTACCATGACTTCGCCAGATGCCTCGGATTCCACGAGCCCGGCTTCGTTACCAGCCGTACAAACGACCACCCGTGATGACGCGGTGGATCGCATCTTGGACGCGGCCTACGAACTGTTCTCCCGGCGCGGGATCCACGCTGTCGGGGTCGATCTGCTCATCGAGCGTTCAGGAGTGGGGAAGGCCACCTTCTACCGCCACTTTCCGTCCAAGGATGATCTGGTCCTTGCGTTCCTCGCGCTTCGTGACCAGATCTGGACCGTGGACTTGATCATCTCCGATGCCAGAAGCCGGGGAAACACCGCCGAGGAGCAGTTGCTCGCCATCTTCGACGTGTTCGGTGACTGGTTCAAGCGGGAGGATTTCGAGGCGTGCTCGTTCATCAACGTCCTGCTAGAAATGGGCCGTGAACATCCGCTCGGGAAAGCCAGCATCGGCTACCTCGCCAGAATCAGGGGACACATCGAGGAGTTGGCAAAGGAAGCCGGACTGGAGCGCACCGAGGAGTTCGCGCGCTCCTGGCACATCCTGATGAAGGGCTCCATCATCTCGGCCACAGAAGGAGACGTCCTGGCGTCCGAGCGCGCCCAGGAGATGGCCACTTGGCTGATAGAACAGCATCGAGGCCCAGACCGACCCATAGCGGCTTGAAGCGCCCCTCTTCTTGAAGCGCCCCTCTTTTTAAAGCGTCCGGTCTATCCGGTCCGTCTCGTCCTGGCTCGACCGCCGGGGGAGGCGAGATGCCCGGCGCGCCCGCCCCACGTTGCCCATTCGCGGGGCTGGACCGAGGGCCGCCCAAGGTGATACCCCTGTCCGACTGTTATTCCCAGGCCTGCAAGAGTGGCGAGTTCGGCCTTGGTTTCGATGCGCTGGGCGGTCAAGGCCGCCCCGATCTCCCGCGCGAACCGGACCTCCGCCTCGACGAGCTCCTGCCGGAGGGGATCACGGTTGAGACCTGCAGTCAGGCTCCGGTCCAGCTTGATCATCTCTGGCTTGAGCCGAAGAATATGGCTGACTCCAGCGAAGAAGGAACCGGTATTTTCGATGGACAAGCGCACGCCGGCGCTGCGCAGCGGCCCCACCACCGCGTCAAGCGAAGCGGCATGGTCCTGGGGGAAACTCCCCGAGATTTCAAGGATCACCCGGGCGGGCGCCACCGGAGTCTGATTGAAAAGCACGGGAAGGCGCGGATCCAGGCAGACCGCTTCGGAAAGCTTCAACGTTACGAAAAGTTGGGGCGGCAGTTTCACCGCGGCCGTGAGCCCCGACTCCAGCGCCGCGAATTCAAGATCCGTTCGGAGCCCCGTATCTTCGGCTTCAGCGAACCAGAAATCGGCAGGGTCTCCGCTATCGCTGACGAAGCGGGTCAAAGCTTCGGCGCCGACGACGGTGGCCGTGGTGAGGTCGAAAACGGGCTGGAAAGCGGTCATCAGCATCCGGTCCCTGAGTGCCGCCTCAAGCCGCGAGCTACTTGGGTGCTGCGGCTCCGGCTCGGCCTGCGGGGTCGGGTCGCCCTGCGATTCCGGCTGTTCCGACCTGAGCGAAGACAAGTGTTCCAGCAGCGCCTCTTCCGGACGCCCAGGGTGGGCGGCAATATGCTGGCGAAGTTGTTCGCGCACCGCATCCGTTGCCTGCGAAGAGTCCCCTAAGACTTCATCGATGATTTCCAGGACCTGGCGGCGCAGCCCACGCAGCTGCTGGAGGGGCGGCTCCACAGTCTCCGGACTGGCCCGCATCCCGGCGTTGGTCAAAGACGGTTTCCGCGTTGACATGAAAGTATTCCTTTGCCTTTAGCTCCGGCTGAGCCCGGGACCTGCAAACAAAAGGAATACTACAGCCGAACAAACCGGTCGGCCCGGATTGAAATCAAATCTTCATGGGGATGAAACACGCACTGCCAACTTGTTCCTCGTTGCGAACGCGCGGTGCGCACGGAGTGCAGTTACACCCGCTCGTGTTCTGTTCCGGAATCTTCCGCGCCCGACAGGAGTGCGTAGTATCCCGGAACCCACTGCGGAAGACCGCTGGCGTTCATCGGGACCACTTCGATGTTAACGGGGCCGTCCGCAATCAACTGCCAGTCCGAATCCGAAAATACGCCGTGCCGCTCCCCGGCACCGAAATGCCCGGGCCGGGGAAGGTTCTCCAAGGCGCGCCGCAGCTGCAGGGGCATGCTTTGCCGGGTGGCGCCGAGCTCGGTCAGGTAACCCAGGCTATTTCCGCGGAAGTTGGTTTCGGCCAGTAACACCCGGCCTCTGTTCCCGATGACGGTTCGCAGGTTGGCAGCCATAGCAGCCTGCTTGCCGGGTTTCAGGACGTGGAAGACTCCGCGGACAAAGACATTGGCGGGCCCCAGCCGCTCCAACAGGAGCTCCCCGGCACGTGGCCCAGCAGCATCCAGAACCATGAAGTCGGCATTTTGGACGCCCTCTGCTTCCTTGCTCGCCATCTCGATCGCCCCCTTGGATACGTCGATCCCGAGAACTCGCGGAAATAGGCCGGCAAGCCAGCGGGTGTGGGTACCGTTGCCACACCCGACGTCAACTACGGGAAGAGCAGGATCAAAGTGAGTTGCAATCGCGTCGGAGTACTGCGCACGCTCGGCCGGGGAGTCGGAGTCCCAAAGCACGTCTCCGGAGCGGCCAGTAGTGCGGATTCCGCGCCAGTATCCTTCCCACGCGGCGTCCGGGTTTCTCGGTGCCCGGGAAGCGAGGCGTACTACGGTGGGGACAAGGAGCATCTGGTCCCAAAGCTTCGACATACGCTAACTGTACAGACGCGGTGCGGGCCGGCGGAGTCGCTCTGGTACTTCCGCGGCCGGCACCGGATATCCGTAGAAGTAGCCTTGCCCGAAGAGGCAACCCATTGCCTCCAGCTGGGCCGCTTGCTCGGCGGTTTCGATGCCTTCCACGGTCGCATTGAGTCCGGCAGCGGAAATCAGCTGCAGAATTGCAGAAACGAACTTTTGCTGCCGAGGGTCCGATTCCATGTCCTTTATGAGGGACTGGTCGACCTTCACGGTGTCTGCCGGAAGCGACCTAAGGTAGCTGATGGACGAGTAGCCGGTGCCGAAGTCGTCAATTTGGAGCCCAACGCCGAGCTCCCGGAGCCTGCTCAGGACGTGTTCCTCTCCGGTTCCCCGGGACATCAACACGGTCTCGGTGATCTCTAAGACCAAACGCCGCGGATCCACGCCATGCTGGGCCAGCGTGTCCCTGATGTCCTCCAGCAGGTCGGGTCGAAGCAGTTCGGCGGCAGAAAGATTGATGTGCAGGCAAAAGTCTGGCAGGCCCGGGTCGGTTTGGCTCCAGCGATTCATTTGGGCGACACCTTCATGCAGCACCCACCGTCCCAGCTCAAAGATCAATCCGGTTTCTTCCGCGATGCCAATGAAGCTGCCCGGCATGATGGTTCCGCGGACAGGGTGATGCCATCGGAGGAGGGCTTCGATGCCGATGACGCGGCCGGAAGCCAATTCGACCACCGGCTGGTACAGCAGCGCCAGCTCCCCGCCGGCAACGGCGGTGCGTAGTTCGGCGGTTATTCGAGACCGTTCCCGGACGGCGTCGAGCATGTCCGGGTGGAAGAGCTGGACATTGTTGCGGCCCCGCGCTTTTGCCTGATACATGGCAATGTCGGCATCGCGCATCAGCGCCTCCGCCGGGTACCCCGGCGTGCCGATGCAAACCCCGATGCTGGCCATCGCCCAAACCGTTTCTATTCCGATGCGCACGCTGTCCTGCAGATACTCCGATGCACGGTGCGCAATTTGAAGGATCTCGTCTTTCGTGGCCGCGGTAATGAGGATGGCAAACTCATCCCCGCCCAGGCGGGCCACAGTATCCGAGGCCCTGACGGCGGAGCGGAGACGGTTGGCAACCTCCACCAGTGCAGCGTCACCGGCGCTGTGGCCCAGGATGTCATTGATGGCCTTGAATGAGTCCAGATCCAGGATCAGCACGGCCGGGGCTTTTCCGCCGTCCGCGCTGGACAGGATTGCTTCCTGGATCCGCTCGGTGAGCAACGTCCTGTTTGCAAGGCCAGTTAGGGCATCTGTCTTGGCCATCTGTTCCAGCTCAACCTGTGTTCGCCGCAACATAGCCGTGCGGGCGGCCACCCGCTGTTCCAGCTCCGAATGAATGTAGCCCAGTTCCTCTGCAAGCAAGTTGACTCCCGTGATGACAGCATCAATGTCATCCCGGTCCTCCGAAGGTTCAATGCGCGCGTCCAGGTCACCGGCAGCCAATCGGACAACGCCGTCAACCAACAACTGCAGGCGCGGGTCCTCAACGCTCCTTCTCGAGGTCACGTAATCCCAGCGGACAGCAGCAGGAAGCACATCCGGGGCTCACGCACCCGGATTAAGCCAGGCCAGGGCATCGCTTCGCGATGTAAAAAAACGGGTCGGGCAAGGCGGGACGTGCACTCCGAGGAAGAAGTTCGCCAGGACCCGGTCTACAGGCGACGTACCTAACAAGGCGATGCGCGAAGCGCCGCAGGGTATGGACCATACACCCCTGGCCTCTCGGCTAACGGAAGCGACTGCGGCCATGTCTACAAGCATCGGATGCTGCTCCTGCTGGCATAGCTCGTTGACTTTCGCCATGGCCGCCCGGGCATCCTCAACCTGAATGTCGACCCCGGGAAGCCAGCGCAGATGGAGAAGTCCGTCGACGCTCAAATCGACACCGGCCTTTCCACCGTCTGCAGTATCCGGTACCACGATCACGTCCTCCCCGAGCAGGCCGCCGAACCTAGCTGCAGCTGTCCCTAGTTAACAAGTAGCAATCGCCAACCCCGATAGCGTAACTTCCCGGGCATTGGTCCTCAAGCCCTTCTCCTACGCGTTGCCCAAATTTGAACGGCCCGGGTCTCAACTGCGCCTTTCGTCCCGATCCTTCCAGCTCCACGTGGGTAGAATCGAGGCCTGAACACTGCCGGAACGCATCTGAAGACGGAGAAACGATGTCAGCATGGCTCGAAGTCGGCCCTAACAACTACGTGTTGGAGACCGAAGGGTGCCTGCTCAACACGGGCCTCGTTGTAGGCACGGAACGAGCCATGGTGATCGACACCGGTTGCGGCCCCCGCCAAGGCCGGCAAATCCTCGCCGCCGTCCGCGAAATAACCCAGCTGCCGCTTGTCGTCGTGAACACCCACGCCCACTACGACCACTACTTCGGCAACGCCGTTTTTGCCGACGACGGCGTCACGGAGTTTTGGGGGCACGTCAACTGTGCGGCGACAATCGACGACGACGGCGACCACCAGCGCCGCTTCGTCGCCGCCACCGAACCGGAGATGGCCGCGGGCCAGGGCGACGCCGTCGAGATCGTCATTCCCAACGCGATCGTTAAGGACCAGCCCGTCCTGGTGGACCTCGGCGGCCTCACCGCCACGCTGTTCTACCTGGGCCGTGGACACACCGACGGCGACCTCCTGGTAGGCACCCCCAGCACCCTTTACGCAGGTGACCTCGTGGAACAAGGTGCGCATCCCTCGTTCGAGGACTCCTACCCGGAAGATTGGGCGGACGCCCTGCGGCACATCTCGGCCCTGCGCCACCGCTACGAGTTCCTCATCCCCGGCCACGGCAAGCCCTGCAGCGACCAATTCGTGAAGACCATGGCCAACACCATGTCCACAGCGGTACGGCAAGCTAGGCAGTCGATCCGGGACACGCCGTCGGACGCTACCAAAGCGATCCCGGTGCTTCCTTACGGACCCGAACAATCACGCTGGTTCATCAAGAGGCTCCAGGAGACGACGCAAGCGCATCACTAAGTGGTGTGTTTGAAGGCGTGGCGGGCTTCGCGGGCCGCGTAGTAGATGATTACCGCCCCGGCCAGGGGATCCGCCCACCACCAGCCGAACAGGGCGTTTAATGCGAGCCCTGCCAGCACCGCGCCGGCCAGGTAGGCGTCCACCAGGGTCACCTTTCCCTCCGCACGGAGCACCGGATTGCCCAAGCGGTGCCCGGTGCGGATCTTGCCCCACGCCAGGGCGAGCATGACCAGGAAGGTCAGGGCCGTCCAGGCGATGCCCGTACCTGAGGTGGCAGGGCGGACGCCGGCGGCAAACACAAAGGCCAACTGGACGAGCAAGTAGGCGCCGAGAACGGCGAAGGCGGTCCCTATCAGCCGCATCGCGGGTGCCTCGCGCTCCTTGTGGGCGCCTTTGAGCTGCCACACCACCACGATGGAAGCGAAGATCTCGATCAGGGAATCCAAGCCGAAACCGGCAAGGGCCGGGGAACCGGCCTGAACGGCAGCGGCTGCCAGGACGCCGAGGCCCGCCACGTTCCAGCCCAGGGTCGCGTATTCAAGCCGCAGCCCGCGGCGAAGCAAGAGCTCTTTGGTTGTGGCTGTGTTGCCGTTAATGCTGGGCATGGGTGTCCGTTTCCTTGGGTGCGCTAGCAGCAGTCTTCACCCTTCCACGCTTCGCGGCCTTCCTTGACGGCCACGGCGGCGACGATGAGGCCGATGACCGGGTCAAGCCACCACGCGCCGAAGAGCGCATTGCCGGCCAGGCCGATCAGGACGGCGGCGGCCGTGGCGGCGCAGAGCAGGTTCTGGGTTCCCTCCCCGGCGGTGGCTCCGGAGTTCAGCCTGGCACCGAGGCGCTGCTTGGCGACACCGAGGACAGGCATGATGACCAGGCTTGCCGCCGTGAGCACGATGCCCAGAATGCTGTTCTCGGCCCGGTGTCCCGTGGCCAGGTCGATGACCGACTGGATTCCGATGTAGGGGGCCAGGAGCCAGAAACTGATGGCGACGGCCTTTTGTGCGCGACCTTCGGCGGTTTCGGACAGGGTGCGTGATCCGGTGAACCGCCAGATCACGATGATGCTCGCCAGGCCCTCGACGGCGGAGCTGAGCGCCCAGCCGATCAGGGACACGGAGCCTGCTTCACCGCCGGCGGCCAGTCCGAGGGCTCCCTCCAGGACCATCCAGACCAGGCTGAACCAGGACAGTAGCCGCACGGTACGGGTGTCCTTGATCCATGACCGGGTCGGGGCAGCTGTCATCAGTGGGTTCCGGTTTCGTGGACGGCGTGGCCGGCGGGTTCGAGCTGGAAGGTGGAGTGTTCGACGTCGAAATGCCCGGTCAGGCAGCTTTGCAGCTGGTCAAGGATGAGCGGGGCATGTCCGTCGTGGAAGCAGCTCTCGTCCAGGACGACGTGCGCGGAGAGGGCCGGAAGGTCCGAGGTGACTGTCCAGACGTGCAGGTCGTGGACGTCATGCACGTGCCCGGTTTCGAGGAGGTGTTCCCTGACCTGGTCCAGGTCGACACCTTCGGGCGCGCCTTCCAGGAGGATCCTCCCGGAGTCCCGAAGCAGCCCCCACGCGGCGTGCAGCATCAGGGCCACCACGATGAGGGAAGCAATCGCGTCCGCACGGGCAAAACCGGTGGTCAGGACCACGAGCCCGGCGATCGCCGTCGCAATGAAGCCGTACAGGTCGGTCAGGATGTGCTGGAAGGATCCTTCCACGTTCAGGCTGGACCGGTTGGCTTTGGCCAGCACCCACACCGCGACGAGGTTCACGATGACGCCGAGGATCGCGACGACCAGCACGGGGCCGCCCTCGACCGGTGGCGGATCGAGGAGCCGGTGGATCGCCTCCACGGCCACGAGGGCGCTGATGACCAACAAGGTGATGCCGTTGGCGGCCGCGGAGAGGATTTCCGCGCGTTTGAACCCGAACGTCCAGATTCCCCGCGCCGGACGGGCCGCGAGGCTGATCGCCCACAGCGAGGCGGCGATCGCCCCGGCGTCGGTAAGCATGTGCCCGGCGTCCGAGAGCAGGGCCAGTGACCCGGAAACGACGGCGACAATCACCTCTACGATCATGAAGCCGACAATCAGCGCCAACGCGATAACCAGATAGCGCCGGTCCGCGTTCGCCGCTATTGCGTGACTGTGGCCGTGGTGTTTGGATGTCTTCCCGGCAGTGTCGTGGGTATGGGTGCTCATTGGCCGCTGTCCTTTTTGGCGGGACCCGTGCTGGCCAGAGCCGTGCTGGCCCGAGCCGTGCTGGCCCGAGCCGTGCGCTCGGGGTGGACGGCGACGGTGTGTCCGGTGTGGGTCAAGCCCAAGTCCAGCAGCATCCGCACGTGCGCATCATCCAGCCGGTAATAAGCCATCCGGCCGCGCCTCGAGACGGAAACCACCCGGTGGGCGCGCAGCAGCCGTAACGCATGGCTGACGGCACTCTCGCTCATCGCCGTCGTCGCAGCGAGGTCGCATACGCACAGTTCCCCGCCCTCCAGTAGCGACGTCAACAGCCGCAAGCGTCCAGGATCGCCCAGCAGCGAGAACACATCCGCCAGCTCGGCAATGTCATGTTCCGAGGGCAGGGCCGCCCGGACGAGTTCGACCTTGTCGGGGTCGACAAGTTTCACGCCGCATTCATCGACGGCTTCACGGGCAGCCATGGGACCTCCAACGTCTGAACAAATATTCAGATGTCAGTATAGGCGCAAGGGGACACAACTCTCAGCCAGAGGTTGCTAGCTGGGAACTTCGTAACAGTTATCCTTCTTGTTGCCCGAGCGAAACAATCGCGGCGTACGCTTCCCCGTATGGGGAACAAGATGATTGGGTTGTCGGCTCGCGAATCGAAGCGGGAAATTCGGAAGCAGCGCCTTCAAGTGCTTGCGTACGTGGGGTTGGCGATCCTCGCTGTGGCGACCGTGGTCGTCGTCGTAATAGCGCTACGACGCTAGGGGTTTGGGCTGCGATTGCGGCCCAACACCAAAGTTTCGCCGATGGTGCACTCAATCCTCTCCATTTGGAGGTACTCAGAGGCCGCCGGGGCTGATATGTTTCTGTGCACTCCTTCGGAGCAAACGCAAAAATTGGGGGCAAGAACATGTCCAAAGCGCAGAAACTACTCTTCATAGCCGCCGTAGTGCTTGGAGCTACCGCCATTCTGGTTTATGCCTACATCTGGATCGGCTCGGAGGTATTCGGCCTCAACACCTCGCGGCTCGATCCTGACCAAGGGCCATCCTGGCCATTCGCGGTCATTTCCTTGTCCGTCATCGGCTCGCTTTTTGCCTTGACGGGAGGAATCCTCTTTGCGGTGTTCAGCGCGCATCGGACGCCCAATTCTCCGGACCACCGGTAACTCCATTACGAACACACACGCTGGTTCATCGACGTAGAGCGAACTGGCGGCAGATGCCCTCTGGAAGCGATTTTGCGGGCATCAGCTGCCAGTTCGCGCGTCAGGAAGTTGGTGCGGAAGCCGGTGCGGATCGGATTTGGGCTGGGGTCAATCTCTCGTCGTTTTCCAGCAGGGACGCGAGGGCGGCCAGGGCAGGGACAGCGTTTTCTATTGCATTCCGGTAAGCCTCCGGGAGCCGTTCCAGGGCTTGCCCGAGTCGTCTGTCGTTGGCGGCCTGCCATGCTGCCAATATCTCGATGCCGCTCTGTGTCAGGCTCAGGTTCGCGGCCCTGCGGTCACCAGGCCGAGGGGTGCGTTCGACAAGGCCCGCGGTCACCATTTGCTGGACCAGGTTGCTGACCGTGTTGGTGGCAAGCCGTTGACGGTCAGCGAGGCCGCTGACGCCCATGCCGGGCTCCTCGGCGAGGCGTTGCAGGACCTCTACTTGGGCCATGGGAAGGGATTCCCAGGGGAACTCCTGCCGCACGCTGGAGCG
Source organism: Arthrobacter sp. B2a2-09 (assembly GCF_027587375.1). Classification (GTDB taxonomy): domain Bacteria; phylum Actinomycetota; class Actinomycetes; order Actinomycetales; family Micrococcaceae; genus Arthrobacter. Next base: position 104,764 of record NZ_JAMXIC010000008.1, read on the forward strand.
CAGGACCCGTCGCAGGCGCGTGATCACGCCGGTCAGCGACCACGCATCGGCGCCCGTGTAGTCACGGACCGTGGGGTCGGTGTCGGGGGCGGATGCGTTGACCGTTTTCATGCCGTTAGCCTATCTCGGTAGTCCCCTTATAGAATAGTTCTGTTACCGAACAACTTTCTTCAGGCGCAGCCACGTCCCGCCGTTGCCCGTAACTTCCAGAACAGGAGTCCATGGCCTCCATGACTGCCAGTGATTCATTCCTTCCGTCGCCGACCGTGAGCGCCTTCCACCTGGGTCCCTTGACCATCCACTTCTACGCCCTGTGCATCTTGGCCGGGATCGCGGTAGCCATCTGGCTCACTTCCCGACGTTGGACCGCCCGGGGCGGCCAGGACGGGCAGGTTCTGGACATTTGCCTCTGGGCGGTGCCCGCAGGAATCATCGGGGGCCGGATCTACCACGTCATCACCGACCCCGAGCTTTACTTCCTTCCGGGGAAGAATCCGTGGAATGCCTTTGCCATCTGGGATGGCGGCCTGGGGATCTGGGGCGCCGTGGCCTTGGGGGTAGTGGGGGCGTGGATCGGCTGCCGCAGGGCGAAGGTGTCTTTGGTCGCGTTCCTGGACGCCGTGGCACCGGGTGTGGTTTTTGCCCAAGCCCTGGGCCGGTGGGGTAACTGGTTCAACAACGAGCTCTACGGGGATCCGACGACTCTGCCGTGGAAACTCCAGATCCACCAGATGGACCCTGCCACAGGCTCAGCGGTGACCGATCCCTCGGGCGCCCCGGTGGTCCTGGGCTATTTCCAGCCCACGTTCCTCTACGAATCGCTGTGGTGTGTCGCCGTCGGGCTGCTTCTTTTGTATGTGGACCGGCGCTTCACTCTCGGGGCGGGAAGCGTGTTCTCCCTGTACGTTGCCGGGTACACGGCGGGACGCTTCGCTTTTGAATTGATGCGCTCCGACTATGCCAACCTGATTCTGGGGCTTCGGGTGAACACCTGGGTTGCCGCCCTGATCTTCCTCGCGGGAGCCGTCGCGTTTGCCCTGCTGTTCCGGCGCGGACGCTCGATGGCGGTGCCCGAGGACTCCGCCATGCGGACAACGCTCACCGAAGGAAGATCTTGATGCTCATGAAAGACACCTTCTGGGGGAAGATCCTTGCCTTCGTCGCGGCCGGCGTGGTCTGTGGAGTTCTGGTCGCGGGCTTGTGGATTCCGGCTGCGGCGGTGGGTGCATCGGTAGCGGGCGGCTCCATCAGCCTCTTCAACCAACTGCCTGCTGACATGGATGTCAACGCACCGGCCCAGGCGTCGAAGGTGCTGGCCAGTGACGGGTCGGTGATCGCCAGGTTCTATTCGGAAAACCGGGTACCGGTGGAGTTGGGGCAGATGTCGCCCTTCATCCGGGACGGAATTGTTTCCATCGAAGATGCACGTTTTTACCAGCATGGCGGCGTCGATGCCACCGGTATCCTCAGAGCCCTGGTGGTGACCGCCCAGGGCGGCCGGCAGGGTGCCTCCACGATCACGCAGCAGTACGTGAACAACATGATCATTGAATCGCTGGTCGCCCAGGGCAAGGGAGACCAGGTCAAGCTGGGAGCGGCCAAAACCGTGGGCGACAAGCTCCGGGAAATGAAACTCGCGATAGCGCTGGAGCAGAAATACACGAAGGAACAGATCCTTGCGGGCTACCTGAACATCGTCTATTTCGGCAACGGCGCCTACGGTATCCAGGCCGCCGCGAAGGAGTATTTCAACGTTCCGGCCAGCGACCTGACCCTGCCGGAGGCCGCGGCCCTGGCCGGCGTCGTCAACAGCCCGGTTTACTATGATCCCCTGACGGAACCGGATCACGTGGTGGCCCGCCGGAACGAAGTCCTGGACAAGATGCTCCAACAGGGGCACATCACGGCCGCGCAGCATGATGCAGCGGTGAAAGCCCCGATCGGACTCAACGTCCATCAAAGCGCCCAAGGTTGCGCAGCCGCGGCATCCGCACCGTATTTCTGCGACTACGTGCAGAGACTGATCCTCAACGACCCTGCGTTCGGTGCCGACGAGACAGCCCGGAAGAACCTCCTGTACCTGGGCGGGTTGACGATCCGCACCACCCTGGACGCCGGGCTTGAGAAGGTCGCCCAGGACCAGGTCAATGCTTCAATGCCCGCGGCCGATCCCCTGCAGCGGGGGGCCTCGCTTGTCAGCGTCCAGCCCGGCACCGGCAAGATCCTGACCATGGCGCAGAACACCGTCTATGACCCAGCGACCGCACCGGGTAACTACACCGGGAACTTCGCCCTGCCCGAGAAAGACGCCAACGGCCTGCCGCTGGACGGGGCCGGCGGGTTCCAGATCGGCTCCACCATGAAACCGTTCGTCTTTGCCGAGTGGTTGAACTCGGGCCGGTCAATGGCCACCAAACTGGACGGATCAGTCCGCGTCTACAAGGCTGGTTACCCCTGGAAGAACTCGTGCGGGACGGCCACCGGCTCCTACGATCCGGCCCTGGGGCAGACGCCCTTGCCAAACGATGACGCCAACCATTACTACAAGATGAGCGTCCTCCAAGGCCTCTACCAATCCATCAACACGATCACCTTCCAGTCCGCAACCCAACTGGATTTCTGCAACATCCAGAAAATGGCGACGGCGGCCGGGATCGCCAACGGCCACACGAACCAGCCCTACGACCTGTCCAGCATCGCCAGCCTGATCGGTACCGAGGACGTCGCACCGTTGGACATGGCCAATGCCTACGCAACGTTTGCGGCCCACGGTGTTCACTGCAACCCAGTCGCCCTGGACTCCGTCACCGACGCCCACGGTCACAACTACCCCGTCCCCGGCTCGGACTGCAAACAAGCCATCAACCCGGATGTGGCCGCGGGAGTGACCTATGCGCTCAAGAACGTCCTGACAAAAGGCTCCGGCTACAACATTCCCGTCAACAAGGATCACGATATTTTCGCCAAGACCGGTACCACCGACGGAAACACCATGACCTGGACCGTCGGTGCTACCACGGGGATCTCGACCGCCTCCTGGTTCGGCAGCTACAAGGGCATCGGACCTCAATGGGTGAACCAGGACATCACGATCAACGGAAAATACTATGCCGGCGTCGACGGAGCCGACATCGCGGGGGGCCAGTGGGCCCACCTGATGGACGCCGCCGCTCCAAAATACACCGGGAATCCGTTCCCTTTGCCTCCAGCCTCCATGACCCAGTAGGGGAACCCGAACAGGCAGCAGATGCCCGCAAAAGGACGTTGAGAGGGCATCTGCTGCCAGCTCGCGCTTAAGTTCAGGAGGGTGGCGCGGTGGGCGACGGGGTCAGGATTTGGGCTTGGGTCAATTTTGCCCAAGGGGAGTCCGGGGCACCCTGGATTGCGGCCTCCGGGCTATCTCCCTGAGTCCACCACTTGGCCTCGAACGCGGATCCTTCAAAGAGAATGCGGTCGCCCTTGTGGTAAACGGTCTCCGGCGCCCATGCCGGGAAGGTTCCCGCAGGCACCGTTGCCTTGGGGCTTGGCCTATCTCCGGGCAGCACCGGACCCACAAGTTTCCACGGGGTGGCACCGCCCTGTAAGACCGGGTTGTCCGGGACGTCAGCGCGGGTCCACCATTTTGCCTCGTAGACGCTACCGTGCCAGACCACCCTGTCCGCCGCGGTGTAGGCGGCGTTGGTATTCCAGACCGGATAGGGGCTGGTTGCCGGGTCATCGGTGGGGGTGGCGGTGGCACTGCTTGAGGCAGTAGCTGTGGGCGATGGAACCACAGTCGGCGTAGGCAGCGCCACATCATTGGCAAGGGTGGCGGAGAACAGTTGGGAACCCTGGACGACCCCGCTGCAGCTGTCCGAGACCTTGCTCAAGTCGGGGTAGTTGGGGCTGCACGTCCGGTCCCTGTTCATGGACCACATCGACAACCTGCCGAGGCCCTTGTCTTTGACGAAGCTGTTCATGGTGGCGGCGTCATTGAGGGTGAATATTTCGCCGGCGATATCGTTCTGGCCGACCATGACGGTCAGGCCAAGCTTGCGCCAGAGGGTTTCGCTGCCAAAGTCAGTTCCGGCATTGCGGTAGAGGGCGGCGAGCTGTCCGTGGGCGGCATCAGCAGCTGACTCCGAGGCCCGGGACATGCTCCAAGTTGCAGGCTTGCTGGCGCCGAAATCCATCGTCATGATGTTCACACCCTCCAGTTCGACACCGCCTGCCAGGGTATGCGCCACGATGCCCTGGCCTTGGCTAGTGAGGCCGTTCGGGTCAGCCGCAAGGGTCAGCCAGACGGCGAGGGACTTGCCGTTGGATGCGCGTTCCTTCTGAAGGGCGGCAATGGCTTGCGCCCGTCGGTCGGCAGCGGCCGTGTCCGTCAGTGCACTGCTTTCAATATCGAGATCGATGGTGGTGAGATCGTAGCGATCCACAATCTGCCGGTAGGCGTCGGTCAGGGCCTTCGTGTCTTTGCAGGAAACGGCGAGTTCGTTATTGCTCAGCCCGCCGAAGGAAACCGCTGTGGTCCCGCCAAGCTGGCGGAGCCGGGCGATCCTCCGGTCCAGATCGAGGTCGGTACCGGCCTGGTCAGGGCTGTACACCGCACCCCAGGACGGGGCGCAGTCCTGCTTCGGATCGGCGACGACGAAAGACAGCACCACGGCTTTCGCGCTGGGCACGGCCGGATCTTCGAACGCGAACCGCGGCGTCGCCGTTACGTCCACGTAGCCGGAGAACACCGAAGGCATGGATGCTGCGGCACTGACATCCTGGACGTTGCGGAGGCCGAGGTAGCCCGCCGTGACCGCCGCGGCCACGATGACGCACAGGATGCCCAGGCGCAGTATGGACAGCCGGCGGCCGGGAAAGCGCTTCGACACAGAGATACCCCCAGAGCTTCTGAATAGGACTTCACGGATGTATGGGAAAGACTCACTCCCCGGGAAGCGCCGCAGCCTGCGTAGCATTTCCATGAGTTCTGTCGGAACTCCGCGTTGTTCGCCTATCATAGGGGCGCACTGAAGTGCGGTCCGTTACATTACGCCCGCATTGTGCCGTGCGCCCGCTGGGGGTGCAGGGACAGCGAATGGGGATTCATGTCGGATCAGATCGTGCTGCTTCGCCCCGATGAACAGGGAACGGCGGACGGGCAGTCTTCAAAAGCCCGAAAGCGCCAGTGGGGCGCAGAAAAACGCTCTGAACCGCTCTCGATCGTCCACCCGGCACCATCGCGGCGGAAAATAGTCCTCGGCCGCATCGGCGTCCTCACCACCGTGCTCGCCTGGCTCGGCTATGTGGTCACGACGGTGCTCAAACAGTTGGTGGACAACCCCGGCGCTGGATTCCGTTTCGGCGCCGAAACCCTCTCCTACTTGGTGGTGGTGTCCTTCCTGACGTTCTCGGCCCTGATGTACCTCACCGCCCGCCAGGGCGCCCTGACCCGCTTTCGGGCCCACCGCCGGGTTCCCCGAGGGGAGCTGGACCGGCACTTCTTCGACTACTCCGAGGGCATCACCGTGCTGATTCCTTCCTACGCGGAGGAACCGGAAGTAGTCCGCGGCACCATGTGGTCCGCGGTACTGCAGGAATTCCCGGACCTGAGCGTTGTGCTGCTTCTCGATGATCCACCTTTCCCGGAAGACCCCGACGTGCTCCGGCGCCTGGAGGCCACCCGCGCGCTCGCCGGTCAAATCACCGAAACGCTCGAGGAACCAGCGGCGAGGGTCAACGCCGCGTTCGCGACTTACCGCCGTCGTCGTACTCAAGGCTCTGAACTGGGGGCCGGTTCTAACGCCGGCACCGAAGTGGAGCGGCTGATCGCCGAATACGAGTACGCTGCGGCGTGGCTCGAAGCGATGGCCGAGACCGAGTCCGTCGAGGACCACGTGGATGAGTTCTTCGTCGATCTGGTCCTGATGGGCCTCGCCCGGGAACTACGCCTCGTAATTTTGGCCCTCTCGGCCGCCAACGCACAGCAGGCCTCGCCCGGCCCGGAACGCATCGCTGAGCTGTACGCGCGGCTTACCTGGATCTTCAACGCCCGGGTGTCCACGTTCGAGCGAAAGCGGTTCGCCAGCCTTTCCCACGAGGCCAACAAGGCCATGAACCTGAACGCCTACCTCTCGCTCATGGGCGGGACCTGGCACCCGGAACAGACAGCGGATGGGACCGTCTTGCGGCCCGCCGTCGTTACCGGGCCCGCAGGCGTTACCGGGCTGGCAAGAATGGCCGACGACGGCGACGCGCTGTCGGTCCCAGACACCACCTACGTCCTGACCTTGGACGCGGACTCGCTGCTGCTGCGCGACTACTGCCTCCGTCTGGTTCATCTCCTCGAATCCCCGGGCAACGAGCAGGTAGCCGTCACCCAGACCCCGTATTCTTCCTTCCGAGGCGCCCCGACACGGATCGAACGCATCGCCGGCGCCACCACGGATATCCAGCACATCCAGCACCAGGGCATGACCCAATACGGCGCCACGTTCTGGGTGGGTGCGAACGCCGTGATCCGCAAACGCGCCCTGGAAGACATCGTCGAGATCTCCACTGTGGGCGGCTTCGAAGTCAGAACCTACATCCAGGACCGAACCGTCATCGAAGACACCGAGTCCAGCGTGGACCTCGGCAAGCATGGCTGGACCTTGGTCAACTACCCGGAGCGGCTCAGCTACAGCGCCACCCCGCCGGACTTTGGATCGCTCGTGGTGCAGAGACGGCGCTGGGCCAACGGCGGCCTGCTGATCCTGCCCAAACTCTGGGAACAGATCCGCAACCGCCGCGGCCAAGCCCGGCCAGTCCTCTTCCGCGAAATCCTGCTGCGGGTCAACTACATGGCTTCCATCACCTGGGCCAGCTTCGGGCTGCTGTTCCTGCTGGCCTACCCCTACGACAGTCGTCTCCTCAGCCCCTTGGTTTTCCTTGCCGCCCTGCCCTACTTCCTGGCTATGGGCAGCGACCTGCGGGACTGCGGCCACCGGTTCAGCGACATCTTCCGGATTTATGGCTTCAACCTCGTTCTCCTGCCGGTCAACCTGGCAGGCGTGCTGAAGTCTCTCCAGCAAGCGCTCACGGGAGACAAGATCCCGTTCGTCCGCACCCCGAAGGTGAAGGACCGCACCGCAGCCCCGGCCCTCTACGTCCTCGCTCCGTACTTGATCGTCGCGTTCTCTTTGCTGACCGTCTGGCGCAACTGGGAACTTGGGAACTGGGGCAATGCGGCATTCGCAGCCTTCAATGCCGTCATGGCCGCCGGTGCGATCCGGGCCTACATCGGACTGGCCAACTCCGGAGTGGACATGTACCTGGGCGTGTTGAACTGGCTGTATGTCGCGCCCAAAAAGCCGAAGGCGCTACCACCGGCCATCATTCCCAAAACCCCGGAACAGGTGGACTGGGAGTCGCTGCTCTACCACGGGGACCGTCGCCTGAACCGGGACCTCCGTGGCAAGAACGACCGCCGGAAACGGGCCAGATCGGTGTAGGGCTACGCTGTCCTCGGACGTCGGTGTTCCGGCTCCGGCGTTGCCTTAAACGCCTTGCCTTAAACATCGACAAGTGTAAATATTTACGTGTGTCTATGTCGCTGGAGTTAACGCCCGTCCAGACGGTGGCGTGTTGTTCGCCGTTGTCCAGGGAGCCCTTGTCGGAATCCGAAGCCGAAGGGATCGTTCCGTTGCTGAAAGCGCTGGGCGATCCGGTGCGGCTGCGGCTGATGTCCCTGGTGGCGTCCCACGAGGGCGGCGAAGCCTGCGTATGCGATCTGAATGACGCCTTTGAGCTGTCGCAGCCCACCATCAGCCACCACCTGAAAGTCCTGCACGAAGCGGGTCTCCTGGAACGCGAAAAGCGCGGCGTCTGGGTCTACTACCGTGCCCGCACCGACGCCCTGTCCGGCCTGGCGGCCTTGATCGGGGGACAGGTCCAGTGAGCGTGCTGACACGGCGGGCCGTGGCGGAGTTCGCCGGCACCGCCTTCCTCGTCATGGCCGTGGTGGGGTCCGGGGTCACGGCCTCGCGACTGTCCCCGAACGACGTCGGACTGCAGCTCCTGCAGAACAGCATCGCCGCTGGCGCGGCGCTCGTGGCATTGATCCTGGCCCTGCAGCCGGTCTCGGCATCCTTCAACCCCGTTGTCACTTTGGTGGAACGCGCCCTGGGGATCCTGGACACGCCCACCGCCTTGGCACTGATCGCCGCCCAGTTCGCCGGCGGCCTGGCCGGGACCGTGCTCGCCAACCTGATGTTCGGCCTCGACGCCGTGACACTCTCCACGCATGAACGCGCCGGGGGAGGGCTGTGGCTCGGCGAAGTCATCGCCACCGTCGGGCTGCTCCTGGTCATCTTCGGCACCATCCGTTCCGGGCGGCCCGACAGGGTTGCCTTCGCCGTCGGCGGGTACATCACGGCTGCCTACTGGTTCACCAGCTCCACCAGCTTCGCAAACCCCGCCGTGACCGTGGCCCGGACCATCACCGACACCTTCGCCGGGATCGCCCCGGACTCCGCTCCGGCATTCATCCTCGCCCAGTTGCTGGGCGGCGCCGTCGGGTTCTTCCTGATCCGCGCCCTGTACCCAAGCGTTCCCGCGTTGCCCGCGCCCTTGCCCGCACTGGCGCCCGCGCCCGCGCCTTTGCCCGCACCCGCGCCCGATCGAAAGGTCCTCTCATGAGCACTGAAACCGTCAAGAAGCCCTCCGTTCTCTTCGTCTGTGTCCATAACGCCGGCCGTTCCCAGATGGCTGCCGCCTTCCTCACCACCCTTGGCGAGGGCCGGATCGAAGTCCGCTCCGCGGGTTCGCAGCCCGCAGACAAGGTCAACCCGGCCGCCGTCGAAGCCATGGCCGAACTTGGGATCGACATGTCCGCCGAAATCCCCAAGATCCTCACCACCGCGGCCGTGAAGGAATCCGACGTCGTCATCACCATGGGCTGCGGCGACGAATGCCCCTATTTCCCAGGCAAGCGCTACGAGGATTGGGTCCTCGAGGATCCGGCCGGCCAGGGACTGGAAGCCGTCCGCCCGATCCGCGACGAGATCAAGACCCGGATCGAGGACCTGATCGAGTCCCTCACCCCCGCCGCCGAGTAACGGGCACGTCCGGGGAACTTTGATGCAAGAATCGCAGGCATGAACGAAACACCCACAACCCCCAGTGTCCTGTTCGTCTGCAGCAGGAACGGCGGAAAGTCCCAGCTCGCCGCCGGGCTCATGCGCGACCTCGCCGGAGACGCCGTCACGGTCCATTCGGCAGGCACCAAACCGTGCGCGGAACTGAACCCCGAATCCGTCGAGTCCTTGAATGAACTCGGCATCGACATCACCGGCGAGCACCCCAAACCCGTCACGGACGAGGTGCTCAACGCCGCCGACGTCGTGGTCATCCTGGGCACCGAAGCCAAACTCGAACCCCACGGCACGGCCCGCTTCGAAACCTGGGAAACCGACGAACCCTCCACCCGCGGCCTCGAAGGCATGGAACGCATGCGCCTGGTCCGCGACGACATCAAGTCCCGCGTCCAAAAGCTCTACGCCGAACTCCTCGAGAACTAGGAACCCGATGGATCCGGCCCGGGAAGCATGCCTCGCCGGATACAGGCGGGCCCTTCTGGAGCTGAACAGCTGGCTGGAGAACGCGTCGTCGTCGGATCTGAAGCGCAAGAGCAACGGAACCCGCTGGACGAACGAAGAGCTGCTCTTCCATATGGTCTTCGGCTACATGATCGTCCGGTCCCTCTTGCCCTTGGTCCGCGTCATGAGCCGCCTGCCCCGATCCTGGGGCAGGGGTTTCGCCGCCATATTAGACGCCACCACGGGCCCATTCGACTGGGTGAACTTTTGGGGATCCCGGGCAGCTGCGATTGTTTATGACAGGCACCGGATGGGCCGGAAACTCGAAAAGACAATCACAGCCCTGGGCCGCCGGCTCGAACGCGAAACCCCGGGATCCTTGGCTAGATCGATGCCTTTCCCAACCCGCTGGGACCCCTTCTTCACAGCCGACATGACGCTGGCGGACGTCTACGCCTACGCCACGCTGCATTTCGACTTCCACGCCAAGCAATTGAGCCTCCGGCCACCCGATTCCTCGCCCGGGTCTTCTTGATGTCCGCGGTGCAGGCGGAAACTCGCATCACGAACCGCCTGAGCTAACGAAACGTCGGGACTTCGCGCACATTCTGCTGGATCATCGCCGAGGTATCGGAGGAAGACCTGCGTGTTTCCGGGGCATGTGCCGTGGGACTCCGGATGATCCAGCAGAATGTACCTTCGCCCCCTTCACGATGCCCAAAACTGCTGTCCAAATTGCACGGCACGGCCCACATGTCAGGTTTGAGGCCGTCGCCGCCTAGAATTGCTGGTTGAAGCAATCTAAACGAGATCCGCGGCGCACAACGCTGCGAGTCCTAGGGGACAAGACCATGCCGGATTCTGTGGACAACGAAGCCAGCGACGCTGCATCTAACGAAGGGCAGCCCGAACTTCGTCGACGCCGCGATCGCCGTCGCGCAGAGGGTGACGACGCCTGGACAGGAACTATGCCGATCATTACGCCGAACGATTCCGACGCACCCGCATCCACTCCTGCCCCGCTCCAAAGCAGGTCCTGGGCCGAAGCGGCAGCCGCCGCCGACGCGTCCACCGAGACGTCCACCGGGACGGAAACAGACTCCACCAGCGGCGACGCGAGCCGTGAGGAGCCGATCCGCGAGGAACCACGCCGTGAGAGCGTGACTGCGGCAGCACCGGCGTCGGGCGCTTTTCCCCCGAATGCCGCACGAGCCGGACGCGCCGCAGCCGCCAACGCTCCGATTTCCGACTTCATCTCCTCGCCGGGTTCCTTCGTGAAGGAACAGAAGCCACGTCCCATCGGTGGCTTCCGCGGCATGCTCTACAAGCTCAGCGGCGGCGCCTGGAACCTCGGTCCGAGCGCCAAGCAGCGCGAAGAAGACGAGCTGGCGCTGCGCATTTCCCGGCAGCTCCAAGGCAGCTACAACACGGCCGTCCTGAGCCTCAAGGGCGGAATCGGCAAGACCTCTACCACGGTAGGCGTGGGCCTCACACTCGCGGAGTTCCGTGGCGACCCGCCCTGCGCCATCGACGCCAACCCCGATTCCGGCGACCTCGTGGAGCGCGCCTTGGGTGAGGGCATCTACCAGAAGGCCACGCCGCGCACCATTACGGACCTGCTCAAGAACGTCGACAACGTCGATTCGCTCACGGCACTCGCACGCTACATGCACCATGCCGGCCGACTGCACCTGATCGCCGGCGAACAGGACCCGGAAGTTTCGGATTCACTAACCGCCGAGGAATACCTGCGGATCCGGCAACTGATCTCGGGATACTACTCCGTTGCCCTGACCGACTGCGGCACCGGCGTCACGCACAATGCGATGAGCGGCATCCTGCAGTCGGCCGACAACCTCATCATCGCCGCCGGCTATGCCGTGAGCGGTGCCAAGCGTGCCCGCAGCACCCTTCAGTGGCTTGCGAGCCACGGCTACGAGGAACTCGCCCGCAACGCGATCGTGGTGATCACGGACAAGGACGAGGTGTCGTCCCGCGTGGACAAGGACGCCATCGAGGAACACCTCTCCGGGATCTGCCGCCAGTTGATTGCCGTGCCGCACGACAGGGGAGTAGCCGACGGTGACTTGGTCACCCTGGACGTCCTGCGCCCCGATACCCGCCGTGCGTACAAAGAGATCGCGGCCGCGATCGTGGACGGGTACGTGTAGCGCCTCCCCTTCCGCAGGCCCCTCCCAACTAGCTCGCATTTAATGTCGTTTAGAGGGCTCTAAACGACATTAAGTGCGAGTTAGTTGGGTGGTGCCTAGAACGGCGCTGACGATACTCTATTTACTACTTGGTTTTCGCCGGAGCGAGCGGGTTCCTACTCGACTACTACGTGGATTGCAAATTGTCGGTTCCGCCCGGATTTCCCTAGAGTTGCACCTGGACGTCATTCGCTTTTGCGGGGCGTCCTCGCCATGACCGGGGACTGGGCCCGGGCATGGTGCACCACATCCCGTGCCTTCATGACACCCTGCTGCGCCCGTTTCTCGACCCGTGGCCAGCACCCAGGAGCCTCATTTGATTCCCAAAAAACTTGCGCTCGTGTTCGCTGCCGTGCTTCTCCTCGGACTGACGGGCGCCACTAGCCCTCGCCCCTCCACCAGCACAGCGCCCGACGCCGCACCCGCACCAATCGCGAACGCCGCACCCGCCGCTGAGGTGGCCCCGCTCGCCACGCCAACTCCAGCACCGCCCGCCGTTCCGGAACCTGCCGCCGCACCCGCGCCCGCCGTCGTCGTACCCCAAGCTGCCGTCTCACCCCAAACCGCCCCGGGCGGCTCCGTGAAGGTGCTCGACACCACCGCGGCCATCACCGACCCCAACTGGTTCCGCCAGGCCTACGCCGAGGGCTTCCGTCTTTACGTCATGCACTCCACCGCCTGGGGCACGTGCACCCCGTGGAAACAGACCCAAGCCCAATTGAAGATGGCGCTCGACGCCGGCCTCAAGATCGCGGTCTACACCCGTGACGCTTCGTGCTGGGAGAACGGGATCAAAGCCGCAGGCCCGTACATCTCCCAACTGCAGTTCTTCGCCCTGGACATCGAACCCGGTGGATCCTTGGTGACGCGGACCATGGTTGATGGCGTGCGGAGCCTGGGCGTGCGGCCCGTGATCTACAGCGGCAGCGGCATGTGGCCAGGGTTGATGGGCAACAGCGCCGCATTCTCGGATGTACCCCTCTGGGATACCGACACGAGCAACCTCAACTACCCCAGCTGGACCGCGAACCACCTGGCGCCCGCCCCCGTGCAGTACGGCGGCTGGAACACCGCGGGCACCATGCGCGTGGGGATCCAGCAGAAGTTCGAGCACACCCTGAACGGCATCAACGTCGACCTGAACTCGTTCGACGCCAGCTTCCTGAAGTAGGCGCTGCGCTAAATTCCTGACGCAAAGGGAATTCCGGGGGCGCAGGGAAAACACTGCGTCGGAGAGTCCGGGACGCGTCGGGACTATTTCCCCTGAGTTGTCCACATGGAGGAATTCGGTGCTGTCGTGGGCCGCAATCCACGTGGCAGGTTCTTAGGCATGACCCACTTGCCCCGCCTGATCCTCAGCCGAGATCACCTCTTTCACGGAACGACCCTCAAGGAACTCGCGCGGAGTGCCAAGGCAGGTGCCTTGCATCGCGTCCGCCAAGGAGTGTACGTTGACGGCGCTGCGTGGGCCGCGCTGAAACCGTGGGAACAATACCGCGTCCGGGTCACCGCTGCGGCCGAAACCTCCAGCGCGCGGACCATTTTCGCCAGACACTCGGCCGCGTCTGTATGGGGGATTCCCACCATCGGCGTGCATCATCCAGTGCAGGCCGTGACCCTGCGGAACGACGGCGGCCGCTCGCGGGCCGGGATAACCCGTCACTACGCGGACCCCGCTAGCCTCAAGGTATATCGCTGCGAGGGACTCCTGGTGACTGACAGGGTGCGCACGGTGCTGGACCTCGCCGCTTTCACCCCGTTCGTAGAATCCATCGCTCCCTTGGATCACGTGCTCAAAGCCGACCGGAAACGGGGATTGCCCGCCATCACGAAAGAGATCCTTCTGGCAGGAGCGGAAGGAATTTACACGGCGGCGGCCATCCGGAGAATCCACGCGGCGGTCGATTTCGCAGATCCCCTGTCCGGATCTGCGGGGGAATCCTACAGCCGCGCTTTGATGCATGTCGCCGGATTCGAGGCCCCGGTTCTTCAACGTGAATTCCGCGACGAAGCGGGCCTCGTGGGCTATTCGGACTTCTATTGGAAGGGTGTGCGGGTGGCCGGGGAGTTCGACGGCATCGATAAGTACCTGAAACCGGAATTCCTCAAGGGACGGACTGCGGCTCAAGCCGTCGTCGAGGAGAAGCTGCGCGAGGACCGGATCCGTGCCACGGGGTGCGGCGTCGTCCGTTGGGTGTGGGCGGAACTCATGGCGCCCGGGGTGCTCGAACGGAAGCTGGCAGCGGCAGGGGTGCGCCGGCGTCGTCCGCGAGGAGCCGTATGACGCGCGGAATGCCCGGCGCTGCGCTGGATGCCTGACGCAGCGCTGAATGCCTGACGCAGCCGGAATTCCCTGCGCGACAGGTATTTGGCGCGTCGCAAAGGAGGTGGCGTCCTAGGATGAAAGGGATGACCACCACCAGCACCCTTCAGCCCTTCAATCTTCGCAGCATTGCGTTACCCGCCTTTGGGCCCGCCCTGCTGTTCTGTATCGGCGAAGGCGCGGTGCTTCCGGTGGTGGTGTTGTCCGCCCGCGACCTTGGTGCTTCAGTGGCCGTTTCCGCCTTGGTGGTCACCCTGATCGGTCTGGGGTCCTGGTTCTTCAACCTGCCCGCTTCGCTCATCACCATCAAGTTCGGCGAACGATGGGCCATCGTCGCCGCGGGAGCCGCCGGAGCATTGGCCTTGTTGGCCGCCGGATTCGCGCCGCTCCTCGCGCACAACGGCATCTGGCTGCTCGCCGCGGCGATGATCGTCGTCGGGATGTCCACGAGCGTTTTCAACCTGGCGCGCCAGAAGTACCTCACGGAAGCCGTTCCGGTCATCTTCCGTGCCCGTGCCCTGTCGACGCTGGGCGGCGTCACCCGGATCGGCGTGTTCATCGGTCCGTTTGTCGGCGCGGCCGTGATGCAGTTCGCCGGCATCAGCGGCGCCTACTGGGTCGGAGTGGTGGGCATGGCGGCCGCCGCGGTGCTGTCCCTCACCATCCCGGATCTTGTGTTGCCGGACGACGTCGACGGCGGACGCAAGGGTCCCGAGCCTACCCTCCGTGGCGTCGCGGTTTCCCACGCGGGCGTGTTCTTGACTGTCGGGACCGGGATCCTGCTGCTCAGCGCGCTGCGGGCCTCCCGCCAAGTGGTCATTCCATTGTGGGCCGACCACCTGGGATTGGACGCAACACACGCATCACTGATCTACGGCTTGTCCGGCGCGATCGACATGCTGGTGTTCTATCCGGCCGGCAAGCTCATGGACCGCAAGGGGCGCATGTGGGTCGCCGTGCCGTCCACCCTCATCATGGGCACGGCGTTGTTCCTGATGCCGTCGTCCGCAGAGTTTGTGGGGCTGCTGCTGGCCTCGCTCCTGATCGGCTTCGGCAACGGCATCAGCTCGGGACTCATCATGACGCTCGGCGCCGACTTTTCCCCGGACAAGGGCCGCGGGCAATTCCTCGGCTTGTGGAGGTTCATCTCCGACGCCGGTGCCACAGGCGGACCCGTGCTGCTCTCGGCCCTCACTGCCGCCGTATCGCTCGCGGCGGGCGTCTGGGCCACGGGCGTCCTGGGCGTGGCCGCGGCGGCGGTGTTCGCCGTCGCACTCCCGAAACTCAAGCACCGCAGGAACTACTAGGGAACCTTGGCGGCGGGGGCCCAACTGGCTAGCAGTAGGTGTCGTTTAGAGCCCTGAAAACGACAACAACTGCGAGCTAGTTGGGTGTGCAGCTGCTCCCAGACTCCGGTCAGGTGCCTCCGGTATGGTGAATTGGATGTTCTCAGTCATCTCGCCTCCGCATCGTGCCCCCACTGCGAATCCGACCCCTGGGAAATCCGCCACGGACAGCGCCAAGCCGGTCAGTTCCGAGGCGGAGAATCGCCTGCCGAAGAGCGAACCAAAGCAGTCCCGACCCGATCTCGCGACGCTGACCGCACTGCGTTTTGTTGCCGCGCTGTGGGTGGTGTTCTTCCATCTTCAAGCCATGCAGCAGACCTTCCTCGCCCCCGTCTATGAGCTGTTCCGTCCCATCATTGCCAACGGCGACCTGGGCGTGGACGTGTTCTTCGTGCTCAGCGGCTTCATCATCACCTACACGTACCTGGACCGGCTGGGCCCACGGTTCCGCTGGCGGGCTGCCGGGGACTTTGTCTGGGCCCGGTTCGCCCGGATGTGGCCCGCGTTCGCACTGGTGGTGGGCGTCGTAGGCCTGTGGCTGGTGTACGGGACCGCGCAGGAATCCGTGCGGGAGTGGTCCCTCCAGACCCAGGCTCCGGACCTCTCGCCGTGGGGGCTGGCCAAGCAGCTGCTGATGATGCATCTCTGGTTCCAACCGGGTACCGACGGCGCCAGCTGGTTCGGTCCGGGCTGGACGGTCAGCGCCGAGTGGCTGGCCTACTTGGCATTTCCGCTGCTGGCGCTGGTCCTGTTCCGGCTGCGCCGGCTGCATCCGATGGCAGCGCTGGCCGCTTCTGTGTTGGTCCTCTTGCCGACGGCCGTCTGGGGCCCGGACCTGCCAATCGCCACGGTTGAGCATCAGCCGTACGAATGGCTGCTGCGGATCGCCTGCTGCTTCATTGCCGGCGCTTTCGCTTGCATCGCCGCACGGAACGCAGACCGAATGAAGTTCAAGCCTGCCCTGGCCGGGCCCGGCGCCCTGTTGACGGGATCCGCCGTCGTCATCTTCCTGGCCACAACCGGAAAACCGGGCCCGGGACGGCTGGCCGTGCTTGCCTTCCCGCTGCTCATTGCCCTGCTTAGCCTGACCCGCGGCTGGCTCCGCTCGGCGTTGTCCGCGCGGTGGCTGCAGTACGGCGGGCACAGCTCCTACAGCCTGTACTTGGTCCACATGTTCTTCATCTACCTCTTCTACTGGATCGTCAGGGACTGGCCGCATGGTGCCGGACCGCTTGCGGAGAACCTGCTCGCGGCAGGGTGCCTGGGCGGTATTGCCTTGGCCACCCATCTCCTGTTCAGGTACGTCGAGGAACCGGCCCGGCTCCGGCTGCGCGCACTGGTGCCGAGGGCGGGTGCCGCGAGGGTGTGAAGGGGTGGTGCCCTTGGCGCGGCTGTCCGGCAACCTCAGTCGAGGGAACTGAGGAACGCGGTCGTGTCCACTGCCACCTGGTCCGGACACTCCCACAGGACCAGGTGCCCTACCCCGGGATAAACCTTCAACACGGCGCCTGGTATTCGAGCCGCCAGGGCCTCCTGGTGCCTTCGAGGCAGCACGGCGTCATGTGCGCCCCACAGGATCAGGGTGGGAGCAGGAATGGTTCCGGACTCGGTGGGCGGAGCTGCCGTACGCAAACCGTCGAGGATGCGCTTCCACGCATGCGCGGGCATTCTGACTCCGTCGCGCACCCGGTCCTCGATAAACCAAGCAGGAATCGCATGCAGTAGTGGGAACCAAGCCAGGGAATTCCGCACCCAGTTCTCGTCGATGGGGTCCTGGAGAGTGGCGACTTCGTCGGCGAAAGCAGGCCGACCCCGAAGGCTTAGGGGAGAGCCCACCAGCACGAGGGCCGCGACGCGACCGGGGTACCCGATGGCTAACTGCTGGGCCACGTAACCGCCGCTAGAGGAACCAAGGACGAACGCCCTGTGCACACCGAGCGCGTCCAGAATAGCTGCGGCGTCCTCGGCCTGAGATCCAGGACTTCGGCGCCCATAGCATCAGGGTACGCCTCGCCGTCGGCACTAAGTGACTGCCGCCGTCGGGCCCTCAAGCCGAAAAGCCGAAGTTGAGCCGCCCAGCGATCAGGAATCGTTGACACCTGCGGAGCATTGGCGTTCGATGATCGCAAGGGGAACTGTCTCGGCGGGGAGGGAACAGTTCATGCGGGTAATCCGGAATGCGAAACCTGTATCCATTATGGCAGGCAGCACCCTGCTGCTTGAGGGCTGTGCCGGGATGTGGCTGGCCGCCACAGCGCCCGCCGGACCGGAGAACGGCAGGATCGTTTTCCTTTCCTTCTCCATTGCCGTCGTTGCCCTGATCTGGGGTGTCATCGTGCTGTCCTGGCGCCTCTGGTCCAAGCCGATGGTCCTGGTGCGGGCACAGGCGGCCGATGCCTTTCCCGTAATCTTGCCCGTCGCGGTGCTCGTATCCGGGTTTCTCTCCGTGCCCGAGATCGCAGATCCCGCTCGTCCATACCTGTGGCTGGGCGGCCTGCTCTTGGGCTCGCCTGCCATTTCAGTAGTGTCTGCGGAGAAGGCGACGCTCTCCGAGATCCCGCCACTTCGTCCGGGAGGCTTCCTCGATTGGCTCAGATGGCAGAATTTCGGTGCCGTCACGCTGTGGCTTTCGATTTACTTCACCGCCATGTTCTTTTACGAACCACGAAGGCTTGATGCCTTCACGCCATTGATCATCGTGCTGGCGCTCGCTCAAGCGGCCGTGAGCGTTTGGCGCATCATCGAGCACCGTCAATTTTCCAAAGTCGAAGTGCGCCTTTCCGGCCTGCAGATCAACTGGCTACGCGTCATCCATGTCAGCCGCGGACACGAGGCAGCCGTGAAGGAACTCCGCACGATGTACCCCAAAATGGGTCCCACGCAAGCCGACACCATCATCGAAAACCTATATCGGGCAGAAGCGCTAAACGGGCCGAACCTCTAGATCCGACCACTTTTGGCGGGCGTAGCAGTCCGGGATCCCCGAAAATACGGGGATCCCGGACTGGAAGGTTGTTCAAAAGTGGTCGAATGTTGAGCCCAGGAGCCCCCGTTCCCTAAGGCCGGTCAGGGCCGCGGGAATTTGGCGTTGAGGCGGAACAGGAATGCAGCGGTCGCGTCGCGGTGTACGGGTTGAAGGGGCTGGTAGATCGATCCTCCGGCTACTGGCCAGCCGGTCGTGATGCCGGTGGAGGCGAGCCAGCTGATCTCTTTGTAGAACGGGTAGCTGACGGGCACGTCGAGGAACGCCGTAGTCGGGGTCACGGCCGGGCTGCCGCTCAAGCGGTAGAGGAACGCGGCCATCGAATCCCGGTTCACCGAATCCAGTGGGTGGAAGGTTCTCGTATTGTTCGGCCCAGGGTACCCGGTGGTGATGCCGGTGGAGGCCAGCCAGGTGATTTCCTTATAGAAGGGGTCCGAGGTGGGAACGTCAGTGAACGGGGACGCCGCCGGGGCGGTGAACGCCGGGCTGGCCTGGTACCGGTAGAGGAACGCGGCCATCGCTTCCCGGCTGATCGACTGGAGCGGCTCAAACAGAGTGGTTCCGTTGGGGCCCGGGAATCCGGTGGTGATTCCGTTGGTGGCGAGCCAGGTGATCTCGTTGTAGAACGGATATGTTGCCGGGATGTCTGCGAACGAGGCACCGCTGTCGTACATCTCGTAGTCGTCGGTGGTGATGGTGCCATTTGTTTGGATGTTCAGGCCCCAACTAATACCTGAAGCGCCAGCCGGCAGGGGAGGAGTGACCCAGGTGATTTGGGTCCAGTTCGCCGCGGGGAGGACCAAAGGGCTTGCCGTCCAGTATGCCCAGAACCCGTTACCGACACGGTAATAGACTTCGAATTGGGTATCCGCGGTGGATTTATACCAGGCTTTCAGTTGATAAGTATGTCCGGGTATCCCTGTTGGCGAGCAGCCGCCAAGGTCCAGGGCGGGCAGGAGTTTCGCGTCGCCGGACACCCAGCCCGCCACGGTGAGCTGTTCAGCGTTCGTACCGGTGTGGCCGGGTGTGACGATCGAGAAAGTCGGGGTGTTCGTGCCGTACCCGCCGGCGGCCCAGCACTGCGGGATCGTGTTGACCAAGGTTTCCAGGCTGGGGTTTTGGATCATGTTTACTCCAGGCCCTGGCGGTGGAGGTAGAGCAGGGCCCGCTACTGCCGGCTGCTGGGTGCCGCCGACCACCTGGTCCACGGTCTGCACCGTGACGGTACCGGCCGCCTTTTGCTGTGCAAGCCAGGTGGCGAACTGGGTGAACAGGGTCGGGGTGATGGTCAGCGTCGGATCCGTGCCGACGGCGATGTGGTGGAAGGTCAGTTGGACCCACCCGCCGGTGGTTGTTTGGGCGTGGGTCACCTGGGTCTCCAGATTCGCCAGGGTCCAGGTGCTGTCTACCTCATCCGGTGCCGCCGTGTCGTAGGCGTTGACCGGTGGGACGGTGTCTGCTGCGGGAAGCGTCGCCGATGCGGGGTCCTTGCTGGCGGCGTCGCCCAGGCCGCGGGCGCTGTTGTAACCGCACCCCTTCACCAAGGCCTCGGTGGCCGGATCTTCGGAAGCGAAGGGGTAGGCGAAACTGGTGACTTTGAAGCCCATGTTCATCAGCGCCACGCGCCCGTCACAGATCTGCCGCTGTGACTCGGCGGGGATCAGGGACACAAGATCCGGGTGGGTGACCGTGTGGCCGCCGATCTCATTGCCGTCGGCGGCGATCTGCTGCAGGTTGGCAGTGGTCAAGTAGGTGGGCTGGCCGAGCCATCCGGTCGTGATGAAAAACGTGCCGACCAAGCCCAAGCTCTTCATCGTGGCTTCGGCTGTCAACTGGTCCGCGTTGCCGTCGTCGAACGTCAGTGACACCACGGTGTTCGCAGCAGCATGCGCCGGAGCGGCGAACCCCACCGCGGCCAGCAGGCCGGCAACAACCAGCGCCGTGCTGCCGAAAGCGGTCCAGCGTTTGCCAAAGTGCTTACCGAGCCGTATTCCAGTCACACTGAGCCGTGTGCGGCCCTCGCGCGGCGATTCCGTCGTCCCTTGCTGCTCATTCGTGGTACTCATGGTCAACTCCTCCCCAGGCTAGGTAATGCACTAGCAGCCGGGTGACCTTCGTTGGGTGGGCCAAGAAGGTGCCGCTCGAAAGGGGAGTCCGATCTGGGTTTCCAGCGGTGGCACTCGGTGCCGGTTGTTTGTTCACACTCGCGTACTTGCGAGGGTACGACCGCAGGCAGCCGTTGAAACGAGTGGTCAATACTTGTTCTTCCCACGCATCCTTAGGTGGAGCTTCTGATGTGTCTAGGTAGCTGCCCGATCGCCCACTCGGAACGGTGTCCGGGCGTTGCCCAGGGCTAGTCGCGCAAGCACCCCGCGTGTACAGTCGACTTCGCCAGCCCCTTCCGGTCAGGCGCGCCCGACCGGCTCCGTGAAGGAAGGAGTGCCCGTGACGCTGCCTGCAGTGGACAAACGTAAACAGCCGGAACACGAGCACAGAAGCCCGGTCCGCGCTTTCACGTCGAAGTCTGCTGCCGGGCTGGTCGTTGGCCTCGCGCTCGTTGCACTGTTCGCGCTCGTGCGGGTGCTGGCACCGTCCACGCCGGAGACTTTTGGGCTTCCCAACGCTGCCCGCGACTTTGCCACGCTGTCGATCAGCGTCGTCGTCGAGTCCTTGCCCTTCGTTTTCCTCGGGATTGTCCTCTCGATCGCCGTCCAGGTCTGGCTACCGGAGGGCATGCTGCTCCGTCGCCTGCCACGAATCCCGGTGTTGCGGAGGCTGGTCCTTTCGCTTCTGGGAATGCTGCTGCCGGTCTGCGAGTGCGGGAATGTTCCGCTGGCCCGGGGCTTGGTGGTCAAGGGCCTCACGGTTGCGGAATCGATGACTTTCCTGTTCGCGGCGCCCATCCTTAACCCCGTAACCATCGTCACCACCGCGCAGGCGTTTGGCTGGGGCAACGGCATCCTGGTCTCCCGCGTCCTGGGTGGTTTCTTCATCGCCAACCTTGTCGGGTGGATCTACAGCCGGCATCCACGGCCCGGGGAGCTGCTGACCGCCCGGTTCCAGGAGACCTGTACTGTGGCAGACCACGACGGCGGCGCTGCCGGGAAGGTGAGGCGCAGCGTGCAGATGTTCTCGCAGGAGACGCGCGCAATGATGCCTGCCTTGTTTATTGGTGCAGGCATGGCCGGGCTGATCCAGGTTGCCGTTTCCCGCGAAGTGCTGGTGGCCCTGGGCAGCAATCCCGTCTGGTCTGTCCTGGCGTTGATGCTGCTGGCGTTCGTCGTCGCGATCTGCTCAAACGTGGATGCCTTCTTTATCCTGTCGTTCGGCGCGACCTTCATGCCGGGAGGCATCGTGGCTTTCCTCGTTTTCGGACCCATGATCGACGTGAAAATGCTCGCCTTGATGCGCACCACGTTCACCGCGAAAACCCTCCTTCAGCTCAGCCTGCTGGTGGCGCTTTGCGCCGCGGTCCTCGGATTGGCGATCAACTATGGTCATTAGGCGGCTCGTGGGCCGCTGGCAGGGCGTGGTTCTCAGCCTGATCGGCCTCATCGCGACGATTTGGCTGGGCCTGACGGGGCAGCTTGCCTTGTATATCCATCCACGGTACTTCGTGTTCACGGTCATCATGGCGGTGATCGCAGGAGTGCTTGCCCTGGCGGCTTTCGTCTTGGCTCCCACCGCCCAAGACGGACACGACCAAGACGGCCACGAGCACAGCGACGAGCACAGCCACGACCACAGCGACGGGCGCGGTTCGCGATGGAGTTGGCTGTGGCCGGTCGGAAGCGTGCTGACCATCGTCGCCGCCGTCGTCGCCTTGCTGATCCTGCCGCCGTCGACCCTTACTACTGCAACTGTCGCCCAGCGGGACCTCAACGGCTCGGCGTCCGCCCTCACGCTGAAAGCACCCGCACTGCCCAGCAAGGGAGACTACTCCGCCTTCACGGTGAGGGACTGGGCATCGTTGCTTCGGTCCGGCGCGGGGCAGGACTTTTTTGCCGACAAGACTGCCACCGTGACCGGGTTCGTCAGTGCGGACAAGACGGATCCAAACGTTTTCTTCGTGACCCGTTTTGTGGTGACCTGCTGCGCCGTTGATGCCCAGCCGATTGGCGTTCCCGTCTATCACCCAGGGTGGCAAAACGAATACACAACCGACAGCTGGGTCACGGTCAGCAGCAGCTTTCGAGCCAACCCCAACCCGGCCAGTCGCGAGGCAATCGTCCTGATACCGGATTCCATCGCCCACACCACACAGCCGGCGCAGCCCTATGTCTACTAAGCGCCGCCCCATCTCGGCCAAGCGGGCTGCAGCCATTGCCGCCGCGGCCGAGCTCCTGGCCGGACGCCGTTTCGCCCGGCGCCTTTACGGCACCATCGCGATCCTCGCCCTCCTTGCCGGCGGGTTGACAGTAGCGAACCTTTCGAAGCTGCCGCACCCCAACTCCATCTCGGCCCTGGCCCGCTCCGCCACCCCTGCAGCCTTCGCCCTGTACAGCCTGCAGAGGGACACCGGCAAAGACAACACAGGGCTGAAGAAGCCGGACACCATCCTCGGCACAAGCCTCTCCGGAACTGGCGAGCCAACGACTATTGTCAGCGCCGACCGCATCCAGGAGTATGCTGCCCTTCCTTCCGCCTTCGCCGTCGTCACACTCAACGATGACAACACCAGCTCCCTCGAGATCGTCCCCCTCACCGGCGGCCCGCCAACGCTTGTTCCCTTGCCAAGCCTGGGGACAGTGGCCAACCTTCATGCGGCAGGATCCAAACACCTCATAGGCTTCACCTTCAGCGCTTCTGCGGCCACTGGCCAGTACTGGAAAACACTCTTCGTGTACGACGTCGACAATCCGTCCTCGGCTCCGCGGGCCGTCCAGGGGATCAACGGTCCGGTCTCGGCTGCGGACTGGCGCTTTGTCCCGGGTGCGGCCACTTTGGTGGCGCAGACCGACGACCAGTCCATGTTCCTCATTGATGCGCTGGAAACCGGCAAAGTTTCGCCTCTGGGTACGCATGCCGCGATCCTCGGATTCGTCCCCGGCACTGACGAACTCGCCGTCGCCGACTCAGGGCTGAAAAAGGGCATAGACCCGCCCCGGTATTCGACCATCAACCTCACCAACGGGACATCCACGCCGCTCACCCTCACCGGCGCTTTCGTACCCGATGCCGTCAACGGGGTCACCACCACCGCGAGTCAACCCATGGTCCTCGCCGCTTCAGGCCAGTTCGCGCAGGTAGTGAGAAAGTACGACGCCGGAAAGGAAGCCTCCGTCGTCAACGTCACCGACAAGAACGGCTCGCGCCAGCTCTACCAGCCTGCCGCCGCCTGGTCGCGCATCCTGGACACCTGTATCTCTCCGGCCAGCGATTACCTCGCCGTCGAAACCGCAGCACCGCAATACGCGGGAGACCAATACCCCGTCCGCCCCGAACCGACCCCCATGCGGACGGACCTCGTGGACTTGAAATCAGGGACCGTCCTGAAAAGCGTTCCTGGATTCCTTCCCAGCTGGTGCGGCTGATTGAGGCCCGTCAAACCCGGCCGGGCAGGAAGCAGCGCGCAGCCACTAAGGTGACTGCCGCCGTCGGGCACTCAAGCCGAAAAGCCAGGTTGCAGCGACCGTTGCCAGATAACCGGTGATGACAATCAGGGAGACGCCAGCCCAGAAGTAATTGGTGGTGCTGCTTTCCTGGCCGAAACCGGGCGCAATCTTCAACAGCGAATACACCGAAACCGCCGCAGCGGCGACGCCCGCCAGCGCCGACAGCGAAAGCCACAAACGTGACGACGCCCAGTGCTCACCGCGGCGGTCCTGGACGTTCCAGCGCTTTCCAGTACGAAGCACCAACCAGCCAGCCGGCAGCATGACCGCTCCCACCACGAGGAACGCGGCGACGACGTCGGCGGGCCGGTGCCACTGGTTGATCAGCGTGGAAACCCCGGCCGCCACGGCGAAAGTGCCACCGAGGAACCCCGCCAGAGGCCGCCAGCGCGGCGAGACCACCAAGAAGACCGCGGCAGCCGCAGAGGCCGCCAACGTGGTGTGTCCGGAGGGCAGCGAGTTCAGTTCAATGGTCTGGACGCCGCGGAACGGCCTGTTCGGAAACCAGTCCTTGAGGAGCTGGGTGGCCAAGTTCGCCGCGACACAGGCGGCCAGAGCGATCCCGGCGGCCTTCCAGCGCCGGCGCATTATGGTGACGAAAAGAACGACGACGGCGGCGATCGCCACCGAGATGACTGGCAACCAATCGAGGAACTGGGTGGTTGCCCGCTCGGTGGGACCGTTGATGGTCGCGGCTTCCACCAGGGCGGATTCGTCGATGTACTGCCCCGTTGTGGTGCGCACGAAAAAATAGTAGGTGGCAATGAATGCGATCGCGCACGCCAAGGTCGCCAGCACAAAAAGGACGCCCATCCCAGCGCCCGCCCAGCGCTTGGCAGCGATCCCACGTATGGCCGGCAGCCGGCTCGTCTTAGGAAAACTCATTACTTTCAGGGTGCCATATCTGGCTGGGAGGATCACTTTTGCTCGGCGAGGAGTTCCTCATAGAGCGCCAAGTGTTCGGCAACCATCCTCTCGGCGCTGAAGTAGTTTTCCGCGGCGCGGCGGCACTCCCCGCGGTCAAGCGTCGCGGCGGCAATGACGGCCTCGGCCAGCTCCGGGGGACTGGAACCGAGATAGCCCGTGACGCCCTCGGAGACGATTTCCGGGGCGGATCCCCGGAATGTTGCCACCACCGGTGTCCCGGTGGCGAGGGACTCGATCATGGCCATCCCGAAGGGTTCATCCCACTGAAGCGGATTCAGCAGGGCCACCGATCCGCCCAGGAGGACGAACTTGTCCGCAGCGTTCAGCTCGCCGAGGTATTCGACGTCGGGCCCCAGCAGCGGCGCGATGACCGCGGCGTAGTACTCATGCTCTTCCGCGCTGTACATCTTGGCTGCAATTCGCAACGGTACCTGGGCCAGGCGGGCGGTCTCTATGGCTTCCGGCAGGCCCTTGCCGGGATGCATCCGGCCGAGGAAGCTGGCGTAGCCGCCGTCGCCGGCCCCGAGCGGGACGGATTGCGTGTCGATGCCGTGGTGAATGACCCTCCGTACCTTGATCCCGGGCGCGGAGTCTGCTTGATGGTGCGAGATGGCGATGATCGCGGTGTCGGCGGCCATCGCCTGGTAAATGTCATGGTTTTCGGCTGAAAAGGGGAGGTGGGCCGTTGCGACGATAGGCGTTCTCTCCGGCCGATGCCTGTAAAGCGGACCTGCCAGCGTGTTGTCGTGGATGAGGTCGACGTCGCCCATGGCTCCGAATGCGTACACGCTGTGGCGGAGTTCGTCCGTCCCGTTTCCTATCCTCGAGCCGTCCGCAAGTGGTGGGCCGGGGACTTTGGCCACTGGACATGTGCTTCCGGACGCCGCCGCCAGAAGCACATCATGGCCCGCGGCAGCCAATCCGCGAGCCAGGATATCGATGATCGACTCCGTGCCTCCGTATGCGGGCGGCGGGACCGGAATCCAAGGCGGGGCAACAAGGCCGATGCGCATCTAGAGCCCCCGCTGCGGTCCCGCGGCGACGGGATGGACATCCAAGAGATCGGACAACGGCTTGCGGGCTTCGAGATGCAGTGCGACATTCTCGGGCAGGTCCGTGACCCGTGTTTCTCCGTTGACCACTTCCACGGAGATCCGGGAGCCGGCAAGTGGGATATTTCGCATTTTGATCTCGCCGAAGCCTTCAGGGACAACGGGTGCCAGCCAGAGGCCTCCGTGGGTGAGGCAAGGATCGAAACGGAGTAGTACCCGGAGCAAATGAACCGGCGTGGCAGCGGCCCACGCCTGCGGCGAACACGACGAAGGATACGGAACCGGCATCCCGTAGGTTTTCCTGTCCAAACCGCAAAACAATTCCGGGAGCCGTCCGCCAAAAGCCTCGGCGGCATCGAGGAGGCCCGTGACGAGGCGTTGGGACTCCTCAACGAAGCCATAGCGCATCAACCCGCCGGCAATAAGGGCATTGTCGTGCGGCCACACCGAGCCGTTGTGGTAGCTCGCCGGGTTGTATGCCGCCATGTCCGAAGCCAATGTCCGGACGCCCCATCCCGTGAACATGGTGTCCGACATCAGCCGCTCCGCGACCAACGGAGCCTTGTCGTCGTCGACGATTCCGCTCCAAAGGCAATGGCCCATATTGGACGCGCAGGCGTCTACCGGCCGCTTGTTACGATCCAGGGCGATCGCGAAATAGCCGCGTTCGGGAAGCCAGAATTGCTCGTTGAATTTTCGCTTGAGTTCAGCCGCCCGCGCGCCCCACACCGCGGCCAGCTTCAGATCGCCGTCCTCCTGGGCCATCAAGGCCCTGCTGAGATAGGCGGTGTACACATAGCCCTGGACTTCGCACAAGGCGATCGGCGGCTCCGCCAGGGTGCCGTCGGCGAAGTTGATGCCGTCTCCTGAATCCTTCCAGCCTTGATTGAGGAGGCCATGGTCCGTGGCTCGCGAATACTCAACGAAGCCGTCGCCGTCGGCGTCTCCGTAATCGCGGATCCAGTCCAGGGCGCGGTCCACCGCGGGCAGAAGGGACTCCGAGACCTCGGAATGGAATCCCCAACGGGTGAGCTCCCCGGCGAGCGTGACGAACAACGGTGTGGCATCCACCGAGCCGTAGTAGGCACTGCCGCCCCCAAGCGCGAGGCCCGTGCTGGCACCGAGACGCACCTCGTGCAGGATCCGGCCCGGCTCCTCCTCGCTGAGCGGGTTGACGGTCCGGCCCTGATGGTCGGCCAGGGTTTTGAGGGTTCCCAGCGCCAGCGAAGGATCCAGTGGAAGAGTCATGAAGGAAGTCAGGAGCGAGTCCCGGCCGAAAAGGGCCATGAACCAAGGAGATCCTGCAGCCACCACCGTCCGCCCGGGATGGTCAGGGTCAAAGATCCTCAGGGAGCCGAGGTCTGCCCTGCTCTGGGCCAACGCCTTTTCGAAGGCTTTGTTGGCAAGTTCCGTTGTAGGAACCTTGCCATGCCATTCCTGCAGCCTTTCTTCGGGGACATCGTAGGGGCGTTGGTTCCCCCAAACCTGGGCGTCCGCCTCGGGTCCAACCCCGTCGATGCGGGGTGTGGCCGTCACACCGGTGGACCAATGGCCTTGAGGTTCAAGGGTGATGTCGTAGCTGATGACATCTCCATCAATCACGGCATTCGGGGCGTCAATGGTGACCAGGACGTGCCGCCCCTGCCGCTGGGATTCAAGGACCAACGAGCCGTTGCTATCCCGCGTCAAGTGCACACTCTCGTGGCGTGCCCTGCCCTCCTTGACTTCGAAGATGTCGGCAAAGTCCGCATTGACCGTGAGCGAAACCGTGGTCTGGGTGGACTTGCTGGAGAAATTCCTGACCGTGATCTCTTCGCGGACTCCGCCGAACAGGCTCCGCCTGCGTTCAATCAGCAGATGGCTGTCTGCCAACCCATCGGTGCGTGCCGCTCGGCCGACAAAATCAGCGCGGTAGGGCTCCGGGACAGGGGAACCCAAGGCTTCGATGGGGCGGCCGTTCACCGCGAGCACCCAGTTCGAAACGAACCGCGTGTCACGGAAGAACATCCCATGCGGGCGCAGTTGGTCCATATCTCCGTTGGCCGCAGAGACGCAAAACGATGTTCCTGCCAACAACGTCACGGCACCCGCGCCGGCCGAACCTGCGAGGTTCTCGGCATTCCAACCTGTCATCAATGGGCTCCAAAGCTAGGGACGGGGGAATGGGGCAGCTTGTTTCAGCGTATTCGCCGCGTCTTCGGAAGTGAACCCTCCTGCAGATATGGGGGCTTTTGGGTGGACGCTCGCTCGGGTATGGCGGGTTGTGGCCGGACGCTCGCTCAGGTATGGCAGGTTGTGGCCGGACGCTCGCTCAGGTATGGCGGGTTTTGGGTGGACGCTCGCTCAGGTATGGCGGGTTTTGGGTGGACGCTCGCTCGGGTATGGCGGGTTTTGGCCTGGGGATTGGGGGCGATATGTGAGCGAGGGTTTGGGGATTGGCCCACATATCTGCAGGAGCGTTTGGGGTTTGGGCTCCATATGTGAGCGAGCGTTTGGGGTTTGGGCTCCATATGTGAGCGAGGGTTTGCCGTTTGGGGGCGATATGTGAGCGAGCGTTTGGGGTTTGGGCTCCATATGTGAGCGAGCGTTTGGGGTTTGGGCTCCATATGTGAGCGAGCGTTGGGGGATTGGGGGCGATATGTGAGCGAGCGTTGGGGGATCGGGGCACATATCTGATGGAGCGTCGCGAAAGGTGAGAGGCGCGTAATAACACCGATGTGACGCTTGACACGTGTTAGGTGATGGATTTACGCTACCTAACACGTGTTAGGAAGGAATTAGACATGCCAGGAAGCAATGGGAAGCTGCGTGAGATCTCACGCAGGACAGCCCTTGGTGCCTTGGGTGCGGGAATTGTCGGAGCAACAGTGGCGTCGTGGCCGCGGTTGACCGGAATGGACATCCCGGGCCGCGGGGACAACGGCCTTAGCATCGCCATCATGGGTACCGCAGCGGACGCTACCGCACGCCAGCGGGTCATTGATGCGTTCGCGAAGGTGCACCCGGAAATCAAGGTTAAGGTCCAGGCCATCCAGGCCGCGGACTGGAAGGACTTCTTCACCAAGATCCTCACCATGGTGGCAGCAGGAACGCCACCGGATGTGGTCTACGTGGCCACCGAAGGTGCCCAGCTCTTCGCCGAGAAACTGGCGCACCCCTTGGACGAGTACCTGCGCCGCGATGCAGCGGACATGAAGGAGTACTTCGCAGACGTCCACCCGAGCCTCGTGGAGGCGTTCATGTACAAGGGCAGCCTGTTCCAGCTCCCCATCGACTGGAACGCCGCCAACATGTACTACAACACCTCGGCCTTGCAGCAAGCCGGACTCGAACGTCCCGCGGATAACTGGACCCAGGTCGATTTCCGCAACACCCTGGCTGCCATGCGGAAAGCCAGGCCGCAGGACTTCACCCCGTACTACTGGACCAACAGGCTCTTCGGCGGCGTGGTGCCCTGGCTCTATGCCAACGACGCCAGCTTCCTCAAGGAATCCAAATCCACCGGCGGCGAATGGCTCTGGGACAGCTTCTACGCCCAGGATCCTTCCCGCGGACTACGTTCCGGCGGCTACCAGTGGCTTGAACCCAATGCCGACGACCCGCGGGTGTACGAATCGTTCGACTACCTCCGTGGCCTCGTCAAGGATGGCCTGGGCGTCCGACCCGAAGAAGGCGGCGGAAATTCACTCGTCGGGCTGTTTGCGTCCAACCGGATTGGCATGACACCGGCCGGCGGCTACTGGGTTGAGGGCCTCCACGAAGCCGGAATGAAGGAAGACGACTTCGACGTCCAGTTCTTCCCGCGGTGGCGCACCCAGCGGCACCAGTTCGGCACAGCCGGCTACGCCATCATGAAGACCGCGAAGGACAAGGATGCTGCATGGGAATGGCTCAAGTTCTCTTCCAGCCTGGAAGCCATGCAACTGGTCTTCCCGACGCCGAACACCACCCCCGCGCGCCGCTCCATGGTCAACCAAGGGCTCTACGCCAACACCGGGCCCAAACACTGGAAAGTCTTCTACGACACCCTCGACAAATTCCCCACCACAGGTCCCATTCCGGCACCGCCCCAGCAGGCCGCCGTCGAGACCGCACTGATGAAAAACGTATCCCTGGCCGTCAGCGGTGATGAGAACCAGCTCAAGCAGGCCCTCGACTCCATGCAGCGCGACCTTGAGATCGCCTTGAGGAGGCAGGCATGAGCACGGCAACAACGGGCATGTCCACCAAACGCCGAAACGGCGCGGGGTCCAAACGCCAAAACGGCGCCGGAGCGAAGAGCGAGACAAACGGAAGACAGCGTCAGCGCTGGCTCCCCTGGGCGTTCCTGGCTCCCACCATCCTGGGCATGGGCCTGTTCACGCTCGTGCCGATCGTCGCTTCCGTGGTCCTCGCGTTCTTCCGCTGGGACATTATTTCCGCGCCAAGCTTCGTCGGGTTCGACAACTTCGCCGAAGTGGTCCAGGACCCCACGGTGCGTGTCTCGTTCCTGAACACCATCCTGTTCGTGGTGGTCGCCGTGGCGCTGCAGCTCGGCCTCGCCTTGGCGCTGGCGATCATGGTGCAGGAGAAGCTCCCGACCTGGCTTCGCGTCTTCTTCCGGAGCGCCTTCTTCTTCCCGCTGATCCTGTCGGCCGCGTCGGTGTCCATCTTCATGCGCTATCTGTTCAACGAACAATTCGGCGTAGTCAACTGGCTTTTGTCCTTCGTCGGCATCCCCGCAGTCCCTTGGCTGACGACGCCGGCCGGTTCTGCCGCCGTCGTGATCCTCGTGTATGTGTGGCAGAACTTCGGGTTCTCGTTCCTGCTGTTCATCGGCGGCCTGGCGTCCATCCCCATCGAAACGTACGAGGCCGCATCGATCGACGGCGCCACGGGCTGGCGCAAACACCTCCACGTGACGCTGCCGCTCCTGAGCCCCACCACCTTGGTGGCATCCGTCATGGCGATCATCAACGCCCTCCAGGTGTTCGACCAGCCCTACGTCCTGACCCGCGGCGGCCCGGGCGACTCCACGCGCACCGCGGTGATGGTGATCTTCGAGTCCGCGTTCCAGCGCCTCGAGTTCGGCCAGGCCTCGGCGATCGGCGTCATCCTCACGCTGATCATCATGGCCATCACCGCCGCCCAGTTCCGGCTCAGCAAACGTTTCGTCTTCTACCAGTAAGGCCCGCCATGACTACAACCTCAACCCAGCGCGCCGTCGTCGATCGCTTGGCTTCCCAAGGGCCCGCGCCCCGCAAGAAGCGGAACTGGAGCATGGCCGGACGAATCGTGCTGCTCCTGATCGCGTCCGTCTTCATCCTCGGTCCGGTGCTGTGGACCCTGTCCACCTCGCTGCGGCCACCGGCGGAATCGTTCCAGCTGCCGCCGTCGTTCCTGCCGCTCAACCCCGATTTCTCGTCCTATGACCAGGTCTTCAAGCAGCTCAACATCATGCTTCTGGTCCTCAACAGCGCCCTCGTGACGGGTCTGATCGCCGTCGGGCAGATGTTCACGGCGGCGCTGGCCGGCTACGCGTTCGCGAACCTCAAATTCCGCGGCCGCGGGGCACTGTTCTCGATTGTGCTGGCCACCATGATGGTCCCGGCGCAGGTGACGATCGTTCCGGTCTTCATGCTGATCCGAGGCATCGGTTTGTCCGACACGCTCCTCGCGCTGATCCTCCCGGCGATCCCGACGGCGTTCGGCACCTTCCTGATGCGCCAGTACTTCCTGGGGCTGCCCAGTGATTTGGGCGAGGCCGCCGCGATCGACGGAGCCTCGCCATGGCGGACGTTCCGTTCCGTGTATGCGCCGCTGGCGATGCCGGGCATGGCGATCGTAGGCATCCTGGCGTTCAACTACCACTGGAACGAGTTCTTCCGGCCACTCATCCTGACCATCTCCGAGCAGAACTTCACGCTCCCGCTGGGCTTGGTGTCGCTGCAGGGCAACCTCGGCACGGGCAGCATCTCCGTGGTGTTGGCGGGCGTGATCCTCTCCATGATTCCGGCCCTGGTGGTGTTCATGTTCGGCCAACGCGCATTGCGTGACGGACTGACCGCCGGCACCGGCAAATAGCCACTACTTCCCTGAAAGGACTTCGATGACGGACCTCATATCCTCCGCCCCTGCGCTTGCGGCGGCGGCCACCCACCCGGACCCGGCTTTCCCGCGCTTCCACCCCCGGCCGGCGCAAGGCTGGATCAACGACCCCAACGGCGTCAACTTCATCAACGGCCGCCACCACGTGTTCTTCCAGTTCAACCCGGAATCGGCCCGGCACCACCGGATCCAATGGGGCCATATCAGCTCTCCGGACCTGGTCCACTGGGATGAACACCCGGTCGCGCTGCGCCCGCAGGACGGCGGGCCGGATGAGTTCGGCTGCTGGACCGGTGTGGTGACCGACGACGGCGGTGTCCCCACCGCTGCGTACTCGGGCGTGCGGGGCGATGGTGGGCACTCGCAAGTGGTGATTTCCCGAGGCTCCGCGGACTTGGTGACTTGGGAACAGGATGGCCACATTGCCGCTTCCATGCCGGGCGATGGCCTGGTCACGGCCGTGCGCGACCCCTTCATCTTCCACTTCAACGGCAAGCGCTATGCCATGCAGGGCGCCGGGCTGGCCAATGGACATGCTGCTTTGCTGCTGTACACCGTGGAGGACATGTCCGACTGGAAGTACCAAGGCATTTGGCTGACCACCGAAAACCCCGTGGCCGCCACGCACACTCCGGCCGAAATCTGGGAGTGCCCGCAGTTGGTCCAAGTACCTTCCGACGGGGTGCCTTCCGACTCGGGGGCTGCGGCCGAAACCTGGGTCATGATGTTCTCCCTGTGGCTCTCCGGCGACGACCACGAGCACGCCAACGGAGTGGGCCACCTCATCGGTTCGCTGGCCGAGGACCCGTCCACCGGGCTGCCGGTATTCGTCCCGCGTTCCGGCGGCAAGTCCGACCTTGGCCGGGATTTCTATGCTCCGCAAATCGCACAGCTGGACTCTGCGTCTGGGACGGGGCCGCGGTCGGGGCCGCGCGCCCTGCTGTGGGGATGGGCCAACGAAGGTCCGGGCCGCGATGGCCGGCGTGGCCGTTCGCAAGACGAGATCGACGCCGCAGGCTGGGCGGGCGTATTAACCCACCCGCGCTTCCTCTCGGTTGAGGATGGTGCATTGGTGGTTGCTCCTGCGCCGGAGGTCGAGGCGTATCGGGGTTCCTTGGTTTCGAGCGGGGCTTCTGGGGCCGTTGCCGTGCCGCCGTTTGCCGAGGCTGTTGTGACTGGTGGGACTGATGGTGGTCTTGGAGCCAGTGAGGTTCGGCTGGTCCTGGCCTCCGACGCGGAACGGCAAGTCGTGTTTGCGGGGACGCTGTCCGAGGGCGAGGAACTCCGCATCTTCGTGGATGCTTCCCTGGTGGAGGTGTATCGGACGGGTTCCGTGGCCACGACACTCCGTGCCTACCCGGCCGTGGGTGAGGAATGGAGACTTGAGCTTCCCGAAGGTGCGCAAGCGGACGTCTGGGAACTGAAGCTGCCGGACTAGGCGGCAGGCCGCCGTCGGGCTCTCAGCGTTTGACCTCTTTTGGCCGGTGCTGTCGCCCGGAATCCCTGTATTTCCGCGGATTTCGGGACGGCGGCCCGGCCAAAAGTGGTCGGATCTAGAGGGCGGGAACGGGTCCGGTGGACTCGCGGACCACCAAACGGCAAGGAACCATGGTTTCCAAGCCGGCGTTGGTCGCCAAACCGGTGCCGCCGCGCGGCGTCGGCGTCTGGACGCGGTCCTCAATCTGCTCCAGCAACATGGTCATCGCGGCCGCGCCCATTTCCCGCAGCGGAAGCGCCATGGTGGTGAGCGCGGGGACCATGGTGGCCGCGATGCGGGATTCGTCGTCGTAACCCATGATCGAGAGGTCGCGCGGTACGGCGAGGCCCAGCCGCGCCGCAGCCAGGGCGACGCCGATGGCGAGCCGGTCGTTCGCGCAAACAATCGCCGTCGGCCGCTCGGTGGCGGAGAGCAGTCCCATGGCGCCATGGAAACCGTCGTTGATGTCCCAACCGGCCGTGAACACGCGGTCTTCGCGAACGGGAATAGCGGCCCTGGCCATCGCCTCCCGATGCCCCGCGATGCGCAACGGGACAGCCGGGGAGGTGGCGGCACCGGCGAGGAACGCGATATCGCGATGGCCCAACTGCAGCAAGTGCTCGGTGGCTTCCCTGCCGCCGGAAACCTCGTCCGGGATCACATGGTGCAGCTGCGGGGAGGGGCTGTTGTCGAAACAATTGGCGAGCACTGAGGGGACGCGGAGCATGCCGTGGGGCACGTCGAGCGGCTTCAAACCGACCGTGACATACATCAGCCCGTCCACTTGCCGGTCCAACAGGGTTTCGACGGCGCTCTCGTCACGGGAAGCGTCGCGCTCAGTGTCCATCACGACGGTGACGAAGCCGTGTGCGCGGGCGACGTCGTCGGCGCCACCAATGATGTTGCCGTCGAATGGGCTCACCACCACCTCGTCCGACACGATGCCGATCACGCGTGTTCGTTGATTCCGCAGGCTCAAGGCGATGGCGTTGGGGGAGTACTTGAGCTCCGAGGCGGCCTGCCGGATGCGATCCTGGCTTTCCTTGGCCACGTTGCCGTCGCCACGGCCGTTGAGCACCAGCGACACCGCACTCCGCGAGACGCCCGCCCGTTTGGCGACGTCGAGTGCTGTGGCCTTGCGCTGCATGCGGGCTCCTCCGGCTGTGGTTCCGTTTCTTGCTGCATTCTACCTAACGCGTGTGAGGGGTGGCCCGGTTCCGGACGCTCCTGCAGATATGCGGCCCCCTAGCCCGACGCTCGCTCACATATATGGCCAAAAACGGGAACGCTCGCTCACCTCAAGTGAGCGAGCGTCTGCAGAAAACACCCCAAAGGTGAGCGAGCGTCTGGGGGCGGGGCCCGCCCTGCAGATATGCCCCCTTCCAGCTGAACCTTCCTGCAGATCTACCCCCTTCCACCCCCTACCAAAAGCGGTATCGTTGGGCGTGCCGGGCGGTACCGGTGTTCTGATCTATGGGGGTGGGTCCGATTTTTTCTTGGCGCCGAATGGCTACGATCGTGCTGACAGCTGCAGTGGCGTTGAGTCTCAACGCCTGCGTTTTCGACATAACAGCATCCCGATCGCTAGCCCCAACGGGGACGTCCGCCTCGCCCACTTCCAAGCCATCCGCGACACCCACCACAAGCAGTGGTACCCAAATGCGGGTCCGTTCGTCGCAGGAGCTGCAGGCGCTGGTCGGCAGCCTGCGTGCTCCTGACGGCGTGATGTCAACGCCCATTGATGAGGCGGCGATTCGCGACATGCAAGATTCGATGGCAGTTGGGCCCGCCGACATGACCACCGATCCCGCGAGATGCCGGGACCTCCTGAAAGCAGGAGAGTTGGTCGACTACAGAATCCCGACGGCGGCCGCGGTGCTGGGGCCCCAGGCGAATATGTCCGTCGTCATGGCTTCATCCGACGATTCCGGCTATTTCTGGCAGGGCATGTACAGCATCGGCAAAGTTCTCGGATATTGCACCGAGGTGACTATTAGCTCGGGGAATCAGCAGGTGCACTCGTCCTTGAAGCGCCTGAGTATGGACCTTCACGGCTCGAAGTCGTTCACCTACGTCACCACTATCACGGGTTCGGGAGCGCCGATCCATGTGCTGCGCATGGTCACCATGAGCGGAAGCCTGTTCGTCACGGGGGTCCACCCGCTGCCGGATGCACAGCCCACCGACGCCGTCATTAAGGAACTCAGCAGCTACGTCAACGCAATCATCGACCACGCTGACGATCCAGTGCCCGGCGCTCCCGCCACGAAGCAGCCCGCCACCCCGCCACAAACAGGCAACCCGGCCTAGCCGGCCCCACGCTACAGTGAAACCATGCCTCCATTCCCCACCCTCGACGAGCTCCTTGCCACCGCCACAGTGGTCAGCCTGCCGATGCGGGTCAAGTTCCGGGGCATCACCGAGCGCGAGACCCTCCTGTTCCGCGGCCCGGCCGGGTGGGGCGAGTTTTGTCCGTTCCC
The DNA here is from genome assembly GCF_027587375.1 of Arthrobacter sp. B2a2-09. GTDB lineage: Bacteria > Actinomycetota > Actinomycetes > Actinomycetales > Micrococcaceae > Arthrobacter. The sequence goes on from NZ_JAMXIC010000008.1 coordinate 140,818, forward strand.
CGAGTACGGCGACGCCGAGGCTTCCCGTTGGCTCGCCGCCGCCGTCGAAGCCGCATGGCACGGTTTTCCGCCGCAGCTGAGGGACACCATTCCCGTCAACGCGACCGTCCCGGCCGTGCCTGCCGCCCGGGTGCCCGAGGTCCTGGAACGCTTCGGCCGGGTGGACGCCGTCAAGGTCAAGGTCGCCGAGCGCGGGCAGGAACTGGCCGACGACGTCGCGCGCGTCACCGCAGTCAGGGACGCCCTCCCGGACGCCGCGATCCGAGTGGACGCGAACGCGGGCTGGGACGTGCCCCAGGCGGTTGAGGCACTCGGGCGACTCTCCGCCGTCGGGCTCGAATACGCCGAGCAGCCCGTGCCGCAAATCGATGGCCTCGCCGAAGTCCGCCGACGGCTCGCGCGGCAGGGCACGCCCGTGCTCATCGCCGCCGACGAATCCGTGCGGAAGGAAGACGATCCCCTCAAGGTGGCTCGCGCGGGTGCTGCGGATCTGATCGTCGTCAAGGTGGCGCCGCTTGGGGGAGTGCGGCGCGCGCTGGACATCGTGGCGCAAGCCGGGCTTCCCGCCGTCGTGAGCTCGGCGCTGGACACCTCGGTGGGGATCCGCGCGGGGCTCGCGCTCGCCGCCGCGCTGCCGGAACTGCCGTACGCGTGCGGGCTGGGGACCGTGCGGCTGTTCGCCTCGGACATCACGCATGATCCCTTAGTGCCCGACGACGGCGCCATCCGCGTCCGCGAAGCCGTCGCCGACGAGGGGCTGCTGGAGCGGTATGCGGCTCCCGCTGAACGTCGCGACTGGTGGCTCGACCGGCTCCGCCGCGTGCACGCACTCCTACAGGCATCGACTGCTGAGCAACTGCCGTTTTGAGGCTCCAAAACGACAGTTGCTCAGCAGTCGATCGGGTTTCCTGGCCGAACTTGTGAGGCAAGAGGACCGGCTCCGCCGTGTGCACGCACTCCTAGAGCGGGTTGAAGCATAGATTGCTGTGAAAAGGCTGGGAATTCACCGGAACTTTACCGGAGTGTCCTCTCGGATTCCGCTAGCGCTGTAAGGGTTGGGAAATCACTCAATCCCCGGAGGTATTTCCCATGTCTGAATCAACCAAGCGCAAGTTCGACTTGCTCCCCATGCTCGGCCATACGAAGGGCAAGCGCAGTCCCGTCACGTGCGCCCTGAAGTGCGACAACGCCTGCTCGGGCGACGTTTGCAACACGAGCTCCAACGCCTACTTCCGCGATATTGCTTCCGCAGCTGTGTCCCGCCGCGCCGCCTTGGGCTTTGGCGCCGTCGGTGCGCTCGCCGTCGTCCTGGGCGGGCTCGGTGCACCGGAGAAGGCGGTGGCCGGCGGCGTTGGCCTGTCCGAGGCGGCAAAGGCGGGCTTCGACAAGGCCAAGCTCAAGTTCACGCCGATCAACCCGGTCGACTACACCGTTGACGCGTTCACCGTGCCGGATGGTTTCGCGTGGCAGCCGATCATCCGTTGGGGCGATCCGCTCTTTGCCGACTCGCCGGCCTTCGAGCTGAACGGCCAGACCGCAGCGGCGCAGGCCCGCCAGTTCGGCTACAACAACGACTACACGGACATCCTGCCCATCGCGGATTCCAAGGACCGCCGTGCCGTACTCTTCACCAACCACGAGTACACCAACGAGAACATCATGTTCCCGGCTACTTTGGCGGCTGGGGAGGCGCGCGCGATCGGGCGTGCCGCACACGGACTCACGGTTGTTGAACTCGAGCGCAAGAACAAGAACAAACCGTGGAACTACGTCAAGGGCGCGCCGCTCAATCGTCGGTTCCTGACCGACACGACGTATGAGCTCACCGGCCCTGCTGCTGGCACGGATTTGGTCAAGACCATCGACGATCCCTCAGGCCGGAAGATCAAGGGCACCTTGGGCAACTGCTCCGGCGGCACCACTCCCTGGGGGACCATCCTCTCCGGCGAGGAAAACTTCAACGGCTACTTCATGGCTCCGGGCACCTCGGCGGGAGACAAGCGCTACGGCCTCAGCAACAAGCCAACGGCGCGTAAGTGGGAACTCGATGAACCGCGTTTCAACACCAACAACGCGAGTTACGCCAACGAGACAAACCGCTTTGGCTGGATCGTGGAAGTCGACCCGTTCGACCCCTCCTCCACACCCAAGAAGCACTCCGCCATGGGCCGCTTCAAGCACGAGGGCGCGAACGTGATTGTTGCTGCCTCCGGCCGTGTGGTGGCGTACATGGGCGACGACGAGCGATTCGATTACCTCTACAAGTTCGTCTCCAAGGGCAAGTACATGGCAGGAGACTCGGCCGCGGCCCGCCGGAACAACATGAACCTTCTCTCCGAAGGCGACCTCTACGTCGCCAAGTTCACGGGCGACTCTCCCGCGGCCGAAATCGACGGCAGCGGTGCGCTTCCGTCTGACGGCGCGTTCGACGGTTCCGGCGAGTGGCTTCCGTTGGTGGTCGACGGCGTCTCCGCAGTTCCGGGCATGTCCGTCGCTGAGGTCCTGGTCTACACCCGCCTCGCCGCGGACAAGGTTGGCCCCACGAAGATGGACCGCTGCGAAGACGTCGAGCCGAACCTGGCGACCGGCAAGGTCTACGTGGTCTGCACCAACAACTCGGACCGCGGCAAGCCCGGCAAGGAAGGCGCCACCGAGGTCAACCCGCGCACGCTCAACCGGGACGGCCACATCGTGGAGATCACTGAAACCGGCGACCAGACGTCCACCCGCTTCAACTGGACCCTCTTGATGGTTTGTGGAGATCCCGCCAAGAACTCCTCCACATATTTCTCCGGCTTCCCGGCCGACAAGGTCTCGCCCATTTCCTGCCCGGACAACGTGGCCTTCGACTCGGCAGGCAACATGTGGATCGCCACTGACGGCGCGCCGTCGTCCATCGGCTATGCCGACGGCCTCTTCAAGGTCACCTTGGACGGCAGTGAGCGCGGCAAGGTGGAGCAGTTCCTCGCCGTACCGCGCGACGCCGAGACCTGTGGACCGATCGTGCACGACGACGAGCGGACCGTGTTCGTCGCCGTGCAGCACCCGGGCGAGGAGGGTTCCTTTGACGCTCCCCACTCCTACTTCCCGGATTACGTGGGCGCAGGGGCCGCCCCGGCCGCCGGCCAGGTCCGCGCCCCGCGTCCGTCGATCGTGCAGGTGTACCGCAAGGACGGCTAAGGCTCATCCTTTCCCAACGCTCGCTCACCTATGAGGGTCTTTCGGGAAACGCTCGCTCACTCTCTCCAAGGGAGTGAGCGAGCGTGCGGGTTTTGGGGCTCATGGGTGAGCGAGCGTTTGGGGGGAGGCACCGCTAATAGACTGGTGCGGTGACTTCGCAAGGCTCCCTGAGCTCCCTCGCCGCTGCCCGGATCGCCGTTAAGGCGTTGCTCGACGGCGGTGTGCGGCACGTGGTGGTCTCTCCGGGTTCGCGCTCGGCACCCATGGCTTACGCGCTGGCCGAGGCCGAAGCGGCCGGGAACGTCCGTCTCCTGGTCAGGATCGATGAACGCTCAGCCGGTTTCACGGCCCTTGGCTTGGCCCTGTCGACGGGCGCCCCGGCGGCTGTCCTGACCACCTCGGGGACCGCCGTCGGGAATCTCTTGCCCGCGGTCATGGAAGCCAACCACGCCGCCGTGCCCCTCGTGGTCCTTTCGGCCGATCGCCCGGCAGAGCTCCACGGTACCGGCGCCAACCAAACCACCATCCAACTGGACCTCTTCGGCGAACACGTTCGTTTCGCCGTCGACATTGCCGCTGGCAGCAATCCGCAGAGGGCCGTCGAGACCGCCATCTACGCGGCAACCGGCGCCCTCGAGGACACGCCGCCCGGGCCAGTGCAGCTCAACCTGGCGTTCCGCGAGCCGCTGGTTCCGGAACCAGGCGAGGCGCTGCCCGCCACCAAGGGCCACGGAGTTTTCCACTACGACTCCGGACCCCAGCCACTGAGCATGCCCCCCGCTCCCGCCGAACTAACGGAAAGGCGAACGGTGGTTTTGGCAGGGCACGACGCCGGTCCGGTCGCCGAGGCGTTCGCCCGCGCCCACCGCCTTCCGTTGCTGGCCGAGCCGTCGTCCAACGCGCGGTTCGGTCCCAACGCGGTGGGGCCATATCGCCTCATGCTGGACAACTTCGGACCCGGGTCTGCCCTGCCGATCGAGCGGGTGGTGGTCTTTGGGCGACCGACTCTTTCAAGGCCCGTCGCCGCCCTGCTGGCCCGAAACGACCTCCCCGCCGCCATGTACGAGCCTGTCCCCGTGGCCTGGTACGAGCACGGCCGGCGTCGTGAGGAGCGCTTTGACTCCCTGGCTGAGCTGGCCGGGTTCGCTGGCCGTGGCTCGGATGAGTGGCTCGACGCCTGGCTCCTCGCCGGGGCCGCCGCCCAACACGCGCTCGACGGCGTCCTCGAGGCCGAGCGTGCAGCTAACGGACCCGCCGTGGGAGCCACCGTCTGGAAACACGCCCGTGGACAGCTGGTCCTCGGCTCCTCCAATGGCATCCGCGACGTCGACCTCGCCGGGCAGCCCAGCCCCGAGCCCCTCGCCACAGTGTTCGCGAACCGTGGCCTCGCCGGCATTGACGGCACTATCTCCACGGCTACCGGAATCGCCCTCGGCGCGGGCCGCGAAACCACCCTCCTCCTGGGCGACATCACCTTCCTGCACGACGCCGGGGGCCTGTTCCTTGGAGCCGGAGAACCCGCACCGGACCTCCGCATCGTGGTCCTCAACGACGCCGGCGGAGGCATTTTCGGCCTCCTCGAGCACGGCAAGGTGGAGGACGACGGCGGCTACGGCACCGCCGTCGAGCGCCTCTTCGGCACCCCGCACAGCGTGGACATTTCCGCGCTGGCCGCGGCATACGGCGTCGGGCACACTTCGGTGCGTACGACGGCGGAGCTCGCCACCGCGCTTGCCGCGCCTTTGAAGGGCCGCAGCATCGTGGAAGTACGCACGGACCGCTCCGACCTTCGTCCGTTGCACGCGCGCATCAAGGCCGCAGTGGCCGCGGCAGTGTCCCAGGTGCTGCTCGGGGCGTAGGTGGCTGGCGACGCGCAAACGGGTGGCGACACGGAAATGCCCTGACGAGGCTGGAAATCCAGCCTCGTCAGGGCATTTGCGCGTCGCAGGGAATTGAACGCGTCGCCAGGAACTACAGCACGCGGCTGAGGAATTCCTTGGTGCGGGCGTGCTGGGGGTTGGCGATGATTTCGCGGGGGTCACCGGACTCCACCACCACACCTCCGTCCATGAAGGTCAGGGTGTCGCCGACTTCGCGGGCAAAGCCGATCTCGTGGGTGACCACGATCATGGTCATGCCGGACTTGGCCAGATCCTTCATCACGTTGAGCACATCGCCCACGAGTTCGGGGTCAAGGGCGGACGTGGGCTCGTCGAAGAGCATGAGCTCGGGTTCCATGGCCAGGGCCCGGGCGATGGCAACCCGCTGCTGCTGGCCGCCGGATAGCTGTCCCGGGTAGTGGTTGGCGCGGTCGGCCAGTCCTACCCGGTCCAGCAGTTCCAAGGCCTGCTTCTTGACGGCTGCCTTGTTCTTGCCCTTGACCTGCACGGGCGCTTCCATGACGTTGTAGAGCGCGGTCTTGTGCGGGAACAGGTTGAAGCGTTGGAAGACCATGCCGATTTCCCGGCGCTGCGCGGCGATTTCCTTGACTTTCAGATCGTGGAGGCGGCCGTTGACTTCGCGGTAGCCGATCAGCTGGTCACCGACGGAAATGCGGCCCGCGCTGATGGTTTCCAGCAGGTTCACGCAGCGGAGCATCGTGGACTTGCCTGAACCGGAGGGGCCGATGACAACGGACACTTCGCCCTGGTTGACCGTCAGGTCAATGCCGCGGAGCACATGGTGTTGGCCGAAGTACTTGTGGAGGCCTTCGATCCGCACCAGCGGTTTCTGGGTGGTGATGGTCATTTTGCCTCGTCCTCCGGGAAGTCCATCTTCAACGACGGCTCTGCTTCGGCACTAGGTGCCACTGCTGCGGCAGCCTTGGCGGCTGCGGGGTTGATGAGGGCCGGGGCCAGGTTGGTGTCCACGCCCTTGCCGTAGTAGGCCTCGATGTAGTGCTGGCCGACCATGAGCAGGCTGGTGATGACCAGGTACCAGATGGCTGCCACGATCAGCAGCGGCACCGGAAGGTAAATCCGGTTGGCCAGTGCGTTGGTCGCGAAGGTCAGGTCCAGGGTGAACGGGACGGCCAGGACCAGAGAGGTGGTCTTGAGCATGCCGATGGTTTCGTTGCCGGTGGGCGGGACTATGATGCGCATGGCCTGGGGCAGGATGATCCGCCACATGATCTTGCCGTTGCCCATACCCAGGGCTTCGGCGGCTTCGGTCTGGCCTTTGTCCACGGACTTCAGGCCGGCCCGGAAGATCTCCGCCAGATAGGCGGATTCGTTCAGGCCTAGCCCCAGGATCGCCGCAACAAGAGCCGTAATGACGGTGCTCGTGTCCACGCTGAACAGTTCGGGGCCGAACGGCACCCCTGCGCTGATCTTGGGGTAGAGGACGGCGATCAGACCCCAGAAGACCAACTGGGTGTAGACCGGGGTGCCGCGGAAGAACCAGACCCAGACCCAACTCGTGTAGCGCAGGACCGGGTTGTCGGACTGCCGCATGACGGCCAGCAGGATAGCCAGGACAATCGCAATGACCATCGAAGCTACAGTCAGCAGCAGGGTCCAGCCAACGCCCTGGACGACTTTGACGTCCAGGATGTAGGTCCCCACAACGTCCCAACGGAAGTTGTGGTTCGTGATCACGCTCTGCACCATCAGCGCTAGTACGCCAACGATGACGATGGCGCTGATCCAACGGCCAGGATGCCTGACCGGCACCGCATCGTTCAGCACGGGCGCTGCATGGCCTGGTTGATGATGATCCATCTGTGCACCTGATTTGTTATCGGTGGCGGGAATACTCAAGACTTGACCGCCGGGTTGACCTCGGACTTGGTGATGGCGCCTTCGGCGTTGCCCCAGCCAGTGAGGATCTTCTTGTACGAACCGTCAGACATGAGCTTGGTCAGCGTCTTCTGGATGACATCGGCGAGGGCGGTGTCCGACTTGGCAACGGCGATGCCCTGGGGAGCGGCGTCGTAAACGTCGCCGAGCTTCTCAAGCTGGTCCCCGGTCTGGGTCAGCGCGTAACCGATGATGGGGGAGTCGGCTGCCATGGCGTCGATGCTGCCGTTGACGAGCCGGGTGGTGACGTCGGTCTGGTTCTTGAGCGTCACGATGTTGATCGGCTGCTTGCCGTCAGCTGCGCACTTCTTGTTGCGGCCGGAGAGGTCCGGGTCTTCCTGGACGGTGCCGGTCTGCACGCCGATGGACTTGCCGCAGACGTCATCCAGGGAGAACTTCTTCGGGTTGCCCTTCTGCACGGCCCAGGCGGTGCCGGCGTTGAAGTAGCTGACCATGTTGACCGCGCCGAGACGCTCGGGGTTGATGGTGAAGGAGGAGATGCCCAGATCGTACTTGGGGCCGAGGGCGGGGAGGATGCCCGTGAATTCGGCGGTCTGCACCTGGACCTTCAGGCCAAGGGTGGCGCCGATCGCCTTGGCGATGTCGACGTCGTAACCGACAGGAGTCTGGCCGTCGGTCCCGAGGAACTCAGCAGGAGCGTAGGTCGTGTCCGAGCCGACGGTCAGCGTGCCCTTGGACTTGATGGCCGCGGGGACCAGTGCAGCCAGGGTGTCGTCCTTGGTGATGGTGGTGGGATCAAAGCTTGCATTGGCACTGCCAGAAGGCGAGGCGGCACTCGACGGGCCTGCCTCTGAGGCGTTGGTGCAGGCAGTCAGTGCCAGGGCGCCGATTGCGATGATGGTTGCAGCCTTGAGCGTCGAACTGACCGGAAGCGAACGGAATTTCTGCATTTTCTTACCTTTTGTTGCAGTGGATGCGAAACTAATCGGTTCATAGTGTAGCGCCGAACATGAGATGTGCGTCACAGAAAACTAAGTTTTACTATTGGATAACCTACGAAGCAAAAAATCAAGACCCCCAACACGGCTATTGTCTCGCACCCCAGACATCTGCGGGGGTGGGTTTCGAACGTAATTCCGGCGACGGAGTCTTAGTTGTTGATCCCCAGCGACTCGAGCATCGGCCGGAATTTGGCCCAGGTCTCGGCCAGCTCGGCGTCGGGAACGGAGCCCTCAACGATCCCGCAGCCCGCATAGAGGCGCACAGTCGTAGGACTTTCGATGATCGCGCCGCGCAGTGCGATGCCCCATTCCCCGTTGCCAGCGGCGTCGAGCCACCCGACCGGTCCGGCGTACGGCCCGCGATCCATGTGCTCAAGCTCCCGGATCAGTTCCCCGGCAACCAAGGTAGGTGTGCCGCACACGGCGGCGGTTGGGTGAAGCGCGTTGATCAGGGCAAGGCACGTAGGGACATGTCCCTCAATGTCGGCGAGCTCAGCCTTCACGTCCGATGCCAGATGCCACACATTCGGCAGCTCCAGGATGAACGGTTCGCTGTGGGCGTTCATGGCCTCGGAGAAGGGCGCGAGCTGGGTGGTCAGCGATTGGATGGCGATCTCGTGCTCATGCCGTTGCTTCTCGGAACCGGCCAGCACGCGTTCGGCATATTCCATGGGGGAGCCGTCCACCCCCTCGGCGTCGCGACGGTCCAGCGTCCCGGCCAGGACCCGCGCCTGTGCAGTGCGGCCCTCCACCTGAATGAGCATTTCCGGCGTCGCCCCCACCAAACCGTCGACGCCGTATGTCCAGCATTCGCGGTAACGGCTGGCCAACTGCTGCAGCACTTTGGCGGCGTTGACGCCGTCGGGCAGCGTCGCCACGACGTCGCGCGCGAGGACCAGCTTCTCGAGCTTTCCGGTTCGGATTTCCGCCACGCCGTCCGCCACGGCCTGCTTCCAGGCGGTTTCGCTCAGCGAACCACTCTCCAGTGTGACCTTCCCGTCACCCAACTGGCTCGCATTTGTTGTCGTTATGGGCCTTCTAAACGACAACAACTGCGAGTTAGTTGGGTGCCCGACGCCGGAGCCTCCAGCCGCCGCAAACTCGCCGCCCGCGGGGCTAAGCCAGCCTGCCAGGGCGGCGAGGGCGCCCGCCTCGGTGAGTTCGACGTCGTCGAGCGTCAACTGGGTGAGCCATGACCGCCCATCCCGGATCCCCACAACAATTTCCGGAAGGATCAAGCGCGATTCAAACGCGGATGTCTTGGAGAAAGCAAAGGAGCCAAAGGCCACAGGGCCGGTGCCGGGGATCTCGAGGGGATCCGTGACGTCGGCCTCGATGACGAGGTGGCGCCACCACATGTCAGCCTCGAGAAAGCGATCAGGCCCGGAAGCAGTGAATCGCGCGAGTTCGCCAAAGCCCACCAACCCGTTCTCGCGGCGGGACCAGCACAGGACGTCGTCCCGGACCAGAAACGACGGCAGCCCCCCTGAGGATGAATCAACATCGAGGGGGACTGTCAAGGTGCGGAGCGTACTCGTCATGATGGAACAACATTACTCCCGCGGGCAACGCGCGAACCCACGGAGCAAACGGAGCGCCCCGAAAGTTCTTCGCATATTTGTCTGAGACAATTGCAGGGTGAACCGAGCATCCTTGGAAAAGCGTCCGGACGAAGTTGCGACGATGTTTGACGATGTCGCCCCCAAATACGACGTCGTCAACGATGTCCTGTCCATGGGGCAGACCCGGCGTTGGCGCCGCGTCGTCGTGGACGCGATGGATGTTCGGGTAGGCCAAAGAGTCCTGGACCTGGCTGCCGGTACCGGCACGTCCAGCGAACCCTACGCCGACGCCGGAGTGGACGTCGTGGCCTGCGACTTCTCGCTGGGAATGCTGAAGGTCGGCAAGCGCCGCCGCCCGGACATCAACTTCGTTGCAGGGGACGCCACCAAGCTGCCCTTCGCGGACAACTCCTTCGACGCGTGCACCATTTCCTTCGGCCTGCGCAACGTCAACGAACCACACAAGGCCCTCGCGGAGATGTTCCGTGTGACCAAGCCGGGCGGACGCCTGGTTATCGCCGAATTCTCGGCCCCCGTAGTGCCCCTCTGGCGGACCATGTACACCGAATACCTCATGCGCGCACTGCCCGCCATCGCCACCAAGGTCTCCTCCAACCCGGACGCCTACGTGTACCTGGCCGAGTCCATCCGCGCTTGGCCGGACCAGGACCACTTGGCAGCCTGGCTACAGGAAGCCGGCTGGACCGACGTCAACTACCGCAACCTGAGCGGCGGCATCGTAGCGGTACACCGCGCCCAGAAGCCTGGTACCGAGCACCGGGAAAGCGTTCCCGTGGCCAAGCTGCGCCGCCAGATCAAGCCGCGCCGCCAAGCCGGCGATCAGTCCCGCTAACCGGCCTATTAACAAGGACGCTGTGAACGTACTGATAGTCGGCGCAGGGCCAGCCGGGTCCACCGCCGCGTACTACCTTGCCCAGGCGGGCATTTCCGTGACGGTTCTGGAAAAGACCAGCTTCCCGCGGGAGAAGGTCTGCGGCGACGGCCTCACTCCCCGCGCCGTCCGCGAAATCCAGAAGCTCGGCCTTCCGCATGTCGAGGACGAGGGTTGGCGCCGCAACAAGGGGCTCAGGCTCATCGCCGGCGGCCGCACCATTGAATTGCCGTGGCCCGAGGTCGCCGATTTTCCCACGTACGGACTCATCCGCACGCGCCTCGGATTCGACGAGGCACTGGCCCGGCACGCCCAGTCGGCGGGCGCCGTCGTGCTTGAACGGCACAGCGTCACCGAAGCCCTGCGCGACGACGCCGGGCGGGTGATCGGCGCGCGCGCCGCGCTGCTCGACGAGTCCGGACGCAAGACGGGCGAAACGCGTGACTTCCACGCCGACGTCGTACTCGCCGCAGATGGCAACTCGACGCGCACAGCCGTTTCGCTCGGCATGCACAAGCGCGACGACCGACCGCTCGGCGTCGCCGTCCGCACCTACTTCACCTCGCCCCGCCACGAGGACGACTGGATGGAAGGCTGGCTTGAGCTTCCGGGCAAGTCCGGCAAGCCGCTGCCCGGCTACGGTTGGGTTTTCGGCGTCGGCGACGGCACATCCAACGTTGGCCTCGGAATCCTGAACTCCTCTAAGGAATTCGGCAAGCTCGACTACAAGCAGGTCCTGCGCGAATGGACCGCCGGCATGCCGCCCGAGTGGGGCTTCACACCCGAAAACCAGGTGGGGGAGATCCGCGGCGCCGCCCTGCCCATGGGCTTCAACCGCACCCCGCACTACTCGCCGGGGCTCATGCTCCTGGGCGACGCAGGCGGCATGGTTTCGCCGTTCAATGGCGAGGGTATTTCCTACGCCATGGAGTCGGCCCGTTTTGCAGCCGAGTTCATCATCGACGCGTCCTCGCGTGCTGCCTCGGCGGGGTGGACCGCGCACGACGCCGACGCGCACCTTTCGCGGTACGCGGACTACGTGCGGGACCAGTGGGGATCACACTTCACCCTGGGCCGTGTCTTTGCCGCCCTCATCGGCAAGCCCGCCGTCATGAAACTCGCACTGCGGACCGGGATGCCCATCCCGGTGCTGATGCGCTTTGTGGTTCGCTTGCTGGCGAACCTGACGGATGCGTCTGCCAAGGGCTTCGAGGACCGAGTCATCCGCGTCCTCGAGATGTTGGTCCCGGCCACGTCCAACACCACATCGACCGCCGCTTCCACCCGCGCCGGCACCGAATCAACGCTTTCCTCCGCGAAAAGTTAGGGTTAACCCGTGACTCACTCTGCCGAACACAGTTGGACGCACGCCGGGCACGGCCTGCCGGACACTGTCGAACCCGCTCCCACCACTACCGCGATCGCCACTGGCCTGCAGCTTCCCGCCGGTTTTGCGGCTATCGCCAAGGACGTGGAGCTGGGTCCTGCCATCACCACCAACCTTGCCCGCGTGGAAAAGAAGCTCCGCGAAGCAATTGCCAACTCGGATCCCCTGGCTGACGCAACGTCGCGTCACCTGGTGGAAGCCGGCGGCAAGCGCATCCGCCCGCTGTTGACCCTCCTGTGCGCCCACCTCGGCGACGCATCCCGTCCGGAAGTGGTCCAGGCCGCCGTCGTGGTTGAACTGACCCACCTCGCAACCCTCTATCACGACGACGTGATGGACTCCGCGCCCTACCGCCGCGGCGCCCCCACGGCACACGAAGTCTGGGGCAACTCAGTGGCCATCCTCACGGGCGACCTGATCTTCGCCCGCGCCTCGATCCTGGTGTCCGAACTCGGTTCGCGTGCCCTCGGAATTCAGGCCCGCACCTTCGAACGCTTGTGCCTGGGCCAGCTGCACGAAACCGTGGGCCCGCGTGAAGGCGAAGACGCCGTGGAGCACTACCTCTCCGTCATCGCCGACAAGACCGGTTCCCTGGTTGCTGCCTCGGGCCAGCTCGGTGCCATCTTCGCCGGCGCCGACGAAGCCTTCGAGGACGTGCTCGTGGAGTACGGCGAGAAGGTTGGCGTGGCCTTCCAGCTGGCTGACGACGTCATCGACGTCACTGGCGTCAAGGTCAAGTCCGGCAAATCCCCGGGGACAGACCTCCGCGAAGGCGTTCCCACGCTGCCCGTCCTCCTGCTCCGCAAGGCCGCCGACAATGGTGACCACTCCGCCGTCGAACTCTTGAAGCTTGTGGATGGCGACTTGTCCTCCGATGAGGCGTTGGCCCTCGCGGTTGCCGGGCTGCGCGAGCATCCGGTCACCGCCGAATCCTGGGTGATTGCGCGTCGGTGGTCCGCTGAAGCCATTGAAGCCTTGAAGCCATTGCCCGAAGGCGTGGTCAAGGAGTCGCTCACGAACTTCGCCCACGCCGTTGTGGAGCGCGCCAGCTAGCTCGGTGCCTCAGTTCCCGTCGCGGACCCAACTGACTCGCAGTTAATGTCGTTTTGACGCCTCATAACGACAACAACTGCTAGCTACTTGGGCGGGGGCGGGCCGGCAGGGGCGGGCTTAAATGCAATGGCCCCGGTTCCTTGCAACGCTACGAGTCACGCGCTGCAATGAACCGGGACCATAATCTCCGTTCGCATCAGACTCACCGGAGGCATTTAGTGAATCCGGTTACAGCATATGACAACCTTGTCACGGGTGCAACTTTCCCGGTCAAGGGGTTTTCTGAGTTTGCCGGGAATTTCGCGTCCCTTCCTGACCCTCTTTGATTTCAGAATGGCCCCGACACGCCTGAGAAGGGGTGTGTCCGGCAGATTGTGGGCCCAAAGAGGGGCAGGAAGGGCCAACAAAGTTATCCACATAGGGGAACCCGCAGCTACCCTCGTCTGAGCGATGCTGCTGTAGTGGCCACATGGATGTAGTGCAATTCCTCCGGAGGCGGGGTGGTGCGGCCCGGACTGCGCAATTGCTAAGAGCGGGCTATCCAAAATCGGCGTTGGCAAAAGGGGTTCGCAACGGGACAGTCAACGTGTTGCGCCGTGGGATTTACACGATCGAGGGCGCCGATCCAGTCATCATTGCTGCGCTTCAGGCGAATGGCGTCTTGACCTGTGTTTCGGCTGCTCGTTTCTACAATCTGTGGCAGCTGCATGAGCCAGGGGGCGTCCAAGGATCGCGGAGTTCCCAGAGATCCGAGGGCCTCCACCTTAGCTGCGGTAACGGTCTTGTCCGGGACGGTGTGGTGGACCACGCCCGATGTACCCACCCGGGGCATCCGTACCTTCCCGTGGCGGGCCTGGCAGATGTCCTCATCCATGCTCTGAGATGCCGACCCGAACTGGAGTCCTTGGTGATCGCCCAGTCTGCAATCAGCCGCGGGTTGATCACCACCGACTTCCTCAACGCGAAACTGCTCGGGAACCGCAACGGAGCAGCGAGGGCTGTGCTGGATCTCGTGCTGCCCAGGGCTGATTCCTTGCTCGAAGTGCTCGCCCACACGCACTTTGTCCGGGCAGGGCTGCGGGTCCGGATGCATGTGGAACTGGCCGGAGTGGGTGAGGCGGACTGCCTGATCAACGAGTGCCTTGTAGTGGAGCTCGACGGCCGGACTCATCTTGAGGCGCGCCAGGTGAAGAAGGACCGATACCGCGACAACGCCAGCGTGAGGGGTGGGCTCTTGGCGTTGCACTATTACTACGAGGACGTGGTCCACCGTCCTGAAGAGATGGTCAACGAGATCTTGACCGTGTTGCGGCACCGGGAAGTCGGCCACTTCGCCCCTGCACGATACGCGCCCGGGTGGGTGCCGCCGTCGTAATCCAGCAAGCAGCGCGCCGTCATGACCCTCTTTGGCACGGAAAAAGCCGCGACACACCCTGTTCAAGGCGTGTCGCGGCCCTTCCAAATTCAAACAGGGTCAGGAAGGCAAAGCCCCCCGCAAAAACGACCCCCAAAAAACCTAGTCTTCGTCGCTGAAAGCCCAGTCGAACATGTCGAACACGAACTCGGAGAATGTGCCTTCTTCAGATTTCCATTGGCCGCGGGCGTTGTTGCGACGCCACACGATGGGATCCGGGACGCCGAGGTCGCCTATGCGGAAACCCCAGGTGAACTGCTCTTCCTCGTCCTCCAGGAACATGAGGAAGCCTTCGTCGTCCACTTCGAGCTCTTCGGGGTCCCAGAAGTAGTGGTAGGCCTCCATGAGGTCCTCACAGCCACCGATCGCGAGGTAGAACTCGCGCAGCACCATGGGAATGGTGAATGAGTGGGCGGACAGGGCCTCGTCCAGCTCAGAGGTGGACAGCCCATCTTCTTCCTGCCATTCGTCCTCGAGATACTTCGGTACAAGCGCGCGGAATTTCTCGAGGAACATGTCAGTCATGCTCCCATCCTAGCTAATCGCGGCCACGTGAATCGGCGCCCGATGAGACCCCGGCGCGGTGCCATCCCCGGACCGCCAAGGGCACCCGCCAACCTCGCCGCCAAGCCACCACCCGGAAGGCGAAAACCCAAGCGGCAATGACCCCGGCCGTGACGCCGTTGAAGGCTCCGATGTTCCAGAGCAAGGCGGTCAAGGCGGCTCCCGTGAAGGCCGGCAGGGCGTAGAGATCCCGGGCATTGAAGAGGGTGGGAATTTCGTTGGCCGTGATGTCGCGGAGCAAGCCGCCGCCCACGGCCGTGGTGACGCCCAGGAGGATTGCAGCCACCGGATTCATGCCGGCGGCCAGTGCCTTGAGCGTCCCCGTGATGCAGAACAGGGCCAGCCCGCCGGCGTCGAACAGGGTCAAGAGGGACGTGAAGCGCTGGATGCTCGAAAACAGGAAGTACACCAGCACCGTGGCCAACAGGGGCGGCAGCAGATAGACCGGGTTGGTGAACGCCGCGGGCGGGCCGACGTTGATGACGATGTCGCGGATGACACCGCCGCCCAGGGCCACCAGAGAAGCCAAGAGAAGTGAGCCGATGATGTCGAACTGCTTCTTGGCCGCGAGCAAGGATCCGGACACGGCGAAAAAGAAGACGCCGGCCAGATCCAGCCATACCAGCGCAAGGTCAAAAGTGAACAAATGCAGCTCCATTCTTCGTTCACAGACGGGCGATCATGCTCGCCCAACGTTACGCTTGCACGCATGAACAGCCCCGTCTTGATCGCGTGCGCCCACGGAACCCGGAACGTCGAAGGGCAGGCCGCCATCCGCCAGGTCATGGCCGAGATTGAGGCCTTGCGCCCCGGACTGACCGTTGTTGAGGCCTACGTGGACGTCCAGGAGCCCGAGTTGAGCGGCGTGGTGGCTGGCCTCCCCGAAGGCACGCCCGCCGTCGTCGTTCCCTTGCTGCTCAGCACCGGCTACCACGTCAAGGTGGACATCCCCAAGGCGATAAAGTCCCGCCCCGAGGTGTCCGCAGCGCCGCCGCTGGGGCCGGATCCGCGGCTCGCCGAGCTGCTTGCCGCACGATTGCGCGACTCGGGTCTGGGCGACGACGACGGCGTCCTGCTGGCCGCCGCGGGCTCGTCGTTGCCGGACGGTTCCGTCGATTCGGAAGAGCAGGCGCGCCAGCTCGCCGAACTGCTGCCCAACAGGGTGCGCGTCGCCTATGGCGCCAGTGCCGAACCGAACGTGCCCGACGGCGTCGCGGCCTTGCGCGCTGAGCTCGCCGACGCTGAACTCACCGAAGACGGCGGCCGGGTCGTTGTGTCCTCGTATCTGCTGGCAACGGGCTACTTTCACGACCAGCTGTCCAAGGCCGGAGCCGACGTCGTGACGGCACCGCTGCTGCCCTCTCCGGTGCTCGCGGAGATCGCCCTGGAACGCTACGACGCAGTGGTTGCCGCTCGCTCCTGAACCGTCCCCGAGGATGCACAGCCGGCCCGGTCCCACAAGGCCCGACGGCGGTTCGTGACGAAATATTTCCCTAGGTGACTTTCCGTTTCCCGGACCTTTGTTACGCCTCTCTGGCCAGCCCTACAGTCGATGCATGACTGATACAGCTCTAGCCGGAGCGTCTACGGACGAGGCTGCCCCCAAGCGCCCGGCCCGTACCGCCCGTCCTGCCGCGAAACCCCACGGCCAGTGGAAAGTTGACGGCACCGCGCCGCTCAACGCCAACGAAACCTGGAAGCAGGAAGACAACGGGCTGAACGTCCGTGAGCGTATCGAGTCTGTCTACTCCAAGCACGGCTTCGACTCGATCGATGGCACGGACCTGCACGGCCGCTTCCGCTGGTGGGGCCTGTACACCCAGCGCAAGCCAGGGATCGACGGCGGCAAGACCGCCACGCTTGAGCCGCACGAGCTCGAGGACAAGTACTTCATGCTGCGCGTAAGGATCGACGGCGGTGCGCTCACCACCGAGCAACTGCGGGTCATCGGCCAGATCTCCGTGGATTTTGCCCGCGGCAGCGCCGACCTGACCGACCGCCAGAACATCCAGCTGCACTGGATCCGCGTGGAGGACGTGCCGGAAATCTGGCGCCGCCTCGAATCCGTTGGCCTGTCCACCACCGAAGCCTGCGGCGACGTCCCGCGTGTCATCCTGGGCTCCCCGGTTGCCGGCATCGCCAAGGACGAGATCATCGATCCCACGCCGCTGATCCACGAACTCGCGGAGCGCTTCATTGGCGACCCCGAGCTAGCCAACCTGCCGCGCAAATACAAGACCGCCATCACCGGCCACCCCTCGCAGGACGTGGTCCACGAGATCAACGACTTCGGCCTGGTCGGCATGGTCCACCCCGAACTCGGCGTCGGCTATGACCTCTGGGTGGGCGGCGCGCTTTCCACCAACCCGATGCTCGCCAAGCGGCTCGGCGCTTTCGTGAAGCCCGAGGAAGCCGCCGAAGTGTGGCTCGGCGTCACCAGCATCTTCCGCGACTACGGTTACCGCCGTATGCGCACCAAGGCACGCCTGAAGTTCCTCCTGGCCGACTGGGGTCCCGAGAAGTTCCGCCAGATCCTTGAAGACGAATACCTCGGCTTCAAGCTTTCCGACGGCCCCGCAGCGCCCAAGCCCTCAACACCGGGCGACCACGTCGGTATCCACGAGCAGAAGGACGGCAAGTTCTTCATCGGCGCCACGCCCTTGGCCGGTCGCTTGTCCGGCAGCCAGCTCGTGAAGCTGGCGGACACCCTCGAAGCCCGTGGTTCCTTCCGCCTCCGCACAACGCCGCACCAGAAGCTCGTTGTGCTCGACGTCGACAAGGAGCAGGTGGAGCCGCTCGTCGCTGAACTGGACACACTGGGCCTCTCCGCCCGCCCGTCCGTGTTCCGCCGCGGCACCATCGCCTGCACCGGCATCGAGTTCTGCAAACTCGCCATCGTGGAAACCAAGGTCACTGCGGCCACCGCCGTCGCCGAACTGGAACGCCGCCTGGCCGACCTCGCGGACAGCAGCCAGTTGCCCCAGGCACTGTCCCTGCACATCAACGGCTGCCCCAACTCCTGCGCCCGCATCCAGACTGCGGACATCGGGCTCAAGGGCATGATGCTGCCAACGCCCGACGGCGATCCCACCCCGGGCTTCCAGGTTCACTTGGGCGGCGGGCTGGCTTCCTCCGATCGCGAAGAAGCAGGCCTCGGACGCACCGTGCGCGGCCTTAAGGTTTACGTCGAGGACCTGCCCGATTATGTAGAGCGGGTAGTCCGGAAGTTCGTGGCCGACCGCGCCGAAGGCCAGACCTTCGCCGAATGGGCGCACTCCGCAGATGAAGGAGATCTCCAGTGACCACCACGACCTCCCAGCGTTCCCACGACGAACTCAAGGCCCTGGCCGAAGCCGGTGCCGCAGAGCTCGGCTGGAACGCGCCCGCCCGCGACGTCATCGCCTGGGTGGCCCGCAACTTCGAACTGCCCACCGTCGCTGTGGCCTGCTCCATGGCCGACGCCGTGCTGCCCGCCCTCGTCGCAGACCAGTTTCCCGGCGTCGACGTCCTCTTCCTCGAGACCGGCTACCACTTCCCGGAAACCCACGCCACGCGGGACGAAGTCGCCGCGAACCTGCGGGTGAACATCGTGGACGTGCTCCCCGAGAACACCGTGGAACAGCAGGACCGCCTTCTCGGCAAGGACCTGTTTGCCCGCGACGCCGCCCAGTGCTGCGCGCTCCGCAAGGTCCAGCCGCTGCGCCGAACCCTCGCCGGGTACGAAGTCTGGTTCACGGGTGTCCGCCGCGACGAGGCTCCCACCCGGACCAACACTCCGCTGATCACCTGGGACGAGACCAACGGCCTGGTCAAGGTCAACCCGATGGCCGACTGGAGCTTTGACCAGTTGGTCCAGTACTCCGAAGACAACATCCTTCCCGTCAACCCCCTCCTGAGCCAGGGCTACCCGTCCATCGGATGCCAGCCCTGCACCCGCAAAGTGGCACCGGGAGCGGACCCCCGCTCCGGCCGCTGGGCAGGAACCGACAAGACAGAATGCGGACTACACGTATGAGCACCCAAATCACCAACGAGGACCTGGAGCTGTCTGTGCTGGAGAGCCAAGCTGCTGAGACGCCGACTGCCGCCCGGGGTCTGCGGTCTGAGCGCCTGTCCAGCCTCGACACCCTCGAGTCCGAAGCCATTCACATCATCCGCGAGGTTGTTGCCGAGTTCGAGAAGCCTGCGCTGCTGTTCTCCGGCGGCAAGGATTCCGTGGTGATGCTGCACCTGGCTACCAAGGCGTTCTGGCCCGGGAAGGTTCCGTTCCCCGTGCTGCACGTGGACACTGGCCACAACTTCCCCGAGGTCATCAACTTCCGTGACCGCACGGTGGAGCGACTGGGCCTGAAACTCGTGGTGGGTTCCGTGCAGGAGTTCATCGACCGTGGCGAACTTGCCGAGCGTGCCGATGGTACCCGCAACCCGCTGCAGACCGTGCCGCTCCTGGATGCCATCCAGCGCAACAAGTTCGACGCCGTCTTCGGCGGCGGCCGTCGCGACGAGGACAAGGCCCGTGCCAAGGAGCGCATCCTGAGCCTGCGCGACGAATTCGGCCAGTGGGATCCCCGCAACCAGCGCCCCGAATTGTGGAACCTGTACAACGGCCGCCACACCGTCGGCCAGCACGTACGCGCGTTCCCCATCAGCAACTGGACCGAGCTGGACGTGTGGCGTTACATCGAGCGCGAAGGCATTGAGCTGCCCGGCCTGTACTACGCCCACGAGCGCGAGGTTTACGAACGCGATGGCATGTGGCGCGCAGTCGGCGAGGTTTCCATGCCGCGTCCGCATGAGGAAGTTGTTACGAAGCTCGTCCGCTACCGCACTGTGGGCGACATGTCCTGCACCGGCGCTGTTCTTTCCGACGCCCGCACGGTTGCCGACGTCGTCGTCGAAGTTGCCGCATCCACACTCACCGAACGTGGCGCCACCCGAGCAGATGACCGCATCTCCGAGGCAGCCATGGAAGACCGCAAGAAGGACGGCTACTTCTAATGAGCACTGAGACTTCACTCCTGGAGACCGGCCTGCGCGAATCTACCTTGTTCCGCTTTGCCACCGCTGGATCCGTCGACGATGGCAAGTCCACCCTGGTGGGTCGCCTGCTTCACGATTCCAAGGCGATCCTCGCCGACCAGCTCGACGCCGTCGCCCGCACCTCTGCGGACCGCGGCTTTGGGGGAGCCGGCGCCACCGGCAGCCAGGCGATTGATCTTGCCCTCCTGACCGACGGCCTTCGTGCCGAGCGGGAACAAGGCATCACCATCGACGTCGCCTACCGCTATTTCGCCACCGATCGCCGCAGCTTCATCCTCGCGGACTGCCCCGGGCACGTTCAGTACACCAAGAACACGGTGACAGGCGCGTCCACTGCGGACGCCGTCATCGTACTCATTGACGCCCGCAAGGGAGTCCTGGAGCAGACCCGCCGCCACCTGTCGGTGCTGCAGTTGCTCCGCGTGGCGCACGTGATCGTCGCTGTGAACAAGATCGACCTCGTGGACTTCAGCGAGTCGGTCTTCCGCGAGATCGAGACGGACGTGCAGAAGGTTGCCCGCGAGCTTGGCTTGGGCAGCGATGGAATTGCCGACGTCGCGGTCATCCCGGTGTCAGCGCTCGACGGCGACAACGTGGTGGACCGCTCGGACCGCACCCCTTGGTACAGCGGCCCGGCCCTGCTCGAGGTACTGGAAACCCTTCCGGCCGCCGACGAGCTGGAAAGCCACCTGGAGAGCTTCCGCTTCCCGGTCCAGCTGGTCATCCGCCCGCAGGGGGCGCTGGCTCCCGACGCTGTTGCCGCAGGGCTCGACGTCGGGGCGTACCGCGACTACCGTGCCTACGCCGGCCAGATCACGGAAGGAACCGTGAAGCTCGGCGACAAGGTCACAGTCCTGAGCCCGGGCCACGAGCCCCGGATCACCACTGTGACGGGGATCGACTTCGCCGGCAGCGAGCTGGCCGAGGCTACCGCTCCGCAATCGGTGGCGATCCGCCTGGCCGATGAAATCGACATCGCCCGCGGTGACACCATTGCCGCAGCGGGGACGGTGCGCGAGAGCTCGGCCGACCTGTACGCGGCGCTGTGCTGGCTTTCGCCCAAGCCGCTGCGTGAAGGTGCAAAGGTGCTCGTGAAGCACGGGACCCGCACTGTCCAGGCCTTGGTCCGCAATGTGACGGGCAAGTTGGATCTGGCCACGTTCAATGTGGAGGCTGCCTCCAGCCTTGAGCTGAACGACATCGGCAACGCCCAGCTTCGGCTGGCCGCGCCGCTGCCGTTGGAGAACTACCTGCACCACCGCCGCACGGGTGCGTTCCTGGTGATCGATCCCGTGGACGGCAACACCCTGGCCGCCGGCTTGGTGAAGGACCACCCGGGCGACCATGAGGACGAACGTTACGTCATCTGACGTTCTTGGTGACTGGAACCGCAGCTTGTTTCCCAAGCCCCCGCCTTCAAGGTCCGGGATGGGAAACAAGCTGCGGTTTTTTGTATCTCTGGGGGACAGTCGTCAGGCGCCGACCAGTGGGAGCTTGACTAGTCCGCCCAGGACATCGTCCGCTACTGCGCGCACTCGAGGTCCTTGGGTTTCGAGCTGCGCGCGGGCGGACTCAAAGGCCCGGACGACGCCGGAGGAGACTTCCGTGACGGTTTCATCGGCCTGGTCGATCGAGAGCCCGAATTTTGGGCCCAACCCTGCAAGGTTTGACCGACTGATCCGTTCAAGACTGTATTCGCCACCGACATTCATCGCGCTATCGATCCTGCTCATGCCGTTCCAATATGGGGCATATGTAGCCAGATCGTACAGCGGTGCCAAGCTCACGTTGTTGCCATGGAGCAGCAGCGAAAAGTTCTTTGCATGGGCGTCCGTGCACCCGGCGACGACGTTGAAAACAAAGGCGCGGTAGAACTTTTCTCCCGTTGCCCGACGATCGGAGTCCAGGGGGAGCGACCGAAACAACTGGGCGATTTCGGCCGCGCCTGGACCACGATCCCTGTGTTGGTATTTTTTCTCGGGCGGCACGCTCAGGGCTTGACACAAGTCTTCCTGATGCAGTCGCCTCCAGGTCCCATCGACCAAGGCCCTGTCGTAGCGTTCGGTGACGAAGACGTCCCACTTGCCGATGGATACGATTTCTGACTTGGCGACATCATTCCCCAGCACGGAAGCCGCGTGCATGGTCATCTGCTCAACGACGTCGAGCCGGCTGAACGGGCCGGTGGCGGGTTTGAGTATGTGAGTCGTCGGCGTCGCATCGTGGGGAACCCCCCATCCGCCGTCGGCCATTTTGTGCAACGCGATCTTTGGCTGGGCGCCCGCCACACTGAAGCGGCCGGCACCGTCGTCGTAAGGGGTACCGTCGGCGTATTCCGATACGGCATGGTCCAGCATCGTGGCAACCTCTGATTCGACGACGGGACGGACGTCGTGCCGTTGGAGGTCGCCGTCAGTGGGGCGGCCATCCGGGCCGCAAATCTGAATGGCTCCAGCTACGTCGGAGCCAATGTGCTCCAACATCGCAAAGGGGTTGCTTGGCGAGACCGAGAAGCGACGTCCGATGGCTCGCAACGCCTCCTCGCTGTCCGGCAGGAGCCCCTGCAAAAAGGGCAAGACCGCACGCTTCTTATGGACCATCACGGCCAAGGGCATGGAAAGGGACAGCGGCGTTGGATTGGGGCCCGAACGGTACGAATCGTCATATTTGAACGTCAGGTTGCCGCTTGGAGTCTGCTCTAGGTGACCACACAATATGCCGTCCAGGTAGACGTACAGTCCGCGCGTACTCACCAGCGCACCTTGCCTGTTTCGCGGTTCCGGATGGCGATTTCGTAGCCTAACGCTTGGAATACATCCATGAATTTCCAGGTTTCAACCGTGGATTTCCCGGCTTCAAGGTCCACGAGGAATGACCTGGACACTCCGGCCCGGCTCGCGAGTTCGGCTTGTGTCCAGCCATGTTCTTCCCGGAGTTCGCGTACAAGAGGCCCTGCCTCGCGGACTGTAAACATGAAAGACCCCTGTCGCCGTACGGCTACTTCTGTGATTGTCGTCGTACGGCTACAGTAACATTTGATGCCGTACGGCGACAATGGCTCTTGTCGCTGTACGGCGACAAGGCGTGCGATTGCTTTCCGGTGCGATTGTGACGCCGCATGAACCTGCGTGACCCCGGGTTTCCGGGCCATTGAACCGCAAATATGACAGTCCCTATGGTGAATCCATGACCTCATCGGATTGGTCCTTGCCCGCCCTCTCGGGGCGATGTCGCAGGGCCTGACATACGCCCTGCCCCTTCCGCAATGCATCCCAAGGATTCCCCCATGTCAAACACCCCAGAACCCACGCCGCCCGCCTCGAACCCGGGAACCACCCGCATCGTCGCCGGCGAGAGCACCAAGCCCAAGCGCCGGCGCACGCTCGAGATCGGCATCGCCGTCGGACTCGTCCTGCTGATCGGTGCCGGCGCCGCCGTCGCATCGGTTGTCGCGAAGAACAACGAAACCCAGGCCGCAGCGGCAACGTCGCCTGCCACGGAGCTTAAGCTGGGCTACTTCGGCAACGTCACCCACGCCCCCGCACTGGTCGGGGTCAGCAAGGGCCTCATCGCGAAGGAACTGGGCAGCACCAAGCTCACTACCCAGATCTTCAACGCCGGACCTGCAGCCATCGAGGCCCTGAACGCCGGAGCGATCGACGCCGCCTACCTCGGCCCGAACCCGGCCATCAACTCCTTCGTCCAGAGCAAAGGCGCCTCCATCAACATTATCGCCGGCGCAGCGTCCGGCGGAGCCCAGCTGGTGGTCAAGCCCGGCATCAACACCGCTGCAGACCTCAAGGGCAAGACCCTGGCCTCACCGCAGCTCGGCGGCACCCAGGACGTGGCGCTGCGCGCCTGGCTGGGCAAGCAGGGCCTCAAGACCAACCCGAACGGCGGGGGCGATGTCGCCATCAACCCGACCGACAACGCCCAGACCCTCAAGCTCTTCCAGGACGGAAAGCTCGACGGCGCGTGGCTGCCTGAGCCGTGGGCCTCACGTCTGGTGCTCCAGGCCGGCGGCAAGGTCCTCGTGGATGAGAAGGACCTGTGGGACAAGGGTGCGTTCCCCACCACCATCCTGATCGTGAGCAAGAAGTTCGCCGCCGACCACCCGCAGACGGTGACGGCCCTGCTCAAGGGCCACGAAGCGTCCGTCAACTGGCTCAACACCGCCTCGGCCGCAGACAAGGCCACCGCCATCAACGCCGCGTTGAAGGCGACCGCCGGCAGCACGCTCCCGGCCGACGTCATCGACCGTTCCCTGAAGAACATCACCTTCACCGTGGACCCGCTCGCGGGAACCTACAAGAAGCTCCTCCAGGACGGGGTCGACGCCGGCATCACCAAACCGGCCGACATCAACGGCATCTTCGACCTCCGCGCCCTCAACAGCATGACCGGGCAGAAGACCTCGGCCGCAGGACTGGGCCAAGACTGAACTAACTCGCAGTTGTTGTCGTTTTGAAGGCTCATAACGACAACAACTGCGAGTCAGTTGGGTGCACATTCAACAAGCAAACAAACGAAGGACGGGACCATGCCAGTCGTACTGGAACACCTGGGTAAACGCTTCGGCGACGGCGCCCCGGTGCTGGACGACGTCAACGCCACCATCCAGCAAGGCGAGTTCGTCGCCCTGCTCGGTGCGTCCGGCTGCGGCAAATCCACCCTGCTGAACATCCTCGCGGGGCTGGACCAGCCGACGTCGGGCGCCCTGGAGGTGCCCGGCGACGGCGCCGCCTTCATGTTCCAGGATTCAGCGCTGTTCCCGTGGCTCACTGCCCGCGGCAACATTGAACTCGCGCTGAAGCTCGCCGACAAGTCCGGCAGCCTGAGCAAAGCGTCGCGAGCTGCCCGTGCAGGCGAGCTGTTGGACCTCGTCCATTTGGGTGGCGCGGGGGACAAGCGCCCGCACGAGCTCTCCGGCGGCATGCGGCAGCGCGTCGCTCTGGCCCGCTCCTTGGCCCAGGACCGGCAGCTGCTGCTCATGGACGAACCGTTCGCTGCCCTCGACGCCATCACCCGCGACCTTCTGCACGACGAGCTCGAGCGGATCTGGAAGGAAACTGGCCGCACCATCGTGTTCGTGACACACAACGTTCGCGAAGCCGTCAGGCTCGGCCAACGGGTGCTCCTGCTGTCCTCCCGTCCGGGACGGGTCGTGGCCGAGTGGAATGTCACCGAGGAACACCGGACTGACGCCGGCCGTGCCGGGGAACTGACCGGAACCATTACCCGCCGCCTGCGCGAGGAGATCCGCCGCCATGCCAATTGAACAAGAAACCCGGCTCGCCGAGGGGGAGGCGGCGGAGGCAACCCCACAGTCCCGCCACATCACCTCGCCGTCCCTGAAGGGAAACCCGGACGAACTCCGCGACCTCGAGGCCGGCCTGGACAAGTTGCAGTCGGATGCCCACCGCAAGGCGCGCATCGACTGGACCCGGATCATCCTCCCGATTGCGGCGCTCCTGGTCCTCATCCTGGCCTGGCAGTTCTACGTCTCCCTCGGTTTCAAACGCGTCGACCAGGTCCCAGGACCGCTTGATGTCGTGAGCCAATTCGGTGCTCTTTGGGCCGAAGGCAAAGCCCAGGAAGCCATCTGGACCTCCCTTCAGCGCGGCGTGATCGGCTTCCTCATCAGCGTTGCCGTGGCTACTCCACTGGGCCTGCTCCTCGCTCAGGTGCAGCCGCTGCGCCGTGCCTTTGGACCTCTCATCTCCGGGCTCCAGGTCCTGCCGTCGGTGGCTTGGGTTCCGGCAGCGATCATTTGGTTCGGGCTCTCGGACGGCACCGTGTACTTTGTTGTCCTGATGGGTGCCATCCCGTCCATCATCAACGGGTTGATTTCCGGGGTCGACCAGATCCCGCCGCAATACCGGAGCGTCGGCAAGGTCCTTGGCGCCTCGCGACTACAGATGGCCTTGCAGATTGTGCTGCCAGCGGCCCTTCCCGGGTACCTCGGCGGCCTCAAGCAGGGCTGGGCTTTCTCTTGGCGTTCGCTCATGGCCGCCGAAATCATCGCGGTGGGTGGCACCATCGGCTTCGGACTCGGTTCGCTCCTGGACCAGGGCCGCACCTTGTCCGACATGGCAACGGTCATGTCCGCGATCCTTGCGATTCTGTTTGTGGGCATCCTGATCGAGCTGGTGGTCTTCGCCCCGATTGAGCGCCGCCTCCTGCTGCGCCGCGGCCTGCTTGCCGGGAGCACGCGCTAGGCGCACCCAAACGCGACCCAAGCGCCCGACGGCGACTTCCGCCGTCGGGCGCTTCTTCTTTCGTCAGGCTACTATCGGGCGGCGTCGATGGCGGGACGCTCAGCAACTACCGGGAACGGACCGGTGTACCCGGCGCGCTCCTGCGCAGCGCGGTAGATGCCCTTGCGGGCCGCGAACCAGCCGCCCACCAAAGCCGGAACAAGCACCACCAGGGATGCAAGTACCCAGCGCCCGGTGTCCGAGAAACCCATGGATATCAAGACGAGAAGCAAGAATGCGAGCGTCAAGTACGAGGTGAAGGGTGCGCCGAAGAGCCTGAACGTCGGCCGTTCGAGCTTTCCTTCCTTGGCCCATTTCTGCAGCTTCATCTGGCACAGCACAATGGTGGCCCAACCACCGATGATGCCAAGGGCGGACACCTCCAGCACAATCTCGAAAGCCTCGGACGGGAACGCCGCGTTCAGCCCGACACCGAGCAGCGTAATGACCGCGGTAAGAAGGATCCCTCCGTACGGGACGCCGTGGCCGCTCATCTTGGCCGTGAAGCCCGGCGCGGAGCCGTTGACAGCCATTGAACGGAGGATGCGTCCGGTGGAATACAGGCCAGCGTTGAGGCTCGAGAGCGCGGCGGTGAGGACCACGAAGTTCATGATCGAAGCGGACGTTGCTCCGGCGTCCGGCGAACCGATGTGTGAGAAGAACGTTACGAAGGGCGATTCTCCGGCTTTGTAGGCGGTGAAAGGCAGCAGCAACGAAAGCAGAAGCACCGATCCCACGTAGAAGATGCCGATGCGGAAGACCACCGTGTTCACAGCCTTCGGCATGACCTCCTTGGGCTTCTCCGTCTCGCCCGCGGCTGTACCCACAAGTTCGATCGCGGCATAGGCGAACACCACTCCGCTCACAGCCAGCAGTGGGGCAACGGCACCCATGGGGAACATCCCGCCGTTGTCTGCCATGACACTGAAGCCGGTGGGGCCGATGTCCGTGTGGCCGCCGAATACCAGGAAGCACACGCCGATGATGAGGAACAGGACCAACGCCGAGACCTTGATCAGCGCGAACCAGAATTCCATTTCGCCGAAGAGCTTGACTGACACGAGGTTCAAAGACAAGACCACGACGAGCGCCACGAGCGCGATTGCCCATTGCGGCACGGACTGCAGCGGCGCCCAGTAAGGCGCCCAGAACTTCACGTAGAGCGCGACGGCGGTGACATCCACCACCGAGGTCATGGCCCAGTTGAGGAAGTACAACCAGCCCGCGGCGAAGGCCATCTTTTCGCCGTAGAACTCGCGGGCATATGAAATGAAGGATCCGGACGACGGCCGGTGAAGGACGAGCTCGCCTAGCGCACGGAGAATGAGGAAGGCGAAAAAGCCACAGACCGCATAGACCACGATCAGCGCAGGACCGGACCCATGGAGGCGGCCACCGGCTCCCATGAACAAGCCGGTGCCAATCGCGCCCCCGATCGCGATCATCTGGATTTGCCGCGGCTTCAGGGTTTTGTGGTACCCCGCGTCTTCATTGGAGAAATCCTGGGTAGCAAGGGCGAGGTCACCCGTGTGCTCCCGGTCGTTTTCAAAGTCGTCAGCCGGATCGTGATCCGGCCGAGGTATTCCGTTGGACATTATGGTCCCCCCGATTGATGGCTGTTGCCGGGTCCGTTTGTTTGAGATGTTGCTTGGTGCCCGGCGCCCAACCCACGCTAGGGGTGGTGAGTTTCCCCGTTATTTCACGGCGGTTAAGTTACAAACGGCCAAACGCTGTGCTGTCCCGACCCACCGCAAAGCCTGTCCGACAGCCGGGTGTCTGGCTGTCCGACAGGCTTTGTAAGGCGCGGAAATCACTGAATTTGCGGGGATTATTGCCGGGCAATCCCCGCGAGAAATACTTTGAATCGCGCTAAATCCCGATTCACTGCCCTTTTCAGACCCCGGTTAAGTTGCTTTCCGGCCCATGAATGATGTTTCACGTCACGAAATGTATCCGCAATAAACAACCGCTTAGCTCAGTAGCACCTATTGAGAGGGTGAGGGGAATGTCAGACCTGTTTGAAGATTATGGCCCTGCCGTCGAGCGCGCTGGCGCGTACGACGAGATGTTCGCACCGGGCATGTTAGCTCGCGGCTCTTACGGCCACATCTCCGAGTCGCTGGGCCAGCTGACCCTTGCCGATGTGAGCGCCCGTGCGGAGTCGATGGCGCGGACCTTCTTGGACCGGGGTGTGACCTTCGATTATGCGGG
>NZ_JAMXIC010000088.1 GCF_027587375.1 Arthrobacter sp. B2a2-09
CCTGCACGAGGCCCCCTGTGGTCGCCGTAGAGACGATTGGGTGCACACATGGTACATACGGGTTACTTGGCACAGCTGAGGCGCTTACACAGCCCGTCAGCAACGCTAGCAGGCACAGCAGTATCCCGGTAATCAGGTTCTTTAGCGAGCGCATCGCTCACCTCCTTGCGGGTGACTTGAGACTTCGTCGAGAGCGCAGCTAGCCCAGCCTGCATTTGCACCTGAGAGGCTCTGAGAGTCTCTAGGGCGGTCGCTTGTTCATTGACCTTGGTGACGGTGAGCCTCAGTGTACCCCGCGTCTCATACAGGCTCACAGAGAGCACAGCGATGACGATCAGAGCCAGGGCCCACGACAGCAGAGTTCTCATTGATAACCCTCCTTCCAGAGCGTGCCTTCGTTGATGCGGCGGAGATACACCCCGTAGCAGTTGTTCGAGCGCACTTTGCAGTCCAGACCACCAGCGAAGCGCCAGCGGGAGAGCTGGTACGGCACGGCGGTGTAGTCCCCGTT
>NZ_JAMXIC010000089.1 GCF_027587375.1 Arthrobacter sp. B2a2-09
GCCAAGACCGTCAAGGGCTACGGACTCGGACCCCACTTCGAGGGCCGCAACGCGACCCACCAAATGAAGAAACTCACGCTCGACGATCTGAAGGAATTCAGGGACTACCTCAGGATTCCAATTGCAGACGCCCGCTTGGAAGAGGATCCTTACCGTCCTCCGTACTACCACCCAGGCATGGACGCACCCGAGATCGCCTATCTCCTCGAGCGCAGGGCTGCGCTGGGAGGTTCGGTCCCCGAACGGCGTTCAAACCATGCGGCCATTCAGCTGCCGGAGGCCAAGACCTTCGAGGTCGCCAAGCGGGGAACCGGCAAGCAGCAGGCCGCCACCACCATGGCGTTCGTCCGTTTGCTCAAAGACCTGCTCCGCGACAAGAACTTCGGACACCGGATTGTCCCCATCGTCCCGGATGAATCGCGGACCTTCGGCATGGACGCGTTCTTCCCCACCGCGAAGATCTACAACCCCAAGGGCCAGAACTACCTCTCCGT
>NZ_JAMXIC010000090.1 GCF_027587375.1 Arthrobacter sp. B2a2-09
CCAGCGCTTCGTCAACGGCAGCCTGATCGTTGGCTGGTGCGTTGTCCGGGAGGTCATCTGCGGTGATGCCTTCCAGCGCAGCGGCGTCGGTGTCCGGCAGGTCCAGCACCGAGTCACCGAGGATGTCGAAGATCGGCGAGCCTTGGAAGTTCTTGGCTGCCTTGATCTTGTTCTGGATCACGTTCTTCGACTTGGCCGGGTAGATTTCCTTCTTGGTCTTCTCGTCCACCTTGGCATCATACATGCCTTCGATGAACAGCGAGTCCCACATTTCCTGCGACGGCACCGCCCACAGGAAGCAGCGGAACGAGCTGTACAGCTTCGGCGCCGGGATAACAGTGGTCTCGTCGGTGGCCGGGTTGGTGAACTGCGGCGCGCTGAACACGTAGCCTGCGGCCTTCTGTTTCAGGCTGGCGTACACGCGGTCGCCTTCCTTCTTCGGAACGCTGTGTTCGATCTTCGACAGGAAGTGCTTGCCGAGGAACTGCGCCATG
>NZ_JAMXIC010000091.1 GCF_027587375.1 Arthrobacter sp. B2a2-09
GCCAGGGAAGCCCTGGCCACCATCCCCGGAGTCTCCCGCCGGGTCGCCGAAGTGATCATCGCCGAAACCGGTGCGGACATGACCGTGTTCGAAACCCCCGCCCGGCTCGCGTCCTGGGCCGGTGTCAGCCCCGGCGCGAACGAATCCGCCGGACGGATCAAATCCGCGCACATCCTGCCCGGGAACAAATACCTCAAGGCAGCCCTGGGCACCGCGGCGCTCTCGGCAGCACGGTCCAAGAACACCTACCTCAACGCGAGATACCACCGCATCACAGCCCGCCGCGGACGCAACAAAGCCCTCGTCGCCGTCGAACACTCCATCCTGACCGCAGCCTGGCACATGCTCGCGAACGGCGAGTGCTACACCGACCCCGGAGCCGACTACTTCACCCGGATCAACCCAACCAAGGCCAAGAACAACGCCATAAAACAACTCACCAGCCTCGGCTACAACGTCACCATCACACCCGTCACCGCAGCCTGACCCACCC
>NZ_JAMXIC010000092.1 GCF_027587375.1 Arthrobacter sp. B2a2-09
GTTCCACACGTCAGCGATGCGGCGGATTCAGCCGACCTGCGTGCGAGGAACGTCGATGCTGGACGACGACGTTGTTCCTGAGCTGGTTTTGGACGCACTGAATCTCCTGCAAGAGACGCGGTGGCGTATAAACGAGCGCATCTTAGAGGTTGCGGAGCTGGCGCACAGCCGGTTTGACGTGCAAGACATCCTAGTGAGCGACCAGCGGGACGACGAACCGGATAAGCCAGCGTGGATGCTGGAGAACCCGGACATAAAGTTCGACGAAATGACGGACTTTCAGCAGGTTGAGTTCAAGGCGTGGTGTGCTGAGAAGCGCGAGTGGCACACTGAAACTAAGATACGAGGCGCGAAGTCCGGGAGGACGAATGAAAGCATCCTCATGGCTAACCGGTTTAAGGGACGCCCTCTTTGGTTCGTCTACACCGCCGACTACCGAGGTCGGTTTTACGCAAGCGCTCGTGGAGTCAGCCCTCAAGGAAACGACCTCG
>NZ_JAMXIC010000093.1 GCF_027587375.1 Arthrobacter sp. B2a2-09
CCCGCGGTCTTCAACATGGCCGTCATGGGCCTGCGCCTGGCGCAGCGGGCCAACGGCGTGGCCAAACTGCACGGCGTGGTCTCCCGCGAGATGTTCTCCGGGCTCTGGCCAGGCTTCGACCACTCCGAAATCCCCATCACTTCGGTCACCAACGGCGTCCACGTTCCCACCTGGGTGGATCCGCGCATCTCTGCCTTGGCCCGCCAGCAGTTTGGAACCGAGGCCGAGGCCCTGGGCCGCTGGGATCTCGCTTACAACGTCAGCGACGAGGACGTCTGGACGCTGCGACGGCAACTTCGAGTGTCCCTCGTGGAGGATGTCCGGCGTCGGCTCCGGGCAGCGTGGAAGAAGCGCGGCGCGGCCGATGCGGAGCTGGGCTGGACCGATACCGTGCTGGACCCGGACGTGCTGACGATCGGCTTCGCCCGGCGGGTGCCCACCTACAAGCGCCTGACCCTGATGCTCCGGGACCCGGCCCGGCTGAAAGC
>NZ_JAMXIC010000094.1 GCF_027587375.1 Arthrobacter sp. B2a2-09
GCTTTCAGCCGGGCCGGGTCCCGGAGCATCAGGGTCAGGCGCTTGTAGGTGGGCACCCGCCGGGCGAAGCCGATCGTGAGGACGTCCGGGTCCAGCACGGTATCGGTCCAGCCCAGCTCCGCATCGGCCGCGCCGCGCTTCTTCCACGAAGATCGCAGGCGCTTGCGCACATCCTCGACCAAAGCAGAACGCAACTCACGTCGCAGGCCCCACAGCTCGGCATCGTCCACGTCGTAGATCTTGTCCCAACCGGTGGCGTCCACGTCGGTGCTGCCGAAGTACTTTGCAGCCAGCCTGCTCATCTTCGGATCGATCCAGGTGGGAACGTGGACGCCGTTGGTGACCGAGGTGATGGGGATTTCGGAGTGGTCGAAGCCTGGCCAGAGCCCGGAGAACATCTCGCGGGAGACTACGCCGTGCAGTTTGGCCACGCCGTTGGCCCGCTGCGCCAGGCGCAGGCCCATGACGGCCATGTTGAAGACCGCGGG
>NZ_JAMXIC010000095.1 GCF_027587375.1 Arthrobacter sp. B2a2-09
CACAACGTCGAAACCGTGCCCCGGATCTTCAAACGCATCCGCCCCGCGTTCCGCTACGACCGCTCCCTGGACGTCATCACCCAGGGCCGCACCCACGGCATGGTCACCAAATCCAACCTGATCCTGGGCATGGGCGAAACCCGCGAAGAGATCTCCGAAGCCCTGGCCGACCTGCACGCCGCCGGCTGTGACCTGATCACCATCACCCAGTACCTGCGCCCCTCCGAACGGCACCTGCCCGTGGACCGCTGGGTCAAACCCCAGGAATTCGTCGAGCTCGCCACCGAAGCCGAGGAAATCGGCTTCCTCGGCGTCATGTCCGGCCCCCTGGTCCGCTCCTCCTACCGCGCCGGACGCCTCTGGGCCACCGCGATGCGCAAGAAAGGCCGCGAAATCCCCGCCCACCTGGCCCACATCGCCGACGGCATCCAGGACTCCGGCACCACCCGCCAGGAAGCCCGCACCCTCCTCGCACACCACGC
>NZ_JAMXIC010000096.1 GCF_027587375.1 Arthrobacter sp. B2a2-09
TCAGGTCGGGGCGCAGCAGGCACAGCAGCAAGTCCCTCAGCGCAGCTATATGAAGTACGCAAACCCAGCAGGAGGTCAGTAATGGCGACCAATGCACCAAACAGCCACAAAGACCCATATTGGGCTGAGCTTTCGGCAGCAACGGAGGAAAAGCTTGGGCTCCCGCCTGGACTTCTATCCAATGTGGTCCTTCGCGGAGAGCGATCGAACAATGATCAGGTGTCTGAGGCTGGCGCAAAGACCCCGTTCCAGATCATTCCTGCTACCCGGAATGCGGCGATTGAGAAGTATGGGGTTGATCCGTACCTGAGCCCGGAGAACGCTGCCGAGGTTGCCGGCCTACTGCTGGAGGATTCGCTCGACCGCAATGATGGCGACGTGGCGACTGCTGTTGCTGAGTACCACGGCGGCACCAACCGGTCGAACTGGGGGGCTCGCACAAGGGCATATGTGAATCGCGTGGTCGGAG
>NZ_JAMXIC010000097.1 GCF_027587375.1 Arthrobacter sp. B2a2-09
GTTCCTCCACCTGCGGTTCCGTTGCCGCCGCGCTCTTGGCCATTGCCTCCAAGAGCGCGGAAGCTTTTCCCAGAATGTCCACCGCGGCCTCGGACCGGGCCAGCTTGGCCTTGAGGATCTCGTTCTCCTTCAACACCCGCTGGAGCTGTCTTTTGTCACCGGCATTCAATCGCTGGTCCTCCTTGATTGGATCCACCACGGCGGGCAGTTCACCGGATTCCCGGGCGCGCGCCCATTCCCGGACCGTGGCAGCCCGGATTCCGATCGCCCTGGCCAGGGCCATCTTCGAGCCTCGTTCAAGACACTTCTCGTGCTCATCCAGAATCGCGTTTTTCTCGCCAATAGTGAAGTGGCGATTCGATTGGCGGACAGGAATAACAAAATCCATCATGGACCTTCCCCACCCCACACGCCGGACTCCGGCCAACAGAAAAACCTGTCACACAAGAGCCTGACACACAGGG
>NZ_JAMXIC010000009.1 GCF_027587375.1 Arthrobacter sp. B2a2-09
GAACAACGCCATAAAACAACTCACCAGCCTCGGCTACAACGTCACCATCACACCCGTCACCGCAGCCTGACCCACCCCTACTTTCGTATTAGTTGGGCGGGCCACGATCACAGATGGCGTGCTGCCCCACGTAGGCTTGTGGGCATGAGGTTTTGCAGCTAATGGGTCACGGCCATTCACACGGACACACTGAGCATTTCGAGCCAAGCCCGCAGGCGATCGCGGCACGCAAGCGGGCCAACTGGCTCCTCGTAGCCGTGTTGGCTCCGATTGCCGTGCTCACGATCGTTGCCATGCTGCTCATGTGGCCGTCAGGGAGCAAGGAAGGCATCACCTTCGCGAGCCCGTACGCGGCCGCTCCCGGGGTAACGTTCGATACCGGCAAGATCCAAGCTGTCACCCAAGAGAGCTGCACGCAAGGGACCCAGGCTCCGGGTGCGAACGGAACGAACCAAAGCGGCGGCACACAGCCCCAGGGATCCCAATGCACCTTCGCGTCCACGCAACCGGATAACGGTGGCAGCCCCGTGAAAGTGGTCATCAACCCGGATGTCGCCAAGTCCCACGGCGTCAAAGTGGGGGACAGCATCCGCTACCTGAACCTCTCCCGGGTGCAGGGGGTCGCGGCAGGCAACGGCTCGCCGTCGTACGTCTTCCTGGATTTCGTGCGGAACGTTCCCATGGCCCTTTTGGCGATCCTGTACGCGGTGGTGGTCATTGCCGTCGCGCGCTGGCGCGGCTTCAGGGCGTTGCTTGGACTGGCCGGGGCTTACGTGGTGATGGTCAGCTTCATGCTTCCGGGATTGGTGGAAGGCAAGCCGCCTCTGCTCCTGGCCTTGGTCGGCTCCACGGCCATCATGATGGGGGTGCTCTATTTCGCCCACGGATTCTCGGCCAAGACCTCCACCGCGCTGCTGGGCACGATCTTCGGCCTCGGCATTACGGCGCTGCTGGCGGCGTGGGCCACGGATGCGGCTAATCTGACCGGGATCGGAAGCAGCGAGGGCGCCACGCTGGTGAACATGTCGGACAAGATCTCCCTCTCCGGGATCATCCTCTGCGGGCTGATCATCTCCGGGCTCGGAGTCCTCAACGACGTGACAATCACCCAGTCCGCGGCGGTGTGGGAACTCTACGAACTGGCGCCGGAGACTGGCGCGCGCAAACTGTTCACCTCGGCCATGAGGATCGGCCGGGACCACATCGCCTCCACGGTCTACACCATCGCCTTCGCCTACGCCGGTGCCGCCCTGCCCATCCTGATCATCGTCATGCTGTACGACCGCCCATTGGTTGATGCCCTCACCAGTGCCGAGTTGTCCGAGGAAGTCATCCGCACGCTGGTGGGCTCCATTGGCCTGGTGCTGGCCATCCCGGTGACCACCTTGATCGCCGTGCTGGTGGTCAAGGCGACCGGTCCGAGGCGGCTGGCGGCCGCCGACGCCGCGGAATCGGAAACAGCCCACGACGACGGCGACGTCCGTGAGCTTGAAACCGCCGAGTCCGCCGACGCCTTCGAATCGTTCGACACCGGCGAGCTTGCCGCCGTCGTCATGACCAGGCGGGCACGCAGGGAAGCCGAGCGCGGGCAGTAGCTTGCACGTGACATTTGTCATCCCTCATTGGTGACACACGCTCCCGGCGCAAGGCGCCGATCAACGCTTTGATGGGTAGTGGAGTAAACCAAAGCCAAGGAGAGTCATGACAACAGCGAGTGTGCCGGCCGTCCACGCCGCCGGACTGCACAAGAGCTTCGGGAAGGTCCACGCCGTCCGCGGCCTGGACCTGACCGTGCAGCCGGGGGAGGTGGTGGCGTTCCTCGGCCCCAACGGGGCGGGCAAGACCACCACTATCGACATGATCCTCGGATTGAGCACCCCGGACCAGGGAAGCGTTTCCATCTTCGGCCACACCCCCCGGGGAGCCATCGCCCGCGGCCAGGTGGCAGCCGTGATGCAGACCGGCGGCTTGCTGCGGGACATCACCGTCCGCGAGACCGTGCAGCTCAACGCGGCCATGTTCGATTCCTCCCGCCCCGTGGACGAAGTCCTGGCGCGGGCGGGCATCCTGGAGATCGCCGACCGCAAGGTGGAGAAGTGCTCCGGCGGCCAGCAGCAGCGGCTGCGCTTCGCCATGGCTCTCGTCTCCGATCCTGGATTGCTCATCCTGGACGAGCCCACCACCGGCATGGATGTCGCGGGACGACGCGACTTCTGGACCGCCATCCGGACCGACGCCCAGCGCGGACGGACCGTCATCTTCGCCACCCACTACCTCGAGGAAGCCGACGCCTACGCGGACAGGATTGTCCTGGTCCGGCAAGGAAGCATCGTCGCGGACGGCACCGCCGCCCAGATCAAGAACCTTGCCTCGGGCCGCACCGTCAAGGCATCGCTTCCGGCAACAGAGCGCGGGCTGCTGGCCGGGATGCCGCCGGCGGAAAGCGTCGAGTACGACGGCGGTCGCCTCACCGTCCGCACGGGCGACTCGGACGCGGTCGTGCGCTACTTGCTCAACAACACCGGCGCCCACGACGTCGAGGTGGCGGCCAACAACCTCGAGGAGGCGTTCGTCGCCCTCACCGGAGACGATGCCGTGCCGGAATCCACGAGCATCACTTTTGAAGGAGACCTCGTATGAGCACGGCAACAGTCGTCCAGGACCGGAAACCGTCCGCTGGCGGGGTCAACCGCACGTTCCTCTGGATCGAGATCAAGAGGATGCTCCGGAACCGCCGGACCATCATTTTCACGGTATTCATGCCGGCAGTTTTCTTTTTCATTTTCGGCCTGTCGAACAAGGACAAGCTCCTGCCCAACGGGCACAGCTACGGCCAGTACATCCTCATCAGCCTCACGGTCTATGCCGCGATGACCGCCGCTACGGGTGCTGGCAGCCAAGTGGCAGTGGAACGTGCCCAAGGTTGGAGCCGCCAGCTTCGGCTCACGCCCCTCCTGCCCGGTGCGTATATCGCGGTGAAAGCCATGGCCGCGCTGACGCTGTCCCTCGTTGCCGTCGTGGCCCAGTTCGTCATCGGTGCCTTGGCAGGTGTCACCATGGATGCCCAGACCTGGCTGACGGCGGGGTTGGTCGCTTGGCTGGGCTCCCTCGTCTTCGCGGCTCTCGGCTTGTTCGTCGGATACCTCATGCCGAGCCAGAACGTCATGCAGATCCTCGGCCCGGCCCTGGCCATCCTTGCCATGCTCGGTGGACTGTTCATGCCGATCGAGATCATGGGGGAGACCTTCGGGAACATCGCCAAGTTCACGCCCGCATACGGGATCGGGCAATTGGCCCGGAGCCCCATCACCGGCGAGTTCGACTGGGCATGGATCGTCAACGTGGTCATCTGGCTCGTGATCTTCGTGGCAGGGGCAGCAATGGCGTTCCGCCGCGACACGAAACGTGTCTGAACCGGCCGCTAGGGTAAGCACCATGACCAGCAACCCAGGCGGAACCTCCTTCAGGGATGTGCTCACCGGAAACGTGTTCAGCGGCAATGTGTTAACCCGCAGCATGTTCCGCGGTTCGATGTTCCGCGGTCCCGGGCCACGAGGCTGGTTCATCGGTGCGGGACTCTCCATCCTGCTCTGGGCTTGGCCAACGTGGAACATCGTGTGGTCCGTGGACGAGCCGCTGGCCTGGAAAGTGGCGGCTTCGGCGGCCCTGATCGTGTTCTTCGCTGCCTACGCCCTCCTGCCCCAGATCAGTTGGCGCCTGGGCGTCCGGGCGGGCATCGTGTCCGTCTGTATCCTGCTGGCGCTGAACGGGGTGATCATCCTCCTCATCGGAAGGGAAGCCTTGTGGACCTGGACGTTCCTCGCCTGCGCCATCGCGATGACGTCCCTGCCGCCGCGCACGGATTTCTTCCTTATCGTCACTCTGTCCCTCGCCTCCTTTTCCACCCAGCTGGTGACGGGCAACGGGGAGCAGGCCTTGCTCCAGGCAGGGATCATCTTGTCCCTCGGCCTCATGATGTCCGCCTTCGCGCGGCTGATCCGGCAGACCGCACGCCTCCGGGAAGCGCAGACTGAACTGGCCGACGCAGCCGTCGCCGCCGAGCGCAGCCGCGTGGCCCGGGACATGCACGACATCCTGGGGCACTCCCTGACGGTCATCGCCGTGAAAGCCGAGTTGGCCGGCAGGATGCTCGACACCGTCCCCGGCGACTACCCTGCCCGGGACCGGGCAGCCGCCGAGATCTCCGCGGTGCAGGACCTGGCCCGAGGTGCGCTCGCCGACGTCCGGGCCACGGTGGCCGGTTACCGCGGCGTCAACGTCCTGGCGGAGCTCGCAGTCGCTAGGACGGCATTGGAATCGGCCGGGATCGACGCCGAGTTGCCGGGAACCGTGGAGCAGGTTCCGGCGCGGCACCGGGAGCTCTTCGGCTGGGTGCTGCGCGAAGGCGTCACCAACGTGGTTCGGCACTCCGGTGCCGCGCGCTGCCGCGTCCGGTTGACGGCGTCGAGCGTTTTGGTGGAGGACGACGGCGTCGGCCCGGCCTCCGGGGGCCGCTCCGGGAACGGGCTGGCCGGGATCCGCGAACGCGTGGGTGCCGCCGGGGGAACGGTCAGCATTGGCCCGAGTGACCTGGGAGGGTTCAGATTGGCGGTTGAGGTATGAGCATTCGATTGGTGATCGCAGACGACCAGGCGCTGGTGCGCGGAGCACTCGCGGCTTTGCTGGGGCTGGAGCCGGACATCGAGGTGGTCGCCGAACTGGGCGACGGGACAGGGGTGGCGGCCGCCGTCGTCGAGCACTCCGCCGATGTGGCAATGCTCGACGTCGAGATGCCCGGCCTGGACGGGATCAGCGCGGCAGCGGCCGTGCGGCGGGCCGCGCCGTCGTGCAGGGTCCTCATGGTGACCACTTTCGGGCGGCCCGGCTACCTCAAGCGCGCCATGCTGGCAGGAGCCTCCGGATTCGTCGTCAAGGACACTCCGGCGCGGCAATTGGCCGAAGCGGTGCGTCGCGTCCACCAGGGGCTCAGGGTGGTGGACCCCGTGCTCGCCGCGGAATCCTTGACCGCGGGAGACAGCCCGTTGACCGAACGCGAAGGGGAGGTGCTCAAGGCAGCGTCCGACGGCGGGACGGTGGCCGACATCGCGAAGTCGGCAATGCTTTCCGAAGGGACCGTGCGGAACTACCTGTCCGCCGCGATGGCCAAGACCGGCGGCCGGACCCGTGCCGAGGCTGTGCGGATCGCCGAAGACAACGGCTGGCTGCTCTGAGCCCTTGCGCGAGATCGTGGCGTCCAGTCGATTTGCCCCGCTTTGAGACAATGGACGGGTGACTGTAGTAGCAACACCCCCTTCGCCCAAGCTCGAACTGCCCCCGCTGCGGCTCGGCCGGATCACCGTGGACACCCCCGTGATCCTTGCCCCGATGGCCGGCATCACCAACTCGGCCTTCCGTCGGCTGTGCCGTGAATATGGCGGCGGTCTGTACGTCGCGGAGATGGTGACCTCCCGTGCCCTGGTGGAGCGGACCCCGGAATCGTTGCGCATCATCTCCCACGACGACGACGAAAAGGTCCGTTCCGTGCAGTTGTACGGCGTGGACCCTGTCACGGTGGGCCAGGCCGTGCGCATGCTCGTCGAAGAAGACCGGGCGGACCACATCGACCTCAACTTCGGCTGTCCCGTGCCCAAGGTCACCCGGCGCGGCGGCGGCTCCGCCCTCCCCTGGAAGATCGACCTCTTCACCTCCATCGTCCATACCGCTGTCAAGGAAGCCTCCAAGGGCGATATCCCGCTGACCATCAAGATGCGCAAGGGCATTGACGAGGACCACCTCACGTACCTCGACGCCGGCCGCATCGCCCGCGATTCCGGCGTTGCCGCCGTCGCGCTCCACGGCCGCACGGCCGCGCAGTTCTACTCCGGCCAGGCCGACTGGTCCGCCATCGCGCGCCTGCGTGAGGCCCTCCCGGACATTCCCGTCCTGGGCAACGGCGATATCTGGTCCGCCGAAGACGCAGTCCGCATGGTGCGCGAAACCGGGATCGACGGCGTCGTGGTGGGCCGCGGCTGCCAAGGCCGCCCGTGGCTCTTCGGTGACCTCCAGGCAGCCTTTGAAGGAAGCGATCAGCGCCACCGTCCGGGCCTGCGCGAAGTAGCCGAGGGCGTCTACCGCCACGCCGAGCTCATGATCGAAACCTTCGGCAACGACGAGTACAAGGCGCTGCGCGAGATCCGCAAGCACATGGCTTGGTACTTCAAGGGCTACGTGGTGGGTGGGGACCTGCGCGCCAAACTGGCCACCGTGCCCACCCTCGAGGTCCTGCGCGAGCTGTTGGACCAGCTGGACATGGACCTGCCGTACCCGGGCATCGACTCGGAGGGCCCGCGCGGACGTGCAGGTTCCCCCAAGAAGCCGGCCTTGCCTAAGGACTGGCTGCTCAGCCGGCAGATGGACGCGGACCAGACGCGCGATATCGCCGCAGCCGAACTCGACGTCTCGGGCGGCTAAAGCGGGGCCTGGGTCGTCGCGTGCACGCGCACGGCCCGAGTCGTGGAAAACTGGCTGCATAGGCACCGGCTGAAGAGACGCCGGTGCACGGCAAGCGGAGGAGGCAGATACCCATGGGAACTGAAGCGATGTCTGCAGCACGCCCGGCCGAAAACGCAACGGGGATTCCAGGCTATGTGGAGGCCGACTCGGCACGCTGGGTCCAGGAACCCCGGAAGAATACCTACCGCTCGGACTTCGAGAGGGACCGGGCAAGGGTGCTGCATTCGTCAGCCCTCCGGCGGCTCGGAGCCAAGACCCAAGTGGTGGCCCCGGACACTGACGACTTTGTCCGTACCCGCCTCACGCACAGCCTTGAAGTCGCGCAGGTTGGCCGCGAATTGGGCCGGGCGCTCGGCTGCGATCCGGATGTCGTGGACACGGCGTGCCTGAGCCACGATCTTGGCCACCCGCCTTTCGGCCACAACGGGGAATCCGCGCTCAACGAGGTAGCCCACGGAATCGGTGGTTTCGAAGGCAACGCCCAGACCCTGCGCCTGCTGACCCGGCTTGAACCCAAGGTCCTGACTGCCGACGGCCGGCCCGCGGGCCTGAACCTGACCCGCGCCAGCCTTGACGCGGCGTCCAAATACCCGTGGTCCGCCGTCGACGCCCCCGTCATCCACGGACAGCGGAGCAGTAAATTCGGTGCTTATGAGGACGATCTGCCCGTGTTTGCCTGGCTTCGTGACGGCGCACCGGGCAACCGCTCCTGCATAGAGGCCCAGGTGATGGACCTGGCCGACGATATTTCGTACTCTGTCCACGACGTGGAGGACGCCATTGTTGCCGGCCATTTCCAGCTGAAGTGGCTGGACAATCCTGATCACCGGGCCCGCGTGGTGGGGTACACCAAGCAGTGGTACCTGCCCCACAATGATCCCGCTGAAATCGATGCCGCCCTGGCACGCCTGGAAGCCACGAGCGTGTGGGTCCGCGAGGCCGATGGAAGCCGCAAGTCGATGGCTGCGCTCAAGGACATGACCAGCCAGTTGATCGGCCGGTTCTGCCAGAGCGCCTTGGAGACCACGCGCGCCCGCTTCGGCCCGGACCACCTCACCCGCTACGGCGCTGAACTGATGGTCCCGGAGGAAACGGTCACTGAGATTGCCGCCATGAAGGGCCTTGCCACGACGTTCGTGATCTCCACCGACCATCGGCAGCCCGTCTATGAACGCCAGCGCGAAGTCCTGCACGCCCTGGTTGGCGTGCTCAACGCGAGCGGGGACCGGCATCTGGAACCGATGTTCGCTGCGGACTGGCGGGACGCCCCCGACGACGGTGCCCGGCTTCGCGTCGTCATCGACCAGGTGGCGTCCCTGACGGACGCTTCGGCGCTCGCGATGTACGAACGGCTAGTGGGTAGCCTGCCGTCGCTCTGGTAGACCCCCGTCGAGTTGCCGGCCCGCTCAGGGGCTGCCCGCGCGGAGCGACTAGGATGGTGACGTGGCTGGCCTGATCAAACGTGAAGATATCGACGAAGTACGCCAGCGCACCGATATCAAGGAAGTGGTGGACGGCTACGTCACCCTCAAGGGCGCAGGCCTGGGCACCTTCAAAGGCCTCTGCCCCTTCCACGACGAGCGCTCGCCGTCGTTCACTGTCCGTCCCCAAGTAGGCCGGTACCACTGCTTCGGCTGCGGTGAAGACGGCGATGCCATCTCCTTCGTCCAGAAGATGGACCACAGCTCCTTCCACGAAGCCGTGGAAAAACTTGCAGCCCGGATCGGCTACGAGCTGCGCTATGAGGACGGCGGGACCGGCCCTAACCGCGAGGAAGTCGGCAAGCGCCAACGGCTGCTGGATGCCCACAAGATCGCCGACGAGTTCTTCCGTGCCCAACTACTCACGGCAGGTGCCGCCGAGGGCCGCAACTTCCTGCATGGCCGCGGTTTCGATCGGACCGCAGCCGAACAGTTCGGCGTCGGCTACGCGCCGCAAGGTTGGGACTCACTCCTGAAACACCTGCGCGGACGTGGGTTCACGGACGCTGAGCTTAAGCTCACGGGAATGTTTTCTGAAGGCAATAGGGGTATTTACGACCGCTTCCGCGGCCGGCTCATCTGGCCCATCCGGGACATCGCCGGCGACACTATCGGCTTCGGCGCGCGCAAGCTCTACGAGGACGATCAAGGTCCGAAATACCTGAACACCCCTGAGACCGTGCTCTACAAGAAGTCCCAGGTCCTCTACGGCATCGACCTCGCCAAACGGAACATCGCCAAGGATCGGCAACTCGTGGTGGTGGAGGGGTACACGGACGTCATGGCCTGCCATCTTGCCGGAGTCGGCACCGCTGTGGCCACGTGCGGTACGGCCTTCGGTACGGACCACATCAAGATCGCCCGCCGTTTGCTGTCCGACGACGGCACCGGGGGAGAGGTCATCTTCACTTTCGACGGCGACGCCGCGGGGCAGAAAGCGGCATTGCGCGCCTTTGAAGAAGACCAGCGCTTCGTCGCCCAGACCTACGTGGCCGTGGAACCCACCGGGGCCGACCCCTGCGATTTGCGCCAACTCAAGGGGGACGCGGCCGTCCGGGACTTGATCGGCACCCGCCGGCCCCTCTTCGAATTCGCCATCCGGGCATCCCTCAAACGCCACAACCTGGACACCGTGGAAGGCCGGGTCGCCGCCCTGCGGGAGTCGGCCCCTGTGGTGGCGCAGATCCGTGATTCCGGCATCCGCCCGGCGTATGTCCGGGAGTTGGCAGGCTGGCTCGGCATGCCCATTGAGGAGGTCAGCCGGGCAGTGGGGGTGGCCGCCAAGCGCGCTGCTTCCGGCGCGCCCGCGGCGGGCACGCCAGGAGCTGCCGGATCCGCAGGAGCCCCTGGGGCAGGAAACGGCGCATCGCCGGGCCAGGCCGGACAGCCGGCGGCAGCACCGCCGTCGGACGCTCCCATCGCCTTCATGCGCCCGGATCCCCGGGATCCCATTGCGGCCATGGAGCGGCAGGCCCTTGAAGTGGTCATCCAGAACCCCGCTGTCCTTGGCGGCGAAGCTGCGCTTAGCGGTGGGGCATGGGAACGGTTTGAGGCCTGTCACTTCGTCACTCCGGCCTACTCCGCGGTACACACGGCTGTCAGGGCTGCCGGGCTGGCCCACGCGGGGGACCCTGTTGCCTGGGTGGAAGGGATTCGCCAGGAGGTTCCGGAACCGCTCCAAGGCCTGGTCTCCGAGCTTGCTGTGGTTCCGCTGCCAGCCAGCACGCCCGAAGCGCTTCAGCGGTATTGCCGCGACATATTGGCCCGGCTGTTCGAACTGCAGATCACCAGGGTCAAGGCGGACAAGATGGGCCAGTTGCAGCGCTTGGATGCGTCAGCCCAGCCGGAGGAGTTCCAACGCCTCAACCGCGAACTTATGGAGCTGGAAATGCAGCGCCGCGCTCTCCGCATGGATAGCTGAGGGCCTTCCCCGGCGTCGATTTCGTTTCCCGCCGGGCCTTTGTTAGGCTGGTACACGCTTCATTCCTCCGTAGCTCAATTGGCAGAGCATTCGACTGTTAATCGAAGGGTTACTGGTTCAAGTCCAGTCGGAGGAGCGCTACTCAAAAATCCCCGTCCTCAGTAGAGGGCGGGGATTTTTGGCGTCTGATTCATTTACCCGGTGGTGAGGGTGACGTCGTCGAGGTACATCCAGGTGTCGTCGGCGGGGGTGGAGCCGTCGAGGTGGACG
Source organism: Arthrobacter sp. B2a2-09 (assembly GCF_027587375.1). Taxonomy (GTDB): domain Bacteria; phylum Actinomycetota; class Actinomycetes; order Actinomycetales; family Micrococcaceae; genus Arthrobacter. The sequence continues at coordinate 10,186 of NZ_JAMXIC010000009.1, forward strand.
TTGAACCAGAGGGTGATGGTCTGGCCTTTGTAGGCGGTGAGGTCGGCGGTGAGCTGGGTCCAGGTGCCGTTGTCGTTGCAGAGCTTGAACAGGCTGGCCAGGGTGGTGCCGCTGGTGGAGCGCACTTGTGCTTCCATCCAGTCGTACTGGCAGGCAGCGCCGGTGCAGGGGTCTTCTGCGCTGTGGGGTTGGTACCAGAAGGACAGCGTGGTGGTTCCGGTGGCGGGGACGGTGATGGTCTGGGACAGGCTGCTGTCTCCCAGGGGCTCGGCCCCGGAGGCCAGGCCGAGGAGCGCGGAGCCGGTGCCGGTGTGGGCCGTGGTGGAAGCTACGGGTGCCCTGACGCCGCCGGTTGTCCATGCAGTGAGCCCGGATTCGAAGCCGCCGTTGGTGATGGCCGGGGGTGCTGTCGCCGTGGGCGTGACGGGCGCCGAGGCGGCCGACGCCGGTGAGGTGCCGACGGCGTTCGTGGCCGTGACCGTGAAGGTGTAGGCGGTGCCGTTGCTCAGCCCCGTGATGCTCGCCGACGTGGCGGGAGGGTTCCCGGTGACGGTTACCGGGGCCAGGGTGGTGGTGCCGGCGTGCGGTGTGACAGCGTACGAGCTGATCGCCGATCCGCCATTATTTGGCGCGGTCCAGGACACGTTGGCGGAGGCGTTGCCCGCCGTCGCGGTGACACCTGTGGGAGCGGCAGGCGCCGTCGTGGCCGCCGTCGGGGTGACGGGTGCCGACGCCGCCGAGGCCGGTGAAGCGCCGATGGCGTTGGTGGCGGTGACGGTGAAGGTGTAGGCCGTGCCGTTCGTCAGTCCCGTGACGCTCGCCGACGTCGCGGGCGGATTTCCGGTGACGGTGACCGGGGCTAGCGTGGTAGTGCCGGCGTGCGGGGTGACGGCGTAGGAGGTGATCGCCGAGCCGCCGTTATTCGGCGCGGTCCAGGACACGGTTGCGGTGGCGTTGCCCGCCGTCGCGGTCACTCCGGTAGGGGCGGCGGGTGCGGTCGGGGTTGTCTGGCTGTTGGTGAGCACGACGTCGTCGAGGTACATCCAGGTGTCATCCGCCGGGCTGGAGCCGTCGAGGTGGACGTTGAACCATAGGGTGATGGTCTGGCCGTTGTAGGCGGAGAGATTGGCGCTGAGCTGGGTCCAGGTGCCGGAGTTGCTGCTGAGTTTGAACAGGCTGGCCAGTGTGGTGCCGCTGGTGTTGCGGACCTGTGCCTCCATCCAGTCGTAGCGGCAGGTGGTTCCGTTGCAGGTGTCGTCTGCGGTGTGGGGCTGGTACCAGAAGGACAGCGTGGACGTCCCTGTAGCAGGAACAGTAACGGTCTGGGCCAGGCTACTGTCCCCGAGCGGCTCAGCCCCCGAGGCCAGGCCGAGGAGCGCCGAGCCGGTGCCGGTGTGCGCGATGGTGGAGGCCACGGGTGCCCTGACGCCGCCGGTGGTCCAGGAGGTGAGTCCGGATTCGAAGCCGCCGTTGGTGATGCCGGGAACGGGCGCCGTCGGGGTGACGGGTGGTGATGCGGCAGACGGCACGGACGTTCCGACGGCGTTCGTCGCCGTCACGGTGAACGTGTAGGCCGTGCCGTTGTTCAGCCCGGTGACGGTCGCCGTCGTTGAGGGCGGACTTCCGGAAACCGTCACCGGAGCCAAGGCCGTTCCGCCGGACGAAGGCGTCACGGCATACGAAGTAATCGGAGAACCGCCGTTGGCGGGCGCCGTCCACGACACCACCGCGGAAGCATTCCCCGCCGTTGCGGTCACCCCTGTCGGAGCGGCCGGTGCGTTCGTCGCCGTCGGGGTGACGGGTGGTGATGCGGCAGACGGCACGGACGTCCCGACGGCGTTCGTCGCCGTCACGGTGAAGGTGTAGGCCGTGCCGTTGTTCAGCCCGGTGACGGTCGCCGTCGTCGAGGGCGGACTTCCGGAAACCGTCACCGGAGCCAAGGCCGTGCCGCCGGACGAAGGCGTCACGGCATACGAAGTAATCGGAGAACCGCCGTTGGCCGGCGCCGTCCACGACACCACCGCTGAGCCGTTGCCCGCCGTCGCGGTCACCCCTGTTGGAGCGGCCGGGGCCGTCGCCGCGGCAGCCACAGTTACCGCGTGCGTGACTGTCCCCGTGAGGCCGGAGTTATCCGTCACGGTCAGCTTCACTTGGTAAGTTCCCCCCGCGGCGTAGGTGTGCGAAGGCTTCACGCCGGTGCCTGCCGGGGAGCCGTCGCCGAAGTCCCAGCTGTAGGAGGTCACAGTCCCGTTTGGATCGGTCGAGGTTGAACCGTCAAACGTCGCTGTCAGGCCCGCCGTCGAGGACGTGAAGGCGGCTACCGGGGGCTGGGTGGGCACATTGCCCAGGGCCTGGGCGACCGTTTGAACGGACGTGGTTCCGTTGGCCGTTCTCGCTGCCAGCCATGTGACAAAAGTCTTGAAGAGATTGGGATCGATGGTCAACGTGGGATCTGTCCCGACGGCGATGTGGTGGAAGGTCAGCTGGACCCAGCCCCCTCCCGGTTCCGCGTTGGTCACCAGGTCCTCGAGGTTCTGCAGCGTCCAAGTGCTGTCGACTTCATCCGGTGCCGCTGTGTTGTATGGATTGGCCGGGGGGAGGGTTTCCGCGAAGGGGCAGCCGGAGCAACTGGCGGGCGAACGGATGTCCCCCAAATTGCGCGCACTGGCAAAACCGCAATTCTTCACGATTTGCTCGACCGAAGAGTTCTCGGCGGCGAAGGGATAGGCGAAATCGGTGGCGTTGAACCCCCAGCTGGCAAGGGTGGTCCGTCCGCCGCAAACTTCGTTGGTGGCGGCCGAGGTGGACAACGTGGTGAGGTCCGGGTGGGTGATGGTGTGGCCACCGATCTCATTGCCATCCGCAGCGATGCTGTTCAGGTTGGCTCGGGTGAGCCATGACGGATTATCGATCCAGCTGGTCGTAATGAAGAATGTGCCGTGCAATCCGAGCGACTTCAGTAGCTGTTCGGCCGGGAGCTGATCGGCATTGCCGTCGTCGAAGGTCAGGCTGATGATTGTTTTCGGCACTGCCGCCCGCGCAGGGGTCACCAAGTAGACAACGGAGTAGCCAAGCAACAACAGCGCGGACGCGGCCGTGACCCAGCGGAACCACGCGTTGCGGATCCCAGGCGATTTCCCCCGCCCGGCGGAGGAGCGCCAAGGGGAGAAACGCCAAGCGGAAGAGCGCCCCGGGTGCCGCCGGAACAGTATGGTCAGGAGCCGCATCGGCTTCCCCTTTTTCTGAACAGACCGGGTCAGAATCCCCAGGTCCGGAGCCTATTGGCTATGCACGGCACGGGTTAAGAGTGGGGGATACCCGTTTTGGACCGGTTTCCCGCCCTTTCACTCAGGCTCCGATACGCGTACTCGGCCGGAAGGCCGGCCACTCAACCGAAGCCTGGCGACTCAAGCGAAGGGGGAGTACCTGCCGTTAGAGACGAGCTCGATTGTCCCGGTGGGTACGCTCACCACCGGCCCATGGCCCGGCAGGATGGTTTCGGCGCCCAACTGACTGAGTACCCCTACGCTGGCCAAGGTCTCCGCCGGGCGGTGATGGAAGACTGCGGGCAACAACTGCGGCCCGCAGACCGGACTGACCGCGTGGCCGGTGACGAGCGCGTCCCCGGTGACCACGGCCTTGGCTGAAGGGATGAAGAAGGACACATGGCCGCTTGTGTGCCCGCCAGTGGCAATGATCCGGGGAGATCCAGGGAGCACGTCAAGAATGTCCTGGGTCATCGCAGCGACGCCCGGGACCGCGACGTCGGACAAGCCCCCGGATCGGATGGCGTGCAGGGCCCACGCGCCGACCCTGGGGCGGATGATGCGCAAACCGAGATCCTTGACGGTGACCTGTTCGAGGACCTCCCGGCGAATGTTTGGCAACTCCGCATAGGACGCAAATACCGGAATGCCCATTGCGGATATTCTCGCGGCATTGCCGATGTGATCCGAGTGACCATGCGTCAGGAGAACTCCGGCGGCATTTTCCATAGCCAGTCCCAAGAAATTCATGCTCGATTGGAGCAATGGCCAGTTCCCGGGATAGCCCGTGTCGATGAGGGTGAATTCTTTGTCCCGCCTGAGGATCGTCCAGTTGACTGCAGGGCCTTGGACGAAAAAGACGTCCTCGGCAACTTCCTTCACGTTGGCCTCGGCTGACCAGTTCTTCGACATGCTTCCTTCTGTTCCTATGCGCCACGTATGCGGCTCGCACGCGCTTCGTACGCCCCGGATCATCCTATCTTCGGGCAGGGCGTCAGCTCCGTGCCATTCGCGATACCCGGGAGGGGTATTTTGCGGCCCTTCCCACAGTGTCCGAGGCTCGATTTCACTTGAGGCAAAACCTTTGCTAAAGTCATAACCGCTTCATTCCTCCGTAGCTCAATTGGCAGAGCATTCGACTGTTAATCGAAGGGTTACTGGTTCAAGTCCAGTCGGAGGAGCGCGAAGGCCCCGCACCGGTTTTTATCGGTGCGGGGCCTGCTTTTTTGCTGCGGTTTGCCTGATTTTTCGTGCTCATTCGAATGGGCGGAATCCCACCGCAAAGTCTTCAGACGAAGTCCATCTCCACTTGCAGGAACCTCGCTGCTTCGGCCACGGCGGACTGGAAGGCGTCATCCTCGGTGGGCGGCGTCCTCGGCTCCCGGGGGTGCCATTCGTGGGCAGCGGAGTGGACTCGGGTGAATCCGCCGCCAGGGGGTGCGTAGAAGATTCCGAAGCGTTGCACGGGCCATTCAGGAGAGGTCTCCGGAGCCACGAGCAGGGCCGAGCCATTTGTCGGATTGAACCATTGCGCAATCGGCCGGCGTCGGTCCTCCGTGAAGAGTCCGGCCGCGTAGAGGGCCGCGGATTGCGGGCTTGTCACCGTGCATAGACGATCCCACCACAGCGGCAGGATGCCATCATCCCTGCGCTGCCATGGGGCTGGAATGGGTTGCAGTTCCTGCCAACGGGGCACACCTCAACTTTATCGCCGGGCCATGACCGGCAACAGGCCTCGAACCCACGGAAGGCCCGCTTAGTCCCGTTTCCAAGGCCCGGGATTGATCCGGTAGAGGATTGCGGAACCGACGACGGCGCCCAGCAAGGCTCCGAACACGGGGTTTCCGGCGCCGCGGCCCAGCAAGAAGCCGACGACGGCGCCAAGCATCGCTCCGAGGAAAAGGCCCCTCCCGTTGCGGTGCGGTTTGCGCGTCATGGCTTGAGCCTACTTCCCCACGCCGAGGTCCGGACCTCGCGCGTCTGTGGATGGGGCGCATGAGTGGATGGGCGCGTCAGTGGATAGAGGGGACGGATCGAGGCCGCACGACGAGCCAGAGGGCCGCCACGGCTCCTGCGAGACACACGGCCTGGACGGCTCCCATGGGAACGGCAGAGCCGACGCCCAGCCAGCCAACCACGGGCGGGATGATGCCCGCCATCAGGAAGTTCGAGGCCCCCAGCAAGGAAGCCGCTGTTCCGGCCTGTGCGCCATGGTTGGCCAGGGCGATCACCTGGACGCAGGGGAACATGAACCCGGTGGCGAGGATGTAGAACCACAGCGGGACCATGACGCCCCATAGGCCGAAGTGGAGCAGATCGAACACCACGATCAACACCGCCATCAGTAGCATCCAGACCGTGGCAAACGCCATGATCCATTGGGGTGCCACTCGCCTGATGACCCGGGAGCTGATTTGGACGCCGGCGACGATGCCCAGGGAGTTGACACCGAACAGCAGGCCGTATTCCTGCGGGGAGAAGTTGTAGACCTGTTGGAACAGGAAAGTGGACGCGGAAAGGTAAGCGAACAGTCCGCCGAAGTTGAACCCGCCTACGAGCAGCATCCCGACGAAAATCCGGTCGGCGAAGACGGCCTTGTAGCGTTGGCCTGCCGTCGACGTCGTCTGCCGGCGGAGCTCGGCAGGGTACGTTTCCCGGATGAGGAACACGGCGGCAATGATCACGAGGATTCCGTAGCTCGCCAGGAAGTAGAAGATCCCGGGCCAAGGCATCACCAAAAGCAGTTGTGAACCGATGATCGGAGCCAGAATGGGCGCCAGGCCATTCACCAGTGACATACGGGAGAACATCCGCACCATGGCGTAGCCCGCGAAGAGGTCCCGGACCATGGCCATGGCCACCACGCCACCGCCGGCTGCACCGACGCCCATGAGGACGCGGAACAGGGCAAGTGTGCTGATGTCCGTGGACAGTGCGGCGCCCAGGGAGGAACCGATGTGCAAGGCCGTTGCCAGGATCAAGGGCATGCGGCGTCCGAACTTGTCGCTGAAAGGTCCCACCACCAATTGGCCGATGGCGAAGCCCACTGTTGTGCCGGTCAGTGTGAGTTGGATCGCAGCCGCTGAAACGTCGAAATGATGCTCCAGCGCGGGAAACGCCGGCAGATAGAGATCAACCGTAAATGGACCCAAGGCGGTCAATGCGCCGAGTAGCAGGATATAGAGGAGTTTTTCGCGTCGACTGAGGGAATCGCCCGGTACAGGGGGAGTGTTCACGATTATCAATCCTATGTGCGACAGATCATATTTATCAGCGATGGCGGGGGCGCGCCGCGGGACCGTCCGGAAGTTGAGGCTGAAGCTGAATGGTAGTTTTGTGGACAGGTGCGCGTGGACGGTTGTATTCGCCACCGTGCCGGAGCCGGGTAAGAGCAAGAAGGAAGCAGTGAGGCGGAACCTATGAGTGGACGTCACAGCGGCCGGGCTGGCGAACGCCCGGGCATTTCGGCGTTGCCGAACACCCTGAAACTTGCAGCCCGGCTCGCGCCGCGGCAGCTCAACGACGAAATCAGCCTGGCCAAGCTTGAACTTAAGGGCAAAGGCAAACAGTTGGGTATTGCCGGCGCTTTCGTTGGCGTTGCGCTGGTCTTTTTCTCTTTGCTTATCATCGCCTTGGTTGTGGCGGCCATCTTGGGCTTGGCCACTGTCATGCCCCCGTGGCTGGCTGCGCTTGTGGTTGCGGCGGCGTTCCTTTTGATCATTCTCATCGGAGCCCTCGTCGCCTTCCGCGCGTTCAAGGGGGCCATGCCGTTTGTACCTGAGAAGACCGTCCGCGGCATCAAGCACGATCTCGGCATAGTCAAGGAAGGCACGTCCTTCGACGCCAGCGTCCTTGACCCCTCGTCGGAAGCCTACAAGGAAGCGGAAGCAGCGAAAGCCGCCGCAGCTGAGAAGGCCAAAGCCGAAAAAGCCGCCAAGGCAGAAGCACACAAAGCCGAGCAACCCCCCGCCCCGAGCGAAGCCGAGCTGCTCCGCCGTCTGGAGCAGCGCCGCGAGCACCTCGCCGACGTTCGCGATCAGCTCGGCGTCGAGCTCGACGTCAAGACCCAAGGAAAGGTGCTCCTCGACGTTGCCGGGCACAAGCTTGACGACGGACGCCAATTTGCTGCCGACAAGCTCGCAGATTTCAGTGAGAAGGTTCCCGCCGGACTGCCGGAGCGGCTCGCCGCGCGCTGGAAAGAGCTATTGCTCTTCGCCGCTTCCGCCACAGTGGCTGCGGTGGGACTTCGGAAGCTGTTCAAGAAGTAATCGGGACGGCAAGCACCAGCGTCAGCTGCGGACTACGGAAAGGGGGACAGGTGAGGTTCATCGGTGCAGGCGCACGCCCGGGCCAGCCACAGATCGACCACGATCTCATCTTCACCGTCCCCAATTTCCTGACTGTGTTGCGCTTCATGGGCGTCCCGCTGTTCGTGTGGCTGGTTCTGTGGCAAAGGGAATACGGTTTCGCCGTGCTGGTTCTTGCCATCATGGGCGGCACTGACTGGGTGGATGGCTACGTCGCGCGGCGTTTCAACCAAACCTCCAAGCTGGGCCGCATCCTCGATCCCGTCGCGGACCGCCTGGCACTCATCACCGTCGCTGTCACGCTCGCTATCGCCGGGGTGGTGGATTGGTGGTACCTGGCCGCCCTGGTGGTGCCCGACGTCGTCCTTGCCACGGCCTCGTTGTTCTATTTCCATAGCCACCCCGACCTCCCGGTGAGCCGGATCGGCAAGATCCGGACGGCGTTCCTGCTCCTGGGCACGCCTCTTCTGGTCCTCTCCAAGCTCGCGATTCCCTTCACCGGTGTATACTTCGTGATCGCCTGGGTCTGCCTGGGCTTCGGTCTGGTGGGGCACTGGGTAGCGGCATACAACTATTTCTGGGCAATCCTCCGCAAGGGCAAAGAACTCAAAGCCAACGACGGCGGTCGCAGCTGATGTCCTGGTTTGCAGTCCTTCTTGCGGTGCTTGGCGCCTTCTGCCTCGCCATTGGCGCCCAGCGCCAGGGCAGCGCGGTCAAGGCCGATACCGGTGGCCTCGCCCTGAGTTCACAGGGCTTCTTGAGGCTTCTCCGAAATCCGCGGTGGGTGCTCGGCCTGCTGTTGCTTGCCTTGGGCATGTGCATGAACGCCATTGCCTTGGTTTCTGCACCCCTGACGGTGGTGCAGCCCATCGGAGCCATCGCCTTGGTCATCACCACGGTGGTCAACGCCAAGGACCAGGGACTCAGTATCAATCGCGGCACGGTGGTGGCGATCTCTGCTTGCGTGACCGGCTCAGCGATGTTCGTCCTGCTGGCCGTCAATGCCACTCAGGAGAACCATCACGTCAGCGCCGAGGACGAAATAACCATCGTGCTCCTGCTGGCACTCGCAGTCGGGCTTTTTGGAACGTTGGCGGTCATGTTCCGGCACCGCATGAGCGCTTTTGTGTACATCCTGGGTGCCGGGGTGTTGTTCGGGTTTGTCGCGGTCCTGACGCGCATCATCGGCCGGCACCTGCTGGACCCCAACGGGCACTTTCTGCTCAACGTGCAGTGGTACACCGTGGTCGCCATAGCCGCCGCCGGCGGTCTCGGTTCCTGGTTCGTGCAGAGTGCCTATTCGGGCGGGCCGCCGGATCTGGTGATCGCTGGGTTGACTGTGATCGACCCCATTGTCGGCATTGCGATCGGGATCGCAATTTTGGGTGAGCTTCGTCCCGATGTGCACGCCGTGCTGGCAATCGCCATGGCTGTGGCCGCTTCCCTTGCTATCGTGGGGGTTATTGCCCTGAGCCGGCACCATCCCGAGGTCACCAAGCGAAAACGTGACGCGAAGGCGGCAGCAAGCCGGAAGGCCTAGGGCAAAGTTCGACAACCGTGCCCCGCACACCCGCGGCAGGCAACCGGCGAAGACACCGCAGGGCCAGACGTTTTGCGATGTTCGCACCGTGACCATCAGGAGTTCTCCACGTGACCGTTCCCGAAACCAACAAACCCCTCACCATCCTGATTGCGGCGGAGACTTACCGCCCGCAGGTCAACGGTGCTGCTCAGTTCGGGTACCGGCTTGCCAAAGGCATGAAGGCCCGGGGGCACGACGTCCACGTGCTGGCCTGCCGGGCGGACAACGGCAAGAGCTTCACCGAGTTCGGGGATGAAGGCACGGTGCACCGCTTGAAGTCCCACGGAGTCTTTACGCACGAGTACTTTCGCATCTGCTACCCCTGGGAAATCAAGAACGACATTCGGCTGCTCTTCGACAAGGTGCAGCCCGACGTCGTTCATATCCAAAGCCACTACATGATCGGCGAACACGTTCTGTACGAGGCCAAGAAGCGGGGCATCCGGATCATAGCCACCAACCACTTCATGCCTGAGAACCTGAACCCGTTCCTGCCGTTCCCGCAGTGGTTCAAGGACATCATCGGGCGGGTCTCGTGGAAAGACATGGGCAAGGTCATGGGCCTGGCCGACGTCGTCACCACTCCCACGCCGCTTGCCGCGAAGGCCATGCACCAGCACGCTTTCCTTCGCAAGGTCCTGCCTCTGTCCAACGGTATTGACGCGGCCGCTTATGAACTGGGGCCGGGCGAAGAGATCGAGCCGCATGCCAACCCCACCGTTCTCTTTGTCGGCCGCCTTGCTGAAGAAAAGCATGTGGACGTCCTGATCGACGCCGTCTCGAAGACACCGGCCGAACTCAATGTGCATCTTGAAATTGTCGGCGGCGGCGAGGTCCGCGCCGCATTGGAGGCCCAAGCCAAGCGCCTGGGCCTGGGCCTGGGCGAGCGGGTCAGGTTCCTGGGCCTGGCGAGCGATGAGGACCTGAGGACGGCGTACATTCGCGCTGACCTGTTCTGCATGCCCGGAACCGCCGAACTGCAGTCCCTCGTGACGCTCGAGGCGATGTCGGCGTCGACGCCGGTTCTTCTCGCCAATGCGATGGCCCTGCCGCACCTTGTGCGCGAAGGCGAGAACGGGCATCTGTTCACGCCCGGGGACAGCAACGAGCTGGCAGCCCGGATCACCGAGCTCTTCCGTCTGCCGGATGGCGAACTCGAAGCCATGGGCAAGGCGAGCCGCGCCATGGTGGAGCCGCACAGCATCCAAGGCACACTGCAGACGTTCGAGGACCTCTATCGCGGGGCGAGCTATGAGGACAAGGTCATCTAGTCACGTAGACACGGCGTAGTCTCGCGGTTGGCATCGGGAGCCGAATTGTTTTGCTAGAGTGTTTTGGCTGGGAGGACGCTGACAAAGCGGCCGCCTGGCCGACTCGGGGCTATAGCTCAGCTGGTTAGAGCGCGGGACTCATAATCCTAAGGTCCTCGGTTCAAGTCCGAGTAGCCCTACCCGAAAGGCCCCAGCAACCAAGCGGTTGCTGGGGCCTTTGGCGTTTGCCTGGTTCTCGGCTTGGTGGCCTATTTGGTGGCCTGTGCCGGTGCTTCCGGCACAGGCCACGCCGCTCGGCTTCACCACTGCCCTCATGTCCTCGATCGCGGACACCACCATAGACGACCTCATCCGGCATCCAGACCCAACCGGCATTCGGAGCTCGACCGCGTTCGCCGCGATGTGGCGAGCACTCGCCGGCCCCTCGCCAACTGAAACAGGAGCAACCCCATGACTACATCCGCGCCCGCTTGGGTCATCACCGGCCCCGCTTCGGGATTCGGTCACGCGACGGCGTTGGAGCTCGCCCGCCACGGCACCGTCGTGCTCGTCGGTCGAAGCCCCGAAAAGCTCGCCACGGTCGCGGCCGAAATCGCTGGCCGGGGAGGCGCCGCCGTCGTCGTCGTTGCCGACCTTTCCGACGTCGTGAGCTCTCGTCGAGCTGCCGCGGAAATCACCGCTCTCGACCTGCCGATCCGCGGCGTGCTCAACAACGCCGGCGTCATGCTGTCGACGCCCGCGACCAGCAAGCAGGGTTGGGAGCTGTCCTTTGCGACGAACCACTTGGGACCGCTTGCATTCACGGAGGCACTCATTCCCTCCCTCGCGGACGGCACCAACGTCATCTTCATCACATCCGCGGTGGAGGACCCCGCGAGAATTCCGGCGGTGCGAGCCGGGTTCCGCGGCAGCCGCTTCATCTCGGCTCAAGCCGCTGCGCGGGGCGAGTACACACCCGGCGGCTCAAGCCGCCCGGGAATGGACGCATACGCCACCTCGAAGCAGGGCAACCTCGCCGCCGTGTTCAGCCTCGCCCGCGAATTCCCGCGCCTGCGGTTCCGGGCAATCGAACCAGGGGTCAACCCCGGCTCCAACCTCGGCGAACTCCCTGCTGCCGTTCGTCTCATAGCGAAGGCTCTCGCGCCGCTCCTCACGGTCTTCCCGCACTTCACAACCTCGAAGCGCGCGGCGCACGTCATCTCCCGGATCCTCACAGACTCATCCGCTGCGACTGGGACCTACTATGACGAGCAAGGCAAGCCGCTGGCCGCCTCCGCGCAGGTGAGCGACGCCGCTTTCAGCGACCGCTACATCGAGGAGAGCCGAGCGCTGCTGGCCACCGTCACGTCATAACTTTGATCAGTTTGGTGGATCGTTCCCCACGAACGTTCCGGGCGGCATCCAGGCGCCAAACACCGGGCCCGGATCGGGCCGCTTTGCGTGCCGCCCGTCGTCGGAAATTCCTTGTTTGAGACGTTGCAGGACCCATGGGAACAAGTGCTCGCGTGCCCAGATAATGTCGTCGGCCCTTGCTTCGCGCGAAGTGCGCTCGGGTAGGTCTTTCGGCGTCATCGGTTCCAAGGTGTGGGGGACGTTGAGGGTATCGAGCACCATGATGGCGATGGTGTGCTGGCCCAAGGGAGAGAAATGCAGCCGGTCCGGATCCCACATTCGTGGGTGGGTGAGCTGACGCAGAGCCCACAGATCGGCGATTACCGCATCGTGGCGTGCGGCAATGGTGCGCAGGTTCTCGTTGAAGATGGCTACCTGGGCGCGGGTCCGTCCCAGCACGGGCGTAGCGCCCCAGTCCGGGCCGGCAAACAGCACAACCGTTGCGCCGGTAGAGGCCAGGAGTCGCACGCCGGCGTCCATCCGGATGGCGAGTTTGTCGGGATCACTTCTGCGGAAGATCAGGTCATTGCCCCCGGCATTGAGGGTGATCAGATCCGGTTGAAGGGCCATCGCAGGGCCCACCTGCTCATCCAGGATCTGATGGAGCAATCGTCCACGGACCGCCAGGTTCGCGTAAGCGAAATCCTCGTGTCCGGCGCTCAGTTCTTCCGCGACCCGGTCCGCCCAGCCTCGCAGGCCCCCTGGGCTGCGGGGTTCTGGATCTCCTACCCCTTCGGTGAAGGAGTCACCCAAGGCCACATAGCGGCTCCACGGGTGCAGGCCGGCCCCGGAACCAACAGAGCCACCCTGCGCCGGACTATCGGCGCTGGGAGCGTTCATCCCTCCATACTGCCCCTACCGGGCCGAACGCGCCACGGCGGGCTGCGGGCAATACCTACTGAACTCACGAGCCGGATGCGCATCTTAGAGTTATCTTGTGAGCTTCGAATTGCCGTCGCCGATCGATCCTGAATTGTGGTCATTCGTCGATGAGTCCAACGCCTTCTACGCCCGGCGGCCGGCCGGCCGTGGTCCGAGCAGTCGGGAGGAGCTGCACACACTCCGAGCGGGAGCGGCAGCACCTGCAACGTGTGATCCACAGCCAATCGCAGAGCTGGTAAGCGCACTTGGCCGAAGCGTTCCGGTGCGGATCCACGTGCCGGTCAGCAGGCCGGTGGCCGGCGTGTTCCTGGAAATCCACGGCGGCGGCTTCTACATGGGCTCGGCTGCCGGAAGCGACGTTCGCAACAGACGGCTTGCGGACGCGTTGGGTATTGCAGTGGTCAGTGTGGATTACCGGCTCGCTCCCGAGCACCCTTGGCCTTCCGCACCCGACGACTGCGAGACAGTAGCGCTGTGGCTGGTGGAGCACGCTGAAGGCCGCTTTGGCACAGCGAAACTCGCTATCGGTGGCTTCTCTGCCGGTTCGACGTTGGCGGTATCTACGCTTGTGCGCTTGCGCGACCGCGGGGTCACGGCATTCAACGGCGGCGTGCTGCAGTTCGGCACCTACGACCTCGCCGCGAAAACGACAGCCGGACGCCTGATCGCCGACGAGTATTTTCTTGACGCCTATGCGGGGACCGCTCCGGATCGCACCCACCCCGACCTCTCACCCCTCTTCTCCGAGCTCGCGGGCCTACCGCCGATCATGATGGTGATCGGCAGCGAGGACATCCTCCTGGAAGACAATCTCGCCATGGCCGCACGGCTGTCGGACGCCGGCGTCGAGGTCGACCTGCGAATCTACCCTGCCTCCCCTCACGGCTTCACCGGACACTCGACGCCGATGGCACGGGCCGCTCTCGAACACATCGATGCATGGCTTCGAGCTCAGTTGGGCCCGGCAGGCTGAATCGCTCGGCCGGGACGGCTAGCCCTGCACGAAAGGAGCCCCTGACGCGCGGAAGCGCAGTCAGGGGCTCCTTCGAAGGTGACCGTTACTCGGAGCGCTGGCCGTCCTGCGAGTTGTCCTCGGCGCCGCCGGTGAACATCAGGCCCTTGGGCTGGATGGAGGCAAGTTCCTTGATCGGGGCGAGAGCACCCGTGCCCAGGTCCAGGTTTGCCAAGTACGCGGGGCCTGCGTCGGGTACGACGGTGGAGACGGCTTCGCCGGCCCTGAACGGGCCGGTGATGGAGAAGACCTTGTTGTCCTTCGGGTCCGTGACCAGAAGGGTCTGGTTGGAGTGGGCCGCGAACACAGTGTCATCCAGGGGCTGGGAAACCGACAGTACCTGGAGAGCTTGCTCGCCGCTGCCCGGGTTGGAGGCGAAGATCAACTGCTTGTCCGCCTGCGCGTCAAGCATGAAGGATTTCTTGAACCGCGGAGCGGCGGCCGGAACCTGGGTGTTGGAGTCCGGGTCTGTGAGGCCAAGCGTGGTTGACTTTCCAGCCTGGGGACCATTGGCTGCGGTAGCCGTAGCACTGTCGCCGAAGAGAGGCGTCAGTTTGGCAGTGGTGCCTTCCAATGCGACGGAATAGGCGGCGGGACCCGAACTATCGACTGGCGCTGAGGCGCTGACGAGGATCTTGCCGTTCACGACAGATACGGCGTCGGTTCCACCACCGTGGGTGAGGCCCGAATAGGTGTACGTGGTCAGCGGCTTCGCATGGTCCGGGCTGAGGGTTGAGAAGCTCGAGTTGCCGTCCTCGTTGGCGGTGAGGAGGAGGCGGTGGTGTTCCGGATCGGCCGTAAGCCCATCAACCTTGCCCGTGACTTGCCAGGACTTACCGGGCTTTCCGTCGAGGCTGAACTGCTGAACGGTGCTGGCTGTGGCGCCGTTTGCTGAAGCCTCGCCCAAGGGGCCAACGCCATTCTGGAACGATACGTACACGGAATCGCCCATCCGGGTGATGTCGTCGGGCGCTGACTCGGTGCCGACCGGGGAAAAGGTCTTCACGGTGAATCCGGCGGCCGAGGCGTGTGCTTCTCCCTCGTCAGCAGCGGATGCCGGCAGGGCAACGGAGGCAAGAGTGGAAGCAGCAACTGCGGCGCCCACCAATACCATCGAAGTCCGCTTGAGCTTGTTGGGTGTAACAGCCATTGAAAATCGTCCTTAGATTGGGGAAACGATGTCACTGCCAACCTAGGGAAGCGGTCTGGGAGCGAGCCGTGCAAAGGGCAAACACCCGGAGGCCCGGAGGTTAACGGCAACTGTTTCTGCCTCGGACGATGACGCCACGCAAGCAGCCGTCGGCCATTCGTGAGTGCGCCTGGTTGCTTGTGTGGAGGACTGCCATTGCTGTAAGTTACTCATCAGTAACTTATGCGAAGGAGCGCCATGTCCAAGGCAGCAATCGACCTCGAGAATCTTCCATACGCCGACGGCGATTTCTATGGCTTTGAGCAATTGCTCACGGGCAAGGAGCAAGACCGGCTGGCTGAGATCCGGGCCTTCCTTTCCCGTGAGGTCAAGCCGATTGCCGTCGATTGCTGGAACCGTGGGGAGTTCCCCATGGACCTGATTCCCAAGCTGGCTGAGATTGACCTGGTCAGCCCGGTAAGGCGTCAAGGCTATTCCAACGTGTTCGCTGGCCTTGTCCATGCAGAGGCAACCCGCGCCGATGCCTCAATTGCCACGTTCATGGGCGTTCATGACGGCTTGTTCACCGGTTCCATCGAAGCGTTGGCATCTCAAGAACAACAGGATGCCTGGCTGCCGGACATCTACTCCCTCAAGAAGATCGGCGCCTTTGGACTCACTGAGCCCTTGGGCGGCTCGGACGTCGCAGGCGGCACCCGGACCACTGCGCTTCGCGACGGCAACAACTGGATCCTCAACGGGGCCAAGCGCTGGATCGGCAACGCCACCTTCTCGGACTGGGTTGTGGTCTTCGCCCGCGACCTCGGCGACAATCAGGTCAAGGGTTTCCTGGTGGACACCAGCCTCCCCGGATTCAAGGCCAGCAAGATCGAGAACAAGATTTCGCTGCGGACCGTTCAGAATGCCGATATCACCCTCGAAAACGTGGTGGTTCCGGACTTCTTCAAACTGGCGAATGCCAACAGCTTCAGGGACACCAACAAGGTCCTCAAAGTCACACGGCTTTCGGTCGCGTGGCAGGCTGTGGGCCAGCAGCTTGCGGCGTTCGACGTTGCCCGCCGCTACGCGGTCGAACGGATGCAGTTCGGGAGGCCCCTGGCTTCATTCCAATTGGTTCAGCAACAACTCGTGCAGATCCTGGGCAACACGGTCAGCTCCATGGGCATGATGGTCCGTCTCGCGCAGCTTGAGGATGCCGGTGTGGCCAAGGACGAGCAATCCGCGCTGGCGAAAGCCTTCACCACGGCACGCATGCGCGAAAGCGTTGCCCTCGGCCGGGGCATCCTTGGCGGCAACGGCATTGTCACGGACTATGAGATGGCCAAGATCTTCGCCGACGCCGAGGCGATCTACTCCTACGAGGGCACCCACGAAATCAACACCCTTGTCACGGGGCGGGCCATCACGGGGATTTCCGCCATCGTCTAGCGGCAGCAGCACGGAAGGCCGGAGATCCGTGACCAAGGCAAGCGGGTTGACATAGTCCTCCCCGGACCGCAATCCCCAGTGAAGGCACGGGGATCCCGCGCAGTGGCCGGCCACCACGGCGCCGATTGGCTGACCCTTGCCGACCAAGGCGCCCTGTTCGAGTTCGCTGTCTACGGGCTCAAAGCTGCTTCGTAGCCCGCCCCCGTGGTCGATGGTGATCACCGGCCGGTCCACCACGACGCCCACGAAGCTCACCGTGCCGTCGGCGGGGGCGGCGACCGGCGCGCCGTCGTCGGCTGCTTGCAAATCCACGCCGCGGTGCCCGCTCAACCACGGTTTGTCCGGAGGGTCGAAACCGCGCACGACGGCGGGCTTGGGGGAGAGTGGCCACGCCCAGTCCGGGCGGGTGCCGGACGGGGTGGTTGCGCCCGGCGGTGGCGACGCAACGGCCGGCGCCGCGCCCAGGGCAAGGACCAAAAGAACGTAGGCCAGAAGATGTTCAGTTCTCATGGAACAAGCCTTGGTTGGCGGTGTACGTCCCGAAAGCCGCCAGTTCGGCTATGTGGAAAAAGGGGCGGGAAATCTGCCGACGGACGGAGCCTGAACCGGGAGGGTTTACGGTCATGAGGCTGAAGGCGCTGTAGTACACTTGGTGGAGCAGTTTGCTGTGCCCTCAAGCTTGTTCAGAAGCGCTTCTCATTCAGTTGCGCGGGGGTCCCAGGCTGACTACGCGTATCCAACCCTCCAACTGCGAATCCCCGCGGATTCAATGCTGCGGAGGATTGTGCCTCTTGCGGTCCGGCGAGTCATTGGCCGGATGAGAAGCGCAATGGATGCCAGGAGCCAAAGCCCGTTCGGGTCCGGCTAAACAACCGTCAACTATTGGCAGGGTAAGAGCGGCCCGTGTGGCTCTCTCATGAATGACCTGCCGGAAGGAGCGTCGGCATGCCCGTCGTAACTATGCGCCAGCTGCTTGACAGCGGCGTCCACTTTGGACACCAGACCCGTCGTTGGAACCCGAAGATGAAGCGATTTATCTTCACGGAGCGCAACGGCATTTACATCATTGACCTTCAGCAGTCGCTGTCCTACATCGACCGCGCTTTCGAGTTCGTCAAGGCCACTGTCGCCCACGGCGGCACCGTCCTGTTCGTCGGCACCAAGAAGCAGGCTCAGGAAGCAATTGCTGAGCAGGCTACCCGTGTTGGCCAGCCGTACGTCAACCAGCGTTGGTTGGGCGGTATGCTCACCAACTTCCAGACCGTCGCCAAGCGCATCCAGCGCATGAAGGAACTCGAAGAGATCAACTTCGAGGACGTCGCAGGCTCCGGTTACACCAAGAAGGAGCTCCTGCTCCTCAAGCGTGAACTCACCAAGCTGGAAACCAACCTCGGTGGTATCCGCAACCTGACCAAGGCTCCTTCCGTTCTGTGGGTTGTTGACACGAAGAAGGAACACCTGGCTGTTGACGAAGCCAAGAAGCTGAACATCCCGGTTGTTGCCATCCTGGACACCAACTGCGACCCCGACGAAGTTGACTTCCCGATCCCGGGTAACGACGACGCCATCCGCTCCGTAAACCTGCTGACCCGCGTGGTTGCCGACGCCGTTGCTGAGGGCCTCATCGCCCGTAACCAGCGCGCAACCGGTGCTGCAGAGGCCCCGGAAGAGCCGCTGGCTGAGTGGGAGCGCGAGCTCCTCGAAGGCAGCAAGGCCGAAGCGGCTGAAGCTCCGGCAGCCGAAGCCGCTGAAGCTCCGGTTGCGGAAGCTGTCGAAGCCCCGGCCGCCGAGGCCACCGAAGCTGCTGCTGGCGAAGCCGAAGCAGACAAGTAAATCCGGACCTTTCCTGCGCCGGATTTCGGTGCGGGGAGCTACTGACAGGATGGCGGCCCACTTGGTGGGCTGCCGTCCTGTCAGTCCGTAAACACATAAATTTCTAGACAGAGGGGTTCACATGGCGAACTACACTGCTGCTGACATCAAGGCCCTGCGCGAGCGCACCGGCGCCGGCATGATGGACGTCAAGAAGGCTCTTGACGAGGCCAACGGCGACGCCGAGAAGGCCATCGAGATCATCCGCATCAAGGGCCTCAAGGGCGCTACCAAGCGTGAAGGCCGCTCCACCGCCGAAGGCCTGGTTGCAGCCAAGGTCACCGGCGGCGTTGGAGTAATGATCGAGGTCAACTGCGAGACCGACTTCGTCGCCAAGGCTGACAAGTTCATCCAGCTGGCCGACAAGGTCCTGACAGTCGCCGTCGAGTCCGGCGCTGCCGACCTCGAGACCCTGCTGGCCATCGACGTCGACGGCAAGCCCCTTTCCGAGGTTGTCGTCGAAGAAGGCGCCGTTCTCGGCGAAAAGGTTGTTGTCCGCCGTATTGCCCGCATTGAAGGCGGCACGGTTGACGCTTACCTGCACAAGACCTCCAAGGACCTCCCGGCCCAGGTCGGCGTCCTCTTCGCCGTTGAGGGCGAGGGCGACGCCGCTGCTACCGCAGCCCACGACGTCGCTGTCCACGTTGCAGCCATGGCCCCGAACTACCTGAGCCGCGAAGACGTCCCGGCCGAACTGGTCGAGTCCGAGCGCCGCATCGCCGAAGAGACCGCCAAGGCCGAAGGCAAGCCGGAAGCCGCTCTCACCAAGATCGTTGAAGGCCGCGTCACGGGCTTCTACAAGGGCGAAGTTCTCTTGGACCAGGCATTCGCCAAGGACTCCAAGAAGACCGTTGCACAGGTTCTCGAAGAGGCCGGCGTCAAGGCAACTGCAGTTGCCCGTTTCCGCGTCGGAAACTAGTTAGACATACAAAAGGGGTGGTCACTTCGGTGGCCGCCCCTTTTGCATGCAACGGCAGGCCCACACCGGGTGCATCTACAGCCGGCAGCTTTCTGCCCGGCCCCCAGCAAGATAATCTAGCCAGAGTCCACAAACGGGAAGGCACCATGGAAACCGAGAACACTGCAATCCATCCGGAGAAGACCCGTCGTCGTGTGCTGCTGAAGCTGTCCGGCGAGGTCATCGGCGGCGGAAAGCTGGGTGTGGACCCGGAAACCGTCCGCGCTATCGCCAAGCAAATCGCCGCAGCTGTTTCCGAGGTCGAGGTGGCAATCGTCGTCGGCGGCGGTAACTTCTTCCGCGGCGCCGAACTGTCCCAGAGCGGCATGGACCGCTCCCGCGCCGACTACATGGGCATGCTCGGCACAGTCATGAACTGCCTCGCGCTGCAGGACTTCCTGGAGCAAGCGGGCGTCGAGACCCGCGTCCAGAGCGCCATCACCATGGGACAGGTAGCCGAGGCCTACATTCCGCGCCGTGCCATCCGCCACATGGAGAAGGGGCGCGTGGTCATCTTCGGTGCAGGCGCAGGTCTTCCGTACTTCTCCACCGACACCGTGGCCGCCCAGCGGGCGCTCGAAGTGCACGCCGACGTCGTTCTCATGGCAAAGAGCGGTGTGGACGGCGTGTACACCGCGGACCCCAAGAAGGATCCCACAGCCGAGAAGCTCGAAAGGCTCAGCTACGACGAGGCCCTGCGCCGTGACATCCGCGTCATGGACCAGACCGCCATGACCATGTGCAAGGACAACGATTTGTCCATGGTTGTCTTCGGCATGGAAGGCGAAGGGAACGTCACCCGGGCCATCCTCGGCGAAAAGCTGGGCACCCTGGTCACTCCCTAGCAAGGGCTAGGATATTTCTAGGACTCTTCCGCCCGCAGGGGCGGAAATTTATTGTGCATTGCGGCCCGTGGACCGGGGCGCGACTATTTCTGAGGAGAAACCGTGATCGAAGAAACCTTGCTCGAAGCCGGGGAAAAGATGGACAAGGCGGTCGAGGTAGCCAAGGAGGATTTCGCGTCGATCCGTACCGGTCGCGCGAACCCCGGACTCTACAACAAGGTGATCGTGGAATACTACGGCACCCCCACACCGCTGCAGCAGCTGGCTTCCTTCGCTATTCCGGACGCCAGGACCATCCTGATCACGCCCTTTGACAAGACCTCAATGCGCGACATCGAAAGGGCCCTGAGCGATTCCGAGGTAGGCGCCAATCCGTCCAACGACGGCAACGTCATCCGGATCACCATCCCGGAACTCACCCAGGAACGGCGCAAGGAATACGTCAAGATCGTCAAAGGCAAGGGTGAGGACGCCAAGGTCAGCATCCGAAGCATCCGGCGCAAGGCCAAGGACTCCCTGGACAAGCTCGTCAAAGACGGCGAAGCCGGCGAAGACGAGGGTGCCCGCGGCGAAAAGGAACTCGACGCCATCACCAAGGCACACGTCGATGGTATCGACGAGCTCCTCAAGCGCAAGGAAGCCGAGCTGCTCGAGGTCTGATGAGCGAGGCTGAGCCGGCGCCCGCGCAGGGAATTCCCACCCGCGCCAGGCGCCAACGAGGCAACCCGACGCCCAAGGCCGGCCGGAATCTTCCGGCCGCCATCGGCGTCGGGCTCGCCATGCTCTTTGCCGTTCTCGGCGGGCTGCTGTTCCTGCCGCTGGGGTTCGTCCTCCTGACCACCGCGTTCGCGGTTCTCGGTGTATGGGAAATTTTCCGTGCGCTCGAAGGCCAGGGCACCCGGATGCCGATCATCCCTGTGCTGACCGGTACCGTGGCGATGCCGCTGGCCGCCTATTTCGGTGGCACCGAAAGCCTGCTCTTCGCGATGGTGCTTAGCAGCACGGCCGTCCTGCTCTGGCGTTCCCTTGAAAGCGCCGCCGGAGCTCCCCGCAGCGTCTTCTCCGGAATCTTCACCCTTGCCTGGGTGCCTTTCCTGATCAGCTTTGCCATCTTGCCCCTCCATGCCAGCGGGGGCGCGACGACGGCGGGTCCCTGGCCCGCCGGGCAGGTTCCGGCGGGTGCCTGGCAGATCGCCGTGATGCTGTTGCTGGTGGTGTCCAACGATACTTTCGGGTACCTCGTAGGGGCACTGTTCGGCAAGCATCCGATGGCTCCCAAGATCAGCCCCAAAAAGACCTGGGAAGGGTTCGCTGGCTCGGTGGCAGGTGCCATGGTCATCGGGATCCTCGCCAGCATCTTCGTCCTGGATAGGCCGTGGTGGGTCGGCGTGGTGCTTGCCGTAGGCATGGTGGCCGCGGCTACCGCCGGTGACCTTGCGGAGTCCATGGTCAAACGGGAACTTGGCGTCAAGGACATGAGCAGCATCCTGCCCGGACACGGCGGGGTCATGGACCGCCTCGACTCGATCGTCTTCGCGGCTCCGGCAGCATTTATTCTTTTCGCGCTGTTGAGCGGCGCCTGACAACCACCCAGAAGGAAAGCAGTGGCAGTGGACATTCGTCGCCAGATCCCCGCAGCATTTGAGCGCGTGGCGCACAGCAAGTACGGCTACAACGCAAAGCAAGTCGACCAGTTTTTCCAGCGCGCCCGGTTGTCGTTTGAAAACAGGGCCGAATCATCGGAGAAAATCGGCAGCAGCGATGTCCGTGCGGTTTCGTTTGATCCTGTCAAGGGCGGCTACGACGCCACCGCTGTGGACGCCGCATTGGACCGCCTCGAAGATGCCTTCGCCCGACGCGAACGTGACGAGCTGATAGCAGCCGAAGGGGAGGAAGCCTGGTTGCTGAAGATAGGCAAACTTTCCGGAGTGCTGCGCGGCCGTTTGCACCGACCTGATGGCGAACGTTTCCGCCGGCCGGACAAGAACCGTGCGCGCAGCTACAACATCGCCGAGGTAGATGCCTTGTGCGTCTCCCTGATCGGTTATCTGGAAAACGACAAACCGTTGAGCGTCGACAACGTCCGCCGAGCCGCTTTCTCCGAGGCCCGCGGGCACGACGGCTACGAAGAGGCGCAGGTTGATGCCTTCCTGGACCGGGTGGTCGAACTCATGGCGGCCATCGACTAGCAAACTCCCTCAGCGGAGCCGCCGTTCCGTGGCCACCGGCCGTTCCGGGACGTGAAGCCTGGTCATCAGCCGGGTCACGGTCCCGGGGACCCGGTGTTTCGTGGCCCGGGAGACCAGCACCATCACGCCAAACGCGGTTGGCACTGTCCAAGCCGCGGGCTGGGCAAGCCATCCGGGCGCAGCGGAACCGATGATCGTGCTTGATACCAGGGCACCCCCGCAGAGTACGGCACCCGTCAGCATGCCGGCAATCGCGCCTGTGTCGCTCAGGCCACGCCACCAAATGCCCAGCAGCAGGACGGGACAAATGGTGGACGCCGTGAAAGCGAACACCAGCCCTACACTGCCGGCCAGGGCCATCGAATCCGTGGTGAACGCAAAAGCCAAGGGGACGACGGCGGCCAGGAGGGCGGCCGCCCGGAATCCCCGCACGCTCCCGCCAAGAAGGTCCTGGCTGATGACGCCGGCCAGCGAAACCACCAATCCCGACGTCGTCGAGAGGAAAGCAGCAAAGGCACCGGCAACGACCAACGCCGACAGCAGATCGCCGGGCACCCCGCCCAGCAGCTTTCCAGGCAGCAGAAGGACCAGGGCGTCGGGCCGTCCGTTGCGTGCAAGCTCAGGTGCGAAGACCCGACCTAGCAGGCCGGACGCCGTCGGGAATAAATAGAAGACTGATAACAGGCCCAGCACGATAAGGGTGGTCCGGCGTGCCGATTGGCCGTCCGGGTTGGTGTAGAAGCGGACAAGGACGTGGGGGAGTCCCAGCGTTCCGAAAAGCAGCGCCACCAAGAGCGAGACAGTCTGGTAAAGCCCGGCTGCGGGAAGGCCCGTGGGATTGCTGGATGCCTCCGCCAGGACCGGTGAGCCGCCGCCCGTCTGGTTCAGCAGGAGGAACACGACAGGCACGGCCAAAGCCGTTAACTTGAGCCAGTATTGGAAAGCCTGGACGAAGGTGATGGAACGCATCCCGCCGGCCACTACCGTCACGCAGACCACCGCGACCACCGCGATGGAGCCCACCCACGAAGGCAATCCTGTGCTGATCCGGATGGTGAGCCCGGCACCTTGAAGCTGCGGCACGATATAGAGCCACCCGACAGCAACCACCACGAGGCTCGTGACGCGGCGCACGGCTTTCGACTCGAGCCTGGCCTCCGTGAAATCCGGGATCGTGTAGGCACCCGATCGGCGCAAGGGGGCAGCCACGAACAGCAATAGCATCAAGTAGCCGGCCGTGTAGCCCACGGGGAACCAGAGGGCGTCCGTTCCGGTCAGCAGGATCAGCCCCGCGACACCCAGGAAACTCGCTGCTGACAGGTATTCGCCGCCGATCGCCGAGGCATTCCACCACGGCCGGACAGTGCGCGATGCCACATAAAAGTCGCCCGTGGTGCGCGAAATGCGCACGCCGTAGAAGCCGATCGCCGCCGTCGCGAGCGCCACACCCAGGAAAGCCGCGAGCCCTACGGCGGGATTCATTTATCCTCCACAAGATCACGGTAACGGGCTTCGTTCCTTGCCGCCGAGCGGTTGTACAGCCATGCGCTCAGACCGATCACCGGGTATAGCGCCGCTCCGAGGATGATCCAATTTACCGGGATGCCGAATATCCGCATCTTCGCGAGCTCAGGGACCAGCGCCACCATGGAACCGTAGGCGGCCAGCACCAGCAGGAATCCGGAAGCCACCACCACAGCTAGGCGCAATTGCGAACGGATGAGTGACCGGACGAAGACCTGCCCGACGTCGGAGTCCTCGGCAGCCTCGCGCGAATGGTATGGACGCTTCGGAGCTATCCTGGCAGCCGGCTGCGGGGCCGTGACCCTGACCCGGGTCATCCTTGTGGCCGGATCCGGGTGGCCTCGAGCTTGTCCCGCACGGACGGAAGGTGCCTGCGGCTGATCGGCAGTTCGGCTCCGGCCACAGTGACGCTTGGACGTGCCGCGGCGAGCTTCATGTGCCCTACGTGGTTGAGGGACATCAGATAGGAGCGGTGGATGCGGATGAATCCGGCATCTGCCCACTGCTGTTCGAGGTCGCTCAGGGGTACCCGGATCAAGTAGCTAGCCTCCGCGGTGTGGAGCCGGGCGTAGTCTCCCTGGGCCTGGACGTAGCTGACGTCGTCCCTGCGGATCATCCGGGTTGTTCCGCCCAGGTCAACCGTGATCATCTCGGGCACCTTGCTGCCGTCCTTGATGAGCTCACTGATGCGGCTGATGGACCGCGCCAGTCGCTCGGCACGCACCGGCTTGAGCAGATAGTCGACGGCGGCCAGTTCGAACGCCTCGAGCGCACAGTCTTCGTCGGCGGTCACGAAGACGACGGCGGGAGGGCGGGCGCTGCACGAAATGGCACGCGCGATGTCCAGGCCGGAAAGCGCGGGCATGTGGATGTCCAGGAAGACAGCATCCACGGACTCCATTTCGAGGGCGCGGAGGGCTTCGGCGCCCGAGGCTGCGCGGTGGATGGTACCGATACGCTCGTCCCGGCCCAGCAGGAAGGCGAGCTCTTCAACGGCGGGGAGCTCGTCGTCGGCGACGAGTACGTTGATCATGGTTATAGATTAGCCTCAGGCGTCATGGCGTGGCTGGGACTTTGGCACGCGGATGGTGATCAAGGTGCCCTCGCCCGGCGCGGTCTCGATGACCAGGCCGTGTTCATCTCCATAGACTTGCCGGAGGCGGGCATCGACGTTCCGCAGTCCGACATGGTCGCCGTCTGCGTGCCCGGCCAGGACCGACCGCAGGTGTTCAGGATCAATGCCCACGCCGTCGTCCTCAATGGTCACCTCCGCGAAGGCCCCGGAGTCGTTGGCACAAATGCTGATGTGCCCCGGCCCTTCCTTCGCCTCAAGCCCATGGCGCACGGCGTTCTCCACCAGCGGTTGCAGGCTCAGGAAGGGAATCACTGTGCTCAGGACTTCGGGCGCGATCCTGAGGCTCACTTGTACCCGGTCTCCGAAGCGGGCCTTCTCCAACAGCAAGTAGCGGTCGATGCTCCGAAGTTCCTCCGCCAGGGTGGTGAAATCGCCGTGGCGCCGAAAGGAATACCGGGTGAAATCCGCGAACTCGACCACCAACTCCCTGGCCCTGGCGGGATCAGTGTTGATGAACGCGGCAATGGCGTTGAGCGAGTTGTAGATGAAGTGGGGGCTGATTTGCGCGCGCAGGGCCCGGACTTCGGCCTCCATGAGCAAGGTGCGGGAAGCGTCGAGTTCGGCCAATTCCACTTGCACGGCCACCCAGTCGGCCAGCTCGCTTGTCGCCCGGACCAACCCCGCACCGGCGTGCGGCGCGAAGGCCGCCACCGCTCCCACCACGCGGTTTCCGGCCCGGATCGGCGCGACGACGGCGTTCAGTTCGTGCGAAGCCGAGACCACCACGGTCCGTCCGTCGGAGAGAACCCCCGAGGCGAGCTCCATCAGGGCGGCCTTGAGTTCTTCAGCTGCGCCATCCCACGCCAGGACGCACTCGGTGTCCGTGATCGCCAAGGCGTCGCAGCCAAGCAGGGAACGCAACTGCCTGCTCGCCTTGCCCGCTCCCGCCGCGTGGAGCCCGGTGCGCAGGTGCTGTCCCGCGCGCGACGCCGCGTGCAGGGTCTGGTAGGTGGCCCTCTCGGCGTCGGTTCCCAGCTCGCGGAAGGAACGGATCACCTTGAGGCCCACCCCGACGACGACCGCCACGGCGAGCACGATGACCGCAATGGCGGCGGCGGTGACGAGCGGGGAATCCGGCATGGAGCAAGACTAGCGAACCCGCCGTTCGGCGCAGCAACGTGTCCGCTGGGCGACGCCTGTGCCTATTGATCTGGAAGTGGCGCAGCTGCCCGGCGGATAGTGATTCCAGTCACATTGGCCAGGAGTGTGGGGTCGATGTAGACGTCCACAACCAGGAGGAAGCCATGGGTAACGAGGCCCAGACACCGGACGCAGCGGCGTCCGTGGATTTCCAGGAAGTCCAGCAGACGGGGCAGTTTCAGGAGCTCCGCAAGCGCCACCGTAGTTTTGTCTTTCCAATGGCCATCGCGTTCCTGCTTTGGTACTTCGCTTATGTCCTGCTGGCTGACTACGCGGTGGGCTTCATGTCCACCAAGCTGTGGGGCAACATCAACGTCGGCCTGGTCCTGGGCCTGCTGCAGTTCGTCTCAACTTTCGGAATTACGGCCTGGTACGTTCACTACTCCAACCGGAGACTGGACCCGATCGCCGCGGAAATCCGGAATGAGATCGAGGGCCACGAGTTCGACAAGGGCAGCGCCGTGAGAGGGGCAGCAAAATGAGCGCCATGGTCCCGATGGTCAACGTTGCCGCGCTGAAAGACACCACGCTGTTGAACATGGGCATCTTCGCCCTGTTCGTCCTGGTCACCATGGTGATCGTTTTCCGGGCCAGCCGGAACAACAAAACGGCTGCTGACTACTATGCCGCCGGGCGCTCGTTCACCGGCTCGCAGAACGGCACCGCCATCGCCGGCGACTACCTTTCCGCCGCCTCCTTCCTCGGGATCACCGGGGCAATCGCCGTCAACGGCTACGACGGCTTCCTGTACTCCATCGGGTTCCTTGTCGCGTGGCTTGTGGCGTTGCTGCTTGTCGCCGAACTGCTGCGAAACACGGGCAAGTTCACCATGGCCGACGTGCTTTCCTTCCGGCTGCGCCAGCGCCCGGTGCGGATCGCCGCGGCCCTCTCCACTTTGGCCGTCTGCTTCTTCTACCTGCTGGCACAAATGGCCGGCGCCGGAAGCCTCATCTCCTTGCTCCTGGGCATCAGCGACTGGGGCGGACAGGCCCTGGTGATCGTCGTCGTCGGCGCCCTCATGATCATGTATGTGCTGATCGGCGGAATGAAGGGCACCACCTGGGTCCAGATCATCAAAGCCGTGCTGCTCATCTGCGGTGCGGCAGTCATGACGCTCTGGGTGCTGTCCATCTACGGCTTCAACCTGTCGAACCTGTTGGGTGCAGCAGCGGATACCGCAAAGAATCCGAACGTGCTGAATCCCGGCCTGCAGTACGGCAAGACGGAGACTTCCAAGCTCGATTTCCTGTCCCTCGGGATGGCCCTGGTCCTGGGCACGGCCGCCCTGCCGCACGTGCTGATGCGCTTCTACACCGTGCCCACGGCCAAGGAAGCCCGCAAATCGGTGGTCTGGTCCATCTGGCTGATCGGGTTGTTCTACCTGTTTACCCTGGTCCTCGGCTACGGCGCGGCAGCACTGGTCGGAGCCGATACCATCAAGTCGGCCCCCGGCGGGGTGAACTCCGCGGCACCGCTCCTCGCGTTCCACCTAGGCGGACCGTTGCTGCTGGGCTTCATCTCCGCCGTCGCGTTCGCTACCATCCTCGCGGTGGTGGCTGGCTTGACCATCACGGCAGCGGCGTCGTTCGCCCACGATATCTATGCGAACGTTATTTCCAAGGGCAAGGCCGACGCCGGGACGGAGGTCAAAGTGGCCCGGCGGACTGTGGTGGTCATCGGGGTCCTTGCGATCCTTGGCGGTATTTTCGCCAATGGCCAGAACGTAGCCTTCCTCGTGGCGCTCGCCTTCGCGGTGGCGGCGTCAGCCAATTTGCCGACCATCGTCTACTCCTTGTTCTGGAAGAAGTTCACCACCCAGGGCGCCACTTGGAGCATGTACGGCGGCCTCTCGGCGGCCATCATCCTGATTGCCTTGTCGCCGGTTGTTTCCGGGGCCAAGACGTCCATGATCCAGGGTGCCAACTTCGCCGTCTTCCCGTTGAGCAACCCCGGAATCGTGTCGATTCCGCTCGCTTTCCTGCTTGGCTGGCTCGGAACCGTGCTGGACAAGCGGCGCGAAGACACGGCGAAACAGGCCGAGATGGAAGTCCGTTCCCTGACCGGAGTCGGAGCCGAGAAATCCGTGAATCACTAGGCGTTTCCTCCCGGTCCGACGCTCGCTCACATATCGGGCCGTTTGGCCCAACGCTCGCTCACAAACAAGCCCGTTTGGCCCAACGCTCGCTCACAAACAAGGCCGTTTGGCCCAACGCTCGCTCACAAACAAGGCCAAAAAGCGGATCCCTCCTGCAGAAGTTCTGCAGGAGGGATCCGTATTTTTCACCAAAGGGGAGCGAGCATCCGGGCTTAGTGGTTATGGCTACCCGGCAGCGAGTGCTCTCCATGCGGGACGGCGTGCGCTCCGGCCACCGAGGCGGCGAGCCCCGGCGTCGTAATTGCTGCGACGACGACGGCGGCGGCGAAGGCAGCCCCCAAAAGCGCACCGGCCCGCGGGGGACCCGAGGCGGCTCCGCCGTCTTCGTCGCGGAACCTGCGGGCGAGCCAGGCAGAGGATCCCAGCGCCATAAGGACCAGGAAAAGAGCCGCCAGATGCCCGCCGTCGAGCACTCTTTGGGCCATGCCGCCAACCAGGAATCCAACGTGGACAAGCACGGCCGCGAGGAGGCCCATGCTTGTTGGCTTACGGAACCGGAGCCGCCCCCGTTGGAGGCTGGCAATCGAGCTGGCGAGCAGCGCCAGGCCCCAGACCGCGAAGACACCGCCCGCCCACACAAGCGGTCCCCGGCTCGAAATGTAGCTCGATGCGATGGAAAGTTCCACGAGGCCGGCCCCCATTCCCGCGAAACACGAAAACAAGGTGAGGGAGGCCCCAACGGTGGGTCCCACGGACGTCGCTGCTTGAGCTGACACGGACGGCTCCTTCCGGGTTTCGAGGTCTTCTAGGCGTGGGCCCTGGCGGTGTTGGCCGGAACCTTGTCCTGCGAGAGACCGATGCCGAGAAGCACCACTGCGCTGGCCAGGTGCAGGACGTTGTCTGCGCCATTGAGGGCAATGATGTTCAGGGCGGAGCCCACGAGGAACAGGCCGAGGATGCCGACAAGCAGGTAGACGGCGCCGACTGTGGTGTTGACGGTCTTGGACAGCACAGTGCTGTTCATGCCCGAGTAGAGCAGGGCTGCACCGATGGCAAGGTGAATGATGTTGTGCAGGGGGTTTACCGCAAAGATGATCAGATTGGCACCCTCGGTTGCGAAGAATCCAATTCCCGAGGTGACGAAGAATCCAACGACACCCACGAGCAGGTAGACGGCTCCAAAGATGGTGGCGATCAGGCGGTTGGGCGAAGTGCGCATGGTCCAAACCTTCCGGTATGGCCGGGTTTGTATCCGGCCTGTGTTCGAAACCCCGGACGGGGCTCTCAACCAGATATTCGGACCACCCGGCGCTATGGATGGGTGGGATGGGACGAATTTTTTCGATGCTATCCCTGCGGCTGGAGACGGATGGCGTCCATCTTCAAATCATTGCCTTCGAAGCTGTACCTGAGATCAAGGATTTTGCCTTGGCACTGCAGGGTTCCAACAACGTCGGCCGTGTTGGTGCCGTTGACTGAACTGACGTTCACGGAGTCGTAGTGGGGCTTGCAGGTGTTGTCCAGTCCGAGCCCCGCGACGCCGGCGACGAACTCCTCTTTCGTCAAGCTTTGGGTGAGGGAAGGGTGCATGTACTGGTCGTAGGCTTGCGAGCTTTGGCCATTCACGATCAGGCGGGTGAAATCGTCCGAGACCGCCCGGGCCCTGTTCGTGGCACTTCCCACCACGTTCACCAGCACGACGACGCCCACGATGATCATCACCAGGACCGCGCCCGCCGCTGCGAGAATGATCCAGAGGAGTTTTCGGTTCTTCGCGGGCGGAGGGACGGGCATTCCGTAGGGGCCGGGAGGGTACGGCACTTGGCCCGGCGGGCCGTATGGTCCGGAATAGGGGCCGGGATACTGGCCCGGCGGAGGGTACTGGCCCGGCGGGGGATACGCCCCTTGGCCCGGCGCGCCGTAGGGCGGGCGATATTGGGGTGGACCGTCCGGCGGCGTGCTGCCGTACTGCGGCGCTCCAACTCCCGACGCCGGCGGGACGGCCTGGGGGTCCTGGTTCGGCTGTGGCGGTACTTGCGGGGTGCTCACGATGGTTCCCCTTCCCGGGATGGAAATCAGTTGGTGCCGAGTGCTTTCTTTGTGGTCCGATTCAACAACGGCTGCACCCGGAAGGGAATCAATTCGCCCATGGACATGGCGGTGTCGGTTCGTTCCACTCCGTCACACGCAAGGATCTTGCCGTTGATCCGGAACAGATCCTCGGCGTCGAGCGCAACCACGCGCAGCAGCAGGTCAGCCGATCCGGTCAGGCCGTACCCCTCCAGGATTTCCGGTATTTCGGCGAGGTCCAAGGCAAGCTGTCCAAGCTTTTGCTGCTGCACGTGCACCGAGATGAATGCCATGAGGGGGTAGCCAAGGGCGGCCGGGTTGATGCGCCGTTCGAAGGAGAGAAACGCATGCTTCTTTTCCAGCTGGGCCATCCGTGCCTGAACCGTATTCCGCGATAGTCCCAGCTTCTGCGCCAAGGCAACTACGGTGCCGCGGGGGTCTTTCGCCATGGCCGAAAGCAGGCGGGTGTCGGTGCCATCTAAAGCTTGCATAATGCGCAACGTTAGCACGGTGGCAACGGTCCAGATAGGGCAGAATGCGCAGAATTTTCAACGGTGGTTGTACCCAATGAGCATTGTGAGTATGGTCACAATTAATCCAGGCGACGGCGCCCGGATGCTGGCCCGCGGGCGGATCACAAGTCCCTCCAAAGGCCTGCGAGCACGAGCTGAAAGGTGCGATCAACTGTGTTGACGGACGAACCCGGCCAGGACGCCTACAAGTCTTCGAATCCCGGAATCAGTGCAGCAAGCCCGCGTCGGACCGGCGGGGATCTGGTCCAACTGATTTCCCCTGAGGGGGAACGCATCAGCCACCCGGAGTTCGATCTCTGGGTCAGCGATGTCACGGACGAGCAGCTTTGCTCGCTGTATGAGGACATGACGGCCATCCGCCGCATCGACACCGAGGCCACCGCGTTGCAGCGTCAGGGCGAGTTGGCCCTGTGGCCACCACTGCTAGGCCAGGAAGCATCGCAGATCGGTTCGGGCCGGGCCCTCCGGGACGACGACTTTGTCTTCCCCAGCTACCGGGACAACGGCGTTGCCTACTGCCGCGGTGTGGAGCCAACGGACTTGGTCCGTGCGTGGCGCGGCAACGCGTCGTCCGGTTGGGACCCGTACCGCCACAACATTGCCACCCAGCAGATCATCATCGGCTCGCAATCGCTGCACGCAACCGGCTACGCGATGGGCATCCAGCACGACGGAGCAGACTCCGTCGCGGTTGCCTACTTCGGCGATGGCGCCACGAGCGAGGGCGATGTCAACGAGGCAATGGTCTTTGCGGCGAGTTTCCAAGCGCCCGTGGTCTTTATCTGCCAGAACAACCACTGGGCCATCTCCGAACCCGTCCGGATTCAGTCCCATATCCAGATCGCCGACCGCGCCTCGGGCTTCGGAATCCCCAGCATGCGGGTGGACGGGAACGATGTCCTGGCTGTTTTGGCCGTCACGCGCATTGCGTTGGACCGGGCCCGCAAGGGTGGTGGACCTACGTTCATCGAAGCGGTGACGTATCGCATGGGCCCGCACACGACGGCGGATGATCCCACCCGTTACCGCGACGCCAATGAGCTTGAGGACTGGGCGGCCAAGGACCCGATTGCCCGACTCAAGGCGCTGCTTCGCACCAAGGGCCTCCTGACGGAAGAGGTCGAAGCCAGGACCCAGGCCAAAGCGGACGAGGTGGCAAGGAACCTGCGGGCAGGCGTCATCAACATGCCCGATCCCGCGCCGCTTGACCTCTTCAAGAACGTTTACAGCACGCCCAACTCCTGGATCGAACGCCAGAAGGACCACTACTCCCGCTATCTGGAAAGCTTCAGCGGATCAACCCAGGAAGGTGCACTCTGATGAGCAAGCTGACCTTCGCCCGCGCCATCAACGCCGGCCTGCGCAAGTCCCTCGAAAACGATCCCAAAGTTGTCCTCATGGGTGAGGACATCGGGGCGCTCGGTGGCGTTTTCCGGGTCACCGATGGCCTCCAGAAAGACTTCGGCAAACACCGGGTGGTTGACACTCCGTTGGCCGAATCCGCGATTATCGGCACCGCCGTCGGCCTGGCCTACCGCGGCTACCGTCCGGTCTGCGAAATCCAATTCGATGGCTTCATTTACCCGGCATTCGACCAGATCGTCAGCCAGGTAGCCAAGATGCACTACCGGACACAGGGCCGGGTCAAGATGCCCATCACCATCCGCGTTCCTTTCGGCGGCGGAATCGGTTCACCAGAGCATCACTCCGAATCCCCGGAAGCCTACTTCACCCACACCTCGGGCCTCCGTGTCATCAGCGTCTCCAACCCGCAGGATGCCTACACCATGATCCAGCAGGCCATCGCCTCGGACGATCCGGTGCTGTACTTCGAGCCCAAGCGCCGCTACCACGACAAGGGCGAAGTGGATGAGACCGCAGATCTTTCCACCGCGCTGTCCATGGAGAAGGCCAGGGTGGTCACCCCAGGCAGCGACGTCACCTTGGTGACGTACGGCCCGCTCGTGAAAACCGCGAATGACGCCGCAATGGCAGCCGCAGACGAAGGAGTCTCCGTAGAGGTTATCGACCTGCGCTCGCTGGCTCCGATCGACTTCCCTCTAGTTGAGGCGTCCGTCCGCAAGACCGGCAGGCTTGTCATCACCCATGAGGCTGCGCAATCCGGCGGGCTCGGCGCCGAAATCGCCGCCAGCATCACGGAGCGCTGCTTCAACTACCTTGAATCGGCGCCGGTCCGGATCACGGGATTCGACATCCCATACCCGTACTCAAAGCTCGAGATGCACCACCTGCCGGATCTGGACAGGATTCTTGACGGTGTGGACCGCGCACTTGGCCGCGGCAACTCCCTGAGCGGGCTGGAAGGATGAGCGCCACCATGATTAAGGAATTCAGGCTGCCTGACCTGGGCGAGGGACTCACTGAGTCGGAAATTCTTAGCTGGAAGGTTGCGGTGGGAGACACCGTGACCTTGAACCAGGTCATCGCCGAGGTGGAGACGGCCAAAGCCGTGGTTGAGTTGCCTTCGCCCTTCGCCGGAACCGTCGCCGCCTTGCACGAACAGGCCGGTTCGGTTGTGGAGGTCGGCAAGCCGATCGTTTCTTTTGAAGTCGACGACGCCGGGGCCTCACCTTCCGGTGTTGCAGGTTCCGATGCGGGCATTTCCGGCGAGGCGGCCTCCACGGGGAGCCAGGCGGAGGTGGCGGGAAAACGCGAGCCGAACCTCGTAGGCTATGGCGCCGTCGTCGAAAAATCCGGCCGCCCGGCCCGCCGCCAGCGAGCCTTTGACGGGGGCGCCGCTGAGCGCGAGCCCGTCCGGGAACCGGTTCCCGGCGTCGAACCCGTTTCCGCCGTTGGACAGCCGGCACCGCTCGCGGTTCCAAGCGAGACGACGGCGGAACGCGAGCCGACGGCGGAGCAAGAGCGTCCGCGGTCCACCCCTCCGGTCCGCAAGTTCGCGAGGGATCTTGGAATTGACCTTGAGCTGGTCAAGGGAACCGGGCCGGCAGGCCTGATCACCCGTTCGGACGTCCAGAACTTCGCGGCCGGGCCGCAGGTTCAGATTTTGGGCCGCGTCGGCGCTCCGGCCGCCGCGCCCGCCGTCGGGATCTCCGCTGAACGCGAGACACGCACCCCTATTAAGGGAGTCCGGAAGTTCACGGCCGCTGCAATGGTGCAAAGCGCGTTCACGGCGCCGCATGTCACGGAGTTCCTGACCGTTGACGTCACGCCCACCATGGAACTGCTGACGCGGCTCAAGGCCAGTCGCGAATTTGCCGGGTACAAGCTCACACCCTTGACCATCGCGGCCAAGGCAGTGCTGATTGCCCTGCGCAGGAACCCGAGCCTGAACTCCCGCTGGGACGAAGGCGCACAGGAGATCGTGCAGTTCAATTACGTGAACCTGGGCATCGCAGCAGCCACGCCGCGGGGACTGACTGTTCCCAACATCAAAGACGCGGACAAGATGACGCTGCTGGAACTGTCCACGGCTTTGTCCGAACTCACGGACACGGCACGTTCAGGCAAGACCTCCCCGGCGGATCTGACGGGCGGGACCATCTCGATCACGAACATCGGCGTCTTCGGGATCGACGCTGGGACCCCCATCTTGAACCCGGGGGAGGCCGCAATAGTCGCGCTGGGATCGGTGCGCAAAGCTCCGTGGGTGCACAACGACGAACTCGCGGTGCGCCAGGTGATGTCATTGAGCCTGTCCTTCGACCATCGGCTGGTGGACGGCGAACAGGGCTCGAAATTCCTGGCCGACCTGGGCGCGATCCTGTCCGATCCTGCAACAGTCATGACCATGATCTAGCAGCGCGTTCCGGCCCAACTAACTCGCAGTTGTTGTCGTTTTGAGGGCTCATAACGACAACAACTGCGAGTCAGTTGGGGTGCCGGGGCGGGAAGTTAGCGCACCGTCAGAGCGGCCAGGGCCATGCGCTCGAGGATGGGCCGGGCGCTTTTGACCGCCATGCGTCGTCCGTGGTGCCGGACCGAATGGGGAGTCGAGTTGATAAGGCCGAAGGCTGCGTGGGCGCGGACTCGCAGCTCGGCAGGATCCGTGTCGGGATGCAGTTCGCCGAGCACCCCCACCCACAGCTCCACGTAGCTGCGCTGCAGGGTCCGGACTTCGGCTTGGTCGGAGTCGCTGAGGTTGCTGAAGTCGCGGTCCTGGACCCGGATGACATCGGGATTGCTGAGGGCGAAGTCCACATGGAACTCCACCAGTCCGCGCAGTGCAGCTTCGGCGTCGGAGGCTTCGGACGCCACGGTTCGGCCGCCGTCGAGCAGATTCCGGCTCACGCTCAACAGCAGCTCGGCCAGCACGGCCTGTTTTCCTGGGAAATGCCGGTACACCGCCGGGCCGCTGACTCCTGCCGCGGCCCCCAGGTCCTCAAGCGACACGCGGTTGAAACCATTCGCGGCGAACAATCCGGCTGCGGCGGTGAGGAGGGCCTTGCGCCGTGTTTCTTTGGCTTGGCTTCTCTGGGTCGGGCTTTCTTGCCTGGGGCTCCGCTGGGTTGGGCCGTCCTGTTGGGAGCTCCGCTGGAAGGTGACCACAATTCCTCCTTTTGCACGCGTCCAATTCAGCGCCGATACCAGGGCTGGCCCAGTGCGGAGGTGATGGACAACACAGTTAATAGAGACTAACCTAAATTCCAGTTATGCGGTACTAACTGAGATGGCCATTGGCCGGGATGGGACGCAGTCGATGGAGACACTCGCCAGTCAGCTGGATACCAGCAGCGATCAGTTCGCGGCCAACGCGGAAGCGCAGCTCTCCCTGGTGCACGAGCTGAAGAAACGCCTTGCCGTGGCCGCCCTCGGTGGCCCGGAGAAATCGCGCGAGCGGCATATCTCCCGGGGGAAGCTGTTGCCGCGCGAGCGAATCAATTACTTGCTGGACGAGGGAAGCCCGTTCCTGGAGATCGCCCCGTTGGCGGCCAACGGGATGTACAACGATGATTCGCCGGGCGCCGGCGTGATTGCGGGGATCGGCTTGGTCCATGGCCGCCAGGTGATGGTGGTTTCCAACGACGCCACGGTCAAGGGCGGTACCTATTACCCGATGACCGTGAAGAAGCACCTCCGGGCCCAGGAAATCGCCTTGGAGAACAAGCTGCCTTGCGTCTACTTGGTGGATTCCGGGGGAGCGTTCCTGCCCAAGCAGGACGAAGTGTTCCCGGACAAGGAACACTTCGGCCGGATCTTCTTCAACCAGGCGAAGATGTCCGCGGCGAAGATCCCGCAGATTGCCTCGGTCATGGGGTCCTGCACGGCCGGCGGCGCTTACGTCCCCGCCATGAGCGACGAAACCGTCATCGTGCGCAACCAAGGCACCATCTTCCTGGGCGGCCCGCCCCTCGTGAAGGCCGCCATCGGTGAGATTGTCACGGCCGAGGAACTCGGTGGCGGCGACGTCCACTCGCGGATCTCCGGTGTGACGGACCATCTGGCTGAGAACGATGAGCATGCCCTGCAGATCGTCCGCGATATCGTCGCAACCCTGCCCGGGCCCGCAGCCCCGGCGTGGGACGTGGACGCCGTCGTCGAGCCCGTGGTGGATCAGGGCGGGATCTATGGTGCCGTTCCCACGGACGTCAATGCGCAATACGACGTCCGCGAAGTCATCGCCCGTCTGGTGGATGGCTCGAGGTTCCATGAGTTCAAGAAGAATTACGGCTCCACCCTGGTGACGGGTTTCGCGAAGCTGCATGGCCACCCTGTGGGCATCGTGGCGAACAACGGGGTGCTGTTCAGCGAGTCTGCGCTCAAGGGCGCGCACTTCATCGAACTGTGCGACCAGCGCGGCATCCCCTTGGTCTTCCTGCAGAACCTCTCCGGCTTCATGGTGGGCAAGGACTACGAACACGGCGGCATCGCCAAGAACGGCGCGAAGATGGTCACCGCCGTGGCCACTGCCCGCGTGCCGAAGCTGACCGTGGTAATCGGCGGGTCCTTCGGTGCCGGGAACTACTCGATGTGCGGCCGGGCCTACTCGCCGCGCTTCCTGTGGATGTGGCCGGCAAGCAGGATTTCGGTGATGGGCGGCAACCAGGCCTCCAGCGTGCTGGCCACCGTCAAACGGGACCAATACGAGGCCCGCGGCGAGGAATGGTCCGCCGAGGACGAGGAAGCATTCAAGGCCCCCATCAAGCAGCAATACGAGGACCAAGGCAGCCCCTACTACTCCACCGCCCGGCTCTGGGACGACGGCATCATCGACCCCGCCGACACCCGGCGCGTCCTGGGCATGGCCCTCGATACCGTGTCCCGCCAACCCCTGCCGGAAACCTCCTTCGGCCTCTTCCGGATGTGACCCCATGACAATCAACTCCCTAGACACCGTCCTTGTCGCCAACCGCGGCGAGATCGCCTGCCGCGTCATCCGCACCCTCAAAGCCATGGGCATCCGCTCGGTGGCGGTCTACTCAGACGCCGACGCCGGCGCGCGCCACGTGCTCGAAGCAGACACAGCCGTCCGGATCGGCACAGCCGCGGCAGCGGACAGCTACCTGCGGATCGACGCCATCATCGAGGCTTGCCTGCAAAGCGGCGCCCAAGCCGTCCACCCGGGCTACGGGTTCCTGGCCGAAAACGTGGAATTCGCCAAGGCCCTGGACGCGGCAGGCATCGCGTTCATCGGCCCCGGCATTGACGCCATCGAAATCATGGGCGACAAGATCCGCTCCAAGAACCACGTCATGTCCTACGGAGTCCCGTGCGTTCCGGGGATCGCCGAACCAGGCTTGAGCGACGAGGCGCTGATCGAGGCGGCGCCCGGCGTCGGCTTCCCTTTGCTGATCAAACCGTCGGCCGGCGGTGGCGGCAAAGGCATGCACATTGTGGAGCGGCTGGAGGATATGGCGGCCACGCTGCTGACTGCCCGCCGCGTGGCCGCGAGCGCCTTCGGTGACGACACCCTGTTCTTGGAGCGGCTCATCCAGTCGCCCCGGCACATCGAAGTCCAGGTCCTCGCGGACAACCACGGCAACGTGATTCATCTCGGCGAGCGCGAATGTTCGCTCCAGCGCCGCCACCAGAAAGTCATCGAGGAAGCACCGTCCCCCTTGCTGGAGTCCCTGGCGAATGGTGCCGAGGTCCGGGCGCGGATCGGTGAGGCCGCCTGCCAGGCTGCCCGAAGCGTCAGGTACAGCGGTGCGGGCACGGTCGAGTTCCTCGTCTCCGATCAGGATCCGGAGCACTTCTTCTTCATGGAGATGAACACCCGCCTCCAGGTGGAGCACCCCGTCACGGAAATGGTGACGGG
Organism: Arthrobacter sp. B2a2-09; assembly: GCF_027587375.1. Taxonomy (GTDB): domain Bacteria; phylum Actinomycetota; class Actinomycetes; order Actinomycetales; family Micrococcaceae; genus Arthrobacter. The sequence continues at coordinate 48,074 of NZ_JAMXIC010000009.1, forward strand.
CGTCGACCTCGTCGAATGGCAAGTGCGCATCGCCGCCGGTGAGGTCCTCACGGTGGCGCAGTCCGACGTCGTGCTTAACGGCCACGCGGTAGAGGCGCGCGTCTACGCGGAGGTGCCTGAACGCGGCTTCATGCCATCCATCGGCGAGATCGTGACGCTCCGGGAACGGGCAAGCAACGATCCGCACATCCGCGTCGACTCCGCCATGCTCCCGGGACTGTCCGTCACCGGCGACTACGATCCCATGCTCGCAAAGGTCATAGCTTGGGGTCCGGACCGCAAAGCGGCGTTGGACGCCCTTGACCACGCACTGGGGGACTACACGCTGCTGGGTGTCCACACGAACGTTGAGTACCTGCGGCTCCTGATCAACGACGACGACGTCCGCGCCGGCCGCCTCGACACCGGCTTGATCGGGCGCAAGCTGGAGGGGATGGAATTCCGCCAGGTGACCGACGTCGAGTTGATCGCCGCAGCGGTTCTGAGCCGCTCGGAACTGCTGGGCCGCCAGGCCGCGGCTCCGATCGGGGCGGCAGCACCCTGGAACACCGCCGATGGCTGGCGCGTCGGCGCCCCTGCGCCGTGGAAGACCACCATTGGGCTTCCCGACGCCGGCCTGGCCACCGTGGGGCTGACGGTGAACGGGCCGGGCTTCACCGCGCGCGTGGACAACGGCGTCGAGTACTCTGCCGCAATACGGCCCGTTTCCGCGCGAGAAGGACATGCGGTGCTGGTGCTCGACGGCGCCGAGCACCATTTCGCGCACGGGTCACCATCTCCGGGGCGTGAGGCACGCGAATTGTGGCTGGGCAGCGACGGCTGGTCCTGCCGGCTGGAGATCCTGGACCGCGAGGCCCGGCTCCAACGCATCCTCGCGGGCATCCAGCGCGAAGAAGGCGCCGCGGATCCGGAAGTCCGGTCTCCCATGCCGGGGACCGTCGTCTCGGTTTCGGTCCACAACGGCGATCATGTGGAAGCGGGCGACGTCCTCCTTGCCGTGGAGGCAATGAAGATGGAGCACCAATTGGTGGCCTCGGTGTCCGGCACCGTGCACCTCAGCAGCAAGACCGGGGACCTCGTCAAGGCTGACCAAGTCCTCGCCACCATCCACGTGGAAGCAGAACCCACCCCCGAACCCACCCCTGAAGTCACAGCGGAACCGACAGAAAACCAGAAAGACGAGGAAGTCTAGCCATGGCAAGTTTTGAACTCACCGAGGAATACCAGGACCTGAGCGACTCCGTCCGGGAATTCGCCGACGAGGTAGTGGCCCCGGTGTCCACCAAGCACGACGAGGAACACAGCTTCCCGTACGAGGTGGTCAAGCAGATGGGTGAGATGGGTCTTTTCGGCCTGCCTTTCCCTGAAGAATTCGGCGGCATGGGCGGAGACTACTTCGCGCTCGCCCTCGCGCTGGAACAGCTGGGCCGGGTGGACCAGTCCGTGGCCATCACCCTTGAGGCGGGCGTCTCCCTTGGCGCCATGCCGGTGTACCGCTTCGGCACCCAAGAGCAAAAGGAACACTGGCTGCCCCAGCTGACCTCGGCCGAAGCGCTCGCAGGCTTCGGGCTGACTGAGCCGGAAGCCGGTTCGGACGCCGGTGGCACCAAAACGAACGCACACCTCGAGGACGGCCGCTGGGTCATCAACGGCAACAAGGAGTTCATCACCAACTCCGGGACCGACATCACCCGGCTCGTCACCGTCACCGCCGTCACCGGGCAGCACGAACGCAAGGACGGGAGCATCAAGAAGGAAATCTCCACCATCCTGGTTCCCACCGACACTCCCGGTTTCACAGCGGAAAAGGCCTACAACAAGGTGGGTTGGAACGCCTCCGACACCCACCCGCTGACACTGAACAACGTCCGGGTGCCCGAAGAGAACCTGCTCGGTGTGCGGGGACGGGGTTACGCCAACTTCCTGTCCATCCTCGACGAAGGCCGCATCGCCATCGCCGCGCTCGCCACCGGCGCGGCACAGGGCTGCGTTGACTTGTCCGTGAAATACGCCAAGGAACGCGTGGCCTTCGGGCAGAACATCGGCAAGTACCAGGCCATCCAGTTCAAGATCGCCCGCATGCAGGCACGGGCCCACACGGCACGCCTGGCCTACTACGATGCGGCCGCCAGGATGCTTGCCGGCAAGCCGTTCAAGACCGAAGCGGCCATCGCTAAGATGGTCGCAGGCGAGGCAGCCATGGACAACGCGCGGGACGCCACCCAGGTCTTCGGTGGCTATGGCTTCATCAACGAATTCACGGTGGCACGGCACTACCGCGACTCCAAGATCCTTGAAGTCGGGGAAGGCACCACCGAGGTCCAGTTGATGCTCATCGCCCGCGAGCTGGGCCTTTAACCGTCAGGGAAGGTAAACGATGATTGACAAAGTTGTTGCCAGCGCCGCGGAAGCGGTGAAGGACATCCACGACGGCGCCTCTCTCGCCGTCGGCGGGTTCGGCTTGTGCGGTATCCCGGTGGCGCTGATCGATGCGCTGCACGATCAAGGCACCAAGGACCTTGAAACAGTCAGCAACAACTGCGGCGTGGACGACTGGGGCCTGGGCATCCTGCTGAGGGACGGCCGTATCCGCCGGACCATTAGTTCCTATGTGGGTGAGAACAAGGAGTTCGCACGGCAGTACCTTGCCGGCGAGCTTGAGGTGGTTCTCACCCCGCAGGGCACCCTGGCCGAGAAACTGCGCGCCGGCGGCGCCGGCATCCCCGCGTTCTTCACGGCGGCCGGCGTCGGGACACAGGTCTCGGAAGGCGGGCTTCCGCAAAAGTACGACGCCGACGGCAATGTTGCGATCGCGTCCTCACCTAAGGAAGTGCGCACCTTCAACGGGGCGGACTATGTCCTGGAGGAATCCCTGACACCCGACTTCGGACTGGTCCACGCCTGGAAGGGCGACCGACACGGGAACCTCGTCTTCCATGCGACGGCCATGAACTTCAATCCGCTGTGTGCCATGGCGGCCCGGATCACCATTGCCGAGGTCGAGGAACTTGTGGAACCCGGCGAGCTCGATCCGCAGAACATCCACACGCCGGGCATCTTCGTCCAGCGGGTCGTGGTTGCACCGGACACGGAGAAGCGCATCGAAAAGCGGACCGTCGCGTTGACCCCGGCGACCACAGCAGGCACGACCCAGCAGGCAGGAGCGTAGCCATGGAATCGAACATCACCCAGGATGTGCCGCCGCGTCCCGAGACGGTCAGGCACGAGTACCGCCGCGCCAACATTGAGCACCACGAGGGCAAAGGCTGGACGCGGAACGAACTTGCCGCCCGCGTAGCCCGCGAACTCAGCAACGGGCAATACGTCAACCTCGGGATCGGCATGCCCACCCTGATTCCCAACTACATCCCTGACGGGGTCGAGGTGATCCTGCATTCCGAGAACGGGATCCTGGGCGTCGGCCCTTACCCGGCCGAGGACGCTGTGGACCCCGATCTGATCAATGCCGGCAAGGAAACGGTCACCGTCAACGCGGGCGCCGCGTTCTTTGACTCGGCTACCTCGTTCGGCATGATCCGTGGCGGCCATGTGGATGTCGCAGTGCTGGGTGCCATGGAGGTCGCGGCCAATGGGGACCTGGCCAACTGGATGATTCCGGGCAAGATGGTCAAGGGAATGGGAGGCGCCATGGATCTGGTCTTCGGCGCCAAGCGGGTGATCGTGATGATGGAGCACGTGGACCGCAACGGCAAGCCCAAAATCGTCAAGGAATGCTCGTTGCCCGTCACGGGGAAAGGCTGCGTGGACCGGATCATCACCGACCTCGCCGTGATCGACGTCGTCTCCGAGGGCGGGGCATCGAGGCTCGTCCTGCGTGAGTTGGCACCGAACGTCTCCGCCGAGGACGTTGCGGCCGCGACCGGCGTCGAACTTTTCGAAGAAGACCAGGAGCTGACTGTATGACCGCGGAACCCCGCATCCCTGAACCCCGCATCCCTGAACCCCGCATCCCTGAACCCCGAGTGATCGAACAGCGGGGGCTTTACTTCGAGGAACTTGAGGAAGGCGTTGTTTACGCCCACAGGCCCGGGCGGACCGTCACGGAAACGGACAACGTCCTGTTCACCACGCTGACCATGAACACACAGGCCCTCCACCTGGACGCGGCCTGGAGCGCCACGCAGCCCTTCGGGCAGAGGCTCATGAACTCGATGTTCACGTTGTCCACCATGGTGGGGCAGTCCGTCACGCAACTGACCCAGGGCACCATCATTGCCCAGCTAGGCCTTACGGACGTCTCTTTTCCGCACCCGCTCTACCACGGGGACACCCTCTACACGGAGACTGTCGTCACCGGGAAACGGGAGTCGTCGTCGCGTCCCGGGCAGGGCGTGGTGACCATGCAGCACACCGGCCGCAACCAGGACGGCACGGTTGTCGCGCTTGCCACGCGAGCCTGCCTCATGTGGACCCGGACCGCGCATCTGGAGGCGCAACAGGGGACAATCAATACATGACCTTCACCATGGGCCCCGCTTTGCTTTTCTGCCCCGCCGACCGCCCGGAACGGTACCAAAAGGCCGCTGAGCGTTCCGACGCCGTCATCCTGGACCTCGAGGACGCCGTCGCGCCCGCCGACAAAAAGCGGGCCCGGGGCGCCATCCTGGCCCAGCTCGGCTCCCGTGGAGAGACCGCGGAGCTCGACCCCAGCCGCACGATTGTGCGCGTCAATCCAGTGGGCACCCCGGACTTCGAGAAGGACCTGCACTGCCTCGCACACACCCCTTACCGCACCGTCATGCTCGCCAAGGCCGAGACCGGCGAACAGCTGAAAGCCCTCGAGGGTTACCACGTCATCGCACTGTGCGAGACGGCCAAGGGGATCATCAACGCGAGTGAAATCGCCCAGGCTCCCAACGTCGTCGGGCTCATGTGGGGCGCAGAGGATCTGATCGCCTCCATGGGCGGCACCTCAAGCCGCAACGACGACGGCGGCTACCGCGCCGTCGCAACGCACTCCCGGTCTACTGTGCTGCTGGCCGCCAAAGCCGCAGGCAAGGAAGCCATCGATTCGGTCTACGTCGACATTCCCGATCTTGCCGGGCTGGCCGTGGAATCCGCAGATGCCGTGGCCAGCGGATTCGGTGCCAAGGCCTGCATCCACCCGGGCCAGGTTGCCGTTGTCCGCGAAGCCTACGCGCCGTCGCCCGAGGCCGTCGCAGGGGCCCGGGAACTGCTTGAAGCTGCGGCCGCGGCGGGAACCGGTGTGTTCCAGTACAAAGGCAAAATGGTGGACGGCCCCATCCTGAAACACGCCGAATCCACGCTGCGCAGGGCCAGTCTTTCCTGAAGGGTTGCTCCGGCGAGGCCTATTGGCCAGTCCGGGTCTATTGACCGCGCCGTCGTGACTTCGGCAGCGACAACGGGGCGATGACCTCGTAGAGCTCCATCCGGATCCAACGCTGACCCGTTTCGCGGAACTCGGCCCTCGTGGCGAAGCGGTAAAGGAAGCTGCGGGCCCGTACCCAACGGGGCCGTGCGCCGTCGAACGGGTCCTGGCGCAACAAGCGCAAGGTGGGCCGGTCGGCGTCGAGCAGTTTGCCCAAAAACGCGTAGAACCATTCCTCGTGCACCGTGCGCAAGGGCAGGAACCACATCAGCCAGTCGAGGCGCAGGTGGTACGGCGCCCATTGCCGGGGCAGCCGGCGGACATCGCCCGGCTTGCCCTTGAAGCCGTATTCTCGCCAATCGGCCTCATCGACGGGAACGTCGGCCCGGGTGCCTTCCACCACGATTTCCACCCGGTGCCGCGTCACCGTACCGAACGCACCGTAGGTGTTGACCAACTGCCATCGGTTGAAGCTGGCGTTCATGAGCTGCTCCCGCGAGAGCAGGTTGCGGATGGGCCAATAGCTGAGCACCAAGAGGAGCACCGTCACTGCGAGTACGACGGCGAGCCACCACACCGGGGTCTGCGGAACCGCCGCCGCCGGGTTCGGCCGTCGCGGGATGAAAGGCAGCACAGCGTGGGCGACGGGGTCACTCACCGCGGCGAAGGCAAGCACGATCGCGGACCAATTGAGCCACGCGAAGTTTCCGCTCCCCACAAGCCAAAGCTGCGTGAAGACGACAATTCCCGCGGCAATGGTGGCCAGCGGCTGCGGGGCGAACAGGAAGAACGGCACCACCAGCTGGGCGAAGTGGTTTCCGAGCACCTCCATGCGGTGAAGTGGTTTGGGCAAGAGATGTGCCTGGCGGCTGAGCGGTCCAGGCATGGGCTGCGTCTCGTGGTGGTAGTACAGGGCGGTTAAATCACGCCACTCGCTTCCGCCGTGGATCTTGATCATGCCCGCGCCGAATTCCAGCCTGAACAGCAGCCACACGAGCAGGACGAGGATGGTCCTGGGCGGGGGAGTCTGTTCCGAACCGAGGAAGCCGACAGTGAAGCCCATTTCCAGCAGCAGCATCTCCCAGCCGAAGCCGTAGAAGGTCTGGCCGACGTTGACGATCGACATGTAGAGCAACCACAAAACCAGGAACGCGGCCAAGGGAAGCCACGGCGGGCCTAGCTGCGGCAGCCCGCCCACGAGCGCCAAGGAAACGGCAAGTCCGGCGGCGCACACGGCGCGGAGCAACGTGTCCGAATATTTCCAGCGGAACAGGCTGGGCCTGCGCAAGATCCTGTGGCCATCAACGTACTTCGGGACAGGCAGGAGCCCGTGTTCACCAAGGAGCGCGGGAAACTGGTTGAGGCTGGACAAGAACGCGATGAAATAGAGCGCGGCCGTGCCACGCTGGAGCACCTGCCGGGCGAATTCATAGTCCGGCGCCTCGAACCACGAGACCCAGTCCACAAACCAACGCTACGCCTGGGGTGCGGGATACTTAAGCAATGCAGCCGCGCAAGATCATCCTCCTCGGGTCCACTGGTTCCATCGGCACACAAGCGATTGACGTCGTCGACGCCGCCCCCCATCTTTTCGAGGTCGTGGCGCTGAGCGCGGGCGGCGGGAACTTGGAACTCATCGCGCAGCAGGCCGTCCACACCAAGGCCCAGGCAGTCGGCATAGCCTACGGCGATCCACATGAACTCCAGAGACTCATTGGCGCTGCCGCCTCCGCCGCCGGACTCCGGAACTATGACCCCGCGATCATCACGGGGCCGGATGCGTCCACCAAGATTGCTGCGATTGAAGCGGACGTCGTGCTCAATGGCATCACGGGGTCCATCGGTCTGGCGCCGACGCTGGCGGCCCTCAAGTCCGGCGCTATCTTGGCCTTGGCGAACAAGGAATCCCTGATCGTGGGCGGTGCACTGGTGAAGGCCGCGGCCGCCGTTGACCAGATAGTGCCCGTGGACTCCGAGCATTCGGCCATCGCCCAATGCCTCCGCGCGGGAACCGACAAGGAGGTTGAGAAGCTCATCCTGACAGCTTCCGGCGGACCCTTCCGGGGCCGCAGCCGCGAACAACTCCGCGACGTCACCCCGGCTGAGGCCCTTGCCCACCCCACGTGGGATATGGGCCTGATGGTCACCACCAACTCGGCCAGCCTGGTCAACAAAGGCCTGGAGGTCATCGAAGCGCACCTGCTGTTCGACGTCCCCCTGGACAGGATCGACGTCGTGGTCCACCCGCAATCCGTGGTGCACTCCATGGTGGAGTTCGTGGACGGGTCCATCATTGCCCAGGCCTCTCCGCCGGATATGCGGCTGCCCATCGCCCTCGGACTCGGGTGGCCAGACCGCGTGCCCCGCGCTGCCAAGGCCTGCGACTGGAGCCAGGCCACCAGTTGGACGTTCGAGCCGCTTGACTCGGTAGCCTTCCCGGCCGTGGAACTGGCCAAGGACGCCGCGAAGCAGGGAAGTACCTTTCCAGCCGTCTTCAACGCGGCCAATGAGGAAGCGGTGGAAGCCTTCCATGCCGGCAGGATCCGGTTCACCGACATCGTAGACACGGTGGAGTCCGTCCTCAGCGAACATTCAGGATCCTTGGAGCTGACGGTGGACTCGGTGTTGGATGCTGAGAGATGGGCACGCACGCGCACCCACGATCGTTTAGCCAACAGCACCCTTTAGGAAGCAGTACTTAAGGCATGAATCCCGTCATTCTGTTCATTCTCGGAGTCGTCTTCGTCGCGATCGGCGTGGCCGTCTCCATTGCGCTGCACGAGGTGGGGCACTTGCTTCCCGCCAAGCTGTTTAAAGTGCGCGTCACGAAATACATGATCGGTTTCGGCCCTACCCTTTGGTCCACGCGGAAAGGCGAGACCGAATACGGCGTCAAGGCCATCCCGCTGGGCGGCTACGTCGCCATGATCGGCATGTACCCGCCCAACAAGGAAGACGGCAGCGTCAGGCCGTCCAGCACCGGGATGTTCCAGACCCTTGCCACCGAGGCCCGGTCCGCGGCGCATGAGGAAGTTGGCCCCGGCGACGAGAACAGGGTCTTCTACAGGCTGCCGGTCTGGAAAAAGGTCATCATCATGCTGGGTGGGCCTGCCATGAACCTGCTCATCGGCCTGGTGCTGACCGCCGTGCTGCTCATGGGTTTCGGAGTGTCCACCGCCACCACCACCATTGCCGATGTGTCCAAGTGCCAGGTCAAAGCCGGCGAGACCGTCGATCCAAACTCGCCGAACTGCCAACTGACGCCTGCCGCAGTGGCCAAGCTCCAGCCCAACGACGTTGTAACCAGCTTCGACGGCAAGCCCGTGACGAGCTGGGCTGAAATGAGCAGCTGGATCCGGGCATCCGCCGGCAAGGCCGTCCAAATCACGGTGGACCGTGGCGGCAAGAGCGTCACCACGCAAGTAACTCCCGTGCTGTCCGCACGCCCCGTCATTGGGGACAACGGCCAGCAGGCCAAGGGTGCGGATGGAAAACCGCTGTACGAGGAAGTCGGGTTCCTCGGCATCGGTGCCCAGACCGCCATGGTGCTCCAACCGGCGTCGACCGTTCTTCCGATGGCCGGCGAGAACATCAAGCAAATCGCCGGAGTCATCCTCAACCTCCCCGCCAGGGTGGTCGGCGTAGCGCAAGCCGCTTTCGGCTCCGAACCGCGCGATCCCAACGGTCCGATCAGCGTGGTGGGCGTCGGCCGGGTGGCCGGTGAAGTAGCTGCCATGGATCAGGTTCCGCTGCAATCCCGCATCGGCGCCCTCGTGGGACTCCTCGCGGGTCTGAACTTCGCCCTCGCCATCTTCAACCTGGTTCCGCTCTTGCCGCTCGACGGCGGACACGTGGCGGGCGCACTCTACGAGGGAGCCCGGCGTCGAATCGCCAAGCTGTTCGGCAAACCGGATCCAGGCGCTTTCGACATCGCCAAGCTCCTGCCGCTCACCTACGTCGTGGCCAGTGTCCTCATGGCCATGAGCGCATTGCTGATCTATGCGGACATCGTCAAGCCTGTCAACCTCTTCGGCTGATTCGGGTGCGCATGAAGCGGCGGTGGACACCCCTGATTGGGCTTGGGGGATAGGCTATCCACATGACTGTTTTCGCTGTTGAGTACGTGTACGACGCCGAGTCCGCCGAGGTGCGCGACGCGAACCGCCCTGCCCACCGTGCCTGGCTCGCCGGCCTCGCCGAGCAGGGAACCCTGCTGGCGAGTGGCCCTTACACCGACGGCGCGGGCGCCCTGCTGCTGCTCAAGGCCGCCGACGAGTCCGAGTTGAACGCCACGCTGAAGGAGGACCCGTACGCCGCCGCACGAGGGATTGCAGGCATTCGGACGACGGAGTGGAACCCCATTATCGGAGTGCTCTCCGCCCACGCTTCCTAGCAGCATGACCGGCCTGGGTTCGGACCCCGGCCCTACGATCCACCCATTTCAACCCAAGGAGTCCACGTGACCTCGGTCAGCCTGGGAATGCCGTCAGCCCCGCCCCCCGTTCTCGCGCCGCGCCGCAAGACCCGCCAGATCAAGGTGGGTTCGGTCGGCGTCGGCTCCGATTCGCCCATCAGCGTGCAATCGATGACCACCACCCCCACCACGGACATCAATGCCACGCTGCAGCAGATTGCGGAACTGACGGCGTCCGGCTGCGACATCGTCCGTGTCGCTTGCCCTTCGGCTGATGACGCCGAGGCATTGCCGATCATCGCCCGCAAATCCCAGATCCCCGTGATCGCGGACATCCACTTCCAGCCCAAGTATGTTTTCGCCGCGATCGAGGCCGGTTGCGCCGCAGTCCGCGTCAATCCGGGCAACATCCGCAAGTTCGATGACCAGGTGAAGGAAATCGCCAAGGCAGCCAAGGACCACGGCACCTCCATTCGGATCGGCGTCAACGCCGGATCCTTGGAGCCCGGCATCCTGAAGAAGTACGGCAAGGCCACCCCGGAAGCCCTCGTGGAGTCGGCCGTGTGGGAAGCTTCGTTGTTCGAGGAGCACGGCTTCCACGATTTCAAGATCTCGGTCAAGCACAACGACCCCGTCATCATGGTGGCGGCCTACGAAATGCTTGCCGAAAAGGGCGACTGGCCCCTGCACCTTGGCGTGACCGAGGCCGGGCCCGCTTTCCAGGGCACCATCAAGTCCGCTACGGCCTTCGGTGCGCTTCTGTCCCGGGGTATTGGCGACACCATCCGCGTGTCCCTGTCCGCGCCGCCTGTTGAGGAAATCAAGGTCGGCAACCAGATCCTGCAGTCCCTCAACCTGCGCCCCCGCAAGCTCGAAATCGTCTCCTGCCCTTCATGTGGGCGCGCCCAGGTGGACGTCTACACGCTGGCCGAGCAGGTCACCGCCGGGCTTGAAGGAATGGAGATTCCGCTGCGCGTTGCCGTCATGGGTTGCGTGGTGAACGGCCCGGGTGAGGCACGTGAAGCCGATCTCGGTGTGGCCTCCGGAAACGGCAAGGGCCAGATCTTCGTGAAGGGTGAAGTCATCAAGACTGTTCCCGAGAGCCAGATTGTTGAGACACTGATCGAAGAGGCCATGCGTATCGCTGAAGAGATGGGTGAGGCCGATGGCGAAGATGCTGTCAAGGGTAGCCCCGTGGTTAGCGTCTCGTAACGAGACCGTCGCCGATGGGATTTCTGTCCGGGTGCTCGGCGCTGCCGACACCCGGGCCCTTCGCGTGCTCGCGATGGAAGACCCGGTAGCGAACGTCTTCATTCTGGCGCACCTCGATTCGTCGGGGAGCGCCGCGCCCACTTCCGGTGGTGCGAGCGTCTTTGGAGTGTTCGACGGCGACGCCCTGGTGGGTGCCTGCTGGGCCGGCGCCAATCTGGTTCCCGTGCAGCTGGCCCCGGAACTGGCTTCCCGCGTCGCGGCGGCTGCACACCGGGCGGGCCGTCGCTACGCCTCGATCTTCGGGCCCGCGGAGACTGTGCTGGCGCTCCATTCCCGCTTGGAGCAACTGGGTCATTTCGCCCACGAGGTACGCGCCGACCAGCCGCTTCTGGCCATGTCGGGTCCACCCGCCGTCCAGGCCAATCCGCAGCTCGGCTTCGGAAACATCGCGGATTTCGATCGGATCCTGCCCGCATGCGCAGCCATGTTCGAAGAGGAAGTGGGTTACTCGCCCTTTCTCGGGAGCGAGGACTTCTACAGCCGCAGGGTGGCTGGACTGATCCGGCAAGGTCATTCCCTCGTGCACATCGACGCGGACGGGGCCGTGAAGTTCAAGGCCGAGCTCGGGGCGGTCACGGCGCAGGCCACCCAGGTGCAGGGCGTCTGGATGAACCCGGAATTCCGCGGCCAAGGACTCAGCGCCGGATACATGGCGGGAGTGGTTGTCCTGGCCCAGCAGTTCGCGCCGATCACGAGCCTCTACGTCAACGAATACAACACGAGGGCACGCGCCACCTACGAGCGGGTCGGTTTCCAACGCCTCGGAACCTTCGCCACTGTGTTGTACTAGTCCCACCCAACTGACTCGCAGTTGTTGTCGTTTTGAGGGCTCATAACGACATCTAATGCGAGCTACTTGGGAGGAGTGAGCTCGCCGGTGAGGTAGTGCTGGACGTTCGGGGCCACGAGCCGGACCACCTCGTCTTGGGAAGCCGAAGCCAGGGGCTCGAGCCGGACCACATAGCGCATCAGCATGAGCCCCACCACTTGCGTCGCAACAAGGTTGCCGCGCATTCGAGCTTCCTCGGGGGAGCCGGGAAGCCCAGCCGTGATCCTGGAGAGGATGGTCCGGGCCACCATCTCGCGCAGCAAGGCGGTCTTGGCCTTGGACCCGATCGTTCCCCTGACAAACGCGACAAGTCCGTGTTGCGCCGGGCCTTCCCACAGGCGCAACACGGCACGGACGATTGCTTCCGAGCGTTGTTTCGGATCCAGGGATTCGACGCCGGCAAGGACCTCGTCGGGATCCGCCGGGAGTTCGATGCTCTGGGCGAAGAGTTCGTCCTTGCCCTTGAAGAAGTGGTGGACCATGGCCGGGTCCACCTCGGCTTCGCGGGCCACTTGCCGCAGGCTGGTGCCGTCGAAACCGTGTTCGGCGAAGAGCCGGCGGGCTGTGGCCAGGATCAGTTCGCGGGAGTCGCTCCCTCCGCTCCGGCGTCCCCGCCGCAGGGGAGGCAACGCGCCGCTCATGAGGTCCGCCGTCGGAGGGTGAACGAGGCCAGGACCAAAACTCCCACCACGATCGCCGCCATGATCCCGGCATCCTGCCACATGGCCTGGGTCGCCTCGGCGTTGCCGGCGATCTGCTGGAGCGCATCGACCGAAAACGTCAGCGGAAGCACATTGGAAATGCCCTCCAGCAGGCCGTTCATGTGGTCCCGGGCCACGAAGAGTCCGCACAACAGTATCTGCGGTATCACCACTACTGGCATGAACTGCACCGCTTGGAACTCGGTCCGGGCAAAGGCCGAGCACAAAAGGCCAAGCGCGACACCCAGCACTGCGTTGATGACGGCGATCATCACGACGTAACCCGGACCGCCCTTGATGTCCAGATTGAAGATCCAGTAGGCCACGGCCGTTGCGACAAGCGATTGCAGTGCCGCCATGATGGAGAACGCCAACGCGTAGCCGAACAGGAGATCGGCTTTGTGGATGGGCGTCGTCAGGAGCCGTTCCAACGTCCCCGAGGTCCTTTCGCGCAACATCGTGATCGACGTGACCAGGAACATCACCACAAACGGGAAGATGGCCAGCATCATGAGTCCCACACGGTCAAAGGTCCGGGGGAATCCAGGCGGCAGTGTTTCGTTTTCGAAGAGATAGTAGACACCAGTGAGCAGGAGTGCGGGAACCACCATGATGAGCGCGACGCTGCGGTGGTCATGCCGCAGTTGTTCCAAAACCCGTCTGGTGGTGGCAAACATCATCCGCGGATTCATGACGCCACCTGGCTTTCATTGGCACTCCGGCGGTTCGAGGTGGCGCTCGTTTCCTGGATGATGTGCAGGAAGGCCTTCTCCAGGTCGTTGCTGTGTCCCCGCTCGCTGAGTTCCGCCGGACTGAGTTGCGCCAGCAGCAAGCCGTCGCGGAGCAGGAGCAGCGAGGAACAGTGCGAGGCCTCCTCCATGACATGGCTGGACACCAAAAGGGTGGTGCCCGATTCGGCCATGGCGGCGAACCGTTCCCACAGCTCGGCACGCAGTACCGGATCCAAGCCAACCGTCGGTTCGTCGAGGATCAGCAGCTTCGGATGCGAGACGAGCGCACACGCCAGCGAGACCCGGCTGAATTCACCACCGGAAAGGTCTGCGGTCTTTTGCCGTGCCAGTGCTTCGAGCCCGACGGCGGCAATCGCCTCCGCGGTGTCGGCCGCCGAGACGCCGTGCATGGCTCCGAAATACCTGACGTTCGCCTCGACGCTGAGGTCGGTGTAGACGCTCGGTGCCTGGGTCACGTATCCGACGTCGTGCCGCAATGACGGCGTACCGGCTGGACGGCCCAATACTTCGATCGTGCCGTCGGTGAGTCGCTGGACCCCTACGATGCAGCGCATGAGGGTTGTCTTGCCGCTCCCGGAGGGTCCGAGCAGCCCGGTGATACGCCCGGGCTCCATGGCGAAGTCCAAGCCGCGCAGGATCTTCTTGTGGCCGCGCGTGACGTGCAGGCCCACGGCCTTTACCGCCGGAGGTGCAGGGGACATGCCTGGTGCGGGATTTCCCGCTGGACTGTGGGACATCGCGGCCTCCGATTTATTCATCAGGTGATGAATAAAAGGTAAGTCCGACATACCGGCGCGTCAACTGTGAGCCTCGAGGATGGATCTGGCCCTTGGTTCTGCAAACGCGGGGTCACTTACGGCCCATGTCGGACCTCCGGATGGGCGCTAAGTGACCCCGCGTTGTTCGTTGCCAGGGCCAGGGCCAGGGCCAGGGCCTACAAATATTGATAAGTCCAAGCCCTTGTAAAAGGTGTTCATCGTCACATATGTTCGGACCAGCCGTGTCAATGAGGCGCGGATGGTTTCAGAGATGAAACGCAGGCTGGTTGCCCTGGGGAAGGTTGACTGAAGCCTTCAGGACAGCGCGTGCGGCCCGTCGGCCGCTGAGCCACGCCATGGCAGGATGACCAGCCGCTTGCGGCCAGGGGCTTCCAATAACCATGGCGTGGCTCATCTGCGTTTCGGTTCCGCGTTAACGAAGGTTGTCGGGCGAGGGGTCTGGCTGTAAGCCGGTAGATTGGTACACAGTAGTTTTTGCCAGCTCTTGCCATAGAAACGGATTCTGACCCGTGGTCCTTCGCCTCTCCCAGCTGTTCCTGCGCACCTTGCGTGAAGATCCCGTCGACGCCGAAGTCGCCAGCCACAGACTCCTGGTCCGCGCGGGCTACATCCGCCGTGCCGCACCGGGCATTTATACGTGGCTGCCTTTGGGATTGAGCGTCCTGCGCAAGGTCGAGCAGATCATCCGCGAGGAAATGGCCGCCATCGGCGCCCAGGAAGTCCATTTCCCGGCACTGCTGCCCAGAGAACCCTACGAGGCCACCAACCGCTGGACCGAATACGGCGAGGGGCTGTTCCGCCTCCAGGACCGCAAGGGCGCCGATTACCTTCTTGCCCCCACGCACGAGGAAATGTTCACCCTCCTGGTCAAGGACCTGTACTCCTCGTATAAGGACCTGCCGCTGAGCCTGTACCAGATCCAGAACAAGTACCGCGACGAAGCACGCCCCCGGGCAGGCCTCCTCCGCGGCCGCGAATTCATCATGAAGGATTCCTACTCCTTCGACGTTGACGATGCCGGCTTGGACGCGAGCTATGCGGCCCACCGCGCCGCGTACCTGAAAATCTTCGAGCGACTTGGCCTTGAGGTCATCCCCGTGGCCGCCACGGCAGGTGCCATGGGTGGATCTAAGAGCGAGGAATTCCTGCACCCCACCGAGATCGGCGAGGACACCTTCGTCCGCTCAGCCGGCGGCTACGCGGCCAACGTCGAAGCCGTGACCACGGTGGCCCCGGCCGAGATCGACTTCAGCAACGCGCCTCCTGCACGCGTCCTGGACACCCCGGACACGCCCACCATCGAAACCCTCGTGACGGCTGCCAACCAGCTCGCCCCGCGCAGCGATTCCGACGGCGGCGCCTGGACTGGCGCCGATACCCTCAAGAATGTGGTCCTCGCCGTCACGCTGCCCACTGGCGAGCGTCAGATTGTGGTCATCGGCGTGCCCGGTGACCGCGCAGTGGACCTCAAGCGCGTTGAAGCCAACATCGGTTCATTCCTGCCCATCGCCGGGGAGATTGGCTTGGAAGCGGCCAACGAGGACGACCTCAAGAAGATCCCGGAACTCGTCAAGGGCTACATCGGTCCGGGACTGGTCCTCGGCGAGGCCGTTCTCGGGCTCGAAGGCACGTCCAAGTTGCTTTTCCTTGTTGACCCCCGGGTTGTCTCGGGTACCAGCTGGGTCACCGGAGCGAACGAAGACGGCAAGCACGTTTTCGGTCTCGTAGCCGGGCGCGACTTCGCCTGGGATGGCGTCATTGAATGCACCGAGGTCCGCGCGGGAGACGAAGCCCCGGATGGCTCCGGTCCCTTGGAGACTGCCCGCGGCATCGAAATGGGCCACATCTTCCAGCTCGGCCGCAAGTATGCCGAGGCCCTCGACCTGAAGGTCCTTGACCAGAACGGCAAGCAGGTTGTGGTCACTATGGGCTCGTACGGTGTCGGCGTGACCCGTGCCGTGGCCGCCCTGGCCGAGGCCAACAACGACGACCGTGGCTTGATATGGCCGCGCTCCGTGGCCCCCGCGGACGTCCACGTGGTCGCCGTCGGACGTGGCGAGGAAATCTTCGCGGCGGCCGAGAAGCTCTCGGCCGATCTCGAGGCCGCCGGCCTCGACGTGATTTACGACGACCGCCCCAAGGTTTCCCCGGGCGTGAAGTTCGGTGACGCCGAGCTCTTGGGCGTTCCCACCATCGTGGCGGTCGGCCGTGGCTTGGTAGACGGTGTTGTGGAGATCAAGGACCGTCGTACCGGCGAGGCCGAAAACGTGGCAGTCGAGAAGGCTGCCGACTACGTGGTCAACGCCGTACGCCAGAAGTGATCTCCGGCTTCGAGTCGGTCCAGCTCACCACGCTCATCATGATCGTGGTGGCTGGATTCGCAGCCGGTTGGATAGATGCAGTGGTGGGCGGCGGGGGACTGATCCAGCTCCCTGCCTTGCTCCTGGTTCCGGGGATCACCCCGGTCCAGGCGCTGGCCACCAACAAAATGGGCTCCATCTTCGGGACAACAACCAGTGCCGTTACCTACTACCGTCGGGTTGGCCCTGACCTCAAGACGGCCATACCCATGGCGGTGATTGCCCTCGCCGGCAGTTTCGGCGGAGCCGTGTTGGCCGCCAACCTTCCCGCCAGCGTCTTCAAACCCATCATCGTAGTGGCGCTGATCGCCGTCGCGCTCTTCACCGCGTTGCGGCCCAACGCGGGAGAGCTGACCGCGCTGCGTCACGACGGCCACACGCACTACGTCGTGGCCTGCGCCATAGGTGCCGTGATCGGTTTCTACGACGGCCTGATAGGTCCCGGAACAGGCTCGTTCCTGGTGATCGCCCTCGTCTCCGCCATGGGCTATGCCTTCCTTGAGGCCAGCGCCAAGGCCAAGATCGTCAACATGGCCACGAACGCCGGTGCCTTGTTGTTCTTCCTGCCGCATGGATCACTGCTGTGGGGCGTCGGCGCGGTGCTGGGCCTGTCCAACATGGCCGGCGGCTACCTGGGCGCGCGGACAGCCGTGAAACAGGGCAGCGGCTTTGTGCGGATTGTGTTCCTGATCGTGGTTGGCGCGTTGATCATCAAACTCGGCATGGACGTTTGGAACGACTACTTCGCCAAGTAGCGTTCTGGATTCCACCAGCGAGCGATAGCCGGAGGGAAGCCGCGGGCGTAGCATGCACTCATGTGGGTCGATTCCGGCGACTATGAGCAGGCACTCGAACGTGCGTGGGAACATACCCGGGAGTGGCTGAGGGCCTTGCCTGGGCGACCGGTACGGCCAAGCACCGCGGCTGATGACGTCACTGCGGTCTTCGGCGGACCCTTGCCGGCCAGCGGACTGGAACCGGCCGCGGTCATTGATTTCCTCGCCGAACACGCCGAGCCCGGGCTGATGGCCATGCAATCAGGGCGCTTCTTCGGTTGGGTCATCGGCGGTACGGTGCCGGCCGGCATGGCCGCGGACTGGATGGTTTCCGCATGGGACCAGAACTCCGGGCTGCGTTTCGCCACACCCGCCACTGCCGGGATCGAAGAGGCGGCCGGGCAATGGCTCCTTGAACTGCTCGGCCTTCCCGAAGGCTCCGACGTCGGGTTCGCGACCGGTGCCAGCATGGCCAACTTCACGGCCCTGGCGGCGGCCCGATGGCGCCAGCTGGCCGGCATCGGCTGGGACGTCAACGCCGAGGGACTCCAAGGCGCACCGAAACTGCGTGTCCTCGTGGGAGCCGAGCGGCATGAGAGCCTGGACATGGCACTGCGTTTCCTGGGGTTCGGGGCACCCGAAGTTGTCGGGGCGGACAAACAGGGCAGGATCGATCCCGCCGAGCTTCGGGCCGCGTTGGAAGCCGGTTCCGGTCCGGCAATCGTGTGTCTGCAGGCCGGGAACCTGCATTCCGGAGCCTTCGATCCTTTCCTCGAGGCGATTTCGGCTGCCAAGGACCACGGCGCGTGGGTCCACGTTGACGGGGCTTTCGGCCTATGGGCAGCAGCTGTGCCGGGACTTCGACATCTGGTCGAGGGCGTCGAGTTGGCCGATTCGTGGGGAACCGATGCCCACAAGACCCTCAACGTGCCTTACGACGCCGGAATCGTGGTGGTACGTGACGTTGTTGCCCTGCGGTCCGCCATCGGCATGCACGCCGAATACCTTATGCAGGATGACCACGGACCTGGCGACCCGATGGAGAAAGTGCCCGAGTTGTCCCGACGGGCCAGGGGAGTGCCCGTGTGGGCGGCCTTGCGCTCCTTGGGTGGCGACGGCGTGCGGCAGCTTGTCGCGGGACGTGCGGAGTGTGCCGCGGAATTGGCCCGGCGGCTTGCCGAAGTGCCCGGCGTCGAAGTCCTCAACGATGTGGTGTTCACTCAGTTGTCCCTGGCCTTTGGTTCAGACGAGAGGACCCGTGCCGTGACGGACTACATCATGGCCGACGGGCGGGTCTGGATGTCCGGTTCACGCTGGCAGGGTAGGGATATCCTGCGTGTTTCGGTGACGAACTGGTCAACGGATTCGGCAGACCTGGATATCGCGGTGCAGGCTATCAGAGATGCGCTGGAGGCCACCGCCTGAACAGGGCGTCCGGACGACAGGGCGTCCGGACGACAGGGCGTCCGCACGTCTTGAAGCTAATTCGATGCGGCCAGTCCCGGTTCGGGCAGATCGTGCGCGGCCGGCAGCCCGTCCAGGGGCCGTCCCGCGAGGGTGCTGGCCACCCACAACGAGCGCGCCAGATCGCCTTCATGACGTGGTTTTCCTGCATACCACAGGGCGTTTTCAACCTCGCGGACCAGGCTCCATTCCCGGGCCGCTTCGCCGTCCAGGCCAGCCGCGCTGCTGAAATCCGCGCAGCGCTCCAGGAGCGCAAGTTCCGGTGCCGTGGTGGAGAGATCGCGGATACGGTTCCACAAAATCGGGGCGACGGCGAATTCTGCCTCCCCGATCTTCGGCTGCGGATCGATCGCCACGTATGCGCGTTTTTCGATGGCCCCGGCGCCGTCGAGATGGGGGAGGATGTTCATGAAATGCAGATCGCAATGCACCAGGACGTCCCTGCCCGCCCGGCGTCCAACAGCGCCCCGCGTTTGGCACACCTCCAATGCGGCTTCGAGGAGCCACCGGGGGAAGGGCTGGCCAAGTTGCTCCCAGTCCGCGGGCAACTCATCGCTCCAGCGCTCGGCACTTGCCGCAATGTGCTCAAACGCTTTCCACTCGGGCCGGTCGTCCGGTTCGATGCTGAGTTCCCTCACGAGTGTTCCCCAGACGTCGCGGGCTTCGTCCATCGGGGCGCCCTGCAGCCAACTGACGGCGTCGAGCCGCTCCAGGAGCATCGCGCAGGAGCCGGCGTCGGCGTCGAGCAGCCTTACGGCTCCGGTTCCGCCCCACAGGGCCAGCGCGTGCCGTTCAACGAGGGCTTCCTCGTGCGGGAAGGCTATCTTGAGCACCGAACGGGCGCCGTTGTAGAGGACCGGAATGACGATGCCGCCGTGGCCGTTCCATGGTTCCACGCCGGGTTCCAGGTCAACGGACAGCTGCCAGCGTTCCAAGCTGGAATTGATCAGTCCGGGCAGCCCTGAGAGCCACGCCCGCCCCTCCGCTGTGCGGGAGTAGCGTGCCTGGAGATCGCCAGGGATGGAAACGAAGGTAGTCATCACTGTCAGCCTACCCAAGCCGGTCCGGGAGCGGCTTAGACCACTCCGGTGGAGCCCAGGAGGCTTCCGATGAGGAACGTCGCGGCAAGCGCAAGGGCTCCGCCGATGACAACGCGCACCGCGGCGCGGGTCTTCGAGCTGCCGCCGATCCACGCTCCTATCGCTCCGGTGATTGCCAGCGCGAGCAGCACGGAAATGAAGGTCAGCGGTACGCGCAGCCCCGGGGGCGGGAGCAGAATCGCGAGCATGGGCAGCACCGCGCCGAGGGTGAAGGCAATGGCGGAGGCGAAGGCCGCATGCCACGGGCTGACGATGTCGTCCTCGTCGATGTTCAATTCGGCGGAAAGGTGAGCGGCCAAGGCGTCGTGTTCCGTCAATTCCGCGGCCACTTTCCGCGCGGTTTCAGGCCGCAGGCCCTTGGCCTCGTAGATCGCAGTCAGTTCGGCCAGCTCTTCTTCGGGTTGCTCGGCCAGCTCCCGGCGTTCCTTCTCGATGAGTGCCTTCTGGCTGTCGCTTTGACTGCTGACGGATACGTACTCGCCGAGTGCCATGGACACCGCGCCACCCACGAGTCCGGCTGCTCCAGCGGTGAGGATGGCGCCGGTGCTCGTGGTGGCGCCGGCGACGCCCACCACGATGGCGGCGACGGAGACGATTCCGTCGTTGGCGCCAAGGACACCGGCCCGAAGCCAGTTGAGCCGGTGGGCGAGGTCGTTGGCGTGGGGTTCGTTCTCGTGCAGGGCTGCAGTTTCGATGGAAGCCATGGTACAAGCCAAGCACTCGTGGACCGCTGTCGCCAGCAAAGAAAGGCTTTCCTATCCAGACGGAGTGGCGGAAGGCAGCGGCGGCAGTGCGGCGTTGTCGATCGAAAGTCCGGCGAAGGGGCCAAGCGGAGTTCCCCAGGCTTGGCTGCGTTTGGCTGCGTCGACAAGCCCGTCGATGGCCCATTGGCGCGTCTCGCCCTCAGACAAAGCCACGAGGTCGGCGTAGGCAGTCAGCGAGCTGGCCTCCATGCTTCCCAGAGCTAGTCCGGGCTTGGCGGCGAAAGTGGCAGGCAGGCGATAGCCGGCTTCCCGCGGAGGGGTGGCGATGCAGTGCAGCCGACCCTGGGCCTCCGCTCCCCGGAGCAGCTCCTGATGGCGGGCCAACCAGGTGGCCGCCGTCGCGGATGCCTTCGCGTCCAGCTTGGTCAGGGCCACCTGGTACGCATAGATCGCCTCCTGTTCGGAGCTGACGACGGCGGCAAGGGCTGCGGGCAGATCGGCCTTGGTGGGCGTCGTTCCGGGTGTCGGTGCCGTCGTCGACGTACTCGGCGAGGCAGGGCAGCTAGGCGGCGGCGTCGGGGCGGTACTCGCCTCGGCCTGGGTTGCCGGTACCGGCAACCCCCACATTGCGGCCAGCCGTGATGACTCAAGCAGCTGGGCGGTCCCGACGGCGGCAAGCAGCCGAGCCATGCCGCCGTCGGCATTCGCGGCGTCCGCCAAGCGACGGGAACCGCTCGAGGAGAGCCCGGAGACAAAGCCGGCCCGCGTTGGGCGGTCCTGGGTGGCACTGGGGCTTGGGGAAGCCGTCGACGTTTTCGATGCCCAAGAGCTGGAAGGCGAGAGCAGCGCCTGCGCCTGGCTTGTCAGCAACATCACAGTGTCCGAGACGCCGTTGTCGCCGGACGTTTCGCCCGCTGCGGCGCCGCCCGGCCTCGAGCTCTCCAATTGCGATGCGCTGCCCAAGAGCGTCTCGGTCGAAGAGAGGGCTTCGGAACGGGCAGTTTCGGAAAAAGGCACCGCTTGCGGCCTTCCGGCGTCTCGCGGGACAAGCACGGCGCCGACTCCGAGGACGAGGACTGCGAGGAAAGCCAGAAGAAGGGCCTTCATCCAGCCAGGGCTCCGTGGTTTCTCAACAGTCTCGTGGTTCACAACAGACTATGGTGTCACGCCCACGGGCAACTTGCGTCTCCCGCGGAGGAGCCCCGTGCACCACGCCGCCGTAAATGTCGTTAAGCTAGTAGTCACAACATCATCTATCGGGAGGCGGCTGGCCAGTGAGTCATTCGGAAGCCACGACTTCAACAGACCAGGCTGGAACGGATCCGACGAGTCCAGCACAACACGAGGTCCGCAACCCCGAGGAGAGCAGGCTGAAGGCGCTCCTGGAGCCTGCCGTCCTGGCGAGCCGGCTCTATCTTGAGGATGTTGCCATCCAGGTTGCCGGTTCGCACCGGGTAGTCCACGTGGTCATCGATCTGCCCCAGGAGGAAACCGGCGGCGTCAGCCTGGACGTCATCGCGGAAATCTCCAGGGCCCTTTCGGACATCCTGGACAACGATCCCCGCACTGACGGCCGCCCCTACGACCTCGAGGTCTCCTCGCCCGGCGTCGGCCGGCCCCTCACGGAGCCGCGCCACTGGCACCGGGCCCGCGGACGCATGGTCAAGGTCAACGTGATCCAGGGAGAGAACCTGACGGGCCGCATCCAGTCCGTCGACGACGCCGGCGTCACACTGGTTCCCGAACAAGAGGTCAAGAAGGGCATGAAGCCCAAGCAGGGCGAACCCGTGAAGATTCCTTTCGACAGGATCCGCCAAGGAAAAGTCGAGATAGAGTTCAGCCACCTCAACGAGGCCGTGCTGGAAGACGAGTACAACGGACCTTCCGAGGAGGCCTAATGGATATTGACATGAGTGCGCTGAGACTCCTGGAGCGTGAGCGTGAAATCCCGCTGGACCTCCTGATTCCCACCATCGAGCAGGCGCTCCTGGTGGCATACCACAAGACGCCGGGCGCCTTCGAAAAGGCCCGCGCGGAGCTGGACCGCAAGAGCGGTCACGTGACCATTTGGGCCACGGAGATCGACGACGACGGCGAAGCCATCGGCGAGTTCGAGGACACTCCTGCGGGATTCGGCCGCATTGCAGCGAGCACCGCGCGGCAGATCATCCTGCAGCGGCTGCGCGACGTTGAGGACGACAATGTCCTCGGCGAATTCAAGGGCCGGGAAGGTGAACTCGTCGCTGGCCTGATCCAGCAGGGCAACAACCCGCACATGATCCAGGTGAACCTCGGTTCTGTGGAAGCCCTGCTGCCGCCGCCCGAGCAGGTGCCGGGGGAGAAGTACACCCACGGCAACCGCCTGCGCGCATTCGTGGTGGACGTCCACCGCGGCGCCAAGGGACCCTCCATCACGCTTTCGCGTTCGCACCCGGGCCTCGTCCGGAAGCTTTTCGAACTGGAGGTCCCGGAGATCGCGGACCGTTCCGTCGAGATCGTGGCACTGGCACGCGAGGCCGGACACCGGACCAAGATGGCCGTCAAAGCCAACACCCCCGGCATCAATGCCAAGGGTGCCTGCATTGGTGAAATGGGCTCGCGCGTGCGCGCCGTCATGACCGAACTCAACGACGAAAAGATCGACATTGTCGACTTCAGCGAAGATCCTGCGACCTTCATCGCCAACTCCCTTTCGCCGTCGCGCGTGAATTCCGTCACTATCACCGACGAAGCGACGCGGTCCGCCCGAGTAGTTGTTCCCGACTACCAGCTGTCCCTCGCCATCGGCAAGGAAGGCCAGAACGCCCGCCTTGCAGCCAAGCTGACCGGCTGGCGGATCGACATCGTCTCTGACGCCATTCCGGCCAAGGGCAACTAAACACGCCAAATGGTGCCCAGCCCCGGATCCCCGCACCTTGTGGATTCGGTGGCCGGGCCCTCGGGGGCTTAGAATAGATGGAACCGGGCCTATGCCCGGTATCCGTGCGCTTTGGCGTGCTCGCGACTTGTGGGGAAACAATCTCAACAAGGCAAGGGCGGGCGCCGAGGAAAGCAGAACCGCAGAGACAGGTAAAGACACTGAGGCAGGTTGATACACCCAGTGACTGAACTGCTTCACACCAGGCACCAGCCTGTGCGCACCTGCATCGGATGCCGGAAACAAGGCAAGCGGAGCGAGTTGATCCGGCTTGTCGCCGAAGGCGGCGGGTCACCCGTCGTCCTGGTGGATGAACGACGCCGGATGGCTGGCCGGGGTGCGTGGCTGCACCCCAGCAACACATGCCTGACGCTGGCAAGCAAACGGCGTGCTTTCGCAAGGGCCCTCGCGGGCGCAAGTGAAGTCACCGCCGTCGAAAGCTACCTGGCGGCAGTCATACTCCCTGCGGACACCCCGTGAAAGCAGGAAAACCGTCCAAACCTGAAAGCGGGTCAGAAAACTGATGGAAACCCGATGAGTTCCCAGCGATGAGTGCGCAACGATGACAACTTTGTTGCGCTCTGCACAGGGCCTATCCGCCGCGTTCGCGGCAGGGGCCCGCAGTAAGAAGTAGACGGTTCGTACCTGGCTCGGTGCGGACCGAGACAGGAGAAATGTGGCCAAGGTCCGCGTACATGAGCTCGCCAAAGAGCTCGGTATTACTTCCAAAGATGCAGTGACAAAACTGCAGGAATTGGGCGAATTCGTTCGCTCCGCCTCGTCAACAATTGAGGCCCCCGTCGTGAAGAAGCTTCGCGACGCCTACCCGGGTGCCGGCGCTGCAAAGGCCGCTGCCCCGGCAGCACCTCGCGTTGCAGCCCCCGCGGCACCCGCTGCCCCTGCTGCGCCCGCAGCATCCCGCCCGGCTCCGGGCCCCGCAGCGCCCAAGGCTCCGGTTCCCGCCCCCAAGGCTGAGACCCCCGCCCCGGCAGCGCCTGCGGCTCCCGCAGCTACCGCAAGTCCTTTTTCCGCCAAGCCGGGCGCCCGTCCGGCGCCCAAGGCCGAGGCGCCTGCCCCGGCACGTCCGGGCAGCCAGGCACCGCGTCCCGGCGGCCCCCGTCCGGGCAACAACCCGTTCGCGACCTCGCAGGGCATGCCCCGCGGCCGTGGCGACGGCGAGCGTCCTCCGCGTCCGGGTAACAACCCCTTTGCAACATCCCAGGGCATGCCCCGTTCCGGTGGCCGCACTGACGGTGAACGTCCCGGCGGTCCGCGTCCCGCGGCCGGTGCAGGCGGTCCCCGCCCCGCAGCCGGTTCCGGTGGACCCCGTCCGGGTGCACCGCGCCCCGGGGCTCCCCGTCCGGGCGCTCCGCGTCCCGCAGGTGGCCCCGCAGGAAACCGTCCTAGCCCGGGCATGATGCCAAACCGCACCGAGCGTCCCGCTCCCGGTGGCGCAGGCCGTCCGGGTGGCGCAGGCCGTCCCGGTGGTGGCGGCCCCGGCCGTCCGGGTGGCGCTCCTGGCGCAGGCACCGGTGGCGGAGCTCCCGCCGGCGGTGGCTTCGGCAAGGGCGGCCGCGGACGCGGCGGTACCCAGGGTGCCTTCGGCAAGGGTGGCGCAGGACGCGGCAAGCAGCGCAAGTCGAAGCGTGCAAAGCGTCAGGAACTGGAGCAGATGAGTGCTCCGTCGCTGGGTGGCGTATCCGTACCCCGCGGCGACGGCAACACCGTGGTCCGGCTCCGTCGTGGCTCGTCCATCACGGACTTCGCCGACAAGATCGAGGCGAACCCCGCCGCGCTGGTGACCGTGCTGTTCCACCTTGGTGAAATGGCAACGGCTACGCAGTCGCTGGACGAAGACACCTTCGGCCTGCTCGGCGCTGAACTCGGCTACAAGGTACAGGTTGTCTCTCCGGAAGACGAAGAGCGCGAGCTCCTCGACTCCTTCGACATCGATCTCGATGCCGAACTGGAAGCCGAAGGCGACGACGTCCTCGAACCGCGTCCCCCGGTTGTCACCGTCATGGGTCACGTTGACCACGGTAAGACCCGACTGCTCGACGCCATCCGGAAGACCAACGTGGTTGCCGGTGAACACGGCGGCATCACCCAGCACATCGGTGCCTACCAGATCAGCCACCTCCACGAAGGCACTCCGCGCGACATCACCTTCATTGACACCCCGGGTCACGAGGCGTTCACCGCCATGCGTGCACGTGGTGCCAAGGTCACCGACATCGCCATCCTGGTTGTCGCAGCCGACGACGGCGTCATGCCGCAGACGGTGGAAGCACTCAACCACGCACAAGCGGCCAACGTGCCGATCGTCGTCGCGGTGAACAAGATCGACAAGGAAGGGGCGAACCCGGACAAGGTCAAGGGCCAGCTCACCGAGTACGGTCTGGTTCCCGAAGAATACGGTGGCGACACCATGTTCGTTGAGGTCTCTGCCCGCCAGAACATCAACATCGATGAACTGATCGACGCCGTCCTGCTGACCGCAGACGCCGCCCTGGACCTGCGCGCCAACCCGGACAAGGACGCTCGAGGCATTGCCATCGAAGCGAACCTGGACAAGGGCCGCGGTTCCGTTGCCACCGTCCTGGTCCAGTCCGGTACCCTGGCCGTCGGTGACACGATCGTGGCCGGTACGGCCCACGGCCGCGTCCGTGCCATGTTCGACGAAGACGGCAACGCCCTCGACATCGCGCTTCCGTCCCGTCCGGTCCAGGTCCTGGGCCTGTCCAACGTACCGCGTGCAGGTGACACCTTCCTGGTGACCTCCGACGAGCGTACGGCCCGCCAGATCGCTGAAAAGCGTGAAGCAGCCGACCGCAACGCGGCACTGGCCAAGCGCCGCAAGCGCATCAGCCTCGAGGACTTCGACAAGGCTGTGGCCGAAGGCAAGATCGACACCCTCAACCTCATCCTCAAGGGTGACGTGTCCGGTGCCGTCGAAGCCCTCGAAGACGCCCTGCTCAAGATCGACGTCGGCGACGACGACGTTCAGCTGCGCGTCATCCACCGCGGTGTGGGTGCCATCACGCAGAACGACGTCAACCTCGCCACGGTGGACAACGCCATCATCATCGGCTTCAACGTCAAGCCCGCCGAGCGCGTGGCCGACCTCGCCGATCGTGAAGGCGTGGACATGCGCTTCTACTCCGTCATCTACTCGGCAATCGATGACATCGAGCTGGCCCTCAAGGGCATGCTCAAGCCGGAGTACGAGGAAGTCCAGCTCGGTACCGCCGAGGTCCGCGAAGTCTTCCGTTCTTCCAAGTTCGGAAACATCGCCGGTTCCATCGTCCGCTCGGGCATCATCCGCCGTAACACGAAGGCACGCGTCAGCCGCGACGGCAAGGTCATCGGCGACAACCTCACCGTTGAGACGCTCAAGCGCTTCAAGGACGACGCCACCGAGGTCCGCACGGACTTCGAGTGTGGTATCGGTCTTGGCTCGTACAATGACATCAACGAAGGTGACATCATCGAGACCTTCGAGATGCGCGAAAAGCCGCGCGTCTAAGCGTTCGGTTTGGGTGGGGCCGTTGGATTTTTCCGGCGGCCCCGGCCCGTTCCGCCGATATGGGGGCCGTCCGGCCCGTTCCGCCGACATGGGGGCCCCGCCCCTTCGCTGGGCGGCTGACGTCTGACGACGTCAGCCGTCCAGCTTCGGCAGGCCCGATGCCACTCCCGGGCCCCCATATCGGCTCCACGGGCCTCAGCGGGAAGCTCGCGGTCTGCTTCTTCTCGCCGCGTCGCACGATACAGAACTTAAGTACGCAAGTTGCTAACGCGCCGTCGTACGCAAAATTTAGGAGTTGAAATGGCTGATCCGGCACGCGCTGCCAAGTTGGCGCAGCGGATTAAGGTTGTTGTTGCTGAGGCTTTGGGCCGGCGGATCAAGGATCCTCGGGTTGAGGGCATCACTATTACCGATGCCCGCGTCACCAACGATCTTCAGCACGCCACCGTGTACTACACCGTCTTCGGTGACGAGGTTGCCCAGGCCGATGCTGCCAGGGCCTTGGAGAAGGCCAAGGGTGTTTTGCGCCAGGAAGTGGGCCGCAACATCACCGTTCGGTTGACTCCTACCTTGGAATTCGTTGCCGACCTTATTCCGGTCAACGCCTCGAACCTTGAGGAGCTCTTGCGCACCGCCAAGCAGCGCGACGCCGAGGTAGCCGCGTTGGCCGCCGGCGCCAAGCACGCAGGCGACGCAGACCCGTACAAGAGCGATGCCCCGCAAGATGCGGACATCGACGAAGACGATTTTGATGAAGAAGACATCGACGTCCGCGCCGATGAAGACATCGACGAAGACGACGGCAAATAGTCCAGCGCTTCCCCGGATAGGGCCGGATCCGCAGTTCTTACGACTGCTGGATCCGGTCCTGCTTGTTTAAGCGTGAAAAGCCGGGCCAAATTGATGGGCCGTCGCTAAGATCGGAGCATGGCGGCGCACGATGCAGCTCAGAGTCCCGAAGACTACCTTGAACACGCCCTGCGGCTCGCGGTGCAAAACGTGGCCGACGGCGGCGGCCCTTTCGGCGCCGTCGTGGTCACCCCGGACGGGCGGCTCCACGACGGCGTCAACCGGGTCACTCGCGACAACGACCCCACAGCGCATGCCGAAGTGGTGGCGATCAGGCGGGCTGCGTCGGAACTGGGCAGCTTCGATCTCAGCGGCTCGGTCCTCTATTCAAGCTGCGAACCGTGCCCTTTGTGCCTCTCGGCTGCCCTATGGGGCCGGGTGAGCCGCGTCTACTTTGCCGCGGATCGGCACGGGGCCGCAGCCGCTGGCTTTGACGATGCGGTGTTCTACGAATATTTCGACGGCAACAGGCCTGAACTGCTGCCCGTCCAACATACGGAGGTCGCCGCATCGGAGGCTCCTTTCGATGCTTGGCGTGGGCACAAAAACCGGACCGCATACTGACTCTAAACTCCGCCAAGAGCCGGGCCGCCGCCAAGCAAACACCTGGCCTCAAACACGCTCCGGAAGCCGCCCGACGCCGTCGAGCAGCTGCTGGTGATCACCGCACAAAGCGATCCTGATCCACCCCTCGCCGATGGAACCGAACGCGGTGCCCGGCGCCACGGCCACTCCAGAGTCCGCCAAGAAGGTGCGCACCCAAGCGCGCACGTTCCCGCCGCTCACATGCGAGACGTCCGCCCAAAGATAAAAAGCCCCCTGGGCGCCCAGGTAGGGAATGCCCTTCTCGGCAAGCACTGCTGAGGCGGCGTCGCGGTTGGAACGGTAATGCTCCCGCGCGGTATCTACATAGTCTTGCAGGCCAGTCAGCGCCGCGACGGCAGCGTACTGGGAAGGCGAAGCCACGCAGGAAACGATCGCTTCCATGACGTTGTTCATCTTCCGTTCCAGGCCCGGCGGGCAAATGAGCGCGCCGATCCGCAGTCCGGTCAGCCCGTAGGTTTTGGACAAGGTCAGGGACGTGAAGACCCGCGCCTCCCCGGGAACAGTGCTGTCGAAGCGGGCGGGACTCGTGTGCGGAACGTCGAAGGTGAAGGCTTCGTAGCATTCATCCGAAATGATCCACAGATCGTGTTTGACGGCCAATTCCACGAGCTGGCGCGTCGTTTCCCCGCCGATCACCGCACCCAGGGGATTGGACGGCGAATTCAGGACCAACACCTTGGTGCGGGGCGTGATCAGCGCCTCGATGTCCTCGATGCGGGGTTGGAACTCGTGCTCCGGGTAGAGCGGATACTGCACCGGGATGGCGTGCAGTAGATGGCTCGTCATGGCAAAAGTGGGATAGCCCGGATTGGGAATCAGGATCTCGTCGCCGGGGGAGAGGAGCAGGCTCATGGCGAAATGCAGCCCCTGCTGGGCTCCGTCCACGACGTACACGCGCTCTGCCCCGACGTCCACCTTGTTGTGGGCACGGAACCGATCGGCAAAGGCCTCACGCAGGGCCGGGATCCCGGCATTGGGGGTGTAGTTGGTCTCGTCCCTGTCCAGGCACGCGATCCCCGCGTCCAGGATGTGCCGGGGCAGCGCGAAGCCGGGCTCGCCGATGCTGAGGACAATCGCCCCCGGGGTGCTCCAAGCTGCCTCGGTGATCTCGCGGATCTGGTTCACGGGCACTTCGCGGACGTGTGCGGCAAGCTCAGGCATGGGAGCCATCTTAGCCGCGGTGGCCGGACGGTCCGCCGGGAGGGGCCGCCGCGGGCCGCAGGATGCATGCCCCGGCGCGGATATACTGGGAGGCGTGCTTTCTGGACTGGTAATCGTTGACAAGCCGCAAGGATGGACCAGCCACGATGTGGTTGGACGGATGCGGCGACTGGCCGGTACCCGGAAAGTGGGCCATGCAGGGACCCTGGACCCCATGGCAACCGGGGTGCTTGTGCTTGGCATCAACAAGGCCACGCGACTATTGACGTACATCGTTGGCACCTCCAAGACGTACTCCGCCACCATCCGGCTCGGCGAATCAACCATCACGGACGATGCCGAAGGCGACATCACCGAAAGCCGCAGCGCCGCCGGAGTCACTGAGGAAGCCATCCGTGCAGGCGTCGCGCAGCTCAGCGGCGAGATCCAGCAGGTTCCCAGCAGCGTCAGCGCCATCAAGGTCAACGGCGAACGGTCTTACGCCCGCGTCCGTTCGGGGCAAGAGGTCAAGCTCGCCGCCCGGCCGGTGACCATCCACCGTTTCGAGATCCACGCCATCCGCAGGGTCGACGACGGCAGGGTAGTAGACATCGATGTGACCGTCGAATGCTCCTCGGGCACCTACATCCGTGCGCTGGCGCGCGACCTTGGCGAGGCTCTCGGCGTCGGCGGCCACCTCACTGCGTTGCGCCGCACCCAGGTGGGGCCATACTCCCTGGAGCAAGCCCGCACCCTCGAACAGCTTGCCGAGGAACTGGAAATCCTCGACATGTCCGCCGCCGCCCGCGCGCTCATGCCCAACCGGGAGTTGAGCGACGCCGAAACCACCGAAATCTCCTTTGGCCGCAGGATCGCCGCGGGACCCGCTGCCGGCACGGCCGAAGCGGCCACCGCCGAGAACCCGGCTGCCGCGTTCTCTCCGTCAGGGGAGCTGGTGGCGTTGTTGGCCGATGCGGGGAGTTTCGCCAAGCCCGTCCTGGTGTTCGCACCTGACAACGAAAAGCAGGCACACTAGCCATGGACGGATACTTTTACGCTGTCTTGGTAGTGGGCCTGCTGTCCACCATCATTTGCGTCGTGGCGGGGATCATGAAGAAGGTCCCCAACGACGTCACCATACTGTCCGTTGCCGCCGTCGAACTCGTCTTGCTGGTCTATCTGGTGGGATCGATCATCCGCGTCGCGATGGGCGAAAAGATCGCAGGGGAGCCCTGGGAATTCTGGGGCTACATCATCACGGCACTCATACTCCCCGTTGTCGCGGTGTACTGGTCCATCCTGGAACGGACCCGTTGGAGCAATTTCGTCATGGGCGCCGTGGGCGTCACCGCATTGGTCATGGCGGCCCGCATGAACCAGATCTGGTACTGACATTGGAAGAAGCACACGAAGTGACTGTTGAAACCACCGAGAAGAAGAACCGGGACACCCGCAATACCGGGCCCGGGAGGCTGTTGATTGCGGTCTACGCGGTTTTCGCGATCTCGGCCACTGCCCGTGCCGGCTACCAGATCCTGACCAAGTTCTCGGATGCTCCCTTGGCCCACATCCTCTCGGCCTTCGCCGCCGTGGTGTACATCGTGGCCACGGTCTCCCTCGCGAAGCCGGGCCGCACGTGGTTCAAGGTATCGCTGGCGGCCGTCCTCGTGGAGATGGTCGGAGTGGTGGTGGTTGGTGCCATCAGCCTTTTCGATCCAGTGGCTTTCCCGCACGACACCGTGTGGTCCTTGTTCGGACGCGGATACGGCTTTGTGCCGTTGATCCTGCCGGTCCTGGGCCTGCTGTGGCTCTACCGTAGACGCCCGGCACGGCTCCCGCAGTAGGAATCGGGGCTCCGCCACCCGGGCATGCTAGCCCTGGGATAGCGGGTAACCTTAGAGAATTCCGGCGCCGGACCAGGCGCCGGGCATAGTGAATATCAGCAGTAAAAGGCGAGGTTGATGGTCCACATCTGGAACGATCCCACCGAGGTCCCCGAGGATTTCGGTCCCAGCGTCGTTACCATCGGCAACTTTGACGGCGTCCATCGCGGACACCAGCAGGTGCTGACGCAGCTGTTGCACACAGCAGGGCAGCATGGTGCGCGCTCCGTCGTCGTGACTTTCGATCCCCACCCGGCCCTGGTCCACCGGCCCGACTCCGCACCGGAGCTCCTCATGGGCTTGCAGGACAAACTCGATGCCCTCGCCGACACGGGCGTGGACGCTGTCCTCGTCATGAAATACAACCTCACGCTTGCCGCCATGACGCCCGAAGAATTCGTCGTCAACGTCCTGCTGGACGGGCTTCACGCGGCTCACGTTGTTGTGGGCCACGATCTTCGTTTCGGTGTGGGAAATTCCGGCGACGTCGGCACCATGCAGGAATTGGGCAAGGACCTGGGATTCGGCGTCCACGTGGTCAATGAATTCGGCGCGGAAGGCTTTCCAGTGCACGACGACGGCGGCACGGACCGCCGCTGTTCGTCCACTTGGGTGCGCGAGGCCCTTGCCGAGGGCGACGTCGAGACCGCGGCCGCCGTCCTCGGCCGGCCGCACAGGATGCGCGGCGAAGTGGTCCACGGTGCTGCGCGCGGACGCGCCTTGGGCTTTCCCACGGCAAACCTGGACCACGGCGCTACGGGCTACGTCCCCGCAGATGGAATCTACGCCGGCTGGCTGGTGGACCAGTCCGGAACCCGTTGGCCCGCCGCGATTTCGGTGGGTTCCAACCCCACGTTCGACGGCGTGAGCCGCCAGGTGGAAGCCCACGTAATCGACCGCCCGGAGGAGGCGGTGGAGGACTTCAACCTCTACGGCCAGACCGTCGTGGTGGAATTTACCGCGCGGCTGCGAGGCATGGTGGCCTACCGTGGACCGGAAGCGCTTGTAGAGCAGATGCGGTTGGACGTCATCCAGGCACACGATCTCCTGCTGGACAAGTAGCCCCGCACCGTGAGCGTTGAAAAGAACACCCGGCCACTCGACGAAGGCATCGTCAAGGATTTCAGCTCACGCATGAGCTACGGCTCCTACCTGCAGCTGCCCTTGCTGCTCAGCGCCCAGCAACCTGTCAGCCAGCCGGAGCACCATGATGAGCTCTTGTTCATCATCCAGCACCAAACCACCGAGCTTTGGCTGAAGCTGGTCCTGCACGAGCTCCGCAGCGCGGCCGCGTGGCTGCGCCAGGACGACCTTGGCTCCGCGCTCAAGGGCATCGCACGGGTCAAGCACATCCAGAAGACGCTCACCGAGCAATGGTCGGTGCTCGCCACCCTCACCCCCACCGAGTACTCCCAGTTCCGCGGCTTCCTGGGCAATGCCTCCGGATTCCAGTCGAGCCAGTACCGCGCCGTGGAGTTCATCCTCGGCAACAAGAACGCCAAGATGTTGCCGGTGTTTGACTCCGATCCGGAGTCCAGGACTGTGTTGGAGGAGCTCTTGCAGGCTCCGAGCATCTACGACGAATTCCTGGCCTACCTGGACCGGCACGGCTATGACGTCCCGCAGTCCGTCCTAGACCGGGACGTCACCCGGGCCCACGAGTTCGCCCCTGAGCTCTTGCCCCTTTTCAAGCACATCTACGAACACGCCGCAGACAACTGGGCCGCCTACGAAGCCTGCGAGGAACTGGTGGACCTGGAAGACAACTTCCAATTGTGGCGCTTCCGGCACCTGCGCACGGTGCAGCGGACCATCGGCATGAAGACGGGAACCGGAGGCTCGAGCGGTGTTTCCTTCCTGAAGAAGGCGCTTGACTTGACGTTCTTCCCGGAGCTTTTCGCCGTCCGGACCGAGATCGGGCAGTGAGCGGCGCCCGGCTTTGATGAGGGTCACACGGCAGCTTTCGACAACATTGCCGGGCTGCCGGTAAACTGAGAGATGGATCCGGCTGCAGTCCGTGGCGGCTGGACCTGTTTTGTGTGCGGTCATCGGCACTAACAACCCGGCAGCGAGGCGCTGAATCGGGACGCACGGCACAACTCTAGGAGTTCACGTGGCACTTGAAGCCGCTGTTAAGCAGTCCATCATCGAGGCCTACGCAACGTCCAAGGGCGACACTGGTTCGCCGGAGGTCCAGATTGCAGTCCTGACTCAGCGGATCAAGGATCTGACTGAGCACATGAAGGAGCACAAGCACGACTTCCACACCCAGCGCGGTCTGCTGGGCATGGTTGGTCGTCGTAAGCGCATGCTGGGCTACCTCAAGAAGACTGACATTGCCCGCTACCGTGCGCTCATCGAGCGCCTCGGCCTGCGCCGCTAGTTTGACTTCGGGCGGCCCGATCCTCCGCGGACCGGGCCGCCTTTTCTCCATAACTAAATCCAACACTTATCAGGAGTTCAACCGCATCGCGCATTCGCGGTCCTCGGTAGTGATCCCCGGGAGCAGCCTTCTGTGATGAAGGCGCAGCCCGTGGGTCTCGATCGATGACCGGGTGTCGTACAGGCCAGGAACAGACGCTGGCCTGGGTCGATGCGGAAGGACTTCCGCTAAACAAGAAACGGAGGTGACTCTCAATGGAGGGTCCCGAAATCCAGTTCTCAGAAGCCATCATCGACAACGGCCGCTTCGGCAAGCGTGTTATCCGCTTCGAAACCGGCCGCCTCGCCAAGCAGGCAGCCGGCGCCGCGATGGTTTACATCGACGAAGACACCGCATTGCTGTCCGCAACCACCGCAGGCAAGTCCCCGCGTGAAGGCTTCGACTTCTTCCCGCTGACCGTCGACGTCGAAGAGCGCATGTACGCCGCCGGCCGCATCCCGGGCTCGTTCTTCCGCCGTGAAGGCCGCCCGTCCACCGAAGCCATCCTGGCTTGCCGCCTCATGGACCGCCCCCTGCGCCCCGCGTTCGTCAAGGGCCTGCGCAACGAGGTCCAGATCGTCGTCACCGTACTCGCGATCAACCCGGACGAGCTCTACGACGTCGTGGCCATCAACGCCTCGTCCATGTCCACCCAGCTCTCCGGACTCCCGTTCTCCGGCCCGATCGGTGGCGTCCGCGTTGCCCTCATCGCCGACGAACAGGGCACCGAATGGGTTGCTTTCCCGAAGCACTCCCAGCTCGAGAACGCCGTCTTCAACATGGTTGTCGCCGGCCGCATCGCCGGTGACGACGTCGCCATCATGATGGTTGAAGCCGAAGCCACGGACAACTCCTGGAACCTCATCAAGGAACAGGGCGCCACCGCTCCCACCGAAGAGGTTGTTTCCGAGGGCCTCGAGGCCGCCAAGCCGTTCATCAAGGCCCTGTGCGAGGCCCAGGCTGACCTGGCCGCCCGCGCTGCCAAGCCGACGGTCGAGTTCCCGGTCTTCCTGGACTACCAGGATGACGCCTACGCCGCTGTTGAAGCTGCCGCTGCCGAGAAGCTTGCTGCTGTCTTCCAGATCGCCGACAAGCAGGACCGTGACAACGCCTCCGACGAACTCAAGGACGAAGTCCTTGGCGCCCTCGCCGGCGAGTTCGAGGGCCGCGAGAAGGAACTCTCCGCAGCCTTCCGCTCCTTGACCAAGCAGGTTGTCCGCCAGCGCATCCTCAAGGACCAGATCCGCATCGACGGCCGCGGCCTGACGGACATCCGCCAGCTGACTGCCGAGGTAGAGGTCCTGCCGCGCGTTCACGGCTCCGCCATCTTCGAACGCGGCGAAACCCAGATCATGGGTGTCACCACGCTGAACATGCTCAAGATGGAACAGCAGATCGACTCGCTGTCTCCCGTCACGCGCAAGCGCTACATGCACAACTACAACTTCCCGCCGTACTCCACCGGCGAGACCGGCCGCGTCGGTTCCCCGAAGCGTCGCGAAATCGGCCACGGTGCACT
Organism: Arthrobacter sp. B2a2-09; assembly: GCF_027587375.1. Lineage (GTDB taxonomy): Bacteria > Actinomycetota > Actinomycetes > Actinomycetales > Micrococcaceae > Arthrobacter. The sequence continues at coordinate 83,437 of NZ_JAMXIC010000009.1, forward strand.
CGCCGAGCGCGCCTTGGTTCCGGTTCTGCCGTCCCGCGAGGAATTCCCGTACGCCATCCGCCAGGTGTCCGAGGCCCTCAGCTCCAACGGTTCGACGTCGATGGGTTCCGTTTGTGCCTCCACGCTGTCCCTGCTCAACGCAGGTGTGCCGCTGAAGGCCGCTGTTGCCGGTATCGCCATGGGCCTGGTTTCCGACCAGGTTGATGGTCAGACCCGCTACGCTGCCCTGACCGACATTCTCGGCGCCGAAGACGCTTTCGGCGACATGGACTTCAAGGTTGCCGGTACTTCCGAGTTCGTCACGGCCATCCAGCTGGACACCAAGCTCGACGGCATCCCGGCATCGGTCTTGGCTGCAGCCCTGAAGCAGGCCCGCGAAGCCCGCCTGCACATCCTGGACGTCATCAACGCCGCCATCGACACTCCGGACGAGCTCTCCGAGTTCGCACCGCGCGTGATCGCCGTCAACATCCCCGTTGACAAGATCGGTGAGGTCATTGGCCCCAAGGGCAAGATGATCAACCAGATCCAGGAAGACACCGGCGCCGACATCTCCATCGAGGACGACGGCACGGTCTACATCGGCGCTACCAACGGTCCGTCTGCAGAAGCAGCCCGCGCCGCGATCAACGCCATCGCCAACCCGCAGATCCCGGAAATCGGTGAGCGTTACCTGGGCACGGTCGTCAAGACCACCACCTTCGGCGCGTTCGTTTCCCTGACCCCGGGCAAGGATGGCCTGCTGCACATCTCCGAGCTGCGCAAGCTGGCCAGCGGCAAGCGCGTGGACAACGTCGACGACGTCGTCTCCGTGGGCCAGAAGATCCAGGTCGAGATCACCAAGATCGACGACCGCGGCAAGCTCTCCCTCTCCCCGGTTGTGGCCGAGGAAGAAGGCGCCTCCTCTGAAGAAGCTCCCGCCGAAGAGGCTGAAGTTTCCGCCGAGTAGCCTGAACCGGCAAACACGCGGCAGGACCGGTGGACATGTCCACCGGTCCTGCCCGGCTTTAACAACGAATTCCAATCCCAAGGGCGGTGTGCCCGCTGGTACGATTGCAGCCAGATTTGGCACCCATGATTTCCCGCAGAACTGAAAGGTCTTGATGACTGTCGTACCCCTCCCATTGGCGCAGACCGTGCCCGGCGGCGAATTGATCCATGGCGCCGAAGGCGGCTCCATTGTCCGGCGTTCAGTGCTTCCGGGAGGCGTCCGGGTGCTCACCGAGGCGATGCCCGGGCAGCGTTCGGCGACCATCGGATTCTGGGTGGGGGTCGGCTCCCGGGACGAGGCGGACGGCCAGCACGGCTCCACCCACTTCCTGGAGCACCTCCTGTTCAAAGGCACCAGGAAGCGCACCGCCCTCGAGATCGCTTCTGCTTTCGACGAGGTCGGCGGTGAGTCGAATGCCGCCACCGCGAAGGAAAGTACGTGCTACTTTGCGCGCGTGCTGGACACGGACCTGCCCATGGCCATCGACGTCATTGCCGACATGATCACCGGCGCCGTGCTGGATCCTTCGGAACTTGAACAGGAACGCGACGTCATCCTTGAGGAAATCGCCATGGACAGCGATGACCCCACCGACGTCGCACATGAAAACTTCGTGGCCGCCGTACTCGGCGTGCATCCGCTGGGACGCCCGATCGGGGGCACCCCTGCCGCCATCAAGGCCGTGTCCCGCGATTCCGTGTGGGCGCATTACCAGCGCTACTACCGGCCGGACGAAATCGTCATCACCGCCGCCGGCGGCCTGGACCACGACGTCGTTTGCCGCCTCGTGCTCGATGCCTTGCGGACGGCCGGTTGGGAGCTCAAGGACACCGCGGCCCCCGTTGAGCGCCGCTCCACCGAGCGGGCGGACATCACGGGTACCGCAGGCCTCCACGTGATCAAGCGCCCCGTGGAGCAGGCCAACATCATCATGGGCTGCCCTTCGATCGTGGCTACTGACGACCGGCGCTTCGTGATGAGCGTTCTGAACGCAGTCCTTGGCGGTGGCATGTCTTCCCGGCTCTTCCAGGAGATCCGCGAAAAGCGCGGCCTCGTCTATTCCACCTATTCCTTTGCCTCCGCCTATGCGGACGCAGGCTACTTCGGCATGTACGCCGGCTGCACGCCGTCGAAGGTGAAGCAGGTTCTGGAACTCCTGGGCGCCGAACTGGACAAGCTGGCTTCCGACGGAATCACGGACGAGGAGTTGCGCAAGGCCGTAGGCCAATTGTGCGGCGGAATCGTCCTGGCCCTTGAAGACACTGGTTCCCGGATGTCCCGCCTTGGCCGCGCCGAACTCGTCTCCGGCGAATTCCAGGACATCGACGAAACGCTGGACCGCATCAAGGCCGTCACAGCCGAGCAAGTCCAGGAACTCGCCCGGGTGCTCGCCGAAGCCCCCCGCACGGTGACCGTCGTCGGGCCGTTCGACGAAACTGAGACGTTCGGCCTCTAAGGGACATGCCCTCCGTTGGAGCTTAGGAGTGGACATAACCCTGATATGTCCATTCTTGGTTTCGAACAGGGGGCATGTCCGGTGGGGAAGGCTGGACGCGCCTGCTCGATCGGGAACATGATGGTGACGTATCCATCGTCTTGCGCAGGAGTCGCCATGAACGAGCCGTTGAAGAGTCATGCAAACACTGCGCTGGAGGCGTTCCTGGGGCATTGGCGGGGGAGTACCGAGCTTGCCGCGTCGCCGTGGGGACCTGCCCGGACCGCCGACGCCGAGGTGACTTTCTCGCGCGCGGCAGGTGGTTACGCCTTGGTGCAGAGCTACCGGCACATCGAGCCCGACGGCACCCATTTCGAGGGGCACGGTGTCTTTACCGTTGACCCGGACCACGGGGACACCCTGTGGTACTACGTGGACAGCATGGGCCGGCCACCGGAAGCTCCGGCTCGGGGGCATTGGCAAGACGGCACACTCAGGCTTGAGCGGCGTAGCCCTCGGGGGACCGCGCGTCACACTTTCAATGTGGACGGCGGCGTGCTGACCCACATGGCGGAACTGAGGCTCGGAGATGCCGCGACGTTCAGCCCGTTCATGGTCTCTGTCTGCAGGCGCGTCTAAGGTTCACGTCCAGCAGGCACAACATTCAGAAGATCCTGGCCTCGACCGACTCAACGATCCGCGCATCCGGCGAGCCGTCGAGCGAGGCCGGCCTTCCCGGTCCGCTCCACACCCTTGTCCGCAAGGTGTCCAGCATTGATTCAGCTTGCTCCCGCTCGGCGAAATCAAGCTCGATCAAGACGCGCTGCGAATCGTCCACGGGCCGAAAGACCCTGTAGGAAACAACGCCGGAGCCGGCGCGATCCGCAGGGTCCGAGTCGAACGACCGCTTCCATGCGCCGAAGTCGTTCACAGCGTGTTCGATCAGGAGGGTGTACATGGCTGTTCCTTTGCTGTCGCGCGGATAGGCACAGCGTAGGCTCCTTGGACCTGGGGAACCACCCTTCGCGCTGGGTGCTGACGTCGACTCAGCCCCCGGCAAACGGCGGGAGGACGTCGACGACGTCGTCCGCACCGAGGGCGGCCGAACGGTCGCGAACTGCTACCTCATTGCGCAGGAAGCTGCTGCGCGAAACGATCCGGGCGAGGGGTGGCGTGCCAGCCGGTGGTTCCGGACGTTCGACGGCGAGCACAGCCGCGATCAGCCCGTCTAGGCTGGTTCCTTTCGGAAGGTTGTGGTGTTCCTCTTCGACGCCTGCCGCGGCGCGCGCGGCAGCGAAGTATCTTACGAGCAAAGCCTCAGCCTCCGATTGCGCTCATGCTGCGGTCCGGCTGGACAAAGTCGGGTGCGCCGAGGCCGGTGTGGTCCATGCCGTGCGCCTTGGGTTTGATCCACATCGCGTCCTGCCAGCGTTGGGCGAGCTCCTCGTCGCTGGCGCCTTGCCGGAGCAAGCCGAGGAGGTCGAACTCCTCGCGGGAGAACAAGCAGCTCATGATCTTGCCTTCGGCGGTAATCCTGGTGCGCCGGCAATCGGAACAGAACGGTTCGGTGACGGAGGCGATGATGCCGACGGTGCCCAGAACCGGACCGGTGGCTTCAGCGGACGAGGAGTTCCGGCGTCGTACTTCGAATCGTTCAGCCGGTGCCCCGTCGCGTTCACGCGGATCCGGGCTCAGCGCGAAGTCGCGCGAAAGCAGTTCGCGGATCTCGGCTGCGGTGATCATGTCCCGCCGGGTCCAACCGTGATCTGCGTCCAGCGGCATTTGCTCGATGAAGCGCAGTTCATAGCCGCGGTCCAAAGCCCAGGCCAGGAGGTCTGGGGACTCGGCGTCGTTGATTCCCCGCATGAGGACGGCATTGATCTTGACCGGACCCAAGCCTGCAGCCCAGGCGGCATCGACGCCGGCAAGCACTTTGTCGAGGAAGGGTCGCCTGGTCAGTTTGGCGAACGTTTCTTCGTGGAGGGAGTCAAGGGACACGTTGATGCGCGTGAGTCCGGCTTCCTTGAGCGCCGCCGCTTTCTTGTCGAGTCCGACGCCGTTGGTGGTCATGGAGATCGGCAGATCGGGGTGCGCCTCGCGGAGGGCCGAGATGATATCCACCAGGTCGGCGCGGACCAAGGGCTCGCCCCCTGTGAGGCGCAGCTCGCGGACCTCGAGTTGCTCGACGCCGATCCGCACCAACCGGACAATCTCGGCGGCGGTCATGACGGCCTGTTTGGACAACCATTCAAGGCCCTCGGCGGGCATGCAATAAGTGCACCGGAGATTGCATTTGTCCGTCAGGGACAAGCGCATATCGGTGGCCCTGCGTCCGTAACGGTCGAACAGGCCAGGGGGAGTTCCTGCAGGGCGCTGCGGGGGCGCAGACACGCTGCTTCCCGTCCCATCGCCCGTAGGGGGCAACGGCATGCCTAGCTGAACACTCATGGGTTCAGGCTACGCCAGGCTGGGCCCGAGCGTGATATCGCCCACTGGTCATGTTCGTCGTCCGCTCCCGTGGAAGGCAAGGCAAGGCCTGACTTCTTACGGAATACATACAGTTGCCCCGGGGTCGCCTGGAACACGTACCGCGGGCACCATGCGAATCTATGCTGAAGGTGTGAACATGCAGCCCGCCCCGCACGCTGCCGAACTCGGCAATCGCCGCATTCTTCTGGTCGAAGACGAGCAGACCATCGCCGACGTCGTCCGGGACTACCTGGTCCAAGCAGGCTTCCAGGTCGATCTCGCGGGCGACGGCTTCACCGCGCTGAGCGTCGCGGCCGCCAGGCGGCCAGACCTCGTCATCCTGGACCGGATGCTGCCCGGACTCGACGGCGTGGAAGTGTGCCGCAGGCTGCGCCTGGCCATGAGCGTTCCCATCATCATGGTCACTGCCCTTGGCACGGAAGACGACCGGATCCTGGGCCTGGAAACCGGTGCGGACGACTATGTCACCAAGCCCTTCTCACCCCGCGAGCTGGTCCTCCGGGTGAAGTCCGTGTTGCGCCGGAGCATCCGGGAATTCAGCCCGGAACCTCCCGTGGAGCTCGCCGGCTTCGCACTGGATCCGGCCTCGCGCACTGTGCTCCGTGACGGCAAACCCCTGATGCTTACGGTGCGTGAGTTCGATCTGCTGGCGTTCCTGCTCCGTCGGCCCAACCAAGTATTCAGCCGCGAGGATCTCATCAAGGCAGTGTGGGGTTGGGACTTCGGGGATTTGTCCACAGTGACGGTCCACGTCCGTCGCTTGCGAGAAAAGATCGAGGACAATCCCACCACACCGGTGCTGCTCAAGACGGTCTGGGGAGTCGGCTACCGCTTTGACGCGAAGGAAGGTGGACATGCAGCCAGCTGAAATGTTCACTATCCTGGGCTGGATGCTGCTGTGGGCTGTCCTCATCGGCGCCTTGACCCTTGCCTTGCTGCGTTTCCTGCGGGGCGCTTCGATCCTGGTGCAGATATGCCTCGTGGTGGTGGCCACCGTTGCGGTTCTCGTGGCCGGGATGGTGAGCGCCTTCAACGCCATGTTTATTTCCGCCCTGGACCTCGAAGTCATGTGGTACATCCTCGGGGTGGCCTCGGCCGTGGCCATTGCGATTTCCATGGTCCTCGGCGCCGGGGTGTCCCGCAACGCCATCCGGCTCGTGGCAGCGACGCGACGCCTCGGCAGCGGAGAAGCCCTCGACGGCTCGTTCCTGCCACAATCAGCATCGCGGCGAACCGGACCGGCCATGAACTCCGAGCTTGCCCAGCTCGCCCAGGAACTCGAAGCGAGCAGCATCAAACTGGAGGAATCCCGGCGACGGGAAGCCGCCGTCGAAACCGCCCGCCGCGAACTGGTCTCCTGGATCTCGCACGACCTCCGGACCCCTTTGGCCAGCATGCGGGCCATGGCCGAAGCGCTGGAAGACGGCATGGCGTCCGACGTCCCCGCGTACTATCGCAAGATCATCGCCCAGACGGACCAGATGGCAGTAATGGTCAACGACCTCCTGGAACTGTCCAAAATCCAGGCGGGAACCCTAAGGCTGAGCGCAGAATCCTTGGACCTCTACGACCTGGTGAGCGACGCCATCGCCGATCTCGCGCCGCTCGCCGCCCAGCGCGGCATCCGGCTCGACGGCGGCGGCGACCGCGAGTGCATGGCCGTCGCGGACGGGCCAAGCCTGGGAAGGGCCGTCCGGAACGTGCTGCTCAACGCAATTATCTACAGCCGGCCCGACGGCGGGGTCTTGGTCCGTGTCGGACGTGACGGAAGCGACGCCGTCGTCGACGTCGTGGACAGCTGCGGCGGGATCGACGACGAGGACCTCGCCCACGTTTTCGAGACCGGCTGGCAAAAGGACCGTTCCCGGGGAGCAGGAACGCCGGTCGGAGGGGGTCCACCGCGATATAGCGGGGCCGGAGTAGGGCTCAGCATGGTGGCGGGCATTGTGAAGGCGCATGGCGGCACTGTCATGGTGGCGAACACGGGGGAGGGCTGCCGCTTCACGCTCCGCCTTCCATCGGGCGCACAGGCAAGCGCGTCCCGCACCGAGGCTTTTCCGATACAGACAGTTCCCGCGGACACCATTCCGGCAGAGGGCACCAAACAGGCAGGCACATCATGAGCAGGACCACTTCGAAGAAAGCCAGTATCAGGACGGCTGCCCGATGGGCGGCGGCGTGCGGCGTGGTGGCCATCGGGCTCGGCGTGGCGGCCGGCGAGTTGCTGGCCGGGTTCCTGAGCCCGTCCGTCTCGCCGGTCACCGCACTGGGCGGTGTGGTGATCGACGCCGTACCGGGTTGGGCCAAGGAACTGGCCGTCAACCTTTTCGGCACCAATGACAAAATTGCCCTGATCGTCAGCATCGCCCTGGTGACCTTGGTCCTCGCCGCGGTCGCTGGCCTCCTGGAGTACCGGCGAAAAGGAGCGGGGCTGGCGCTTGCCTTGCTCGCAGGAGCGGCGGGGCTGGCTGCCGTGCTGACCCGTGCCCAAGCGGCACCTTCCGCGGCCGTAGCCCCCGTCGTGGCCACAGTGGTCACCATGCTTTTCCTCAGGCTCCTGATCCAGAGGCTCGAAACCTGGCGTCCCGTGCCCGAAGCGGCCGACATGCCATTGGCCCGCCGAAGCTTTATGCAATTGCTGGGTGGAAGCGCGATCGCAGCCGTCGCCGTAGGGATCGTGACGACGGTGGTGCGCAGGGCAGGAACGGTGGCATCGGATTTCCGCAGTGGGTTGGCCCTTCCCACCCCGGTGACGCCTCCGCAGAAGGTTCCCGACGGCGCCGCACTCACCTTGGCGGGTCTGCAGCCGCTCGTCACGCCGAACCCCGACTTTTACCGGATCGACACTGCGCTGATCCCCCCAGCCGTGAATCCGCCGGACTGGACCCTCAAGGTGACCGGCTTGGTGGAACGCGAAGTCCAATTGGATTTCGCCACGCTGCTGGCCAAGCCGATGATCGAGCGCTACGTGACCATCGCTTGCGTGTCCAACGAAGTCGGTGGAGACCTTATCGGCAACGCCCTCTGGCTGGGCTGGCCGGTCCGCGAACTCCTGGCCATGGCTGGGCCCAAGTCCGGGGCGGACATGGTGCTGTCCCGCAGCACTGACGGCTGGACTGCCGGGACCCCCCTCGAAGCGCTCACCGACAGTCGCGACGCGATCCTTGCCGTCGGAATGAACGGCGAACCCTTGCCGCTGGAGCACGGCTTCCCCGTCCGGATGATCGTCCCGGGCCTCTATGGATATGTTTCGGCCACCAAATGGCTGACGGAACTGAAGGTCACGCGTTTCGCTGACGACCAGGGTTACTGGGTTCCGCGCGGTTGGAGCGACCACGGCCCCATCAAGACGCAGTCCCGCATCGATGTGCCCCGGGACGGCCGCTCGGTCAAGGCCGGAACAGTCCAGTTCGGCGGTGTCGCCTGGGCTCAACACCGCGGGGTTTCCCGGGTGGAGGTGCGCGTCGACCGGGGCAATTGGCAGGAAGCCAAGCTCGCACCGGGGATCTCCTCGGACACGTGGTACCAATGGCAGCTGGGCCTTGAGTTGGGCCCCGGGAACCATGAAGTCCAGGTCCGGGCCACCGATACCACCGGTACGGCGCAGACCGAAGCCCAAACTCCCGTAGCCCCGGACGGCGCCACGGGATTCCACACCATCCACGTCACCGCCAACTGACATTAGGCTGTGTAGGTCTGAGCGAAACAACCCGGGAGGAACACTCGTGGCAAGATCCGTCGCTGCCCACCGCCAAGCCGTCCAGGAGCTGCTGTCCGGCCTTGCACACAAGGAGGGCACCGAAGAGCTGCCATTGATGGCGGCGCTCGGCCGGGTGCTTGCCGCCGATGTCCTTGCCCCGCTCAGCCTGCCGCCGTTTGCCAACTCCCAGATGGACGGTTTTGCCGTCCGCTCAGCGGATCTGGCCCCCCATGCAGCGAGCGACGCCGGTGCGGAGCTGACTGTAGTGGATCCCGTCCCGGCAGGCGCGGCACCGGTGCGACTCATGCCCGGCACCGCAGCCCCGATCATGACCGGCGCCATGATGCCTGAGGGTGCCGACGCCGTCGTGCCTATCGAACAGGCGGTGCCTGATGTCTTTCCCGCCCCAGGTGTGGCAACAACCGTCCGTCTTCCCACAACCGAGCCGGGGACATTCGTCCGCGACGCCGGGAGCGACATCACCGCGGGCACCGTTGCGTTGCGCGCCGGAACGGCTCTCGGGCCCGGGCAACTGGGTCTGCTTGCCGCCTTGGGGATGACCGCCGTCGAGGTCCGCACGCCGGTGCGCGTGCTTCTGGTGACCACCGGCGATGAAGTCGTGGAACCCGGTATGTCGCTGCCGGAAGGCAAGATCTACGATTCCAACGGAACCCTGCTTGAAGCCGCCATGCTGCAGTCCGGCCTCCACGTCACGCGGACGGGAATCAGCGGCGACGATCCCACCGAGCTGCTGGCGCTCCTCCGCAGCCGGAGTGGAACCATCGATCTCATCGTCAGCACCGGGGGCGTCAGCAAGGGCGCCTACGAAGTGGTCCGGCAGGCCATGGAGGGCCAGCCGGTCGAGTTCGTGTCGGTGGCCATGCAACCCGGCGGCCCCCAAGGGATCGGGACGTTCGACGGCGTTCCCTTCCTCGGTTTTCCCGGCAATCCGGTGAGCTGTCTCGTGTCCTTCGAAATGTTCCTTCGACCGGCGCTCGCCGCCGTCGTGGGAAGCCCCGCATTGCGTCCGAGCCTCCAGGCCCGCCTTACGGAGTCTTTGACCTCGCCCGCCGGTAAGCACCAGGTCCGCAGAGGCACGCTGCTTCCGGGTGGAACGGTAAGGCTTGAGGGAGGCGCCGGCTCCCATCTCATCCATGCGCTCGCCAACTCGAACGCCCTGGTCCAGGTGCCTGCAGCCGTCACGGAACTCGACGCCGGAGCGGAAGTGGAAGTATGGATGTTGTGAATGACACTTCAGACCCCGCAGGCATCGTCGGCGGCCTCACCCACTTGCGCCAGGACGTCGGCGGCCTTACCGAGCTGCGCCATGACGTCGGCGGCCTCACCCACTTGCGCCAGGATGGAACGGCCCAAATGGTCGACGTCTCCGAGAAGGCAGTGACCACGCGGGAGGCCACCGCCACCGCCACCGTCCACAGCACGTCCGAGGTGCTTACCCTGCTCGGAGCCGGTGAGCTTCCGAAAGGCGACGCCCTTGCCGTAGCGCGTGTTGCCGGCATCATGGCAGCCAAGAAGACGCCCGAACTCATCCCGCTGTGCCACCCGCTGCCGATTTCCAAGGTCACGGTGGACTTCGAACTCGGCCCGGACACGGTAGTTGTCCTGGCAACGGTGAAGACCAAGGGCGTCACGGGCGTGGAGATGGAAGCTTTGACTGCCGCCTCGGTGGCTGCCTTGAGCGTCTACGACATGATCAAGGCAGTGGACAAGCACGCCGTTATCAGCGGCATCCAGGTGCTGGCCAAGAGCGGCGGGAAAAGCGGCGACTGGGCCCTTCCAGCCTCGTCCGGCGCGGCCAGCTCGTCCGGCGAAGGAGAACGCGCATGAACGCCTGCGAACCCGTCCGTGGTCCGCGGAAGGCCGGCGTGGTCATCGCGTCCAACCGCGCCGCGGCAGGAATCTACGAGGACAAGAGCGGCCCCGTGATCCTGGACTGGTTGGTCGAACACGGCTACGAGACCTTCCCCGTCATGGTGGTGCCGGACGGCGAGCCGGTCGGTGCCGCCATCCGGGCGCTGTTGACCCTGGAACCCTCCGTCGTCATTACGAGCGGCGGCACCGGGCTGAGCCCTGATGACCGCACTCCGGAAGTCACATTGCCTTTGCTGGATCGCGAAATACCAGGGCTCATGGAAGGCATCCGCCGCGCCGGAGCCGCCAAGACGCCTATGGCGATGCTGAGCCGGGGCCACGCGGGTACTGCCGGCAAGACGTTCATCGTGAATCTGCCGGGTTCGCCGAAGGGTGTGATGGACGGCCTTGCCGTTCTTGATCCCGTCATCGCCCACCTATGCGATCAGTTGGAAGGAAGTCATGAGCACTGAAACCGACTTCGAAGTCATCAGCGCGATCCTCAGCGCAGAGCCGATTTCCGTGGACCAGGCCATAGCAGCCGTGGAATCGGACACGGCGGGAGCGGTGGTGAGCTTCAGCGGTGTGGTCCGGAACCACGACGGCGGCAAGCCTGTCGACAAGCTCAGCTACAGTGCCCACCCCACTGCCCACCAGGTCATGGCCGACGTCGTGGCGAAGCTCGTGACGGAGCACTCGGGGGAAGCTGCCCAGCCTGTCCGTATTTGGGCAGCACACAGGATCGGTCTGCTGGAGATTGGCGAACCTGCGCTCGTCTGCGCTGTTGCCGCTGCCCACCGCGGACAAGCCTTCGCTGTGTGCTCGGAGCTTGTGGACAGAATCAAAGCGCAAGTGCCCATCTGGAAGGAACAGTTCTTCAGCGACGGCACCGTCGAGTGGGTCGGGGCAGGGGAGTAGCTGAGCGCTTCCCGTCGAAATCGCCGGAACGGTGCCGGTTCGCCGGAGCGTTCGGGCGAACCGGCACAGTTCCGGCGACCCCACGTTGGGGCAATCCCGGTGTGCTGCGCCCGGTAGGGTTAAGGGCATGACCGAACAACTTGCTGTCGCCGTGCTGGGCGCCCAGGGGCGCATGGGTATCGAAGCCGTCAAAGCCGTGGAGGCAGCCGCCGACATGAAGCTCGTCGCGGCGCTCGGCCGCGGCGATTCCCTTGATACCCTGCTCGACGCCGGCGCCAAGTATGTCGTCGACCTGACCGTTCCGGACAGCACTGAAGCTAACGTCCGTTTCGCCGTCGAACACGGCATGCATGCCGTTGTGGGCACCACCGGCTGGGACGCCGCGCGGCTTGCGGCGTTGCGCGGGTTGCTTGCGGCTAACCCGGAGTCAGGCGTCCTTATCGCCCCCAACTTCGCCCTCGGATCCGTCCTCGCCTCGGCTTTCGCCGCCAAGGCCTCCAAGTATTTCGAATCGGTGGAAATCATCGAGCTGCATCACCCGAACAAGGTGGACGCGCCCTCGGGCACGGCCGTCCGCACGGCCCAGCTCATTGCCGCCGCCCGCGAAGAAGCGGGCGTCCCGGCAAGCCCGGATGCGACGAACACCGCCCTTGACGGTGCCCGCGGTTGCGACGTAAACGGTGTCCGTGTCCACAGCGTCCGCCTGCGCGGACTCGTGGCACATCAGGAAGTGCTACTCGGCGGGCCAGGAGAGCAACTGACCATCCGCCACGATTCCTTCGACCGGGCGTCTTTCATGCCCGGCGTGTTGCTGGGACTGCGCAATGTGGCGTCCCACCCCGGGCTGACAGTCGGCCTGGACGGCTATCTGGATCTGGGGCTGTAGGCGCATGGGCTCGCTCTGGAACGCATTCAAGGAGAACCGCACCAAGATCTGGGTGGGTGCCGTCACCCTGTTGTTGGTTCTCTACCTCGTGGTCACCTTCGAACGCTCGATCCTGCTGCTCAGTGACGCGAACCTGGTCGCCAAGGGAATCGGCGCTGCCTACCTCGTGCTTCCCATCATCGGGGCGTGGGCATTGATCCGCGAGCTTGTGTTCGGTGCACGCACGGAGAAGATGGCCAAGGTGCTCGAAGCTGAAGGCGGGCTGCCTGTGGACAACTTGCCCCGCACACCGGGAGGCCGCATCGTGCGTGCCGCCGCCGACGCCGAGTTTGAGAAGTACCGCGTGGAGGCCGAGGCCGCCCCCGAGGACTGGCGCTCCTGGTTCCGGCTCAGCTGCGCCTATGATGCCGCTGGCGACCGCAAGCGTGCGAGGGAATCCATGCGCGACGCCGTGCGCCTCTTCCGTGCCGAACCAACAGTAGCTGAGCGGTAGCCGCAACTTGCGGAGTAGCTTTTGAACGAATAGCCCGCCGAAATCGAAGGTCAGCGGTTCCCACCACGAGCAGCTGGCAGCTTTACTCGGCGGTTTCGTCCGCCCGGTCTTCGCTGGTAAGCGCGACTATTCGAGGAGGGTCTTCCGGAACTGCGTGAGCCGAGTCCACCGAGGGCGGTGGGCTGTCGATCTTGCGGGCCATATCCGGCTCAAGATCCGAGCGAAGCCATACCCGGAGGGAGTCGTTTCGGTACAACACACTCCCGGGTGCCGGAAACTGGCTCTGGACGGTCGAGTTACGGCGCCACGCGAGCTCATTGATCGGAGGCCCATCCGGATCTGGATTCGCCAAGGTCAGGCCAGCCGCTTGTGCTATCTCCCGCGCTTTGAGGAAGCGTTCCCCAACAACATCGGGGACAAGGACGAAGTCCGCGGCCCGTTGGTCGTCGTCAGGCATGGCATTTAACCTCCTACCGGTATTCTCCGGCCCGTCCAACACGCAGACAACACGTCACCGACAGCAGTCGCAACACCGTGCTCAATTCCGGCAGTTCATCGCCCCGCCGCTTATTGACAGCCGGATAGCGGACGGTTGCACTTAGCGTATGGCGTCTAAAGAAACCGACGCGATGCTTCGGATCGCGGGTGGCATGGTGATCATCGCTCTGGCCGCCACATCGCTGTTCTTGTTTTGGTATCCAGCGATTGGCTACAAGGACCCGAACCTCGGAATCCTTTCGGTCCTCGTGGCCGTAGGGCAGCTTGCTTTGGCCATCGTAGTCATGGTCGGGAGGGCCAGAACGGGGCGCCTTGTGCTGACCCACCAGCGGTGGAAGTACCTCACACTGGGTGGGGTCGTCTTAGTGTCCATCATCCTGATCATGGTCACGCAACCCAGTCTTGACCGTCCGGGGGGCAGCTCGGATCTGGCGTTTTACCCAATCCTGATTAGTGGGTTCGTGGCCTCGCTGTATGAACCGGAACGCACTGCTCAATTCAAGCTATCGAGCCTCAACGATAGTGATGCTAGGACCTGGCAGAGAAGGTCCCTTGTGCTGGCCCTCATCGGAGTCGTTGTTGGGGCCATCGCTGGAGTCGCCGGAGCGGCTGGAGACATTATGACGCTTTCGTTGCTCTGGCCGATTGCATTCGTTTCCTTGGTCTTCGCCGCTGGCATCTGGATGAGGCTCAGGACGAGGAATCGGTAGCTGAAGGCGAGCCATATTCCGGTTCCCGGTGTGGATCCCGTATCAGATGCAACATGGCGGAGCGGTAGCGGCTGTCCCTCGAAGGAAACACCTTGTATTCGAATATATGTTCGAATACCATGGCTGCATGAACGATCCTTCGAAGCGGCCGAACGCGTACCCCCAAGGCCTGGACGGGCCCATGAAGGCGATGAGCCCGGGCGTCGTCGATTTCCTCTTCCGGCAGCTTGTGGCGGGGGAACCGCCTGAAGATGTGCAGTGGCGGCGCGAGGGTACCGTTCTGGGCGAACAGCAGCCGGGCGCCGAACTCGCCAGGCGGCTCGCGGAGACTGACCTTGAATCGTTGACCCCCGTCGAATTGTTCGACTATGTGCGGGCTGCCCAGCGGCTGGGGGCGTGGGCGGACCGCTTGCGGGAGTCGGCGGTTGCCCGGTATTGCTCGCCGGAGACACGGCCTAGGATGGCTGGGTGACTTCTGCCCTGACTGTTGCCGCCATTCAATACGAAGCGCTCGACGGCGGTGTTCTCGCCAACGTGCCGGAGCATGTGCGCCATATCGAGGATGCCCATTCGCGGGGTGCCCGCCTCGTCGTCTTCCCGGAGTTGTCGCTGACGGGCTATGACCTCGAACTGTACGCCGACGAGGAAGCCTGGGTGGCTCCGGGGGATCCGAGACTTGAGCGTATCCGTGAAATCGCCAGGCGAACGGGCGTCACGGTGATTGTGGGCGCCGGATTCCGGGAAGGCGACGGCACGCCACGCCTGGCTTCCCTCGTCATTCGGCCTCCAGGGGATGCTGCCCCAGCGTTCAAGACCCACGTGCACGGGGCCGAGCGGGAGCTGTTCGTGCCGGGAGAGGGTCCGGCCCTCCTTGAACTCGACGGGTGGCGGATTGCCCTGGCCATTTGTTTCGACGCGGCCGTCCCGTCCCACGCGTCTTCGGCGGCCGAGGCGGGAGCCGACCTCTATGCCGTCTCCGCCGTCTACGTTCAAGGCGAAGAACACCGGCTGGGCCTCCATCTCGGGGCCCGGTCCATGGACAACCGCATGTTCGGTGTGTTGGCCAATATGGGCGGTTCCGGCGCCATTGGTGATTCGTGTGGACTCAGCGGCGCTTGGGGGCCGGACGGCCGCGTCCTCGCCCAGCTCGACGTCAGCGGTTCGGCAATTGCCATAGCGACGCTTCAGCCTGAGGCCTTGCTCCCATTTCGCTGAATTTGACGACAATCACGCGGGCCCCATTCTCCTAACCCGCAGCTGACAGGGTAACGTTTTTCATATGTCTGACTCTCGTGCGAACGTTCCTGCTCTCGGTACCCTTCTGACCGCCATGGTCACCCCGTTCACCAAGGACGGCGAAGTTGACTACAAGCAGGCAGCGGAACTGGCAGTCAAGCTTGTTGACGATGGCTGCGATGGCCTGGTCGTCACCGGAACAACCGGCGAGACGTCCACGCTCACCGATGAGGAAAACCTCGGCATGTTCCGCGCCGTGAAGGAAGCTGTGGGCGGTCGCGCAGCAATCATCGCCGGAACTGGAACCAATGACACCGCGCACTCGGTGCATCTCTCCCAGGAAGCCGCGAAGCTCGGCGTCGACGGACTCTTGATCGTCACCCCGTACTACAACAAGCCGAGCCAAGCCGGCGTCCGGGCCCACTTCGAGACCATTGCGTCCGCCACTGAGCTCCCCGTCATGCTGTATGACATTCCCGGGCGCTCCTCCATCCAGATCGCCCCGGAGACGATGATCGGCCTTGCCTCCCACCCCAACATCGTTGCGGTCAAGGATGCCAAAGCCGACTTCGCTGCGGCCACCCGGGTCATGGCGGAAACCGACCTCGTTTTCTACTCGGGCGACGACGGCCTGACCCTCCAGTGGATGGCAATGGGTGCGGTGGGCCTGATAGGCGTCACCACCCACGTCGTCACCCGCCGTTTCCGTGAGCTCATCGACGCAATCAACGCGAACGACCTCGGCACGGCACGCAAGATCAACTTCGAACTCGAGCCCGTGATCCGTGCAACCATGACGCGGGTCCAAGGCGCCGTCGCAGCCAAACAAATTCTTAAATGGCAGGGAGTCCTGCCCAACTCGGTTGTCCGTTTGCCCCTCGTGGAGCCGGACGCCGCCGAGATCGCAATCATCCGCGAGGACTTGGCGGAAGCTGGAATGGACTTCACTGTCTAGAAGGATTCCGCCGGAAAGTAGCGCATTATGACCCAAACCGCCCTTCCCGGACTTGTCACCCCGCCCAAACTTCCGCAGGGAACACTCCGGATTGTGCCCCTTGGCGGGCTGGGGGAGATCGGCCGCAACATGGCCGTTTTCGAAATCAACGGCAAGCTGCTGGTGGTTGACTGCGGCGTGCTCTTCCCTGAAGAGACCCAGCCGGGTGTTGACCTGATCCTGCCCGATTTCTCGTACATCGAGGACAGGCTGGACGACGTAGTTGCCATCGTCCTGACGCACGGCCACGAAGACCACATCGGCGCTGTGCCGTACCTTCTCCGCCTGCGTCCGGACCTGCCGTTGGTCGGTTCCCAGCTGACGCTTGCCCTCGTTGAGGCCAAGCTACAGGAACACCGGATCAAGCCGTACACGCTCACGGTCGCCGAAGGACAGGTGGAGCAGTTCGGCCCCTTCGAATGCGAATTCGTTGCCGTCAACCACTCCATTCCGGATGCCTTGGCCGTCTTCATCCGCACCGCCGGCGGCAACGTGCTGCACACGGGCGACTTCAAGATGGACCAGCTACCCCTGGATGGCCGGATCACGGACCTGCGCCACTTTGCCCGCCTGGGCGAAGAAGGAGTGGACCTGTTCATGGCCGACTCCACCAACGCGGATGTGCCCGGCTTCACCACGGCGGAAAAGGAAATCGGTCCCACCCTGGACCGTTTGTTCGGGCAGGCCAAGAAGCGCATCATCGTTGCGTCCTTCTCCTCGCACGTGCACCGGGTGCAGCAAGTGCTCGACGCCGCCGCCAAGCATGGCCGCAATGTCGCCTTCGTGGGCCGTTCGATGGTGCGCAACATGGCTATCGCCGCGAAACTGGGCTACCTTGACGTCCCGCCAGGAATCCTCGTGGACATCAAGAACATCGACAACCTGCCGGACCACCGCGTGGTCCTGATGTCCACGGGTTCACAAGGCGAACCCATGGCGGCACTGTCCCGGATGGCCAACGGTGACCACCGCGTGGTCGTCGGCCAGGGGGATACCGTCATTTTGGCCTCGAGCCTCATCCCGGGTAACGAGAATGCGGTCTACCGGATCATCAACGGCCTGCTCAAGCTCGGCGCCGACGTCGTCCACAAGGGCAACGCCAAAGTGCACGTCTCCGGCCACGCTGCTGCCGGCGAACTGCTCTACTGCTACAACATCCTCAAGCCCCTGAACGCGATGCCTGTGCACGGCGAAACCCGGCACCTCATCGCCAATGGCAACCTGGCGGTGGACTCCGGCGTGCCCTCGGACCGCGTCATCCTCAGCGACAACGGCACGGTCATTGACGTCAGGGACCACAAAGCCAATGTGGTGGGCCAGGTGGAAGTGGGCTTCGTCTACGTGGACGGCTCCAGCGTGGGTGAAATCACCGACGCTGACCTCAAGGACCGCAGGATCCTCGGCGACGAGGGCTTCATCTCGGTTATCACCGTGATCAACCGGACCACCGGCAAGATCGTTTCGGGCCCGGAAATCCACGCCCGCGGCGTGGCCGAGGACGATTCCGTGTTCGATGAGATCATCCCCAAGATCAACGCGGCCCTTGAAGACGCAGTGCTTCACCACGCTGACCACACCAACCACCAGCTCCAGCAAGTGGTGCGTCGTGTGATCGGCACGTGGGTCAACCGCAAGCTTCGCCGGCGCCCCATGATCATCCCGTTGGTTTTGGAAGCCTAGTCCTGGAGGTATGACTCCTGCAGGCGGTGCCGGCACGGGTGCCCCAGTGTCAGGCTCCGAACGGCCCGGTTCAAGCGAACCGGGCCGTTCGTATTTCAGGCCCAGCCCGCGGTGAAACCAGGTCTGCAGATTGTTCAACAGGGGCAACATGGTTCCTCCGCGCCCCTGAAATCCGCGGTTTTCCGGACGGGTTGGGGTAGCGTGGCCGATATGGCGACTCGTACTACCTCCGCGCCTAGAGGCAGCTCCAATAGCAAATCCGGCGGCTCGGGCAGCGGCCGGACCCCGGCTAAGACCGGCCGGAGCGGCACAGGCACGGCCCGCGGCAAGCAGGCCGCCGTCGTCGAACCCCAACAGCCGTGGATCCTGCGCGCGCTTGCCGGTGTCTGGCTGGGAATCGGGCACGTGGTCGGTGCGGGAATCCGCCGGATCGGTCACGACGTCAGTGACCTTGATCCCGCGGACCGCCGGGACGGCGCCGCGCTTTTCAACCTGGCGCTCGGTGTCTTCATAGCAACCTTCGCCTGGTGGGGCTTCAAAGGCTGGTTCCCGGACGTTGTCTACAGCATCGTGAACGGAACCTTCGGCTGGGTATCCCTGCTTCTGCCGCTCATGCTTTTCGTCTGCGCTTTCCGGCTTTTCCGGCAACCGTGGGACAGCCGTGGCAACAACCGCGTTGGCATCGGCTTCCTGATCATGACGTTCGCCGGCACAGGCTTGGCCCACATTATCGGGGGCCAGCCGACTGTCGCCGATGGCTTCGAGGGGCTCCGGCGCGCGGGCGGGATGCTCGGCTTCCTCGCGGCGTCGCCCCTTGCCGCCATCCACCCCGCCGTCCCCGTCATGGTCTACGGTGCCTTGGCGTTCGTCTCCCTCCTGATTGTCACGGCCACGCCCTTCGGTGCTATTCCCCGGCGTATCCGTGGCGCCTACGAGCACCTCATGGGCGTCGACCTGGTGGATGCCGACGCGCAACACGGCGATTCCCACGACCGCAGCTACCTGTACGAAAACGATGCCGTAGAAGCGCCGAAGAAGAAGCGCCGCAAGCGCCTCTTCGGCAAGGACCACGACGACGATGCCAGGCTCGAGGGCTATGTTGGCGACGAGGCGTTTGAGCACGCAATAGTCGACGACGACGAGGCCACCGCCGCGAGGGCCGAGCCGTCCGTACCGCCGGGGGTGCGCCGGCCGACCCAGGCCGAAATCGCCGTCGAAAAGATCAAAGCGGCCCAGGGACTTGGAAAGACGCAACCGGACCAGAACGCTACCGAGGCGATCCCCTTGGTCGCGCCGGCCGCCGTCGTCCCCCCGGTCATTGTTCCTTCGGCCCCGGTCAGTCCGCCGCCGCCCCCGACGCCGATCCCGCAGCGCACCGAACAACTTTCGCTCGCGGGGGACGTCACCTACACGCTGCCGTCCTCGGACAACCTGACTCCAGGTTCCATCCCGAAGGAGCGCACGGAAGCGAACGACGCCATCGTGGCCGCCCTGACGGACACGATGCAGCAGTTCAACGTGGACGCTACCGTTACCGGCTTCAGCCGCGGCCCCACCGTGACCCGCTACGAGATTGAGCTTGCTCCCGGCACCAAGGTGGAGCGCGTCACGGCCTTGTCCAAGAACATCTCCTACGCCGTGGCGTCCAGTGATGTCCGTATCCTCAGCCCCATCCCGGGCAAGTCGGCCATCGGCATCGAGATCCCCAACACGGACCGCGAGACCGTGTCCCTCGGCGATGTCCTGCGCAGCCAGAACGCGCGGCGGACAGACCACCCGATGGTGATGGGCGTCGGCAAGGACGTCGAAGGCGGCTACGTCGTCGCGAACCTCGCCAAGATGCCGCACTTGCTCGTGGCCGGTGCTACGGGTGCCGGTAAGTCGTCGTTCGTGAACTCCATGATCACGTCGATCCTGATGCGCGCCACACCGGATGAGGTCCGCATGGTCATGGTGGACCCGAAGCGCGTGGAACTGACCGCGTATGAGGGTGTTCCGCACCTCATCACGCCCATCATCACCAACCCCAAGAAGGCTGCCGAGGCACTTCAGTGGGTAGTGCGTGAAATGGACGCCCGCTACGACGACCTCGCCAACTATGGCTTCAAGCACATCGACGACTTCAACAAGGCTGTCCGTGCCGGCAAGGTTGTTCCGCCGGTCGACTCCAAGCGCGTCGTCAAGCCGTACCCTTATCTGCTGGTGATCGTGGACGAGCTCGCCGACCTGATGATGGTTGCCCCACGCGACGTCGAAGACTCGATTGTCCGGATCACCCAGCTCGCCCGTGCTGCCGGCATCCACTTGGTCCTGGCCACCCAGCGTCCGTCCGTTGACGTCGTCACAGGCCTGATCAAGGCGAACGTCCCCTCGCGTATGGCCTTCGCGACGTCCTCTGTCACCGACTCCCGTGTGGTCCTGGACCAACCGGGCGCGGAGAAACTCATTGGCCAGGGTGACGCGCTCTTCCTGCCCATGGGCGCCTCCAAGGCGATGCGCGTGCAGGGCGCCTGGGTCACCGAGTCCGAAATCCACCGCGTGGTGGAACACGTCAAGGGCCAACTCAAGGCCGTCTACCGCGACGACGTCGCACCCGAGGCGCAGAAGAAGCAGATTGACGACGACATCGGAGACGATCTCGAGGTCCTGCTTCAGGCCACCGAACTCGTGGTCACCACCCAGTTCGGCTCCACGTCGATGCTGCAGCGCAAGCTCCGCGTCGGCTTCGCGAAGGCCGGCCGCCTCATGGACCTGCTGGAATCGCGGGGCGTCGTGGGTCCGTCCGAAGGTTCCAAGGCCCGCGATGTGCTGGTCAAGCCCGACGACCTCGCTCCCGTGCTGGCGGCCATGAAGGGCCAGGACGCACCGGCTACCCCGGACGCGCACACGGCCGCCCTGAGCGAGAACGCGAACGCGAACATCGCCGTCGGCGGATACGCAGAGGACCTCGTGGCCGCCGATCTCGAGCGCCGCAAGCAGGTCACGGAATACCACGACGGAGCAGATGGCCTCGATGACGAGGACGAGGGCGGCGAAGACGCCTGGTCATTGACCGGACGGTAGCCTAGAGGGGTGACTACATCCGAGGGCAGCAAAGCCGGTTCCAGCAGCTCCGATATCTGGAACCTGCCCAACATCCTGACGATGCTCCGAATTGTCCTGGTCCCGTTCTTTGTGTGGTTCCTCCTGGAGGACAACAGCCAGCACGGCATCTGGCGCTGGGCCGCCGTGGTGGCCTTCGCCGTGGCGATCTATACAGACAAGCTCGACGGCGACATCGCCCGGAGCCGCAACCTCGTCACCAACTTCGGCAAGATCGCGGACCCCATTGCCGACAAGTTGCTCATCGGATCGGCACTGGTTCTCCTGTCGGCGCTGGGGGAGCTGCCTTGGTGGATCACCATCCTCATCCTCGTTCGCGAATGGGGAATCACCGCCCTGCGTTTCTTCGTCATCCGCTATGGCGTGATGCCGGCCTCGCGTGGCGGCAAGCTCAAGACTGTCATCCAGACTGTCGCCATCTTCCTTTACATCTTGCCGCTGAATTCTTTCGCGCCGTGGCTCCTCAGCGTGGCCTTCTGGGTCATGATCGCCGCCCTCGCCATCACGGTGTGGACCGGAGTCGAATACGTGATCGAAGCCGCAAAGCTTCGCGCGGCAGGCAAGCGCGCATGAGCCGTGCCGCTGATGAGGTGGCCGCGTCCGCCGTCGCCCTCGCCATCGAGCGGGGCATCACCGTGGCTACCGCGGAATCCCTGACGGCCGGGCTGGTTGCCGCCACCCTCGCCGATACTCCAGGGGCGTCGGGCATGCTCCAGGGCGGGGTGGTCGCCTATCAGAATGCGGTCAAGGCCGGAATCCTGGGGGTGTCCGAGAAGCTGCTTTCCGCCGTCGGATCCGTCGACGCCGAGGTGGCCATGGCAATGGCCGAGGGCGCCAGGCTCGCGTGCGCGGCCGACGTCGGGGTGTCCACTACGGGGGTTGCGGGGCCTCTGCCGCACGACGGGAGATCGGTTGGCACCGTCTTCATTGGCGTCGCCACATCGAGCGGAGCCGAGGCTCATGCCTACTCCTTTCTTGGGGATCGGGCAGGTATCCGTTCGCAGGCAACGGTGGCCGCGCTGGAGCGCTTGTTGGAGTGCCTTGTCCGTGCCGACCTACCACCCGTAAAGTAGCCGGGAACAAAAACAGTGGCCCAATAGTTGTTACATTGTGTCGCCTCGGAATGGCCGGGGCGCCTAGGATGTAGAAAACAACCGGTGCACCTGCAAGGTGAACCGGACTCACGAGGGAGCAAGGCGATACAGATGGTTAAGCAGCCCGTATCCATAAACGGCGTTGTCCGCTGGAAGGATGTGGGCTTGGCCGAGAAGGCACCGAGCGAACAGAAGGAGCGCAAAATGGTTGTACTGCGTCACGAAATTGGTGATGTCCTGCGCGATGTCCGCCAGCGTCAGGGCCGTACGCTCCGCGAAGTCTCGCACAGCGCCCGCGTTTCCCTTGGCTACCTGAGCGAAGTTGAGCGTGGTCAGAAGGAAGCATCCTCAGAGCTACTGTCCTCGATCTGCTCGGCCCTGGACGTTCCGTTGTCAGGTATGCTCCGCGAGGTCAGTGACCGGGTTGCCGTCGCCGAAGGCGTCGCTGTTCCGGATACCGTCCCGCAGGAATTCGCCCAGCGCTACGGCCGCGATCTCGACCGCGAGCTCAGCGCCGAACTAAACGACGATTTCACCCAGGGCATGCTCTCCGGAGCCCGCTAGACGGACCTGAAGTAAAGAAGGAGGGCCACCAGCTGGTGGCCCTCCTTCTTGGGTCTTTGTGGCTTGGTGGTCAGTCCTTGCCGATTCCTTCGCCGTAAGCAGCGTTGAGCCGCTCAATGTAGTCCGCCAGGGTCTGGATTTCGTCCAGCGGCCACTCACCCAGGCGTTCCCGGAATACCTGCCGGCGCGCGTCCTGGACCTGGTGCATCTTTTCCTCGCCCTTGGGGGTGAGCCGGATCGATTGTGCCCGGCCATCCTGGGGGTCGGCTTCTTTGTAGACCATGCCGATGCTCTCGAGGAACGCGATCTGGCGGCTCACCGACGGCTTCCCGACGCCGATGCATGACGCGAGCTCCGTCAGGCGGATGGGACCCTCCGTCCGGATGATCGACAGCAGTCCATAAGCGGCTGGTTCCATGTCGGGGTGGACCTGGCGGGATAACTGATGGGACAGGGATCGTGCGCGTCGCCAGAACATGCTCAGCTGGTGTTCCACCTGCTGGAGGGCGGCGTCGACGCTGTCGCCTGCCTCCACCATCTCTGGCGCGTCGTCGGGAGTGTTGCTCATGACAACCATTCTAGAGTCCGCTCCCGTGAGAGACTCTATTGGTGCGTATCAGTGACTTCTGGCGGCTGATGGACGATGAATTCGGGGCTGGCTACTCCAGGGTCCTCAGCAGCTCCCTTGTATTGGCCGGCGTCGGCAGCCGTACGGCAAACGACGCCTTGGCAGCGGGCTACAGCCCCCGCGACGTCTGGCTTGCCCTGTGCGACGTCCAGGACGTTCCTACGGAGCGGCGGCTCGGCAGGGATATCAAGCCAGCCGACAAGGGTTCCGGGACGTTCTGAGTTCCAGTTCCTGGCGGACACGCCCGCAAATTTGTTCGAATATCTGTTCGGATGAGGCTATGCTCCTATCAGAGGAAAATTGATCCTGGCGGAGCGGTTTCCGTGTCATTCGAAGCCCGTAGTTGTCCACATAGGCGAGTTCGCACACAAAATTGTCAGCGGCTCATACTAGCGTCGGATGAGACAGGAAAGCGGCCGTTCAGGCCAGTCCACAGCGAGAAAGCATCAGAGGTGTGAACCATGGCGGCAAACCAGGATCGTGAGAAGGCGCTCGAGGCAGCGCTTGCCCAGATCGACAAGCAATTCGGCAAGGGCTCCATCATGCGCTTGGGTGACGACATCCGTGCGCCCATCGAAGTCATTCCCACCGGTTCCATCGCCCTGGACGTCGCGCTTGGGATTGGCGGCCTGCCGCGCGGCCGTATCGTGGAAATCTACGGCCCGGAATCCTCAGGTAAGACCACCGTCGCGCTTCACGCTGTGGCCAACGCCCAGCGCCAGGGCGGCATCGCAGCCTTCATCGACGCCGAGCACGCCCTCGATCCCGAGTACGCCGCGAAACTGGGCGTCGACACCGACGCGCTGCTGGTTTCGCAGCCGGATACGGGTGAGCAGGCTTTGGAAATCATGGACATGCTGATCGGCTCCGGCTCCTTGGATGTCGTCGTGATTGACTCCGTCGCCGCCTTGGTTCCCCGCGCTGAAATCGAAGGCGAAATGGGCGACTCCCACGTCGGCCTCCAAGCCCGTCTCATGAGCCAGGCACTGCGTAAGATCACCGGCCGGCTGAGCCAGACCAAGACCACCGCTATCTTCATCAACCAGCTCCGTGAGAAGATCGGCGTTTTCTTCGGTTCCCCGGAAACCACCACCGGTGGTAAAGCCCTGAAGTTCTATGCTTCCATCCGCATCGACGTCCGCCGCATCCAGACGCTGAAGGAAGGTGCGGATTCGGTAGGTAACCGCACCAAGGCCAAGATCGTCAAGAACAAGATGGCTCCGCCCTTCAAGATCGCTGAGTTCGACATCATCTATGGCCAGGGCATTTCCCGTGAGGGCGGCATCATCGACATGGGCGTCGAGCACGGCATCATCAAGAAATCCGGTTCATGGTTCACCTATGACGGTGACCAGCTGGGGCAGGGTATGGAGAACTCCCGCCGCTTCCTGCGGGACAACCCGGAGCTGGCCGCGGACCTTGAGCGGCTCATCAAGGAAAAGCTTGGTGTCGGAGTCAAGCCTGCCGAAACCGAGGCCTCGCCGAAGCTGAAGGCCGTTGACGGCTAAGCGCCAGGGCTACTCCCGGTCTTCAAGTTCTTCCCGGTCCTGGGGTCCGTCTGCGGATTCGTCCGTGGCAGCGGACCCTGAAGCCAATCCGGAAGCGGTTGCCCGGGCCATTGTTCTCCGGCAACTGACCAACTCGCCCAAGAGCAGGCTTCAGCTTGCGCGGAAACTGGCTGAGCGGAATGTGCCGGAAGATGTGGCCGAAGCCGTGTTGGACCGCTTCGAGGAAGTCCGGCTCATTGATGACGCCGACTTCGCCGAGATGTGGGTCCGCAGCCGTGCCCAGTCGAGGAAACTCGCCCGGGGTGCCTTGAGGCGTGAATTGGCGGACAAGGGCATCGCCGTTGAAACGGCGGAGCAGGCGCTGGCGCAAGTGAGCGATGACGACGAGCGAAACGCGGCCAGGGACTTGGTCGCGCGGCGTTTGAGGGCCGGCGCCGACCTTTCCGACAGGGTTGAGCGCGACAAACAGACCCGGCGGCTCGCGTCCATGCTTGCCCGCAAGGGCTACCAGCCATCAGCGGCGTTCCGGATTGTTGGCGAGGTCTTGGACGAAGCCTTGGCGGGGGAGTCGGAGTCCCGCAGTACGGGGGCCCACGGTAGTCCTGAAGGAGGTGACATCGGCTAGGCAGGGTCGCCCGGGAAACTGAGAGCTGCCTGTGAGTATTGTCCCGGGCGGCGGGGTTAGCTGGGTTCTTGGTGGGGGTCGGCTAAGGTTCTGGACTAGTGTTCCGAGTCGGGAAGCAGGTCAGATCCAATGAATCCGTTGTCGTTACGGCTTTCGGCAATCATTGTGCCCTTACTTGTCGCGTCGCTACTCCAGGCAGGCCCGGCCTCAGCGGACGACGATGCTCCGCCGTCGGGCTATCCCAGTTGGGCTGAGGTGCAACAGGCCCAGGGAAATGAAGCAGCCGCAAGCGCCGAAGTTGACCGCATCAACCAGTTAATGGTTGGCCTTCAGCAGAAGTCCGGCGAGCTCGGCGCGGCAGCCATCAAGGCGGGCACTGAGTACGCGAAAGCCCATGATGCCCTGCAACATCAGCAGGCAGTGACCCAGAAACTGGCCGAGGCGTCCCAGCAGGCCAAGGCAAAAGCGGATTCCCTGAAGAAGGCCACTTCTTCCCTGGTGGTCAAGGCATATGAGTCGGGCGGCTTCGATCCCGGTCCTTGGTCCGTTGCGAATGCCGCCATCGAACCAGACAACATTCAAAGTTTCGCCTTGCTGAACCGGGTTATGGATCGTACGGCGAAACTGCACGATGATGCCCTGAGCGCGTCCCAGGCATCTGCGGCCGCAACTGCCCAGGAACAAGCTGCCCGCGATGTCTTGGCCCAGTTGGACAGTGACGCCGCGGCAAAGGCACAGGCCGCAGAGTCTGCCAGACGCGCCGCCGAAGACAGCGTTGCCGCAACGGACGGCCAGCGAAAGACCATGGTCGCCCAGCTCGCGTCCCTGACATCCACTTCTGCCGCAGTTGCGCAAAAATACCAAGAGGGCCAGGTGGCGCTTGCCGCCTATCAGGCTGCCCAGGAAGCCAAGAGGGAGGCGGCGCAGCGAGCAGCAGATGCCGCAGCCGCAGCCGCAGCGGCAGCCGCTGCCAGTAACCAACCGGCCCAGCAAGCCGCTCCGCCGCCCATTAGCAGCGGAGGCGGCGGCAGCAGCGGCGGAGGCAGCTTCGGTGGCGGGGGAGGCGGTGGCGGGGGAAACGTCGTCGATGATCCATCAGGTGCACGGCAATATGCTTCGTCCCGGCTCGGCGCCTACGGCTGGGGCCAGGACCAAATGCAGTGCCTGTCGTTGCTATGGACCCAGGAATCAAGCTGGATGACGGATGCCACCAATCCCAGCAGCGGCGCCTACGGTGTTGCGCAGGCGCTGCCGGCGGACAAATACTATTCGGCAGGCAGCGACTGGCTCAGCAACTACCGGACCCAGATCGATTGGGGCCTGGGCTATATCCGCGACCGTTACGGTTCCCCCTGCAACGCTTGGCAGCATGAGATGGGCTTCAACTGGTACTAGTCCGAGGGGCTACCCTAGATTGGTGAGTTCCCCTTCCGCAGCACCAGCACCAGCCTCCCTTCAGCAGCCCACTCCGGCCCCTGTCAGCGACTCGGCACCCGTCAGCGACTCGGCACCCGACGGCGCGAAGCGCACCTACCAGGTCCGCACCTTCGGTTGCCAAATGAATGTCCATGACTCCGAGCGCATGGCAGGACTCTTGGAGGACGCAGGATACGTGCCCTTCGACGGCGGCGTGGCCGACGTCGTTGTCTTCAATACCTGCGCTGTCCGTGAGAACGCCGACAACAAGCTTTACGGCAACCTCGGGGAACTCAAGCAGGTCAAGGCCGCCCATCCGGGCATGCAGATCGCCGTGGGCGGATGCCTGGCGCAGAAGGACCGCGAAACGATCGTGCGCAAGGCGCCTTGGGTGGATGCCGTGTTCGGGACCCACAATGTGGGGGCGTTGCCGGCGTTGTTGGACAGGGCCCGCCACAACAATGAGGCACAGCTGGAGATCCTGGAATCGTTGGACGTTTTCCCGTCCACCTTGCCCACCAAGCGTGACTCCGTGTACTCGGGCTGGGTTTCCATTTCCGTCGGTTGCAACAACACCTGCACCTTCTGCATCGTGCCGTCGCTCCGCGGGAAGGAGAAGGACCGCCGTCCCGGCGAGATTCTGGCCGAAATCCAGGCGTTGGTGGACGACGGCGCCGTCGAGGTCACCCTGCTCGGCCAGAACGTGAACTCCTACGGCGTGGAATTCGGGGACCGCCTGGCTTTCTCCAAGCTGCTGCGCGCCTGCGGTGACATCGAGGGCCTCGAGCGTGTCCGCTTCACGAGCCCGCACCCGGCCGCCTTCACCGACGACGTCATCGACGCGATGGCCGAGACCGCCAATGTCATGCCGCAGTTGCACATGCCCCTCCAGTCCGGCTCGGACAAGGTACTCAAGGACATGCGCCGCTCCTACCGATCCACCAAGTTCCTTGGCATCCTGGACAAGGTCCGTGACAAGATTCCCCACGCCGCGATCACTACCGATATCATCGTGGGCTTTCCCGGCGAGACGGAAGAGGACTTCCAGGCCACGCTCGACGTCGTCGAGAAGTCACGCTTCGCCTCAGCCTTCACCTTCCAGTACTCCAAGCGCCCGGGCACCCCGGCCGCGGACCTTCCGGAGCAACTGCCCAAAGCCGTTGTCCAGGAACGCTACGAGCGGCTGACCGCCCTCCAGGACCGCATCGCGGCCGAGGAGAACGCGAAACAGCTCGGACGCCGGGTTGAACTCCTTGTCACGGCCCAGTCCGGCCGCAAGGCCGAGGAAACGCATCGCCTGTCCGGTCGCTCCCAGGACCAGCGGCTGGTCCACTTCTCCGTGCCCGAAGGCGCAGAGACCCCTCGGCCTGGCGACTTCGTCACCGTGACCATCACGGAGGCTGCTGCCTTCCACCTCGTCTCCGATCCGGCGACGCAGGCGGACTACAGCCTGAGGCGCTCCCGTGCCGGCGACGCCTGGGACCGCTCGCAGGCCGATTCCTGTGGCGCTCCGGCATCGAGTGCGGCGGGCGCCGGGTCCGGCAGCCTAAGGGGCGTCTCTCTCGGAATGCCGTCGCTTCCCGTGCGACGCGGCTAGCTCGGCATGACAGCAGTTCCGGCCGGATCAGCTGATCCGAATCCGCCCGTGATCGCCGTCGTCGGCCCCACCGGTTCCGGCAAGTCCGATCTCGCCGTCCACCTTGCCCTCGCGCTGGAGGGAGAGATCATCAACGCCGATGCCATGCAGTTTTACCGTGGCATGGATATCGGCACCGCCAAGATCAGCGTCGCTGAACGCAGGGGAGTGCCCCACCACCTCCTGGACACCATGGATGTCACCGAAGAAGCCAGTGTCTCCGCGTTCCAGGCCGACTGCCGGGCCGCCATCCGCGATATTCATGGCCGCGGCAAGCGTGCAATCCTGGTGGGCGGCTCCGGCCTTTACGTCCGGGCAGCGTTGGATGTCCTGGAATTTCCCGGCACGGACCCTGGCGTACGGCAACGGCTTGAGCAGGAGCACGAAACCTCCGGTCTTCCAGGCCTCCAGGAACGCCTGCAACGCGTCGACCCCGTTTCCGCGGGCAGGCTAGGTGACGCCCGCCGCGTCATCCGCGCGCTGGAAGTCTTCGAGCTCACCGGGCGCCCGTTCAGCTCCTTCATGCCGAAGCGCGAGTACTTCCAGCCGGCCGTGCAGATAGGCCTCGACGTCGACCGCGGAGTACTGCGCGAGCGTTTGGCCCAGCGCGTCCTGGGGATGGTCGACGCAGGACTTCTTGAAGAGGTGGAGCGGTTGGACGCCGCCGGACTACGACAAGGCAAGACGGCATCGCGGGCGCTGGGATACGCCCAGTTCCTGAGGGTCCTCGATGGCGAATCCGATACGGAAACCGCGGCCGAAGAAACCATCGTGGCCACCCGGCAATTCGCCCGGCGCCAGCTCACCTGGTTCCGGGCCGACCCGCGGATCCACTGGCTTGACTGGCAGGACCCGGATTTGGTGGCCAAAGCGGCAGAAATCTGTGCAAGCCCGGCGTCGGTGATTTAGGCGCAACCCCTAGTGCAGGTAGCCTTGAGCCATGGATGAAACCCTTGCATTTTCCGCCCCGCAGCCTGCCGCTGCCGGCGGTGCCGTACCCGCCTCCGGTCTTCACGGGCTGGCCTTCTCCAAGGGGCACGGTACGGGCAACGACTTCGTCCTCATTGCGGACCCCGAAGACGCGCACCAGATCTCTCCGGAGCAGGTCGCAGCGCTTTGTGACCGCCACTTGGGCATCGGCGGGGACGGTCTCATCCGAGCCGTCCCTTCACGGTTCCTGCCCGAAGGCCTCCAGCTTCTCGAAGCGGACTCCGACGCCGAATGGTTCATGGATTACCGCAACGGCGACGGCTCGCTGTCCGAGATGTGCGGCAACGGCGTCCGAGTCTTCGTCCATTTCCTGATCGAGCAGGGTCTTGTCACGCTCGACGTCGGTGAATCCCTGACCATCGGGACGCGCGGCGGCATCAAGAAGATTGTCCGGACCACTGACGGCTATGCGGTGGACATGGGCCCTTGGGAGTTCATTTTCCCCAAAGATGCCACCAGCAAGGCGATGGACTCCCTCGTCAGCGCCGACGGACTGGAAGTCGCCCGGCCTGCCCTCTCTGTCAGCATGGGCAATCCGCACACTGTGGTCGCATTAGCCGAGCTTTCAGAGCTCAAATCCACGCAGCTCTTCAAGGCGCCCGTCGTGGATCCCAAGCCAGCCAACGGCACCAACGTCGAATTCGTGGTTCCCGCGGAGCCCCTCGTTCACGAAGGCGTAGGCAACATCACGATGCGCGTCCACGAACGCGGCGTTGGCGAGACCCAATCGTGCGGCACGGGTGCCTGCGCGGCCGCCGTCGCCATCCGCCACTGGGCCGGGGAAGGCGCTCCCGACTCGTGGCGCGTCAAGGTGCCGGGCGGCGTCGTCGGTGTGCGGTTCTTCCCGGGCGAGAGCGGCCGTGAACACGTGGAGCTCAGCGGCCCCGCCGTGATTGTTGCTAGCGGGACCCTTTCCTGATCCGCAGGACGCGGAAGGATTTCGACGTACTTTCCCGGGATACCGAGAAGGAACCGTCGAGGGTATCGGCCAGCCAGCGCTGAAGCGAGTCCGCCCCGAGGTTTTTCTGCACCACAAGCCAGGCGTTTCCACCCGGAGCGAGCCTCGGCAGCCACGTGAGCAGCAGATTGTGGAGTTCATCCTTGCCGATGCGGATGGGCGGGTTTGACCAGATAGTGTCGAACGTCACGGCGGGGTCGACGTCGTCGGGCAGGCTCGCCGTGACATTCCCGAGCTCCAGCAGGGCGGCGTTCTCGTTGGTCAAAGTGACGCAGCGCTCGTTGACATCAACGGCGTGGACCCGCGCGTGCGGAGCCATGAGCCCCATCGTCAACGCTATGGGACCCCAGCCGCAGCCGATGTCCAGCAGGTTTCCCTGCGGGGCCGGCGGTGGAACCTCGGAGAGCAGGATCGCTGTTCCCTTGTCGATCCCGTCGGGGCTGAAGATGCCGCCCGATGTCTGGAGCCGGCGGGTCGCGCCGGCCAGTTCCACCGTGAGGGGCTTGCGGGTGAACGGCCCCGCGGGTTGTGCGCTGAAATAGTGAGCAGACTCCATAGCTTGCCAGATTAGTGGCCAGCGGCGGGCAAAGGAAACCGCACACTGCTCCATACCGGCTCAACCCGGGCTTGACGGGGTCTGATAATCTGGTGCGCATGTTCTTGATCTTTGAGTAGCCGGCACCGCCCGCGACGCAGGCCTGCTTCATTTGCAGCGCCATTCCGCCTTGGCATGTCCGTTCCAGACGCTGCTTTTTGACGCCTGGACACTCAGCAGATCGTCCCCCTCCCGTCCCGGGATCTGTGCACGCAATCCGCGCAGCCGCCCCGGAGGGAGATCCCAGACCATCGGCAGAGCCTTGCCAGGCATCAGCCCTGCGCGAATTCCGCGCCACAAGACCCAAATCGGCACTATTCTGGAAATGCCGAACCCCTAAAGGAGACCATGACCACGCAGAAGAACACCGGACCCGATTCCGACGCCCAGGACATGAGTCCTGAAGAAATCCAGGCTGTCATCGACCGGATTCTCTCCAAGGACGCACCTGCCATAATTCAGGACCGCGACGAACCCAAGGGCGTGTTTGGCAAGGCCCAGGCAATTTCCCGCCTCGACGAAGAACACAGCATCTACGACGGCGATCAAGAGGATCTGGCCGAGCGCCGGGCCCTGCGCCGCACTGCGGGCCTGTCCACGGAACTTGAAGATGTCACCGAGGTCGAATACCGGCAGTTGCGCCTAGAGCGCGTCGTGCTGGCAGGCCTTTGGACTGAAGGCACCCTGGCCGACGCCGAGAATTCCCTGAGGGAACTTGCCGCGCTGGCCGAAACAGCCGGCTCGGAGGTCCTGGATGGCATCGTCCAGCGCCGCATGAAACCGGACCCCGGCACATTCCTTGGCTCAGGCAAAGCCATGGAGCTCAAGGACATCGTGATGTCCACCGGCGCCGACACCGTGGTGGTCGACGCCGAACTGGCGCCGTCCCAGCGGCGCGGCCTCGAGGACATCGTCAAGGTCAAGGTGGTGGACCGCACCACGTTGATCCTCGACATCTTCGCGCAGCATGCCAAGAGCCGCGAGGGCAAGGCCCAGGTTGAGCTGGCACAGCTGGAATACCTGTTGCCGCGCCTGCGTGGTTGGGGCGATTCAATGTCCCGCCAGGCCGGTGGCCAGGTGGGTGGTGCCGGCGCAGGCATGGGTTCCCGTGGTCCTGGTGAAACCAAGATCGAACTGGACCGCCGTCGAATCCGCACGCGCATGGCAAAGCTTCGGCGTGAAATCGCCGCGATGAAGCCATCGCGCGAGACCAAGCGGGCCAACCGCCGTCGTAATGCAGTTCCTTCGGTCGCCATCGCCGGTTACACGAACGCCGGAAAGTCGTCACTGCTCAATCGCCTGACGGATGCCGGTGTCCTCGTGGAGAACGCGTTGTTCGCCACCCTGGATCCCACGGTCCGGAAGGCCCAGACTCCTGACGGGATCGGCTACACGCTCTCGGACACGGTCGGTTTCGTGCGTTCGATGCCCACCCAGCTCGTTGAGGCTTTCCGCTCAACGCTGGAAGAGGTGGCCGACGCCGATCTGATCCTCCATGTGGTGGACGTTTCGCATCCCGATCCGGAAGGCCAGATCGCGGCCGTCCGCGCGGTGTTCAGCGAAGTGGATGCCCGGAAGATCCCGGAAATCATTGTCCTGAACAAGGCGGACGCCGCGGATCCGTTTGTCGTGGAGCGCCTCAAGCAGAAAGAGCCCCGCCACGTCGTCGTGTCCACCCGCACAGGACAGGGTATTGCCGAGCTCCTCGGAGCCATCAGCGAGGCTATTCCGCGTCCTGGTGTGCGCCTTGAGGTGCTGATTCCGTACAACCGGGGCGAGCTCATCAACAAACTGCACAACACTGACGCCGAAATCCTCAGCCTTGAACACGAGGAGGAGGGCACCCGCGTGGTGGCCATGGTCCATGAGAACCTGGCAGCCGAGTTGGAGTCGTTCGTCAGCAATGGGTGATCCAGAGGCGGGGGAGCGCGGCGGAACCGTGGGGGAACGGACCGCCCTCGAACTCCTGGACAAAGCCGTTTCCGGTATGGGCGGCCAAAACCGAATGGGCCAACACCAGATGGCCAGGCAGGTGGCACGGGCGATCGAGACCGGAGAACACCTCCTGGTCCAGGCAGGCACGGGCACGGGCAAGTCCCTCGCGTACTTGATTCCGCTGATTGCGCACGCGATGGAGAGCAACAAGCCTACGCTCGTGTCCACGGCCACGCTCGCCCTGCAGACTCAGATCGTGAGCCGCGATTTACCCCGGCTCCTGGAAACCATCAATCCGGAGCTGGAGCGCCCGGTCAGCATCGCGCTGGTCAAGGGCCGGGCCAACTATGTGTGCCGGCACAAGCTGGAGGGCGGTTTCCCCAGCGAGGAGCCTGCTGAGGGGCAGTTGTTCTCCCTCGGCGAGGACACCAGCGTTCCGCATCTCGCCGCAGCTATCGGCGGGCCGGCCTCGCAGCTCGGCAAGGAAGTCGTGCGGCTGCGTGAGTGGGCCGGGAAGACCGCGACGGGAGACCGGGACGAACTCATGCCGGGCGTGACGGACCGGGCCTGGCGCCAGGTATCCGTCACGTCAATGGAGTGCCTCGGGGCGCAGAAGTGTCCGATGGCGGAGGAATGCTTCAGCGAGCTGGCCCGCCACCGTGCCGCCGAGTCCGACGTCGTGGTCACCAACCACGCGATGCTCGCGGTCAGCGCCTTCGAAGGCCTGGCAGTGCTGCCCGAATACGACGTCGTCGTGGTAGATGAGGCCCACGAGCTCCAGGACCGCGTGACCGGTGCTGTGTCCGGGCAGCTGTCCGTGGCGATGATCCATGCCGCGGCCTCCAGCGCCCGCAAACACACGGCCATCACCGTGGACGCACTAAACGGCGCCGCGGACCGCTTGGAACTCGCGATCATCGGTGCGCCTTCCGGCCTCCTGCCTAACGGGCTCAATGATGAACAACTTGATTGCGTGGACCAGCTCCGCGAAGCCTGCCGGGCGGCGCTTTCCGATTCGAAGGGGGATTCGTCCAACGCGGTCGACGGCGGACGCCAGCTCGCGCGCTCACGGCTGATGTTGATCCTTGAGCTGTGCGAACGGCTGCTCTCGGCCCGGGAAAACCGGGAAGTCGTGTGGCTCTCCCGGAACAGTACCTTTGATCCGCAGCAGGGCTACACGGCGCCTGACGAGGATTCGCCTGCGCTCATCAATATCGCGCCGCTCAGCGTTGCCGGACGGCTCCGGGAAGGGCTCTTCGCGGGCCATACCGTGGTGTTGACCTCTGCAACGTTGGCTATTGGCTCTGCATTCGATGCCACGGCCGGAGGGTTGGGCCTGACTGGCCAAGGCGCCCCCAGCTGGACTGGCGTGGATGTGGGCTCGCCCTTCGACTACCCGAAGCAGGGCATGCTGTACGTCGCGAAGCACCTGCCCAAGCCGGGGCGCGGCACCTCGCCCGAAGCGCTTGACGAACTTGAAGAGCTCATCAAGGCCTCCCATGGCGGAGCCTTGTGCCTCTTTTCTTCCCGACGTGCAGCGGAGGACGCCGCGGAAGCGATGCGCTCACGCTTGGACGTGGACATCCTGTGCCAGGGCGAATCGACCATGTCCGCGTTGGTCAGGCAGTTTGCCGAGGAGGAAGACACGTGCCTGTTCGGCACCATGTCCCTCTGGCAGGGCGTTGACGTTCCGGGTGGTTCATGCCGGCTTGTAGTGATTGATCGGATCCCGTTCCCTCGTCCGGACGATCCTTTGATGACGGCACGGTCCCGCGCGGTGGCGCAGGCCGGAGGCAACGGTTTCATGGCAGTTTCGGCCACGCACGCGGCCATCCGCCTAGCCCAAGGGGCCGGCCGTCTCATCCGCTCAACGGGAGACAAGGGCGTCGTGGCAGTGCTGGATTCAAGGCTATCGACGGAGCGCTACGGCAACTTCCTCCGGGCAGCGTTGCCGCCATTCTGGCCTACCACGGACCGTTCAGTGGTGCGCGGTGCGCTCGAACGGCTTTACGCCGAATCAGCCAAGGCTTGAAGCGAGCTTGTCCTAAAGCGAGCGCGTCCTAAAGTGAGCGGTTCTTAAAGCGAGCGCAGGACCGAGACGACCTTGCCCATGATGGTGGCATGGTCGCCCAGGATGGGCTCGTACTGGGTGTTCTGGGGGAGCAGCCACGTGTGTCCGTCACGCTGCCTGAAGGTCTTGACGGTGGCTTCGTCGTCCAGGAGTGCGGCCACGATGTCGCCGTTGAGTGCGTCGTTTTGCCGCCGTACCACCACCCAGTCTCCATCGCAGATTGCGGCGTCGATCATGGAATCACCGGCGACCTTCAGCATGAAGAGCTCGCCATGGCCTACCAACTGGCGGGGCAGCGGCAGGACGTCTTCAACCGTCTGGTCCGCCAGGATGGGTCCACCGGCAGCAATCCGCCCTACGAGGGGAACCATGGCCGTGTCACTGGCACTCGCGAGCTCCGTGACGGCCAGGCCGCCGGCGCTGCGGAGTTTCCCCGGCGCTTCAACGCCGGGGATGACGGAGCCGCCGTCCAGGGTCAATGGCATGAGGACTTCCATTGCACGCGGGCGCTTGGGATCGCGGCGAAGGTAGCCGAGCTTCTCGAGCTGTGACAACTGGTGCGTGACGCTGGACAGGCTGGCCAGGCCAACGGTGTCCCCGATTTCGCGCATCGACGGCGGATAGCCATGATCGTTCACTGAACGTTGGATGGTCTCCAGGATTTTCTTCTGGCGGACGGTCAGGCTCTTGGGGGCCTTCTGCGGCTGCTGGCTCCGCGATGAGGCCGACCCACTGCCAGTGGCTTTCGCTGCCATGTTCGCCAACGCCCTTCCGTTCCGCCCGTGCTGCCCTGAGGCTCTTGCCGGGACTGTCGGCCTGAAATGTCAGACCCTCCTGTTGCACTGATTCAGTGCTCGTTCCTTCACTCAAACGTAGGGCAGGCGCAGGCGTTTATCAAACATTTGTTCTAGCGAGTCTCGACATCGTTCGTTGATAAGTGCTAAAAATGTCATAGCAAGGTTCGAATATGTGTTCTATAAAAATACTGCGGGGTCCGGATGTTCGTTCGAATCATTCGAACAGATCGACGAATAGCCGCCCCGCAAGCACTGACTGAAGGCAAGAATTGGCAGCCGCACCCAGAGATTCCGGACCGCGGCATTGTTCAGAAGGGCTCAGCTCATGTCCGCAATCACCATCACCCACACGCCCGGCCGCACTGTGGCACCGGGCCGGCTTCGCCTGACCCGCAGGGGCCGCATGGTCTTCTTCGGCGTTCCAGCAATGCTCTTGGTTGCAGCGCTGCTCAGCCTGGCGGGCTTCCTGAATTCGCCAGCCAAGGCTGCTGATTCCGCCGCCGAGCTGCAGCCCACCTCCAGTACGAGCGTCACCGTCCAAACGGGCCAGTCATTGTGGGGGATTGCGGGAATTGCTGCACCTTCCCGGGATCCACGCGACGTCGTTGCCGAGATTATCCAGCTGAACAACCTCCAGGACGGCCACATCGTGCCGGGCCAGCAACTGTTCATTCCTGCCACCTGACCGCAACTCTGACCGGGCTGGCAGGTCCCCTGATCGAGCGCCGGGCCGTCACAGTTTCAGGGCATCCACCGCTGCACCTTAAACTGTCATGGTGAGTGACCAGCTTGAGCGACTTGACCGACTTCCCCTCCGGACCAACCTCCGCGGCCTGAGCCCGTATGGCGCGCCGCAGCTTGATGTTCCGATCTTGCTCAACGTCAACGAAAACACGCATGGCGTACCAGCCGACGTCCAGGCGGCCATCACCGAAGCGGTAGCGGCCGCCGCCACCGGACTGAACCGCTATCCGGACCGAGAGTTCACCGAACTGCGCGAGGCCCTTGCGGAATACCTCGGCCACGGCCTTGCGGCCGAGAACATCTGGGCAGCCAACGGCTCCAATGAAGTGCTGCAGCAGATCCTCCAGGTTTTCGGTGGCCCGGGCCGGACCGCGCTCGGTTTCCCGCCCACGTACTCCATGTACCCTCTGCTGGCCAGCGGAACGGACACTGCATACGTCGCGGGAGTTCGCGCTGAGGACTATGGACTCGATGCAGTCTCGGCCGCCGCGCAGGTTCGTGAACTCAAGCCGAATGTCGTATTCCTCTGCTCCCCGAACAACCCCACCGGCACGGGACTTGGCCTGGACGTTGTCGAAGCCGTTTACGAGGCCGGCGAGGCGAGCCAGACGGTGGTGATCGTGGACGAGGCATACCACGAGTTCGCCCACGACAACACGCCAAGTGCGTTGACGCTCCTCCCTGGCCGGGAACGCCTTATTGTCTCCAGGACCATGAGCAAGGCCTTCGCCCTCGCCGGTGCGCGCATCGGCTATATGGCAGCTGCCCCCGAGGTCGCCGATGCGATCCGTCTGGTCCGCCTTCCGTACCACCTCTCCGCCATCACCCAGGCAACCGCGTTGGCCGCCCTCCGGCACCGCGAGGCCCTCATGGCCGACGTCGAAGACATCAAGGTCCAGCGCGATCGCATTGTCAGCGAGTTGACCCGCATGGGGCTCAAGCCGTCAGCCTCCGATTCCAACTATGTGTTCTTCGGCGGCATTGAAAACCCCCACGCCTTGTGGCAAGGCCTGCTGGAGCGCGGAGTCCTGATCCGCGACGTCGGCATACCGGGCCACCTCCGCGTCACCGCCGGCACAGAGCCGGAGACCACGGCCTTCCTTGAGGCGCTTGAAGCCTTGCTGGACGGCCAGGCCTCCGCACCGGCCTAGACTTGAACAAGTCCCAACACTCCTTCCTCCTAAGGACATATCAATGAGCGAAAACGGCGCCAGCACGGCGGCCGCCCGGACAGCACGCATGGAACGCACCACCAGCGAGTCCTCCGTCCTGGTTGAAATCAACCTCGACGGCTCGGGAGTCTCGGATATCAGCACTTCGGTGCCGTTCTATGACCACATGCTGACGGCGCTCTGCAAGCATTCGCTCATCGACATGACCGTCAAGGCGACCGGAGACACCCACATCGACGCCCACCACACCGTGGAGGACGTTGCCATCACCTTCGGCGAGGTCCTGCGCATCGCCTTGGGTAACAAGGCGGGTATCCGTCGCTTCGGTGAGGCCACCGTTCCTTTGGATGAAGCGTTGGCCCACGCTGTCGTCGACGTTTCCGGGCGCCCTTACCTGGTCCACGGCGGTGAGCCCGCTGGCCAGGAGTACCACCTGATCGGTGGACACTTCACCGGTTCGCTGACCCGCCACGTCTTCGAGGCGATTACCCTGCATGCCGGCATCTGCCTCCACATGAATGTCCTGGCTGGCCGGGATCCGCACCACATCGTGGAGGCCCAGTTCAAGGCCTTCGCCCGTGCGCTCCGTTCCGCTGTCGAGTCAGACCCCCGTGTCGAAGGCATCCCTTCCACCAAGGGTGCCTTGTGAGTACGCACATCCTCAAAGATGGCGCCGTGGTGGATCCAAATGCTGCCAGCCGTATTGTCTCGCCTGAAGGCAAGCCGACCGTAACGGTCCTGGACTACGGCTCGGGCAATGTCCGCTCGGCGGTCCGGGCGCTTGAGCGTGCCGGAGCGGCAGTCACGTTGAGCGCCAAGCCTGAAGACGTCCTGAACGCTGATGGCCTCCTGGTCCCTGGCGTTGGCGCCTTCGAAACAGTGATGCGCGAACTCAAGGCAGTCGACGCCATCCGGATGATCGGCCGTCGTGTTGCCGGGGGCCGGCCCGTCCTGGGCATTTGCGTTGGGCTCCAGGTGTTGTTCGAGGCCGGAGTGGAACACGGAACCGAGGCCGAAGGCATGGGCGAGTGGCCCGGCAAGGTGGAACTCCTCCCTGCATCGGTTGTCCCGCACATGGGCTGGAACACCGTGGACGTGCCGGAAGGCTCAAAGCTGTTCGCCGGCGTCGAGCACGAACGCTTCTACTTTGTGCACTCGTACGGCGTGCAGAAGTGGGAATTCGACGTCGTCCAGCCCCGCATGGCCCCGCCGAAGGTGACCTGGTCCGAGCACGGTGCTCCCTTCATCGCCGCCGTGGAGAACGGTCCGTTGTGCGCCACGCAATTCCACCCCGAGAAGTCGGGCGACGCCGGAGCGCGGCTCTTGCGCAACTGGGTTGAAAGCCTGCGTCCGCAGTCAAAACCCCAGTCGCAGGCGACCGAGGCCGGAGGCGCTGCCTAATATGTGGTCCGTTATCTTCATGGGCGCGGCCGGGTTGCTAGTTGGCGGCGGAATCTCCTTCCACCAGCAGAAGCGTCCCGCCTGGGTCTCCATTTCGTTCTACGTACTGGCTGGCCTGGCACTGCTGGCTGCCTACCTCTTCACTTTGCCTGCCAAATAACTTGCCGGGCAACTGACGCCCGTCCCCACAACACCGAGGACTTCAATGACCACCGCCTCCGAACTGCCCGTTCTGGAACTCCTGCCCGCCGTCGACATCGTGGACGGGCAGGCCGTCCGCCTCCTTCAGGGAGAAGCCGGCTCCGAGACCAGTTACGGCACCCCGCTGGAAGCAGCACTGAACTGGCAGAACGCGGGAGCCGAGTGGGTGCACATGGTAGACCTCGACGCTGCTTTCGGCCGCGGCAACAACGCCGGCCTGATCAGCGAGGTCGTCTCGCAGCTGAACGTCAAGGTTGAGCTGTCCGGCGGACTGCGCGACGACGAATCCCTCGAGCGCGCACTTGAGCTCGGCGTCGCCCGCGTGAACCTCGGGACCGCCGCCTTGGAGAACCCGGAATGGACCCGCCGGGCCATCGACCGCTTCGGTGACAAGATCGCCGTCGGGCTCGACGTCCGCGGCACAACGCTCGCGGGCCGGGGCTGGACCAAGGAGGGCGGGGACCTCTGGGAGGTACTGGCTCGCCTTGAGGACGCCGGCTGCGCCCGTTACGTGGTCACAGACGTCACGAAGGACGGAACGCTACAAGGTCCCAACGTCGAGCTGTTGCGCCAGATGGTGGAAAAGACCGGCAAACCGGTAGTTGCGTCGGGCGGCATCTCCAGCCTCGAGGACCTGCGCGTGCTGCGGGAACTCGTACCGCTCGGGGTCGAAGGAGCGATCGTCGGCAAGGCTCTGTACGCCGGCGCCTTCACGCTTCCGGAAGCCCTGGACGTCGCCGGCCGCCGCTGATGTCGCAGGATCCACAGTCCCTGGCTGCTGACAAAGCTTCAACTCCTGCCCCCCGGCAGTTGCCCGGGCACATCGCTGCGGCCCTGGCGGGTGCCGGGGGCGCAGGCGATTCTGCCGGCCAGCCCTGGGCGGGCCGCGACCTGAGCGGAGACGCCGCCAAGATCCATAATTTCGAGGACGACGACGGAACGGCCGACGCCGGGTACCTCGCCGCCGTCGCGGCCCTGCTCGCCGGTACTGGGAGCGAGGCCGGGGTGGTGGCTTCGCTGGCAACGGCCAGGGTCTTTGTCCCGGTGGTGGCCCAGCTCGCCGAGGAAGCCGAAGGTGTGGATGGCCTCCATGCCGACAAGCAGGCCGACATGGCGCTCGTGACACTGAAAGCGCCGGATGGCCGTACGGCCATGCCTGTGTTCACCTCGGCTGCCGCCCTGGAAGCCTGGCATCCGCAGGCTCGTCCCGTAGCCGTTTATGCGGCACGGGCGGCGCTGTCTGCCGTTTCGGAGGGAGCCCAGTTGCTCGTCCTGGATCCCGGTTCGGATGTCACCTTCGTTGTGCGCCGGCCTGCCATGTGGTCACTGGCACAGCAGCGCGACTGGACGCCGTCGTACCTTGATGATGAACTGGAGTCTGCTCTCAATTCCTTGGCAGGGATGTACCCGGCCGTGCGGCGCCTGGAGGTGCGGCCAGGATCGGGGATGGCTTCGCGCACGGCTGACGGATCGGCCATGGCCGGCGGGGGACCCGGGCCTGAACTGCGCGTCGTGCTGTACCTCGAAGACGGCCTGGACGCCGCCGCGGTGCAGGATCTCGTCTCCGGGCTGAACGGACATTGGGCGCAGAACGAATTGTTCGCCGAGCGGGTTGACTCGATCGAAGTCAGCCTGCAGCGGGCGGCACAGTAGCCGAAGGCACAGGGGGAACGTCCTTGTCCTGCCCTCGGCAGAACAGAGGATGTAGCTCGTGAATTTCTCTCTCTACCGGGAGACGCTGTCCATTACGTCCGCGCGGCGTCTCTTGCTGGTGGGCATGGTGGCCCGCATACCGCACTCGGCAGCGGGAGTCCTGCTCACCTTGCATATCGTCCTGACCTTGGGCAAGGGATATGCCGCCGCCGGTGCTGCCGCCGCGGTATTCACCATCGGCATCGCGATTGGCGCTCCGTGGCGAGGGCGGCGCGTGGACACTGTCGGCCTGCGCAAGGCGCTTATTCCTTCGGTGGTGTCGGAACTGGTGATCTGGTCTGTGGTGCCGCACGTCAGCTACGAATGGATCCTTCCGCTCGTCTTCGTCGGGGGCCTTCTGACGCTGCCGATCTTCAGCGTCATCCGGCAATCCCTCGGTGTGCTGGTCGATGGCGAGCAACGGCGTTCGGCCTATGCTTTGGACTCCATTGGCACCGAAGTGGTCTTCATGATCGGCCCCGCGGTGGGCGCAGTCGTGGCTACCAGCGGGTTCACGGTCCTGGGCCTGACCATCGTGGGTGTGTGCACTTCGGCCGCCGGGCTCTTCCTTCTGTGGTTCAACCCGCCCACCCGCAGCGAAGGCGTCCTGGATGCCGGCCAGACGGCCGAACGGGATGCCGATGAGCTCCATGCGGCCGAAGCCGCGGTGGTGGCATCGGCGCCAGCCCATCTCCAGGAAGCCGCTTCAGAGATGGCTCCGACGGTTTCGCAAGCTTCCGGGCTGCGCGGAAAGATGGCCAGGAACTTCACTTGGTTCACTGCGGCGGTAGCCGCCGTGTTCGCCGTCGCCGCAGGATCCGGCATGGTGTTGAGCGGTACCGACGTCGGAATCGTCGCGGTGTTGCAGCGCGGCGGGCACGAGAGCGAGATCGGGATTGTCTTCTTCTTCTGGTGCGCCTCTTCGGTAGTTGGCGGGCTCATCTACGGCGCCATGCACCGGCCCGTCTCACCCATCCTGCTCCTGCTGGGCATGGCGGCCCTGACCATCCCGATGGGCTTCGCCGGGGACACCTGGACCCTTGCCTTGTTGTCCCTGCTTCCCGGTCTGCTTTGCGCGCCAGTGTTGTCCGCGGCTACGGAAAAAGTCGCCAACATCGTGGAGGAGGACCGGCGCGGCGAGGCAATGGGCTGGTATGGCTCGGCCCTCACGGCAGGCGTGGCCTTCGGTTCGCCGGTCGCGGGGCTCTTTATCGACGGCGTGGGGCCATGGGCCGGCTTCGTCGCCATTGGGACGGCGGGAGTGGTGCTGTGCCTTGCCGGGCTGTTCCTCCAGCTGCGTCGGCGCCGGATCATGACCATCACCCAGGCCGGCGCGGGGGATCCCGCTAACTGAATTGCGCCTAAGTCGCCAGAGTACGACGACGGCGGGCTGGCCAGGAGGCCAACCCGCCGTCGCGGTCGAACAGGTGGGTCCGGGTCAGTTGACCGGGCCGGTGAACTTTTCGCCCGGGCCCTTGCCCGGCTCGTCCGGGATCAGGGAAGCTTCGCGGAACGCAAGCTGCAGGGAGCGGAGGCCATCGCGCAAGGGGCCGGCGTGCTGCGAACCGATTTCCGGTGCTGCGGCGGTGACCAGCCCGGCCAAAGCGGTGATCAGTTTGCGGGCTTCGTCCAGGTCCTTGAGCTCCTCGGCCTGGGGGTCGTCGGCCAAGCCCACCTTGACGGCCGCTGCGCTCATGAGGTGAACGGCGCCGGTGGTGATGACCTCAACAGCCGGAACTTCCGAAATGTCGCGGATCTGCTGGCTTACTCCGGCGTCAGTGCCGGTGGGCTCGTGGTCGAGGGAATTGCTGTCTGAAGTGCTCATGCTGGTAAGCTTGTCACAGACCGACTGGAAGTTGCCATTTTCCATGGCATACGCAGCGCTCGGCCACCCATCGTTAATGTGCGGTTGGTTGCCGATTTCTGTAGAATTGATTTTCAGTTTGCAAGCGGAGTTCTCTCCCACCCGCGTCAGCCGTTTCCCTTCGGGGATGTAAGTTGCCGGGTACCTGGTCGGACACCGTTCAAGGTCAGCCTTGGATGGTGCGAACGCCCCCATCGAGGGGCCGTTTCCGATCTTTCGAGGCCTTCGATTGCGCCAGCAATTGGGGGCCTTCTCTATTTGCCGGTGGAATACTCATCACAACAACAGGAGCTTTGACATTAGCGAGCCAAGAATCAATGAGCGTATCCGCGTCCCCGAGGTGCGTTTGGTCGGCCCTGCCGGCGAACAGGTTGGAATCGTCCGTATTGAGGACGCCCTGCGTCTGGCTGCCGAGGCTGACCTGGATCTCGTTGAAGTTGCACCGCAGGCGAAGCCTCCGGTGTGCAAGCTGATGGACTTCGGCAAGTACAAGTACGAAGCCGCTGTTAAAGCCCGTGAGGCCCGCAAGAACCAGACCAACACGGTTCTGAAGGAAATCCGCTTCCGCCTGAAGATCGATACCCACGACTACGAGACCAAGCGCGGCCACGCGCTTCGCTTCCTGGGTGCCGGTGACAAGGTAAAGGCCATGATCCAGTTCCGTGGACGTGAGCAGCAGCGCCCTGAAATGGGCATCCGCCTGTTGCAGCGCTTCGCTGAGGACGTTGCCGAAGTTGGCGTGATTGAGTCCAGCCCGCGTATTGATGGCCGCAACATGGTCATGGTGATTGGTCCGTTGAAGAACAAGGCTGAGGCCAAGGCCGAAGCCCGCCGTGCGGCGCAGCGTGCAGAAGCCAAAGCCCAGAATGAAGCCAAGGCTGCAGGCCGGATTGACGTTTCAGGCGAGGATGCTCCCTTGACCCAGTCACTCGCGGACTTGCTCCCGGCGGATCTCTTCACCCAAGTTGAGGAAACCCAGGCTGAGGAAACCACGCCGGAGACCGTTGAGGCGGAGGCTGCTGAAACCGAAGAGGCTCCGGTCGCTGAGGAAACGGTTGCCGTCGAAGAGGCTCCTGTGGTTGAAGCGGCTCCGGTTGTCGA
This sequence comes from Arthrobacter sp. B2a2-09, assembly GCF_027587375.1. Classification (GTDB taxonomy): domain Bacteria; phylum Actinomycetota; class Actinomycetes; order Actinomycetales; family Micrococcaceae; genus Arthrobacter. The sequence continues at coordinate 127,434 of NZ_JAMXIC010000009.1, forward strand.
AGAGGCTCCTGTGGTTGAAGCAGCTCCGGTTGTCGAAAAGGCTCCTGTGGTTGAAGCAGCTCCGGTTGTCGAAAAGGCTCCCGTGGTTGAAGCAGCTCCGGTTGCCGCGCCGGCGCCGGCAAAGGTTCCGGTGCAGGCAGCTCCGAAGCCTGTTGTACCGGCTGTCCCCAAGCCTGCTGCTACACCAGTACCGAAACCGATGGCGAAGCCCGCGGTTCCGAAGCCTGCAGCTCGGCCGGCAGCCCCCAAGGCCGCTCCGAAGCCAGCGGCACGCAAGACCAACTAGTCACGCCGCAGGAGGCATCCCCTCCGCCCGGCACGAAAGCAGCAGCCGCCCCCTATGGGGTGGCTGCACGAAAGAACTGCAGACCTAGTCTGCGGACACGTAAGGAGATCGGTTCCCATGCCGAAGATGAAGACCCACAGTGGTGCTAAGAAGCGCTTCAAGCTGACCGGTACCGGCAAGCTGAAGCGTCAGCAGGCCAACCGCCGCCACTACCTGGAGCACAAGTCCTCCACCCTGACCCGTCGCCTTGCCGGCGACAAGATCGTCTTCAAGGGCGATGCCAAGGTCATCAAGAAGATGCTCGGCGTCTAAGTTCCAAGTTTTCTGGTTGCTGCCATCCGGTAGCCGCCGACTACACCAAAGCCTTCTCAGGCCGGCCGGGTTTCCGGCAGTAGCAGCTTGGGATAAGAATTTTGAAGGAGTACGCACGTGGCACGTGTGAAGCGGGCGGTAAACGCCCACAAGAAGCGTCGGGTTGTCCTTGAACGGGCCAAGGGTTACCGCGGTCAGCGGTCTCGCCTGTACCGCAAGGCAAAAGAGCAGCTGCTGCACTCGTTTGTGTACAGCTACGGCGACCGCCGCAAGAAGAAGGGTGACTTCCGTCGCCTCTGGATCCAGCGCATCAACGCTGCATCCCGCGCCAACGGCTTGACCTACAACCGCCTGATCCAGGGCCTGAAGGCCGCTGAGGTCGAGGTTGACCGCCGCATGCTGGCAGAGCTGGCCGTTTCCGACGCCAACGCTTTCGCCGCTCTGGTCAAGGTTGCCAAGGATTCCCTGCCTGCTGACACCTCCGCTCCGGCCGCCAAGGCCGAGGCCGCTCCGAAGGCTGCTGCAAAGACTTCTGCTGCTGCAAAGGCTGCTCCGGCTGTCAAGGCCTCTGTTTCCGAGGAAGAGCCCGCTGCCAAGGCCCCCAAGGCCAAGGCTGCGAAGAAGCCGGCCGCAGAAGCTGCTGAGTAGCACGCGTAGCCTCAGTTCATGGGACAGTGGCAACTGCCACTAAAGTTCTGTATATGAACGAAACCGGGCGCCCGCAAGAACTTCCGATGTCCAACCCCCGAGCCGATCGGGTCAGGGATGTCGCAAGGCTTGCAGGGCGCCCGGCCCGTTTAAAGCGCGGCCGGTTCCTCGCGGAAGGCCCCCAAGCCGTTCGCGAGGCTCTGGTCCTGCACCGGGAGCGGACCACGGCGGGGGAGCCCGGCGTCGTACACGAAGTCTTCGCGAGCGAAAGCTGCCTGGACCGGCTCCCTGAACTGGCCGAGCTCGCCGACGGCGTCGCCTTGCGGCTCGCGAATGACGATGTCCTGGCCGCCATGGCGGACACCGTCAATCCCCAGGGGATTGTGGCTGTCTGCAGTTTTGTGGACGTCAGCCTTGAATCAGTGCTCGACGCCGGGCCGCGGCTAATCGCCGTCATGTGCCAAGTGCGGGACCCCGGCAACGCTGGGACAGTGCTTCGGGCCGCTGATGCGGCCGGGGCGGATGCGGTGGTCTTGACGGCCTCCAGTGTTGATATTTACAACCCGAAGGCTGTGCGCTCCACGGCAGGTTCACTCTTCCACCTGCCGGTTGTGCTGGGTGCGGACATCGAGGAACTCGTGGCCCTCTGCAAGGAGCGGGGCATCGGGATCCTCGCAGCGGACGGTTACGGCACCCTCAATCTGGACAAGCTTCAGGACGAGAACGCGGCTCGCCGCCTGGGTGCGTCGGCAGCGCCTTCCGACTACGCACTCGAAGCCCCGACGGCCTGGCTGTTCGGTAACGAGGCGCAAGGACTTTCAGACTCCGAACTGGCCCTTGCCGACCATCGTGTCGCAGTGCCCGTTTACGGCTCGGCGGAAAGCTTGAACCTCGGCACAGCCGCCACTGTCTGCCTTTACGCCAGTGCACGCTCCCAGCAGGCTTCCTGACGTGGCTGCAAATGGCGGTACCAAGGCAATCGTGGCGGCATTGGGTGCCAACCTGGCGATCGCTGCACTCAAGTTTGTCGCATTCGTCCTCACGATGTCGTCGTCCATGTTGGCCGAGGCAATCCACTCCGTAGCCGACTCGGGCAACCAGTTGCTCCTGCTGCTTGGCGGGAAGCGGGCGCAGCGGGCCGCAAGTCCGGAACACCCATTTGGCTATGGCCGTGAGCGCTACATTTACGCCTTCATCGTCTCGATCGTGCTGTTCAGCGTTGGCGGCCTTTTCGCGCTCTTCGAATCTTGGGAGAAATTCCAGCACCCCCATGCCATTGAAGGCGATTTCTGGTGGGCGCCGCTGGCCGTGCTGCTCGGCGCCGTTGTGGCGGAATCCTTCTCGTTCCGGACAGCCATCCACGAGTCAAATCCCTTGCGCGGCAAGCAGAGTTGGATCAAGTTCATCCGCAACGCCAAGCAACCGGAATTGCCCGTGATCCTCCTGGAGGACTTCGGAGCTCTCCTGGGCCTCGTTTTCGCCCTGTTCGGCGTGAGCCTGACCCTCATCACGGGCAACGGCTTGTGGGACGCCGCGGGCACAGGAATGATTGGCCTGCTTCTTGTGGGAATCGCCGTGGTGCTCGCGGTGGAAACCAAGTCCTTGCTGCTCGGCGAATCAGCCACCAAAGAGGACAACGCACGCATCACGGAAGCCATTGAGTCCGATGGCACGCGCATCATCCACCTCAAGACCATGCACCTGGGTCCGGAAGAGTTGCTTGTCGCTGCGAAGATCAGTGTGGGCGCTGCAGATACCGGTCAGGCGATTGCTAAAGCGATCGACGACGCCGAACTCAGGATCCGCACCGCAGTACCGATCGCCCGGGTCATCTACCTAGAGCCCGACGTCGAGCGGGTCCAGGTATAACCAGCCCCGCAGCAACAGCAGAGAGCTATGCCGCCAGTGGCCGCTTGCGTTCCAACCAGCCACTGATGCCCGCGACGCCGAGTCCCAGGACTGCCAGGACAGCCCCGACGAGGGCTGGTGCAACGTAGCCCCAGCCCCAAGCGATGACCACTCCGCCGAGGAACGCGCCAAGGGCGTTGGCTATGTTGAGGGCGGAATGGTTGAGCGAAGAAGCCAAGGATGGGGCGTCCGGCGATGCGTCGAGGAGGCGCGTCTGCAAGGGCGGAACAAGCATGGAGCCGATACCGCCCACGATGAAGACCATGATGAATGCGGACCACGCCCAGTGGGCTGCGACGGCGTAGGCCACCAGCGCCAACGCGATGAGGGGAAGGACCCGGTAGATAGTTCCCATGACCGACTTGTCGGCGATGCGGCCCCCGAGGATATTGCCTGCCACCATACCGAGTCCATAAAGGGCAACTACCACGGGTATCAGCGCCTCCGGGATGCCGGCCACGGACGTCATGGTGTGGGAGATGTACGTGTAGGTGGCGAAGAAACCGCCAAAACCGATGATTCCGATCAGCAATGCCAGCCACACCTGTATGCGTTTGAGCGCACCAAGTTCCCGGCGGATGCTTGCCTCGGGGTGGGCGGGCTCAAAGGGGACAAACTTCCACAGCAACACGCTGGTGACGAGGCCGATGACGCCGACGACTACGAAGAGCAGGCGCCACCCGAATGTTTGGCCGAGCCAAGTAGCCACGGGAACGCCGATGACGTTTGAGATGGTGAGCCCGCCCATGACCATGGAAATCGCCCAACCGCGCTTGGTGGGAGCGACCAGGCTCGCTGCGATGACCGCGGCGATCCCGAAGAAGGCGCCATGGGGCAGTCCTGAGGCAAACCTCGTGATCAACATGGTTCCGTAGTCCGGTGCAATGAAGGACGTCAGGTTCGCGATGGACAGGAACAGCATGAGTCCCAAGGCAAGTTGCTTGCGGGGGAGACGGGCGCCAAGTGCCGCGAAGATCGGCGCGCCCACCACTACACCCAGGGCGTAGGCGGAAATCAGGTTCCCGGCCTCGGGAGTGCTGATGTTGAGCCCCTGCTCGATCTCCTTGAGCAGGCCCATCATGGTGAACTCCGTTGTCCCGATGGCAAATCCACCCATGGCAAGGGCGAAGATCGCCAGCGCCACGTGACGGCTTCCGGTCTTTTGGGAGGTTTTGCTGACAGCGGTAGTGGTCATCGTCCTGTTTCTTGGGGGCGAGCGGGAGGCCACTCGAAGGGAATAAAGCCGACTTTCAAGCTTAGTGCGAGACTCCGGCGAATGTCCCTGAATGTGACAACTTCCATAGACAGGGTCATGGCCGGACGGCCAATAGACTGTTGCGGTGACTGGACTGATAAGCGTGGCGGGCGCCGCCGTCGTCGATTCCCTTGAAAATCCGAAACGGCTGCTAGCCGCAAGGCGCAGCGCCCCACCGCAATTCGCAGGAATGTGGGAGTTCCCCGGCGGCAAGCTGGAGGCCGGGGAATCCTTCGAAGACGCGCTGCACCGCGAACTGCTCGAGGAACTGGGGATCACTGTCCGGCTCGGGGCCGAAGTGGAACCGGATGCAGGCGCCGCGTGGCCGCTGAACGAGCGGGCCGTCATGAGGGTATGGTTCGCCGAACTGCTCGACGGCGAACCGCGTCCGCTCCAGGACCACGACGAACTCCGGTGGGTTCCGCTCGGCAATGGAGACGAGGCGTTCACGTTGCCGTGGATTCCTGCTGACCTGCCGATTGTCCGGGCGCTGCTGGAGCGGGTGGCCTCCGGCCTGCTTGGCTAGAAAAGCCTTGGCTAGAAAAGCCTTGGCTAGAAAAGAGTGGACTGGCCCGTTGTTGGAAAGGAAGCCGATGGAAGGGAAACCGGCGTTTCCTTGCCCGCAGCGGCGTTCCTGTGGCTGAAACCGCTGCTCCCGGAGAAACCGTGACGGGCCTTGAAGTACTTGATGCGGCCAATCAACCAGGTCCTGTATTCCTTCGAGGCGTACGAGCCTTGGCCGTAGAGACGCCGGTATTTGCCAACGAGGCCGGGGTGATTTGCCGCCAGCCACTGCATGAACCATTCCCGGGTGCCCGGTTTCAGGTACAACGCCCCGGCCGTGACGCCAGTGGCACCGGCCTCGGCCAGGGCGGTAAAGAGCGACTCCAGGGCGTCATCGCTGTCCGTTAGCCACGGCAGGATGGGCATGGCCATGACACCGCAAGGCAGCCCGGCCTCGCGCAGCCGGCGGATGAGCTTGAGCCTGGCGCGTGGTGCGGGCGTGCCCGGTTCCACTGCCGAGGCCAGAGCTTCGTCAGTCATGGCCAGCGAGATGCCCAGATCCACGGGCACTTGGCTGGAGGCGTGCTTGAGGATGGGAATGTCGCGGCCCAGGAGGGTTCCCTTGGTGAGGATGGAGAACGGCGTACCGGAATCGGCCAGGGCCCGGATGATCCCCGGCATCAGCTGGTAGCGGCCCTCTGCCCGCTGGTACGGATCCGTGTTTGTGCCGAGGGCCACATGATGGTGGCCCCACGACGGTTTGGACAGTTCCTTGCGCAAGACCTCTGCCGCGTTGATCTTCACTATCACTTGGGAATCGAAATCGTGTCCGGCGTCGAACTCCAGATAGGTGTGGCTCTTGCGCGCAAAGCAGTAGACACAGGCATGGCTGCATCCGCGGTATGGGTTGACCGTCCATTCGAAAGGCATCTGGGAACCGGACGCCACCTTGTTGAGCACCGATTTGGCGGTGACCTCATGAAAGGTGACTCCGGAGAATTCGGGGGTTGAGACGGAACGCACAAGCCCGGCCAGCGGCAGCAGTGCATCCGTTGCTGGGGCGGCTCCGGACGGAACGCTGTTGCTGTTGTCTCCGGGTGCCGGACCACGTTGTGGTGAAAGTGCCTGTGCGTCCCATCTCATGCCCTCCATTCGAATATATGTTCGAACGCTTGTCAAGGCCTGGTGGAAGAAGGCCGGTGAAAGTTCGAACGAAGAACCTTGGAGCCGGGCTGGCACTTGCTAGGGTGGGTTCATGATTCTGCTGACGGGATTCGAGCCTTTTGGTGGCGATTCCAGCAACCCCTCGTGGGCTGCCGTCCTCAAGGCGCAGGAAATTTTGCGCGCCGAAGGGCATGGGGTGGAAGCGCTTGAGCTACCGTGCGTTTTCGGTGAATCCGCCGCGGTCCTGCGCGAGGCCATGGGGAGGCTGCGCCCGGAGTTGGTCATCTGCGTCGGGCTCGCCGGAGGCCGGGACCGGCTCTCCTTGGAGCGCGTGGCCATTAACTGCGATGACGCCAGAATTCCGGACAACGCTGGAAACAGGCCTGTCGACGAGCCGGTGGTCCCGGATGGGCCCGCGGCGTACTTCAGCGCGCTGCCAGTGAAGTCCGCCCTGCGGGCGCTGCAGATCGCCGGAATCCGCGCCGAAGTCTCGCAGACTGCCGGGACGTACGTATGCAACCACGTGTTTTATGCCCTGATGCACGAGCTCGCCGGAACTTCTGCGCCCCGCGCGCGGGGTGGCTTCATCCACGTGCCCTATGACGAGGCCCACCTGCCGCAGGGTAGTGCCGCACCTGGCATGGCGACCCGGGACATGGGCCGGGGAATCGCCGTCGTCGTGCGCACAGCGCTTGAGACTCAAGTGGACGCGAAGCTGTCCGCAGGAGCTGTTCACTAGGCTGGCGCCGGCGAGTCCAGCTCCCACTGCACTACCACGCTGGCGGAAACCGCCACTGATCCCGCTTCGATGGCCACGCCTTCGCTCGCAAAGGCCCGCTTCATGTCGCCCATCATCGGCACCGGCGATCCATGCTCCGGCCGCTGATCGATGGATAGCACTTGCCCCAACCGGGCGCCGGCAAGTGCGGCAAACCGGGCCGCCTTCGCCTCGGCCTCCCGCCACGCTGCCTCCTGGGCCCGCGCTGCGACGGCGGAGGAATCCTTGAATCCCTGTTCGATCCCATTGATGCGCAGGCTGTCGCCGCCTGCAGCCACCGCCGCAGATATGGCCGCGGGGGCCGCCGATGGCGGGCCGACCCGGGCAACCAAGGTGGTTGATGCAACATAGCCAGTGACCTTTTGCCCCTGGTTTTCGGCCCAGACGAGTTCGGCACGCAGATTGAGGCCGCTGGTCCGCAGGTCAAGACCGGCCACACCATGCCCGCGCAAGGCTTCAGTCACGGCCGAGGCGATCTCCCCGGCCTCGTCATAGGCCGCTTCGGCGGCGTCACGCCTGACCTCGACGGCGAGCATGAGCGTGAGCAGATCGGGAACGGCTTCGGCGGTTCCCTCTCCAGTGACGGTGATGGTGCGGATCGGCGTCATGAGGCCATGCTAGCTGCGCCGTCGGCAAACGATGCCCCGGTGTCACGGGTTAAATCCCGGCCGGAGCCTTCTACTAGACTGGGGTTAGTGCCCGCCGGACGCGTTCAGCGAGCATCGCTCCTGCTTTTGCCATGGCCCTGCCTGGTGAAGACCATTTCCGACTCGTAGCTAAGAACAGTAGATGACTGACACTTTGCCGGGCGCTGCCATCCCGAACCCTCTGGATGAAGCCGCCATCACCGCTGCCGTTGAGGAAGCCGTCGCCGCGATTGCCGCTGCATCCTCCCTCGAAGAACTCAAAGCCGTCCGCTTGGCGCACACCGGCGAGAAGTCGCCCTTGAGCCTTGCCAACCGTGAAATCGGTGGCCTGCCCAAGGAACAGAAGGCTGCCGCAGGCAAGCTCATGGGTTCCTCCCGTGGCCGCGTCAACCAGGCGCTCGCAGCACGGACCGCTGTGCTCGAAGCCGAAAACGACGCCCGCATCCTTGTCGAGGAAACCGTCGACGTCACGGCAGCACCGCGGCGACGCCGTGCCGGTGCCCGCCACCCGCTGTCCACGCTGCAGGACCGCGTGGCTGACATCTTCGTCGGCATGGGCTGGGAAATCGCCGAAGGACCCGAGGTCGAGTCCGAGTGGTTCAACTTCGACGCCCTCAACTTCAAGCCCGACCACCCGGCCCGCGAAATGCAGGACACCTTCTTCGTGGAACCTCCCGAGGCGCACCTGCTCATGCGCACGCACACTTCCCCGGTGCAGGTCCGTTCCATGCTTGAGCGCGAAGTGCCCATCTACGTGTTGTGCCCGGGCAAGGTATTCCGCACCGATGAACTCGATGCCACCCACACACCCGTGTTCCACCAGTTCGAGGGCCTGGCCATCGACAAGAAGCTGAGCATGGCTGACCTGCGCGGCACCTTGGAGCACTTCGCCCGGCAGATGTTCGGTGACGAGGCACAGATCCGCCTGCGTCCCAACTACTTCCCGTTCACCGAGCCTTCGGCGGAACTGGACATTTGGCACCCCGGCGCCAAGGGCGGCCCTCGCTGGATCGAATGGGGCGGCTGCGGCATGGTCAATCCCAACGTCCTGCGCGCTGCCGGCATCGACCCGGACGAATATTCAGGTTTTGCCTTCGGCATGGGCATTGAGCGCACGCTCATGTTCCGCAACGAGGTCGGCGACATGCGCGACATGATCGAAGGCGATGTACGTTTCAGCGAGCACTTCGGGATGGAGATCTAACAGTGCGTATCCCACTTTCATGGCTGCGTGAATTCGCGCAGGTTCCGGCCGACGCCACGGCCGAAGACGTCATGGCGGAACTCGTCAAGGTCGGCTTTGAAGAAGAAGCTGTCCACCGCCCCACGGACGAACTCAAGGGTCCCATCGTGGTGGGCCAGGTCCTGAGCCTCGTCAAGGAACCACAGTCCAATGGCAAGACCATCAACTGGTGCCAGGTCCGCGTGGTCCCTGAAGGCCAGGAGCAGACCCTGACCGGCAAGGGCATCGACCCCTCCGGCGTGCAGGGCATCATTTGCGGTGCCCACAACTTCGTCGAGGGAGACAAGGTTGTGGTGACCCTCCCGGGTGCCGTGCTGCCGGGTGACTTCCACATTTCCGCGCGCAAGACTTACGGGCACCTGTCCGCAGGCATGATCGCCTCCGTACGTGAACTCGGCATCGGCGAGGACCACGACGGTATCCTGGTGCTTTCCCGCATTGGCCTGGATCCCGAAATCGGCACCGACGCCATGTCCCTCCTTGGCCTCTACGACGAAGCCGCCGAAATCAACGTCACTCCGGACCGCGGCTACGCGTTCTCGATCCGTGGTGTCGCCCGCGAATATGCCCACGCGACCGGAACCGTCTTCACTGACCCGGCTGCCAAGGTCAACGCCCCCGTGGCACTCTCCGGCGGCTATGGCGTCAAACTCAACGACGACGCCCCCATCTACGGCAAGCCCGGTTGCGACCGCTTTGTGGCCCGCACGGTCCGCGGCGTGGACGCCACCCGCCCCACCCCGCTGTGGATGGTCTCCCGGTTGCGCCTGGCCGGCATCCGCTCCATTTCGCTGCCTGTCGACATTTCCAACTACGTGATGCTCGAACTCGGCCAGCCGAACCACTGCTACGACCTCGACAAGCTTTCGGGCGATATCGTGGTCCGCCGCGCCGTCGCGGGGGAGAAGATCACCACCCTCGACGACAAAGTGCGTGCGCTCGACGTCGAAGACCTCCTGATCACCGACGACTCCGGGGCAATCGGCATCGCCGGCGTCATGGGCGGAGCCAACACCGAGGTCTCCGATTCGACCACCAACATCCTGGTCGAGGCTGCGCACTTTGACGAGGTCTCGATCGGGCGCTCGCGCCGCAGGCACAAGCTGCCGTCAGAGGCGTCCAAGCGCTTCGAACGCGGGGTGGATTGGCAGGTTGCCAACGTTGCTGCCCAACGCGTCGTCGACCTCCTGGTTGAACTGGCCGGCGGGACGGCAGACGAAGCCGGTACCGACGTCGGGACAGCACCCGACGCCGTGACCATCGAGCTGCCGGCCAACTACGCGGCCTCCCGGATCGGCATCGACTTCACGGAAGAACAGATCACGGGTTCCCTTAAGGATCTGGGCGCCATCGTTCTGAAGGGCGGGGTGAGCGGCTCCTATGTGGTCACGGCACCGAGCTGGCGCAACGACCTGGAGACCAAGGAAGACCTGTCCGAGGAAATCGCAAGGCTGGTTGGCTACGACAACATCCCGGCGACCCTGCCCGTGGCCCCTCCAGGCCGCGGCTTGACCCGGACCCAGCAGCAAAAACGCCGCGTGGTCCAGGCCCTGGCCGACGCCGGGCTCACCGAGGTCCTCTCTTACCCGTTCGTTTCCAAGGCAGCCAACGACACCTTCGGCGTGGCGGAGGAAGGCGCGGCACGCACCGCCCTCAAATTGGCCAACCCGATCAGCGAGGAACACGGTTACCTGCGTACCTCCGTGCTTCCCGGACTGATCGAGGTTGCCCGCCGCAACCACTCCCGCGGGTTCCGCGACCTCGCCCTCTTCGAGGCAGGCTCGGTGTTCCTTCCCGACGGGCAGCTGGGCACAGCGTCCATCCCGCCGTTGGGTGTCAAGCCTTCCGCCGAGGTACTTGACGGACTGTACGACGGCGTCCCGGACCAGCCTCTGCACATCGCCGCTGTTTTGACCGGCCATGATTCCCCGGCCGCCGCGGCCCACACTCCGCGTGCGTGGGACTGGGCCGACGCCCTGGATGTTGCCCGGCTCGTCGGCGACGTCCTCGGCGTGGAGCTCGTGGTCAGCCAAGGCAGCCACCAGGCGTTCCACCCGGGCCGTGCCGCCCAGTTGGCGCTCCGCTCCGGCGACATCGTGGGCTACGCCGGCGAATTGCACCCCAAGCTGCTCGCAGCCCACGACATGCCGGCACGCTCCGTGGCCCTCGAACTCAACGCGGACGCCCTCTTCGACGCCGCTGCGGACGTCATTGTTGCCAAGCACATCTCTGGTTTCCCGGTGGCCACCCAGGACGTCGCCCTCGTGGTGCCGCAAGACGTTCCGGCGGACGCCGTGCTGGCTGCCCTGCGGGAAGGCGCCGGCGAACTTCTCGAAGACGTCGCCCTGTTCGATGTCTACGCGGGCCAGGGCATCGAAGACGGCAAGAAGTCGCTCGCCTTCGGGCTGCGATTCCGTGCCACGGACCGCACCTTGACCGCCGACGAGGCATCGGAGGCACGCGAGGCCGCCGTCGCCGTCGCCGCAGAGCGATTCGGAGCAGTCCAGCGCTGACGAGTATCAACCCGGGGATCCAGGGGCTGGCTGTTCACATCCAGTCCTTGGATCCTGCTGATTCCGCCGCCGTCAAGAAGATGGCGGCGGAATTGCTGTCTCCGGCCGAGACCCTTCGGGGAGACGCCATGGCACCGATCCTGAGACTGGAATTCCTGGCGTCCAGGCTGGCCCAGCAAAACTTTGCCGCAACCCTGCTGGGTGTTCCACCTTCGAAGCTCCAAGCGGCCTATGGGTGCCCGGAATGCGGTGCTGGTCCGGACATCGCGCATGGCCGGCCTGGATACCTGCTCGACGGCGGCCCCGCACCCCTGGTGCTCAGCGCCTCACGGTCGTCGGGCTGGGTGCTGTTTGCCGCCGTCGTGCACCCGGAGCCCGGGCTCCGGGTGGGCGTCGATCTGGAAAATGCGGTCGGCACGGAGTTCGCCGGCTTCGACGACGTTGCCCTGACCGCACGCGAGCACCGCCAGCTCAACGCGCTTGAACCCGGGGGTCGGGCTCAGGAGCGCGCACGATTGTGGGCGCGCAAGGAAGCCTGGTTGAAGATGACAGGTGAAGGGCTCAGGGTGGCGCCGGATTCCCTCGATGTTCTTGAAAGGCCCGGGCTGTGGGACCTTGAGCTCCCGGCAAGCGCTGACGGTCGGGATCTTCCGCTCGGACTGGTTGCCGCCCTCGCGGTATCGTCCCGCTGAACCCATGGATCATCTGGTTTCGGGGATTAGCTGAAGCCGGGGATCAGCCGAAGGCGGGCAGCCTTGCTTGGTACAGCCACGGTTCCAGGACACTGGCCGCGTCGAGCCCAGGGACGTAGGTGTTGGCCGCGGCGATGAATTCCGCCGTGGACACCGAGCTGTGGCGCTTGGCCTCAGTCCAATGCCGCAGCAATCCGAAGAACGCTTCGTCTCCGCACGCACGACGGACGGCGTGGAGGGCAAGAGCCCCGCGCTTGTAGACGCGGTCATCGAACATGTGCTCTGGTCCGGGGTCGCCGATCACCAGGTCCTGGGCGCCCATGTCGAGCTTGCGCCATGCGGCCCTTGCACGGTTGGCGAGGGACATGACCCCGGCCTCCTCGGACCAGATCCACTCGGCGTAGCAGGCGAAGCCCTCATGCAGCCAGATGTCCCTCCAACTGCTCACAGTGAGCGAGTTGCCGAACCATTGGTGGGACAGCTCGTGGGCGATGAGGCGCTGCGCATCCCACGATTGCTCCATGTGGTTCCGGCCGAAGATCGAGAGGGTCTGGGCCTCAAGGGGGATTTCCAGTTCGTCCTCGGTCACTACGGCCGTGTATTCCGCAAAGGGATACGGACCGAAACACTCCACAAAGGTGCGCATCATGTCGGCCTGCCGTGCCAGGCCTTCGCGGGCCTCGGTCAACAAACCGGGGGAGACGGCAACGAACTGGGGCACCGGAGCCTGCCGCAGGGCCTCGGCATGGTGGGCGGTCCCGGTGCGGACCCTGCCGAGGGAGGGGCTGAGTTGGTGAAGCCGGTAGCGTCCGATTTGCACAGTGGCGAGATAGCTTGCCATCGGCTCGCCCTGTTCGTAGACCCAGGTTTCGCGGCTTGATTTCCTGCTGTGGGAGACGAGGCGGCCGTTGCAGATGGCGCGGTAGTTGTCGTCGGTGGTGATACTGATCAAGTAGCTGGACTTGTGCCGCGGATGGTCGTTGCACGGGAACCAGGACGCGGCGCCGTTCGGCTGCCCGGCTACCAGCACGCCGTCGTCGAGTTCCTCCCAACCGACTTCGCCCCACAGGCCCCGGCGCGGCTTCGGGTTGCCGTCGTAGCGGAGCTCAACCGTGAAGTGCTGGCCTGCCCGCAACCGCTCCTTGGCGGTGATCACAAGGTGCTCGCCGCGCGTGCTGAACTTCGGCACTTTCTTGCCGTCCATCAGGATTTTGGAAGCCTTCAAGCCCACCAGGTCCAGGATCACGGAGTCCGTGTCTTCGAGCGCTACGCAACGAAGCATCGCGCGGCCGTTGAGCCGGTTGCTGCCCAGGCTATAGTCCAGGTCCAGCTCATACCTCAGCACCTGGAATGCCGTGCTCCCGTGGTGCAGGGTGTAGGGATCGACGGCACTTGTGGTTGTTCCTGGTTCGCTGCGGCTCATGTGCGCTGGCTGCCTCCGTGTAGCTTGCTGTGCTGCTGTGGTGGGCTGGTGGTTTTCACCGGTCCTCTTGCCAATCTACGCTACGGCCCGGACCAGGGGCTGACGGGGTTGCCCATCCAGTATGTGCCCGCGGGAACAGTCTCGCCGCGCATGACCAGCGACGCCGGTCCCACCGTTCCGCCGGCCCCGATGCTGGCCCGCGGCAGGATGACGCCGTGCGGGCCCATCGTGGCGCCGTCCCCCAGGACCACGGTGTCTATGCTCATGATGCGGTCGTGGAAGAGGTGTGTCTGGACCACGCAGCCACGGTTGACCGTGGAGCTTTCGCCGAGCGTGACCAGGTCGGCTTCGGGTAGCCAGTAGCTCTCGCACCACGTACCCCGGCCGATTTTCGCACCGAGCGCCCGGAGCCACCACACCAACGCCGGCGTGCCGGATGCCGAACGCGCAAACCAGGGAGCGCTGACCATCTCGATGAAGGTGTCCACCACTTCGTTGCGCCAGATGAACGAGCTCCACAGGGGATGCTCGCCCTCTTTGATGCGTCCCACCAAAATCCACTTCGCGGCGACAGAACTTGCCGCGGCCACGGCACCTGCGGCGAGGACCACGACGCCCCCAAGGACCGCTGCGAGCCAGTAGGAGGACTCAGTGGCGATCCAGTCGAGGACCAGCATGATACCGACGGCGATCCCCACCGTCAGGATCACGGGCACCAGCCGGCACAGTTCCCACAGGGCCCGTTTGGTCTTCAGGGCCAGCGGCGGGTTGAAGGTGAGGCTCTGATCTGCATTGACGGCTGTCCGTCGCAGCCTGACAGGCGGACTGCCCAGCCAGGAGGTGCCCGATTTTGCCTTGGCCGGCGTGGCGGACAGCACCGCGACCAGTGAGTTCTTGGGAACGCTTCGGCCCGCGGCAGTCATGCCGGAATTACCCAGGAACGAGCGTTTGCCGATCTTGGCCGGAGCAATCTTCATCCAGCCGCCGCCGAGCTCGTAGGAAGCCACCATGGTGTCGTCGGCGAGGAACGCGCCTTCGCCGATGGTCGTCATGCGTGGCAGCAGCAGCACCGTGGACGCCTCCACGTTACGGCCTACTTTGGCACCTAGCAGCCGCAGCCACACAGGGGTAAAAAGGCTTGCGTAGATGGGGAAGAGCAGGTCGCGTGCCATGTCCAGCACCCGTTCAGTGGCCCAAACCTGCCAGCCGACGCGGCTGCGGACGCGATAGTACCCCTCCTTGAGGCCGACGCCGAGCATCCGGGTGGTCGCCAGGATCAGCAGGAGATTACACAGGAACCAGGCCAGAGCCGCCAAGGGGATGGCAAGCAGGAGTTCCGGGAAGGCATCCTGCAGGGAATTCCTGCCTTGGATGAAGGCCAGGAGGACGCTGGCGGCGACGAATGCAGAGATATAAGGGATCAAGGCAAGCAGCGCCGAAGCCGCAGCGAACGCCGCAAACCAGAGCCGGCCGATCAGATGGTGTGAGGACGGGGTCTCGGGCCATCCATTCTTGGCTTTGCCACGGCGTTCGGCGGGGGAGCCGGCAACAAGGTGCCCGGCCTTGACCTTGCCCAACACTGCGGAACCGGGCTCCACACGCGCACCAGCGCCGATGCTGGTTCCAGGCATAAGCGTGCTCCGGGAGCCCACCGTGGCGCCGGCACCTACATGGATGGCGCCGATGTGGACGTAGTCACCGTCGATCCACCAGGCGGAGAGATCCACTTCGGGCTCGATGTTGCAGCCGCTGCCCAACGACAGCAGTCCTGTGACCGGAGGCAAGGAGTGCAAATGGACGTTGTTCCCGATCTTCGCCCCCAGCGCCCTCGCGTAGTAGGGAACCCACGGTGCGCTGGCGAGGCTGATGGCGCCCGAAAGATCCTGGATCTGTTCGGCCAGCCACAGCTTCAAGTGGACTTTGCCCGAGCGCGGGTAGGTTCCGGGCTGGACACCACGCAAGAGGGTTCGCGCGGCCAGGATCGAGATTGCCATGCGTCCCGGCGGGCTGACGAACACCAGCCAGGACGCAAGGATCCACCACCAGGACACCACGGGAGCGGCTGTGAAACCGGCGAAGTCGGCCAGCAAATGGTTCGCGGCCATGAGATAGGTGAGCCAACGCATGCCCACCAGGATGTTGAGGAAAATCCCCATCAGGGTCTGGAAGATCTGCGATTTCCGGGAGGTGGGGCGAACCGTGCGCTCGGCCGCTGGCCCTTGGATGCCGCCTTCCGGCAGTGACTGCCGCGCGGCGTCGATCAGGGCGCCGACGCGAGGTGTTGCGTAGATTTCGGCCACAGTGATGGTGGGGTAGCGCACGCGCAGCGCCGAGACGAGCTGGGCCGCGGCGAGGGAGCCACCACCATAGGCGAAGAAGTCGGCGTCGAGCGAGGTGACGCTGGAGCCGAGTACGCTTTCCCATTGTTCAACCACCCATTGGGCGTCATCGGGCAGGTTGAGTGGTGCCTTGTCGGCATCCGCGGCGCCCGCGCCCGCCAACGGCCAGGGAAGGGAATGCCGGTCCACTTTGCCGCTGGTCTTCGTCGGAAGCGAATCCACCACCGTCAGCAGGGGAATCAGCGCAGCGGGCAGGCTTTCCGTGAGCAACTCGCGCGAAGCTCCGAGGTCGATGTCCTCGGGTCCGGCCGGAGCCAGGTAACCGACCAGTATCTGGTTCCCTGCCGCCGTCGTGCGGACTGCAGCCGCGGCACCTGCGACTCCCGGGAGGGCCTGCAGGGCGGCGTCGATCTCGCCGAGTTCGATGCGCCGGCCGCCAAGCTTGACCTGTTCATCCGCGCGGCCTTGGAAGATGAGGCCGGCTTCCTCATAGCGGACGAGGTCGCCGGAGCGGTATGCACGTTCCCACCCCAAGGACGGCATGGGGGCGTACTTTTCCGCGTCTTTGGCCGGATCGAGGTAGCGGGCCAGTCCGACGCCGCCGATGATCAGTTCGCCCGTCTCGCCTTCCGCGACTGGAGCCCCAGCGGCGTCGACGACGGCGAGGTCCCAGCCGTCCAGGGGCAATCCGATCCGGACGGGGCCGTCCCCGCCCAGGGGAGCCGCGCAGGCCACGACGGTTGCTTCGGTGGGGCCATAGGTGTTCCACACTTCGCGGCCGTCCACCGCGAGGCGCTCGGCGAGTTCGGGAGGGCAGGCCTCGCCACCGAAAATGAGCAGGCGCACGTTCTCGAGGGCTTCCGCCGGCCACAGGGCAGCGAGCGTAGGAACGGTGGACACCACTGTGATGCCGTGGTTGATAAGCCACGGGCCAAGGTCCATGCCGGAACGCACCAAGGCGCGCGGGGCCGGGACGAGGCAGGCACCGTGCCGCCAAGCCAGCCACATCTCTTCGCACGAAGCGTCGAAGGCCACGGAAAGGCCGGCGAGGACCCTGTCCTGCGGCCCGATCGGATCTTGCTGGAGGAAGAGCCGGGCTTCGGCGTCAACAAAGGCAGCGGACGAACGGTGCTGCACCGCCACACCCTTGGGCGTGCCGGTGGACCCTGAGGTGAAGATGACCCAGGAATCGTCATCCAGCCCTGGTGCACGCGGAGCCGGGTGCGGTGCCGGGCGCTCCCCGGACACCTCGATCCTGCGGCCCTTGGTGATGACGGCAGACACTTTGGCTTCTCCAAAGACCAGCCGTGCCCGCTCCTCTGGATCGTCCGCGTCCACCGGCACATAGGCGGCCGCAATCGAGAGGATCGCGAGGATGGCGATGTAGAGATCGTTGGATCCGGAGGGAATCCGCACGCCGATCTTGTCTCCGGATCCCAGCCCGGCTGTATTGAGCGTGGCAGCAAAACCACGCACCTGTGCCATGAGCTCGGAGTAGCTTAGCGACTTGTGCCCGTCATCGAGGGCAGAGGCCTCCGGGAATGTCAGGGCGGTGTCGTGGAGGATATCAATGAGCGTGCGCTCTGGCGGCGCAGCTGTGGCGCCTTGCAGCTGGGGCAGATGCACCACTTGGAGTTCCAGGCTGTCCGCCGGGATTTCATGTTCCTGGGTCACGTTCGAAGCTTCTCGGATTGAGGTGAACAAAAAGTGTCAGCGGTCCCGTGACCGTTGCTATGCCTTAGCCCAATGTTAATTGGGAAGCCAAGGTGCCGTTGCTTCGATTATGGGACCAACACTAGCTTGCCCGTGGTCTTGCGTGCTTCCAGGTCGCGATGCGCCTGGGCGGCTTCGGCGAGCGGGTACGTTCCGCCAATCCGGACTTTGAGCGCGCCGCTGGCGGCAGCGCCGAAGACTTCGGCCGAGCGCCAGCGCCGTTCCTGCGGGTTCTGGAGGAAGTGGCCAAGCGTCGGGCGTGTCAGGGACAACGATCCGCCCGCGTTCAGTCGCTGCGGGTCAAAGGGAGGCACCGGTCCGGATGCCGCTCCGAACAGGACCAGCGAGCCGCGGATTCGCAGGCTCGCAAGGGAACCGTCAAAGGTATCCTTGCCGACGCCGTCGTACACCACGTTGACGCCTTCGCCGTCTGTGAGTTCGCGGACCTTGTCCGCAAATCCGGTGTAGCGCAGGACTTCGTCCGCGCCGGCTTCCCGGGCAAGGGCTTCCTTCTCGTCTGAGGAGACAGTGGTGATGACCCGGGCGCCCCGGGCCTTGAGCAACTGCGTCAGGATGAGTCCAACGCCGCCGGCGCCGGCATGGGTCAAGACGGTGTGGCCCGGTTCCACGCGGAAAGAAGAGTTGATCAGGTAGTGCGCGGTCATTCCCTGCAGCGGTAGGGCTGCCGCTGTGTGGTCGTCAACGCCGTCTGGTACCGGAAGCGCTTTGTCGGCGTCCACCAGGGTGTACCCCGCGTAGCTGCGTGATCCTTCAGCGGTGGCGACCCTGTCCCCGACGGCGAAGTCTTCGACGCCTGCGCCGATGGCCTCCACGGTGCCTGCCGACTCGGAACCGGGGGTGAACGGATATTCAACCCTGTAGATGCCACTGCGCTGATAAGTGTCAATGAAGTTCACTCCAGCGGCTGCAACCTTGACGAGGAGCTGGCGCGGGCCCGGGGCCGGAACCTCTGCCTCGGTGAGTTCGAGGACTTCGGGTCCTCCGGCTTGCCGGGCAATGATCGCGTGCGTCATAGGTCTCCTTCTCCGTCGAGGCACTTTCGTGCCCGCATTCACACAACCATCCTAGGGAGCGGAGTCCATAGAGTGTCCAGTCAGCGGCTTAGTGGAGTGGTTCGCCGTAATGTGCCTCTGCAGTGTCAGCCTCTGCCGTGCGCGGATGCAACGGGGCAGTCAAAGCCGCGGCCCGCGGCAAGTCCAACCTCGTTGAGGTACCGCACGACGATGGCGTACGACTGCATCAACGTGGTTTCGGTGTAGGGAATGGAGTGCTTTTCGCAGTAGCTTCGAACGATCTCCGAGGCGCGGCGCAAATGGGGGCGGGCCATGTCCGGGAACAGGTGGTGTTCCGCCTGGTGGTTGAGGCCGCCCAAGAGGATGTTCATGAAGGGTCCGCCGGAGATGTTCCTGGCAGTCAGAATCTGGCGACGCAGGAAATCGACGCGCGAGTCTGCCGGGAGGACCGGCATGCCCTTGTGGTTCGGGGCGAAGGAAGCACCCATGTAGAAGCCGAACACCATGATCTGGACGCCCAGGAAGGCAAATGCCATGCCAAGCGGCAGGAAGGTGAAGGCGAGGACCGGCAGTGCCAGAAGCCGTGCCAGAAGGATGGGGGTCTCCACCCAGCGGTGCTTGATGGCTCCGGGCCGGAGGATGTACATCAGGGACTCCCACTGCAGGCTGATGCCCAGCAGCAAGAGGAGCGGGAAGAAGAACCAGCCTTGCCTGCGCGTGAGGAACGCGAACCGTCCCTGCCTGCCTGCAGCGGCTTCAACGTGGAAAGCAAGGGCTCCGGTCTTGATGTCCGGGTCCTTGGAAATGACATTCGGGTTGTTGTGGTGTGCGCCGTGCTTATGTTCCCACCAGGAGTAGCTGATGCCGGCAACCGAAGTGGCCAGGATGCGGGCGGACCAGTCATTGGCCCTGCGGGAGGCAAAAATCTGGCGGTGGCCGGCTTCATGTGCCAGGAAGCTCAACTGGGTACAAAGGATGCCCAGGGCTGCGGCGATGAGAAGCTGGTACCAGCTGGGGCCAATCAACGCGAAGCCAAACCAGGTCCCGGTCAGCAAGAGGACCAAGGACGCAAAAACGCTGATATAGAAGCCAACGCGGCGCTTCAAAAGCCCTTCCGCGCGGACCGTCTTGAGGAGTTCGGAATAGCTGAGGACGACCGCGTTAGGAGGCCGGACGCTCTTAGTAGGACGTTCGGTAGTGGAGGTCTGTGACATATGCAGTTGCCCCGTAATAAATAACGGGCAACGCTGCAACCGACGATCGGCTGCACGGTCTAGATCACCCTCTATTCAGCATACGCCCCCAATCGGATGTGCCATCCCGATCGGGCCTCGATGGGGGCTTCGAAAAAGTCGTGCATAAATATCGGCAACCATGAATAGTTTTGCTGTATAGTCTTGCCATGACTATTTCTGTTGCCGTCTCCGGTGCCAGTGGCTATGCCGGGGGAGAGGTGCTGCGCCTCCTGGCAGGCCATCCGGACGTCACCATCGGTGCCATCACTGCGCACAGCAATGCCGGTTCCAGACTAGGGGAGTTGCAGCCACATCTCCATGGTTTGGCCAGCCGGATTCTCGAGGACACCAGCGTGGAGAACCTCGCTGGCCACGATGTGGTGTTCCTGGCGCTCCCGCATGGAGCTTCCGCCGGGATCGCGGCACAGTTGCCGGAAGGCACTCTGGTGATCGACGCCGGCGCGGACCATCGGCTCGAAGACCCCGCGGCGTGGGAAAAGTTCTATGGCTCGGCCCATGCAGGCACCTGGCCTTACGGGCTGCCTGAACTCCCCGGCCAGCGGGACGCCCTGAAGGGGGCGAAGCGGATTGCGGTGCCTGGCTGCTACCCGACGTCGGCCCTCCTCGCCCTTACGCCCGGCTTCGCCAACAAGCTTCTCCAACCGGACGACGTCGTGATTGTTTCCGCCTCCGGCACCTCGGGTGCCGGCAAGGCGGCCAAGGTCAACCTCATCGGTTCCGAGGTCATGGGCTCCATGAGTCCCTATGGCGTGGGCGGCGGCCACCGCCACACCCCCGAGATCGAACAGGGACTTTCCAACGCCGCCGGTGAACAGGTCACGGTGTCCTTCACTCCCACCCTCGCACCCATGAGCCGCGGCATCCTGAGCACCGCAACGGCAAAGGTCAAGGCCGGCGTCACCGCCGCCGAACTCCGCAGTGCCTGGGCTGAAGCGTACGACGACGAACCGTTCGTCCACCTGTTGCCCGAAGGTCAGTGGCCCACCACTAAATCGGTGCAGGGTTCCAACCACGCCGTCATGCAGTTGGCTTTCGACGAGCATTCCGGCCGTGTGATTGTCACGTGCGCCATCGATAACCTGACCAAAGGGACCGCCGGCGGCGCTGTGCAGTCCATGAATATTGCCCTCGGCCTGGGCGAATCCGCCGGCCTCAACGTCCAAGGAGTTGCCCCGTGACCATCACCGCCCCCCAAGGATTCCGGGCCGCCGGCGTCAAAGCCGGCATCAAGGCATCGGGTAACCCCGACCTCGCCCTGGTTGTCAACGACGGCCCCCTGAAAGCCGCAGCAGCCGTTTTCACCTCCAACCGCGTCGCCGCGGCTCCCGTCCACTGGTCCCGCCAGGTTCTCTCCGACGGGCGCGTTGACGCAGTAGTGCTGAATTCCGGCGGCGCCAACGCCTGCACTGGTCCGCAGGGATTCCAAAATACGCACGCAACCGCCGAGAAAGTGGCGGCCATCCTCGGGATCTCTGCCTCCGACGTCGTGGTCTGCTCCACCGGACTCATCGGTGAGCAACTGCCGATGGACAAGATCATCCCGGGCATCGACGCGGCTTTCGCGGAACTCTCCGAGAACGGCGGTCCCGCCGCGGCTACGGCGATCATGACCACGGACAGCGTGGCGAAGGAAGCAGTCTTCACCGGCACCGATGCCGAAGGCAACACATTCACGGTCGGGGGAATCGCGAAGGGGGCCGGCATGCTGGCACCGGGCCTTGCAACCATGCTGGTGGTGCTCACCACGGATGCCCAGGTCCCGGCGGAAGAGCTCGACGTCGTGCTCCGCGACGCCACGCGCGTCACCTTCGACCGCACGGACTCGGACGGCTGCATGTCCACCAACGACACTGTTGTCCTGTTGGCCTCAGGGGCCTCCGAGGCAATCCCGTCCGCCGAACAGCTTGGTGCCGGAATCACCCAGGTGTGCGCCGAGCTTGCCCGCAAGCTGATCGGTGACGCCGAGGGTGCCAGCCACGACATCGCCATCCGTACCTTCAACGCGGCGAGCGAGCGCGACGCCGAAATCGTCAGCCGTGCCGTAGCCCGCTCCAACCTCTTCAAGACCGCCATCTTCGGCAAGGACCCCAACTGGGGCCGCGTCCTGTCCTCGGTGGGCACCACGGACGCCGTCTTCGAACCGGACCAGCTCAACGTCTCCATGAACGGCATCCAGATCTGCCGCAACGGCAGCATCGGCGACGACCGCAACCTGGTTGATCTTGAGCCCCGCGAGGTGCTCGTGGAAATCGATCTGCAGGCCGGCGACGCCGAGGCCACCATCTGGACCAACGACCTCACGCACGAGTACGTGCATGAGAACAGCGCCTACTCGAGCTAGACGGGGATGACCATGACTGCGCACACTCGCGAAAATACGTCGATCGGCGCCGATTCGGCAAAAACAGCCCAGGACAAGGCCGCGACCCTGATCGAGGCGCTGCCGTGGATCCAGCGCTTCGCCGGCACCACCATGGTGATCAAGTACGGCGGCAATGCCATGGTCAACGAGGAACTCCGACGCGCCTTCGCGGAGGACATCGTCTTCCTGCACCATGTGGGTATCCACCCCGTCGTAGTGCACGGGGGTGGCCCGCAGATCAACTCGATGCTGGGCCGGCTAGGCATCGAATCCGAGTTCAAGGGCGGCCTGCGCGTCACCACCCCCGAGGCCATGGACGTGGTCCGCATGGTGCTCACCGGACAAGTGGGCCGCGAACTGGTGGGCCTCATCAACTCCCACGGTCCTTACGCAGTGGGGATGTCCGGTGAAGATGGCGGACTCCTGCGCGCCGTGCGCACCGGCACCGTGGTGGACGGGCAGGAAGTGGACCTCGGCCTGGTGGGCGAAGTCGTAGGCGTTGATCCCACGGGTATCGAGGACATCCTCGGTGCCGGCCGGATCCCGGTGATTTCCACGGTTGCTCCCGAGATCCTTGACGAAGGGGATGGCACGGGCTCCACTACGGGGCAGGTCCTCAACGTCAACGCGGACACCGCTGCGGCGGCGGTCGCCTCCGCGCTGGGCGCATCCAAGCTGGTCATCCTGACCGACGTCGAGGGCCTCTACGCCAACTGGCCGGACAAGTCCTCGCTCATCTCCTCTCTGACGGCCACGGAGTTGCGGGAGATGTTGCCGCGCCTGGAGTCCGGCATGATCCCGAAAATGGCGGCCTGTTTGAAGGCCATCGATGAAGGAGTGGAGCGGGCGCACATCGTGGATGGTCGCTTGCCACACTCCATGCTCCTGGAAACTTTTACGACCGCGGGCATCGGAACCCAGGTTGTCCCCGACGAGGAAGTGAACTCATGACCGCCAACGAAGCAGAACTGGTCGAAACGCCATCAATAGCAGGGCCCACTGCAGCCGGGGTCCCCGTCCGAGCTGGCGAGGAGGGGGAGCTGCTGGGGACTGGGCACAGCACGGGAGCCGACTGGTTGGCCCGCTATTCTTCTTCGCTCACGGGCGTCTTCGGCACCCCGCAGCGGGTCTTGGTCCGTGGTGCAGGGGCCCTCGTGTGGGACGCCGACGGCAAGGAATACCTGGACCTCCTGGGTGGCATTGCCGTGAACGCCCTGGGCCATGCCCACCCGTTCGTGACCTCGGTCATCGCCAGCCAGCTGGCCACACTCGGGCACGTCTCCAATTTCTTCACGAGCCCTACACAGATCGCCCTCGCCGAGAAGCTGCTGGCCATCACCAAGGCTCCTGCCGGATCCAAGGTGTTCTTCGCGAACTCCGGCACCGAGGCCAACGAAGCCGCGTTCAAGCTGGCGCGGCGCAACAGTGAAGCGCCTGCCGGCGCAAAGTCAGCCAAGCGCACCAAGATCATCGCCCTTGAAGGTGCCTTCCACGGCCGCACGATGGGCGCGCTCGCCTTGACCGCCAAGGAAGCCTACAGGGCACCTTTCGAACCGCTGCCCGGCGGCGTCGTCCACATTCCATTCGGCGACATCGAGGCGCTCCGTACCGCCGTCGATGAAACCACGGCCGCAGTGTTCCTCGAGCCCATCCAGGGCGAAGCCGGTGTCCGCCCGCTCAGTGTCGAGTACCTGCAAGCGGCCCGCGAAGCCACCACCGCTGCCGGAGCGCTGCTGATCCTGGACGAGGTCCAGACCGGAATCGGCCGGACCGGCAAATGGTTGGCCAGCGAAGATGCCGGAATCGTCCCGGACGCCGTGACCCTCGCGAAAGGCCTGGGCGGCGGCTTCCCGGTCGGCGCGCTCATCACCTTCGGCGAGCCGTCGTCGTCGCTCCTGACCGCGGGCCAGCACGGCACCACGTTCGGCGGGAACCCGGTGGCCACGGCCGCCGCCCTCGCCACCCTGCATGCCATCGAAAGCCAGGGAGTGCTGGCGAACGTGCTCGCCGTCGGCGCGCGGCTGCGGGCTGGACTGTCCGACGTCGACGCCGTCACCGAAGTGCGGGGTGAAGGCCTCCTGATCGGTTTCGACCTTGACGCCGACATCGCGCCCGCCATGGTGACTGCCGCGCTCGACGCGGGCTTCATCATCAACAGCCCCGGCCCGCGCACCATCCGGCTTGCTCCGCCGCTCATCCTGACCGTCGAGCAAGCCGACCGTTTCCTCGACGCGCTGCCCGGCATCATCGAGGCGGCATCCGCCCAGACCGCTGCACCCCTGAACGCTGCACCCCTGAATGCTAAGGACGCACAGTGAACACCACCACCCGTCATTTCCTCAAGGACACGGACCTCACACCGGCCGAGCAAGCCGAAGTGCTCGAGCTCGCCGTGCGAATGAAGGCCGCCCCGTACAGCGTCCAACCATTCGCAGCTGACGGCAACGGACGCAAGACGGTCGCCGTCATATTCGACAAGACCTCCACCCGTACCCGTGTCTCCTTCGCCACAGGCGTCGCGGACATGGGTGGCAACGCGCTCATCATCAATCCGGGCGAGGCGCAGATCGGCCATAAGGAATCCGTGGAGGACACGGCAAAGGTCCTCGAGCGGATGGTCTCCACCATCGTGTGGCGTACCGGCGCGCACTCCGGCCTCGTAGCCATGGCCGAAAACTCCAAGGTTCCCGTCATCAACGCCCTGTGCGATGACTATCACCCCTGCCAGCTCCTCGCAGACCTCCTGGCGGTCAAGGAGCACAAGGGCGAACTCAAGGGCCTCACCATGGCCTACCTGGGCGATGCCGCGAACAACATGGCCAACTCCTATTTGTTGGCAGGTGTCACGGCGGGCATGCACGTCCGGATCTCGGGTCCGGAAGGCTACCTGCCGGCCGCTGACATCGTTGCCGCCGCGGAGGACCGCGCTGCCGAGACCGGCGGTTCCGTGCTCATCACCACGGACGCCACGGAAGCCCTCCATGGTGCCGACGTCGTCGCTACCGACACTTGGGTGTCCATGGGCCAGGAAGCCGAAAAAGAAGCGCGGATGCAGCTCTTCCGCGAGTACTCCGTGGACGAGGCTGCCATGGCGCTGGCCGCGCCGGACGCCGTCGTTCTCCACTGCCTGCCCGCCTACCGAGGCTACGAGATCTCCGCCGGTGTTATCGACGGGCCCCAGTCCATCGTCTGGGACGAAGCCGAGAACCGCCTGCACGCCCAGAAGGCGCTCATGGCCTGGCTGATGCACCAGTCCGGTCTTGCCGTTGTGGAAGGCCTCGCCCCAGTGGGTGCGTCCGTGGCGGCCGCGGAGGGCGGCAACTAGTGTCCACCCACCCGGCGTCGCAAGGCGCCAGCCCCGCCACCAAGACTGCCCGGCAGGCGCGGATCACCTCGATCCTGACCGGTCAGTCGGTGCGCTCGCAGGCAGAGCTCGCGGCCCTGCTGGCGGACGACGGCGTGCAGGTCACCCAGGCGACCCTCTCCAGGGACCTGGTGGAACTGGGGGCGGTTCGCGTGCGCGGCAAGGAGGGTGCACTGGTCTACGCGGTGCCCGGCGAGGGTGGTGACCGCAATGCCAAAAGCGGCGTCACCCAGGAAATCCTGGACGCGCGACTGTCGCGCCTCTGCGGCGAGCTACTGGTCACCGCCGAGGCTTCGGGCAATATTGTGGTGCTGCGGACGCCGCCGGGTGCCGCCAACTTCCTCGCCCTGGCCATCGACCACTCGGTGATGCCGTCTGTATTGGGTACGATCGCAGGCGACGACACCTTGCTTTTGGTTGCCAGGGATCCCGACGGCGGGGCCCAACTGGCGGCCCGATTCCTCCAGTTGGCCCAGGAAGCCGGACCGGGGAACTAGTCCAGACCGGCAACTGAACCATTCCGGCACCTGTTCCACCCGGGCCTTCGGCCCGACCCAAGCATTGACTCAAAAGAACCAAGCAACAACAAAGGAGCACTCTCGTGACTGAGCGCATTGTTCTGGCCTACTCCGGTGGCCTTGATACATCCGTAGCCATCGGCTGGATCGGTGAAGCCACCGGTGCCGAGGTCATCGCTGTGGCCGTCGACGTCGGACAGGGCGGCGAGTCGCTGGAGACCATCCGCCAGCGCGCCCTCGGCTGCGGCGCCGTCGAGGCCTACGTGGCCGACGCCCGCGACGAATTCGCAAACGAATACGCCATGCCCACGCTGAAGGCGAACGCCCTCTACCAGGGCCACTACCCGCTGGTTTCGGCGATTTCACGCCCCGTGATCGTCAAGCACCTCGTCAAGGCCGCCCGCGAATTCGGTGCCACCACCGTTGCGCATGGCTGCACGGGCAAGGGCAACGACCAGGTCCGCTTCGAGGTCGGCATCCAGACCCTGGGCCCGGACTTGAAGTGCATCGCACCCGTCCGCGACCTCGCCCTGACCCGTGACAAGGCCATTGCCTTCGCCGAGGAAAAGGGACTGCCGATCGAGACCACCAAGAAGAACCCGTACTCGATCGACCAGAACGTCTGGGGACGCGCCGTCGAAACCGGCTACCTCGAGGACATCTGGAACGCTCCCACCAAGGACATCTACGACTACACGGCCACCCCGGAATTCCCGCCGGCACCGGACGAAGTCACCATCACCTTCGAAGCCGGCGTCCCGGTGGCCATCGACGGTGTCAAGCGCACTCCGCTCCAGGTCATCCAGGAACTGAACCGCCGCGCCGGTGCCCAGGGCGTTGGCCGCATCGACGTCGTCGAGGACCGCCTGGTCGGCATCAAGTCCCGCGAAATCTACGAAGCTCCGGGCGCGATGGCCCTCATCACGGCCCACAAGCACCTCGAGGACGTCACCATCGAGCGCGAGCAGGCCCGCTTCAAGGCCACGGTCGGCCAGCGTTGGTCCGAGCTGGTCTACGACGGCCAGTGGTTCTCCCCGCTCAAGCGCTCCCTGGATGCTTTCATCGAGGACACCCAGAAGTACGTCTCCGGCGACATCCGCATGGTCCTGCACGGCGGCCAGGCCATCGTCAACGGCCGCCGCTCCGACACCTCGCTCTACGACTTCGACCTCGCCACCTACGACACCGGCGATACCTTCGACCAGTCGCAGGCCAAGGGCTTCATCGAGCTGTGGGGCATGTCCTCCAAGGTTGCCGCAGGCCGCGACCTGCGGGTTGCAGGAGAGTAGCCCCTGTGGCTGAGCAAAAATCGGAAGCAACAAATACTGGTGCACTGTGGGGCGGCCGGTTCGCCGGCGGCCCGGCAGATGCGCTTGCCGCGCTGAGCAAGTCCACGCATTTCGACTGGCGGCTGGCCCGCTACGACATCGCCGGTTCCAAGGCGCATGCCCGCGTGCTGCACAAGGCGGGGCTGCTGGACGACGGCGAACTCGAAGGCATGCTCGCGGCGCTCACCCTGCTGGATGACGACGTCGCGAGCGGCGCCTACCAGCCCGCCGAGAGCGATGAGGACGTCCACGGTTCCCTCGAACGCGGGCTCATTGAGCGCGCGGGAACCCATTTGGGCGGCAAGCTCCGGGCAGGCCGTTCCCGCAACGACCAGGTGGCCACGTTGGGCCGCATGTTCCTGCGCGACCACGCCCGCATCATCGCCCGCGGTGTGCTCGCCACGATCGACGCCCTCGTTGAGCAGGCCAAAGCCCACCAGGGCGTTGCCATGCCCGGCCGGACCCACCTGCAGCATGCCCAACCAGTCCTGCTGAGCCACCACCTTCTGGCCCACGCCTGGGCACTGTTGCGCGACGTGCAGCGGTTCCAGGACTGGGACAAGCGCGCCGGCGTCTCGCCGTACGGTTCCGGTGCCTTGGCTGGTTCCTCGCTCGGCCTGGATCCTGAGGCCGTCGCTGCGGATCTCGGCTTCTTCTCGGCGGTCCACAACTCGATCGACGGCACTGCCTCGCGCGATGTCTTCGCCGAGTTCGCGTGGATCTGCTCGATGATCGGAATCGACCTATCGCGGGTCTCCGAGGAAATCATCCTGTGGGCCACCAAGGAGTTCTCCTTCGTCACGCTCCATGATTCGTACTCCACGGGGTCTTCGATCATGCCGCAGAAGAAGAACCCGGATGTCGCTGAACTCGCTCGCGGCAAGGCCGGGCGCCTCATTGGCAACCTGGCCGGCCTGTTGGCAACGCTCAAGGGCCTGCCGCTCGCGTACAACCGCGATCTGCAGGAAGACAAGGAACCGGTTTTCGACGCCGCGGACACCTTGGAGGTGCTGCTCCCGGCGGTCTCCGGCATGATCGCCACGCTCACCTTCAATACCGAGCGCATGGCATCCCTGGCACCGCAAGGCTTCGCACTTGCCACGGACATCGCCGAGTGGCTTGTCCGCCAGGGCGTGCCGTTCCGGGAGGCGCACGAGCTCTCCGGTGCCGCGGTGAAGCTGGCTGAGGGACGCAGCGTTGAACTGTGGGATCTGACGGATGAAGAGTACGCGGGCATTTCGGAGCACCTGACGCCCGAGGTCCGCACCGTGCTCAGCACCGAAGGTTCGCTCAACAGCCGCAACTCCCAGGGCGGAACGGCGCCGGCCGCCGTCGAGCGCCAACTGCTTGCGCTCGAAGCGGAACTCGCAGCGGTTCGGGGCTACGCAGGCTAAGCAAAAGGGGCCATTCCAGCAATCGAGAGGGCAGTTCGCGGCAGTGTTTATTGAAAACATTGCCGCGAACTACCTTCTCGTTGTCAGTTAATCCTCGTTAAGCGCCGTTAACTCTGTCGGATATTATGGCGCTATGACCGAGATCACTACCTCAGCGCTTCTTGCCGAGCTCCACAAAGCAGCCGGCACTGTCACCGACGTTGTCGCCAAACTCGACGACGCCGATGTCGCAGCTCCCTCCGAGCTGCCCGGGTGGACCCGCGGCCACGTGCTGGCTCACATTGCCGGCATCGCGAACGCCATGGCCAGGCAGCTGGAATACGCCGCGCGCGGCGAGACCATCGACATCTACGACGGCGGCTACGAGGGCCGTACGAAGGCCATCGAGCTGGCGGCGAGCCACAGCCTCGCTGAACACCGTGCCGCCACGGAAGCTGCCCTCGCCCGGGCCCTGAGGGCCTTCGACGGACTCGTGGAGTCCGGCTGGAACACCCGGATCAGCTTCCGGAATGGAACAGTGCTCGACGGTGGCCTGGCGCTCTGGCGCGAACTGGTCATCCACGTCACGGATCTGGGAGTCGGTCGCGGCCCCGAGGCCTGGAGCCGGCAATTCTGCGAGCATCTCTTCGATTTCCTCTCGGCCCGTGTGCCGGTCGACCAGAAATTCGTGCTTCAGCCCCTGGGCCTCCCGCAGTTGGTCATCGGCTCGGGGCGGCAGTCCGTTGCCATCAACGGCATGATCACTGATATCGCCGCCTGGCTCGCCGGGCGCACGCCTACCCTGGGGAGCCTGCGGGCCTCTGCCGACGCGGACGGCGTTGACTTGCCGGAACTTCTCCCGTGGCCATCAAGCGTTCCCGCGGCGCACTAGCGCTTCCCCGTTTGCGTGCCGCTGCCCTCCACAGGTGCATCGTTGCGTAGGAACGCCACGGGCTCACGTTGCGGAAGTCGGCAGGCAGGCCTTCCGCGGCCGCTAGATTCTTGAGGCCGTTCCGAACCGCGGCATCGTTGGCAAGGAAAACGTCCGGATCGCCGATGACCCTCATCGCCACATAGCCCACGGTCCATGGTCCGACGCCGGGCAGCGGCAAGAGCTTGTCCGCCAGCGTGTGGGGGTCGTCGCCGTAGTCGAAGTCGAGCTCGCCGCTGGCCATGGCCCCCGCCGCGGCCAGCACGGAATCTATGCGGCGCTGCGGACCCTTCAACAGTTCCCGGCCCGAGCGCGCGATCTCCTCGGCCGTAGGAAACAAGCGATCCAGGCCTAGTGCATGTCCTGCGTGCCCTTCCGGCAGGCGGGTTCCGGCGTCGGAAAGTTGGGTCAAAGCCGTGCGAGCCGCGGCTACTGTGATTTGCTGGCCGATCATCGCCCGGATCAGCAGCTCCTTGGGATCCACGGCGCCCGGGACCCTGATCCCGGGCGTGTCACGGACCGACGGGCCGAGCCTGGCATCGGAGGCCAACGCCTCGTCCACGGCCACGGGATCGGCATCGAGATCGAACAATCGCCGCACCCGGCTTAGGAGCACGGGAAGATCGTGGAGGTCCAAGGTGCTGACGGCGAGGGTCAGCGCGCCGCCGCGCGCCCCGGCGTCGTACTCCACCGTGAACGCCGCATTGCCGCGGGGCAAGCGGAGGGTTCGCGTATAGGTGGTTGGACTGGCCAGCTCGACGCCGGGAACCGCGCGGGCCGCAAGGAAATCGAAAATCCCCGTGTCGAAAGGCTCCCGGTACGGGAGGTTGAGGGTCAGGGAGGTAGCCTCGCCCTGCTTGCCTTGATGGCCAGAGGGCTTCGCTGTGGCCCGGAGTGCTGTAGGAGTCAGGGCGAAGACTTCGTTGATGGTGTCGTTGAACTGGCGGACACTGTTGAACCCGGCGGCGAACGCCACGTCCGAGAGTTTCATCGAGGTCGAGACCAAGAGCGTCCTGGCCGTCTGTGCGCGGCTGGCCCGCGCCAAGGACAACGGCCCGGCACCGAGTTCATGGCTGAGGATCCTATTGAGCTGGCGGGAGGAGTAACCCAGCCTGGTGGCGAGCCCTTCGACGCCGACCCGGGATATCGCGCCGTCGTTGATGAGCCGCATCGCCCTGCCGGCGAGGTCCGAGCGCAGGTTCCACGCGGGCGTGCCCGGAACCGCCTCCGGAAGGCAGCGTTTGCACGCCCTGTACCCGGCCTCGTGCGCCGCGGCCGAGGTCTCGTAGAACGTCACGTTTTCGGCCTTGGGTGTCCGTGCCGGGCACGACGGCCGGCAGTAGATGCCCGTCGAGCGGACGGCGATGAAGAACTGTCCGTCGAACCGGGGATCCCGCGCATCGATGGCACGGTAGCGTTGCCAAAAGTCCATGACTTCATCCTTTCAGCATCGGCAGGCCCTTCCTAGCGGAAATCGGACGTCGCCGCTGGGGGCTTTAGCCCTCGGATTCTTGCTAGGGTCTGGGCATGACAATGCAGGGCGCATCCCCGGAGGCCATCCGGGCGCTCCTTTCCGGAGATCCGCGGGACGTTGCCCCTTTGCTCCTGGGCGCAGTGCTGAGCCACCAGACTCCTCAGGGCACGGTATCCGTCCGGCTCAGCGAGGTGGAGGCGTATCTGGGTCCGCGGGACTCAGCCCAACCCGATCCTGGATCCCATACCTTTGGCGGCCCCACCGCCCGGAACGCTCCTATGTTCGGTCCGGCCGGCCACCTCTACGTCTACTTCACGTATGGCATGCACTATTGCGCCAACATTGTCTGCGGTCCCGACGGCGTTGCATCCGCCCTGCTGTTGCGGGCAGGGGAGGTGGTGGCCGGGCAAGCCCTCGCGCAGTCCCGCCGTCCGGCGTCGAGATCGCTGACCGACCTGGCAAGCGGGCCCGCCCGGCTTGCCTCCGCTTTGGGCCTGACCACGGCGGACAGCGGCCGCGATGCCCTGGCTGAGCCGTTCGGCCTCGAACTTCCGGTCACCCCGGCGGCGCAATCAGCAGTCGCGAGCGGTCTCCGGGTAGGAGTATCCGGCGACGGCGGTTCCGCCGACTACCCGTGGCGGTTTTGGCTCTCCGGGGACCCCACGGTGTCCCGCTACAAGCCGGGCCGGAGCCGCGCCGTCTAGGAGCCTTTCTAGGGGGCCCAGGAGGAATCCTTCAAGCAGCGTGTTCGTTCCGGGTCGGTTCGGCGACATACGCACAGTGGTTGTCGGGCAATTCGAAGGGCGCCAGGCGGCCAAGCAACGACTCACGTACTTGGGGCCATTCTTCCTGCAGGATCGAGAAAACGGCCGTGTCGCAGCGGGTGCCGTCGGGGGCGAAGCGGTGTCCGCGCAGCGTGCCTTCGTAGCTGGCGCCCAGCCGCTGAATGGCCGAGGCGCTGCGCGTGTTGCGCGCATCGCAACGGAAGCCAACCCGGTGGACGTCCAGTACATCGAAGGAATGGGCCAGCAGTAGTTGTTTCGCGGCCGGATTGACGTGGCTGCCCCAAAACGGGCGCCCGTAGAAGGTGCCGCCGATTTCAAGGCGTTGCTGGCGTGGACTGTACTCACACAGGGAGGTGGTCCCGAGCAGGGCTCCCGTCCGCTGCTCGACGACGGCGAACGGTATGGTTGCCGGATCTTCGAGGCGGGCTGCGAAGAGTTCGGCCAGTTCCGCAGCGCTTAAAGGCTGCTCAGCGGCCATGCCGGACCACATCCCGGAGTCCACAAAATCGAAGAGCGGACCGGCATGTGCGGGGGAGAGTGGGACCAGGCTGATGCCGTGTCGCGTCAGGGCAACGTCGTGCTGCATTGCAGCATTTAAGCACCACTGGGTGCCGATCGAAAAGCTCAGGAGGTTAGCGCCGGGTGAACATTGTGTGACGCACCGGCGTGCGGGCAGTTTCACGCGCGTCAAGCAAAACCGCTGTAGAATGGACGGTCCGTCTTTTTCGATAGGGGAACGTTTCGATGCACGACGCTGATTTGATCCACGAGCGGGAGTACGTGGCCGGTCTCTACTCGCGCCTGGATGAGCTGCGGGAGGAAAAGCGCCAACAGCTGGCGCAGGTCCGGCGCGCCGGAGCGGTGGGCACCATGCAGAACGTTTCCGAAAGGGACGCCTTCGCGGCACTGTACGAGGACCGCCTCGCCCAGCTCGACGCCGTCGACGACCGTCTCGTGTTCGGGCGCCTTGACCTGGACACCGGCGAGGCGCAGTACATCGGGCGCATCGGACTGTCCACGGCGGACCTCCAGCGGCTTATGGTCGACTGGCGCGCCCCGGAAGCCGGCCACTTCTACCAGGCGACCGCCTTCGACCGGCAGGGCGTCCGCCGTCGTCGTCACCTGATCCTGCAAGGCCGCGAGGTCAAGGCGATCGAAGACGATGTCCTGGATGCCAGCATGCTGGCGGACAACGCCTCCCTCCAAGGCGAAGGCGCACTCCTTGCCGCCCTGAATTCCAAGCGCACCGGCCGCATGTCGGACATCGTCGGCACCATCCAGTCCGAGCAGGACCGGATCATCCGTTCGTCCATGTCGGGGGCCTTGGTTGTCCAAGGCGGTCCCGGTACCGGCAAGACGGCCGTCGCGCTCCACCGCGCCGCCTACCTGCTGTACACCCACCGTGACCGCCTGAAGTCCGCGGGGGTGCTGCTTGTTGGACCTTCCTCGTCGTTCATGCACTACATCGAGCGGGTTCTGCCTTCCCTCGGCGAGACCGGCGTCGTCATGGCGAGCCTGGGCCGCCTCATGCCCGGTATCCATGCCGTCCCGGAAGCGGATCCCGACGTCGCAGCGCTCAAGGGCAAGCTGAACATGGCGGAGGTCATTGCCAATGCCGTGGCCAACCGGCAGCGGACTCCCGCCGGGGACCGCATCCTCGAGGTCGATTCCCGCAAGCTCACGCTGTCCGTGCGGCAAGTCCGCCGCGCCCGGGACAGGGCCCGCGCCACCGGCAAGCCGCACAACGAAGCACGCGTGACGTTCGTGAAGATCCTGCTGCGCGAACTCACGGAGCAGTTGACAGAGATCGTCGAAGAATCGAACATCGGCAACAATGCCGACCGTTCCTACCTCGCCGAAGACGTCCGCTCGGCACGCGATGTCAGGATCGTCCTGAACCTGTGCTGGATGCCCATGACGCCCGAGAAGCTCGTTTCCGAGCTCTTCAGCAAGCCTGCCATCCTGGAAGCCTGCACACCGCACCTCACGCCGTCCCAGCGTGCCCTCTTGCTTCGCCCCGCGGATGCGCCGTGGACGGAAGCCGATGTTCCGCTGCTCGACGAGGCCGCTGAGCTCCTGGGCGAGCTGGATGCTGCCGCCGGCAGGGGACTGGCGCAGCAAGAGCACGACCGTGCCCGCGACATCGCCAACGCCAAGCAGACCCTGGTCAACATGGAGGCCATGGGCGTCGACGTGTTGATGACGGCCGAGGAACTGGCGGACCAGAACCAGGAACGCGAAACGCGACTGACCGCGGCAGAACGAGCCACGAGCGACCGTTCGTGGGCGTTCGGGCACATCGTGGTGGACGAAGCCCAGGAACTTTCGCCCATGCAGTGGCGGCTTTTGGTCCGCCGCTGCCCCTTGAAGTCCTTCACGATCGTCGGCGACATCGCCCAGACGAGTTCCTCGGCCGGCGCGAATTCCTGGCATAGTGCCCTCGCGCCGTCGTTCGGGGACCGCTGGCAGCTCGAAGAACTCACCGTCAACTACCGCACCCCTTCGCAGATCGCCGAAGCGGCAGTCCGCATGGCGAACCGCGCAGGCCTGGTTGTCTCGGCTCCCAAGGCCGTCCGTGAAGGCAAATGGTCGCCCATCGTGGACCGCGTGGACGAAACCGGGATGGTGGACCGTCTCGTCGAAATCCTTCCGGAAGAACTGGAAGCGATCGACGGCGGCCTTCTCGCCGTGATTGCCGACGGCGCCCTCCTGCCTCGGGCCGCTGCCGCGCTCCGTGGGGTGTATGGCCACCGTGTGGGCACCGGAGCGGGCAGCTACTCCCAGGACATCGTGGTCATCAGCCCCAGGGAAGCCAAGGGCCTCGAGTTCGATGGCGTGGTGGTTCTTGAGCCGGCTGCCATGCTGAACCACGAACACGGGAAGGTGGGCGATCTCTACGTCGCCATGACCCGTCCGACCCAGCGGCTGCGCCTCATTACCGCCGCTCCGTTGCCTGCGGGTATCGAGCGCTGAGCCATGCAAGCAAGCTGAACGGCAATCCTGCTAACTTAGAACTCGTGTCACACGTAAACAACCTCGAGTCCCAGCACAACGACCCGGGCTTTGCCAATATCTGGCAAGAGCTCAAATGGCGCGGCCTTATCCACGTTTCCACTGATGAAACGGAATTGGAAAAGCTGCTCGCCGGGGACCCGATCACGTATTACTGTGGCTTCGACCCCACGGCGCCGTCCCTGCACCTTGGCAACCTCGTCCAGCTCCTTCTCATGCGCCGCCTGCAGTTGGCCGGGCACAAGCCGCTCGGTCTGGTGGGCGGCTCCACCGGCCTGATCGGCGATCCGCGCCCGACGGCGGAACGCACCTTGAACACCAAGGACACCGTTTCGGAGTGGGTTGGCTACCTTCAGGCCCAGGTCCGCCGCTTCCTCAGCTTCGAGGGAGACAACGCCGCGCGCATGGTGAACAACCTTGACTGGACCGCACCCCTGAGTGCCATCGATTTCCTGCGTGAAATCGGCAAGCACTTCCGTGTGGGTACCATGCTCCGCAAGGATGCTGTTGCCTCCCGCCTCAGCTCCGATGAGGGCATCAGCTACACCGAGTTCAGCTACCAGATCCTGCAGGGCATGGATTACCTCCAGCTCAACCGCGACTACGGTTGCGTGTTGCAGACCGGTGGCTCGGACCAGTGGGGCAACCTCACGAGTGGCACGGAGCTGATCCGCAAGGTCGATGGGAAGACCGTCCACGCCTTGGGCACGCCCCTCATCACCAACTCGGACGGCACCAAGTTCGGTAAGAGCGAAGGCAACGCCATTTGGCTCGACGCCCGCATGTGCAGCCCCTACGCGTTCTACCAGTTCTGGCTCAACACCGCGGATGCCGACGTCGTTGACCGCCTCAAGGTCTTCACTTTCCTGAGCCGCGCCGAGATTGAGGAACTTGGAGCCGCTGTTGCCGAACGTCCGTTCGCACGCGAGGGCCAGCGCAGGCTTGCCTACGAAGTCACTTCGCTGGTTCACGGAGTGGACGCGACGGAGAAGGTGATCGCCGCTTCGGCTGCCCTGTTCGGCAACGGCGATCTCTCGGTTCTGGACGAGGTGACCTTGGCGTCCGCAACTGCCGAGCTGCCGTCTGCCTCGATCGGCGCTGATGGCCTGGGCATCGTGGACCTCCTGGTTGCGTCCGGACTGTCCGAGAGCAAGTCCGCTGCTCGGCGCACGGTGGGGGAGGGTGGCGCCTACGTGAACAACAGCAAGGTAACCGACCCCGATGCCGTCATCGACCAGGCGGAACTGCTTCACGGCCGGTACCTGTTGTTGCGCCGTGGGAAGAAGAATCTGGCGACTGTCGAAGTGACCGTCTGACGCTTACTTGACTCCATGGCGTGTTCCACCTGTTCCGCTGTGTGGGCGCGCCAAGTCTGAATATGTACGCTCTACTGCACGCTCCTCCGGTCCGACTTGCGCGGCTCCGGGGGAGCGTGTATCGTTTTCTGAGTCGCTGCCGCTGAAGCGGATAAATTGCGACAAAATCCCATCGAATGTGAATGATCCGGTTTAGACGAAAGTCTGGGAATCGGATAATTTATCGACTCTGTGGGGAAATTCGATTCGCTTGGGTGAATTTCCGGAGAAATCCTGGATTTGCAAAGTGGAAATGAATGAAATAAAGTAGAAACATCGCAGCGAGGAAATGCGGAACGAATTCAATTGAATTGTTCCGAGAAGTAATCGGATTGTGTCTGTTGTTTGAGAACTCAATAGTGTGCCAAGTTTGTTGATACCGATTTGTTTTTATGAATTGGTTGATTTTG